>CALKXJ010000005.1 GCA_938003835.1 uncultured Bryobacteraceae bacterium | reverse complement strand
AGGCTTTCCACGCCCTCGGTCGGAACTCTCATGCGTCGGGCAGAGGAGGCCAGCGCAGGATTCACCCCGCGGCCCTCGCTGCCGAAGACGATCGCGCAGGCCCGCTGGAAATCGGCCTCCTCGATGCTCAGGCCAGCCCGGGGGATTGCCGCGTAAAGGCTCACGCCGCGCTCCGCTAAGCAGGCCAAGGCTTGGGCGGCGTCCAGGCCCTCCAGGAGGGGCAAACGAAAACAGGAGCCGGCGGCGGCGCGGAGGGTTTTCGGGTGCGCGGCGCCCGCGGTCCCCCGGAGAAGAATCGCCCCTGTGGCCCCGAAGGCCTCCGCGGCGCGCAAAATCGCCCCGGCGTTGCCCGGATCCTGTATCCCATCCAGGAGCACCACCAGCGGAAGACCGCGAAACAGATCCTCAACGCGCCAGCGTGCCGGTTCCACCAGCGCGATTACCCCCTGGGTGGTCTCCGTCGAGGCGATTCCCTCAAAGACCGCGTCGGCGACCACGCTCAGAGGCGGCGCCGCCCACCCGCGCATCCTCTGCTCCACCTCTTGCGCCACTGAGGCCGCTGCCAGCAGGCGCCGTACAGGACGTCCGCTCCGCAGAGCCTCCTCGAGCAGGTGGAAGCCTTCGGCCACCAGCCAGCCGTCCTCGGTCAGGCCGCCCCGGGAGACGGCGCGCCGCACCTGTTTGAGCAGAGGGTTGTGCGGGCTCCTCAGGTGAAGTGTCCGGCCAAGCTGAGCCAACGCGTTTTGCTGCCGGCCTGCTTAAACTAAGGGGAAGCGCGACGAGGCGCTCATCCCGTGCACCGGCAGTTGCCTCGCCATGCATGATACCTCAACGATGCGACGGCGCTTGAAGCTGGCTGCCGGCTTGTTCGCCGCTCTGGCGGCGGCGGCCGGCACGTGGCTGGCGATGCTTGTCGTCGCCATCGACCGGCAGTCCACCCTCGACGAAGCCCGGCCCGCCGACGTGATCGTCATCCTCGGCGCCGCCGCGTATCGGGGCCGCCCCTCGCCGGTTCTCCGGGCGCGACTGGACCACGGTCTCGAGCTCTACCGCCGCGGCCTGGCGCCGTTGATTCTCACCACGGGCGGCTCGGGCGGCGATCCGCACTTCACCGAAAGCGAGGTCGGCCGCGCCTACCTGGTCAGCCGCGGCGTCCCCTCGGAGGCGATCATCATCGAGCCGGAGTCGGAAAGCACCGCACAGAGCACCGCCGCCGTGGCCGAGATCATGCGGCGGATGAAGTTGCGTTCCTGCATCGTCGTGAGCGACGGCTACCACATCTTCCGGGCGAAAAAATTCCTGGAAGAGATGGGCCTGACGGTTTACGGCTCGCCGCGGCCGGCCCCGCCTCCGAAGAAAGATCTCCGCTATTGGCAGCTCTGCGCCCGCCAGGCGGTGGGGTATATGCTCTGGGCGCTGAAGATCCGAGTCTAGGCTCTCGATCTCAAACCGGCTCACCGGGCGAGCCGGCGGCCCGTTCGAGCCTGTCGATGATGGCCGCCCATTCGGGGGTGGCCGGAGGCCGCTCCACGGCGATCCAGTCGTAACCTTCGCGGTCGAGCTCGTGCAAGACTTCGTAGAGCCGGGCAGCGTACCCGGCCGGGTCGGAGGGCATGGCGAAGGTGCGCGCCGCTGGTGCCGGCCACGCCATCCACACGTAGGCGCCGCGGCCCGCCTGCGGAAGGCGGCCCTCACTCACCAGGACCAGCGGCGTCGCCGGAGAATAATGCTTGCGATGCATGCCCGGCGCCGGGTGAGCGTTCTCGATCCGACCGGCCGGCGCCACCGGACCGACCAGCGCCTCGAGCTCGGCGCGGCTGATCATGCCCGGCCGCAGCAATTGGGGCGGATCGGCCGCCAGCGACAGCACCGTCGACTCGATTCCCACCGGCGAGGGACCGCCGTCGAGGATCAAGTCTGCCGCCTGGCGCACGCTTTCGGGCAGGTGTTCCACGCGCGTGGGCGAAAGCTCGGTAAAGCGATTGGCGCTCGGCGCCGCCACGGGCACGCCCGCTTGACGGATCAGTTCGAGCGCCAGCGGGTGATCCGGCATCCGGACGCCCACCGTGTCCAGGCCGGCCGTGACGATATCGGGCACGATAGCCCGCTTCCGCAGCACAAGGGTGAGCGGGCCCGGCCAGAAGCGCGCGGCGAGGCGTGAGGCGCTCTCCGGCCACTCCTGGACGATCGCCTGCGCGGCCTCGACCGAGGCGACATGCACGATCAACGGGCTGGTCGACGGCCTTCCCTTGATCCGGTAGATCTTGGCGACGGCTGTGGCATCGAGCGCATTGGCGCCGAGCCCGTAGACCGTCTCGGTGGGAAAGATCACCAGACCGCCGGTGCGGAGGCACTCCGCCGCGGCGCGAATCGCCTCGGGGTCTGCTCCCGGCTTATTCAGCCGCCTCTTCCTTGCCGTCTCCAAACGTCTTGCCGGTCTTGCGCCAAACCAGGTAGGCGTGGATCAGGGGATCGAGATCCCCGTCGAGGACGCGATCCACATCGCCGATCGCCAGGCGCGTGCGCAGGTCCTTCACCAACCGATACGGCGCCAGCACATAGCTGCGGATCTGACTGCCGAAGTTGATGTCCGCCTTCGCCGACTCGAGCTTCTCCTCCTCGGCCCGGCGCTTGGCCATCTCGTGTTCCCAAAGGCGCGCCCGCAGCTGTTTCATCGCCGCAGCGCGGTTCTTGTGTTGCGAGCGCTCGTTCTGGCACTGCACGACGATGCCGGTCGGCAGGTGCGTAATCCGGATGGCCGAATCGGTGCGGTTGACGTGCTGCCCGCCGGCGCCGCTGGCGCGAAAGGTGTCGATGCGGAGATCCTCCGGTCGGATCTCGATCTTGATCTCCTCCTCGATCTGCGGGTAGACGAACACCGAGGCGAAGGAGGTGTGGCGCCGCGCGTTGGCATCAAACGGGGAGATCCGCACCAGCCGGTGCACGCCCACCTCGGACTGGAGCCGCCCGTAGGCGCCTTCTCCGTTGACCTCGAAAGTGACCGATTTAATGCCGGCGCCTTCGCCGTCCAGACGGTCGGTGATGACGGTCTCGTAGCCCGAGCGCTCGGCCCACCGCAGATACATCCGGAGCAGCATCTCGGCCCAGTCCTGGCTTTCGGTGCCTCCGGCGCCCGGATGGATCGTCACGATCGCGCTGCGCAGGTCATTTTCGCCCGAGAGCAGCATCGCCGTCTCGAGCTTCTCCAGCCGTTCACCCAGGGCTTTCATGGCCGGCTCGATCTCGCCCGAGACGTCCTCGCCCTCGCGGGCCAGCTCGAGCAGCGTCTCCAGATCCGAGAGCTGCACTTCGAGCTCGCGGTCATCGGCAAGCGCCTTCTCCAGGCGCTTGCGCTCCTGCATCAGTCTTTGGCTTTTTTCCGGGTCGGCCCAGAACTCAGGCGAAGCGATCTGTTGCTCGAGCTCTTCCAGCCGGGCTCTCTTGGCGGGGGCGTCAAAGATAGCTCCGCACAGCCTCGGCTTGCTGGCGGAGCGCCTCGTACTGCTTTTCCAGATCCTCTACAAGCGTCATACTTCCATTTCCCAGTCTATCAGAGCTCAACCAGACGGCCGCGCTTGCCTACGTTGAAAGCACGGGTGCGCCCGATCTGAGCCGAGGCGCCATGCGCTTCGTGGATGTGCCCGCAGAAGAAGAGCTCCGGCTGATGCTTCTCGATGAAGTCGCGCACGGCCTGGCTGCCGAGGTGCCGCCCCGGACCGGCCTGATCGAGCGAAGTCCCCTTGGGTGGGCAATGACAGATCAGGATCAGCCTGTCAAAAGCGGCGAATGGCTCCAGGCGCTCCTCGAGCTCTTTTTCCGAATACTCGCCCGGGGTCCCGAAAGGGGTGGGATTGGAGTAGCCGAGCCCGGCGATACGGTAGCCGCCGGCTTCCAGGCTCTTGCCATGGAAGTCCTCGAGACCGTAGTCGCGGCACATCCGGGCGATATCGGCGGCCGATTCATGGTTGCCGGGGAGCACGTAGACCCGGCCCGCGCGATGCCGAAGCACTTCGCCGACACGCTCGAGGCCGCGCGCCCAGTTCACCAAGTCCCCGGCGGCGAAGTAATAGTCGGCCTCCGGGGCGAGCACCTGCTCGAGGGCCGGGATATCGCCGTGGATGTCGGAAAAGACAACGATCCTCACGGCCGGCGGGCCGCCTCCGCCCGGCGCAACCCTACAAGATTGCAAAAATTACGCTTAGGAATCATTTCGGTAGTTCTAGTACCCTGTCTTCACTGGACTTGCGCATCTGATCAGATTAGACTAAAAGTAATGTACCGCCGGTGTCCCAGGCTCGCAGGCGGCCTGTGACAGGAGAGGATGCCCGCTGCGCATCGCTCGAAAGGTGAGAAGGTGAACGGTTCGGACATCTCGGTCATTATCCCTGCCTTTAACGCAGCAGAGCACTTGGAAAAGTGCTTGCGGTCGCTAGCGGAATCCTCGCTCCACCCGCTCGAGGTGATCGTTGTCGACGACGGCTCGACGGACGCCAGTGCCGAAATCGCGCGCTCGGAGGGGGCGATCGTCCTGGCCACGGGCGCGCAGAGCGGTCCCGCCAAGGCGCGCAATCTCGGCGCCCGTGCCGCCAAGGGTTCGATCCTGTTCTTCCTGGACGCCGACGTGTGCGTCCACCCGGACACCATCGAACGCGTCGCCGAAGCTTTCCGGCGCGACCCCTCGCTCGATGCCGTGATTGGTTCCTATGACGATTCGCCCGGCTCGACGGACTTCCTGTCCCAATATAAGAACCTAATGCACAGCTTCGTGCACCACACCTCGAGCGCCGAGGCGGGCACGTTCTGGAGCGGCTGCGGCGCCATCCGGAGGGACGTTTTTCTGGCCTTCGGCGGCTTTGACGAGTCCTACACGCGGCCTTCGATCGAAGACATCGAGCTCGGATACCGGCTTCGCAGCGCCGGCCGGAGGATCATGCTCGACCGGGACATCCAGGTCAAGCACCTGAAACGCTGGACATTCTGGAACCTGATCCGGACCGATATCTTCAGCCGGGGCATCCCCTGGACGGAGCTGATCCTGCGCGACCGGCACATGCCAAACGACCTCAACCTCCACCTGAGCCAGCGGGTGAGCGTGGCCCTCACCTTCGTGCTCTCAGGCATGTCGCTGTTTGCCGCCTTCTGGTGGCAGGGTTACTTCCTGGTGCCCCTGTTCGCTCTGCTGTTCCTCGTGCTGGGGCGCTACTGGGTGGAGCATGCTTATTCGACGGAGCGCCGGGCCGGGCTGTTCTGGACCACGGCCGTGGTGGCGGCCATCGTGGTGACGGCCTATTTCCACAACATGGACGTCCTGATCCCGCCACTGGTGCTCGGCTACGTGCTGCTGCTGATCCGCCACCGCTACGAGTACGACCATACGGACCGCCGCATCTACTTTTCGCTCGTGGTAGCCGGGATGATCCTTTGGATTGCCCTCTTCTGGGTCTTCTACATCCCCTTCCACCGTTTCGTCTTCTCGGTGAGCCTGGTGCTGTTTGCGGTGGTGCTGCTCAACACGCAGTTCTACCTGTTCCTGGCGGAGAAAAAAGGGGGGCTGTTCGCCCTGGCGGCGATCCCGTTCCACCTCCTGTACCACTTCTACAACGGGATCTCGTTTGCCACGGGACTGGCCCGGTACCTGTTTGTGACGCGCCGGGCGCTCCGCGCCAGGCGGATTGTCGACGGCGAGGTCGCCGCCCAGTCCACCCCGCGCCAGCTCTGAGAGGCTGCCCGCTACTTCTCGAGAAAGAAGTTGCCGACGAACATGGCGTCGATGCCTGAGGAGTAAAAGCTCCGCACGGCGTCACGCGGGCTGCACACCAGCGGGTCTCCGAAGAGATTGAAGGAGGTGTTGTAGAGGATCGGCAGTCCGGTCTTCTCGCCAAAGCCCTTGAGCAGGCGCCAGTAGAGGGGATTGTCCTCTTTCCGGACCGTGTGCACTCTGACGCGATCCGCGCCCAGAATGGCGCTCTTGAGCGCCTCCCGGTAGTTCGGCCGCACGCGCCCCACCGTGGCCAGGTAGCGCGCGTTCGGCCCGACTTCAAAAAACTCCCCGGCAAGCTCCGCCGGCACTGAGGCGGCGAATTTCCGGAAAGGCTCGCGATGCTTGATGAAGGCGTTCAGGTTCTCGGTCGAATACGGGTTCAGCGGCGAAGCCAGAATGCTGCGATTGCCAAGCGCCCGGGGACCGAACTCCATGCGGCCGTGCATCCAGGCGATGATGTGATCCGAGGTGATCTGCTCGACTGCTTTGTCGATCAGCTCATCGGTGGTGAGCAGGTAGCGAAATCGCAGCTTGCAGTTCTCGAGCACCCGCTTGATCTCGTCCGGGGAGAACGAAGGCCCCAGGCAGAGGTCGCCGAGCCCGGCGCGCCGCGTCTGGCCGTAAACGGTGTGCCAGGCCCAGAAGACGGCCCCGAGCGCCGTGCCCGCATTGCCGGCCGCCGGCTGCACGAACACGTTCTTCCAGCGGCCCGAGCGTTCGAGCGCCTCCACGAGAAGCGCGTTGTAGAGCAGGCCGCCGGCCAGGCACAGGTTGTCGCCCGTGCCGGCCAGTTCGATCACCACCTTTTCGACGGCCTGCTGGAGACCCGCCGCGACATTGGCCTTGAGCTCAGGAGGGACTTCCGCGCCGTCTGCGAGGCCGAGCGCCTCATAGAACTTGGCGCTGAAACCGCCGCGGGTGAGCCGGTCGCCGTCCAAGTAGGAGCGGTCCAGCCGCAGCCAGCCGCCGCCGATGGGCAGCATGTCGAGGAAGACCTCGCGGTAGCGGGCGTCGCCTGCCGTCGAAAGCCACTGCACTTTGTGCTCGTCGGCGTTGGCCTCAAAGCCCAGCAGCTCGGTCACCCGGCTGTAGAGATCCCCTAGCGAGTCCGGATAGTAGAGTTCGCGTTCGAGGTAAAGCTGGTTACCGGTGCCGCGCCAGCGCGAGCCGCAGCGGAAGTCCCCGGCCCGGTCGAGCGTCAGGACCGTGGCCTCCTCAAATTCCGTCGCGTAGTAGGCCGAGGCGGCGTGCGCCGTCTGGTGCTCGACCAGCACGATCTGGCTGGCTGGGAAACGCTCGCGCAGCTTCAGATGCAGCCCGGCTTCCGGTCCCGTGGCCAGCGGCCGCACGACGGCCACGCAGTCGACCTGTTCGGAGCCGACGCCTGCCATCCGCAGGCAGGCCTGGATGGACTCCTCCGGCAACTCGCCCACTCTCCTGCGGCGGGCAATCTTGCGCTGCTCGACAGCCGCCACCAGCTCGCCGTCGCGCAGGACGGCGCAGGCTGCGTCATGCAGGATGCCCCCGATGCCGACGATCGTCATCGCTTACTCCTGGCGCGCCTTGAGCGCCTTCTCAATCTTGGCCCAGGTGTCCTTGAGCGCCACCGTCCGGTTGAAGACGGGCAGCTCGGGTGTCGAATCCGGATCGACGCAGAAGTAGCCCAGACGCTCGAACTGGTAGCGGCTGCCGACTTCGGCGGCGCGCAGGCTCGGCTCGAGCCTGGCGCCGGTGATCACTTCGAGCGAGTTCGGGTTCAGGTCTGCGAGGAAGTCCCGGCCATCCTCTTCGCCGCCGGGGATCGGGCGGGTGAAGAGCTGGTCATAGAGCCGGACCTCGGCCTCGACGGCATGGGCCGCCGAAACCCAGTGGATCGTCGCCTTGACCTTGCGCCCGTCCGGGGCGTTGCCTCCACGCGTCGCCGGATCGTAGGTGCAGCGGATCTCGACCACCTCGCCGGTGCGCTCGTCCTTGATCACGCCGGTACATTTGACGAAATAGGCATAGCGGAGGCGGACCTCCCGGCCCGGCGCCAGCCGGTAGTACTGTGGCGGCGGATCTTCGCGAAAGTCGTCCCGCTCGATATACAGAACCCTCGAGAACGGGACCTTGCGGGTCCCCATGGAGGGATCCTCCGGGTTGTTGATCGCCTCCATCTCTTCGACGACCCCGTCGGGGTAATTCTCGATCACCAGCTTGAGAGGCCGCAAAACCGCCATGACGCGCGGGGCGCGCTTGTTGAGATCCTCGCGGAGGCAGTGCTCGAGCAGGCCGAGTTCGACGATGCCGTTAGTCTTCGAGACGCCGATCCGGGCGCAGAAGTTGCGGATCGCCTCGGGCGTGTATCCGCGCCGCCTCAGGCCGGCCAGCGTGGGCATCCGCGGATCGTCCCAGCCCCGGACGTAGCCCCTTTCGACGAGTGTGGCCAGCTTCCGCTTACTCAGCACCGTATAGGTCAGATTCAACCGGTCAAATTCGATCTGCTGCGGGTGGTGGATGCCGAGCTGGTCGAGAAACCAGTCATAGAGCGGCCGGTGGTCCTCGAACTCCAGCGTGCAGATGGAGTGGGTGATCCCTTCGATCGAATCCGACTGCCCGTGCGCCCAGTCGTACATCGGGTAAATGCACCAGGTGTTGCCGGTGCGGTGGTGCTCGGCATGGAGGATACGGTACATCACCGGGTCGCGCAGGTTGAGGTTCGGCGAGGCCATGTCGATCTTGGCGCGCAGCGTCCGGGCACCGTTGGGGAACTCGCCGGCGCGCATGCGCTCGAATAGTGCGAGGTTCTCCTCCACCGAGCGGTTCCGGTAGGGGCTTTCCCGCCCCGGCTCGGTGAGCGTCCCACGGTAGGCGCGGATCTCTTCCGGCGACAGGTCGCAGACGTAGGCCTTGCCGGCCTTGATCAACTGGACCGCCCACTCATAGAGCTGGTCGAAATAGTCGGAGGCGTAATAGAGGCGGTCCTCCCAGTCGAAGCCGAGCCAGCGCACGTCGCGGATGATGGATTCGACGTACTCGCTCTCCTCCTTGGTCGGATTGGTGTCGTCAAAGCGCAGATTGCACTTGCCGCCGAATTCCGCCGCCAGGCCAAAGTTCAGGCAAATGCTCTTGGCATGCCCGATGTGCAGATAGCCGTTCGGCTCGGGCGGAAAACGCGTGTGGACACGGCCACCGAACCTGCCGGTCCGTATGTCTTCGAGGATGATGTCACGAATGAAGTTGGATGCCGGCCGCGGTGCGGCGCCGCCGACAGGCGCACCGGCTTCCGAGCTTTCCAGTTCCGGGCGGGACGGTTTCATCGATTCCTGAATTTGATTGAAAGCGCGACAGTAGGACGCGTTACCCCTCATTGTAGCGACACGGCCCGTCGTCGTATGCTGAAAGGCAGTCGAGGAGGGACTGGGGATGAAGTCATTGCCGATTCTTGCCGGCGTCGCGACCCTGGCCTTGGCCGGGGAGGTCCCGCCGGCTGAGGTTCAAATCGCCGCGGCGGTCCTGGCCGCCCCAAAGGAATATCGGTCCGGCGCGGCGGTCCTGGGGTATGACCCTTCCGGCCGTCTCGTCCAGCTCCGCCCGGGGAGAAACGCGATGGTTTGCCTCGCTGACGATCCGCGCCAGGAGGAGTTCAACGCGGCCTGCTACCACAAGGACCTCGAGCCCTATATGGCGCGGGGACGCCAGCTGGTGGCGCAGGGTGTGACAGGCAAGCGGCGCAACGACATTCGTTGGAAGGAGGTCGAAGAAGGGAAGCTGCCGATGCCGCGCGAGCCCCGCACGTTGTACGTGCTGACTGGCAAAAGCTACGAGCCGGCCTCCGGTCGGGTGCTCGATGCTTACCTCCGCTGGGTCATTTACGTGCCCTTCGCCACGCCGGAGTCGACGGGGCTGTCCACCGAACCGGCGCCCGGCGCGCCCTGGCTGATGGATCCTGGCACGGCGGGAGCGCACATCATGATCAATCCGCCAAGGAACTGAGACTATCCTGCCGCCGACCAGCCCCACCCAGGAGCGTATGGCTGCCATGAAACGCCTCGCCGCCTTGCTGTTGTTCCTCTGCCTGCTGGCGCTTGCCTGGGGCTTGCCGACACAGGCACCCCCGGTGAGCGGCCAAGGCCGTTACCGCTTTCGTGTCCTCTATACCGCCGAGCATCTGCCGGCCGAAGCGCAGAAGGTGCTCAAGGCTGCTCACGGCGGCTTTGCCGTCGACCGCCGGCCGGGCCGCGGCGAGATCTACTTCGCCCTGGCCGGCGCCGGTCTGGTCGAGATTTCAGCAGATCTGGCGAGGACGCGCCTGCTCAGTACGCCGCCGGAGCTGCGCGACACCAACCTTCACAACGCGACGATCTGGTACGCCGCCGGCGGGGAGGCGTACTTAAGCTTTCCGGCTAACCAGGCGGGCCGCGTCTACACGACGACGCTCGACGGGCGCCTGGTGGACACGCTCGAGGCGCCCGAGCCCGGCGACGATCTGGGGCACCCGATCGCCAATGACTATTTCCGCGGCCGCGGCAACTTCGTCCCCACGGACGTCGAGGTGCTCGACGGCCTGCTCTATGTGACCACAGGGTACTCGAACCTGGACTTCGTGCTGACGGCCCGCCTGGCGGGCACGCGACCGCCCCGGGCGGTCTGGCACGATCTGGCTTTCGGCGGCAAAGGCAACGGACCAGGCGAGTTCGGCACCGGCCACGGCATCACGGTGGTGCCGGGCCTGAAGCGGATCGATGTGGCGGACCGGCCGAA
The DNA here is from genome assembly GCA_938003835.1 of uncultured Bryobacteraceae bacterium. Lineage (GTDB taxonomy): Bacteria > Acidobacteriota > Terriglobia > Bryobacterales > Bryobacteraceae > CALKXJ01. The sequence goes on along the minus strand of CALKXJ010000005.1, from coordinate 208,647 downwards.
CTCGGAGATCGACCGCTTCAGCCGCCACGGCCAGTACCTGGGTTCGTGGAAGATGCCGGCGGGCTCCTGGCCCTGCGACGTGGACTATCTGGGGCGCTACGCGGTCGTGGGGGCGCTCCACGGCCCCGATCGCAGCCTGGGCGCCCCGATTTATCTGTTCGAAGACGAGCGGCTGGTTTCCACCATCCTGCCAAAACAGGATTTGGGCCTGATCAATTTCCAGCACGTCCACAATGCGGTGCTGGTGGAACGAGGCGGCAAGCTTTACGTGATCGCCCAGGCCTGGAATCCGGGCGATTTCGCCGTCTTCGAGCAGGTGACGGACTGATGCGCTGCCCGGGCCCGGAACGGCGCCGCTCAGGCCGGAAAAGCGACTGCTCGCTGTCTTTCGAAGAAGCGAACAGGGCCCTTTTGTATGATTGAGGAAGATCAGAGATGGGCATTAACATCGGGCTCGACATCGGCGCCGTCAGTGTCAAGCTCGCCGCTATGGGCGAGGCGGCGGACCGGCCGCTGCTGGATGCCCTGTGCCGGCGCGACGCCCGCTTTCGCCTGATCGAAGCCCCGGGCGAGGGCGGCGCTTGGCGCCCGCTGGCGCTCTCGGAATACCGGCGCATCCTCGGCAGTCCCATCCAGTCCACCTACGATCTGCTCCAGCAGTTCTACGAGTCCGTGCCGGAGCGTTCCATCGAGGGAATCCGCGTCACCGGCTCGGGCAGCCGCACGATCGCCAAAATCCTCGGCATCTACTTCGAGAACGAGTTCAAGGCCGTCGCTCGGATGATGGCAGCCTTTCATCCCGAGGTCCGCACGGTGTTCGAAATCGGCGGGGAAAGCTCCAAGTACATCCGCCTCGAGCCGGACCCACGCAGCGGGGAACTGCGCATCGCCGACTACGACCGCAGCGGGGAATGCGCCGCCGGTACCGGGAGCTTTCTCGACCAGCAGGCGCTCCGCATGGGCTTTTCCGTGGAAGAGATCGGCGAGGTGGTGCGCACCGCGCGCACGGCGGCGCACATCGCCGGCCGCTGCTCGGTCTTTGCCAAAAGCGACATGATTCACGCCCAGCAGAAGGGCTACACGCCGGCGGAAATCCTGCGCGGGCTCTGCGACGCCGTGGCGCGGAACTTTAAGGCAGCCATCGTCAAAGGCCGGCCGGTGACGCGGCCGGTCGCGCTGATCGGCGCGGTCTCGCAGAACTCGGGAGTGGTGGCGGCGCTCAAGGAGGCCTTTTCGCTGGCCGACGGTGAACTCTTCGTGCCCGAGACCTACGCCTGGTGCGCCGCCATCGGCACGGCCATGCTCGAGGCGGCCGAGACGCGGAAGCGCTCGTTCCGCGAGATCCACCGCCTGAGCCAGCACGCCGCAGAACGCAAGCCGGTGGATACTCAGCCGCTGTCGATGGAAAACGTCGTTCTGTTGCGCGAGCTGGTGCGCCGCTACGAGCCGCCCCCGGGGGACGGCCCCATTCCGGCCTATCTCGGCATCGACGTCGGCTCGGTGTCGACGAATCTGGTCGCCATGGACGAGCACGGGCGCGTCATCCACGACATCTACCTGCGGACGGCGGGCCGACCCATCGAGGCGGTTCAGAAGGGACTCACCGAACTCAAGGAGCTTTGGGGACACCGCCTGGCGATTTGCGGCGTGGCGACTACGGGCAGCGGCCGCGAGCTCATCGGGGAGTTCGTCGGTGCTGACGCCGTGCATGACGAGATCACGGCGCACAAGACGGGCGCTGTTTATATCAGCCGGACGCTCGGCGGCGAGATGGTGGACACCATCTTCGAGATCGGCGGCCAGGATTCGAAGTTCATCGCGCTTGAAAACGGGGTCGTGGTCGATTTCGCGATGAACGAAGCCTGCGCCGCCGGTACGGGTTCGTTTCTCGAAGAGCAGGCCGAGAAGCTCGGCATCAGCATCAAGGACGAGTTCGCGCGTCTGGCGCTTTCCTCCAAAGCGCCGTCGCGGCTGGGTGAGCGCTGCACGGTCTTCATGGAGCGGGACGTTACCGGGTTCCTGCACAAAGGCGACACGGTCCCTGACGTGCTTGCCGGTTTGGCCTACTCGATCGCGCTCAACTATTTGAACCGCGTGGTGCGGGGCCGGCGGATCGGCAACGTCATCTATTTCCAGGGCGGCACGGCCTATAACGACGCCGTGGCGGCCGCCTTCGCCGGGCTGCTGGGCAAGAAGATCACCGTGCCTCCGTATAACGGCGTCATGGGCGCGATCGGCATGGCGCTGATCGCGCGCCAGTGGCACCAGGCCACCGGCGGCGCCACGCGGTTTCGCGGCTACGATTTGAGCCGGCTGGCGATCCGCACTCGCGACTTCGTCTGCAAGGCCTGCTCGAACCACTGCGACATCAAGGAGTTCACCATCGAAGGCCAGAAGAGCTTCTGGGGCGACAAGTGCTCGGACCGGTATCGCAAGGCGGCGAAGACGGGCCGGAAGCCGGTCATCGAAGACCTGCTGGCCTACCGGGACCGCGTTCTCGAGGAGATCACCGGCGCTTCGGCCAAAGGCGGCGTTCCGGCGCGGGTCGAGGGCAAGATCAACGTCGGCATGCCCCGCACGATGTCGACCTTCGAGCGCTATCCCTTCTGGCACCGCTATTTCACGGAGCTCGGTGCGGCGGTCGCTCTCTCGCCGCCGACCGACGCGCGCATCGCCGCCAGGGGTGTGGAGCTGGCGCTGGCGCAGCCCTGTTATCCGGTGCAGGTGGCGCACGGGCACGCCTGGCTGCTGCTGGCCGAGCTGGGGGTGGACTACCTGTTCGTGCCCAACGCGCTCGATGCCGAATCGGCCGACGAGGCCTCCTGCGTGGCGCACTTCTGTCCGTGGAATCAGACACTGCCGTTCGTGCTGCGCGCGGCGCCGGGCCTGGCCGAGCACGCGCACAAGTTCCTGTCGCCCACGCTGCATTTCAGCCTCGGGCCGGAGCACGTCAAGCGGGCGCTGGCCGAGGTGGCCGCCCGGCTGGGCGTGCGCCGCAGCCGGAGCGACCGCGCAGTGGAGGCCGCCTATGCGGCTCAGCGTGAGTTCCAGAGCCGGCTGCTCGAGGCCGGCCGGCGCGCGCTCGAGATTCTCGAGCGGACGGGCGAGCCCGGCCTGGTGCTGGTGGGCCGCAGCTACAACATCTACGACCGCAACATCAACTGCGACATCCCGCGCAAGCTGCGAAACTTCTATGGCGCCAACGTCATTCCCCTGGACTTTCTGGTGACGGGCGCCGAGCGCGTCGAAGACCTGCATCCGAACATGTACTGGAGCTCGGGGCGCAAGATCCTCGAGGCGGCCCGGCTGGTGGCGTCGCGGCCGAACCTTCACCTGGTCTATATCTCGAACTTCAAGTGCGGTCCGGACTCCTACATCAAGTACTTCACCCGGCAGACGGCGGGAGCGCCCATGCTGGTGCTCCAGTTTGACGGGCATGGCAACGACGCGGGCTACCTGACCCGCTGCGAGGCTTACCTGGACAGCAAGGGGATTCTCAGATGCTACAACTCGGAGCTCGAGGTGAGCCGGCCGAGCGCGCAGGCGGCCACCCTCTAGTCGGCAAGAAGGTCCTCATTCCTCCGATGGCGGCCGGCAGCGCGCGGCTGTTCGCCGCCGGCTTCCGCGCTCTGGGCGTGGAGGCCGAGCCGACGCCGCCCTCCGACGAGCGCACGCGCGAGCTGGGCGCCCGTTACACCTCCGGCGACGAGTGTTATCCGGCCAAGGTCACCATCGGGGACTTCATGAAGTACCTGTCCTCGCCGGAGGCCGAACCGGAGCGCACGGTCTTCTTCATGCCCACCTCGGACGGCCCCTGCCGCTTCGGCCAGTACGCGCCGTACTTGCGCCGGCTGCTGGACGAAAACGGCTACGGCTCGGTCGGGATCCTCTCGCCCACCAGCCAGAACGGCTACGAGGGCCTCGGCGCGCTGGCGCGTCCCTTCTTCCGGACGCAATGGCGAGCCCTGGTGGCCGCCGACATCCTGCAAAAGCTCCAGCTCATCTATCGGCCGCACGAGCTGGTGAAGGGCGAAACCGACCGGGTTTACGAGGAGTGCCTGGAAGACGTGGCGAACACCATCGAGCACAGCCCGCTCGAGCCACGGGTGCAACTGGAAGCGATGCGCGAAGCGATGGTGCGCGCGCGCGAGCGGTTCCGCGCCATTCGCGCCCGGCGCGATTTGGACCGGCCTCTGATCGGTGTGGTCGGGGAGATCTTCTGCCGCCTGAACACGTTCTCCAACGACGACCTGGTACGCCGCCTGGAGGAGTACGGCGCCGAGTGCTGGGTCTCCGACATCACCGAGTGGATCTGGTACACCAACTCCGAGCAGTTCCGCAAGTTGCGGCTTCAGGGCAAACAGATCTCTGCCGAGAGCTTCAAGGCGTGGATCCGCACCAGCGTGCAGCGCCGGGACGAGCATGTCCTGCTCGAGCCGTTCCGGGAAGACTTCGCCGGACAGGAGGAACCTCCCGTGGGGGAGATTCTCCGGGCGGCGGAGCCGTATCTGCCGGCGAAGGGGGCGCTCGGCGAGATGGTGCTCAATGTCGGCAAGGCGATCTGCCTGGCCGGCCGCGGCGTCGACGGCATCGTCGACATCAGCCCGTTCACCTGCATGAACGGCATCGTGAGCGAAGCGATCTACCCGCGCCTGAGCCGGGACTTGGACGGCCTGCCGATCCGTTCCTTTTACTTTGACGGGACCGAGGCGGACCTGGACCGCGATCTCGGAGTCTACCTGGAGCTGGCGCGTGCCTACCAGCGCCGCAAGAGACACCCGCGCCGCTATCCGAAGTTTCCGCGGCTCTGAGAGCGTCTAATAGCGCGGCCTGCCGCCGCTTCCGCTTCCCCGCCGGCGTTCCGGGCCTCCGCGCCGGGCCTCGGAGGGCGGCCGGTCGCGCAACGGCCGTGCTTCGTTCACCACGAGGTTCCGGCCGAGGAAGTCCTGACCGTTGCAGGCGGCGATGGCCCGGCCCGCCTCTTCGTCACTGGTGATCTCGACGAAGGCAAAACCGCGCGACTCGCCGGAAAAGCGATCCCGGATGATGGTCACGGCCTCTAAGGTGATGCCCGCTTCGAGGAACCACGCCTCGAGTTGCGACTCGGTGGCCTGGTACGGCAAGTTGCCAACGTAGAGTTTCTTCACGGTAGCCTCCCTGCCAGGAGCTCTCTCTGGAGCAGAGGGCGCGTGGAGAAACTCCCGGGCTGGTCGTCTCCTCACCGGCCCGCACAGGGGCGGAACCGGCTCTTCGGCACCATCTTCGCGCGGGCGAAGCGCGGAGTCAACCCCTCCCGGTTACGCCCGGCGCCGCTCGTCGCGGGCCATGTCGTACAGCGCCTTGATGTAGCCGATGCTGTAGGCCCAGCCCGTGCGGCGGTCCCCCACCATCTGCGGCACATGATCGGCAATGAGGATGCCGCGGAAGTCGACCTCCACCAGCGCCCGCATGGCCTGCTTCATGTCGAAATAACCGTTGTCGACGAAGGTCTCCACAAAGTAGGGCAGCGGAGCGCTGACGTTGCGGAAGTGGACTTTCCAGAGCTTGCCCAGGCGTGCAAACTCCCGGATGGCGCCGATGAGATCCTTGCCCATCCCCTTGCCGCCCTCGAGCCAGCAGCCGCAGCACAGGCAGACGCCGACATTGGGGCTGTTGGCGATCTCGAGCGCGCGCATGTAGCCGGCGAAGGTGCCGAAGATCGGCCGCGGGATGCCGGCCAGCTCGAGCACCGGCGGATCATCCGGGTGAATGCCGATGCGCACGCCGACCTCCTCGGCGACCGGCGCCACCTGCCGGATGAAGTAGGTGTAGTTTTCCCAGAGCTCCTGTTCGGTGTACTTTCTGCCGTGCGAGAGCGGCGGCTCGAACACCGCGCCGGCCCAATAACCCTTGGCCGTCTCCAGGCGGAAGGCGCGCGCCCGCGCTCCGCCGCGCGTCGTCTCGGGCTGTGAGCTCCAGATGCCGTTGCCCATGTGGGCATAAGTCGTGTAATAGATACCCGCCTTGGCCAGGTTGCGCAGGTACTGCTTGTACTCCTCGATCTTGGCGTCGCGCCCGGGCAGGTTCAGGGTGACCTCCGGCATGTTGTGGACAGCCGAGTTGCCGATGTTGGCCACTTTCAGGCCGGCGGCTTCGACGCGCCGTTTGTGTTCGGCGTAGATTTCGTAAGTGCCGGCGCGGCCGGGGATGCTCACGTATTCGACGCCGAGCTGCTTGGCGAAGGTCAGGTCGTCGTCGGTGTAGTCGGCCGGAATTTGCAGGGAGATCTTGATGCCCGGCGACAGGGGCTCGAGCGGGCGTTTCTGCGTGGCGTGGGCGGCTGAGGCGGCGACGGCGGCCGACGCCAGAAAACTCCTCCGGCTGGGCGAATTCTCGTTGCGCTGCTTCATCGTTTCCATCCTCTCTTTCTTGCTCGATCGTATCAATACGTGCGCGTACCCGGTCCGTGGCCCGGCAGAAAGTAGACGGAAGTGCGGGCGGTGATGTAGAGACCTTGGAAGCCAGGGCCCCAGTTGAGATTGCTGGGCCGCTCGGGGACGGGAATCGTCTCCCGGAGCTTGCCCTCGGCCGAGAAGACGGCGATGCCGTCCTCGGCGGCGACATAGAGGTTGCCCGCCTCGTCGGTCTTGAGACCATCCGGACGCCGGCACTGGGCCACGATGCGGCCGCCCGAGAGCGCTCCATCGCCCGAGATGTCGTAGGCCCGGATGCAGTCGGCGCCGCTGTCGGCGACGTAGAGCACAAGCTGGTTCGGGCTCAGGGCGACGCCGTTGGGGCGCGCGGGCTCGCGCGTGGCCACTCGCACCTCGCCCCGCCGCGTGATCTGGTAGACTGCCGAAAAGCCGGTCCTGGCGGGATCGGGCGCCGCCTGGCGCGGCATCGGATCACTGAAGTAGATCGAGCCGTCGATGGCGTAGACCAGGTCGTTGGGCGCCCAGAGATTCTTGCCTTCGAACCGGTCAGCGAGCACGCTGATCGCCCCGTCCTTTTCCGTGCGGGTGAGGCGCCCGGCTTTGCCCTCGCAGGCGAGCAGCCGGCCCTGGTGATCGAACGTGAGACCGTTGGCGCCGCGCGAATTCTCCCGGAAGACGCTCAGGTCGCCCCGCTCGAGCTTGTAGATGCGCTCGGCCGGAATGTCGCTGAACAGCAGGAAGCCGATCCGGCTGAAGACCGGCCCTTCGGTGAACTGGAATCCGGTAGCGACGCGCTCCATCACGACCCCCTGCCGCGGGCGAAGTAGGACTGCTTGGGTGCTCGGTAGGCGATCTTCAGCTCCGGCGTTTCGAGCCGCTTGCCGCCCTGATAGGCCGATTCCATCAGGAAGGCGAGGGCGCCGGTGGTGAGCAGGGTGCGCTCGACCGGGTAGTCGCGCTTGCCCGTGAGCATCATGCGCGCGATCGAATCGACCAGCGGGCTGAAGTTATTCGAGTTCTCGATCGGGATGTAGCAAAGCGTGGCCGCCGGCTCGCTCCGCCCCTTCAGGCGGAAGGCGGCCAGGTACTCGTTGACCAGGCCGCCCAGCATGAGCGCGGCCGCGCGGAAACCGTCGTTGTATTCGAGCAGGCACACCACCGGGTGCTTCACGACCTCCTCGGGCCGTCCCGCTGCGACGCGTTCGCCCGCGCGGAGCGCAGCATCGAGCAGCGGGCGCGACCACAGCCCCTCGCGCGCCGCCCGCCAGGCAGCCTCGCCCTCCAGACGCTGAACCGCGCGCACGCCCGTTTCACCGCCCTTGCGCCGCTCGAGGAAGCACTGGAGCGTCTCGAGCACGTGGAAGACGCCCCCGTCGGCCACCCAGCCGCCCCCCACGGCCAAGGCGTCCTCGAACTCGGTCTCGAGCGGGAAGTCGAGCTCCGGCCGGCGGAACGTGACGGAGACGGAGGAGCCCGCCATCAGGGGAAAGCCCAGTTCCCGAGACTGGTCGTACATCCGCTTCGCTTTCGTCCAGTCATAGGAGAGGTGCTTGTCGACGAAGACCGGTACGGAACGGGCGGAGTCGCGAAAGACCTCCACCATCTGTTGATAGAACTCGTAGCGCGGGTAGAGCGTCTGCTGCTTCTCGTTCACCGGGTAATTGCCGTGCTCGGCCACCAGCAGCACGCCGTCCACGGCGAGTTTCCCCGTGCCGAGCGTGAGCGCGTCGTGAATGGTCGGCACGACGGGGAAACCGTAGGCCATCGACAGGCGCTTGCCGATATCTGCCGGGTGGATCTGGTCCATGTAGAGCGAAGCGATGTCGCACGGCGGCGGGTTGTACTTTTCGTTGATCCAGTAACCCTCGAGGAACCGCGTGACGATGTTGTCGGCGTGCGAGCGGACGTGATAGGTGGTGACGAGCGCCGCCAGGCGCGGCCGGCGTCGTTCGGGCCGGGCCGCCGCCGGGAGCGCGAGCGTGGCAAGAAACTCTCTTCGTCGCATGGCAGGCGTCCTGCCGGCTCCTCAGCTTGCTTTGAGCTTTTCGGCGTGCCGGCGGACCTTGGCAAACGCCGCGGCGATGTCCTCCATGTCGCGCTGCTCGCCCAGCAGGACATTCTGGGAGAACCACAGCGACTCTTGCGTCACCAGGTCGTTGGCGGGCAGGTGGCGGTTCCGCTCGCGCCAGCCGGCCAGTTCCCGCTCGGAGTAGATGGCGCGGAACATTCGCGAGCGGGCCGTGTTTTCGAGAAACGGGTGGCGGTTGAGCGGCCCGTAGCCTTCGGCGAGCGGAATCCCTTCGGCGCGCATTGCCTCGATCAGCCGGCTGCGGGGCAGGCCGGCGAAGGCTTCCGCGTCGTAGCGCATCATGTAGAGGTGATAGCCGTTGCGGGTGCAGCCCGGATACTGCTTGACGGGCTCGATGCCGGGGATCTCGCCGAGCAGCCGGCCGAGCAGTGCGGCGTTCTCCTCGCGCCGCCGCGTGGTCTCTTCGAGCCGCTCCATCTGCGCCACGAGCAGCGCCGCCTGAAACTCCGCCATGCGCAGATTGATGCCGTTGCGGCAGACGGACAGATCCGGGGCATTCTCCCCCGGCGTGCGGTAATGGGAATGGAAGCCGTAGGCGTGCAGGTAGAGCTTCTCGTCGTTGGTCACTACGGCGCCGGCTTCGCCCCCGGGCAGGTTCTTGAACTTCTGGAAGCTGAAGCAGCCGAGCTCGCCGAGCGTCCCAGCGGCTTTGCCGCGCCAGGCCGAAAGGTGCGCCTGGCAGGCGTCTTCGATCACGGCAATGCCACGCCGCCGGGCGACCTCGAGAATCTTGTCCATGTCGGCCATGTTGCCGCCCAGGTGCACCGGCATGATCGCCCTGGTGCGCGGCGTGATGGCCGCCTCGATCTTCGTGGCGTCGATCATGTGCGTGGCGCGGTCGGTATCGACGAAGACGGGCAGGGCATACTGCGCCAGGATGGCGTTGATGGTGGCGATGAAGGTATAGGGGGTGGTCAGGACTTCGTCCTTGGGGCCGATTTCGAGGGCGCTCATGGCCGCCATCAGCGCCCCGGTGCCGTTGGCGGTCGCCACCACGTGGCGGACGCCGAGCTTCTCGCCCCAAGCCTTCTCGAAGTCCTGGACCCAGTGCCCCTCGCGGCGCCACCACTTGCACGCCCGGAGCGCCTCCATCCAGTTGGTCTCGTCCTTGGCGCCGATCCGCGGCCAGGAGGGGAAGGGCTTGCGCCGCACGGGCTCGCCGCCGAGCAGCGCGGGTGGGTCGCTTGCGGATCGGGCCATACCCGTGCCACCCGCCGCCAACAGGAATGTCCGTCGCTTCAGCATTCCAGACATCGATCAGTCCCTCCGCCACCCAACTTTGGCGATGACATCACTGGGCAACTATACAGTGGCCAGCGGGCGGTGTCAATGATAAGGACCACCGCAGCCTATAATACCGGTATCGCCTTTCGCGACGCCTGGCGCCGGGCCCGGCAAGGGAGAAACGCTTGATCTACGACGCTCGCTACGCCGCCGAATATGCCCGGCTTTACATCGCCCCCTGGCGGCGAAAGCACGAGCGCAACGTCAGGAATCTCCGACGCATCCTCGGGCAACTGGCCCCCGGTGTTCAGCCGCCGCGGTGGCTGGACGTGGCTTGCGGGCCTGCCTGGCACTTTGCACAGTTTTGCGAGCGCATCACGCAGGTGGGACTCGATGCGAGCCTGGCGCAGTTGCACAGTGCCCGCGCGGCCAATCCGCAGGCCTCGTTCGTCTGTGCCGACATGGCGCGAAGCGTCTTGGCGCCGGCGTGCTTCGACCTAGTGACGCACTTCTGGGCAGGCTACTGCTACCTGGACGACCAGGCCCGGATCGGAAAGCTGCTCGAGAACATGATCGCGTGGACGCGCCCCGGCGGCGCCTGCTACCTGGAGGTGCTGCTCCCGGGCGACGTCGCGGCGTTCAACGCCTCCGGCTATGCCAGGGCGACGGGCTTTCGCGTATGGGCGCGCACCCCGGACTTCGTCCGCTGGGGCTATCTGGACTCCGGCGGGCGGCACCAGATGATGAGTCCGCCGCTCGAATTCTTCATCGCGCCCTTTCAAGCGGGGTTTGAACGCCTGGAGGTGGAGCACGACGGTGCTTTCATGGTGCACCTGATCGCCATCGGGCGGCTCGGCTGAGTGCCGCCGGCAGCTCAAAAAAGTCGGCGCAGCAAGCCGATGATGGCCAGGCGCGCGCCGGAGACAAGCACGCCAGGCCCGCACCAGTAACGGTCTCCGTCGATGAGAGCGAGTTTGCCGCGCGTGGCTGGGTAGTGCTCATAGAGCTGCTGGGCCGCGTCACTGCCGAGCGCCGCCCGCCGTAGGGCCCCGGCGGAGACGATCACCGCCAACCGCGCCAGCCAGCGGCACTGGCGGCAGGAGCCGCGGTAAAGCAGGACGGCGTCGCTCATCGACTTTCCTCCGGTCCGCTCGAAGGCGCCTTGAGGTAGCAGTTCAAGCGGTGCGCCCCGTCCGGCGAGGGGGAAAACCCGATGAACGCCGTTTCCGCCTGCCCTGCCCGCAGCACGGCCCCCACCGCCGGATCGGACATCGCGAAGGTGCGCCTCAGCGCAGTGATGATTTCCGCGAATTCCGAGTTGCGGTAGCGCAGGCAGTGCCCGCAGAGGTCCATCTTTGAAGAGATCGCTCCGGATCGAAGGGAGGTGGAGACCGAGAGCACGAGTCCGCTCAAGCTGATGCTGCGGTTTCGCACCACCAGGTGTAGGAACTGCTCAAGCGCCGGGTGATCTAGGCCGGGCAAGCCCAGCCGGTTGAGTTGTTGCGGCCGGCGAAGCCGGAAGTAAACCTTGAGGCGAAGGCTCGTCGCGGATCGAGCTTCGAGGCCCACCGAGGCCGGTTCCGCAATGGGAATCAGATGTTTCAGTATCGCGGGGGCGGCCGCGTCTCGCTCGCCAAGCCAGGCCAGGACGCGATCCCAGCGTTGTCCCGGAGCGCCCCACCGGGCGGAAACATATGCTCCCACACTAGGCCCTCGAAGGTCCGCAGCCAGCCAGATTGCGCCTCCGCCGAGCCAGGTACGGACCTCCGCTTTACTGGGAAGAGCCGCCCGGAGCGCAGCTTGGAAGGCCCCGTTCCAGGCGGGCTCGCCGAGTGAGGCCAGCAACCGTCCAGCGGCTGTCAAAGCCCGCTCGCAGCGGCAGACCGGATCGGGCTCGCGGTGGGCTGGGTCCATCAACAGGCGCACGAGACGTTCTCTAGCGCCGGTTATGACCACGAGCTGGACAGGGGTGCCGTCGTTGTTCAGCGAGGAAGCCCTACGGCGCTGATCGCCTTCAGCGCCCAGGCAGACATCCCCGATCCGAAGTAGCTCGGCGACCTCGGCGGGAGTGCAGCCGGCCAGAGCTGCGGCAGCCTCGGGAAGCGCCGGCCACCAGTCCACCAGGGGCTTCACGCGCCCGGGTCGGGCTGCACCAGCACCTCGCCGGGGTGGCCGGGGGCACCGGGCAAGCCTGGTAAGCCGGGGGCGCCGGGGTTGCCCTGCGCGGCCCGCGGGCCATCGCCGCCGCGCTTCCCGCCGAGGCCCCCGGAACCGGGATTGCCGGGGGCGCCAGCCGCACCGCCTGCTCCGAGTTCGGACTCTCCGTCGAACTCGCCGTTGGCGATCGAGCCTCTGTAGAGCAGGTAGATGTCGCCGCCGTTGGCCCCGCGGCCGCCGTTGCCGCCGTTGCCGGCGCGGCCGCCGTCGCCGCCTCGGCCACCGTTTTCCGACGGCTCGCAGCCACTGCCGTTGCCGCCGTCGCCACCCGGCCCACCGGCGCCGCCATCACCGCCCCGACCGCCGTCACCGCCTTTGCCTCCCAGGTTCTTGGCCCGAATCGTGCCGATTAAATCCTGGAGCCGAATGACCAGGTCGTAGGGCGGAGGGGCATCTCCGCCGTTGCCGCCGTTGGCGCCCGCGCCGCCAGTGAAACCCGGACCGCCGCCGGTGGCCGGGTCGTCGCCGTCCCAGTGGCACTCGGCGTTGACACCCTGCGCCCCGGCGCCGCCCGAAGGGCCTGCCGGGCCGTCCGGCCCTTTCGCGCCGCTCGCAGAAATCATCGTGAAATCAGCCATTGTCCTCTCCTCCTTCGGTAACTCTGCCGGAGCGCTCTAGGCCCGCAGCAGCTTCAGCGCCTGATCCAGCCCCAGCGGCACATGGGTGAGCACTGGGGCGGTCTTTTTCAAAGTCACGACGCGAACTGTAAGCGGACCCATGCTGACGATTTGGCCGCCCTCTTCGATCTCCAGCTCCGAGGCCACCAACACATTGGCACCGGGACCGAAAAACAGGACCGAACCGGAGCTGACTTTTACCTTGGGGAACACCCAAACGCCAATCGCAGCGAGGCCGATGTGGTTTTCTATCTGGGCCTTGGCCTTCGCCACCAGGGACGAGTCACCGTAAAGGTAGGCATGGGCATGGGCCCGCAAGGCGTCCCTCCGAGCCACCGTGGTCGGCGCCCCTTTCTGCGGTTCCCGGGCGGCTTGCCCAGCGACGAGCCGCTGGGCTTCCGTGAGCGCCGCACGTTGCTCGCGATCGAGCAGGCATCGGCCTTTGACCATCGCGTCGGGAACGCCGATCCAGCGCTTCAAGACATCGAGGTCGGTGGTTTGCAGAAGCTTCGGCCGCCGGTAGCTGGGGTGCCGCGGCGATGCCGAAAGCGTCACGACGGAGCGGCAAGGCACGACCAGCTCCGCCTGCTCGGCGTCCTCCAACGTCAGGCAGTACTCTTCTAACAGTCTGGCAAACTCCGGCGAAGCGCCGGCTCCTCCTTGTTTTTGCACGGGCTCCTCCTTCTTCTTTCTTTCTTGCCGTCTCAATCGCGTCAGGCTGTGATCCAGGGCAGGCGAGAGTTTCAGCTTGACGGGTTAGGCACAGTTTAAATCCAAGCCGCCCGGCTGTCAATGGAAAAATTTTCCCCTCTCTGCAAGGGCGCCTGGCATCGGTCGCCTTCGCAGCACGAGGCGGCGTGGGTTGGAGCGGGCCTAAAAATGGTACTTGAGGCCGAACTGCATCTCGCGGTTGTTGATGACGGTCGAGCTGATGCGGCCGAAGGTGGCGCTGCCCAGCATGCGATCGGGTGCATTGAACTGCGGCGTGTTCAGGAAATTGAACGCCTCGTATCGGAATTGGAGCTTGTGGCCTTCCCGGATGACGAACTCCTTGAACAGAGCGAAATCCCAGGTCTTGTGGGCCGGCGAGTCGAACAGCGAGACGCCCGCGTTCCCGTAACCCTTCGGCCCCAGATAAATGCCTTCGCCAGGGCACCCCTCGCACTTGGAACGCACGAAGGCCGCGGTGTTGAACCAGCGGTCGATCGTTCGGCCCGGCATCGCCCGCACCACCTTTTCGCCGGAGACGACGTGCGGCCGGGGCACGCTGGCGGTGCCCGTGTTGTGCGAGTCGCCGGTCTGCCCCACCGTGACCGGCAGACCGGAAGCGAGCTGGATGATGCCGTTGACCGCCCAGCCTCCCAAGAGAACTCCCTTGACGCCCCGGGCATTGCGCAACCAGGGAATCTCCCAGACGTGGCTGAAGACGAACCGAAAACGCTGGTCGATCTGCGAGCGGCCGTAGTCGGCCTTCCGGTTCCTGGGGTCTTGCGTGTAGTTGCTGCCGTAGGGGCCGCTCTCGTTGACGCTGTAGCCGATCGAATGCGAACGCTGGTAGTTGAAGGCGCCGACGAAGGTCAGTCCACCGGAATAGCGTTTCTCGATGCGCGCCTGGAGGGCGTTGTAGTTGGAGCTGGTCCAGGTCTCCAGGCGGCGGACTGTGCCCAATGCGAGCAGCTTGTTGGGTTCGCGCGAATCGACGTAATACTGAATCGGCCGGCGGCTCTGGATGGCGCCCAGGCCGGGGTCGGGGTTGTTCCAGTTCGAGACCGTCATGTCCAGGTTCGAGCCGGCGCTGCCGACATAAGTGATCGCGCTCACCCAACTCTGTCCGAAAGACCGCTGGAGCTCCGCCGTCCACTGCCAAACGTCGTTATTGAGATAGAGGGAGCGCCCGCCCCGGTCGGCCTGGAGATTGCCGAGCATGACGATGGCCTGGGGACCGGCGGCGACCGGGGTGCCCGCGAAGGGGTTCGCGATTGTGGCCGTCGGCCGGTTGCGGTCGTTCTGAAAGACCGTCGAACCGGAGAAGGGCGGGTTCAGCCCGAGGATGTTGAAGTTGTTCGTTTGCTGGGGGCTGTAATACTGGCCGGCGCCCAGGCGCAGCACCGCGTTGTTGGCGAAGCGGTAGGCGATGCTCAGGCGCGGCATGAACTGGAGCTTGTTGATGTCATAGAGAGCTTTCTTGACGTACGGGTCGGGGACCAGCATCGGGACGAACCTGCCGTCGATGGCGCGCGCTTCGCCCTCGGCGAAGGAAAGGTTCCGGATGCGGCCGCCCGGTTCGGTGACGACGCCGTAGAAGTCGTAACGCACGCCGAGGTTGATCGTCAGCCGCGGCGTCGCCTTGAAGTCATCGAGGACGAAGAGGCCGAACTTCTGCTGCCGCACCTGCGCCAGGGGGGCACCTTCGGCGGAGTTGGCGCTGAGCGGAAAGCCCAACATGAAGGCGGCGAAGGCGTCGGGCAGACCGACGATGTCGCGAGTGAACTGCAACCGCCCCCGGGGCAGGTTACTCGCTTCGTTGTCCACGGGACTCCCGCGCCACTGCCCGCCGAAGCGGAAGTTGTGCCGGCCGCGGTTGATGCTCACCGTGTCGGCGATTTCGTAAGTCTGATTCATGTTGAAGGTGACGTTACCCGAGCCGATGCCGGTGTAACCGGCGATATCGATCGTGGGCAACCCTTCCTCGCGCTTGGTCAGAGTGCGGTTGCCGTCGCCGGTGACGCGGAAGTCCAGACCGAGGTCCCGGTGCGTGAAGTCGGTATTGGTCTGGATGGCGAGCTGATTGGCCCGGATCCGATTCCAGCCGAACCGCAGGTCGTTGACGACGGCCGGGCCGATGATCTTCGAATAGCCGAGGCCGATATTCTGCGCGCGGAAGTCCGAGGTGAACTTTGTCACCCGCGCCAGCGGGTCGTTCACCCAGAGCGACTCGACGATCACATAACGGCCGAAGATCCGGTCGAAATCTCCGAAGCGATGGTCGATGCGGGTGAGGTACTGGTCGGAGTTGAGCGTCTGATTGTTCGTCCCGACTCGATTGAGCGGGCTGTTCGCCGCGCGCGCCTGCTCGTCGAAGTTGGGTGGCGCGAGGAAGCCGCCTTCGGGGAACGGGCTGGTCTTCTTGTAGGTCAGCAGATTCAGCGAGACCGGATGGAGCAGGCTCTTCGGAATGATGTTGCCGGGGAAAGGCGCGTCGCTGCCCGGATAGCGGATGGCGCGGGTCTGAGCGGGGTTCGTGTCGGTCGGATACCAGCGGTTGCGCGGGATGAGCAGCTCGGAGAAATCCCCGCCGCGCATGGCCAGCGTCGGCACGGCCTGCCGCGCCGGCGTACCGCGCTCTTCGCGTCGGCCCTCATAGTTGGCGAGCCAGAACGTCTGGTCGCGCCGGATCGGCCCGGAGGCTACGCCGCCGAACTGGTTGCGGCGCAGCTTGTTCTTCTGCGCTCCGGGGGCGAGAAAGAAGCCCCGTGCGTCGAACAGATCGTTGCGGAGGAACTCGAACAGAGTGCCGTGGAATTGATTCGTTCCGCTCTTGATGACGACGTTGGCGTGAGCGCCGGAGTTCATCCCATACTCGGCGGTGTAGACGGCGCTCTGGATCTTGAACTCCTGCACGGCTTCGATGGAAGGCACAAACAACATGGCGGCTTTGAAGCCGTCGGTCGCCACCACGCCGTCGAGCGTAATCTCCTGACTGATGTCGCGCTGGCCGTTGGCCGCCAGCCCCACGATCTGGCCGGGCATGGCGCGCGTGCCGATGGTCTGCTGGCCGTCGATGCCCATCCGGCTGGTGCCATAGACGACGCCCGGCATCAGCGTGGCGAGCTGGCCGAAGTTCCGGCCGTTCAACGGCAGCTCGGTGATCCGCTTCTCTTCGATCACGGAGCCGAGCGTGGCGTCCTCGGTGGCCAGCAGCGGCGCCCCGCCGCGGACTTCGACGGTTTCCGCCTGTTCGCCAACTTGCAGTTGAAAATCGATTCGCGCCTTCTGGTTGAGTTGCAGCACGATGCCGCGGCGGACCTCCGTCCGGAAGCCGGGCGAAGAGGCCGTGAGCTCGTACTCGCCGACGTCAAGCAGCGGGAAGACATAGTTGCCGGTCTCGTTGGTTCGAGTGACCCGCAGGTCACCCGTGGCGACGCGACGGGCGGTGATTTCCGCGTTCGGGATCACCGCGCCGGTCGGGTCGGTCACCAGGCCGAGGATCTCGGTCGATACAGTTTGGCCGCTGAGGGCGACCGCCGCCGTCAGCGGCAGGAGGAATCGGAGCCTGCCCATCGCCTTCCCCTCCCCAGGGTCAGTCTCGGTCCAGAGAATGATATCTCGCCGCCGCGAATCCCGCAATCGGCTGGCGGTTCGCCGGCTGCGATTGTCGGCCTGACGCTAGAAGATGTACTTCAGGCCGAACTGGAGTTCCCGCATATTGAAAGCGGTCGAGCGGATGGTGCCGAAGGCCGGCGCCGGCGTCGAGGTGCGGCTGCCCCAGTTGACGTTCGGGTTGCCCAAACCGGGGTGATTGGGAAAGTTGAACGCCTCGAAGCGAAACTGAAGCCGGTGGCCCTCACGGATAAAGAAATCTTTCAGCGTGGAGAAGTCCCACAGCAGCGTCGAGGGACCGATCAGGCGGTTGCGGCTGATGTTACCGAGCTCGCCGGCCGCCAGCTCGCGGAACGCGCGGACGTTGAACCACTGATTGGCAGAGCGCTGGCCTTTGGGCAGGTAGGGATGCTCGCCGGTGGCGTGCAGGCGCCAGTCGCCGAAGGTGCCGGTGCCCGGCGCGTCCCAGCCCGCCTGCGTGTTGAGCGGCCGGCCGCTCTGGATCGTGAGGATCGAGCCGATCTGCCAGCCGCCGAGCAGTTGATTGATCGCGCCGCCGGCGTTGGCCCAGCGCTTGCCCTTGCCGAAGGGCAGCTCCCACAGCGCCGAGGTCACGAAGCGGTGGGGCGTGTTGTAGGCCGAGAAGCCGTAATCGCAGCGCAGGCAGCGGCTGTCTTGCGGAAAGATGTCGGCATAGTTGCCACGGATGGCGCTGGCCGAATCGAGCGCCTTGGCCCAGGTGTAACTGATGAGCGCGGTCAGTCCGCCGGACCAGCGGCGGGTCAGCTTGGCGCTCAGAGCGTTGTAGTTACCGGTGCCTTCCGAATGCACCGTCTGAAGAACGTTGTACTCGGGGAAGGGCGCGCGGCTCGCGTAGGTGCCCACGCCCGGCACGGGGTAGTTGGTGTTCTGGAGCGCCTGGAGCTTGCGGTGCTGGGCGCCCGAGTAGCCCACCTCGAGCGACATATCCCGCGTCAGCTCTCGCTGGATGTTGAACAGATATTGCATCGAGTAACTGGTGACCACGTTCGGCTTGACTCCCCAGAGGAAGGGCCGCGGCGGCAGCACCCACGGAATCGTAGCGGCCGTCAGGAAGTTGCGGTAGAAGATATCAGGAATCTGCGGGTTGCCCGGGCGCGAGACGCGCCCGCCCATGCCGCGGTTCAGGTCAAAGCGCGAGTTGCCGCTCTCGGCCGAATAGAAGACGCCGAAGCCGGTACGGATGCTCCACTTGGGCGACGGGCTGTAAGCCACACCGAAGCGGGGCGCGAAGTTGTTCCAGTCGGTGTGCATCAGACGCTTGCCCAGTCGGCCGTCGCGCGCCACCTGAATGTCGGGGTAGCGGAAAAGCTTGCCCTCGTAAAAGTCGCCGCGCCCGGTGCGGAGCAGATAAGGATGGAGGCTGCGATCGGGAACGTTCGATGTCCAGATGAGGTAAGGCGTGATGATGTTGACCATGTTTTCCAGTCGGTCGTAGTACGGCTGGAAGAGCTCGTAGCGAAGGCCGAGCTGGAGAGTCAGCTTCGGGGTTGCCCGGAAGGTGTCATCGATGTAAAGGGCAAAGTTGTTGGCGACGAAATCGGCTTCGGCGAGTGCGATGGCCGCCTCGGCGCGCGAGAGCGTCCCGAGCAGCAGATCGGCCGTCGAATCGCCTCCGGCCAGCGTCGCCGGGCTGGCCGTGTACTGGCCGTTGAACTCGAGCGAGCCCCGGGCGAATTCGTTGCCCTTCTGGGGGTAGTTGTCCCAGCGATATTCACCGCCAAAGCGCAACGAGTGCTTTCCCTTGATCCAGGAGAAGCTGTCGGTGAACTGGAGGATGCGGTCGTCCACGATGAACGGGCCGCTGGCGTCATCGCCGAAGCCGCTGACGCCCACCAGCGCCGTCACGCGCGGGATGCCCCAGGTGGTCGGATCGGGCGTCTTCAGGCCCGGGATCCCCAACTCGTCGACGACGTTCCGCTTGCCGGCAAGCTCGCGCTGGATCGAGTTGTAAAACGACGTGTAGCCCATCCGGAACTCGTTGACCCGGGTGGGCGAGAGGACCCGCGTGTTGCTGAGCATCGCCTGCCAGGCGCGGGTCGCCAGCACGCGCCCGTTCAGCTTCATGGCCGCAGCGAAGTCGATCTCGTCGGTCCAGCTATAGCGGCCGAACCACTGGGAATTGCTGCTCTCGTTCAGGTCGATGCGCAAGTTGAACTGGTCTTTGTCGATCTGTCGCGGTTGGCGGACCTGATAGTTGTCGCGCAGCACCGTCGTCGCCACGTTCGGCTCCGGCCAGAACTCGAGCAGCTTCAGCGAGATGGGATCGAACCGGCTCTTCGGGATCTGATTGCCGGCAAAGGGCTCGGCCGTCAGCCGCCCGTCGAGGAAGCGGCGGCTGAGAGGATCGAACAGCTGCGTGGTGCGATAAGAGAAGTCTCCGTTGCGCATGGCCACCGTGGGCGTCGTATAGACGCCGTAGGTGGTGCGCCGCTCGCGAAAGCCTTCGAAGTTGGACATGAAGAACAGGCGGTTGCGGCCGTCATAGATCTTCGGGATCCAGACTGGGCCCCCGAGAACGAAACCGTACTGGTTCCAGCGGAAGGGGGCCTTGGCCGGCCGCGTGCCGATGAAGTCGTACTGGCGCGCGTCGAGCTTGTCGTTACGATGAAACTCGTAGGCTGAGCCGTGGAACTCGTTGGTGCCGGGCTTGGTCGAAACATTGACCTGGCTGGCGGCGCGGCCGAACTCGGCAGGATAAATGCCGGTCTGCACCTTGAACTCAAGCAGCGCGTCCACCGACGGCAACATGATGTACAGGTTAAAATTGACATCCGTGTTGGCGATGCCGTCGAGCGTGTAGTAGTTCCAGGTGCCGCGCATGCCGGAGACAGAGATGTTCTGCGTGCCGCGGTCGCCGCCTTGCCTGCCCGCCACCTGCCCCGGCGTGGCAAAGCCGTAGGTGACATTCGGACTGAGTGAGACCAACTGGAGAAAGTTGCGGCCGTTGAGCGGCAGATCGACGATGCGCTTCTGCTCGATCACCGTGCCGGTGGTGGCGCTATCGGTGTCGAGCAGGACCGCACCGCCGCGCACCTCGACCGATTCGGCGACATCGCCGACCTCGAGCGTCGCGTTAATGCGCGCCACCTGCTGGACTTCGAGCTGGATGTCGCGCCGGATCACTGTCCGGAAGCCGCGCATCTCGATCTTGACTTCGTAGACGCCGGGAACCAGCGAGGGAACCGAGTAGATTCCCGCCTCATTGGTGGTGGTGGTGCGAACGGCGTTGGTCGCCTGGTTGGTCACCGTGACGCTGGCACCGGGGACGACGGCGCCCGTGGCGTCGGTGACGATGCCGACGATTTCGCCCGCGGTTTGCGCCCAGAGTGCGAGCGGAAGAATGAAGACAACGGCGGTGACGATGGCCTTCATCGGAAGCGACTCCTTGAGCCTTGGCGCTCGAAAGCGCCCATGGTCGGAACACCCAAAACCCCGTCGATGAGTATATTCCAGCTCAGTTACAGTTTCAAGATTTTTCTGGAGTGCGCCGAAGAGGCCGTGCGGAGCCCAGGTCGTTTTACGATGGAGGGGTGAGCCGCCGACTCTCCCCGGGAAAGGAGCAAGACGTTGTTGCGGGCCATACTTTTCTTGCTGTGGTGGGGGCTAACCGCCGTGTCTGCTGAGGAGCTGTTCGTCACCCAACCGCTGACTGAGCCGGGCAGCTTCACCGAGCACATCGAGGGGCCGGCCTGCGATCGCGACGGCAATATCTACGCGGTTAGCTTCGCCCGCCAGCCCACCATCGGGCGCGTGACGCCCGACGGCCGGGGCGAGGTCTTTCTGGAGATGCCCCCCGGTAGCCTGGGCAACGGCATTCGCTTCGACCGGGCCGGCAGGATGTACATCGCCGATTACACCGGGCACAACGTGCTGCGCGTGGACCTGGCGACGCGCCGCATCGAGGTGTTCGCCCACGAGCCGCGGATGAACCAGCCGAACGACCTGGCGATCGGCCCCGATGAGACGCTCTGGGCCAGCGATCCGAACTGGAAGGCGGGCACCGGCCAGCTCTGGCGCATCGACCGCAACGGCAAGGTGGAACGCGTGGGAGAGAATATGGGCACCACCAACGGCATCGAGGTGAGCCCGGACGGGCGGACCCTGTACGTCAACGAGACCGTGCAACGGAAGGTCTGGGCCTTCCGGATCGAGCGGGGCGGGCGCCTGGGGGCCCGGCGGCTTGTGATCGAATTTGCCGACCACGGTCTGGACGGCATGCGTTGTGACGTCGATGGCAACCTCTACATCACCCGGTGGGGAAAGGGCACCGTGGCGAAGGTTTCCCCCGAGGGCAAGCTCTTGCGTGAGATCGACGTCCTCGGGGCGCGACCGACGAACCTCTGCTTTGGCGGGCCCGACGGGCGCACCTGTTACGTCACCGAAGCGGAGAAAGGCCGGCTGGTCCAGTTCCGGGTGGACCGGCCGGGGCTGGAATTCGAACGCTGGCGGCAGGCTCCCGGCGGCCGTTGATAAGATGGGAGAGCTATGAATAAGGAGACGGTCCTGTCTTTTATCCGGGATGTCGGCATCGTTCCCGTGGTGCGAACTTCGAGCGCCGAAAGCGCCATCAAGGCAGTCGAGGCGATCTATGAGGGAGGCATCCGGGCCGCGGAAATCACCATGACGGTGCCGGGCGCCATCCAGGCGCTCGAAGCGGTGGCCGACCGGTTCGGCGACAAGATCGTGCTGGGCGCCGGCACCGTGCTCGATCCGGAGTCGGCGCGGATCTCGATGCTGGCCGGGGCGGAGTTTTTCGTCACGCCGAGCCTGAAGCTGGC
This sequence comes from uncultured Bryobacteraceae bacterium, assembly GCA_938003835.1. Lineage (GTDB taxonomy): Bacteria > Acidobacteriota > Terriglobia > Bryobacterales > Bryobacteraceae > CALKXJ01. Next base: position 186,947 of record CALKXJ010000005.1, on the reverse strand, counting down.
CACCATCGAGATGGTTAAGCGCTACGGCAAGGTGATCATGCCGGGCGCGCTGACGCCCACCGAGGTGCTCACGGCTTGGGAGGCCGGCGCCGACATCGTCAAGATCTTCCCTTGCGGCAACGTCGGCGGACCGAAGTACATCCGAGCGCTCAAAGCGCCCTTCCCGCAGATCGAGATGATTCCCACCGGAGGCGTCAACCTCGAGACGGCGGGTGAGTTCCTGAAGGCAGGAGCCTGTGCGGTCGCCGTGGGCGCCGAGCTCGTCGACGCCAAGACGATCAAGGAGGGCCGCTACGAGATCTTCACCGAACGCGCGAGGAAATTCCTCGAGGTGATCGCCGCGGCCCGAGAGGAGCTGAAGAAGGCGGCCTGAGGGCGCACGGCGATGCCGATTTCGACCGAGCTGCTCGAGCTGCTGGTCTGTCCCGTCTGCAAGACGTCGCTGGTGCTCAAAGACGACGACAAGGGCTTGCTGTGCCGGACCTGCCGGCGCGTCTTCCCGATCCGGGACGACATTCCGGTGATGCTGCTCGAGGAAGCCAGATTCGACGAGGGGGCCTGAGGGACGGCGACAGGAGGCATCATCGAACGTCTGCCGCCGGGCGCGCGCCTGCTGATTGTTCGGCTGCGCTCGCTCGGCGATTGTGTGCTGACGACGCCGGCGCTGGCGCTGCTCAAGCGATTCCGGGGAGATTTGCGGATCGGGATCGTAGTGGAAGAGCGCTTTCGCGCGGTGTTCGAAGGCAGCGAGGACGTCGATGAGCTGCTCGAGCCTTCCTCGGCGCGGGTGGCCGCGTGGGGCGCGGATCTGTGTCTCGACCTGCACGGCGGCAATCGTGCGGCGTGGCTGACCTTCGTCTCGAGGGCGCCTGTCCGCGCGGGGTTCGGACACGCCAGGTGGGCCTGGAGCTACGGGATCCGGATTCCGCGGGCGCAGGAGATACTGGGAGAGGAACGGGTGGTGCACACGGCCGAACATCTGGCCTCGGCGCTCTTTTTTCTGGGCGTACCGCACGCGGAGATTCCCCGGGCGAAGCTCGCCGCACAGCCTCGGCAGGCCGCCGGCCCCTACGCGGTGATTCACCCGGTCGCCTCGGCGCCGGAGAAGACCTGGCCGGCGGGCCACTTTCTGGTTGTCGCCGGGCATCTGGCCGGGGCCTGGGGGATCGAGCCTGTCTTCATCGGCGCGGCAGGCGATGACCTGAGCCCGTTCGCGCGGTTCCGGACGCTGTGCGCCAGACCCCTCGCCGAGATCAAGGATCTGATCGCCGGCGCGACCGTCTTCCTCGGTAACGACAGCGGCCCGGCGCACATGGCGGCAGCCCTCGGCGTGCCCGCAGTCGTGATCTTCGGCCCGTCGGATCCGCGCATCTGGGGACCGTGGCGCGCCCCGGCGGAAGTGCTGGTGAACCGAGAGGGGATCGAGGGGATCGAGCCGGCCGAGGTGCTGGCGGCGCTCGAACGGCTGCGGGTGACGGCATGAGGGAGATTCTGCGCCTGCTCCGCTTTGTCCGGCCCTACGTGGCCATCCTGCTCGCCTCGGTCGTGCTGATGGCCATCGCCGGCGCCGCGCACGCCATGATCGCTCTGCTCATCGGGCCGATCTTCGACCGCGTGCTCAATCCCGCCTCGCCCGAGGCGCCCGTGGTCCTGTTCCGGTTTCTCGGCGAACCCGTCTACCTCCACTACCTCGTGCCCGGCTGGATTCGCAACGTCTGGACGATGGTGGCCTTCGGCATCCTGCTGGTCTTCCTGGTCAAGGGAGCTTGCGACTATCTGGGCAATTACGCGGTCAACTATGTGGGTCTTTCGGCGATCACCGACCTGCGCCAGCGGGTTTTCGACCATGTCCTCCGGCAGGACATGCATTTCTTTGAAATGCACCCGACGGCGCGGCTGATGTCATCGATCATGGCCGACGTCGAGAAGATCCAGGTGGCCACCTCGCATATCCTGGCGGATCTTCTCCGGCAGAGCTTCACGGCGCTGGCGCTCGGATACGTGCTGGTGCACACGGACTGGCGGTTGTCGCTGGTCAGCCTGACGGTGTTGCCCGCCGTGCTGGCGCCGACGCTGCGGCTGGGACGGCGCATCCGGCGCACGACGCGGCGGGCGCAGGACCACGCCGCCGAGTTGAACCAGATCTTGCAGGAGGCGCTCGGCGGGCACCAGGTGGTGAAGTCATTCGCCGGCGAGGGGCACGAGTCGCGCCGGTTCCGCCTGGCGGGACTGCGCTACAAGGCGGCGTCGCTGCGCTATGTGGCGCTCCAGGCGGCGGCGACGCCGGTGATCGAACTGTTCGGCGCGCTTACTGTGGTGGCGCTGCTGACTTACGCGCGCGAGCAGATCAAGGCCGGGGCGATGACGGCCGGCGAGTTCACCACGTTTGTCGTGGCGCTCCTGATGCTCTACGAGCCGGTGAAGCGCCTGGCCGGCATCCATAACATCTTCCAGCAGGCGCTCGGGGCTTCGCAGCGGGTCTTCGAATACCTGGACCGCGAGGAGACGATCAGGGACCGGCCGGGCGCGGTGCCGCTCGAGAGGTTCGAGCAGGCGATTGTCTATGACCGGGTCGGCTTCCATTATCCGGGCTCGTCGAACGGATTTCGCCTGGAGAATATCAACCTCGAGGTGCGCCACGGCGAGGTGGTGGCGCTAGTCGGCCCGAGCGGCGCGGGCAAGACCACGCTTGCGGCTCTGGCGGCGCGCTTTTACGATGTCACCGAAGGAGCGGTCCGCATCGACGGCATCGACGTGCGGGACCTCAAGCTGGCCACGCTCCGGCGCCAGATCGGAATCGTCGCGCAAGAGACCTTTCTGTTCAACGACACCATCGCCAACAACATCCGCTACGGGCGCCGGGATGCAACCGACGAGGAGGTGCGCGCCGCGGCCCGGAACGCTCTGGTCGAGGAGTTCGTCGAGCGGTTGCCGGAGGGTTACGGCACCGTAGTGGGCGAGCGCGGCGTCAAACTGAGCGGCGGCCAGCGGCAGCGGATCGCCATCGCGCGCGCTTTGCTGAAGAACGCGCCGATCCTGATCCTCGACGAGGCGACCTCGCATCTCGATTCGGAATCGGAGCTGCTTGTGCAGCGGGCGCTGGCCAACCTGATGGCCAACCGGACGGTGATCGTCATCGCACACCGGCTCTCCACGGTGCGGCGCGCCGACAAGATCGTCGTGCTCGAAGCCGGGCGCATCACCGAGATCGGCACCCACGAGCAGTTGGTGGCCGGCGGCGGCATCTACCAGCGGCTGCACGAGCTCCAGTACCTGGAGCCGGACGCATGGGTGAGCCCATGACAGCGTCGAGGCCCATCCGCAGTATGACGGGATTTGCCCGGCTGCTCAAACCGCTCGAAGGGGCGGAGGTGGTGGTCAGCCTCAAGAGCGTCAATCACCGGGGCCTGGACCTGCGCTTCTATCTGCCGCCGGAGCTCGACGCGCTGGAATGCGCGATGCGGGGCGTGCTGAGCCGGGCGCTGGTGCGGGGACACGTGGAGGTCCGCGTTGAGGTGAGGCGGACGCCGGAGGCGGGCGCGCTCACCCTGAACCGGCGCTTGCTCGAGGCTTACCTGGCCGCCTTCCGGCAGGCTGCCGCCGATTATGGCATCGCCGGGGAGCCCGACCTGAACGCGGTCCTGCGCTTTCCCGGCGTTCTGGCGCTGGCGCCCGAGGCCGAGCCGGGCCAGGAGTTCGAGCGCGGTCTTCTGGAGACCCTGGGGGAGGCCGCAGCGCTCCTCAATGAATTCCGCGGGCGGGAAGGCGCCCAGATCGCGGCCGAACTGCGCAAGCGGGCGCGGGCTCTCCTCGAGCTGGCGGACCGGCTGGAGGAACTGCGCCTTCAGGCGGTCCGCGCCTTCGAGGAACGATTGAGGCGGCGGCTCGCCGAACTGCTCGGCGGCGCTCAGATCGATCCCCAGCGGCTGGCGCAGGAGGCGGCCATCCTGGCCGACCGCAGCGACATCTCCGAGGAGGTGGCCCGGTTGAAGATCCACGCCGGCGAGATCGAGCAGATGCTCGAAGCCGGCGGCGAGGTGGGCAAGCGCCTGGACTTCCTGCTCCAGGAGATGCACCGGGAAACCAACACGATCCTGTCGAAGACCGCGGGCGTCGCCGGGCCGGGCCTGGGGATCACCAGCCTGGCCCTCGAAGCCAAGGCCGAGATCGAGAAGATTCGCGAGCAGGCTCTGAATCTGGAATGACCGTCGTCTACATCGTCTCGGCGCCTTCCGGCTCCGGCAAATCGACGTTGCTGGCGCGCGTGCTGGCCGCCGATCCCCGCCTGCTGTTTTCCGTCTCCTACACGACACGGGCCCCGCGCGGCGCCGAACGGCCGGGCGAAAGCTATCACTTCATCAGCCGGGAGGAGTTCGAGACCCGGCTGGGAAGCGGCGAGTTTCTCGAATGGGCCGAGGTCTTCGGGCATTACTACGGCACGCACCGCAGCTACTGGGAGCAGGCGCGGCGCGAAAACCGGGATCTGGTACTCGACATCGACGTCCAAGGTGCGCGAAAATTGAAAAGAGAGATACCGGACGCGGTCAGTATCTTCATCCTGGCTCCATCCCGCGACATCCTGGAGCAGCGCTTGCGAGCACGGTCAGAGGACTCCGACGAGGCGATCGAGCGGCGGCTCCGGGAAGCGCGCGAGGAGATCAAGAGTTTCCGCGAATACGATTACGTGCTGGTGAACCGCGATTTGGAGACCGCGGTGGCCGACCTGGCCGCCATCATCCGGGCCGAGCGGCTGCGGCGGGTCCGGATGGAGGAGGAGATCGGGCCGATCCTGGCCAGCTTCGATGTGTGAGGACGCGGCCTTGCGACGCGGCGCCAGACGGTAAGTGATTGCAATATGGAGAAATCCACACGAGCACCTATGTACGCCATTCCGGACGACCCGGAGCAGAGCACCTATCGGTTCATCATCGTGGCGGCGAAACGGGCACGCCAGCTTCAGAGCGGCGCCCGCTCCTTTCTGCCGACCGCCTCCAAGAAGCCGACGGTGACGGCCATGGAGGAGGTCCGGCGGGGTTTGGTGAAATACTGGGACCCGGTCAAGGAGAGCCGGGAGAAGGCTGAGGTTCTCCCCGGTCGCTTCTAGCGGAGGCTCACTCCCATGAACGTTGTGCTCGGCGTTGGGGGCGGCATTGCCGCGTACAAGGCTGCCGAGCTCGTGCGATTGCTCCAGGAGCGCGGCTTTTCCGTTCAGGTGGTCATGACCTTGGCGGCGCAGGAGTTCGTTCGCCCGCTCACGTTCGCCGCCCTGACCGGCAAGAAGGTCATCACGGAGCTGTTTGCTTCCGAAGGCGGCGAGCAGGTTCTGGCGAGCGCCGTCGAGCACATCCGCGTCGCCGAGGAGCACGAGATGATGGTCGTTGCGCCGGCCACGGCGGACCTGCTAGCACGCTTTGCCCACGGGCTGGCCAACGATTTTCTCACGACCCTCTACCTGGCCTTCACCGGTCCGGTGGTCCTGGCCCCGGCCATGAATACCCACATGTGGCTGCATCCGGCCACCCAGGCGAACGTCCGCCTGTTGCGCGAGCGCGGCCACACGGTGATGGAGCCCGAAGAGGGCCCGCTGGCCTGCGGCATGACCGGGCCGGGGCGCCTGCCCGAGCCGCAACGCATCGCCGCCGTGGTCCACGCCTTAGCCGGCAAGCAGCGGGATCTCGAGGGCGAAACCGTGCTGGTGACGGCCGGGCCGACCGAGGAACCGATTGACCCGGTGCGTTTCATCTCCAATCGCTCGAGCGGCAAGATGGGCTACGCGCTGGCGCAGGCCGCCGCGGCCCGTGGGGCTCGCGTCATCCTCGTCTCGGGTCCCGTGAACCTGATTGAGCCGTACGGGGTGAGGGTGGTGCGGGTGCGAACCGCGCTCGAGATGCGCAAGGCCGTGCTCGAGCACCTGGAGGAGGCCACGATCATTGTCAAGGCTGCGGCAGTGGCCGACTACCACGTGGCTCGCGTGCCCGAGCACAAGATCAAGAAGACGGCGATGAGATTGTCGCTCGAGCTCGAGCCGACGCCGGACATCCTCGCCGAAGTCGGCCAGAAGAAGGGTGACCGGCTGCTGATCGGTTTCGCCGCCGAGACCGAGAACCTGGTGGCCGAGGCGCGGCGAAAGCTGGAATCGAAGAATTGCGACATGGTCGTGGCGAACCTGGTCGGGCCCGAGGAGACCGGCTTCGGCGCCGACGAGAACGAGGTGACGCTGGTGATGCGCACCGGCGAGGTGGTTCGCCTGCCGCGGGCGTCCAAACTTGAGGTGGCGGGCGCCATCTTCGACCACGCCGTCAGACTCCGCCTGGCCCTGCACGCCGCGCAATGAGCCCGGAGTTGTTGCGGCGCTACCTGGCCTTCTACCGCGATCTGGGCTTCTCGAGCCTTTACCGGCGCCGGCCTCCCCAGAAGAGTGCGCGCGAAAACCGGGAGGCTCCGCCGGAGGCCGCCGGTGCGCCGCTGGCGCAGGCCCCGCTGCTCGAGGAGCTGGTTTCGGATCTCGCGCCGGCCGATGACACGCTCGAGAAGATTCGCGAGGACATCGGAGACTGCCGCCGCTGCCGCCTGCACGAGCACCGCACGCAGATCGTCTTCGGCGTGGGCAACCCGCAGGCGAAGCTGGTCTTCGTCGGCGAAGGGCCGGGGGCGGACGAGGACGCCCAGGGGATTCCCTTCGTCGGGCGCGCCGGCCAACTTCTGACCCAGATGATCGAAAACACAGCGCAGCGGGAGGGCATCCCGCTGCGTCGCAAGGACGTCTACATCTGCAACGTGGTCAAGTGCCGGCCGCCGGAGAACCGCACGCCGCTGCCGGACGAGATGGAGATTTGCGGCCAGTTCCTCTACCGGCAGCTCGCCGTCATCCGGCCGAAGGCGATCTGCGCGCTGGGCGGGGTGGCGGCGCGGGCGCTGTTGGGGACCAAGGAGGGCGTCACGCGCCTGCGCGGCCGCTGGCACCGCTGGCGCGACATCCCGGTGATGATCACCTACCACCCTTCGTTCCTGTTGCGGCCGTATAATCAGAACGCCAAACGCGAGGCCTGGGAGGATCTCAAGAAGGTCTTGCACTATGTCTACGACTGAGCCGCGCGGGCTGTTCCTCACCTTCGAAGGACTCGACGGCAGCGGCAAGACCACGCAGATGCACCTGCTCGCCGAACGCCTCCGGCACGCCGGGCGCCGCGTGCTCGTGACGGTGGAGCCCGGCGGCACCGCGATCGGCGCGAAGATTCGCAGCATTCTCCTCGACCGGTCTCATGCCGGGCTGACCCCGGAGGCCGAGCTTCTCCTCTATTTCGCCTCGCGAGCGCAGAATATCGATGAGGTGATCCTGCCGGCGCTCGCGCGCGGCGAAATTGTCCTTTCCGACCGCTTCGCTGACTCGACGCTGGTCTATCAAGGCTTCGGGCGCGGTCTGGGGGAGGAGGCGGTGCGGGCCGTCGAACGGGTGGCCTGCCGCGGCCTGAAGCCTCACCTGACGGTCTACCTGGAGATCGATCTCGAGACGGCTCTCGAGCGGGCGCGGGCCCGCAACCAGGCGGCGGGCGGCCGGGAGACGCGCATGGACGAGCAATCGGCCGAGTTCTACCGCCGGGTCGCCGAGGGCTACCGGATTCTGATCGGGCGCGAGCCGGAGCGCTTCCGCGTCATCGACGGGCGGCGGACGCCGGAGAAAGTGGCCGAGGATGTCTGGCACGCTGTGGCGCCGGTGGTGGGGGCGGACAGTGATTGAGAACTTCGCCGGCAACCCGGCCGTGGTGCGCGCACTCGAGCGGATGATCACATCCGGGCGCCTGCCGCATACGCTGCTCTTTTATGGGCCGGAGGGCGTGGGCAAGGCGACGCTGGCCCGGCGGGTGGCGGCGGCCCTGCTGGGCGATGCGGCCAGGATCGAGCAGGACGATTTGAGCCTGCCGCCCAACGTCGAACTGCTGGCCGAACGCGAAAAGTTGAGCTCGGAGGACCGGGCCTCCGACCCGCTGATGCTCGCCACGCATCCGGACTTCCTCACCTTCCCGCCCGAAGGCCCGCTCCGGCAGATCTCGATCCAGCAGATGCGGCTGCTCAAGGAGCAGGCGCAGCTCCGCCCGCTCAAAGGCGATCGGCGCGTCTTCCTGGTGGACCAGGTGGACCGGGCCAACGAGCAGGCGGCGAACTCGCTTCTGAAGACACTCGAGGAGCCGCCCGATCACCTCGTGCTGGTGCTCACGGCATCCAACGTTTACGATCTGCTGCCGACGATCCGCTCGCGCTCGGTGCAGTTCTATCTGGCCCCGCTTTCGCTCGAGGAGATGCGGGAATTCGCCCGGATGCGCGGCCTCGAGGACGCCGAGCGGCGGATCCGCCTGGCCGACGGCAGTCCCGGCTTGGCCGTCTCGCTCGATCTGGAGGCCTACGACCGGCGGCGCGAGGCGATGCTGGCGCTGCTGGCGGCGGCCTCCGGCGCGGCGCGCTTTTCCGCCTGGGCTTCCCACGCCGAGCGGCTCGCGGCGGCGCGCGCCGAAAAGCTCGAGCCTTATCTCCGCGTGCTGTATCTGCTGCTCGAGGATCTGATGCGGCTCCGCGAGGGCGCCTCCGAGCTGCGCAATGCCGACCGGAAGGCGGAGCTCGAGGCGCTTGCGGCCCGCATCAGTTTCCGCTGGCTCGAGCGTGCCGTGCGCGAGGTCGACGAGCTGGCCGCGTTCCTGCGGCGCAATATCCAGAAGAGCGTTGCCCTGGACGCTCTGGTGGCGGCGCTCCGGCCGGCCTGAGATGGCGAAACGAGGCGAATTTTACGCGGGGACTTCGGGCTGGACCTACGGCTCCTGGCGCGGGAGTTTCTACCCTGAGGAGCTGAAGTCTTCCGATTATCTGGCCTGGTACGCCCGGCACTTCAACAGCGTCGAGGTCAACTACTCCTTCTATCACCTGCCGCAGCCGAAGACGTTCGAAAAGTGGGCGGCCGGCACACCGGCGGGCTTCCTCTTCGCCGTGAAGGTGAGCAAGGTGGTCACGCACACGCGGCGGCTGGAAGAGGTCGAGGAGCCGTGGCGGAAGTTTCTCGACCACGCCTCTCACTTGGGCGACAAGCTCGGGCCCCTCCTGCTGCAATTGCCGCCGTCGTTCAGGGCCGACGCGGCGCGACTCGAGAGGTTTTTCGAGCTCAGCCGGAGGCTCGGGGCGCGGCAGCTGGCACTCGAGTTCCGGCACGCGAGCTGGTTCACGCGCGAGGTCGAGGCGCTGGCGGCCCGGAACGGCGCCGCCCTGGTGATCGGCCACTCCTCCCGCTACCCGTGCGCTCCGCTCGAGACGGCAGCGCCCTTCATCTACCTGCGCTTCCATGGCCCGCGCGAGCTTTTTGCCTCGCGCTATTCCGAAGAGGAGCTTGCCGCCTGGGCCGCGCACGTGCGTGCCTGGCTCGCCGGAGGCCGGCCGGTCTACGCCTATTTCAACAACGACGCGGGCGGTTACGCGATCGACAATGCCCGGATGCTCGTCCGGCTGGTTGGGCCCGGCAGCCGCCTCACTGCTTGATGATCGTGCCGTCGCGCCGCCGGACCTCGCCCCAGCCGCCGTTGAGACGCTGGCGCTCGCCCTTCTCGTTGAAGCCGAACGGATACTTCTTCGCCGCAGCCTCGTTGACCTCGATGCCCCAGCCCGGCTTCTCGTTGGCCCAAAGGTAGCCGTCCTTCATCTCGGGACAACCGTCGAAGACCTCGCGCGTGCGCTCGCGGAAGGGCGTATACTCCTGGATGCCAAAGTTCCAGCAGGCCAGGTCCAGCGCGACATTGCAGGCGTGGCCGATCGGCGAGACGTCGCCCGGGCCGTGCCAGGCCGTGCGGACGCCGAAGGCCTCGGCGAGCGCGGCCATCTTGCGGCACGGGGTCAGCCCGCCGGCTTGCGAAACGTGCACGCGGATGTAGTCGATCAGGCGCTCGGCGATGAGCGGCGTCCACTCGTGCGGGCTGTTGAACAACTCGCCCATGGCGATGGGCACCGAGGAGAGCTGGCGGATCAGCCGGAAGTAGCCGATGTCCTCCGGTGAAACCGGATCCTCGAGGAAGAACAGGCGGAACTTCTCGACGTCCCGGCAGAACTGTAGCGCCTGCGTGGGCGTGATGCGCTCATGAACGTCGTGCAGCAGCTCGACCTCATCGCCCAGCTCCTTGCGCGCCGCCTCGAGCATCTGAAGCGTCCGGCGAATGTAGGCCGCCGGCTCGAAGACCGGGGCGTTGTGCAGCGCAGCCACGCGCGCCTCGCTCCGGCCGGCGCCGTAGCCGGCCATGCCTGGCACGCCCACTTGGAGCCGGATGTGGCGGAAGCCTTGCGCCATGAGGCGCTTGGCGTTGTCGATCACCTCGGGAATCTCGGCGCCGCTTGCATGCGCGTAGCAGTCAGCCGCCTCGCGGCACTTGCCGCCTAGGAGCTGGTAGACGGGCATGCCCGCCTGGCGGCCCTTGATGTCCCATAGCGCCATGTCCACGCCGCTGATGGCGTTGTTGAGCACGCCGCTGTTGCGCCAGTAGGAGCTGTTGTAGCACAGGTGCCAGGCGTCCTCGATCCGGTCCGCGGGCTTGCCGGCTAGGAGCGGCTTGAGGTAGCGCTCGACGGCCGCCACCACCAGCTCGGCCCGCTGGGTGAAGGTGCCGCAGCCATAGCCGTAGAGGCCGTCCTGGTCGGTGAGGATCTTGACCACCACCAGGCGCAGCCCTTCCGGAGCGGTAGCGATCACCTGAATGTCTTTAATCTTGGGCGAAGGCATGCCGCGCGTGGCCCGTTCGACCTGAGCCGCGGCGACGGCCTCCCGTCGGGCAAGAACGCCGGCGGAGACGCCGGCAGCCATTTGAAGAAGTTTCCTGCGTTGCATCTTCAATCCTTCTCCCGCTGTTCGAGCATTCGTCTTAGCGTATCAATCTGCCGCTCGAGGCGCTTCTCGCGGGCGGCGAGGGTCAGCACATAGCCGGCGAGCAGGATCCAGACGGCGGCCAGGCCGTAGAACAGGAACAGGAAATTGCGTTCATCCATGGGGCGACTCCTCAGAGGGCATGGGCGCGGCGGCGGAGAGCATCGAGTTCGCGTTCCAGCCGCTCCTGGCGCATCCGAATCAACACCAGCGCCAAGGCCACCAAAAGCAGGGCGAACCAGTTCTGGAAGATCATCGATTCCATGGCCGGATCGATGGTGCCGCCGCCGGTGCGGAAGCTCAGCACCGCGCCGGGGTGTTGTGTGCGCCACCAGTCGATCGCCTTGTAGGTGATCACCACCGAGGCGAAGGCGAAGATGCATAGCACGGCGGAATTCTTGGCACGCTCAGCCGCCTCGTCGATGGCGTGGCGGAGCATCAGGTAGCCCAGATAGACCAGCAACGTGATAAAGGCCCAGGTGAGGCGCGGATCCCAGGTCCACCAGATGCCCCAGATGATCCGCGCCCAAACCATGCCCGTCACCAGGCCGATGGCGGTGAAGGCGACGCCGACCTCGACCGCCGCGACCGCGAAAGCGTCATAGGCCGGGCTCTTGCGGACCAAGTAGAAAATGCTGGCCACGCCGGCCGCAAAGAACGCCGCAAAGCAGGTGAACCAGGCCGGCAGGTGAAAGAAAAAGATCCGATAGATGGCACCCTGCGCCACTTCGTCGGGCAGCGCCAGCAGAATAACATACAGGTTGCGGACCAGCCAGAGCGCGCCGAGTGCCGCCAGCGCGTAAAGAATCGTTCTCCTCATCACATCTGTTCCCTCCCGTATTAGCCCAACAATACCGTCTCCACCAAAGCGAGCGCCAGGGCCGTGAAGATCAGGTCGAAAGCGACCAGCAGGCGCACCCATAGCCAGTTGTCGCCCGTGACCGGCTCGCCGGCCAGCAGCACGGTGGTGAGCTGCATGGCGGCCATCAGCGCGGGGATGATCATCGGATAGACCAGCACGGGCAGCATGAGCTCGCGGAGGCGCAGGTTGACGGTCAGCGCGCTGAACATCGTGCCGATGACCGCCAGCCCCCAGGTGGCGAGCACCAGCACGCCGAGTAAGGGAAGAAGGTGCGGCAGCCACCGCACGTTGTAAAAGACGCCGAACACCGGCAGGCTGACCAGCTCGACGGCCAGCAGCAGGACGAGGTTGGCAAGCGCTTTGCCGAGAAACAGGGCCGAGGCCGGCACCGGCGAGGCCACCAGGGCGTCCAGGCAGTCGTTGGGCAACTCGCGCGCGAAGGAGCGGTTCAGCATCAGCGTGCCGGCAAAGGCGAAGACCAGCCACAGCAGCCCGCCCGAGATCTCGCGTGTGGTTTCGGCGGTCGGATCGAAGGCGAAACTGAACAGTAGCAGGATGACCAGTGCGAAGGCGAGCGAGGCGTTGAGCGCCTCCTTGCTGCGCAGTTCCGACCGCAGATCCTTGGCGGCGACGGCGAGGCTTTGGCGGAGGAAACGCATCAGGCCTCCCCGTACTGGCGGTAGAGCCGGCCCGGCTCGGTGAGCATCTCGGGCGTCCGTTCGCCGAAGTGCGCCAGACGCCCGCGCACGAGCAAAGCGACATGCGTGGCCAGCTCGAGCGCCTCCCGCAACTGGTGCGTCGACATGACAATCGTGCGGCCCTGGGCCAGAGCATCGCGCAGCAGGGCCTGAAGAACGCCGATGGCGCGATCGTCGAGCGCCGTGAACGGTTCATCGAGCAGGAGCACGTCGGGGTTGTGCAGAAGCGCCCGGGCCAGGGCCAGCCGCTGGCGCATTCCCCGCGAAAACTCGCGGACGGGGCTGTCGCGCACGTGCGCCAGTCCGGTCCTCTCGAGCCACTCCAAGGCGGCCCGGCGCGGCTCGGCAAGGCCGTAAAGTCGGCCGAACAGCATCAGGTTCTCCAGGGCGGAAAGCTCGTCATAGACGGCGATGCCGTGGCCGAGGACGCCCAGGCGGGCGCGAGCGGCGGCCTCCCGGGGCGCGCGTCCCAGGATCGTCACGCAGCCCTTGGCCGGCCGCACCAGCCCTGCGAGCAGCTTCAACAGGGTGGTCTTGCCGGCGCCGTTGCGGCCCAGCAGGGCAAGGCAGGCGCCGCGGGAAACCGAAAAGGTCACCTCGCGCAGGGCGGGCAGGTCACCGTAATACTTCCAGAGGTTCTCCGCCGCCAGAGTCGTCATCAGCGGCTCCGGGCGTCGCCGGGCGAGCCGCGGCGATACAGCAGGAGGAAGCCGAGCAGCAGGATGAGGAAAGCCAGGCCGATTATCGGCGCCAGCGCATCGTAGACGGGCGCGGGAATCGTCTGGATTCCCCGGCCGCGGCCGCCCTCGCCGGATTCGGATACCGACAACTGGCCGGTGCCCTCGATCCGCACGGCGTACTCTTTGCCGGCGACCTGATAGACGGAAGCCTGGGTCGTGGGTTCCTGGCCGATCATCTGGATGCCGTCGCCGCTCAAGGTGACGCCGCGAGGCGCCACCAACCGCACGGGACCGCCGCCGTGGAGGATTCGGCCGGAAAACGTGCTCGATTCCGGCATGGGCAGCACGTAGGTGAGGTCGAAGCGGGTCTCACCCGGCTTCACCGGAAAGTCGATCTTGTACACGTTCGGTTTGTCCGTGGGCACAGCGTTGCGCTCCACCGGCATTCCCTGGCCCGCGGTGATCGCGACGCGCGGTGCGCCGCGTACGCTTTCCGGCAGGAAGACACGAAGCGTGCCGCCGTTGGGGTCGTTGTAGGTGAGCTTGCCCGGATTGTCGAAGACGATGCTTTCGTTGACGTGCAATACCCCGCCGAGCGGCTCGAGCAGCACCATGTGCTGTGTGACGCGCGCCGCGCCGGGCTGGCGCGACGACTCGAAAACCTCGAGCGTCAAGCCGCTGGTCGCGCTGCCGGGCTGGATCATGCGGTTGTAGATCACGCCGCCGTAAATGGTCTGAAGCAGGTGCGGTCCCTCGACTTTGGCTTCGATCCGGAAGGCGCCCTCCGCATCGGTCTTCACCGTCTGGACCGGCTGCATGCCAGTACCGCCGAGCCGGTATAGGGTGACCACGGCGCCGGGCTGCGGCTTCTCGCGCGTGCGGTTGACGACCTTGCCGTCGACCGCGGCCGACAGCGTTGCGGCGATCAGCATCAGGAGCAACCGCATCAGGCCTCGCCTCCCCTCATCGGCTGGCCGCATTCGCCGCAGAATTTCATCGGTCTCTCAAAAGCCGCGCCGCAGTGCGGGCAGTGGAACAGATCCCCGGCCGGCTCGGGCTTCGCTGGAACGAGGGGCGGAGCAACTTTCGGCGCGGGCGCTTTTTTCAAGACCGCCTCGATCTCCGCTTGCACCCTTGCCAGCTCCGCCTGGAGGTCCGCCTTGGTGCGCTGGTAGTCCTCTTCGGAAAGCTTGCCCACCCGGAACTCGAACGTCAGATCGCGCAGGCCATCGTAAATCCGCGCCTTGCGCTCCTCCAGGTGTTCGACGGGCGAGACCGGCTCGGGCGCCGGGAGATCTTTCTGGCGCACCAGCAAAGTGAAGAGAATCGCGCCGGTGACGAGCAGGGCGGCGACAACGAGAAGCATGAATCGGCTCTAGCGGAACTGAGGGCTGGTCACGGGGACTTCACTGTCGAACCGGCGCCTGCCTTTTGGCTACGCCGACCACCTCCGTGCGGGCGTACTGGAGCTTCACCTTGCTCGGAATCAGGCAGAGGATCGTACCGAAAAACAGCACGGCCGATCCGATCCAGATCCACGAGACCAGCGGGAAGAGGTAAACCTGAATGACCGCGTTCTGCGTCTGCTCCGAGATGCCGGCGAAGTTCAGGTACAGGTCATGATTGAGCTGGCGGCGGATGGCGACCTCGGAGGTCGTCTGCTCGCTGGCGAAATAGAAACGCCGTTCCGGGTGCAGCGTGTCGAGCTTGCGGCCATCCCGATAGACTTCGACTGCGGCGTGGTGCCAGGAGTAGTTCGGGTTGCGTCCCTGGTCGAGCTTGGCGATTTTCAGCTCGTAGCCTCCCAGCCGGATCGAATCGCCGATCTTGACCTCCTCGGTGACGTCCCGGTTGAAGGCCGCTCCGGCAAAGCCGATGAACATCAACACGATGCCCATGTGCACGACGTAGCCGCCGTAACGGCGCGTGTTCCGGTGCGTCAACTCGACCACGGCCATCGCCCAATTCTTGCCCGTGCGGCTGCGGATGGCCCGCGCGCCCTTGTAAAACTCCGCCACGATGGTCCAGGCGACGAAGGTGCACAGCGAGAAGCACATCACGGCGTAGAAGTGGCGGACGCCGAATGCCACCAGCAGTATGGCGGTCGCCACCGCGCCGATCACGGGCCACAAGAAGGCCCGGCGCAAGCTCTCGAGCGAGCTTCTGCGCCAGGCGATGAGCGGCCCGACGCCGGTGAGAAACAAAAGGAACAGGCCGATGGGGATGTTCACCCGGTTGAAAAACGGCGGCCCGACGGTGATCTGCTCGCCGGTGAAGGCCTCCGAAATCACGGGGAACAGCGTGCCCCAGAGCACCGCAAAGCAGCTCGCCACCAGGATCAGGTTGTTGAACAGAAAGGAGGACTCGCGCGAGACCACGCTTTCAAGCTGCGATTCGCTCTTCAAATAATCCAGCCGGTCCAGGATCAGCCACGCCGTACCGGCGACGAGCAGCGCCAGGAACACGGCGAAGTAATAGCCGATGGGCGACTGCGCGAACGAATGCACCGAGCTGATCAGACCGCTGCGCGTGATGAAGGTGCCGAAGATGCACAGGATGAAGGTGGCCGAGACCAGCACCATGTTCCAGACCTTCATCATTCCCTTCTTCTCCTGCATCATCACCGAGTGCAGGAAGGCGGTCGCCGTCAGCCAGGGCAGCAGCGATGCGTTCTCCACCGGGTCCCAGCCCCAGTAGCCGCCCCAGCCCAGAACCGCATAGGCCCAGCCGGCTCCGAGCAGAATTCCCGCGCTCTGAAAGCCCCAGGTGACGAGCGTCCAGCGGCGCGTGGTGTGAATCCAGGCGTCGCCCGGCTGTCGAGTAATGAGCGATCCCATGGCAAAGGCGTAAGGCACCACGAAGCCGACAAAGCCCAGATACAGCGCCGGCGGATGCAGTGCCATCGCCCAGTACTGAAGCAGCGGATTCAGTCCCCGGCCGTCCGGCGCGGCAACCACTTCGCGGCCGACGGCCAGCACCTTGAACGGGCTCACGACGAAGCCGATGAGCAACAGGAAGAATGCCATCGTCACCATCAACGTCGCGGTGACGTAAGGCATCATGTCGCGGAAGCGGCGCCGGTTCGTGTAGACGACCACCGCGGCGTAGGAGGCCAGGATCCAGGACCAGAACAGCAGCGAGCCTTCCTGGCCGCCCCACCAGGCGGCGAACTTGTAAAGCACGGGCAGGTCGCGGTTGCTGTGCCCGGCCACGTAAGCCAGGCGAAAGTCATCCGTGAGGAGGGCGTGGACCAGCAGCGCCGAGGCGAAAGTCAGCAGGAACCAGATCGCGTAGACCGCCCGCTCGGCGCTAACGATGAGGTACGGCCGGCTCTTCAGCTTTCCGACGATCGAGGCCGCGATTGAGTAAACGGCCAGCGCGAAGGCCAGCAGGATTGCCAGAGCGCCCAGATTCTCCATGAAAATAGAGCCCCTTTGATTTGAACCCTCTTACATGGTCCGCGAGATGCGCCGCAGGGGTTCCGAGCCGGGTTTGGCTTCATACTTGGAAGCGCATTTCGCCTGGATCTTGCTGGCGCGGAAGACGCCGTCTTCGCCCATCTTGCCGTCGGCCAGCGCCTGGGCCCCGTCGCGGAACGTGTCCGGCAACGGTTCGGCGCCGTCGTAAATCACCGTGAGCCGGAGATCGTCCTGCCGGAGCACGAAGCGGACTTCGCGGCCCGTTCGGACGATCGAGCCCTCTTCGACGTCCCCGGCGACGCGAAGCCGTTTCTCGAGCGCCCGGTCGCCCATCTCGCGCAGTTCGGCGACGGTCTTGTAATAGGTTTTCGACTCGTTGATGCCGCCCAGGGCGAGCCAGACCAGAGAGCCGATAATCACGGCAACGACGGCGACGAACTTGGCGTGGCGCTTCATCCTAACCCCCTTGCCTCTCTGCCGCTTTTAAACTCCAGTATACCCTCCGGCGGAACAGGCCGGGCCGCGGAAATGGGGATTGAGTATACTGTCCCCAATTAGGGTTCCGGCGGCGCGTGGCCGAGTCCCGCGGAGACCTCCTGGCAGGCCTGCCGCACGGCGGCCCCGATACGCCGCATCTCGGGCATGCTCAACAGACTGCTCGCGCCCGAGACGCTGATCGACGCCACCGGCCGGCCCTCTTTGTCAAAGATGGCGCAACCGACGCAGCGCAGTCCCGCCTCGACTTCCTGATCGTCGATGGCGTATCCCCGCTGGCGCACCCGCGCCAATTCCCGCATGAGCTTCCTCAGTCGCGGATCGGCGGCGTCGCGCGCATACTGCTCGCGGCGTGCGACCCGTTCGATCTGCTCAGGAGGCTGGTAGGCGAGGATACACTTGCCCAGCGCCGAGCGCGTCATCGGGATGTAGGAGCCGGGAATGGATTGCATCCGGACGGAGCGCAAGCCCTCGAGCATGCACTTGTAAACAAGCTGATCGCCCTCGACGATCGCGAGATTCACCGTATGCTCGAAGCGAGCCAGCAGCCGCGCCATCGCCGGCCGGGCCAGCCGGGTGATCGCGGTGGCCAGCGAGGGCTGCCCGAGCTCTCTCAGGCGGTCGCCCAACCGGTACCGGCGCCCGTCGACGACCACGTAGGCGAGCGGCTCGAGCGTGCGGAGAATGCGATAGACCGTCGGCTTGGGCAGGCGCACGGCTTCCGCGAGCTCGCCGAGCGGGGCTCCCGGTTCGCCAAAGCGGTCGAGCGCCTCCAGGATTTCGAAGGTCTTGACGACGACTTGAACCGGCCGCGCGCGCGGAGGTTTCGCCCGGGACGGCACGTTCCTAGAGTATCCGAAGCCGGGCCCATATTTCACATCGTGAAATGTAAAATTTCATTGACAGCCTCCTCGGCCGGTGATAAGATCACGAGCCGGGGTGATTTTATGCGACGTACACACGGCTTGAGGCTTCGTGTTTTTGCGGCCTCGCTCGGGTTGCTGCTGCTGAGCGGCGTCATCCTGGCGCAGACGACGGGCACCGCGACGCTGCTCGGCACCGTCACCGACGCCACCGGCGCCGTCGTGCCCGGCGCCAAGGTGCGCGCGGTCGATGTCGGCCGTTCGTTTGTCTACGAAACCGAGACCAACTCCGTTGGCGCCTACTATCTGCCCAATCTGCGCTCGGGCAACTACGAGCTCACCGTCGAGGCGCAGGGCTTCAAAACCTTCGTGCGCAGCGGCATCGTGGCGCGCATCAACGAGCAGCTCCGCGTCGATGTCCAGCTCGAGCTCGGAAGCGTCGCCGAGTCGGTGCGGGTCGAGGCGGCGGTCCCGCTGCTCGAGACCGAGACGGCGGGCAGCGGCCAGATCCTCGAAAGCAAGCTGGTGGTGCGCCTGCCGGTCATGCAGAAGTTCATGCACCGCGTCCTGCTCTACATGCCCGGCATGACCAACATCAACGGGCAGCATGCCGTCGGCCAGCGCCAGCGCGCCCTCGGCTACGCCCTGGACGGCGTCAACGCCAAGGAGCCGGTCGTGGGTCAGGTCGGCGACTATACGCGGACGATGATCACCTCGCTCGACTCCATCCAGGAGTTCAAGCTGTGGACCACGGGCACGCCGGCCGAATTCGGCCATTCGGCCGGCGGACTGTTCACCGCGGTCTTCAAAAGCGGCACCAACGCTTTCCATGGCTCGGTCGAGGACCGCTACACCAACGGCAAGTTGATCCACCGGGCCTTCCTTGAACAGTTGCCGCGCACCGGCGCCTTCGATTATCACGAGTGGGGCGCCACGGCTTCCGGGCCGATCCGAAAGGATAAGACCTTCTGGTTCTTCGGCTTCCAGCAGCACTGGGAGAAGGTATCGGAGACGTTCATCGGCACGGTGCCTTCGCCCGAGATGTACGCCGGTGATTTTTCCTTTGGCGGGCGCGGCCTGCCGATCTACGACCCGGCTTCGACGCGCCTGGAGGGCAACACCTGGGTGCGCGATCCGTTCCCGGGCAACCGCATCCCGCAGGCCCGCTTCGATCCCGTGGCGCGCAAGGTCC
Organism: uncultured Bryobacteraceae bacterium; assembly: GCA_938003835.1. GTDB lineage: Bacteria > Acidobacteriota > Terriglobia > Bryobacterales > Bryobacteraceae > CALKXJ01. The sequence goes on along the minus strand of CALKXJ010000005.1, from coordinate 167,850 downwards.
TCGAGCTCAAGCCCTGGCGCGACCAGACCCAGACGGGCGACATCACGGCCAACGGACCGAACAACAATCTCACCATTCCCGCTTTCGGCGCCTACGACTTTCGGCGTTACGACGCCAAGATCGACCACCAGTTCACTTCCATGCACAAGATCTTCGGGCGCTACTCGCTGGTGGACCACCGGAGCCTGACTCGGCCGGTGCGGCCGTTGCGCGAAGAGGTGAACACCCTTTACGGCAACATCTACGTCCAACCCATCAAGCAGCACAACATCGTGATTTCTGACACTTACACCCTCGGCCCCACGATGATCAACGAGATTCGCCTCGGCATGAACCGGCGGACCTTCACGGCAACTCCGGAAACCTACGGGCAAGGCTGGGCGGGCAAACTGGGCATTCCCAACGTCGACTCGCGAACCTTTCCCGATTTCCTCACCGCCGGCGGCGCGCGCTTCTACGGTTTCGGTCCCGGGGGAAGAAGCCAGGAAGTCGGCGAGGACTTCACCTTCCAGGAAAACTTTACGAAGGTCTACAACCGGCACACCTTCAAGCTCGGCTACGAGCTGATCCGCACGCGTTACAATGCGCTGGCCGAGACCTTCCCTTCGGGCCGCTACCGGATGGGCGGCACCGATTTTCCGTTTCGCCCGAACACGGGCAACGACTTCGCCGCATTTCTGCTGGGTTCGGTCATCCGGGCGGATTTTACCGATAATGCCGCGACCTGGCTACCGCGTTGGTGGCATCACGCCTGGTACGTGCAGGACAGTTGGCGGCCCGCGCGCAACTTGACGCTCGAGCTCGGCGTGCGCTGGAGCTACGAATCGCCCTTCATTACCAAATACGGCCAGCAGTCCCAGTTCGATCCGGCGGCGATCGATCCGCTCACCGGGCGGGCGGGAGCCATCGTGCACGGCAAGCGCCCGCTGGCCGGCAAGGATCTGAACAACTTCGCGCCTCGCCTGGGCATGGCCTGGACCTTCCATCCGCGGGCGGTCTTCCGGGCGAGCTACGGCATCACTCACGTCGACCTGATGACCAACGGCACCAACCAGAATTTCGAGGAGTATTTGGCGACCGCAGTAGTGCAACCCCCGCCGGGCGACCCGCGCGTGGCCTTTTACCTGTCTCAGGGCCCGCCGCCCATCCGTTTCACTCTGGCGCCCGACGGCAGCGTTCCCTTCCAGGGCACCAACTATGCCGGCCGGGCCGCTTCCTGGTATGACCCGAACATGCGACTGCCGTACGTGCAGATGTGGTCGGCCGGCATCCAATACCAGCTCTCGCCCACCTGGGTGACGGAGCTCCTCTACCAGGGCTCGGCCGGCATCGGGTTGCTCAACAATTGGGACATCAACGTCGTGCGACTGGACATCTCGCGTGACCTGGCGGTGTTGAACCAGATCTTCCAGGCGGTGCAGAACTACAAGCCCTTTACCCAGTTCGGCAGCATCCAGCACTACGCCAACTACGGCCACAACACGCATCATATGGGCACGCTGCGCTTCGAAAAGCGCTATTCGTCGGGCGTGACGCTCAATGCCTTCTACCAGTGGGGCAAGACCTTGAATAATGCCGATGCCGACGGCGGCGCCTCCGGCATCACCTGGTACAACCGGAGTCTGGAGAAAGGGCGAGCCAATTACGATATCCGGCATCGTTTCGTCAGCGTCTTCACCGCGGAGTTACCCTTCGGCAAGGGACGCCGGTGGATGAACTCGGGCGGTTGGAGTCACTGGGCCTTTGGCGGCTGGGATTTTGCCTGGACGCAGACCTTCCAGAGCGGGCCGCCGGTGAGCGTCACCTTCGACGGCAGCCCGCACCGCTACCTGCCCGGCGTACGCCGGCCCAATGCCGTCTTGCCGCACCAGCAAGGCGTGGTCAAGAACTGGGACATCGGCCCCCATCGGTTCCCGCTCAGCGCGCAGAACCGCTACTTCAACTGGGATGCCTTTGCCTATCCGGACCCGTTCACGGCAGGGAACCTGGGCCGGAATACCTTCGAGGCGCCAGGGTTGAAGTGGACGCAGTTGTCGATGTCGAAATGGTTCAACATTACCGAGCGTGTGCGCTTCCAGCTCCGCTGGGACGTCAACAACCCGACGAAAGAGCCGCAGTTTGCTGATCCAAACTCGGTCTTCAACCTGACTAACCGGGCCAATTTCGGCACCTTCGCCGGGATCGGGCGCGGCAGCTTCTCCGACATCGGCACCTCGCGCATGCACCATATCGTGGTGGGCCGCGTCGAGTGGTGAGCTCGCGCGGCCGCTCAGATCCGGTGGAAGCTCTTTAGGATCTCGCGCGTCGCGTAACGCAGGGCGATGGGCCGGCCGTGCGGGCAGCTCATCGGGCAGTCGGTCCGCGCCAGCGCCTGAAGCAGCCAGTCGATCTTGGCCGGCTCGAGCGGCGTATTCACCTTGATGGCCGCGCGACAGGCCACCGACGCCGCTACGGCGCGGCGCAGGTCCTCGAGCGAGAGCCGGCGCAGCTCGCTCTCGGCGATCTCGAGAATCTCGAAAACGACGTTCTCGATGTCGGCGGCCGACAAGGCCGCCGGGGCCGCCTTCACCGCCAGGGCGCGCGCCCCAAACGGCTCGATGTCGAAGCCCGAGGCGGCCAGCTCTTGCGCAATGCGCTCGTAGTCGGCCATCTGCGCCGGCGTGAGCTCGAGCACGATCGGCAACAGCAGCTGCTGGCGCTCGACGCTTCCCGAGGCCCGCTGGCGCAACAGGTGCTCGAAGAGAATCCGCTCGTGAGCCACATGCTGGTCGATGATCCAGAGCCCGTCGGCGCCTGCGGCAACGATGAAGCTGTTATGGAGCTGGCCGAGCGGCCGGAGATCTCGGAGCGCCGCCAGATCGGGCGCCTCCGGTTGCCAGGCGCCCTCAGGCAAAGGGCCGTGGCTGTCGGGGATCTTCAGCCGGACCTGGCCCGCCTGCTCCGGGAGCTCGATGGGTGCGGAGCCGAAATCGAGCCGCGGAGCGGGGGCAGCCGGCGAACGGAGCGTGATTTCAGGGGGCTGTTCGCCGGCCGGAGCCTCGAGCTCGCTTGGCGGGCGGTCGAAGCTCTGGTTCTCGATCGCTTGTGTGAAATCGGAGAAGGGCAGCTCGGCGGCCGGCTGGGGCGGCTTCATCACCGCCGCGGGAAGGCTCGAGGCCGGGCGCGATTCGACGAGCTGCGCCCGCACGGCGTCACGGATGAAGTCGTGGACGAAGCCGGCGTGGCGGAAGCGAACCTCGGCTTTCGCCGGGTGGACATTGACGTCCACCTCGTCGTAGTCGCAGTCGAGAAAAAGCAGGGCCACCGGATAGGCGCCGGGCGGGAGCACGTTGTGGTAGGCCGCAGCGATGGCATGCAGAATCAGCCGGTCGCGCACCGGACGCCGGTTGACGAAGATGAATAACGAGTTGCGGTTGAGCTTGCGGAGCTGCGGGCGGCTGATGAAGCCTGTGAGACGGAAGCGGCGCTGCTCCGGAGGCTGTCCTTCCGCCGCGGGCGCCTCCAGCGTCGCCGTGCGCTCGGCGAGCTCGATCAGCTCGGCAAAGGTCTGGCTGCCGAAGATTTGAAAGACGCGCTCGCCGGGTGTCGCAACGGCCGGTGCCTCGAGCAGCGGCTTGCCTTCATGGCGGAGTTCGAAGCTCTTCTCCGGGTGCGCCAGCGCGTGGTGCGTGACCAGGGAGGCGATCTGCGCCAGCTCAGTTTGCTCCGAGCGCAGGAATTTCTTCCGCGCCGGGACGTTATAGAACAGGTCGCGCACGGTCACGGCCGTCCCGACCGGCGAGGCCGCATCGTCACAGCGCAGCAGCTTTCCGCCCGCGATCTCCACCCGTGTGCCCACTTGCTCATTCGCCGTTTTGGTGATGAGCTCCAGCCGGGAGACGGCGGCGATGGAGGGCAGTGCTTCACCGCGAAAACCAAGAGTCGCGATCGCCAGCAGATCGCCCGCATCCGCCAGCTTGCTCGTGGCGTGGCGTTCGAAGGCCAGCATCGCGTCGTCGCGCATCATCCCGCAGCCGTCGTCGACGACGCGGATGAGCCGGCGGCCCCCCTTCTCCACCTCGATGCGTACCGAGCCGGCGCCGGCATCGAGCGAGTTCTCGAGCAGCTCCTTGACCACCGAAGCGGGCCGCTCGACCACCTCGCCGGCAGCGATCTTGTTGGCGACAGCGTCCGGCAAGATCCGTATGCGGCCCATGGAAATTCGGTGACAGTACACTCAATCCCGAATTTCTGGGGCTCAGGCGGGCCGAAATTGGGGATTGAGTATACTGTCCCCATTTTCCCAGCCGACGATGGCGGCAAAGGAGGCCGGCTCCAGGCTCGCCCCGCCCACCAGCACCCCGTCGATCTCCTCCTCGGCCATCAGGCCTTGGATGTTCGACGGCTTGACGCTGCCGCCGTAGAGAATCCGCAGTCCCGCCGCTGCGGTCTCGCCATAGCGCGCACGGGCCTGCGCACGGAGGAAGGCATGGGCCTCGGCGGCGATCTGGGGCGTGGCGGTCTTGCCGGTTCCGATGGCCCAGACCGGCTCGTAGGCGATGACGATCCGCGCGAACTCTTCGGCAGACAGGCCGGCGACGCCGCCGGCAAACTGGCGAGCCAGCACCTGCTCGGTCCGGCCCGCTTCGCGCTCCTCTAACCGCTCGCCGACGCAGACGATCGGCGTCAGGCCCGCGCGGAGCGCCGCGGCGGTCTTTTTCAAAACCGAAGCGTCGGTTTCGCCGAAGTACTGCCGGCGCTCGCTGTGTCCGACGATCACCCAGCGGCAGCCCACCGCCGCCAGCATCTCGCCGGACACCTCGCCGGTGTAGGCGCCTTCGCGCTCCCAGTACAGATCCTGCCCGCCGATCTCGACAGCGCTTTGCGCGCTGGCCTGCACGGCCGCGGCCAGGTTGACGAAGGGCGGACAGATGACGATCCGGCGGTGATCCGCGCCGGCCACGAGTGGCAGGAACTGCTCAAAGAAGGCAACGGTTTCGGCGGGCGTCTTGTACATCTTCCAGTTGCCCGCCATCACGGGGGTGCGGCTTCGAGGCATAACCCCTCATCTTAACCGCCGCGGGCGTGTCAGTCTTCGACCACGTGAGACTGGAACTCGAGCCGGTGCGCCGCCCAGCGCCTGCGGTCGAACTCACCCTGCTCGTCGAGGCAATCGGCGGCGGCGTAGGCCATGGCGAGGGCGTGATGGGTGTTGTCGTGGGCGAACAGGCCCTGGCGGCCGAACGTGATCAGGCCATCAATGGAATCGAGGAACTCGTCGATGCGGTCGAAGGGCTCGCGCCACCCGCGCCGGTAAATCGGGTAGGCTTGTTCGAGCCGGCGGGTGAGGACGCGCCGCAGAGGCGCGCGCACGGGGATCGCCGCGCGTTCCAGCGCTCCCAGCACGAGCTGCCCCAGCTCCCCGTCGGAGGCGCTCCAGACCGGGTCAGCCGTGCGGCAGGGCAGCTCCGCGCAAAGAACCGTCATGCCCGGCGCGTCGGCAAGCGAATAATTCTTGGGCTCCGACAGGCGCGTGATCGGGATGTCGAGCTCCGGGAAGTAGTGCGCGTCGTACTCGGTGAAGCGGTCAGCCTCGAGCACCAGGTAAATGAGGATCATCGCCCGGTAGCGCAGCGCGCCTGCCGCCTCGAGCACCACAGGCGGCGCGGGCGGATCGAGCGCGCGCACCAGTACGGGCAGCGAAATCGTCGAGAGGACCTGCTGCGTCTCCAGGCGCAACTCCGCCTCCGCCGAAGACGCCCGCACCGCCAGGGCGCGGCCGTCGCGCCATTCCACGGCTGTGACCGTCGTTCCGAAATGCACCTCGACGCCGGCGCGACGCGCGGCCTCGAAGTATGCCTCGCTGATCTGGCCGTAGCCCCGGCGCGGATAGTAGAAGCGGCCTGCCCCGGGCGGTTTGAATCCCGGCACGGCATGGAGGATCTTGCGCGCCATCTTCACCAGCGAGCCGGCGGAGACGCGCCGCTCGGCCTGCACGGGGTCGATCTCCTCCGGCGCCAGGCCCCACATCTTCACCGCGTAGGGGAAGTAAAAATCGCGGCAGATGGTGCGGCCGAGGCCGCGCTCGAGCACGCTCGCGAACGAGTCGCCTGCCTTCAGCCGCAAGGGCTTGATCAGGGCGTCACCCGCGACGCCGGCCAGAAAACCCACCGGCAGATTCCGCATGAGGTCGAGGGGCTGGAGCGGGAAATGGACCCAGCGGCCCCGCAGGCGGATGCGGCCGTGGCGGGGCCTGTCGAGCAAGTCGGCTCCGAGCAGGGTGCGGATGTCGGCGAGAATCTCCGGCTGGCAGGAGGGATGAAGCCGGTGGCTGCCGTAATCGACTCTGAGCCCATCGACTTCAAACGAGCCCGCGTTGCCCCCGACCGAGCGCCCGCGCTCGAACACGGCTACGTCGAATACGCCGCGGCGCGACAGCCGGAGGGCCGCCCCCAGGCCCGCCGGCCCGGCGCCCAGGATGGCCACCGCGGGGCGACTCATCCTCAGGCGTGCCCTCCCACTAGCGGGTGCGAACGCTCAGCCACCGACCGCTCCCAGTACCACTGAATCGTCTCCCGGAGCGCCTCTTCGAGCGTGTACCGGGGCTGCCAGCCGAGCAGGCGGCGCGCCTTCGAACAATCGAGCGCCTGCTCGGGAATCTCGTGAGTGGCCTCGTTCCGGATCTTCGGCTCGAGCGTTGTCTTGCCGCAAAGGTCCAGGATCAGCCGCACCATCTCGAGCACCGAGAGCGGGCGCTCGTTGCCGAAGTTGAAGGCCTCGCCGAGCAGGTCCCGGTGGGGGAGATTCTCCGCCAGCAGGAGATATGCGCTGACGGCGTCGCGGACATAGAAGTAGTCGCGCACGAGCGTGCCGTCGCTGCGGATCACGGGCGGCTCGTCGCGCAGGGCCGCCCGGATGGTCCCGGGCACCAGCCGGTTGAAGTTCAGGTCTCCGCCCCCGAACAGATTCCCGCAGCGCGTGATGGCCAGGGGCAGGCCGTAGGTGTGGAAGTAGGAGAAGGCCACCAGTTCGGCGCAGGCCTTCGAGGCATCGTAGGGGTAGCGCCCCTGAAGGGGGAACTCCTCCGTATAGGGCAACCTGGGGTGCGCCCCGTATGCCTTGTCACTCGAGGCGATGACGATCCGTTCGATCCGCTTCGGCATCAGGCGGCAGGCCTCGAGCAGATTCCAGGTGCCTGCGACGTTGCTCTCGAAGGTCGCGACCGGCGAGCGGTTGGCGGCGCCCACGATCGTCTGGGCGCCCAGATGGAAGACCGTGTCGATCTCGTACTCGTTCAGCGCGCGGACGAGCAGCGCCAGATCCTCGAGTTCGCCGCGGACCACATTGGTGCGCTCGAGCAGCCCGTCGCGGACCAGCTTGCTCGCGGGCACCCAGTCGCGAACCAGGCAGGTGACCTGGGCCCCGTGCTCGAGGAGCGCCTCGACCAGCCAGGAACCGAGCAGGCCGGTGGCGCCGGTGACAAAGACGTTGCGGTCGCTCCAGAAACTCACTTCCAGATCTTCCAGGGGGCCTTGCCGGAGGCCCAAAGGGTTTCAAGCAGTTCCTTTTCGCGCAGCGTGTCCATGGGCTGCCAGAAACCGGTGTGACGCCACGCCATGAGCTGGCTTTCGCGGGCTAGCCGCTCGAGCGGCTCGCGTTCCAGGATGGTGTCGTCACCGGTGAGGTAGTCGAGGACGCCCGGCTCGAAGACGAAGAAGCCGCCGTTGATCCAGCCCTCGCCGGTCTGGGGCTTCTCGGAGAACTCGACGACGCCGTCGCCGTCGAGCACCAGGCCGCCGAAGCGCGCCGGCGGGTGCACCGCGGTGACGGTGGCTAGCTTGCCATGGCGGCGGTGGAAGGCAACCAGGCCTGTAATGTCGATATCGCCCACGCCGTCGCCGTAGGTGACCATGAATGTCCCCTCGGCGAGCCACGGGCGCAGCCGGAGCAGGCGGCCGCCCGTCATCGTCTCCAAACCGGTGTCGATCAGGCCGACGCGCCAGTCCAGCCCGGAGCCGCTCACGATCTCGCGCGAGCCGTCGCGAAGATTGACGACATAGTCGCTGTTCAAGATCGAGAAATTGTGGAAGTACTCCTTGATCATCTCGCCTTTGTAGCCGCAGGCCACGAGGAAATCTTTGTAGCCGTGGCTGGCGTAGATGTTCATAATGTGCCAGAGGATGGGGCGGCCGCCGATTTCGACCATCGGCTTGGGCCTGGTGGTGGTTTCTTCGCTCAGGCGCGTGCCGCGCCCGCCGGCCAGAATCACGACCTTCATACGTCTCGGATGCGAGGTTCCGGAATCGGGAGGATGAAGCGCCCGCCCGCGCGCCGGTAACCGGCCTGCTGGGCGATGATCTCCCCGGCGATGTTCCAGGGCAGAATCAAGGTGTAATCCGGGCGGCGCTCCTCGAGCGCCGCCACAGGCAACACCGGGATGTGCATGCCGGGCGTGTACCGCCCCACTTTCCACGGATTCCGATCCACGGTAAAGGGCAGCAGCCGCGTATCGATGCCGCAGTAATTGAGCAGCGTGTTGCCCTTGGCGGGCGCGCCGTAGCCGGCGAGCGTCCGTCCCTGGGCGCGAAGCGACTCGAGCAAATCGAGCAGGCGGCGCCGGTTTCCGGCGACATCGCCGGCGAAGCGCTCGTAGCGCGCGGCGTCGCTGAGGCCCAGCTCCCGCTCCTCGCGCGCCAGCTCGAGCGCGCCGGCGCCCGTCTCGCGCCCGCGCCCGGCTCGACCGGCATAAATGCGGAGCGAACCGCCGTGCACGGGCACGCGATCCATGCGCACGATGGTGAGCCCCGCCGCCTCGGCCAGCCGGATCAGAGCCGCAGCCGAGAAGTAGCACAGGTGCTCGTGATAAATCGTGTCGTACTCGAGGTTGAGGATCAGCTCTTTGAGATGAGGCACCTCGACGATCACCAGGCCATCGCCATCGATGAGCTCCCGGCAGCCGGTTAGGAAATCGACCGGATCGTCGACATGGGCGAGCACGTTGTTGGCCAGGACGGCTCGGGCGGGGCCGTGTGCCTCACGCAGCTCTACCGCCAGCGCGGAGTTGAAGAACTGCTCGACAGTGGGAATGCCATTGCGGTTGGCCTGCTCGGCGATGTTGCGGGCCGGCTCTACGCCCAGCACCCGCACGCCGCGGCGCTGGAACTCCTCGAGCAGGCTTCCGTCGTTGCTCGCCACCTCGACCACCAGGTCGGCCGGGCCGAGGCCGAGCAGCTCGACGATCGCCTCGGCATAGCGGCGATAGTGGGCCCGCGTGGTCTCGGAGGTTCCCGAAACGTAAACGTAATTGGAGAACAGCACCTCCGGGTCGATGACATCCAGGAGCTGTACCAGCGTGCAGTCCTCGCAAAAGTAGACCTCCAGCGGAAAGCGCTTTTCGGTGTCGAACTCGGAGGGGTCGGCGAGAAAGGAGTTCGCCAGAGGCATTTCGCCGAGCGAGAGGAACATCCGCAGGCGCGAGCTCGCGCAGCCGCGACAGGTGGACCGCTTCCGATGGAGGGGGGCCCTCACCGCTTTGCGCTCACCTTCTGGCCGGCGTCCGCGGCGCCAAGCGGGGCGGTGATCTGATCGGCGCGCGGCACTTCCAGCGCCTTGCGCCCCTCGCCGAAGCGATAGTGAACCAGGTTTCGCAGGAACTCCAGGCACGTGGCGGGCCGCACGTGGGAGACGCCTTCGGCCCGCATCAGGGCGAAGACGTTCATTTCATAGACCGGCAGGCCCATCCGCTTGGCCTTGATCATCACCTCCGCATCGAGGAACCAGTCCTTGGAGGAGAGTTTCATCGCTTCCAGGTGGGCGCGGGGCAGGATCTTGGGATTGGCATTGAGATCGGTCGAGCCGAGGTTGCCGAACAGCAGCGTGGCGAGCAGGTTGTAGGCGAACGAAACGATGCGCCGGAAGCGCCCGTCCAGGCGGAAACGGCGGCGCACCTTGAACAATTTGGGCGTCTTGGCCTTGGCGGCGACCTCGTAGAGGCGGACCACGTCGTGGGGGTGAACCTGGTCGTCCACGCACATGAAACCCACGAAGCGCCCCCGCGAGCAGCGCAGACCCGTGAGCACTCCCAGGCCGTAGCCCTGGTTGACCTCCACCGCCGCTTTGACCACCGGCAGGCCTTCGGCCACCATCTCGTCGATGATCTCCCCGGTGGCGTCGCTCGAGCCGTTGTCCACCAGCACCAGCTCGAGATCGATTCCGGCGGCGCGGAAGGCGTCGATGAGGCGGGTGGCGGTCTGGCGGACCAGAGCCTCTTCGTTGTAACAGGGCAACACGAGCGACAGGTCGGGCTCGCGGCGATCGCTCATCGGCGGTCTCCTTGAGAGGCGAGGGCGAGAAAGTCGCGCGTGCGGCGCACTCCCTCGGCAATGCCGGTCGGCGGCGTCCAGCCCGTGAGCCGGCGCAGCCGGGCGTTGGTGACAGGCAAATGATCCATCTCCTCGTCCGGGCGCGTGGGCAGGACGCCGAAGTTGAGGCGCTCCGGCTCGATTTCAAGCACCCGGGCCGCGATCTCGGCGAATTCGCGAACGGTGGTCAGAACGCCGGTCACCAGATTGACGACTTCCCCGGGCGCGGGGCGGCTCGCAGCCAACCGCAGTATGCCCTCGGACACGTCCTCGACATAGGTGAAATCGCGCTTTTGCAGGCCGGCGCTGAGCGGCACCGGCCCGGCTCCGGCGGCCAGCAGCGTCGGCAGCAGCCGGCCGGGCTGCTCGCCGGGTCCGTACACTGTAGCGAGCCGCGCAGTCACCGCCGGGAGGCCGCGATCGCGGCAAACCTCGGCCAGGCTACTCGTGCCGGCAAGCTTGGTCTTGCCGTAAAGCGTCACTGGCCGCGCTTCAGAGTCCTCCGCCAGGTTCCCGCCGATCGGTCCGTACTCGGCGATCGAGCCGGCGTGCACCAGAGCTGCGCCCGGCCAACCGCGTTCGCGGTGCCTCGATATCGCGCGCGCCAGCGCGGCCGGCAGGTCCGCATTGATCCGCCAAAACAAAGGTTCCTCCCGCTCGCTCCGGTTGACGCCGTAGCCGGCGAGGTTGATGAGCACGGCCGGTCTTGCCTCTCCGAGAAGCCGCTCCAGGCTCTGCTGACTCCCCAAATCCAATTCGACTATTGTCCCACGGATGCCGTAGCGGGCAAAGACCGCCTCAGCCGTGCTGCGTTCCAGTACCGGCAGGACCAAATCCGCGCCGGCTTGACTGAGACGGCGGGCCACCCAGCGACCGATGAAGCCCGCGGCCCCGGTGACCAGCACGCGCACGCCCGCAAAGAGGCCCTCCGGCGACGGCCAAGCCGGATACCCGGTCGCGTGGCTGCTCATGGGGTTTCCGACAGCGCCAGGGCGGCCTCGGGGCTGAGCGGGCCGGCTGCGACGCGGTAGCCCGCGCCGGTGCGCGTGGGTCCCTCGAGAATCCAGATGCGACGATCCCGGTAGGCCTCGATCACTTGGCGGCGCACTTGCGGGTTGCGGTCCCAGGCATACACCGGCACCGGCGCGCGCAACTCCAGCGGATTGTAGACCGCGGCGGAGGCGTAGTCCGGGTGGCGGTCGCCGCGGACCAGCACGAGCGAAGCTCCGAAATCGAGCTTGCGGGCCAGCTCCCGCACGTCGGGGCGCATGTGCTCGTAGTGGTGGTACTTGTCGATGGCGCGCCAGGGGAAATAGTTGACGAGCGCCATCAGGCACAGTGCCGCCAGGCCGGCGCGGATGCGTTTTTCGGCTGCCGGCAGTAGTTCTTCGAGGCGCGCCAGCCCGCCGGCGGTGAAGGCGATGAGCGGGATCAGCATCAGATACCAATAGCGGGCCCCGAAGTCCGGTCCCCCGCTGAAGTAGTAGAAAAAGTGGACGGCGAAGATGGCCGCGCACAGCGCCAGCATAAGCCAGTCCGGCCTGCGCAGCCGCCCGGAGAACAGGTAGAGGGCGGCTAACCACAGCGAGCCCGTGCTCCAGCCGAATAGTTCGATGTTGATCGAGAAGGTGTTCAGGTTGGCGTTCACCAGCGCGTCGAAGGGGCTGTGGCCGGGATTGGGGTCGATGGCCCAGCCCAGGCCTCGATCGGGTCCGAATCCGAGTGCGTTCGAATTCGGCCCGTAATACTTGTCGGTGTAGGCCATGATCGGGAACTTGAGCGCATCGCCCGTAAGCAGGCGGTTATAAACAAGCGCGGGCGCCCCGAGGAGGATTCCGCCGGCGGCAAACGCGGCCAGAGCGGTGAACTTTTGCCGGAGATTCTGCCGGGCGGCGAGAAGCCAGAGCGCCAGCAGGCAGCCGAGGGTGAACCCTTCCAGGGGGCGCACCAGCCCGGCGCCCGCAGCGCCCAGCCCGGCCACGGCGGCCCACCCTGGCTTGCCCTGGCGCATAGCGCGCATCAGGCCCAGGCCGGCGGCCAGAGCCAGCGTGAGCGTGAGGGTGTGCGTCATGAAGTTCATCGCCATGAACACATGCCAGGGCGAGCAGGCGAGCAGCAGGAGCGAGAGGCGCGCCAAGGAGCGATCGTAGAGCCGGCGGAGGAGGGCGAAGGCGAGCAGGACGTTGAGGCCGGCCAGCAGCGGGTTGACCAACCAGGGTGCACCGGCGAGCACGCCGAGGGCGAGCACGGCAGGCCAGCCCGGAGGCACCGGCGAAAACCACCGGTCCGGCTCCAGGTTCATCAAATCGATGTCGAAGGCCGCTGGAACGGGCGGAGGCGACAACCACAGCTTTCCTTCGGCGAAGTAGCGGGCGTGGATCAGATAGACCACTTCGTCGGGGATATGCGGGTGCCGTTCGTAAGAGAACCAGCTCAGCGCGGCGGCCAGGCAACTCACCCAAACGGCAGCCGCCAGGGCGAGCCGGTCGGGCCCGCGCTCGCCGCGGCGCGTGTCGGGCGACTCCGGCGCAAAGCGCGATGCGGCGGCCAGGCGGCCTTCCGGCAGGCTCCAGGCCACCAGGATGATGTTCAGCAGCGCAAGGGTCTGAAGCAGGGCGGCAAAAGCGAGTTCGGCGACATAGAAGCGGACGTCTTCGGAGACCGTAGCCGCGGGGAACCAGAGCACCAGCGCCAGGCCGGCCACCTGCCAGAGGCGAAAATTGCGCCGCAGCCAACTGAGGAAGGGCCGGAGCCGGGAGCGCCAGCCGGCCAACACGGCAAGGGCTTGCAGGGCGACCAAGGCCGTCAGCCACGGCCTGTGCTCCAGCAGCCAACCGAGCGGTCGATAATGCTGGTAGTGCAGGCGCACGCCTGCGTCGATCATCTGGAGCGAGGCAGCTTGTCCCACCAGGGCCAGCGCGAACCAGGCCGCAGCCTGCCGCCAGGGCCTCCTCCATCCGGCGGCGAGCACAGCAAGAGCCGCGCCCGCCGAGACCGGCAGGCAGAGCGCTCCGGTCGGGATGCCCTCGGCGTCGCGGAATCCGGGATGGGTGAGGCCCCAGGCGGCTACCGCCAGTCCCGCGGCAGCAAGCAAAATGCGCAGCACTACAGTGTTAGAGTAGTACACTCGGGCGGCAATAAGCCGTCGAGAGGCGACCAGGAGGCGTCATCCGGCACGCTCTGATCACCGGGGCCGCAGGCTTCATCGGGAGCCATCTCGCCGACCGGCTGCTCGGCGAGGGCTGGCGGGTGACCGCGGTGGACAATTTCGATCCCTTCTACCCGGCGGAGTTCAAACGGCGAAACATCGCTCCCCATCTGACCAACGACCACTACCGGTTGGTGGAGGGCGACATCCGGGATCTCGGCCTGCTTGCCGGCCTCCTGGAGGGCGGCTACGACGTCATCGTCCACCTGGCCGCGAAGGCCGGCGTGCGGCCATCGATTCAGGATCCGATCGCCTACCAGGAGGTCAACGTCCGGGGTACGCAGAATCTGCTCGAGCTGGCCCGGCGTTGGGGAGTCCGGCAGTTCGTGTTTGCCTCTTCGAGCAGCGTCTACGGAGTCAATCCGGATGTTCCGTGGCGGGAGTCGACTCCCGTGCTGCGGCCCATCAGCCCGTATGCGGCCACGAAAGTCAGCGGCGAGCTGCTGGGCCACGTCTACAGCCATTTGTACGGGACCCGGTTCCTGGCGCTGCGCTTTTTTACCGTTTACGGGCCCAGGCAGCGGCCGGACCTGGCGATCCACAAGTTCGCGCGGGCGATGCTCGCGGGTGAGCCGATAACGATGTTCGGTGACGGAACGACCAGCCGGGACTACACCTATATCGATGACATCATCGCCGGCGTGCGGGCGGCGATCGACTACCAGGGATCGCCCTACGAGGTGATCAATCTGGGCAACAACCGTATGGTAAGCCTGGCCGAGCTAGTGCGGTGCCTCGAAGAGGTGCTCGGTGTCAAGGCGAATATAAAGCGAATCCGGGAGCAGCCCGGTGAGGTGCCCCGGACCTGGGCCGATATCGACAAAGCCCGTGTCCTACTCGGCTACGGACCGAAGACGGAGCTCGTAGAAGGTCTCCAACGGTTCGCTCGCTGGCTACGCGCGAGCGGCGCGGGCGCAAGAGGCTGAGACCGGCCGCGGTTTTGAACAGTACCAGATTAGTACCTGCCAATTCAGTACTAGGTGGAGTTTTTGCTTGACGAGTTCGGGGGAGCTGTGTAAACTGAACCTGATGGCGCAAGGTGCCGTCGCTCACAGACGCGTATGTTGGAGAGGACACGAGTGAAAATGTGGGTGCGTAGCCGGTTGATTGCGATCGCAGTTCTGTCATTGATCCCCGCCGTGTTGTCGGCGAGCCCGGTAGTTTTCAGCGGGCAGTTTGATCCGTTGCTGGCTGAATTTCGTCCGCGTGGAGGGGACGGGTGGTTTGACGCTTCGGCAGCGCCGTGGGGCGTGACGCTGTACGGCAGTGACACCGGTTCAGGCCGGACAATTCTTACGACGGTGGGCTGGGACGTGTCGACCGCGGGCATTTTCTCGTTCCTGTGGTCGTACCAGACATGGGATAACCGTACCCCCTACTATGACCAAGCCGGATATTTCCGCGGAGTTTGGAGCGGCAGCGGCTGGAGCTGGACGCTAACTAAATTGTCAAACAACAATGGGCCGTTGGGACAGAGCGGGTGGGTCGGCGGAATCACCTTGAACGCCGGCGACCGGTTTGGCTTCTACGTCTGGTCCACAGATGATGACGAGGGCCGTGCCAGGCTGACCGTTTACACACCTGAACCGGCTAGCATGGCTCTTGCCGGTTTTGGGCTGGTGGCTCTCGGGCTATGGGCCCGTCGCCGCCGCTCCCAAAGCTAGCACCGGGTCGTCAGCGTTCATATTTGGAGGAATCCGAGGGTGGTATTGGCTGCCACCCTCGATCTGTCTCCCGACGGAGCCTCAGTGGAAAAACATGACTTCAGGCCTGATCCTACCCTCTGACTCGGAGCAGGCTCCGCAAACCCCTCGATAATCAGAAACCAGTTCGCGCACAAGCGCCGGAACTGCCGCTGGATGGTCGGGCGCGTGATAGGTGGAAAGTGCCAAGCGCGGGCGGAAACGCCGTAGCGTCTGGACGGCCCCCCGCAGGGCGTTGGGCTCCGCCCCCTCGATGTCCATCTTGATGAAGTCCACCCGCTCCAGCCCCAGCTCAGCTACCAGATTGTCGATTGTGGTGAGAGGAACGCGCTCGACGGCGCGCGCCTTCGGATCTCTGTGAAGAAAGCTTGCCGCTGCGGTGTTTTCCGGGTCCACGTAAAGCGTGAGCCAGTCTTCCTTGTCCCAGACGCCCTTCGGGCAGACGATAACACGGCCCGCGGCAATCTCCGCAGCGAGGTTCCGGCGCAAACATTCGACTGAGTCGGGCATCGGCTCAATCGCCACGACCAGCCGGGCGCCCAATTCGAGCGCGTGGCGCGTGTAGACGCCCACATTGGCGCCGCAGTCCAGCACCACGTCGCCGGGCCGGACACCGGGTCCCGGCCGGTCATAGAGGCCGACCTGCTGTTCGGCAAGATGGAAGGGCAGGAAGTAGTCATTGCCCCGCGTGATCCAAAACTTCCCGTGGGGCGTTTCCCAAAGAACGTAGCCGGCGGGATCCTCCTCGAGGCGGCGGCTGGCGGCGAGGATCCGATCTTTCGTTTGAGTGAGCGAGCGGCGGTGAGCGGTGCTCTGGAGGGCCTGCGTGATGGAGCAGTGCGGGCTGCGGCCGCGCGCCACCAACCAGGCAAGGCGCAGTGTTTCCCGGCCAAACCACAAGAACGCGCCCGCCGCGGCCGCGGCGCAAAAAAGTGCGAGAGCCTTTCGCTTGCTCACACCGCGACTATAGCACGAGCCTTCCGGAGTGCCTCGGACAGAGCGCCTAGCACTTCTCCGGCTGCTTTAATCGCTCCAGAACAGCTTCGGCCAGGGCGAGCCGCCGCCGCAGGTGCTCCTTAAACTCGCCGTGGTGGCTGTGATGGATTTCGACCGGCAGGCGCCGGCACTCGGCTTCGAGCAGTTCGATGAGAAGCTCCCGCTCCTCATCGTGGAGTTCGGGTGTGAAGGCGGCCTTCGCTTGCATGCTCCACCTCCCGAGGCCAACTTCCATCCTTACTGTAACACCGCGCGGCCGAATTGGGGTCGCCTGCTATAATCCGAGAGAGTTCCCTCATGAACGCTCAAAAGCTGGGCTCGAGCGAGCCGACGGGGAAGAGGGTGATCTTGCTGACACCGCGCGGCTTTTGTGCCGGCGTGGTGCGGGCCATCGACGTGGTCAAGATCGCTCTGGAGCTATACGGGCCTCCGATCTGGGTGCGCAAAGAGATTGTCCACAACCGGCATGTGGTGGAGGATCTGCGGAGGGCCGGGGCGATCTTCGTGGACGAACTCGATGAAGTGCCGCCGGGCGCACGGGTGATCTTCAGCGCCCATGGCGTCTCGCCGGAGGTGCGGCGCCAGGCACGCGAGCGGGGCCTCGAAGTCATCGACGCGACCTGCCCGCTAGTGACCAAGGTGCACCTGGAGGCGGTTCGGTATGCCCGCCGGGGCTACACGATCATTCTGGTCGGCCACCGGGATCACGACGAGGTCATCGGCACGATGGGCGAAGCGCCTGATTCCACGGTGGTGGTTTCCTCCGAGGAGGAGGCTGACGCCGTCCAAGTGCCGGATCCTTCGCGCGTAGTCTATCTCACGCAGACGACGCTCAGCCTGGATGAGACGCGCGAGATTGTGGCGCGCTTGAGGCGACGCTTTCCGGCCATCGAGGGGCCGCCGGCGCAGGATATCTGCTATGCCACAGAGAACCGCCAGTTGGCGGTGAAGGCTGTGGCGCCGCTTTGCCAGCTCCTGCTGGTTGTCGGCTCGCAAAACAGTTCCAACTCCAGGCGGCTGGTCGAGGTTTGCGAAAAGAACGGAGTTCCGGCGCACCTGGTGGACGACGAGACCGAGGTCGATCCGGCGTGGTTCGATGGCGTCGAAACCGTAGCGGTAACGGCCGGCGCCTCGGCTCCGGAGGTGCTTGTTGAGCGGCTAGTTGCCTCGCTCGCCCGGTTGGGCTTCGACAGGGTCGAGGAAATGGTTCTCAAGGACGAAGATGTCCGTTTCGCCCTGCCTCCGGAGCTGGGGCAGGCGGTGTCCCGGTTGACGACGATTGCGACGAAATGAGTTCTCCAATCCCGGTTGCTGACGCTCAACTCCAGGCCGCGTCGCAGGCGTTGGGCCGTGCTTCGGAGGCCCTTCTGGCCAAACGGCGACAACAGGGTTTCTGGTGGGGTGACCTGACGGCGGACACGACGCTCGAGTCCGACTACATCCTGCTCGAACTCTGGCTGCATCCCCCGCAGGGTGGTGCCTGGAATCCGCCCTCACGGCCGAAAGTGGATAAAGCCGTCCGCTCGATTCTCGCCCGGCAGCTTCCCGACGGAGGGTTCAACATTTATCCCGAAGGGCCCGCCGATGTCAGCGCCTCGGTGAAGGCGTATTTCGCCCTCAAGGCCGCGGGCCTCCCAGCGGATCATCCGGCTCTGAAGGCCGCCTGCCGGCGCATCCTCGAGCTCGGCGGCATCCAGGCTGTCAACAGCTACGTCAAGATCAATCTGAGCCTGTTCGGGCTCTATCCCAGGGAACACTGCCCATCGGTGCCTCCGGAGATGATCCTGCTGCCGTGGGACTTCATCTACCAGATGTCGTCCTGGACGCGGGCCATTGTGATCCCGCTGGCGATTGTGCAGGCCTTGAACCGCCCGCGGCCTTTACCGGCCGACTTCACGCTCGAAGAGCTCTTCCTGCCGGGCAAGCCGCTCGCCTTCGCCTGGGAGAGCCGCCTGGTGAGTTGGCGCAATTTCTTCCTGCTGACCGACCGCCTGCTGAAGCTCTGGGAGCGCTTCGGAGTGAAAGCCATTCGCCGCCATGCGATCCGCAAGGCCGAGCGGTGGATGCTCGAACGAACACGCTATTCCGACGGGCTCGGGGCGATCTACCCGCCGATGATGTACGCCATCATGGCGCTCGAGCTGCTCGGCTACGGGCCGGACCATCCGGACCGCCGTGAGGCCGAGCGCCAGTTCTACAACCTGATGGTGGACGACGGCGAGCGCTTCTTCTTTCAGCCCTGCTTCTCGCCCGTCTGGGACACGGCGATCGCCGCCTTCGCGCTCGGCGAAGCCGGGGCGCTCTCCCGGGAGGTCTCCCGGACGACGGCGGACTGGTTGCTCTCCAAGGAGGTGCGGCGCAAGGGCGACTGGTCGGTCAAGCGGCCCCATGTCGAGCCGGCCGGCTGGTATTTCGAATTCGCCAACGAATTCTACCCCGACATCGACGACACGGCCATGGTGTTGCTGGCCCTCCGGCATCTGGAGGCCAGCGATCGGGGCGCGCAGCGGGCAGCCGAGCAACGGGCGGTGAGGTGGCTGCTCGCCATGCAGTCGCGCGACGGCGGCTGGGCGGCCTTCGACGTCGATAACGACTGGGAGCCGCTGGCTTTTGTGCCTTTCGCCGACCACAACGCCATGCTCGATCCCACCTGCCCGGACATCACCGGCAGGGTGCTCGAGGCGCTGTGCCGGCACGGTCTCGGCAAAGACCACCCGGCCATCCGGGCGGGTGTTGAGTATTTGAAGCGCACGCAGGAGCCAACCGGCGCGTGGTATGGCCGTTGGGGGGTGGATTACATCTACGGAACCTTCCTGGCGCTGCGCGGATTGCGTGCGGCGGGCATTCCGGCGGGTTCGGAAGCCTTCATCCGCGCGGCGGCCTGGCTGCGCTCGGTGCAGAATCCGGATGGCGGCTGGGGCGAAAGCTGTGCCAGCTACGAGCAGGGCGCCTTCGTGGCCGCCCCGAGCACTGCTTCTCAAACTGCTTGGGGCTTGCTCGGCCTGCTGGCGGCCGGCGATGCGAGCTCGAGCGCCGTGGAACGGGCTGTCGAGTTTCTGGTCGCCACCCAGCGGGACGATGGCGGCTGGGATGAGGAGTTGGCGACGGGAACCGGCTTCCCCAAAGTCTTCTATCTCACCTATCACCTCTATCGGGATTCCTTCCCGGTGCTGGCGCTGGCGCAATTCCTGAAAGCCCGGGAGCGCGTGCGGGGGGCTGCGGCATGAGGTTTCCCCTGTCGATGACGGCCGGGCTGGCCGGCTATATCGCGCGAAACAAGCTGCGGCCCCGTCCGGAGTGGCAGGTGCGGGCGGGCGAGCCCGCCAACGGCAGTAACCCGTTCCGCATCATCCACTCGACGCGACAGCCGGGCGCCGGGCGGCCGCATCCGATGATCGACAAGAAGTTTCCGCTGGTGCTGATGCTCGAGCCGCTGCACGCCTGCAACCTGACCTGCACCGGATGCGGCCGGATCCGCGAGTACGAATCCACCATCACCGAAAAGCTCACCGTTGAGCAGTGCCTGCGCGCGGTTGAGGAATGCGGCGCGCCGATCGTTTCCATCTGCGGCGGCGAGCCGATGCTCTATCCGGAATTGGCTCGCCTGGTGCGCGAGATCCTGGCGCGGCGCAAGCACATCTATCTGTGCACGAACGGGATGTTCCTGCGCAAGAAGCTCCATGAGTACACCCCGGACGACCGCTTCTTCTTCAACGTTCATCTGGACGGGCTGGAGAAGACGCATGACCTGATCGTCGAGCGGCCCGGAGTGTTCCGCGAGGCGGTCGAAGGAATCAAGGCGGCCAAGGCGGCGGGCTTCAAGGTCTGCACGAACACCACCGTGTACGCGCAAACCGACATGGAGGAGATCGCGGCGCTGTTTGAATATTTGCGCCAGTTCGGCGTTGACGGTCACATGCTCTCGCCTGCGTATGGGTACGCGGCCGTCAACGATCGCGAGATCTTCATGACCCGGGAGGACATTCACGAAAAGTTCAAAAACATCGACGAACTGGCGCGGCGCTTTCCGCTGAACACGACGCCGGTCTACCAGGATTTCTTGAAAGGCGAGCGCGATCTTCCCTGCACGGCCTGGGGCAACCCGACATACAACGTGCGGGGCTGGAAGGGCCCCTGCTACCTGATCACCGACGCCCACTACGAGACCTTTGAAGAGTTGATGACGAAGACGCCATGGGAGAACTACGGCGCGGGTAATGATCCGCGGTGCGAGCATTGCATGGTGCATTGCGGCTATGAGCCGTCCGCGGCTTTGGGGATCAACGCAAAATTCACGGACAACTTTCGACTGCTCGGCTGGGCGCTGCGGTAGACGGGCACCGCGAGGGTGGCGGTCAAGGCCGGGCGGGCGATCGGCGGAGGCCGGACCGTGAAGCCTGTGCTCGTCACCGGCGCCACCGGCTTCGTCGGCTGGCACGTGGCGCGGTATCTCGTGGAGGCCGGCCAGCGCGTCCGCGTGCTCGTGCGCAATCCGGCGCGGCTGCGGGAGTTGGAGGAGGTGGAGGTTGTAGGAGGAGATCTGCGGGACCCTGAGGCGGTCCGGCGCGCGGTGGATGGCTGCGAAGTCGCCTACCACGTCGCGGCGGATTACCGCCTCTGGGTGCGCAATCCGGAGGAGACGTACCGCTCGAACGTCGATGGCACGCGGAACGTGCTTGAAGCGGCGCGTGCGGCGCGCCTCGAGCGGATCGTGTATACGAGCACGGTGGGCGCGATCGGCATTCCGGCGAACGGCCTGGGCGACGAGACGACGCCGGTAAGTCTCAAGGAGATGGTGGGCCCCTACAAGCGTTCGAAGTTCCTCGCCGAGCAGGTGGCGCTACGCTACGCCGCCGAGGGCTTGCCCGTGGTCATCGTCAACCCCACGGCGCCTGTCGGAGACCATGATTTCAAACCTACGCCCACGGGCAAGACAATCGTCGATTATTTGCGCGGCGCCATGCGGGCCAGCCTCGACACCGGCCTGAACCTGGTGGATGTGCGAGACGTGGCCATCGGACACCGGCTGGCATGCGAGCGGGGCCGTCCGGGCGAGCGCTACATCCTGGGGGGCCAGAATTTGACGCTGGGCGAAATCTTCGAGAAGCTGGAGGCAGCTAGCGGCATTCCGGCGCCCAGGTGGCGCATCCCTTACGGCGTAGCTTACGTTGCAGGCGTTATTTCGACCGCTTGGGCCTACCTGAGCGGGCGCGAACCGCTGGCGCCGCTCGACGGCGTCCGGATGGCGCGGAAGAAGATGTTCGTCACTCACGCGAAGGCGGCCCGCGAGCTGGGCTACTCGCCTTCGCCTGTCGAAAGCGCGCTGGCCCGGGCGGTCGCCTGGTTCCGCGCCAACGGATACTGTTGAGGTGAAGACGCTGGTGCTGGTGGCGGCGGAGAGGCGCGAGTTCTTAGGGATCGAGCCGCACCTTGCCCGCCTGGAACGACTGCGGTGGCCGCTCGACTACTGCTGCGCAGGGGTGCTCGCGGATCGCCGCCTGCTGCTCGTCGCCAACGGCGCCGGCAAACGCCTGGCCCTGGATGCGCTGGAGATGGCAGGCCGGCGGGCGGAGGTGTCCGCCGTGATCAGCACCGGCTTTTGCGGAGGTCTCGACCCGGCGCTGGCGGCCGGTGAGATCTTCGTCGCCCACCAGGTGCGCGGGCCGGATTCGGAATGTTATCCCGCGGTCGTGCCGCAATGCCCGCGGCCCTACAGGTCGGGGGTACTGCTCTCCCAGGATTGCATCGTCCGGACCTGGCAAGACAAGCGGGACCTCTACGAGTCCGGCGCCCACGCCGTCGACATGGAGTCGGCGGCCCTGGCCGGCCGAGCTTCCGCTTGGGGCCTGCCGTTTTACGCGATTCGAGCCGTCACCGACACGGCCGAGGAAAGCTTTGGCTGCGACCTGGAGGGCGCGCGGCTTCCCGATGGCCGGATCAGCTCGGGAAGGCTGCTGCTGGCCGCCTTGCGCGAGCCGGCCGCCCGGCTTCCCGAACTATGGCATCTGCGTCGGCGGGCGAAGGTGGCGGCGGAGGCTTTAGGAGAGTTCCTTGCGGACTGTCGCTTCTGATGTCATGACTTCGACGATGAAGGCGGCCGTCTACCGCGGCCAGGGGCGCGTGTCGGTGGAGCCCGTGCCCGTGCCCCGGATCGGCCCGGGAGAGCTGTTGCTGCGCGTTGAAGCGTGCGGGATTTGCCACACGGACCTCAAGAAGATCGAATACGACCTGCTGCCGCCGCCGCGCATCTTCGGGCACGAGACGGCGGGCATCGTCGAGCGGGTGGGCGAGGGCGTCCACGAGGTTCGCCCCGGCGACCGCGTCGTGGTCTTTCATCATGTGCCGTGCCTGGAGTGCTTTTATTGCCGCAAGAAGCTGTATGCACAGTGCGAGACCTACAAGCGCGTCGGAGTGACGGCCGGCTGGGAGCCGGCGGGCGGGGGCTTTGCGCAATACGTCAAGGTCATGGACTGGATCGTGCCGCGGGGGCTCGAGCGCGTGCCCGACGGCGTCCCGGCGGAGCGGGCCTGCCTGGTCGAACCGGTGAATACCTGCCTCAAAGCGGTGGCTCAGCTCGATCCGCAGCCGGATGAGCTGGTGGCGATCCTCGGCCAGGGGCCGATCGGGCTCATCTTCACCATGCTGGTGCACTTGCGCGGCTCGCGGATCGTGGCCACCGACCGGATCGAGCGCCGGCGCCGGCTGGCCCTCCGCTTCGGAGCCGAATGCGCGTGGGACCCGTTCGTTGTAGACTTAGAGGCCGAGGTCCGGAACTTGAGCGACGGCCGCGGCGCCGACGTGGTGATTGTGGCCGCCTCGGCCCCCGGCATTGTGGAGCAGGCGGTACGCTGCTCGCGTCCGGGAAGCCGGATCCTGCTGTTTGCGCAGACCTCGGAGAGAGAGCGCATCGAAGTCTCCGGCGCGGCCATCTGTAAGGAAGAGAGAATGTTGTTCGGCTGCTACAGCGCCAGCGTGGACTTGCAGCGCGAGTCGGCTGAACTGGTATTCAACGGCGTCATACCCGTTGAGGAGCTCATCACCCATCGGTTGCCGCTGGACCGCATCGGCGAGGGCATCGCGCTGGCCTTGCATCCGGACGGCGAATCGTTGAAAATCGTTGTTCTGCCATAGAGGACGTCACAAGTGACTAGCAAGATGATGGCGGCCGTGCTCTACGGGCGGGAGAACCTCCGCGTCGAGCAAGTGGCCGTTCCAGAGATTCAGGAAGGCGATCTGTTGGTGCGCGTCAGGGCCGCCCTGACCTGCGGCACCGACGTCAAGGTGTTTCGCCGGGGATATCACGCGCGGATGATCGTTCCACCGGCGCTGTTCGGGCACGAACTGGCCGGCGACGTGGTCCGCGTGGGCGGCGCGGTCCGCAAGTTCCGGGTGGGCCAGCGCGTGGTGGCAGCCAACTCCGCCCCGTGCGGCGCCTGCTATTACTGCCGCCGTGGGGTGGAGAATCTCTGCGAGGACCTGCTGTTCAACAACGGGGCGTACGCCGAGTACATTCGCATCCCGGCGCGGATCGTCGAGAAGAACACGTATCAGATTCCGGACCACGTCAGCTATCAGGATGCGGCGCTGGTGGAGCCGCTAGCCTGCGTGATCCGGGGAATCGAGGAGACGGGGGTCGAGGCCGGTGACAACGTGGTGGTGCTCGGTCTCGGCCCGATCGGCCTGATGTTCGTCCGGCTGGCGGACGTGCGGGGAGCGCGCGTCATCGCGATCGGCCGCCGCCAGACGCAGCTCGAGCGAGCGGCGCAGATGGGCGCCGAGGAATTCCTGATCGCCGATGAGCGGACGGACCTGGAGCGAGCGGTACGGGATCTCACCGAGGGTCGCGGCGCCGATCGGGTCATCGAAGCGGTGGGCCAGCCCGAGGCGTGGGAGATGGCGGTCAAGCTCGTGCGCCGAGGCGGCGTGGTGAACTTTTTCGGCGGCTGCCCCAACGGCAGCCGGATTGCACTCGACACCTCCCTGCTGCACTACTCCGAGATCACCTGCAAGGCCAGCTTTCACCACACGCCGCAGCATATCCGCAAGGCTCTCGAGACGGTCTCGCGGGGAGAGATTACGGCGAGGGATTTCGTCAACGGGGTCGAGCCGCTGGCCAACCTGCTCGAGGTGATGCAGCACCTGATGAGTCACAATGGCCACATGAAGACGGCCATCATCCCCTAGCAGGTGAGCCGGTGCTCTCCGGCGGGACAGCCCTGAACGACGCCTTCGTTACACCCAAGGCCTTTGTCGATTCACCGGAGCTGCTCGAACGCCGATTCACGCCCGAGGAGGCCCGCGCCTACACCCGCTGGCTGGCGCGCTCGCACTACGAGAACTTCCATGTGGTCAGTTTCCTGCTGCCGCGGCGGCTCCACCAGGATTTCTACAACCTGTACGCCTTCTGCCGCTGGGCCGACGATCTGGGCGACGAGATCGGCGACCGCGAACGGAGCCTGCGTCTGCTGGCCTGGTGGGAGGGCGAACTCGAGGCGCTCTATCGCGGCCAGGCGCGCCATCCGGTGTTCGTCGCGCTGAGGGACACCCTGGAGCGACACGAGCTGCCTCGCCAGCCGCTGGCCGACCTCATCCGCGCCTTCGTCCAGGACCAGACGGTGACGCGCTACCGGAACTTCGACGAGCTTCTCAACTACTGCCGGTATTCGGCCAACCCGGTGGGACGCCTCGTGCTTCATTTGTGCGGCTACCGCGACGAGGAGCTCGGGCGGCTCTCCGATTTCACCTGCACCGGATTGCAACTGGCGAACTTCTGGCAGGACGTTGCCGTCGACTTCGACAAGGGGCGCGTCTACCTGCCGCTCGAACTGCTCGCCCGGCACGGCGCCTCCGTCGAGGACATCGGCGAGCGGCGGCCCACGCCGGGCTTCCGCGCCGCGATGCGCGAGGCGGTCGAGGTGGCCGAGGAGTTTTTCCGCCGGGGCTTGCCGCTGGCGGGGAAGGTGGGGCCGCGCCTGGCGCTCGACATTGACCTGTTCAGCCGCGGCGGTTTGCGCATACTCGAGAAGATCCGCCGGCGTGATTACGACGTGCTTACGGCGCGCCCGGTGATTACGCGGCCGGAGCGCTTCGGCCTGCTGCTCGGCGGCCTGTTCCGCCTGGCGGGGCGGGTGGCGCCATGAGGGAGGAGATCGAGACCTCCTACGCCTACTGCCGGCGCATGGCGCGCCGGCGCGCGCGGAACTTCTATTACTCCTTTCTGTTGCTCGACCGGGCGCGGCACGACGCCATGTGCGCGCTCTACGCTTTCAACCGCCTGTGTGATGACATCAGCGACGAGCCGGGCCGTTACGGGTATGGCTCACCGCGGCAGGCTCTGGAGCGCTGGCGCGAGGAACTCCGGGCGGCGCTGGACGGCCGGCTGCCCGAACACCCCCTCTGGCCGGCCTTTCAGGACACCGTACTTCGCTTCGACATCCCCCGGCAGTATTTCTTCGAAATGATCGACGGGGTGATGTCGGACCTGGAGCCGCGCGCCATCGAGACCTTCGAGGAGCTGTATCGCTACTGCTACCAGGTGGCCTCCGCGGTGGGCCTGTCGGTACTTTACGTGTTCGGCTTCCGGTCCGCGGAGGCTCTCCCACTGGCGGAGAAGTGCGGCATCGCCTTTCAGCTCACCAACATCCTGCGGGATGTGGCCGAGGATGCCCGAATGGGCAGGATCTACCTGCCCGCCGAGGATCTCCGGCGTTTCGGCGTCGCTTGCGAGGACCTGCTCGACGGGCGGATGAGCGAGCCGTTTCGCCGCCTCATGCGGTTCGAAGCCGGGCGCGCCCGGGCTTACTACGAAGAATCGGCGCCCCTGGTCGGGCTGGTCGAGCCCTCCAGCCGGCCCTCCTTGTGGGCGCTGATCCGCATCTACCGGCGCCTGCTCGAGCGGATCGAACGGTGCGATTTCGACGTGCTCGACCGCCGCGTACGCGTCCCCGCATGGGAGAAACTGATTATTCTGGTCCAGGCGCTGGTGCAGGAAAGGGGGCGTGGTGCGTGACGGTTTTCGCATCTTCGACGCCCACACTCACCTGGGGACGGCGCGCCACAGCGGGCGGAGGTTCGCCGCGTCCCGGATGCTCGCCTGGATGGACGCTGCGGGCATCGACCGCGCCCTGGCGATCCCGTTCCCGGTCGTGGACGATCCCCGGGCGGCCCATGACGAGATCGGCGCGGCGGTGCGCGCCTGGCCGGACCGGCTGGCAGGGGCGGCGTGCGTTGCTCCCTGGCAGGTCCCTGAGCGAGAGTTTCGCGACGAGGTCCGCCGCACGGTGGAGCGTTTCGGCTTCCGCGCCCTGAAGCTCCAGCCGCAGTACCACGGCCTCAATCCCATCTCGCCGCGCAGCGACTTCTTCTTTGAAACCGCGCTCGAGTTCGGCCTGACCCTGATCTGCCACACCGGCGCCGGCGCGCCCTTCGCGCTTCCGTCGCTGTTCATCCTGCCGGCGCGGCGCTTCCCCGAGCTCCGTATCGTGCTGGCGCACTCCGGTGGCGGCATCTACGCAGCCGAAGCGATCGTTGCCGCCTCCGTCTGCCCGAACATCTACCTGGAACTGTCAACGCTGATGCCGCACCAGGTCCTGGAGGTGCTGGCCCATGTGCCCGCCGGCCGTTTGATGATCGGTTCGGATCTGCCGGAAAGCGCCGCGACGGAGTTCGGCAAGATCCTCTCTCTCGAAGTCGCGCCCGAGGTAAAACACGAGATCCTGTGGGGCACCGCCGCTGCTCTGCTCGGGGGCTGATCAGGCGAGGTCGTCCCCGCGGTGGTTGTCCAGAAAGTTCTGATCAATCGGCTTGCGGCCGCGATAGCCCTCGTCGGTTTCGTGCCACCAGGCGATCTCCGGCTCGCCGAGCCTCCAGCACAGGCAGACCTCCTTGCCGCAGTAGAGCGTCGGGAAGTCCACGAGGCCCAGCTCGAGATCCTTGACCTGACAGCCATGCTCCTGGATGGCTTCGAGCATCTCCTTAAGGCGCCGGGCAAGCGCGTCGCGCCGCGAGCGCAGCGACAGGAACTTACGCTGGTCGACCACCGCCCCGCCGGCCAGGAACAGGTGCTTGGAGTAGCCCGCCAGTTCACGCGCAGCGCCGTCGAGTTCCCGCTTGACGCGCAGCGCCTGGCGAAACTCCGCCTCGACGATTGGAAGCAGTTGCTGGGCCTGGCGCAACGTAAAGTAGCGTGGCATTCCCCCTCGTGCTGATGCCGTTTAGCGGGATGGAGGCTCTCTGCTGACAAGTATATCAGTCGGCCGCCGGGCTGCCGGCCCGCTGGGGCGCCTGGTGGGGACGGCCGAAGGCGAAGGGGTTGAAGTCGGTCGAGTAATCGAAGACGTCCACACCCTCCTTCCGCTTGAGGAAGTTGACCACGGCGTAGGTGAGGGGCGTGGCGGCGGCCTCGTAGAGCACCTTGCCCAGATAGCCCGAGATGATCAACGTGGCGATGAGCTCGGCGCTGAGACTCCCGCCGAAGGCGATGATCATCACCACGGTGGTATCGACGGCCTGTCCCACGGCGGTCGAGCCGATGGTGCGCACCCAGAGATGGCGGCCCTTGGTGAGCAACTTCAACTTCGCCATGACGAAGGCGTTGGAGAATTCGCCTGCCCAGTAGGCCAGCAGGCTGGCGATTACCATGCGCGGCACGAAATGGAAG
This sequence comes from uncultured Bryobacteraceae bacterium, assembly GCA_938003835.1. Classification (GTDB taxonomy): domain Bacteria; phylum Acidobacteriota; class Terriglobia; order Bryobacterales; family Bryobacteraceae; genus CALKXJ01. The sequence goes on along the minus strand of CALKXJ010000005.1, from coordinate 139,944 downwards.
ACCGTGGCGAAGGCCTCCTGATCCGGCCAGTCCGGCGCCGGCGGCAGCGCCACCGCGATGAGGCCCATCACCGACAGCAGAGCGGAGGCGAAGAAGCCTGTCCAGATGGCGCGCCGGGAGGCGGCATAGCCGTAGACCTCCGTGAAGATGTCGCCGAAGATGTAGGTGATGGGGAACAGCAATTGGGCCCCGCTGATGCGAAACGGCCCGATGGCCACGATCTTGGGACCCACCAGGTTCGAGACCATCAGGACGACGACGAATACGTGAATCAGCGTGTCCAGGTAGCGGAACCGGTGCGCACTCATCCCCACAGAATTTAGATCTCACGGAGAGGGTCGAGGGAGCAAGGAATCTCGCCCGAGCAACGCCGGACAGGAGGCAAGCGGCTTCGAGGGGGCGATCCTATCGGGCGGGAGGACCTCCTCCGCGTCCACCCGCCCGAAAGCGTCGCCCTCGGAGGGCGGCCAGGGCGACAGTCCGAGGAGAGGTGTCCGGGCTCTAGGCGAGCCGTTCCCCCGACCGCCCCCGAGATCGACCCTCAGCCACCGGCATCCGTAAGAGTTACGGGCAATCGGCGTGCCAATCCTCTCATCGGGCTGCTGCCTCGTCGTAACCTGTTGAAGCCATGCGGATCGAGCCCTGCCGGGCCACCGCGCCGCGCCCGTCCGGCGCCTGGTCCCGATTGCCGGATCGCCCAACCCGCTTGCACAAAAGTGCAATCGGGGTTGAGCAGGAAGGGCGGCCGGCGCTAAGATTGGGCCAGAACGCGCCGGCAACCGGCGGCGCAGAATTGCGCGAGCCGCTCCGGAGGCGAGGAGGTTGAAGATGGCGGTTCAGAAACTGCGAGAGTTCCTCGACAACAATCAGGTCAAGTACGTCACGATCAGTCACTCGGTGGCCTATACCGCGCAAGAGATCGCCGCCAGCGCTCACATCCGCGGCAAGGAGCTGGCGAAGACGGTGATGGTGATGCTCGACGGCGAGCTCGCCATGGCGGTGCTGCCGGCCTCCTACCAACTGGATCTGGAGAAACTCAAGGCGGTGGCCGGCGCCGCCTCGGTGCGCCTGGCGACCGAAGCCGAGTTCAAGGACAAGTTCCCGGGTTGCGAGACGGGGGCCATGCCGCCGTTCGGCAATCTCTACGGCATGAAGGTCTTCGCCGACGAGACACTCACCCAGGACGAGGAGATTGCCTTCAACGCCGGCACGCACAGCGAGCTGATCCGGTTGGCGTGGGCCGACTACGCCCGCCTGGTTCAGCCTGTCATCGCCCAGCTCGCCAGGGGGCGCTGATCGAAGCGGGCGCACGCCCGGCAGGCTGTGATACTCTTCCTGGGCGATGCGCCCTGGTGGCGCAGAAAGGCGCAGGCTTATGCAATCACCAACGAGAGCTGCAGGGTGGTGCCTGTGGGCGCTTGTGCTGGGCTTGTGCGCAGCCTTGGGCTACGGGCAACAGCAGGGCAGGCCCAACATCCTGTTCATCTTTGCCGACGACCACGCCTATCAGGCCATCAGCGCCTACGGCTCGAAGATCAATCACACGCCCAATCTGGACCGGCTGGCGCGCGAGGGAATGCTCTTTGAGAATGCCTTAGTCACCAATTCGATCTGCGCTCCCAGCCGCGCCGTGATCCTCACGGGCAAATACAGCCACCTGAACGGGGTGATCAACAACGCGATCCCCTTCGACGGCTCGCAGCAGACCTTTCCCAAGCTCTTGCAAAAGGCCGGCTACCAGACCGCCCTCTTCGGCAAGTGGCATCTCCAGACCGATCCGACGGGTTTCGACGCCTGGGAGATCCTCCCCGGCCAGGGCCATTACTACAATCCCGACATGCTCTTTGCCGGGGGCAAGCGCCGCCACGAAGGCTACGCCACCGACATCATCACGGACCTGACGCTTGCCTGGCTGCGCCGGCGCGACCCAACCCGCCCGTTCCTGGTGATGAGCCAGCACAAGGCGCCGCATCGGAACTGGATGCCGCCCATCGAGCGGCTCACCCTCTACAGCGGGATTCAGATCTGGGAGCCGCCCACGCTGTTTGACGACTACAGCCACCGGGCCAGCCCGGCGCGCAATCAGGGCATGGAAATTGGCCGCCACCTGATCGATGACTACGACCTGAAGCTGGTCTCGGCCTTTGCCGGCAAGGATGAATTTGCCCGGATGACCGAGAAACAGAAGCGCGCCTGGGACGCCGTCTACGGTCCGGAGAACGAAGCCTTCTTCCGTGCCAATCTCTCCGGCCGCGAGCTGGTGCGGTGGAAATACCAGCGCTACATCAAAGACTATCTGCGGTGCATCGCCTCCGTGGATGACAACGTGGGCCGCCTGCTGCGTTTTCTCGACGAAGAGGGCCTGGCCGAAAACACGGTGGTGATCTACAGTTCCGATCAAGGCTTCTACCTCGGCGAGCACGGCTGGTACGACAAGCGCTGGATGTATCAGGAGTCCCTGAAGACGCCGCTGATCGTCCGCTGGCCCGGCCTGACGCGGCCCGGCAGTCGCGACGCGCACTTGGTTTCCAACCTGGACCTGCCGGAAACATTCCTCGAGATCGCGGGCGTGCCGGTTCCCGCCGACATGCAAGGCCGCAGCCTGGTGCCGCTGCTCAAAGGCGAATCGCCCCGCGACTGGCGCCGGAGCTTCTATTACCACTACTATGAAGGCCCGCCGGCGGTGCACGGCGTGGCCCGGCATTACGGAGTCACCACCCGCACGCACAAGCTCATTCATTACTACGAAACCGGCGAGTGGGAGCTGTTCGACCTCGAGCTCGATCCCTACGAGCTGCACAGCGTCTATGACGACCCGCGCTACGAGCGCGTCCAGAAGGAGCTCCAGGCCGAGCTGGCGCGCCTGCGCCGCGAGCTACGGGTGCCGGAGGTCGATCCCGACAAGCAGAAAAAGTAGGCTTCCTTGCGACGACTGATTCTCGCCATGACAATTTCTTCTTTTTCGAGCGCCGCCGACTTCTCGGCCCTGATTACGACCCAGGACGGCGTCCGCGTGGTCAGGCTCCTCGACGCCTCCCGCCGCATCGAGGTCTCCATCGCCGTCACCTTCGGCAACAACGCCTACGAGATGAAGGTGAACGGCAAGAACGTCTTCTGGTGGCCGGAGGAGACGCTGGCCGCCTGGCGCGCCAGGCCCAGGTTGGCGGGCAACCCGTTCATGGCGCCCTGGGCGAACCGCCTCGACCAGGACGCCTTCTACGCGAACAAAAAGCGCTACCTCCTCAACGACTCGCTCGGCAACCTCCGGCGCGACGCCAACAAGCTGCCCATCCACGGGCTGCTGCTGTTCTGGCCGCACTGGGAGGTTGCCGGGCTCGGCGCTGATGAACGCTCCGCCTGGGTCACCAGCCGCCTGGATTTTGCCCGTTACCCGGACCTGATGGCGCAGTTCCCGTTCGCCCACCTCATCGAGATGACCTACGTCCTCTCCGGAGGCGCTCTGGAGGTCATCACGCGTCTTGAGAATCGGTCGACCGAGCCGATGCCGGTGTCGATCGGCTATCACCCGTACTTCCAGGTGCACGACTCGCCGCGCCAGAGCTGGAGGGTGCGCATCGGCGCCCGCGAGCAGGTGGTGCTTTCGCCACTTCTGGTGCCGACCGGCGAGCGCAAGCCCATGAGCCTGCCCGATCCGGTGGTGCTCGGCGAGAACTCGCTCGACGACGTCTTCACCGGCCTTGTGCGGGACGAGGCGGGCCGGGCGGCGTTCTCGCTCGAGGGCGCCCGCGAGAAAGTCACCGTGCTGTTCGGGCCGAAGTACGGCGTGGGGGTCGTCTATGCGCCGCCTGCGGGCTCCTTTGTCGCCATCGAACCGATGGCCGCCCTCACCAACGGGCTGAACCTTCACCACGCCGGCCGCTATCCCGAACTTCAGTGGATCGCCCCGGGCGCCGACTGGCGCGAAAGCTTCTGGGTGGTGCCCGAGGGATTCTGAGGGCCCGGGATATAATTCGGATTACCGGGTTCTGATACTCGTTTTCGATGGCGTGGCCGTTTCGCTGGTTTCGATTCCCGCTCCTGTTCGCCGCGGTGCTCCCCGCAGCGTGCCCGCAATCCGATTCCGGCTCCGCCGTCTCGATCGCACCTGCGGGCGAGACGCGGCGTGTCCGCGCCGTGCGTATCCGCGAGGCGCCGGTTTTCGACGGGCGGGTCGACGAGCCGCTCTGGGAGGCCATCGAGCCGGCTACGGACTTCATCCAGCAGGAACCTCACGAAGGGCAGCCCGCAACCGAGCGCACTGAAGTCCGCTTCGCCTATGACGACCGCACGCTCTACGTGGGCATCATCTGCTTTGATTCCGAGCCGGCCAACATCGTCGTCACGCAGAACCGGCGCGACGCCGTACTCACCGACACCGACTCGATCCAGATCCTCCTCGACACGTTCCACGACCACCAGAACGCCTTCGTGTTCGGAACCAGCCCCACGGGCATCGAGTACGACGCCCAGGTCTCGAAAGCGGGATTAGGACGCGGCGGGGCGGGCATGCCGGCGCGCGCCGGCGGGCAGGGAAGTCGTGGCTCGGGCTCGCAGCGCGGCGGAGCGGCCGCGCTCAACCTCAACTGGGACGGTGTCTGGTGGGTGCGCGCTCAGGTGACCCCTCGCGGCTGGGAGAGCGAGATGGTGATTCCGCTCAAAACGCTCCGCTACAGCCCCGGCGGGGAGCGCGTCTGGGGTCTCAACATCATGCGGAACCTGCGCCGCCGCAATGAGCAGTCGTTCTGGGCTCCCATCTCGCGCGCCTTTTATTTCACGCAGGTGGAGCTGGCCGGCCAGCTGGAAGGTTTGACGCTTGCGCCGCAGCGGAACCTCAAACTGCTGCCCTACGTCCTGGGCGGGCTCACGCAGGATTACGTCTCCGGCGCGCCCTCGCGGTTTGCCCGCAACGCCGGCCTGGATGTCAAGTACGGCCTGAGCTCGAGCCTGACGCTCGATTTCACCGTCAACACCGACTTCGCCCAGGTCGAGGTCGACGAAGAGCAGGTGAACCTGACGCGTTTCGATCTGTTCTTCCCGGAAAAGAGGCCGTTCTTTTTGGAGAATTCGGGCTTTTTCGAGTTCGGCACGCCACGGGAAGTCGAGATCTTCTTTTCGCGCCGTATCGGCATCGATCCTTCGGGAGTGGAGGTTCCCATCGACGCGGGGCTCCGCCTCAGCGGTAAGGTGGGCCGTTACCAGCTTGGCCTGCTCGACATGCAGACTTCGGAGGTGCCCGAGGTCGCCCCGGCCAACAACTTCAGCGTGGTTCGCGTCAGCCGCGAGCTCGCCAACCGCTCTTCGATCGGCCTGATCGGCGTGAACCGGTCCTCGACCAGCCGCTCGGAGCTGCACGCGCCTTACAACCGGACCTTCGGCGCGGACGCCAACTTCGGCCTTGGCCGCTACGCCAACTGGTTCAACTACGTGGCCAAGACCGACACGCCGGGCCTGGCCGGCCGCGAGCACGCCTATGCCTCCTCCTTCGAGTACGACAACGAGCACCACCGGATCGACCTTGGCTGGATGGAGGTGGGCGAGGCCTTCAATCCCGAAGTGGGATTCGTCCGGCGCATCGGATATCGAAAACCCGCCTTCGGCTACCGGTACACCGCGCACCCCGAAGGAAAGCACCTGCGGAACTGGTCCCCGCACTTCCAGGTGAACCGCTGGTACACGATAGGCACCAATCAACTGGAGTCCGGCTTCGACCACTACCACTTCGACACCCGCTGGCAGAACGGCGGGCGCCTGGGCATCGCCTGGAACCGCAACTTCGAGCGGCTGGACGGGCCGTTTCAGGTGCACCGCGATGTTTCGATCCCGCCGGGCCGGTACTCCTTCGACGAGGTGGTCCTCAACTACATGACCGATCCCACGGCCCCGCTGTTCGCCGACGGCAATTTCTCAGCAGGCGGCTTCTATGGCGGCTCCATCCGCACCATCAGCGTCAACGGCGGCTACCGGCACGGGCAAAACGTCACGCTGAGTGGAGGCTACCTGCGCAACTTCATCAACCTCGCGGAGGGCAACTTCCACGTCGATCTGGCCTCGGTTCGCTTCAACTGGTCGTTGACGGCGAAGAGCTACTTGCAGTCGCTCATTCAGTACAATTCGCAGGACCGCCAGGCCGGCGCCAACATCCGCCTGGCGCTGCTTTCGACCTCGAGCACGGGCTTTTTCTTCGTGTACAACTCGCGGAGCCTGACCGGGGACTACCTGGACCCGCACGAGATCCGCCGGCGCACGCTCAGCCGCGTGGTTTACTTCAAGTTCAATTACCTGTTCGATTTCTGATGCCCGTGGCGGCGTAATCCGGCCCGAGCAGATGGCGGTTTCCGATTCGCACGCGCCGCAGCCCGGCCCGGCGTGCGGCGGCCTCGGCTTCCGCCGCGTGCCGGGCGGAGGTAGTCGGCAAATCCGCCATGGCGAAGGAGGGGGCAAAGGCGAGCAGGGCGTACGGGATCTCCGGGTCGAGTCCAGCCACGAACCGGGCAATGCGTTCCACCTCGGAGGCGTCGACATAACCGGGCACGAGCAGCGTGCTCACCACCACCAGCGGCGGCTCCGGCCGCTCGCGGATCCTCCGCGCCGCGCGGGCGATGTTCTCGAGCGTCCTCGCGTTGGAAGCTCCGGTTAGAACGCGGTGGAGCGTCTCGTCGTAGGCTTTCAAGTCAAATTTGATGCAGCCGCCGCTCTCGAGCGCCAGCTCGACGGCGCGGTCCAACAGCCTCGGGTTCGACGTGCCCGCCGTTTCCCAGCAGACCTTCACGCCGCGGGCAGCCAGCAGCCGCCCGGCGGCGAGCGCATGAGGCAACTGCGAAGCCGGATCCCCGCCGAAGAAACAGGCGCACCAGGTCCGCTCGTTGGCGGCGTCGGCGAGCTCGCGCGCCGACATTCCCGGCGCCGAGGCCGGCGTTCGCCGGAAGTGCCAGTTCTGGCAGAACAGGCAGTCGAGCGTGCAGCTTTCATAGAAGACGGCGAGGTTGTGATAGCCGCGCATCGCGCTCCCGGAGCAGACCCAGTCGGCCACACAGTTGGTGGGTAGCGGATCGCGGTACCACTCGAGCAGGCCCCGCGCCGGCGTCCCCGCCAAGTGTACCAGGCGGCCACCTCTTGTGGTGCGCAGGCCGCAGAAACCGCGCTGCCCTTCGCCGATCTGGCAGGCGTGAACGCACAATGGGCAGGTGGGCGCCCCGGCCGTGCGGGGCGGGCCCTCCGGAAGATCGAAGGACCGGCGGAGGCGGGCGCGGGCAGCCTCGGCGCAGGCAGCGGCCTCAGCGGGCCGCTCGCGCAAACAGGAGCGGCAGAAGCCCAGCGTTGAGCTCACGGGCGGCGAGGCCTCACCGCAAAACCGGCAGGGCTTCCCGGCGACGGATCCACCTCGAAGCAGCACGCGCATGGCCCCGCCACGAGGCTATCGTACCTCCCTTGTTAGCGTACCGGAGCCGCCGCGAAATTGGGGATTGAGTATACTGTCACCGATTTTCTTTCCAGCCCCAGGCGGCCAGCATGATGCGGAACAGGTCCGTGTTGGCCAGAAAGCCGCGCACGCGCTCGGCGCCCGGACCTTGCGCCGCGACGATCACCTCTTCGGCCGTATGGTCGTCATCGCGCCGCACGTTGGTGAGCCGCACGCTGTCGGCCTTGTCGTCGAGCGAGGCCTCCTCAGGCAGCAGCGGCTCGTCGCGCCGGCCCCGGTGGATGCGGAAATCATAGGAATGATCCGCCGTCACCAGGATCAGCGTCTCGGTGGGCTTGGTCAGCTCCGCGGCGCGGCGCACCGCACCGTCCATCAGGATCACCCGCCTGAGCCCCCGCGCGATCCGGTTCGTATGGCAGTCCGATTCGACCATTAAGAAAAAGCCAGCCCGGTTGGTTGCTAAGATCCGGATGGCGCGCTCGACGGCGGCCACCAGGTCGAAGTCGGGGTCGTCCAGCAGCACCACAGGCCGCGCCGCCTCGGCCGGAACGGCATCGAGCGAAAAGAACAGCCGGCCCTTCAAGGCCGTCTCGGGATCGTGCCCCGCCGCGCGAGTCTCCTTCATCACCCGTTCCCGCCCCGGCCCGATGATCAGGTCGATGCCGTCGCCGAAACGCGGCTGCCAGACCTGCGCGAAGATCTCGCCCCATTTGCGGCGGTCATTGACGTGCGCGTAGCAGGCAGCGGGCGTGGCGTCGGCCACGGGGCTGTTGGTAATGACGCCGGTGGCCAGGCCGCGCTCCTCGGCATACTCGAGGATCGTCTTCAGTGGCGTGCCGTCCTTTTTGCCGCGCTCGGCATCCGGGCCCTGGGAGATGATGCCGTTGTGGGTCTTGCGCCCGGTGACGATCGCGGTCATGCCCGCGGCCGAGTCACTCACCCATTGCGAGGCGGTCGAGGTGTCCATCAGCGCCACGTGCGGCATCTGGTGCAGATAGAGCGCCTGCGGCCGGCCGTGCTGGTAAATGCTCGCGGCATTGATGGTGGCCACGCCGGCGGCGTCGCCGATGAAGAGAATCACATTCTTGGCCCGCCGCTCGGCAGCGCCGAGCGTGAGCGTCATGAAAATGAAAAGAAACAGGCCGGCTCGCGTTTTTCTCATACGGGCTCCAAACGGGCCATGGTAGCATCCGATCGGGAATCGCCGACAATGGTCTTACCCGGAAGGAGGACTCCAGATGAAGATCACCGAAGTGCGAACCCGGGTTGTCGAGTGGAGGGGGCCGGTCGAGCCTCTGCCGCCACACTACTGCACCAACCCGATGGACCTGGTCTCAACACCCGAAACCTCGATGCTGGGTTTTCGGTTTCACGGCTGGCTGCTGGTGGAACTCTTCACCGACAGCGGCGAGGTGGGCATCGGCAACGCGGCGCTGGCGCCCCGGCTGGCCAAGGAGGCGATCGACCTATACCTGCGGCCGTTGCTCATCGGCGCCAATCCGTTCGACTCCGAGCTCCTCTGGCAGCAGATGTACCGCCGCACGATCGCCTTCGGCCGCAAAGGCGTGGTGATGGCGGCGATCAGCGCCATCGACATCGCCTTGTGGGACCTGATGGGGAAGGCGGCCAGGCAGCCCGTGTTTCGCCTGCTGGGAGGACGCACCAAGCCACGGATCCCGGTCTACGCCAGCCGCCTGTATGCACAGCCGCTCGAAGCCTTGGCCGGGGAGGCGCATCGCTATAAGGAGCAGGGGTACCGGGCCATGAAACTCCGCTTCGGCTGGGGGCCGGCGGATGGCGCCGCGGGCATGGAGCGTAACCTCGAGCTGGTGCGCACCGTGCGCGAGGTGGTCGGGGAAGAAGTGGACCTGATGGCTGACGCCTACATGGGCTGGACGCTCGAGTATGCCCGGCGGATGCTGGTGCGGCTGGAGCCCTACGGGCTGCGCTGGGTCGAGGAGCCGCTCATCCCCGACGACATCCACGGCTACGCGGAGCTGCGCACCACCACCGGGGTGCCGATCGCCGGCGGCGAACACGAGTTCACTCTTTACGGCTTCCGCCAGCTTCTCGAAGCCCGGGCCCTTGATTACATCCAGTTCGACACCAATCGCGTCGGCGGCCTCACGCAGGCGCGCAAGATCGCCGCGCTTGCCGAGGCTCATTCGGTGCCGGTGGTGCCGCATGCGGGCCAGATGCACAACTACCACCTCGTGATGGCCTCGCTCAACGCACCGATGGCGGAGTTCTTCCCTGTCGTGGACGTCGAAGTGGGTAACGAGCTGTTCTGGTACCTGTTCGTCGGCGAGCCGCAACCGGAGAACGGCTCGATCGATCTCTCCGATGACACCCCGGGCCTGGGACTCTCCGTCGACGAGCAGGCGCTCTCCCGTTTCCATGTGATCGAATAGGGATCATGAGACTTCGAACTCTGATTCGAGCGGCGCTGCCCGTCCTGCTGTTCGTTTCGGCCGCCTCCGCCCAGCTCCAGCGCAAGCAGCTTCCGGTGCCCAACGTGGCCGGCTACCGGACCCTCAAGTGCGACTTCCACATGCACACCGTCTTCTCCGACGGCATGGTCTGGCCCGTGGTGCGGGTGCTCGAAGCCTGGCGCGGCGGCCTGGATGCGATTTCGATCACCGACCACGATGACTATCATCCGCACGACCCGCATGTCAGCACCGACATCTCCGAGCCCTACCGCCTTGCCCAGGCCCGGGCCGAGGAGCTCGGCATCCTGCTGATCCCCGGCATCGAGATCACCAAAGGGGAGTGGCATTTTAACGCGCTGTTCGTCACCGACTTCAACTCGACGAAGAGACTCGAGCTCGCCGCGGCGCTCCGTGAGGCAAGACGGCAAGGCGCTTTCGTCTTCTGGAACCATCCCGGCTGGAAGCGCCCCGAGCAGTGGTTTCCGGAGATCGCGCCCCTCCATGCAGAAGGCCTGTTCCAGGGCTTCGAGCTGGTCAACGGCCGGACGGTCTATGCAGGAGGCTTCGCCTGGATGGCGGAGAAGAACCTCGCCGTCTTCGCCAACACGGATATCCACGCCCCGATGACCGAGAGCGAGGAAGACGGGCGGGCGATCACGCTCGTGTTCGTGCGCAACGTCGATAGCGCGGGCGTGCGGGAGGCCCTGGCGGCACGGCGCACCGTGGCCTGGATGGGCGGCGAGCTCTGGGGCCAGGAAGCGCTGCTGCGGGGGCTGTGGGAAGGGGCCGTGCGCCTGGATACGCCTGCGCTAGCGCTGACACAGAAGCAGCGGTCGGCCGCCCTGCGTTTCCGCAACAGCTCAGCCCTCGCCTTCCGCCTCCGGCCCGCCGGCTGGCCAAGCTGGCTCAGTGCCCGCGAAATCGAAATCAAGCCGATGCAGGCTGCCGCCGCCACGGTTTCGCTCGCCGCCGATGCGCCCGCAGGCGAGCAGTCGCTCACGCTCGATTTCGAAGTCCTCAACTGCCATACGGCGCCCGGGAAGAACCTTGTGGTCCGGCTGCCCGTTCGCCTGAAGCGCCTCTGACCGCCCGGCTTTGCGGCGCGCCCCGTTTCTGCTCAACTAGGCAGAGGGAGGCATGGCATGAAACCGGTGAGGATCGGTCTGGTGGGCTGCGGCTCGTTCGGCCGGAGCCATCTGGAAGCGTTTCGCGGACTGGCCGGCGTCGAGGTCCCCGCGGTCTTTGACACCGACGTCGACCGCGCCCGGCAACTGGCGGCGGAGTTCGGCATCCCGCGGGTCTGCGCATCGCTCGAGGAGCTCTGCGCGCTCGCGGAGCTCGATGCCGTCGACGTCGTCACCAGCGAAGACGCGCACGCCAAGCCGACGCTGCACGCCTTCGCCGAGGGCAAGCATGTCTTCGTCGAAAAGCCGATGGCGCTCGATCCGGGCGACTGCGAACTGATGATCCAGGCGGCCGAGACCGCTGGGCGCATCCTGATGGTCGGCCACATCCTGCGCTTCGAGACCAAGTACCGCCTGCTCAAGGAGGCAGTGGCCGCCGGCCGCCTCGGGCGCATCGTCTCCATGCACGCGCGCCGGAACCGGCCCAAGACGCTGCTCGAACGCTACCAGCGGACGCATCCGGCGCTCGAGAACTCCATCCACGACGTCGACCTCATGCTCTGGTACACCGGCCAGCGGGTGCGCCGCGTGCGAGGCTACCAGCGCAACGCCACCGGTGTCCGCCACGCCGACGTCTTTTGGGGAATCATCGAGTTCGAAAAGGAAACCATCGGGGTGGTGGAGACGATCTGGCTGCTGCCGCAGCAGGCGGGCGTGGGCCTGGATGACGCCTTTCACCTGGTTGCCACGCGCGGCGTGGGCAACGTGAGGCTGGAGCCGGGCGCGCTCACCTTCTGGACGGAAACAGGCTTCGAGACGCCGGACGTCAGCTACGGCCCGCTGATGGCCGGCGTAGCCGGCGGCGCCTTGCGCGAAGAGCTGATCTATTTCTGCGAGTGCGTCCGGAACAACCGGCAGCCGGAGCGCATCACCGCTCCGGAAGCGGCTTATGCAGTGGAGGTGACGCGGGCGCTGGTCGAGTCGGCGACTTCCGGCAAGGACATTTCTCTCCACAGTTGAGGAGGTCGAATGATGGGGGGAGTCGTTCTTGTGCTCCTGCTTGCCGCCGGCGGGGCGTTCTCCGCCGTGCGGCCGGTTCACGTGGATGTCTTCCGGTCGGGCACGGAAGGTTATCACACCTTCCGCATCCCGGCCATCGTCACTGCGGCCGACGGCACGCTCCTTGCCTTTGCCGAGGGGCGCAAAGAGAATCGAAGCGATCCGGGCGGCGGTGACATCGATTTGGTGATCAAGCGCAGCCGGGACCGGGGCGCCAGCTGGAGCCCGCTCGTCGTGCTGGACGACCCCGGGCCGGGCTGGGCAGCCTCCAATCCGACGCCGGTGCTCGACCGGAACAAGGGTCGTTTGTGGGTGTTCTTCAACCGGTGGGAGCCGGGTCGGGGCACGGCCTCCTCGCGCCCCGGCACCTTTGACAATCAAGCCTGGGCGCGCTGGAGCGACGACCATGGCGCCACCTGGTCCGAGGCAATTGATCTGACGCGCCTGGCGCGGGACGTCGACCACTGGGGCGCGATGTTTTTCGGGCCCGGCGGGGCCATCCAGACCCGCGCCGGGCGGCTCGTCGTGCCGGCGGCCATGCGGCCCGACAGCTTCGACTTTTTCATCTCCCTCGGCGGCTTCTCCGGCCGCACCAGCCTGATGCGTGCCTATGTGCTTTCGAGCGACGACGGCGGGACCTCCTGGAAGCGCGGCGCTCTGGTGCGGGCGCAGACCGACGAAAATCAGTTGGTCGAGCTGGCCGATGGCGCGATCCTAATGGACGCCCGCCAAGGTGCCGGCGAGCATCGCTGGCTGGCTTTCAGCTCCGACGGCGGCGCCAGTTGGTCCGAGCCGGTGCCCGGCCAGAATGTCACGCCGGTCTGCACCGCCATCGAGCGCTATTCCTTCGAGGGGGCGGGGGAGCCCAGCCGCATCCTTTGGACCGGGCCGGCCGGTCCGGGCCGGCGCCGGCTGGTGGTGCGCCTGAGCTATGACGAGGGGCAGACCTTCTCCGTCGAGCGGTTGCTCTACGGCGGCCTGGCGGCCTACTCCGACCTGACGGTGCTCGAGGACCGCTCGATCGGCGTGCTCTGGGAGCGCGGCGTGAGCGAGCGGTCTCAGTTCATCACCTTCACCCGCTTCGGAATCGATTTCCTCGAAGACGGCATGATAGGCTCACGGTAAGCAAGGTTATGAGGCGAAGGGATCTGTTTGTGGCAAGCGCCGCAGCCGCGCTGGCTGAGGCCGCGCAGCCTGCGCCGGAGAAGGCCCCCATCACCAGCTCGCTGATGCTCTGGACCCTGAAGGGGTCCTTCGAGGAAAAACTCGAAATCGCCGCCAAAGCCGGCATCCAGTCGGTCCAGCTCGTCGGCGAACATACCGCTTGGTCGGACGCCGATATCGAGCGTGTCAAGAAGACGCTTCGGAGCTTTCGCCTGGCGATCGATGCCCTGAGCTCGGTGCCGAACTGGAGCCGAGAACCGGTCTCGATGCTCGATCCGGCGCAGCGGGAGAACCTGCTCAGGGAGGTGGAAAAGAACATCCTTGTCGCCAAGAAGCTCGAGGTTCCCCGCCTGCTGCTGATGAGCGGCAACGCAATCCCGGAGCGGACCTATGAGCAGCAGTGGGCGAGCCTGGTCGAAAGCGGCAAGCGCGCCGCCGAGCTGGCCGCGCGCCACAACGTGACGCTCATCATCGAGCCGCTCAACAACAAGGTGAACCACAAGGGCTACTTTCTGGCGACCTGCGTCGATGGGCTGCGCCTGGTGCGCGAGGTGGACAATCCGCACCTGCGTTTGCTGTTCGACATCTATCACGAGCAGGTGCAGATCGGAAACGTCATCCGCACGATCCAGGAGGCGGCGCCCGTCACCGAGGTCTTCCACGTCGCCGACAATCCCGGCCGGAACGACCCCGGAACCGGCGAACTGAACTACCCGAACATCTACCGGGCAATCGCGAAGACCGGTTTCCGCGGCCACATCGCCATGGAATACCTGCCGCTCGGGGACCCGGTGAAGAGCCTGATCAAAGCCGTCGATGAGATGCGGGCCGCACTGGCCGCATGAGCGCTCAGTGCTGGTTGATGCCGATCAGGATGATGGAAACGGGGATGTCGCCGAGCTTCGTGCTCCAGACCCAGTCCTCGCCCACCTGCGCGAAGCCCTCGTTGAAGTTGCTGTCCACCCGCCACAGTGGGAGCGAGGCGGGATGGTTCGTCCCCGAAGCTTTGCGGCTCATTTGCATGAGCTGGTTGAAGCTGGGCGTCGCCTGCGGGTCGGTGTCTTCGGACGCCGGCGAGAGGATGAGGAAGTCGCGATTCGGCTCGACGCCCATGTGCGCGCCATCCTCGGGATAGTAGGAGAATCGGAGCGTGTAGAGCCCGGGCTGAATGGCGATTCCCCGCCGGTCCTTGCCGGTCTGGGCGAAGCGGATGGCTCCAAGGAGCGCTCCGTGGGGGATGCTCTTGAGCATCACATTCTGCTCGCTCACCTCCGGCCCTTGCGGCGCCTTAGCGCGCAGCCAGACCTCGCAGTAAAGCTTGCCATCGCCGGAGAACACCTGAAGCCCCTGTTTCTGGAGCTCGGCGGCGATCGCCGGCGCCAGCTCCGAGGGAGGGGCTCCGGCGGGCTTGGCTGAATACTGGCCGAAAGCCACTGCCGCAGCAACGAACAGTCCGATCAAACTCTTCGCCATAGCTGAGAATGCCTCTTGCTTCCATCCTAGCGTTTCGATCGCTCAGGCCGCCGGGGCCTCCTGGCGTCGTGTAGCCTGTCAGGGTGATGCTCCGAATCGTGATCCCGGACGACGCACCTGCCGTACTCGCTCCCAGCCGCGCCTACGAGCGCTGGCGCGAGCAGACGCGCGGCCGCTACCATCTCGACTATTTCGACACGCTGCCCGGCTCGGTGGAGAATCTGATCACGCGCATCCGCGAGGCCGACATTGTCATCAACATCCGCTCTTCCTCCAAGTTCACCCGCCAAGTCTTCGAGGCGTGCCCGAAGCTGCGCCTGCTGTCGCTCTGGGGCACGGGAACGGATAACGTCGATCTTGCGGCGGCGGCCGAGCGTGGCGTCACGGTGACGAACACGCCTGCGGTATCGGCGCCGGCCATCGCCGAACACTGTCTGGCGCTCATGCTGGCCGTCGCGCGCCGCCTTGTTCACCTGGACGCCGAGGTTCGCCGGGGCGCCTGGCCGAAGGGCTTCGTCACGCAGCTTACTGGGAAGACGCTTGGCATCATCGGCCTGGGCGCCATCGGAAGCCGCTTCGCCCGGCTCGGCGAGGCGCTGGGCATGAAGGTCATCGCCTGGAGCTTTCATGCCAAGCCGGAATTGCCTTTCGAGATGGTTCCCCTCGAGCGGCTCTATCGCGAAAGCGACGTGGTGAGCCTCCATCTGCGCCTCAGCCCGGCCACCGAGCGCATGATCGGCCGCGGCGAGTTCGCCATGATGAAGCCCGGCGCCATTTTTCTCAACACCGCGCGGGGCCCCATCGTCGATGAGGAGGCGCTCGTGGAGGCGCTGGCGAGCGGCCACCTGGGCGGCGCCGGCCTGGACGTGTTCGCGGTGGAGCCGTTACCGGCCGGCCACCCGCTCACTCGCCTGACCAACGTCGTGCTGACGCCCCATTCGGCCGGAGTGACGCGCGAGGCGCTCGAGGCAGGCTTGAGCCTGGCGCTCGAGAACGTCGAGAACTTCCTTGCCGGCAGGCCCACGCACGTCGTCGCCGGGCCGAAAACCTAAAGGCGTGCGAGCAGGAGGCAGATGCCTTCGCGGAGAACCTCGGGTTCGACCAGAAGGCTCACCACCAGGCAGGCTTCCTGGTCGAGGTCATAGAAGTAGCCGGGCTGCGCTAGCACGCCGTCGCCTCGCAGCAGTTCGAGCGCCCACTCCTCGTCGCTGCGCGTCCGCGGCAACTGGAGGATGGCGTACCAGCCGCCCTCGCATTCGAGAACGCCGGCCGGCGTGCCGGATAACGCGGAGTTGAGATGCGCGAGGTTGCCCTCCAGGCGGGTGCGGAGCCGGCGCTGGAACCTCTCGGCCCACTCGAGCCAGGCGCCGGCGGCCTCCTGCGCCGGCGTTCCCACCGTGAGATACGTATCGGCGATCAGCTCAAGGCGGGCCATTGCCGCCTCGAGGAGCTCGCGCGGGCCGCTGACGACGATCCAGCCGAGCTTCATCTGCGGGAGCCCGGCGGCCTTGGAGAGCCCGTTGAGGGTGAACGAAAGGGCGCCGCCGACAGTGACCGCCGAGGGCGCCCGGCCGCGCGGCGAGCCGAGCGGGTAGTCGAAGAAGACCTCATCGGTGATGAGCGCCAGGCCGCGCTCGGCGCAGAGCGTCACCAGCGCTTGCTGCTCGTCGGCCTTGAGGAAGTGACCGGTGGGATTGTTGGGACTCACTGCCACGATCGCCCGCGTGCGCTCGCCGAGGGCGGCGCGCACGCTCTCCAGGTCGAGCCACCAGCCGTGATCATAAACAAGCCGGTACTGCCGCACCGCGACGCCCTCGAGCCGCGCCAGATAGTCGAACAACGGGTAGGAAGGTCGGGGCACGAGGACCTCGTCGCCGGGGTCGGCGAGGAGCTTGAACAGGAAGCCGTAGGCCTCGCTGGTGCCTGCCGTCAGGATGATCTGGCCCGGATCGACCTCGTGGCCGCGGGCGGCGTAGTAAGCGGCAATGGCGCGGCGCGCAGACTCGAGGCCGGCCGGATGCGGCCGGTATAGCAGCGAGGATTCGCCCGCCAGCGGAGCGAGGATCGCTTGCTTGTCGTAGTCCAGACCGGCGCGCGTCGGGTTGGACTCCGTGAGATCCAGAAGGCGGGCTCCTTGGGCGCGCCGCGCCTCGAGGAGCTCCGTCAGGCGGTTGGGCCTGGCTGCCCAGTCCAGCCGGTTCGAAAAGGGCACGACGCTTTCAGGGTTTGCCCGCTGCGGCGCGGAGCTCCGAGAGCGTGAAGATGTGCTCGAGCTCGCAGCCGTAGTCGCGGCGAAGCCGCTCAGCGGCGCCGGCCTCGCGGTCCACCAGGCAGATGGCGCCGAGCACCGTCATGCCCGCTTCGAGAATCTTCTCGATGGCCTCGGCAGTGGAGCCGCCCGTGGTGGCGACGTCCTCGAGGACGACCACCTTCAAGCCCTGCGTCTCCTCGAGGCCCTCGATGAATCGCCTCATGCCGTGCTTCTTGGCTTCTTTGCGCACAATGAAGGCCTGAATCGGCCGTCCCGTCTCCAGGCTCTCGCGCGCCACCGCCATCGCGATGGGATCGGCGCCGAGCGTCAGCCCGCCGGCGGCATCGGGCTGCCAGCCCCGCTCGTTCATCTTCCTGAGGAAGGCCCGGCCCACCAGCGGAATGGCCTCGGCCGAGCAGGTGGTGAGCTTGCCGTCGACATAGACGTCGCTGGTCTGGTTCGAGACCAGCGTGAAGGTTCCGAACCGGAGCGACTTCCGGATGAGCAGCTCGCGCAGCCGCGCAAGCTCTTCGCCAGCGGCTTCCACCGAGGACATGGTCGGCACGGTTAGTATCTTACCGCGGCGGGTTTTTCACCAGCACGAGCAGCATCACCACGGGCGTCTCGGCCCGGATGCCATGCTCGACCATCGGAGCCATCTGAACCAGGGTTCCCGGGCGCGCCGGGCGCGTGTCGCCTCCCAGCGTGAGCGTCGCCTCTCCCTGGGCGAAATACAGCAGCGCCGGCATCGGCGCCGTGTGCGCCGAAAGCTCCTGGCCCGGCGCGAAGCCGAAGACCAGCACTTTGACGCGCTCGTCGTTATGCAGCGTGCGGCTGAGGATGCCGTTTTCCGGAATCGTGACTTCGCTCAGCAGATCCGCAACGTAGGTGTAGGCGGTTTCCATGGCTTTATCTTCGCCTGAGTCCGCTGGCGCTGTCTGTGACCTCGATCATGTGGCCGCGGCGGCCTCGCCGTGAGAAACTACACGGGTGAGGTCTGCCATGCGGCTCGGGGCTGTCACTTATAACGTTCTGAAGGATTGGGATCTCGAGACAATCATCACCAAGCTGGAAGAGGCCGGCGGCTTTGAGGGCGTCGAACTGCGCACCGGGCATGCCCACCGCGTCGAGCCCGATCTGAGCGAGGAGGAACGCACGCGCGTGCGCCGGCGCTTCGAGCGGAGCCGGATTAAGCTGGTGGGCTTCGGCACCACCTGCGAGTTTCATTCCCCCGACGCGGCCGAGCGCGCGCGCCAGCTCGCGATCGGCCGGAAGTTCATCGAGCTGGCGCACGATACCGGGGCGCTCGGTATCAAGGTGCGGCCGAACGCCTTGCCCAGGGAGGTTCCGCCGGAGACCACCATCCGGCGAATCGCCCAGGCGCTGGCGGAGCTGGCCGAATACGGCAAAGGCCGAGGGGTCGAGGTCTGGCTCGAGGTCCACGGCCGCGAGACGAGCAATCCGAAGATCTGTGCTGAGATCATGCGCCTGGTGCGGCACGACTACGCGGGCTTGTGCTGGAACTCGAACCTCAACCCGGCCGAGGTGATCAACGGCTCGGTCAAGTCGAGTTTCGCCTTGCTCTCACCCTGGATCAAGCACGTGCACATCAACGAGCTTGCCAACGACTATCCCTGGCGCGAGCTGTTTACGCTGCTCAAGAAATCCGGCTACGATCGCTACACGATGATGGAGGCGCAGGAGAGCAAGGAGCCGGAACGCTTCCTCCGCTGGTACCGGGCGCTGTGGCGGGAGCTGGTGCGGTGATGCGACGCGCGGCGTGCGTTCTGGCGCTGGTGGCGGCGGCGGTCGCGGCTCCTCCGCCGCCCGAGGTCTTCTTCGGCCACCGTATGGGGACGGACCGGAAGCTCGTGGCCTGGGATCGCGTGGTGGCTTATTTCGAGGAGCTGGCGCGCACGAGCGACCGCGTCCGCACGGAGGTGCTCGGGCCGAGCACGGAGGGCCTGCCGGTCATCGTCGCCACCATCGCCGCGCCCGAGACGCTCGCCCGCCTGGAGTTCTACCGCGCCATCCAGAAGGCCCTGGCCGATCCGCGCCGGACCCCGCCGGAGGAGGCACAGCGGCTCATCGCGCAAGGCAAGGCCGTGGTCATGATCACCTGCGCGATCCATTCGACCGAAGTGGCCTCGACGCAGACCGCCATCGAGTTCGCCCACCGGATGGCGACGGCCTCCGACGCCAAAACGCGAGCCGTCCTCGACAACGTGATCCTGCTGCTGGTCCCCTCGCTCAACCCCGACGGGGTGGAGATCGTGAGGCGCTGGTACGAGCGCACGCTCGGGACTCCCTACGAAGGCACGGCGCCTCCGGAGCTCTATCACAAGTACACGGGCCACGACAACAATCGCGACTGGTACATCTTCTCGCAGCAGGAGACCCGGCTCGTCGTCTCGAAACTGCACAACGGCTGGCACCCCCAGATCGTCTATGACGTCCATCAGCAGAGCCCGTACGGGGCGCGGATGTTCGTGCCGCCGTGGATCGATCCGATCGATCCCAACATCGACCCGATCCTGGTGCAATTGACCAACATGATCGGCATGGGCATGGCGGCCGACCTGACGGCGTCGGGCAAGACCGGCGTCGTCGTGAACGCCTCGTATGACTTCTGGACGCCGGCGCGCCACTACCAGGCCTATCACGGCGGCATGCGGCTGCTGAGCGAGGCCGCGGGCATTCGCATCGCCAGCCCGATTACGGTGAAGCCGGAGGAGATCGAGAAGCAGGGCCGGGGCTTCTCGCCGCGCCAGGCGAGCTGGAACTATCCCGAGCCGTGGCTCGGCGGCGAATGGCGGTTGCGCGACATTGTCGAATACCAGCTCGTGACCTTCGAGTCCTGCCTCTGGCAGGCTGCGGTGCGACGTGAAGACCTGCTGCGGGCCTTCTACCGGATCGGGCAACGCGCCGTGGCCAGGCGCGCGCCGGCGGCATTCGTCATTCCGGCCGAGCAGCCAGACCCGGGTTCGGCGCGGAAGCTCGCCGAGACGCTCGCCTTCGGACTGGTGGAGATCGAGCAGGCCGAAGAGGCCTTCGCCTCGGGCGAGAGGCGCTATCCGGCGGGGACTTATGTCGTGCGCATGCAGCAGCCCTACTCGGCGTTCGCGAAGACGCTGCTCGAGCGACAGCGCTACCCCGATCTGCGGCTCTATCCCGGTGGACCGCCTAAGCCGCCTTACGACGTGACGGCGCATACGCTGCCGCTGCTGATGGGGGTGCGGGTGGAGCAGCTCGAGGCGCCGGTGACGGTCCGCCTCAAGCCCGCCGGGCCTTTTGAGTTTCGCCTCGCCGGACCGCGCCCGCCCGAGGGCGCGATGCCGGCCTCCGACATCGACTCTTGGCGGGAGGTGAACCGGATCTGGGCGGCCGGCAGCCGCCTGTGGCGCGACGCCAAGACGGGCGATTTCTACCGGAAGCTCGCGCCCGGTGTGGAGGCTTTCGAAGTTCGCCGCCCGCAAATGGGCCTCTACCGGAGTTGGGTGCCTAACATGGACGAGGGCTGGACACGGTGGCTATTGGAGGAGTTTGGCTTCGCCTACCAGCGGGTGGACAACCGGCGCATCGCCGCGGGCGGCCTCGAAAGCGATTTCGATGTCTTGATCTTTCCAGATCAGGCGGAAAATACGATGGCGCGCGGCTACGCGCCCGGCGCGATGCCCGAGGAGTTCACCGGGGGCCTGGACGAACGGTGCGCGGCGGCACTCAAGGCGTTCGCAGCCGCCGGGGGAACCCTCGTCTTTCTGAATCGGGCGAGCGAGTATGCGGTGCGGCGCCTCGAGCTGGGGGTGCGCAATGTGGTGGAAGGGCTCAAGAGCGAGCAGTACTACTCGCCCGGTTCGCTCTTGCGCCTTCGGCTGGCCGCTCACCCGCTGCGCTATGGTTTGCCGGAGGAGATCGCTGTCTGGTCGCAGGCGAGCCCGGCCTGGGAGGCGCCGGAGGCGGTGACTGTGGGCCGGTATCCGGAGTCTCAAATCCTGGCCTCGGGCTGGCTGCTCGGCGAGGAGCATCTGCGGAACCGCGCGGCGATCGTCGAGGTCCCGCTCGGCCGCGGGCGGGTGATCCTGTTCGGCCTGCGGCCGCAATACCGCGCCCAGAGCTACCAGACGTTCAAGCTCTTCTTCAACGCCCTGGTGCGGGCCAGTGCGCCCGAAGGCGTCCGTTTCCGATAGACTATCGACGACCCAGGGAGTAGCCATGAGGGGCCGCTTGATCGCTTTGCTGTTCTGGGCGGCAATTCTTGCTGCGGGGGCGGAGCCGCTGCGCATCGCCGTCGTGCAGATGGCGATCGGGCCGACGCTCGAGGTCAACCGCAACCGCATCCTGGAGCGTTTAAGCGAGGCGGAGGCGGGCGGCGCGCGGGTCGCGGTCTTCCCGGAAGCCGCGCTCACCGATCCGGGCGGGAAGCCGAATCCGGCTGTCGCGGCGGCCGTGGATGCGATTCGCGCCGCGGCCCGGCAGCACGGCCTCTACGTGATCTTCGGCGGCTGGAGCTGGTCGGAGCGGTGGGCGAAGGCGGCGAACTGGGCGAAGGTGATCGATCCGGAGGGCGTCGAACTTCTGCACTACGACAAGCTGCATGACGTCCGGGAGGCGCCGAACCCGGCGGTCTTCTCGATCGACGGCGTTCCGGCTGCGGCCATCATCTGCGCCGACCGCTGGCTGCGCGCCGTCGAGGAGCTTCCGATCCAGCAGGGAGCGCGGCTGAGCTTCGAGCTCTCCAACAACTACGACAGCGAGTGGGTGCCGGAGCTCGAATGGTACTGGTATGTGCCGCGCGCGCTCCGCAACAACGTGTACGTCTTTTTCGTCAACACCGCCAACCGCTTCCCAGGGCGTCCCGAGCCCGGCGCCGATCCGCGCCCGCGCCACGGTCACAGCGCCGTGATCGGGCCGGACGGTGCGATCCTCGCCGCCGAAAGCGGCGACATGGAGACGATTCTGTACGTCGATGTCGATCCGGATCGCGCCACGCGAGGCGGGGCGCTCGAGCGCCGGGCGCATCCGCTGCTCGGCAGGTTTTGGGAAGAGGGCCTGACGCTGCTCCGGCGGCCCCGCGCGCCGGAAGGGGTCTTTGCGCCGCTCGATTGCCCGCAGACGGAGCTGAGCGTCGGCGTGGCGCAAACGGGCAACGGCGGCTGGGCGCAGCTCGAAAAGCTTCTCGAAGCTCGAACGGAGCGGGTGGATCTTCTCGCGGTGGCGGCTGCGCCGCCGAGTCCGGACGCGGCGGCCGCACTCGCTCGCGGGCGGCAGATGACGCTCGTCTATCTCGACGACAGCTACGCCTTTGTGGTCGGGCCGGACGGCAAGTTGCTGGCGCGGCATCGCGGGCTGGCCGAGGGCGGCGTCGACCCGAAGACCATGTGGGTCCGCGTCAAGGGCGTTCCCGCCTTCGTCACCGTCGGGCGCGATGCGTTGTGGAACGAAGTCGCGGAGCTGGCGGCCTTCGCGGGAGCTCGCCTCCACCTTCACCTGACGAATGAAAGAGCGCCAAACCGCGCGGCCCAGCTCCGCCGGCGCCAGGTCGGCGCTGCCCTGAGCTCCTTTTTCACACTCACCGTGATGGCGGCTCCCGCCTCCAGCGCCATCTGGGAGGACCTGGCGGGGGCCGAGGAGACCCGAGCCGCGGTGCGCGGCGAGCCGAGGCCGGATACAGGGGCCGCACGCATCGACTCGCCGTTTTCGGCCAACCTGGCTGCCGAGGCGGGCGCGGGCGCCGAGCTGCTCGTGGTGCGCCGCACAATCCCGGGTCCGAATCCCTATGCGCAACGGCGCGCCGGCCGCGTTCAGCCGGCCATGGAGAGCTGGTATCGCTCCGGGGCGAGGCTGCTGTGTCCCCTACTTGAACTGAAGCGAGAATAGGTCCGCGCCGCTCAGCTCGAAGCGCAGCCGGACGGGCTTGCCTTTCAGGCGCGCGAGCGAACTCGCCCGGCGCCAGGTCACGGTATGGGCGATGGAATCGGCGCGAATCGGCGGGCAGTCCTCCATCGCGAAACCTTCGATCGGCCGCCCCTGCTCGTCTTCGAGGCCGACGCGCAGGCTGCCCCCGGGTTCGGTCTGGACATTGAGCACGAGCCGGTCGCCCGAAAAGCGCAGGGGGCGAGTCCGTAGAGTTCCCGCTTTGTCGGCCCGGACGCTCACGAAGCCGTCCACGCGGTAGGTGAACCGGCGCAGGCGGCTGTCGGGGCCCGTGTAGTAGGCCTCGGTCGCGTAGACCGAGAGCTCGTTGGGAGCGCCCGGCAGCTCGAGGATGCCCCAGGTCATGTAGTTACTCCGGTTGCCGTCGCGATCCTGCGGGGCCGTCACCGGGATCAGCGCCTCCGGCCAGCGGCGGAAGCTCAGGCCGTCGCGGCTGCTCATGAAGACCGGCTCGACCTGCTGGCCGCGCTCCGGGAAAAAGCGTGTCGGAAAGCCGAGAAAGATGTGCGGGGCCCGGTGGTAGGGCAGAATTGCATTTGTGTAGAGGTGCTCGCGCGGCGCCCCCGGGTATTCGAGCCAGACCGGTTTGGTCCAGTTCAGGAAATCCGGCGAGGTCGAGGTCATGATGTCGCGCACCTTGTCGCGGAAGCCGCGGTGGAACTCGACGTAGCGGCCGCGCACGCCGTCCCAGAAGGCCAGGTTCTGCGAATCGAAGGCGCCTTCGGTGATGACGGGCTCTTCGCGCAGGAGCCGCCAGCGGATGCCGTCGGACGAGACGAAGGCGAGCAGGCCGCGGCGGCCCGGCTCGTCGCTCGAAGCGAGTGCCTTGTAGCGCTGATCCGGCGGGCAGGCGGGGTTGGTGTCACGAAAGGGCGTGAAGTTGTGCGCGCCGGGGCCGTCCCAGACGATGTTGTTCTGGCGCGAGCCTTCCCACTCGAACAGGCCGAGCGCGGGCCGTTCCCAGCGGATGCCGTCGCGGCTCTCCGCATAACAGGTGACCTCGCGGTGGGCCGCCTTGCGCGCCGTCTCATCGAAATGCGAGCCGCGATAGTACATCCGGTAGCGGTTGCCGTCGCGAAACAGCGTGTAATAGGCGCTGGTGTTGCCCTCCCAGGGCCGGTCCGTCACCAGCACCACCTCGCGGGGTACGGGTTTGTGCAACTGAAGGCGCGCGTCGCCCGCGAGCTCTTCGATCAGGTAGTCATCGACGAAGAGTTCCAGACGCGTTCCGATGTCGACGGGCTGCGCGGCAAGCGCTGCCGCGGCAGCCGGCAAGACGCAAAACACAAGGAGGTCTCCTTTCCCGGTCATCTTCGATATCTTACGCGCCTCGGAAGATCCGGCGGCGCTCCTCTTCGCTGAGTAGGGCCGCCTGGTAGCGCCGGAGCGTGCCCTTGAGGGAGAACAGCAGGTCGCCTTTGCCGAGCAGGCGCTCGGCGCCGCGCGCCTTGAGCGCGACCATGGACTCCTGCCAGCTTGCCGTGCGGAACGATACGCGGGCCGGCAGATTGGCCCGGAGGCGCCCCGTGAGGGTCTTGGCGTCGGGATGCTGGGTCGCCAGCACCAGATGGATTCCCGCGGCGCGGGCCTTCGCGCCGAGACGCGCCACGCGGTCTTCAAAGGCGCGCGCGGTGCGCCGGTCGGCCATCAGATCGCCGAATTCGTCGACGATGGCCACCAGGCGCGCCAGCGGCCTGCCGGTGCGGGCGCGCCAGCCTGCCAGATCGGTATCGCCGCCCTCGCGGAAGCGCTCGAAACGCGCCTCCATCTCCTCGATCAGCCGGTCGAGCTCCTCGGCCGGGTCCCGCTCCGGCGGATAGACGAGCGCCTGCGGGTGCCAGAGGTAGGGCGAGCCGGCCAGCTCCTGAAATGAGCTGTACTTGGGGTCGATCAGAACCAGGCGCAACGTCTCCGGTGTGTTCGACAGCAACAACGCGGCAACGGCCGAGCGCAGCCACTCGGTCTTACCGCTGCCCGTGGTACCAGCGACCAACAGATGAGGGCTATCTGGGTCGGCCAGCGAGAAGGCGCCGACGCGGTTATCGAGATCGACGCCGAGCGGCACCAGGGCGGAGCCCTCGAGCGGATCCGGGCGGGGTAGCGCCTCCTCGATGCGGGAGAAGGGAACCACCTCGCGGTCCGGGCGCTCGAGGTCGGCCACCAGACGCTTTCCCTCCACTTGGATCAGCGGCGCCGTTATGCCGAGCTGCACGCCGACGTCCTCGGCGCGAGCGACGATGCGCTTCACGATGACGCCGCGGCCCGGCTGGAGGGCGAACCGGACGATGGACGGCCCGATGACCGGCGGTCCCGCCAGGGAGGCTTTGAGCCCGTAGCTTTCCAAAGCCCGGATGAGCTTCTTGCCGAGTTCGTCGTAGGCTTGAGGCGACGGAGGCGCCGGCGCGGCGACTCCGGCCAGACGGGCCGCCAGCTCGAGCAGGTGTTCCTGCGCTTGCTGGAGGTCGCGCGCGGCCACGTGCTGCTCGACAACCTCCGGCCGGAACCGCACGAGCGCAACGTCGCCGCTCGCGTCGAGCAGGAGCTGATAGAGCGCCGCCTGGCCGAGATCCGCTTCCTCCGTGCCCGCGCCCAACTTGAACTCGACGACCAGGAGCCGCCCCGAGCCGGGATCGCGCAGCACGCAGTCGGCGCGGCCCACCAGCCGGATGGGAGCGCGCCAGCCGGGCCGATGGAACTCACGCGCAAGCCGCTGCTCGCTGACCAGCCATCGGCGGCTCTCGAACCAACCTTGCTCGCGGGCTGCTTCGAGCAGGCGCGAGAGCCAGGCGCAGAAGCTCTTCACCGCCTCCCAGGTGAAGACCACTTCACTGCCGCGGTCCTGAAGGTCGGCCTCGTGGGCGGCCAGGCGCGGGCCCAGGTGGCGCTCGTAGGCGTGACGGATGAGCGTGGCGACATCGTCGAGGCTGTCCCGGTCCAGCACCGCGTCCCATGCCTGCGGCCCCGCGAGCAGGCTGGCGACAGTTTCATGAAAGATCCTGCCGAGCAGAGCCGTTGGGCCTGGCGTCGCTGCTTCGGGGCCGGCTTGCCGCAGCGCCTCGCGAAGTTCGGAGACCGTGAGCTCGACCGCGGGTGGCATCATCCATTCAGGCTTCCGCGCCGGCCGGGGTCTTTTCGAAAACCACCGGCTCAGTGCCCATAAGGAGGCCAAAGTGATGACGATTTTCACGCGCACAGCGCTCCACCTCCTCTGGGTTGGCCCGCAGCGCGGCGGCGGCCTCGGCCGCGCGCAGCACCTTCTTCTCCGCCAGAAGGTCGGCGAGCGCAGAGGCCAGCCGTGAGGCGGGCTCCGCTCGGGCGAAGCCGTCCAGCAACTCCCCAAGGGCCGGCGGAACGTTGCGCCGGACCCAGTCTTCGACGGCGGCAAGCTCGGGCGTTTTCCCCTGGTGCGTCAGGTCGCCGCTTTCGACATCGCCGAGCAGGCGGCGCAGGGCGTCGAGCGCGGCCAGGGCCTCTCGTGACGGCGTGAGCCGGCGCGCGCCGCGTTGCTCGAGCTTCTCGAGGAGTTCCCGCGTGCGCCGCGCATGCGGGCTCAGGGGATGGAGGGCGTCGATGAGAATGACCAGGGAGCGCTCCTCGGGCCGCCACTCGTCGTGCATCCGTGCAAGCTTTCGCCAGAGCGCCTGCGCCGTCTCGTGCGCGAGCGCGACGCCGATGCTGCCGCCATGCCCAGGGCGGAGTTCGTGATCGAGCCACCGCGGCAGTCCCTCGCGCCGGATTTCGCAGCCGCCCAGGTGGAGCAGGCGCGGCAGGCCGTCGCTCAGGATCATGGTGGAGCTGTCCGGTGACAACTTTTCCCGCGCCTCCCCGAGCCGCGCCTCGTACTCCGCGCGGAGGAACTCATCGAGGGGAACCTCCGGCAGCGATCCGCCTCGGGCTTCTTCGAACTGCTTCGCGCAGGCGTACAGGACTGAGCGGGGCGTCAGCAGGAGCGGCTCCGGTGCGGCGGCTCGCAGCTTTTCGAGATCTATGGGCCAGAACTCGGAGGCGCCGGCCGGGCGGCACGCAGCGATGCGCGGCTCGGTCGCAAGGCGGGCTCTTACGAGCAACCGAACCTCATCCGCCCGGAGCTCCGGGAGCCCCAGCGGGCGGTAGCGGTCGCGAACGTACTGCATCAATACGCGGTCGAGCTCCCTCGCCAACTCCGTCTGCACGCAGCCGATCACGATGGCGTTCTCGATACGGTCCAGAGCGGCCAGCAGCTCTCCAAAGGCAAACAGTCCGACCTGGTCACCTGGAAAGGTCTGGAGCTGTTCGAGCTGGTCGAGACAGAGTACGAATGGCGTGGGCCGGATGAAGCTCGCCAGTTCCTCGAGGATGCGCCGGGCTGCGTCCTCGGCGGCAGCGTCGTCGACGTCTGCCTGGCCGATTCCCAAGCGCTCGGCGACCGTGTCGGGCAGAGGGGCACCCAGCAGCCATGCCCTCGCGTCCCGCAGGAAACGCCCTCGCGCCAGGTGTTCCAGGACCACCTGGAGGTTCCGATCCGCGATCCGTTCGAGCCGATGCTCGAACTCGCCGGCCGCGGATCGAAGAAGTTTCTCCAATTGACTCTCACCATTGACCCGCTGACGGACGAGGTTGTCGACCACCTCGCGCCTGAGGTGGCGCCACTTCATGCCGGGCGCGGTTTGCATCCACACCCAGATAAAAGGAATGAAGGGGTCCGGACGCGATTCCAGATAGAGGCGCAAGCGCCGCAGCAGATGAGTCTTGCCGCTGCCGGCAAAGCCGTGCAGCAGGATCGAGCGACCGTGTACGCCCTGGCGGCGTTCCTCGATGAGATCGAGCAACGCGGCGAAAGCCTCCCCGTGGATCGATTCGACATCGACGACATCGGCTTCCCAGGCAGAGCGCACGACGCCCCGCGCGAACGGGTTGCTTACGCCGGCGAGGCACCCCCTAGCGCCGGAGCCCGACGCTCCCGTAGTAATTGCCTTCTCCGTCATGGATCAGCATCTCCCGTTCCTCGTCAGTGAAAACCCGATTGGGGACGAGATACACGCGCCCGAGGTCGGCCAGGGCAACGACCGCGCGGTCGAATTCTTCTTTGCTCCGACCAGGGAAAGCAGGCCGCAGCTTGTCGACGATCACGGGCACGTAAGGCGCCTCTTCGAGTTCAGCGATCTTGGCCAGGATGCGTTCCGCCAGATCCTCTGGCGCCGCGGTCGGCGGCTTCACCTCGAGCTTCAGCCCCAGCGCCTCTAGCAGCGGTTGGGGCGCATCCGGCCGGTAGAGCAGGCGCTTGGCCGGAAGCCGGGCGAGAACGCCTTCCCGCACCAGCGAGGCGATGAGCCGCTTGACCAGGTCCTGGCCGTAGCAACGCCGGAAGACGCTTGCCGTCTGGCGGATGAGCTCCTCGTTGGCCAGCGGCTTTTCTGTCAAAAGCTCGATCAGCCGCCGCCGCGCCAGTTCGCGCAGGGCCGCAAGCACCTCCTTCTCCGACCAGCCAAACTCGCGTGCGATCCGCTGGCGGCTTTTCCGTCCGGGACGCCCGAGCCACTCCGTGACGCGCGCCAGATCGTCCTCGGTGAATCCCGGGGCTTGCTTTTGCACAGTCAACAAGTTATCAAATGGCGCCTTGGAGGTTGAAATCCCCTCCACCGGTTGCTAGTCTGTTTAATCGCGTCCCTTTCAATTCAGTTAATTACGGGCGCACGGTCGGAAGGAGAGATGCATCGTTGCTGAGTGCCCGGGAGAGTTTTCGCCGGCACGGGATCCTGCTTACCGGCGCCAACGGATTTCTCGGCAAGGTCATCCTCGCGCTCCTGGCGGGGCGATTTCCGGATTTCGGGCAGTTGTATGTCTTGTTGCGGCCCAAGCGCCGGTTGAGTCCGGAAGAGCGCTTCGAAAAAGAGGTTCTCGCTTCTCCCCCGATTCAAGCCATCCTGGATGACAAGGCGGCGCGGCAGGCGATCGGGCGCGTGCGCGTTCTGGCGGGCGACGTCGGCCAGCCCGGCTGCGGCCTCGACGAGGAAACCTTGCCGGCTCTCGCGGGTCAGGTGGATCTCATCATCCACTGCGCCGGCCTGGTGGACTTCTACCCGCCGGTGGATGAATCCTTCCAGTCCAACGTGGACGGAGTCGAGCACGTGCTCGATCTGGCGCGGGCACTGGGTGCCAAACTCCTGCATGTCTCCACCTGCTTTGTGTGCGGCGAGGCCGACGGGCTCGTCGAGGAATCCGAGCCGATCTTGGGTTTCTATCCGCGGCGCAAGGGACCGAACGACCTCGGCTTCCGCCACGATCGCGAGATCCGTTACATGCGCGAGCGCATCCGCGAGGCCTACGCCGCCGCGGGCGTCAATGGCTCCGCCCGCCGGCCGCGCGAGCTGGCGCAGCGGTTGAGCGACCTGGGCGCACAGCGCGCGGCTCAGTGGGGGTGGACCAACACCTACACTTACACGAAAAGCCTCGGTGAACAGATCATCGCCGGGGCCGACGACGTCGAGTGGGCCATCGTGCGGCCGGCCATCGTCGAAGCGGCCCTCGAGTTCCCTTTCCCGGGATGGGTCGAGGGCGGCCGCACGGCCGCGCCCCTGGTGATGATGGCGGTGGCGGGCTTGCGGCACTGGTCGATTCGCGAGGATGCACCGATGGAAGTGATCCCGGTGGATCTGGTGGCCTCGGGGATTCTCATCGTGGCGGCCCTGCTTTTAAACGGCCGGGCCGAGCGCGTCTACCATCTGAGCACGGCGGACGTCAACCCCATCTACTTCGGGCCGCTGGTGCGCATGCTTCACCGCGAGTACCGGCGGCAGGCGGCGGTGAACGGCGCCCGGTTCCGGCCGTGGCGGTGGTTGCCCGCCGGCGTCCGCGTGCTTTCTCCCGAGCAGGCCAGCGCGCGGGGACGCCGGCAGCAGCAGGTGCTGAACCGGCTCCAGTCGCTCGTCAACGGCCTGCGGAAGAAGCTACAGGCGGCCGGCCTGCCGGGCGAGCAGGCGCTCCGGAACCTCTCGGCGAGGCTGCGTTCGGCCGGGCTGCGTATCATGATTCGCGACCAGGCGCTCGAGCTTTACCGGCCGTTCATGTACGACAACCGCTTCATCTTCGAGGCGGAAAACATCCGCACCGCCTGGGCCATGCTGGGCGAGGAGGATCGCCGCCTGCTGCCCTGGAATCCGGAGAAGATCGACTGGCGCCGTTACTGGATTCATAACGAGGTCGAGGGCGTGCGGCGCTGGGTGCAGAACGAGCCCGGGAGGAAATGACGGGCATGGCTGCCACGCTGGCGCCGCTCGAGCGCGCCGAGATCGAAAACCAGGTTCTCGAGGTGGTGCGGGAGCTGCTGCGCCGGCGCGGCCAGGCGCGGCTGGCCGAGGCGGTGCGGCCGGACTCCACCTTCGAGGAGTTGGGCATCGGCAGCCTGGACTTTGTCGAGCTGATGGCGCGCATCGAGGAGCGTCTCGAAGTTCGCCTGCCGGACGAGCTCGCTGACACTCCCGCCGCCTGGGTCAACGCCATCCTCGAAGAGGCCGAGCTCAAGCCCCGCAAACTCTACCGGATCACGCCGCCGCGGGAGGATGCCCTGCCGGAACCCGTGGCGGCCCGTACCCTCATCGACGTGCTGGTGCAGCATGCCGAGGCCGACCCGGGCCGCCTCCAGATCCACCTGCTCAGCGAGGACTCCGGCGAGGGCATCACCTACGGTCGGCTGTACGAGGAGGCCTCGGCGATCGCCGGCGGGCTGGCCGACCTCGGTTTGCGGCGCAACGAGACGGTGGCGATCATGCTGCCGAGCTCGGCGGAGTTCTTCTTTGCCTTCTTCGGCGTCCTGCTCGCCGGCGGCATCCCGGTGCCCGCCTACCCGCCCACCCGCCTGGAGCGCATCGAAGACTACGTTCGCCGGCAGATCTTGGTTCTGCGCAGCGCCGCCGTGCGCTTCCTGATCAGCTTCGAGCGCATCCGCGCCGTCAACGAACTCCTGCGCGTGAGCGTGCCGAGCCTGATCGAGGTCACCACCGTGGCGGAATTGCGCGGCTCGCGCGTGCGTCTGGGCGCCGGCTCGGTGAAGCCCGCAACCACCGCCCTGCTTCAGTACACCTCGGGCAGCACCGGCGTTCCGAAGGGCGTGGTGCTCAGCCACGAAAACGTTCTGGAGAACCTGCGCGGCATCGGCGCCGCCGTCGAGGTCCGCCCGGGCGACGCCGTCGTCACCTGGCTGCCGCTCTATTCCGACCTGGGCCTGATCGGTTGCTGGCTGCTGAGCCTCTACTACGCCATCCCGATCACGGTGATTTCGCCGCTGGATTTCCTCAAGCAGCCCGAGCGCTGGCTGTGGGCCGTCCATGAGTCGCGCGGGACGCTCTCGGCGGCGCCGAACTTCGCCTACGACCTCTGCACGCGGCGGATTCCGGCCTACCAGCTCGAGGGAATCGACCTGAGTTCGTGGCGCGTGGCGGTGAATGCCGGCGAGCCCGTGC
Organism: uncultured Bryobacteraceae bacterium; assembly: GCA_938003835.1. GTDB lineage: Bacteria > Acidobacteriota > Terriglobia > Bryobacterales > Bryobacteraceae > CALKXJ01. The sequence goes on along the minus strand of CALKXJ010000005.1, from coordinate 108,649 downwards.
TGGCGCTCACCATGGAGCGGTTCGCCGAACGTTTCCGGCCGTTCGGCTTCCGCGCCGAGGCCCTGCTGCCCTGCTACGGGCTGGCGGAATCCACCGTGGCTCTCACCATGCCTCCCATCGAACGCCTGCCGGTCCGCGACTGGATCCGGCGCGAGCCGTTCGAAAAGCACGGGCTGGCCGAGCGCGCCCGGCCTGGCGATCCTGCCGCCCTGTGCTTTTATTCCTGCGGCAGGCCGATCCAGGGGCAGCAGATCCGCGTGGTGGACGAGAACGACCGGGACTGCCCGGAGCGCGTCGTCGGGCGGTTGCTGTTCCGCGGCCGGACGACCATGCAGGGTTACTACCGCAACCCTGAGGCCACGGCTGCGGCGGTAAGGGCCGACGGCTGGGTCGAAACGGGCGATTTCGGTTACATCGCCGGCGGCGAGTTCTACTTCACCGGCCGCATCCGCGATCCGATCGTCAAGGCGGGCCGCAGCATGAGCCCGCTCGATGTCGAGGCGACCATCGGCAGCATGCCCGGTATCGAGCCGGGTGCGGCGGTGGCCTTCAGCGCCGCCGATCCGCTCACCGGCGCCGAGCGCCTGGTGGTGGCCGCCGAGACGCGCGCCACCACCCAGGAAGAGTTCCGCCGGCTGGAAGCGGAGATCGTCCGCGAAGTGGATTATCTGCTCGGCATGCCGCCGGACGAGGTCTTTCTTGTCGAGCCGGATGTGTTGCCCCGGACCTCGAACGGCAAGATCCGGCGCAACGATCTGCGCGCGCTCTACGAGCGGGGCCGGTTGCGCGCGCGGGGCAGGCCGCCGTGGCTGCAACTGGTGCGCCTGCGCTGGGAAAACTTCGGCCCGCTGGTCGCCCTCGGCTTGCGGCGCAGCCGGGTGGCGGTCGGCATGCGGCTCACCCGGTGGATCTCCGCTGTGGTGGCTGTTACGGGGGGAGCCTGGGCGCGTTTGACGGCAAATCCGCGGGCGATACGCCGGGCCGCGCGCTGGATTCTCCGGCTTCACGCGCAGCGCTGGCGCTTGCGCGGACTCGAACATCTGGACGGCGCCCCGTGCGCGGTGCTGGTGGCGAACCGCTCCGGGGTGCACGATCCGCTGGTGGTGGCTGCCGGGTTCCCAGAACGGGTCCGCTTTGCCGAGCGGGCGGCGCTCAATGGGCTGGATCGGGCGCACGCCTGGCTGCTCGAACCCCTGGTGCTGGGCTTTCGCGAGAACTGCCTGACGCCGGCTGCCGGGGCGCTGCGCGAACGGATCGCCCGGGCGCTCGCCGACAACTGTCTGGTCGTGGTCTTCCCCGACAGCCCCGTCGGAGCGCCGGTCGCCCGCTGCCGCTACCGGATCGACGCCTTCCAGGCAGCCGCAGACCATTCCGCGAAGATCTATCCGACGGCGGTGCGCGAGCGCGCGCTTCACTGGCACGCTTCGGACCGGGCGCGGGCGCGCAAGGTGACCATGGTGATCGTGCGCCGCCCGCTCGAAGCCGGCCGGATCGAGGACCGGTTCCTCCTGCGCGAGAAGGTGCGCGAGGCCATCGGAGAGTACCATGCCTGAGTTCGACGCGCTGCTCGTGGCCCGCCTGGCGGCGGCCTTTCTGCTGGGGTCGATTCCGTTTGCCGTGCTCGCCATGGCCGGCACCGGCGTTGACATCCGCAAGATCGGTTCGGGCAACCCGGGCTTCAACAACGTGCTGCGTTTCAGCAAGCCCCGCGCTTTCCTTTGTCTGGCCGGCGATGTGGGCAAGGGCGCGGTGGCGATCCTCACTCTTCATCGGCCCGGTGAGAGCGTCGAAGTCGCCTGGCTGCTGGCGCTGGGGGTCATGCTCGGTCACTGCTACTCGCCGTGGCTCAAGTTCCAGGGTGGGAAAGGCGTCGCGACCTCGGCCGGCGTCATGCTGGTGCTTTACTGGAAGCTTGCCCTGGCCTGCGTGGCCTTGTACGTTGCCGGGCGGCTGATCGGCTCGCGCCGCAAGTGGGCGGAGTCCGGAGCTAAGGCTTCGCTGGCCGCGGCGGTCCTGTTCGCCGTGCTGGTGCTGGCCGGCGAAGGGCCGCGCGAGGGCCTCTATGCGGCGGGGCTCGTGGCGATCATCGCCTGGCGGCACCGCGACAATCTGCGACGCATGCTTCAGGTGGCCTCGAGCTAGAGCATGGCCGCGCGCTTCGCCTTTTACGACCTGGATGGCACGCTCGTTTCAAGCAACGTCGTCAGCCAGTACGTCTGGTATCTGCGACGGCTGCCCGCGCGCGGCTTGGCGGTGCGCCGGGCGCTTCAGTTACTGGCGGGCCTGCCGCTTTATGCCGCCATCGATCTCTACTCCCGGCGTGCCTTCAACATCTGGTTTTATCGCCTCTACCGCGGCATGCGCCGTGACTGGCTCATCGCGGAGGCGCAAGGGCTTTTCGAAAAGGTTCTGCGCCCGGCCATCTACCCCGGGGCGCGCGAGCTGGTTCGCCGGGACCGGGACGAGGGTTACCGGACGGTGCTCGTGACCGGCAGCCCCGAGTTTGCCCTGGCTCCCCTGGCCCGCCACTTCGGCTTTGACCATGTGATCGCCAATGTGCTCGAGTTTCGTGACGGCGTGGCCACGGGAGCGATCCTGCCACCGGTGGTCGCCGGCCGGGAGAAGGTCGCCCTGATCCGCCAGTTGTGCGGCCAGTATAATGTGGACTCAGCCGAATCGAAGGCATACTCCGACAGCCTGTCGGATCTGCCGATGCTCGAAGCCGTCGGCCGTCCCGCGGCTGTCAACGTGGGCGCGCGGCTCCGCCGCATCGCTCAAGCGCGCGGGTGGCCTGTGGTTGACCTGCGCGCGCGAAAGAGTTGAATCGATGGCCGCAACGATACCGCGAGTCAACGAGGTTCGATCCCGTAAGTTCGAGTTCCCGCCGCCCGGCCCGAACACCGTGGGCCGGCTGGCCGAAGTCTCGCCCGAAGGCTGTCTCGTGCACCTGGAGAAGGATTCGGCGCCGCGGCTTCTCTGGTACGGCGAGGATATCTGGAGGGTGAAGCTTCCGGCCGGCACGCGTGTGATCTATCCCAAGCCTACGGTGCCCGGCATCAAGGACCGCAAGGCCGGCATCCGTTACGCGATCGCCCATCCCGAGGAGATGGAGCCGCTCGAGGCGTTGTTGAAGCCGGGCATGCGCGTCACCATCTGCATCGACGACATCTCGCTGCCGCTGCCCAAGTTTCGCCGGCCCGACATCCGCCAGGAGATGCTCGAGATCCTGCTCGAGCTGCTGGCTTCGCACGGGGTGGAGGACTTCCACATCGTCATCGTGACCACCTACCACCGGCGCATGGAGCCGCACGAGATCATCTGGCAAGTGGGGCAACGAATTTTCGATGCCTACTATCCGCACCAGCTTTACAACATGGATGCCGACGGCCCGGGCAACATGGTCGAGATCGGCGCCACCGAGCTCGGCGAGAAGGTCCGCGTCTATCGCCGGATCGCCGAATCCGATCTGGTGATCTACTGCAACGTGAACCTGGTGCCGATGGACGGCGGCTCGAAATCGCTCGGCATCGGCGCGGCCGATTATGCCGGCCTCAAGGCCAACCACAACCCGGCGACGATCCAGGCCTGCGATTCCTACTTCGATCACCGGCAATCGCCGCTGACCGCATCGGCCGACCGAATCAACGCCGTCATCGACCGCACGCTCAAAGTCTTCCACATCGAGTCAGCGGTCAACAACGCCATGTTCGACCCGCGGTTGGCGTTCTTCGTCAAGAACGAGGATCGGTGGAACTCTTTCGACAAGGCGTGCTTCGAGACCGTCCGCTACGCGCTGGCGCGGCTGCCCAGGCCGCTTAAGCGCAAGATCCTGTTCTCGATCCCCTCCTGTTACGAGACAACGGCCGTTTACGCGGGCGAAACGCACGCCGTGCACGAGAAGATTCTTCAGTACTGCTACGCGCAGTATTGCGTGCCGGTCCAGGGCCAGTCCGACGTGATGGTGGTGGGCGTGCCGTTCATCATGCCCTATAACGTCAATTCGATCCTGAACCCGATCCTGGTGCACTGTCTCGTGCTCGGCTACATCTTCAACATGTACCGGTACATGCCGCTGGTGAAGCGCAACGGCGTGCTGATCATGACCCATCCGCTTTATGCCGATTTCGACCCGCGCCACCATCCCTCCTACATCGAGTTGTTCTACCGGCTTCTGGCCGAGACGAAGGATCCGTTCGAGCTCGAGCGGACCTACGAAGCCGAGTTCGCCGCCGATCCGGACTACCGCCGGATCTTCCGGTTTGGCTACGGCTACCACGGCGTGCATCCGTTTTTCATGTGGTACTGGGGCCAGAACGGCAGGCACCATCTGGGAAAGGTGATCGTAGTCGGCGCCGAGGATCCGCGGGCGGCTGAGCGGATGGGCTGGGAGGCGGCCGCGACCATGGAGGAGGCGCTCGAGATGGCGAAATCGCATGTGGGGCGCGAGCCCACGATCTCCCACCTGAAGGTGCCGCCCATCCAAATGGCGGACGTGCTGGGTACGCCGGAGAGCATCTGAGATGTCGCAACGAATCCTTGTTACTGGGGCCACCGGCTTCCTCGGGCGGCATCTGGTGGAGCACCTGCTCGCTTCCGACCCGGGCGCCGTGCTCCGCATCCTGAATTTCGGCCCCTGCCCGTTTCAGCCCTCCGAGCGGCTGGAGATCGTCGAGGGCGACGTCACGCGGCCGGAGGATGTGGAGCGCGCCGTGGCCGGCTGCACCCGGATCTATCACCTCGCCGGAGTCGTCTCGCGCAATCCGCGTGACAAGTGGAAGATTTTCGACGTCAACGTCGACGGCACGCGCCACGTCTGCCGGGCCGCCTTGGCGTACAAGGTCGAGCGCATGGTGCTGGTCTCCTCCTCGGGCACCGTGGCGGTCAGCAAGGAGCCGGTGGCGCACACGGAAGACGGCGGCTTCAAGATTGAGGTGGTCGGCCGCTGGCCGTACTATCTGAGCAAGATCTACGCCGAGAAGGTGGCGCTCGATCTGTTCCGGCGTTACGGCCTGCCTGTCGTGATCGTGAACCCGGGGCTGCTCTACGGTCCGGGGGATGAGTTCGGCTCCTCGACGGGCGACCTTGCCCTCCTGCTCGAAGGGCGGCTGCCGGCCATTCCCTCGGGCGGCATGTGCTTTGTCGACGCGCGCGACGCCGCGGCCGGGCTGATCGCCGCCATGCAGGCCGGGCGGCCGGGCGAGCGCTATCTGCTCGGCGGACCCAACTGGACCTTCCGCCAGATCATCGCCCGCGTGGCCGAGATCGCGCGTGTCCGCCCGCCGATGTTCGAGCTGCCGCTCGAGTTCTCGCTCTGGAGCGCGCGCGTGTTCCGCCGGCTGCTGCCGCTCGTAGGCCGGAACTTCCCGCTCGATGATACGACGATCGAGATGGCAGCGCACTTCTGGTACGCCGATTCCACCAAGGCGGCAACGGAGCTCGGCTTCCGGGCGCGCGATCCGATGGAGACGCTGCGCGACACCGTGGCCGATCTGCGCGAGCGGGCCGCCCGGCGCCGCCTCCGGCAATGAGGACGAATCCGCTAGACTCGGTCTCTTAACGTTGTTCCCGCAGATCGGAGTCCTTGGAGCGGCATGAAGGACGTAGTCGTCATCGTCAACCCGCGCTCGGCGGGCGGAAAGACCGCGCGGCGCTGGAACCGGCTCCGGCCCGCGGTCGAAGAGCGCCTGGGCAAGATCGAAGTGCGCTTCACCGAGGCGCCCGGCCACGCCGCGGAGCTGGCGCGCGAGCTTGCGGGGCGGGGGCACACGCTCATCGTCGGTGTCGGCGGCGACGGCACATATAACGAGATCGCCAACGGCCTGCTCGAAGCGCGGGCCGCCGATGCGGGCGTCTGTCTCGGCATCCTTCCCCTCGGCACCGGGGGCGACCTTCAGCGCACGTTGAAAATCCCCTCCCGGCCTGATCAGGCCATCGAGATCTTGGCCCGCGGCCGCCCCATCGAGATCGACGCCGGCCGGCTGAGCTACCAGACCCCGCAAGGACGGACCGCCGAACGCTATTTCGTCAATCTAGTGAGCTTTGGCATTGGGGGCGAGGTGGCGGCTCGGTCCCGCAATCTGTTCAGCCCGCTGGGCGGCAGGGCCTCGTTTTTCTACGCCACCCTCCAGGTGTTCACCTTCTACCGGGGCAAGACGGTCGAGCTGATTCTGGATGAGAACCGGTCGATCGGCACGTGGCGGATTCTGAACGTGGCCATCGGCAACGGGCGCTATCACGGCGGCGGCATGGACGTCTGCCCGGCGGCGTCGCTCGACGACGGCCTGCTCGAGGTGACGGTGATCGAGGACATCAGCCTGTTGACGCTTCTCAAGGACGTCTCCTACCTCTACGGCGGCAACATCTACGAGCACCCGAAGGTGCGCCACTTCCGCGCCGCGCGCGTGGCGGCCCGCTCCCCGGAGGTCACCCGAATCGAGGTGGACGGCGAGCCGCTCGGCACGCTGCCCGTCGAAGTGACGATTCTGCCGCGCCGGCTCCGGGTGATCGCGCCGGAGACGCGCGGCTGAGCCTGCGGCGGCAATCGGGAGCGCGTCGGCGGGATGAGAGGGCAGCGATGCTGGAAGGCTGGCCGCCGACCAAGCGTTCCCGTCACGGCCTCGGCCGCCCGGAAGGAGCTCGGAGGATGGAACTGGTCGGGGCGAGTGGATTTGAACCACCGACCTCCTGGTCCCGAACCAGGCGCTCTAACCAGGCTGAGCCACGCCCCGATTCGATACCAGTCTAGCACCGGAGAGGGCGGAAAAAAAGGGTCCAAATCTTGACTTGACAGTCGCCATTATGCGATACTGAAAGCCGAACACGATCATGCCGAACCCGACCTCACAGTCCACTCCCATCGAGGAACTCGTCAGCCAGGAATACAAGTGGGGCTTCGTCACCGACGTCGAGGCCGACGTCGTCCCCAAGGGTTTGAACGAAGACATCATCCGCATGATCTCGGCCAAGAAGCACGAGCCCGAGTTCATGCTCGAGTGGCGGCTGAAGGCCTACCGCCACTGGCTCACCATGGAGGAGCCCCGGTGGGCCAACGTCAGCTATCCGCCGATCGACTACCAGGACATCTCCTACTACGCGGCGCCCAAGACGCTTAAGTCGCGCCCCAAGAGCCTGGACGAGGTCGACCCGGAGATCCTGCGGACCTACGAGAAGCTGGGCATCCCTCTGCGCGAGCAGGAGATCCTGGCCGGCGTGGCTGTCGACGCGGTCTTTGACAGCGTTTCGGTGGCCACCACGATGAAGGAGAAGCTGGCGGAGCTCGGCATCATCTTCTGTTCCTTCTCCGAGGCGGTGCAAGAGCACCCGGAGTTGGTCGAGAAGTATCTGGGCACGGTGGTGCCCTACACGGACAACTTTTTCGCCGCGCTCAACTCGGCCGTCTTCAGCGACGGCTCGTTCTGCTACGTGCCCAAGGGCGTGCGCTGCCCGGTGGAGCTCTCCACCTACTTCCGCATCAACGCCAAGGACACCGGCCAGTTCGAGCGCACCCTGATCATCGCCGACGACGGCGCCTACGTGAGCTATCTCGAGGGCTGTACGGCGCCGATGCGCGACTCCAACCAGTTGCACGCCGCCGTGGTGGAGCTCATCGCGCACGACAACGCCACCATCAAGTACTCGACGGTGCAGAACTGGTACCCGGGCGACAAGGAGGGCAAGGGCGGCATCTACAATTTTGTCACCAAGCGCGGCAAGTGCCTGGGGGTGAACTCGAAGATCTCCTGGACGCAGGTGGAGACCGGCTCGGCCATCACCTGGAAGTATCCGAGCTGCCTGCTCATCGGTGACGGCTCGGTGGGCGAATTCTACTCGGTGGCCATCACGAATCACTACCAGCAGGCCGACACCGGCACGAAGATGATCCACATCGGCAAGAACACGCGGAGCACGATCGTCTCCAAGGGCATCTCGGCCGGCTACGGGCAGAACACCTACCGGGGCATGGTGAAGATCATGAAGAGCGCCGAAGGGGCGCGCAACTACTCGCAGTGCGACTCGATGCTGATCGGCGACAAGTGCGGCGCGCACACGGTGCCCTACCTTGAGGTGCGCAACTCGACGGCGCAGATCGAGCACGAGGCCTCGACCTCGAAGATCGGCGAGGACCAGATCTTCTACTGCCGGCAGCGCGGCCTCTCGAGCGAAGACGCGGTCTCGATGATCGTGCATGGCTTCTGCAAGGAGGTCTTCCGCGAGCTGCCGATGGAGTTTGCCGTCGAGGCGCAGAAGCTTCTGGGAATCAGTCTGGAAGGAAGCGTGGGTTAAGCGAGGCAACAGAGAAGGACACAAAGCGACATGGCGTTACTGGAAATCAAGAATCTGCATGCGTCGGTGGCCGGCAGGGAGATCCTGCGCGGCATCGATCTGGTGATGGAGGCCGGCGAGGTTCACGCCATCATGGGGCCGAACGGCTCGGGCAAGAGCACGCTGGCGCAGGTGCTCGCCGGCCGGGACACTTACGAGGTCACCGAAGGCGAGATCCTCTACGACGGCAAGAACCTGCTCGAGCTCGATCCGGAGGAGCGGGCCCGCGAGGGCGTCTTCATGGCGTTCCAGTACCCGGTGGAGATCCCGGGCATCAGCAACTCCTATTTCCTCCGGGCGGCGCTCAATGCCGTGCGCAAGCACCGGGGGCTGGAGGAGCTCGATGCGATGGATTTCCTGGCGTTGGCGCGCGAGAAGCTCAAGCTGCTCGACATGGACCCGACGTTCCTGAACCGGGCGGTGAACGTGGGCTTCTCCGGCGGCGAGAAGAAGCGCAACGAGATCCTTCAGATGGCCGTGCTCGAACCCCGGCTGGCGATTCTCGACGAGACCGACTCGGGCCTGGACATCGACGCGCTGAAGATCGTCGCCAATGGCGTCAACGCGATGCGGGCTCCCGAGCGGGCGATTCTGGTGGTGACCCACTACCAGCGGCTGCTCAACTATATCGTTCCGGACCGGGTGCACGTACTCGCCGGCGGCCGGATCGTGCGCAGCGGGGACGCCCGGCTCGCCGAGGAGCTCGAGCTGTCCGGCTACGCGTCGCTGGAGGCGGAAGTCGCGGCATGAAGCAGCTCGAGGAGATCCGCTCGGAGGCGGCGCGGTCTTTCGCCGAGCGGGGCTTTCCGACACCGCGCCAGGAGGAGTGGCGCTTCACCAACGTCGCTCCCCTTGCGAAGCTGAACTTCGCGCCGGCCGAGGAGGCCGCGCGCGGGCTTGACGAAGAGCTCCGGGCGGAGCTGGCCCGGTTGGGCTGGGGCGGCCTGCGGCTGGTTTTCGTGGACGGCCGTTTCGCGCCGGAGCTTTCCACGGCGAAATGGCCGCGGGGCGTCACGGCCGGGCCGCTCAGCGGCGCCAACGGGACGGCGGCGCGCCACTTGGCCCGCTATGCCCCATACCAGGAGCATGCCTTCGTGGCCTGGAATACGGCCTCGTTCCGCGACGGCGCGTTTGTCGAGGTGGCGGCCGGAACGGTGCTCGAGGAACCGGTCGAGCTCGTTTACCTCTCGACGCGAGCCGGCGTGCCCGTGGTGAGCCATCCGCGTAGCCTGGTGGTGGCCGGGCGGGCGAGCCAGCTTACGCTCATCGAGGTCTACGCCGGGCGCGGCACGGATTACCTGAGCAACGCGGTTACCGAGATCGTGGCGGCCGAAGGGGCGGTGGTGGACCACTACAAGCTGGAGCTCGAGGACACGGGCGCCTTCCACGTCGGCACGGTCCAGGTGCAGGCTGCGCGCGACGTCAATCTCTCCACCTGCGCCATCTCGCTCGGCGGCAAGCTGGTGCGCAACGAAGTGAACAGCGTGCTCCAGCAGGGCGCCAGCGCGACGCTCAACGGCCTGTACGTGGTCTCGGGCACGCAGCATATCGACAACCGCACCGTCGTCGATCACGCCGAGCCGAACGGCACAAGTTTCGAGCTTTATAAAGGCATTCTCGACGACCGCGCCTCGGGCGTCTTCAACGGCAAGATCGTCGTGCGGCAGCCGGCCCAGAAGACCGATGCCAAGCAGACTAACAAGAACCTGCTTCTCTCCAAGGAAGCAGTCATCAATACCAAGCCCGAGCTGCGCATCTTCGCCGACGACGTGCGCTGCACGCACGGGGCGACGATCGGACAGATTGACCGGGAGGCGATCTTTTACTTGACCTCGCGGGGAATTGGCGAGCGCCAGGCGCGCGAGCTGCTCACGCTCGCCTTCGCCCGGGACATCCTCGACCGCGTCCGGCTGGAGCCGCTCCGGGCGTGGCTGGATGCGCGATTGTGGGAGAAGTTTCATGACCGCGCTGGCTAAGCTCGACGTCGCCGCGCTTCGCAAGGATTTTCCCATTCTCGGCCGCCCCGTCCGTGGGCGGCCGCTCGTCTATCTGGACAACGCGGCCACGACGCAGAAGCCGCAGTGTGTGCTGGACGCCATTCTGGACTACTACCGCAACGACAATGCCAACATCCACCGGGGCGTGCACGAGCTGAGCGAGCGGGCTACCGAAGCCTACGAAGGAGCGCGGGAAAGGCTCCGGCGCTTCCTCAATGCGGCTCATGCCCGCGAGATCATCTTCGTGCGCGGCGCCACCGAGGGCATCAATCTGGTGGCGCAAAGCTGGGGCCGGCTGGCAGTCGGCCCGGGCGACGAGATCATTCTTTCTCACCTGGAGCACCACTCGAACATCGTGCCCTGGCAGATGCTGCGCGACCAGCGGGGCGCCGTGCTCCGGGTGATCCCGGTACTCGACAACGGCGAGCTGGACTTGGCGGCCTACGAGCGGATGCTCGGACCGCGGACGAAGATCGTTGCTATCACGCACGTCTCGAATGCGCTCGGCACCATCACACCGGTGCGCCGGATTATCCAGCTGGCGCGGGACTGGGGGGCGGCGGTGCTTGTCGACGGGGCGCAGGCGGCGGCCCACCTGCCCATCGACGTGCGCGCACTCGACTGCGACTTCTACGTGCTGTCGGGCCACAAGGTCTACGGGCCGACCGGTATCGGCGTACTCTACGGCAAGCAGGAGCGGCTCGAGGCCATGCCCCCGTATCAGGGCGGCGGCGATATGATCGAGTCGGTGAGCTTCGAGCGCACCACCTTCAACACGCTGCCGTATAAGTTCGAAGCGGGTACGCCGCATATTGCCGGCGCGATCGGCCTCAGAGCGGCGGTCGACTACCTCGAGCAGGTGGGCCTGGAGCCGGTCGCCGCGCATGAGCATGAGCTGCTCGATTACGCCACGCAGGCGCTCGGCCAAGTGCCGGGCCTGAGGATTCTGGGCACGGCGCGCGAGAAGGCAGCCGTGATCTCGTTTACGCTCAACGGCGTGCATCCGCACGATGTCGGCACCATCCTCGACCAGCAGGGCATCGCCGTTCGAACCGGTCACCACTGCGCGCAGCCGGTGATGGAGCGCTTCGGGGTGGCGGCCACCACGCGAGCCTCCTTCGCCCTGTACAATACGCGCGAAGAAATTGACGCGCTGGTCGCCGGCCTTGACAAGGTCCGGCGAATCTTCGAACGATGATCAACGAACTCTACCAGGAGATCATCCTGGATCACAGCAAACGGCCGCGCAATTACGGCCGACTGGAGGACGCCAATCGCCAGGCCGAGGGCTACAATCCCCTATGCGGCGATCGCTGCACGCTCTTCTTGAAAGAGCGCGACGGCAGGATCGATGAGATCCGGTTCGAAGGGTCCGGCTGTGCCATCTCCACCTCGTCAGCCTCGCTAATGACGGAGGCGCTCAAAGGCAAGACGGTGACCGAGGCGGAGAACCTCCTGACGCGCTTCTTGGATCTGGTGACCAAGGACCAGACGGCCGCGGAGAATCTGGGGAAACTGGCCGTCTTTGCCGGGGTGAGGGAGTTTCCGGCACGCGTCAAGTGCGCCACGCTCGCCTGGCACACCCTGCGGGCGGCGCTGCGCGGGCGGAAGGAGGCGATGTCGACCGAATGAGCCAGGAATCCTTGCGCGAAGCGGTGATCCGGGCGCTTCGGACGGTTTACGATCCGGAGATTCCGGTCAACATCTACGACCTCGGGCTGATTTACGGGCTGGACGTGGATGCTTCCGGTGTCGTGTCAATCCAAATGACGCTGACGGCGCCCAACTGTCCGGTGGCGGGTTCGCTGCCGGCGCAGGTGGAGGCCAGGGTCCGCTCGGTGGCCGGCGTGACGGGGGCACGGGTCGAGCTGGTCTTCGATCCGCCGTGGAGTCCCGCGCGGATGTCGGAGAGTGCGCGGCTGGCGCTCGGCATCGGAGATGTGATTCCTCCCGAGAGGCTGGCGGGATGAAACTCAGCAATCACGAAGAGTACGGGCTGCGGTGCCTGCTGCGGCTGGCCGAGCAGGGGCCCGGCGGAAGCCTCACGATTCCCGACATTAGCCGGAGCGAGGGGATCTCCGAGGCGTATGCCGGCAAGCTGCTCCGCATTTTGCGGCGCGCCGGGTTCGTGAAGGCGGCCCGGGGCAAGATCGGCGGCTACACGCTGGCGCGGCCGGCCGAGGAAATCGTCGTCGGCGAGGTGATGGAGGCGCTCGGCGGCCCCATCTTCCGCGAGGCGTTCTGCCGAACCCACACCGGACAGGTGGCCACCTGCGTCCGTTCGCCGGAGTGCTCGCTGCGCGGGCTGTGGCGGAGCTTGCAGGCGGCTGTGGACGGCGTGCTCCGCAACACGACGATCGGCCGGCTGGCGGCAGAGTCCAAGCCGGAAATGATTTGGCCCGCACCCTACACCCCAAACAGGCTCTCCGAGGCGGACCCGGTGGGCTGAAGCGCCGGGTCCTTGCTGCACGGCCTGCCCGATTGTGAAACAATATCCGTTTGCCCTTTGGAGCGAAAAATTGAGGAGCAGCTTCTGTGGTCACGGTCGGAGTTCCCAAAGAGACCTATCCGGGCGAACGTCGGGTCGCGCTGATCCCCGCCGCGCTGGCAGCCGTCATCAAAGCTGGAGCTGAGGTACTTGTTGAGGTCGGCGCCGGCGAGGCCGCCGGCTTCGCCGACGAAGCCTACGCCGAGCGGGGAGCGCGCCTGGTTGCCTCGCGCGCCGAGCTGTTCGAGAAGGCAGAGGTCGTCCTTCAGGTGCGCTGTTACGGCGCGAACCCCGAGGCCGGGCGCGACGACCTCAGTCGGATGCGCGCCGGCCAGACCCTGATCGGGTTTTGGGAGCCGCTGTCGGCCCCCAAGGCCGTGGAAGAGGCGGCGCGCACCGGCATTACCGCCTTCGCCATGGAGCTGATGCCGCGCATCACAAGGGCGCAGAGCATGGATGCGCTCTCCTCCATGGCGACCGTGGCCGGCTACAAGGCGGTCCTGCTGGCCGCCGACCGTCTGCCCAAGATGTTCCCGCTGCTGATGACGGCCGCCGGCACGCTGGCGCCCGCCAAGGTGTTCGTTCTCGGTGCGGGCGTTGCCGGATTGCAGGCGATCGCCACGGCGCGGCGGCTGGGCGCGGTGGTGGAGGCTTACGACGTCCGGCCGGCGGTCAAGGAGCAGGTGGAGAGCCTGGGCGCCAAGTTCCTCGAGCTGCCGCTGGAGACCGCGGGCGTCGAAGACAAAAGCGGCTACGCGAAGGCGCTGGACGAGGAGTTCTACCGGCGGCAGCGGGAGCTGATGGCGCGCGCGGTCGCCGAGCACGACGTCGTCATCACCACGGCGGCGGTGCCGGGCCGGCGGGCGCCGGTGCTCGTCACGCGCGAGATGGTCGCGGCCATGCGGCCCGGCTCGGTCATTGTCGACCTTGCCGCCGAGCGCGGCGGCAACTGCGAGCTGACGCGGCCCGGCGAGACGGTCGTCGAAGGAGGCGTCACCATCCTCGGTCCCCTGAATCTGCCTTCGAGCGTCCCGGTGCACGCCAGCCAGATGTACGCCCGGAACATCTCGACTTTCCTTCTGAGTATGGTCAAGGAGGGGCGGCTCGCTCCTGACGCCCATGATGAGATTGTGCGCGAGACGATGATCATCGACCGGGGCCAGGTGGTGCATCCACAGCTCGCCGCCCCGGCGCAAAGCGGGGAGAAGCAGTAATGGATACCGTTGTCGTTTCCGTCACCATTTTTGTGCTGGCCATCTTCGTCGGTTTCGAGGTCATCACCAAGGTGCCGCCGACCTTGCATACGCCGCTGATGTCGGGTTCCAACGCGATCTCGGGGATCACCATCGTGGGGGCTCTGCTGTCGGCGGGCACGCAGCACACCACCCTGACCACGATCCTGGGCTTTGCCGCCGTGGTCTTCGCCATGATCAACGTCGTCGGCGGCTTTCTGGTCACCGACCGGATGCTCAAGATGTTCCGCCGCAAGCATTGAAGGCCGTTCCGCCATGAGCGCTTTGATCAATCTTGCCTATCTGCTTTCCGCCGCCCTGTTCATCTTCGGGCTCAAAGGTCTGTCCCACCCGCGCACGGCGGTCCGGGGCAACCTGCTCGGCGCCACCGGGATGCTGATCGCCATCGTGGTGACGCTGCTCAACCGGCAGATCATCGATTACAAACTCATCGTCGCCGGGCTGGTGGTGGGCTCGGCGATCGGCGCCGTGCTGGCGCTCAAGGTCCGCATGACGGCGATGCCGCAAATGGTGGCGCTGCTCAACGGCTTCGGCGGGGCGGCGAGCGCGCTGGTGGCCGGCGCCGCCTTGGTGGAAACCATGCTGGCGCAGCAGGGCGCCCCGGTCGACATGCTCGTGGCCACCGGCGCCAGCGGCCTGATCGGCGGCGTCACCTTCTGGGGGAGCCTGGTGGCCTTCGCCAAACTCGAAGAGATCGTCTCCGGCGCTCCGGTGCTGTTCAAAGGCCAGCACCTCTTGAACGGCGTGCTGCTCGCTGCGGCGCTGGTCGCCTGCGGGCTGATCGTCTACGAGCCGGCCAACACGAACTGGTACTGGATTCTGGTCGCGATCGCGTCCGTGCTCGGCGTGCTGGTGACCATCCCGATCGGCGGCGCCGACATGCCGGTGGTGATCTCGCTGCTCAACTCGTACTCGGGACTGGCGGCGGCGGCCACGGGCTTCGTGCTGACCAACAACATGCTGATCATCGCCGGCTCGCTCGTGGGCGCCAGCGGCATCATCCTGACGGCGATCATGTGCAAGGCGATGAACCGGTCGCTCGCCAACGTGCTCTTTGGCGGCGTCGGGGCCGTGGCGCCCTCGGCGGCGGCGAGCGCCGATGCGGTCTATGCCGGCAAGATCAAGGCCGCCTCGGCTGAGGAGATCGCCATGGTGCTCGAGAACGCGCGGCGCGTGGTCATTGTCCCGGGTTACGGGCTGGCGGTCTCGCAGGCGCAACATTCGTTGCGCCAGCTTGCCGACCTGCTCGAGGCGCGCGGAGCCGAGGTGGTCTACGGCATCCATCCGGTGGCCGGCCGCATGCCGGGCCACATGAACGTGCTGCTGGCAGAGGCTGAAGTTCCTTACGAGAAGCTGCTCGAGATGGAGCAGGTGAACGCGCTGCTGCCGCAGACCGATGTGGCCATCGTCATCGGCGCCAACGACGTCGTCAACCCGGTGGCGCGCACCGATCCAAACTCCCCGATCGCGGGCATGCCGATCATCGACGTCGACAAGGCGCACACCGTGGTGGTGGTGAAACGAAGTCTCAGTCCCGGCTTTGCCGGCATTCCGAATCCGCTGTTTGCCGCCGACAATACCCTGATGTTCTTCTCCGACGGCAAGAAGGCCGTGGGCGATCTGATTCAAGCCGTCAAGGAGCTCTAAGTGTCCGAGCGGAAGCGCATCGCTTTCATTCACGCCCATCCTGACGACGCCGAGATGCTCGCCGGCGGCACGCTGGCGCTGCTGGCGGCGCGAGGCCACTCGATCACGATCGTGACGATGACGCCCGGCGACTGCGGAACCACCGAGTATCCGGCTGAGCAGATCAGCGCGATCCGGCGACGCGAAGCGGCCGAGGCGGCGGCGCTGATCGGCGCCGAGTACCTGTGTGCAGAGTTTCGTGACCTGGCCGTCTTCTCCGACGATCCCTCGCGCCGGCGCGTCACGGCGCTCCTGCGGCGCCTCCGGCCGGATCTGGTGATCACGGCCTCGCCGGTCGATTACATGTGCGACCACGAGGCCACCAGCGAGCTGGTTCGCGACGCCTGCTTCGGCGCTCCCGCGCCCAACTACGACACTTCGGCCTATGATTCCGCGCCTGCGCTCGAGGCGATTCCCCATCTCTACTTCGCCGATCCGGTCGAAGGCACGGACCGCGACGGGCGCCTTATCGTGCCTGATTTCGTCGTCGACGTTTCGTCGATGCTCGAAACCAAGCGCGCCATGCTGGCCAAGCATGACAGCCAGCGCCAGTGGCTGCTGCGCCATCACGGCATGGACGACTATCTGGAAACGATGGAGCGGTGGACGCGCAACCGGGGCCGGCTGGCCGGTCGCGAGTACGGGGAAGGCTTCCGCCGCTACAAAGGCCACCCCTACCCGCAGAGCCCGCTGCTCGAGGAGCTGCTCGGCCCGGAGCTGGTGATTCGCACCACCTTGTAGCCCGGATCGCTCACTTGAGCACGGCGAGCAGGTTGCTGTAGTCGTCGGTCCACAGACGCACACGCGGCGCGGTGCGTAGCGGGGCGGCGGCGCGGGCAAGCGCATCGTGGGCCAGACGTCCCGGCTCGCGCGCCAACAAGGCCCAGGTGGAGGCGCAGGTCTCCTCCTCGGGCGCTCCGAGATGGTGAATCAGGAGCCCGTGGCAGCCGAGCGCCTCGGCCGCCCGGGCCACCACCGGCGCCAGGTTCAAGCCTCCGCTGGTGATGTTCAGCGCCAGAACGCCCCCGGGCCGGACGTGGCGCAGATAGACGGTGAAGGCCTCGAGCGAAAGAAGGTGAACCGGAATCGCGCCGGCGGCGAAGGCGTCCACGGCAAGCACGTCGAACTGCTGCGGCGGCTCGCGCTCGAGCGAAAGGCGCCCGTCACCCGCAACGATCTCGATGGCAGCGCGCGAGTCGGCGAGGAAAGAGAAATGCCGGTGCGCCAGCTCGATGACCTTCGGGTTGAGCTCGTAAAAGCGGATGCGGTCTCCCGCGCGGCCGTACGTGGCCAGCGTTCCCGTGCCCAGGCCGATGACGCCGATGTGCGCCGCGGGAGCCCCCAGGTGGCTCAACAGCAGCCCGATCCCAGAATCGAGCCCGTAGTAGGTCGTCGGCAGCCGGCGCAATTCGGGATTCAGGAACTGGCGCCCGTGATCGACGCCGCCGTGGACCAGCATGCGGATCCGCTCGCCTTCGCGCGCGCTCGGAAACTCCATGACCCGGAGACTGCCATAAAAGTCGCGGACGGCCACCTGTGCTCCGGCCAGAAATGACTCCGCATAGCGGACCGTGGTGAGCGCCAGAAAGGCGGTGACCACCACCCAGACCGCCGCCAGTGCCCAACCTCGGCGGCCCAGCAGGAGAAGGGCGGTCAGGCCGGCGGCGGCAAGGGCGGTGGGCAACTCGAAATCTCCCGGGAAGACGAGCGGCGCACCGACAGCCACCAGCAGACCGCCGAGCGCCCCGCCGGCGGCAACCCACACATAGAACGAGGTCAGCCGCCCGGGTTCCGGCTTCCGGCGCGCCAGTTCGCCGTGGGCGAACATGGAGGAGACGAACAGTCCGGCCGAGTAGACGGCGATGGCGATCCAATGACGCCCGGTGAGCCGGGGCTGCCAGAGGAACCAGGCCATGGCCACCAGAATGGGAGGCAGAAGCCGCATCGAGACGCTGGAGGTATAGGCGCGCTCCCAGCCGAAGCACAACACGAAGCTGATCAGGTACAGGCCGAGCGGTACCAGCCACAGAAACGGCACGGAGGCGATGTTCTGTGTCAGGAAGTTGGTGACCGCCATCAGCAGCATAGAGGGAACGGCGGCGAGCGCCAGCCAGGTCAGTCGCTCCGGCCAGCCTGTGCGGAGGGCGCCGGAGCAGTCCTCCGGGGCGGCATGGCGCCGGCTGCGAAGAGCCGCCGCACCTGCCAGGGCCACGTAGGCCGCGTAGGCGCCGGACCACAGCCAGGCCTGCCAGCGGGTGGCAATGTGAGGCTCGATCAGAAACGGATAGGCCAGCAGGGCGCACAGCGAGGCGAAGTTGGCCACGGCGTATAGCTTGTAGGGAATCGAGACAGCTCGCTCGCGCCAGTGCCAGAGCTGCATGAGCGGGCTGGTGGTGGCGAGCAGAAAATACGGCAGGCCCGCTGTAACGGCCAAAAGACCGAGGATGTGCAGGTAAGGATCTTCACCGCCTTCAGGCTTCCAGCCCACCGGAAGGATCACCGGCAGGCTCAGTAGGCTCAGCCCGAGCAAGGCGACATGAGCCAGGGCGAGCGTCTGCGGCTTCAGATGCGTGGCCGCCCAGTGAGCATACAGGTAACCGGCCAGCAGACCCGTCTGAAAGAAGACCAGGCAGATCGTCCAGACCGCGGCCGAGCCGCCGAACCACGGATGAATCTGTTTGGCCAGGATCGGCTCAACCTGGAACAGCAGGAAGGCTCCGAGAAAGACGGCGGCGCCACGCAACCACATGCGGTCTCAGACGCCGGCCAGCGCCTGTTCGAGGTCGGCTTGAATGTCCTCGACGGCTTCGATGCCCGCGGAGATCCGCAGCAGGTTGTCGCGGATCCCCATCCGCTCGCGCTGCCTGGGCGAAATCTCGCGGTGTGAACTCATCACCGGGTAAAGGATCATGGTGTGCACATCGCCGAGCGAGGTGGCCGGGACGATGAGTTTCAGCCGGTCGAGCAGCGCCAGGATTTCCCCCCGGCCGGCGTCGCGCACTTCGAAGCTGACGATGGCGCCGTAAAGGCCGGGAAGCAGCCGGGCGACGCTGGCGGCATCCGGGTGAGCAGCCTCGTCGGGGTAATAAACCCGTTCGATGCGCGGATGGCGCCTCAGCCAGGCGGCCAGCTCCCGGGCATTGGCGCACTGCCGCTCCATGCGGAGCGGGAAGGTTTTGATGCCGCGCATCGTCAGGTAGCTCTCAAAGGGCCCGAGCACGGGACCCGCCGTGCGGCCGAGCGCGCGCAGAGTCTCGTAATGGGTGTCGTCGGAGACCACGACACCCCCGAGCACGTCGCCGTGTCCGGCCAGGAACTTCGTCAAGGAATGGACGACGAGGTGGGCGCCGAGCTCGAGCGGGCGCACCAGCAGCGGCGTCGCAAAGGTGTTGTCGACCACCAGGGCCGCGCCGGCGCCGCGAGCGAGCTCCGCCAGACGGTCGAGCGGCGCCACGCGAAGCAGCGGATTCGAGATCGTCTCCACCAGCAGACACCCCGGCCGCCGGCGCGAGACCGCTTCGGCGACGGCCTCCAGGTCACAGGCGTCCACAAACTGACAGCTCACGCCGAGTGGTTCGAGCACCTGCAACAGAAGGTTGAAGGTGGCTCCGTAGAGGGAGGTCGCGGCGAGCACGGACTTGGCGCGGTCGGTGAGGGCGGCGAGCAACGCGGTGTGGAGCGCCGCCATGCCGGAAGCGCAGGCCAGGGCGCCGCGGCCGTTCTCGAGCGAGGCGACCAACTCCTCGAGCCCGGCGCTGGTCGGGTTGCCGTAGCGCGCGTAGCAATACCCTTCCTGTTCCCGGGCAAAGACCCGGTCGAGCTCCTCGGCCGTCTCGTAGAAGAAGCTCGAAGCCATATAGACGGGCGTCGTCACCGGGATGGCCGGTGAGGGCTTCTTGCGGTCGCCGGCATGGACGGCCCGGGTGTGAATCTTCACGGCTTACTTCCTCTTCCAGCGGACGCCCTCCCGGGTGTCCTCGAGCACGATGCCTTTCTCCAAAAGCTGCGCGCGGATCTGGTCGGCGCGGGCGAAGTCGCGCGCCTTGCGCGCGGCGGCTCGTTCGGCGATGAGCGCCTCGACCTCCTCGTCGGAGATTCCCGCCTGGGAGACGCCCGGACGGAGGACGTCGAAGATGCGGTCGAAGCGCTCGAGCAGCTCGAGCGCCTCGGCCGCGTTGCCGGCCGGGAGCGCGCCCGCGTCCATCCGGGTATTGGCCTCGCGAATGTACTCGAAGATCGCCGCCAGCGCCTCGGCGGTGTTCAGATCGTCGTCCAGGGCCTCCTCGAAGTCCCGCAGCGCCTGGGCCGTGCGGGCGCTGACCTCGGGACTCACGCCGGCCGCGAGCGGCTCGGTCTGGAGGCGGAGCTTGAAGTTCCTCAGCCGCTCCACCGCGGTGGCGGCGGCCTTGAGCCCGTCGAAGGTGAAATTCAGCTTCTTGCGGTAGGGCACGGAAGCGAGCAGGTAGCGGATGGCCTCCGGCTGGTAGCCCATGGCGAGCAGGTCGCGCAGCGTGTAGAAGTTGCCCAGGCTTTTGGCCATCTTCTGCCCCTCGACCATCAGGTGTTCGGCGTGCAGCCAGAAGCGGGCGAACGGCTTGCCGGTGAGCGCCTCCGATTGCGCGATTTCGTTCTCGTGGTGGGGGAAGGTCAGATCGACGCCGCCGGCGTGGATGTCGATCGTCTCGCCCAGGTACTTCATGGCCATCACCGAGCACTCGATGTGCCAGCCGGGCCGCCCAGGGCCGAGCGGGCCGTCCCAATAGGGCTCGTCATCTTTGCGGCGCTTCCAGAGGACGAAGTCCCGGGCGTCGGCCTTGTCGTATTCGTCCACGTCCACACGCGCCCCGGCGATCTGCCCGCTGAAATCGGTGTGGGAGAGCTTGCCGTACTCCGGAAAGGCGGCGATCCGGTAGTAGACCGAGCCCTCGCTCTGGTAGGTGAAGCCTTTCTCGCCCAGCTTGAGGATCGCCTCGATCATGTCCGGGATATGGTCGGTGGCGCGGACCAGGAATTCCGGCCGCTCCAGGCGCAGCGTGGTGGCGTCCTCGAGGAAGGCCTTCTCGTACTCGGCCGTGTACTCGCGGATCGTCTTGCCCTGCGCCATGGCGTTGCGGATGATCTTGTCGTCCACGTCGGTGATATTCATCACGTGGCGGAGTGCGTAGCCGCGGTAGCGAAGCCAGCGGCGCAGGATGTCCTGGAACGTGAAGGTGCGCAGGTTACCGATGTGGACGTAGTGGTAGACGGTGGGCCCGCAGGTGTACATGCGCACGGTGTTGCCTTCCAGGGGCTCGAACTCTTCGATCTTCTCGCTGAGGGTGTTGAAGAAGCGCAGAGCCATGCGGGACAGCTTTTTCATGGTAGCAGGTCGGCGCCGGGCCGCCCCAAGCGGCGAAAATGGGAAGGTTGACCGCCGGCATGATTGCTCCGTTCCGCTTCGAAATCGAGGCCGAATGTCCTGTCACAGGCGCCCGCGCCGGCCGGCTCGAGACCCCGCACGGGGTGATCGAGACGCCGGTCTTCATGCCGGTGGGCACGCAGGGATCGGTCAAGGGCGTCTCGCAGCGGCAACTGGCCGAGGAGCTTGACGTCCGAATTCTGCTGGCGAACACCTATCACCTCTACCTGCGGCCGGGACACGAAACCGTGGCGCGGCTGGGCGGCCTGCACCGCTTCATGAGCTGGCCGCGGGCGATCCTGACCGACTCCGGGGGCTACCAGGTCTTCAGCCTGAGCCACCTCAGGAAGGTGAGCGACGAGGGGGTGCTTTTCCGCTCCCACATCGACGGGGCGTCGCATCTGTTCACGCCGGAGTCGACCGTGGACGTGCAGTGGGCCCTGGGCAGCGACATCATGATGGCGCTCGATGAGTGCCTGGCCTATCCGGCCACGCACGAGGCGGCGAGAAAGTCGGTGGAGCGCACCGTGCGCTGGGCGCGTGCCGCCATGTCACACTACCGGCGCCGCGTCGGAGAGGCTTCGGCGCCGGGGCTGCTGTTTCCGATCGTGCAGGGCTCCATGTACGCCGATCTGCGCGCCGAGTGCGCCGACCGGCTGGTGGAACTCGAAGCCGACGGCTATGCGATCGGGGGCCTCTCGGTGGGCGAGCCCCGCCCGCTGAGCCTGGAGATGGTCGAGGTGACCGTGCCGCGGCTGCCGCGCCAGGCGCCGCGTTACGTCATGGGAGTGGGCCTGCCCGAGGAGCTGGCCGAGTACGTGGCGCGCGGCGTCGACATGATGGACTGTGTGCTGCCCACGCGGAATGCGCGCAACGGCTGCCTGTTCACGGCCGCCGGCCGGCTGATCATCAAGCAGGCGCGCTACCGGGACGACCCGGCGCCGGTGGACGGGACCTGCGCTTGCAGCACCTGCCGGACCTACTCCCGCGCCTATCTCCGGCATCTGTTCCTGGCGGGCGAGATGTTGTACTCAAGCCTGGCGACGGTCCATAATATCTTCAGATACCTTGACATCATGCGCCAAATCAGGCAGGCTATAGTGCTAGGGACCTTCCCGCGGTACCTGGAGCACGTCCGATCCCTGCCGGTGCTAGAGCGGTAGCCCTGAGCCCCTTGCGGTTTCAAAGCCTAGCTGCGGGTGAGTGGTTGAGACGGTCACTCTGTCGGCTGCCGCCTGGGTGGCGGCGCTGGAGGTGAAACGGTGTGGTTGACGTTGTTGCTGCTTCAGCAGGCGCCGGGGTCGTCGAATCCGATCCTCGGCTTCCTGCCCATCATTCTCATCTTTGCCATCTTCTACTTTCTCCTGTTTCTGCCCATGCAACGGCAGAAGAAGCAGCAGCAGAAGATGATCCGGGAGCTTCAGAAAGGCGCTACGGTGCTCACCAACGGGGGCTTGATCGGCGTCATTGACCGGCTGGACGACGAGACGATCGTGTTGCGGGTGCGGCCGGACAACGTCAAGCTCGAGGTGGCCCGCAACGCGGTGGCGGCGCTTCTGGGCGAAAGCGGCCTGCGCAAGTCGTGACGGGGGAGAGGGTGGAATCCGATGACGGCGAATCTCAGATACAAAGCCCTGTTGATCCTGGCAGTGGTGCTGCTGTGCGTCTACGGCTTGATCGGACTGCCGAAGTCGCTCACTGAGGCGCGCGAGAATTTCCGGCGGAACGTCCGGCTCGGTCTGGACTTGCGCGGCGGCAGCCACCTGGTGCTCCAGGTTCAGGTGCAGGATGCCTTCAAGGCGGAGGCTGACCTGGTGATCGATCGCCTCAAAGAGGAGATGGCCAAGGCCCGCATCCCATACGACTCCATCGAGCGGAACGACCCGCAGAGCCTGGAGGAGGCCGACCGGATCGAGATCACGATCCGCGGGGTGCCGCTTGACAGCACGGCGGCGTTCCGGAGCATCGTCACCGACCGCTTTCCCCAGTGGGTGCTGACGCCCGTCTCTTCGACGGATTACCGGCTGAACCTCCGGCCGAGCGAGGCGCTGGCGCTGCGCCGCGATACGGTGGAGCGCGCCATTCGGACGATTGAGAACCGGATCAATGGCCTGGGGTTGACTGAGTCGACGGTTCAGCAGCGGGGACGTTCCGACGCCGAGGCGGAAATTCTGGTACAGATGCCGGGCGTGGACGATCCGGCCCGGGTGAAGGCGATTTTGCAGACGGCGGCGCTGCTTGAGATCTGCGAGGTCAAGGACGGTCCGTTCTCCAGCCGCGAGCAGGCGCTGGCCAAGCACGGCGGCGTCTTGCCTCTGAATACCCGGCTGGTGCGGGAGGCGCCGCGGGGCGGCCAGCAGGGCGAGTCCTGGTATCTGCTCAGCCGGAGCGCCGTGATTACCGGACGCGACATCCGCAATGCCCGCCCAGGTCGTGACGAGTTCGGCAAGTGGGAGACCGACTTTACCCTGTCGCAGGAGGCGGCGCGGCGTTTCGGGCGGTTCACCGAAGCCAATATCGGCAACCGGCTGGCGATCGTGCTTGACGGGCAGGTTCGCAGCGCTCCGGTGATTCAGAGCCGCATCGACGACGCCGGGCGCATCACCGGAGCGGCCAACGAGCAGGAGGCGGCCGACCTGGCGATTGTGCTCAAGGCCGGATCGTTGCCCGCGGGAATTTCCTACCTGGAGGAACGAACGGTGGGACCTTCGCTCGGCGCCGACTCAATCCGCCAGGGTTTCATCTCCGGCATCATCGGTCTGACGTTCGTCGTGGCGATCATGCTCTTCTACTACAAGCAGAGCGGCGTGAACGCCACGCTCGCGCTGGTTCTGAACGCGCTGATTCTTCTGGCGGCGCTCAGCTACTTCGAGGCGGTGCTGACCTTGCCGGGCATCGCGGGCATCATCCTCACCATTGGCATGGCGGTGGACAGCAACGTGCTAATCTTCGAGCGGATCAAGGAGGAGCTGGCCGGCGGCAAGGCGATCCCGGCGGCCATCGACACCGGTTTCAGCCGGGCGTTTCTCACCATCATCGACACGCACGTGACGACGGTGGTGGCCTGTGCTTTTCTGTTCATTTTCGGCACCGGTCCGGTGAAGGGCTTCGCTGTAACGCTGATCATCGGCCTAGTGGCCAACGTCTTCACCGCCGTCTTCGTCTCCAAGGCCCTGTTCCAGTGGAAGCTGGCGCGGAGCCGGCGGCTGGTGGCGTTGAGCATCTGACGGTTTTGTGATAGTGTTTGGTGGAACGATAACGGGAACAATCGAGGCGCCGGCTGTGTCTAAGAGAAACGAGCACCGGCGCAGCATGTTGCATGGAGCTATTTAAGAACCCGAATTTTGACTTTCTGGGCAAGCAAAAGCCCTTCATCATCCTGTCGCTGGTGCTGATCGCTGCGGGCGTGGCAAGCTTGATCGTGAAGGGTGGTCCCCGCTACGGGATTGATTTCAAAGGCGGAGCGCTTATGTATGTCCGCTTCGCCCAACAGCCCCCGATGGACGAGCTCCGCTCCGCTCTGGCCGAGCGGATCCAGGGCGAGATCTCGGTGCAGGATGTGGTTGGCTCCGACGAGGTGATGGTGAGCACGGAGCTGGCGAGCGAGACGGAACTGGCCGAGGCCAGGCGGCTGATGATCGAGACGTTGAACGCCCGCTTTGGCAGCCAGGACGGGCGCCCGGACTTCAACAACGCCGGCCAGCAGGTCATTGCCGACCGACTGCGCGAGGCGCTGCCGAAGAAGAATGTCGCGCTCTCGGAGGATCAGCTCCAGGCGCTGGCGGCGGCGCTGCGCGAGTTCCGGGATACTCCACCGCGGTCGGGCTTGATCCGGAACTTCGACGAGCTCGCGGCGGTGCCGGGCGCGACCCCCGAGATCATTGCCACTCTCAAGGAAGAGTTCAGCCTGGCGCCATTCGCCATCCGGAGCGTGGAGATCGTGGGGCCCAAGATCGGCCGGGAGCTGCGCCAGCAGGCCATCATGGCGACGCTGCTCGCGCTGGCCGGCATGCTGGTCTACATCGCCTTCCGGTTCGAGTGGATTTACGGCGTGGCGGCCGTGCTGGCCGTCTTCCACGATGTGGTCATCACCATCGGGCTGTTTTCGCTCACCAACAAGGAGATTTCCCTTACCGTGGTGGCGGCGTTGCTGACCCTGGTCGGCTACTCGATGAACGACACCATCGTGGTCTTCGACCGCATCCGCGAGAATCTCAAGGTTCTGCGAAAGCTCAAATTTCCCGAGCTGGTCAACGCCAGCATCAACCAGACGCTAAACCGCACGGTGATGACCTCGGGCCTGACGTTCATCACCGTGCTGGCGCTGCTTGTGTTCGGCGGCCAGGTTCTGCACGGCTTCGCTTTCGCGCTCACCGTGGGGATTCTGGTGGGGACCTATTCTTCGATTTTCATCGCCAGCCCGATTCTGATATTCTGGCATGGCGTGTTGGAGCGGCGGAAGAAGGCGCGCCTGGCCGGCGCGCCGGCCAGGCGGACCGCAGTCGACAGAGATTCCGTGAAAGCGGTAAAAGGATGAGGTAGGGTTGTCAGAAGAGCGCCGGTTCGGGCCGGAGACGGTTCCGATACCGGGCGGCGTGGAAAGGGTGAACAACAGATGTTCGAAAGCGTATTCGTCGAACAAGGCAAGACAAGGAAAACCTGGACGGTCCTGGTTTCCTTCCTCGGGCAGTGTCTGCTCGTCGGGGTGATGATCCTCATCCCGATGATCTACTTCGACACGCTGCCCTCGACGCAGTTGACCAGTTTCCTGGTGGCGCCTCCGCCGCCACCGCCTCCGCCTCCCCCGCCGGCGGCTGCTCCGGTCAAGGTCGTCAAAGTGATCCCGAGGCAGTTCGACGCCGGTAAGCTGATGGCGCCGCGGGAGATTCCCAAGGAGATCGCCAAGATCGAAGAGGATGAGCTTCCGCCGGTGACCGGCGCGGTAGGCGTGATCGGTGGTGTGCCCGGCGGCGTGCCGGGCGGCGCGGCCGGCGGAGTGATCGGCGGCATCATCGGCTCGGTGCCGACGGCGGCCCCGCCGCCTCCCCCTCCGCCTCCGGTCAAGGAGAAGGAGAAGCCGAAGCCGGTGCAGCGGATCCGGGTGGGCGGCAACGTACAGGCGGCGCGCCTGATCCACCAGCCCAAGCCGGTCTATCCGCCGCTGGCGCGGCAGGCGCGGATTCAGGGCACGGTCCGCTTCAACGCCATCATCGGCAAGGACGGCCGGATCGAGAACCTCACGGTCGTCAGCGGCCATCCGCTGCTGATTCCGGCGGCCACCGAAGCGGTGAAACAGTGGGTTTACAAGCCGACGCTGCTCAACGGGGAACCGGTGGAAGTCGTCACGCAGATTGACGTGAACTTCACCCTGAGCGGCTGAGGCGCGACAAACAGGTTTGTTGACACTTTAACGTCAAATCAACTCGCAGGAGAAGAAAGACATGCTTCTACAATTGCAGGTTTGGGCCTTGATGCTTCAGGCAGGCGGGGCCGTGGGCTTCGACATCCGCTCGATGTGGGCCCAGATGGGTATCGCGGCCAAGATCGTCGTGATCTTGCTCTTCCTCATGTCGGCCTATTCGATCGGCGTGATGATCGACCGCGCGCTCGCCTTTAGCGCCGCGCGCAAACAGTCGCGGCTGTTCGCGCCGGCCGTGGCCGGCGCGTTGCGGGATGGCAAACTCGACGAGGCGATCAAGATCGCCGACCGGTACAAGAAGAGCCACTTGGCGAAAGTAGTCGTGGCCGGGCTTCAAGAGTTTAAGGCCCACGAGTCGAGCGCCGACATCCCCGGCGAAGAGATCGAGGCCTCCCGCCGCGCGCTGGAGCGGGCTGAGGCGATCACCCACGCCGAGCTGAAACGGGGCGTAGCGGCGCTGGCGACGATCGGAGCGTCGGCCCCGTTCGTCGGGCTGTTCGGCACCGTGGTGGGAATCATCAACGCGTTCAAGGGCATCTCGACGGAGAAGTCCACTGGTTTGGGCGCCGTGGCGGGTGGCATCTCCGAGGCGCTGGTGGCGACGGCTATCGGCCTGTTCGTGGCCATCCCGGCGGTGTGGGCCTACAACTACTTCACCACCAAGCTGGAAGGCCTCGACGTCGAGATGAGCAACTCCAGCTCCGAGCTGATCGACTACTTCCTGAAGCGGACCCAGCGGGCCGCGGCCAAGGGTTAAGGCCCTCGACTTGGAGACGTCCGGCGAGTTGAGTCACCGGCGGCGGTGTAGCCTGCGGGGTTGCACCGCCGGCCGGGGCAGACGGACTCGCCCGAGGAGAGGAGAACTAAGCCATGGGTAAGTTCAAAGCACCAGAGGTAACCTCCGACATTAACGTGATTCCGCTCGCGGACGTGATGCTGGTGATGCTCATCATCTTCATGGTGGTCACGCCCATGCTCTCCAAAGGCGTCAGCGTCGACCTGGTCATGACGAAGAATCCCGTCGCCATGGCCGATGCTGACAAGGAGAGTGCGGTGTTGATTGCCGTGACGCGCGACGGCCGGGTCTTCCTGGGGACCACGCCGGTCGAGCCGGCGGATCTGACGCAGAAGGTCCGGGACATGCTCGCGGGCACGATGGACAAGACCGCCTACCTGAAGTGCGACGCGCGGGCACGCTATGAGCGGGTGGTCGAGGTGGTGGACAACATTCGCGCCGCCGGGGTGGACAACGTCGGCCTGCTCACGGAGCGCCTCGGCGGCAGAGGTGCGATCGAGGGCGAACTCTAGCGCCGCCGGAAGGCCGAAGGAGGACAGACGCTATGGGAATGCAAGTTGGCACCAACAAGGGAGTGATGGTGGAACCCAACGTGGTTCCGTTCATCGATGTGCTCCTGGTGTTGCTCATCATCTTCATGGTGATTACGCCTCTGACCCCGAAGGGGCTGGAGGCACTGATTCCGCAGCCGGCGCCGCCGGACCAAAAGATGTCCGCTGCCGACCAGCGTACAGTGGTGATCTCGGTCAACCGGGACCAGACCATGCTGATCAATCAGGAGCCTACGGACGAGAACCGGCTGGGGCCGCGCCTTGAGGAGATTTTCAAAACGCGCGCCGAGCGGGTGGTCTTCGTCAAGGGCGATCCGGAGCTCGAGTTTCAGGTGGTAGCCCGGGTGATCGACATCGCCAAGGGCGCCGGCATTGACAAGGTCGGCTTGATGACCGCGAAAGTGGAGGCCGGTCAATAGAAGGCGAGATCGCGGGCGCCCGCGGATTTCTGGCCGGCCGGGAGTATTCTATGCAACGCTATCGAAGCCTAGGTGTCATATCCGTCGCAGTCGGACTCCTCGTTTTCAGCGCCAGTGGCTGCACCAAGCTGCGCGCCCGTGACAATCTCAACAAAGGGGTCCAGGCTTACAAGAACGCCCAGTATCCGGACGCGGTCGAGTTCTTCAAGAAGGCCGTTGAACTCGATCCGCAATTTCCGACCGCCCGGCTTTATCTGGCGACGGCTTATATGAGTCAGTACATTCCGGGCGCCGAGTCGCCGGACAACCTCCGCATGGCGGAACAGGCTCACCAGGAGTTCCTCCGCGTGCTGGAGATGGATCCCAACAACAGCGTGGCGCTGGCCTCGATTGCGAACCTTTACTTCCACCAGAAGAAGTTCGACGAGTCCGAGGAATGGTTCCGCAAGCTGATTGCCGCGCACCCGAACAACAAGGAGGCCTATTACACGCTGGGCGTGATTGCCTGGACGCGCTCCTTCCAGAAGCGCATGGCAGCTCGGGCTGAGCTCGGCATGAAGCCCGAGGATCCCGGTCCACTCAAGGACAAGAAGGTGCGCGAGAAGCTCAAGAGCGAGAATCTGGCAATGATCGAGGAGGGGATCAAGAACCTCCAGCGGGCGGTGGAACTCGATCCTGAGTACGACGACGCGATGGCGTACCTGAACCTGCTCTACCGCGAGCGGGCCGACTTGCAGGACACCAAAGAGGCCTACGACAAAGACATCGAGACGGCCGACAACTGGGTCGACAAGACGATGGCCACCAAGCGCATCAAGGCCCAGCGGAGCCAGGCCCAGCTCGGTCTGACGGAATAGATTTTCCTCCTCTCATGGCGAGGGCTGCTCGCCGGAAGACTGGCGGGCAGCCCATCCCTCCTCGGGTCTCACGCTGGACCTTTCCCGCCCGGTAACGCTAATCTAGTGTCAGAGATGTCCCCCAGCGCTCCGGAAGAGGGCCCGACGAGCCCGGGCGAGATGTGCGTACCGGAGCAGATCGCAAGGCTATACGAGCAGCTCGAAGCGAAATTCCGCACCGACCGCCCGCAGGAGGACTCCGCGCCGCTGCGGAAGGCCTTTGAGTTCGCCGCGCGGCATCACGCCAGACAGAAGCGGCGCTCGGGCGAGCCGTATCTGATCCACCCTTTGAACGTTGCTCTCACGCTGGCCGATCTCCGGATGGACCTGGTCGGCCTAGAAACCGCGCTGCTGCACGACATCCTCGAGGACGCCCCGGTCACGCTGGAGGAACTGCGGCGGGAATTCGGCGAGGCGGTTGCCCGTTGCGTGGACGGCGTCACCAAACTCAGCAAACTCGACATCTACTCGCCCGAGCAGCGCCAGGCCGAGAGTTTCCGGAAGATGCTGCTGGCCATGGTCAGCGATATCCGCGTGATCCTGGTGAAGCTGGCCGACAGGCTGCACAACATGCAGACGCTCGGCCACATGACGCGGGAGGAGCAGGAGCGGATTGCGCTCGAGACTCTGGAGATTTACGCTCCGATTGCCAACCGCCTGGGCATGGGGCGGATTCGCGGCGAGCTCGAAGATCTGGGCTTCCGGTACCTGGAGCCGGAAGCCTACGCCGAGATCACTCGCGCCATTGAACTGAAGCGCCCCGCCAGCGAAGAGTTTCTAGACCAGATCCGGCGGCACATCGAGACCAAGTTGGCCGAGGAGGGCATCCCGGCGCGGGTCGAGGGCCGAGTGAAGGGGGCTTACTCGGTGTACCGCAAGATGAAGCAGCGCAAGATCCCTCTCGACGAGGTCTACGACCTGCTGGCGGTCCGGGTGATCACCGACTCGGTAAAGAACTGCTACGCCGCGCTCGGAATCGTCCACCACGAGTGGCGCCCGATCCCCGGCCGGATCAAGGACTTCATTGCCATCCCCCGGAACAATCGATACCAGTCGCTTCACACTTCGGTCATCGGGCCGGGAGGGCAGCCCTTCGAAGTTCAGATCCGGACCGAGGCGATGCACCGCATCGCCGAGGAGGGAATCGCTGCCCACTGGAAATACAAAGAGGGCGTGAAGGACAGCGGACCGGACGAGCACCAGATCGCCTGGTTGCGGCAGCTCGTCGAATGGCAGCGCGAGATGCGCGACCCGGGCGATTTCATGTCCACCCTCAAGGTGGACCTTTACCCGGAGGAGGTTTACTGCTTCACCCCCAAGGGCAAGGTGATCGCGCTGCCGCGGGGCGCCACGCCCATTGACTTCGCCTACGCCATCCATAGCGACGTGGGCCATACCTGCGTCGGCGCCAAGGTGAACGGCAGGATTGTTCCGCTTCGCTACAACCTCAAGAATGGCGATGTCGTCGAGATCCTCACCCAACCCGGACACATGCCCAGCCGGGACTGGCTGGCTCTGGTCAAGACCTCCCGAGCCCGCAACAAGATCCGGCAAGTCATCAAAGCTGCCGAACACGAGAAGGCCGTCGAGATCGGCCGTAAGTATTTCGAAAAGGAGGCCAAGCGCCTCGGGGTGCAGTTGGCGCGGGTGAGCCGGGCGGACTTCGAACGGGTGGCGGCGGAGTACGGGTGCAGCAAGATCGAAGACCTCTATGCCGCGCTCGGCTACGGCAAGTACTCGGCCCGGCAGGTCCTTCAGAAACTGGCTCCCGGACAGCTTCCCCTTGAACCTGCTGAGGCGCCGAAAACGGCGCCGGCCGCGTCCCACCCTCCCGGAGAGAAGGCTGCCGGGGATGTGGTGGTGACCGTCCGGGGAATGAACGACGTCATGGTGTACCTCTCGAAATGCTGCAACCCCATCCGCGG
Source organism: uncultured Bryobacteraceae bacterium (assembly GCA_938003835.1). Classification (GTDB taxonomy): domain Bacteria; phylum Acidobacteriota; class Terriglobia; order Bryobacterales; family Bryobacteraceae; genus CALKXJ01. The sequence goes on along the minus strand of CALKXJ010000005.1, from coordinate 77,499 downwards.
AGAAGCCATCGTCGGCTACATCACCCGCGGCAAGGGGGTGGCGGTGCACGCGGCAACCTGCCGGAACGTGCAGAGTCTCATGTACGAAGCCGAGCGGCGGATTGACGTTGAGTGGGCCCGCAAGTCGGATGAAACCTTCGGCGTGAAGCTGATGGTTTATGCCGAGGACCGGCCCGGCATGCTCAACCAGCTCACCTCGGTGCTTTTCAAGGAGAACAGCAACATCCGCAGCCTCGAGGCGCGAGCCGACAACAAACGGGGAGACGGCAGCGCCGTCATCGAGATGACGATCGAGATCCGGGACAAGAAGCAGTATCAGCGCGTGGCCTCTGCCATGCGGCGCATCTCCGGGGTGCGCGATATCGAACGGGTGCAATGATGAGCGGGCCGAACGATCCGAAGCATGTCGCGGTCTCCAAGTCTAAAGGGATTACGATCGAGTGGGGCGACGGCCGCCGGAGTCATTACAGTCTGAAGTATCTGCGGGACCGCTGTCCCTGCGCCACCTGCACGGGCGCGCACGGCCCGGCGCCGGAGGCCTCCCCGTTCCCCATGTTCCAGCCGGCCCTGAAGATTGTCGAAGTAGAGCCGGTGGGCAACTACGCCATAAGGATCCGCTGGAGCGACGGGCACAACACGGGCATCTACAGCTACGATTACTTGCGATCGATCAGCCCGGAATGAGCCGGCCTACAGGAGGCGGAAGTTCACCTCGACCGTCGCGGCCACCGCGACGGCTTTGCCATTGAGGTAGCCGGGCCGGAACCGCCACTTCTCGACTGCCTCGACCGCTTTCTCGTCCAGGCCGAGGCCGAGCGGCTTGACGACACGGATGTCCCTGGGCATTCCTTTCTCATCCACCACGACGTAGAGGACGACAGTGCCCTGGAACTTGGCCTTGCGGGCCTCTTCCGAGTACTCCGGCTCGACTTTATGGATCAGAGTGGGGGCTGTCACGCCGCCGCCGATCCGGTAGACGCCGCCGCCGACGCCCCCGCCTTCGCCGGGCCCGAAGCCCGGGCCGCGACCCGAGCCAACGCCTCCACCCGAACCGGTGCCGATGCCGCCGCCGGATCCCGGGCCGCTCGACGGGGGGCCAATTTTGGCAAGCGGGTCACCCCAGGCGTTTATGTTCACCTTCGGAAGCGGCACTTCCGGCGGAACGACGATGGTCGGCTCCATCACGAGCTTGGGGGCGGGATTGTACACCACCGCCGCAGGCGGCACGAACTGCCGCACGTCCGCCCTGGGCAACTGGCCCTTGCTCGGAGGCGTCGGAGAGCGGTCGCCGCCGCCCCCTCCGCCGCCCATCTCTTTGGGTTTGGGCACCTTCGGCACATATGGGGCGATGTCGATGTCCGGCGCAATGAGCGTAACGGCGACTTTCGGCTCCTCTTTGATGATGTGGCTGGAGCCCAGCAGGAACAGGATCGCCACCGCGCCGACGTGGAGGCTCGCCGTGATCAGGCCGGCCCGTTTCTGGTAGCCGGAAGAAAAGCCCCAGATGCTCTTGACCTGAACCGGCTTGGATGTCACTTCGAGCGGCGGCAGTTTTGGCGCGAAGAAGTAGTCCCGTACGTTCTCGTAAAACTCGACGTACCAGGGCACCTCCGTGCCGGTCGCGGCCAGCCGCGCCAGGTGGTCGCTATCCACCGAGACGCCGGGCTGGAAGGCGGAACTCCGCCGCGGGCTGGATCCGGAGCTCTCCGCGTCGAGGTTCGGCGAGTAGATAAAGGCTCCCGCGCCCAACTCCTTCGGGGAAACCGGCCGCGAAGTGATTACCAGCGGCGGCTCGTTGGGAGGAAAAAAGAACTCCTTCAGGTTGGCAAAGAAGCTGAACAACCAGGGCTTCGATTGCGGGAACGCAAGAAACTCGGGCGCGCCCCTCTCCTGACGCGCTACCTTCGGATTCGTCTCCGGATGCTGACTGTTCGACCGCTCCGACATCATGGCACCCATCCGATCAGCGACAGGATAGTATTCTCTCGCCTCCTCAGACGCCCAACTGTCGCCGCCGGTTGCGCAAAATGTAGACTGGCCCAGCCTCCAGTCTACAAAAAATTGTAGCACACTCACCAGACACGAGATGACCTTTCAGAAATCCATACCCGCAGGCCTTCCCCCCTGCGGGCCGCCTAAAGCGGAGGCCTACGGAACCGGCCGGGCCGGTGCTGCCTCGAAGCGTATCTCCGTGTCTGCCTTGAACATCCGGAAGTCGCTGTAGGTGGCCAGATGCTCGACAATGGGCTCGCCGTCGGCCAGCTTCTGATAGTGAACGGAGGCTGGCAGCACCAGCCCGTAGGCACTTGCAAAATATTCGACACTGGCCCGGTGCTCGATCTGATGTTTGCCGTCGTGGAAGGCCGCCTGAAGCGAAATCCGCAGCGGGGTGGGGTCGCCCTGGCGCACCCAGAGCTCGCCCTGGAGTGGCACTCGATGGGTCCGGTTGCCTTCGAAAATCGTGAAGGCGGCCTCTCCCTGCCGTTGCCGGTAAGCCAGGGCCAGCGCCGCGTGCGGCCCCAGGCGGCGCTCGCCCAGGATTTCGAACTCGTAAGAGTCCAGCGCCCGCCGCGTGAACAGCAAAATAAGTTGTCCGAAATCCACGGCCGCCGCCGCGAGGCCGTACCTCTGAAACTGGCTCAGCATGCGCCGCTTTTGCCGGTCGTCGTCGGAGCTGAGCCCGAGTGCCAGGCTCTGGCGCGCCTCCGCCTGCCCGGCCACCGGGCGGCCGTCAACCGAGACGACCGTGCGAAGCTCGTGCAGTCTGCCCGGGGAGTCCTTGAACTCGCCAAAGCCGTATTCGGATACGATTCTCCGTTCCTCGATCCGGGCGGCGGGCCGCTCCAGAGCGCTCTTGCCGACACGCAGCCGCAAGCGTCTGGCGGGCTTCTGCACGCGCTGGTGCCACGTCTCGGTCCCGATGATCCTGGGAGCCAGGTTGAGAAAGGCCTCCGCCTCCTCGGAAACCCGGTCGAGGATGGCGGAGAGGTTAACCTCGGGCGGCCCGCCTCCCAGAAGCGCCAGCGCCAGCCAAAGGGCGGGCATATCTCCAGTCTATGCCTTGCCGTGCCTGCTCAGCCGCTCCGGCGGCGGAAGATCCCAAAAAAGGTCTCCGGCCGCAGCCGGCCGGCGGCGATGAGATGGCAGTCGAGCTCCCAGACAAAGTCGACGATTGCCCGGTCAAGCGGACGCGCGAGGTCGTAGTTGGGGCCGTACATCGTATCGAAGAATCGGCGGCAGAGCGAAAAATAGGGCACAAACCAGACGGCTTCGAAACGCCGGCCTAAGAGCGGCAGGACGTCTTCGGAGCGCAGGCACTCCATGCCGGCCGAGCGCGTGTCGCCGTCCCAGAGGCGGGCGTCCACGCGTTTTCGGGGCAAATAGGCGGTGTGGTTCAACCGGTAGCGTTCGGGCAGGATCGCAAAGATGCGCCCCGCCACCCGCCTGGTCTCCGGCCACATGCGGTAGCCGTTGCGGGTGATGACATCGACGGCGACGAGGGCCCCGCCCGGCCGCAGCGCGCGCGCAGCCTCTTCGATCAGGCGCTCGAGCTCGAGCACATGATGAAGCGAGGCGTGGCAAAACACCACGTCGAACGCCCCGGCTTCGAGCTCCACGCGGTTCAGATCAGCTTCCAGAAAGTCTACGTTCAGTCCCTCGGCGGCGGCTGCACGGCGGCCCCGCTCGAGCGCCTTGCCATTGATGTCAACACACAGGATCTCCGCACCGGAAGCTTCGCGCGCGATGGCGAGTTCCACACCGCCCGCTCCGGAGCCGAGTGAAACCATCCGGGTCGGGCGCCGCCGGTTAAGCAGGGCAGCCACGTGGCCGACCAGATCGTTGCCGGTCCGCTCCCGGATCAGGCCGGCGGCGCGTTGCTGGAGCTCTTCCCAGACGGGCGGGGCCGGCTCCATCAACGACGGGGGCCCTTCATCCGCTGACAGACTTTCGTAATGCCGGATCTCCTCCTCGAGGCGGCGCCGGTAAGCGGCCGACTCCAGGCGGAGGCGGGCGGCAGCGGCCGCGCGCAGGCGCGCTTTGAAGCGGTGCCAGAGCTCGCGAAGCGAATCGGCCTCCACGGTCAACACAATTATCGTCGGTTCCCGAGCGCGCCCGGGGCTATACTGGCGGGTGTAGGGGGCACGAGAATGCTTCGCTTGGCCGTGGCGCTGGCAGGGCTGGCGCTGTCCGCTCAGGAGGGCCCGCCGGTGGCGATCGTCCGGGGCGAGCTGCTCCAGTGGGACCCCGCCGGCAGCTTCCATCTCAGCAGCCGGACTCGTCAGGTGGTGGGCTGCCGCTTCGACAGTGACACCTATTTCGTTCGCGACGGCAAGAGGATCCCGCCCGAGGAAGTCCAGGCGGGCAATATCGTCGAAGCGATTGTCGACCGGCGCGGTGAGCCCGGCCAGTGCCGGGCGGTGACCGTCTACATCCTGGCCTCGATCCGCGTGGATCTGACCGCCGAGTACCGCCGTGCGCTGAACGCTCAGCGCCACCTGCTCGATCACATCTTCCCGCGGGGCCGGCTGACCTTTGCCGGCATCGTGCTCGAGTCCGGGCCGGACCATCTGGTGCTCAAGACCCGGGGCGACGGCAAGAAGACCTTGCGGCTGCGCGAGGACACTCGCTACACGCTCGACGGGGCCCCGGCCGACGCCTCGATTCTCGAAGTCCACGCGCGCGTCTTCGTCCGCGCCGGCGAGGGCATCGACGGCAAGCTCGAAGCCTACCAGGTGATGCGCGGGCAGATCCTCAACCCGCGCTGAAACGGCGGCCGGCAGCCAGAACGGGGCCGCACTGTACAATGGCCAAAACCGGCCCATGACGGCGCGGATTGTCTCGATCCTGGTTCCCTTATACAACGAAGAGGAGTTCATCGTCCCGATTCTGGAGCGCGTCTTTGCCGCCCCTTTGCCGGAGGGTCTCGATCGGGAGGTCATCGTCGTCGACGATGGTTCGACCGACGGGTCGGCCGAAGCGGCTGAAGAGGCGCTCGCGCGCTGGCCGGGACAGGTGCGGCTCCTCCGCCACGGCGGCAATCGCGGCAAGGGCGCGGCGATCAGAACGGCGCTCGAGGCGGCGCGCGGGGAGTTTTGCCTCATTCAGGATGCGGATCTCGAGTACGATCCCCGCGACTACGTCAAGCTGCTCAAGCCGCTCCTCGAAGGCAAGGCGGACGCCGTTTACGGTTCGCGCTTCCTCGTGGCCGGCGAACGCCGCGTGCTCTATTTCTGGCACTCTCTGGCGAACCGGATCCTGACCACGGTGTGCAATCTCGCCTCGGATCTGAATCTCACCGACGTCTGGACGTGCTACAAAGCCTGCCGGACTTCGCTGCTCAAAAGCATCCCGCTACGGAGCGACCGATTCGGAATCGAACCGGAGCTCACCATCAAACTGGCCAAGCGGCAGGTCAGGATCTATGAAACTCCGATCAGCTACCACGGCCGGACGTACGAGGAGGGCAAGAAAATCGGCGCCGGGGATGCGATCGCGGCTCTATGGGTGATCCTCCGCTACTGGCTGTCGAGCGACATCTATAAAGGCGCCGGACCGGCGGTTCTCGAGGCCTTCACCAACGCGCCGCGATTCAACCGGTGGATGGCGGACACCATCCGGCCTTTCCTGGGCGAGGAGGTGCTCGAGATCGGCGCTGGAATCGGCAATCTGAGCCGGCATCTGGCTCCCCGGCGCCGGCTCTATATCGCCACCGATATCGACCCCGAACACCTGGCGCGCCTCAGCACCCGGCTTCAGCACCGGCCCAATCTCGAGATCCGCCGCGTGGATCTGGCCCGCGCCGAGGACTTCCAAGCGCTGGCCGGCAGGGTCGACACGGTCGTCTGCCTGAACGTGGTCGAGCACGTCGAGGATGACCTCGGCGCGCTGCGGAATCTCTTTACTGCGCTCAGGCCGGGCGGGCGAGCCGTCGTTCTGGTTCCGCACGACCAGCGGATCTACGGGACGCTCGACGAGGCGCTCGGCCACTTCCGGCGCTACAGCCACCGGGAGCTCTCCGGGAAAATGGAGCAGGCAGGCTTCCGCGTCGAGCGGCTGCTCGAGTTCAACCGGGTCTCGCGCCCGGGCTGGTGGGTGGCCGGCCGGCTGCTGAAGCGCCGGACGATCAGTCCCGCCGCGCTCTGGTTGTTCGACCGCCTGGTCTGGCTGTGGCGGCGAATCGACCGGCTGCTGCCCTGGGGGGCCACCTCTCTGATCGCCGTCGGGCGCAAGCCCGGGCGGGACTTCGCTGAGAGTGCCCACCGGCGCGCGGAGTTTGCGGCATAACCCTTCGAGACCACCGGACTTCGCGACAGCCGCGCACGAGGACTTTTGCATTGCTTTCCATGGGTGAGAGTCTGAGAGATTTCTGGTCTTGCAGCGGTGAGGCGATCGCGCCATAGGAGTATTGCGGAATCACCCCAGAGTGCGCCCCACCTCGCCGGGAAAAGCAAACAGCTCTTTTCCTGCGCCGTCGAGGCGCCCTTGTCGCAGGTCAGCCCGGCATCGTCCGGTAGACCTGCTTCGGCAAGGCCGGCGCGACGCCGCCTTGGTCTAGCAGCCCGGAGCGCTGCTGCCCCCGGCCGCCACCGGCGTAGAACCGGGCTTGCCTTGTGTCGATTTCACCGAGAGCGGGATTCGCAACCGCATCGCCTGCTGGCTTTCGCCCGCTTTCGTCTGCGAGGTCGCGCCATCGGCTAGAGCGGCGCGGGGGCCGCTGGCACCTGTCGTTCGATGTCGATCAGGCGGCCTGCGAGCGCCTGCCGGTGACCGGCAGGGCCGCACCATGCTGTGGTAACCCAAGATCTTGACGAGATCGCCGAACGGGTCAATTCCGGCGACCGGGCTGTTCGAAGAGCAGGCCCCCACTCCGGCGGTTTCACTCGCTCCATCCTCCGCAAGGCCAAAAAAGGGGCCGTCTCGCCTGGCCACGCAGGCGCCCCGGCAGACTCTCATCCACCAGGCCTTGGCCGCGGCACCGGGCCTGACCGAACTTATGTATCACGTGTATCACTGTCCCCGGATCATGCCGAGACGCGGCGGCTAACCGCTGCCAAAACGGGGAGCTCCCAGCCTCCCGGCAGCATTCGCAGTGAGGCCCCGCGGGGAGCGCGAGGCGCTCGCCGAAGAGCAAGCCGCCCCTCAGGAACCAGGAACGCCCGGCAACCGAGCGGCTTCACGCCATCGAGAAGATGCGGTGCAAGGCGCACGAGGAGTTAGTGGCCGACTGCGTGACAGGCCGGTTGCTGGAATCCTGGCGCCGCCGTTGAAAACGCGACCCGCTCTGGGATAACTTGAATCCTCTACGCGAGGCGCTTAGGGTATACGGCGCGAGCGCCAGTGCAGCGGCGGATTCGTTTCGCGCATGAGGAGCTTCCCGCACCTGCGTTTGCTCAGCCTCCTGATGGTGGGCGGCGGCTCGGTTTTGGCACAGGATGCGCCGCTGACGCTCGAGGAATGCATTCAAAAAGCGCTCAGCGTGGCGTCGCCGGTCAGCGTCGCACGCAAGGAGCGGGAGATCGCTGACCGATGGGTTCTCCAGGCTCGCGCGAGCTTTCTGCCGCAGAGCACCATTCAGGCCGCCCACACTTACAACAGCCCCAACCGCCAGGACCGCAGCACGTTCAGCTTCGTTGCCCTCAACGGGATCCGCGAGTTCGTGGCCCTGGGCCAGCTCTTCGAGGAGATCGACACTTCCGGGCGACTGCGGGCCGAGCATTCACGGGCCCGCGCGAGCCGGGATGCGGCTTCCGCTAGCGTAGTCATCGCCGAGCGCGACCTCCGGCGTGCAGTGGCCTCAGCCTACTATCGGCTCCTCTTGGCCCGGCATGTGGCGAGCGCCATCCGGGAATCCCTCGCCGAGAGCCGGCAGTTCGCCGAACGGACCGAGACGCTGGCGGCCTCCGGCGAAGCTGCCCGCGCCGACGTCGTCAAGGCATCGGCTCAAGTCGCTTTCCTCGCCCAGGCGCTCAGCACCGCCGAATTGGCGGCGAAGCTGGCCAACCAGGAGCTGGCGTCGTACTGGACCACCGACGTCGACAGGGAGCTCGCGATTGTGGATGTCTTTCAACAGCCTTTGCCCTTGCCTGAGCCGGCTCCGCGAGAGGCGGCGCCGTACCTGCGCCGCCCGGAATTCCGGTTGCTCGACGCCCGGTTCCGGACATTTCGGGCTGAGGCGCGCGGGGCTCGGGCGGAGCTGTTTCCCCGGCTCGCCTGGAGTTTCCAATTCGGGCTGGACGTCAATAAAGTTGCATGGAATAACCGGGGCTATGCGACCTTTCTCACCCTGCACATCCCCGTCTTCGACTGGTTTCGTTCGCTGAACGCGGCGCGACAGTCGGAGACGCGCGCCGCCCAGGTCGCCGATGAGCGGAGTGTCGTCGAACGGCGCCTCTCGCAGGAGTACCATGCCGCTCTCACACGGGCGAAGGCCTATTTCGAGCTTGTCAGCCAGTCACGGCGGCAAGTGATCCTGGCAGAGGAAGATCTCAGGCTCAGTCGGATCCGCTACGAGGGTGGCGAAGGTCCGGCTCTCGACGTGGTAGTCGCCCAGAACCAGCTGACTCAGGCGCGAACGAATTACTACTCCACCGTGGCGAACTACCTGAACGCCCGGCTCGATTTGGAGGTAGCAACGGGCCGGTGAATCGCACGCTTATTCTGCTCTTGCCGGCCGTGCTGATCGGCTGCCGCGAACGTGACGAGAGACAAGCCCGGCCTGTCGTCGAGGTCAAGGTGCTCCGGGCGGATGTCGCCGACGTGACCCTTGAGGTGCGGGCGCCGGCCACGATCTTCGCCAGGGCGCAGGCCGATGTCGCGCCCCAGATCACTGCGGCGATCCGCGAGTTGGAGGCGAGGAAAGGCGATTATGTCGCTCGCGGCCAGCTGCTGGCACGCCTGGAAAGCCGGGACTTGATCGCGCAGCGCGCCGAGGCCGCAGCCGCGGTCGAAGATGCCGAGGCGAGCCTGGAGAAGCTCTCGGCGGGGACGCTGCCGGTGGAGATCGAGCGCGCCCGCGGCCAGGTAGCCACCGCCGAGGCCGCCCTCCGCCAGGCCGAGAAGTTTTACGAGCGCCGCAAGCGACTCTTCGAGCAGGGCGCCATTCCCAACCGGGACCTGGTGGCGACTGAGACCGAACTGGCGCAGGCGCGGACCAACTACGAGGTAGCAGTCAAAGCGCTTGAGCTGCTCGTGGGCCAATCCAAAGACCGAGAGATTCGGATCGCGCGCAGCCGGCTCGAGCAGGCACGGGGCCGCCTGGCCTTGGTGGAGGCGCAGCTGGCCTTTGCCGATGTGCGAAGTCCGTTCACCGGGGTGATCACCGAACAGTATCTGTTTCCAGGGGACATCGCCAGACCCGGCACGCCGATTTTCCGGGTCGCCGACGTTTCCGTGGCGGTGGCTCGGGCGCAGGTGCCGGAAGCGGAGGCCGCCCCCGTCCGCCGCGGCCAGCCCTGCGTGTTCACCCCGCTCGACGGCGGAGGGGCCTCGTTCCAGGGCACGATTTCCGTGGTGAGCCAGGCGGTGGACCCGGCCCGGCGCACCATCGAGGTCTGGTGTGAGATTGCCAACCGCGATCAGGCGCTGCGCGTGGCTGCTTACGGCCATCTGGCCATAGTCACCGGACGGCTCGAGAAGGTCATCACGCTGCCGCCCGAGGCGGTGCAGGTGGAAGAGGGCGGCGAGCGCGGTATTGTGATGCTGGCCGGCGACCAGCGAAAGGCCGTGCGGCGAGAAGTGCTCTTGGGGGTGCGTTCACACGGGTGGATCCAGATTCGGCAAGGGCTGCGCCCCGGCGAACTGGTCATCAGCGAAGGCGGATACGGTCTGCCCGAAGGCACCGAGGTGCACTGGCCGTGACATCACGCCTGGCGCAGTTCGTCGATGGGCATGGCAGAGCCCTGGTCCTGATTTTCCTCAGCTTCGCTGTGGCCGGGGCGATCTTCCTGTTTCGGATCCCGATCGCCATCTTCCCGCAGACCGACTTCCCGCGCGTGATCATCCTGGTCCACAACGGGATTGCCCCGGTCGATGTGCAGATGTTGACGGTCACCCGTCCGATTGAGGAGGCGGTGCGAATCGTTCCGGGCATCACCAACATCCGCTCCGTCACCAGCCGGGGGATGTCCGAAATTAGCGTCTATTTCCGCTGGGACGTGGATATTCTGCACGCCCTCCATCTGGTGCAGGGCCGCATCGCTCAGATCTTGCCCAACCTGCCGCCGGAGGCCCGCTTTTATATAAACCGGCTTACCTTTTCCGTGTTCCCGATGATCGGCTTCAGCATCACCTCGCCGAGCCGCTCGACGGCGGAGTTGTGGGACAAAGCCTACTATGAGATCGCCCCCCGCCTCTACCGGTTGCCCGGCGTCGCCGAGACGCGGATCGTCGGCGGGCGCCCGCCGGAGTACCACGTCCTGGTCAATCCGGAGAAGCTCAACAGCTACGGGTTTCCTCTCACGCGGGTAGTGCAAGCGATCCGGGCTACCAACCTGATCGGGTCGGCCGGTATGATTCAGGAGAACTACCGGCTCTATCTGGCTACGGTCACCGGACTGCTCCGCAACAAGGAGCATATCGAAGACGTGGTGGTGGGCGTGGTCAACGGCACGCCGGTCCGGGTGAGAGACCTGGCCACGGTGGAGGCCGGCGAGCGCCCCGTCTATAACATCGTGACCGCCGATGGCCTTCCGGCCGTCCTGGTCAACGTCTTGCAGCAGCCGGACGGCAACGCGGTCAAAATCGCCGGCGCCGTCAACCGGGAGTTGCAGGCGATCCGCCGGGCGCTGCCTCCGGACATCCGGCTGGCAGTGTTCTATGACCAGTCCGTGCTGGTACGGGACTCGATCGGCAGCGTCGCCGAAAGCATCCTGATCGGGTTGGGCCTCTCGGTCGCGGTCCTGGTGGGGTTCCTCAAGAGCTGGCGCACGACGCTGGTGGCGGCGGTGGTGATCCCCATCGCAGTCCTCATTGCCATCGTCTTCATGGAACTGTTCGACATGAGCTTCAACCTGATGACGCTGGGGGGCATCGCCGCCTCGATCGGTGTGGTGATCGACGACGCCATCGTGATGGTGGAAAACATCATGGTCCACCTGTCGATGGGCCAGACCCCGCAGGAAGCGGCAATGAGCGCCATCGAGGAGCTCACGCCGGCGCTGATCGGCTCGACGCTGACGCCGATCGTGGTCTTTGTCCCGCTGGTTTTCCTCGGCGGCATTACGGCAGTGTTCTTCCGCGCGCTCGCCATGACGCTGGTCACGGCACTGGCGGCTTCATTGGTGTTGGCCGTTTTCTTCACGCCGGTGCTGGCGCGCCTGATCTTCCGCCGCTCCGGCGGGCCGGTGGAGAGGGACCTGCTCGAGGCCGAGCAGGCTGGCGAGGGTCGCCTGATGCGCTGGCTCACCGAGCGCTACGAGTTGGCCTTGCACTGGACGCTGCGGCACGGCCGCTTTGTGCTCCTGCTCTCGCTGGGACTGCTGGCCGGATCGGTCCTGCTCTATTTCCAGCTTGGCAGCAGCTTCCTTCCGGAGATGGACGAGGGCGCTTTTGTCGGGGACTACCGGATGCCGGAAGGCACCTCGCTCGAAGAGACCAACCGCGTCCTGCTCAAGGTCGAGCAGATCCTCCGCGAGATCCCGGAAGTGGAGAGTTATTCGCGGCGGACTGGCGCCCGCCTGGCTCTGGCTACGGCCGAGCCCAATTTCGGCGACTTCCTGGTGAAACTGAAGCGCCGGCGGCACCGGAGCGCCGAAGAGGTAATCGAGGAGTTCCGGCGCCGCATCGCGGAAACGGTTCCTGTGCTTCAGATCGAGTTTGCGCATATTCTCGAGGACCTCATTGCCGACCTGGTCGCCGCGCCCCAGCCGATCGAGATCAAGGTCTTCCATCCCCGGGAAGCCATCTACAAGGAGGTCGCCGCGCGGATCGCTGCCTGGCTTCCGCAGGTTCGCGGTGTCGTCGATGTCGTCAACCGGACGGTGATCATCGGCCCGGCGAGAAATTTTCGGGTCAATCCCGAGAAGGCCGCTCTGGCCGGTTTTGGCGTGCACGATGTGCAGGAACTGGAAGCGGCCATTTTGGACGGGCAGATCGCTTCGAACATGATTCAGGGCGACCGGATGATCGGCATCCGGGTGCGGTATCCCAGGGAGTTCCGTACCAGCAGCGATCAGCTCAAGAGTCTGCTGTTGACTTCCCCGAGCGGGCAAACCGTGCCTCTGGCCAGCATCGCCGATCTTGAAACCGAGGAGGTGACCCACGAGATCCGGCGAGACAACCTGCGCAACATGTCTGCCGTGACCGCCCGGCTCGAGGGGCGGGACCTCGGTTCGACGATGCAGGAGATCCAGCAAAGGCTTTTCCGGGAGGTGGAGATCCCTCCCGGCACGGACATCGAATTCGGCGGCATTTACCAGATCCAGCGGGAGTCGTTCCGCAGCCTCACGATGGTGTTGCTGATGTCGATCCTGCTGATCTTCATCATCCTGGTCTTCGAGTTCCGTTCCTTCTCCCACCCGATCGCGATTCTCGCGGCCACACTCCTGTGTGGCTTCGGCGCGCTGCTGGCGCTCCTGCTCACCCGGACGACGCTGAACATTTCCTCCTTCATGGGGGCGATCATGGTGGTGGGCATCGTCCACAAGAACGGCATCCTGATGCTGGACTCGCAGAAGGAGTTCAGCGCGCGCGGCCTGGAGCTTCAGGAAGCGATTTTCCAGGCGGGCCGGCGCCGCCTGCGTCCGATCCTGATGACCGCCCTGGCGACGGTGTTCGGCATGTTGCCTCTGGCGCTGGGCATCGGCTCGGGAGCTCAGATTCTGCAACCGCTGGCGATCGCCGTGATCGGCGGGGTGACGGTTTCGATGCTTCTCTCGCTGTTGATCACACCGGTGCTCTTCTATCTGCTCCGCCGGCGGGGACTGTAAGCCCGACTCACCAGGATTCGATTCGCAGCCTGCGCGCGCCGCCCCTGCCCGCGCGGATCGAGCCGTGGTGGCTCCACCGGGGATTTGCCGGCCTCGGTGCGCAAAGAGCTCGACGGGTAGGGCTACAAGAGACGGTTGGCGATTTGGCTGACGCATGTCGGCCTACTGCCGCCTCGTCCGGTCGCCAAGGGGTCAGTGCCTCCAGGCAGGCCGTGTGGCGGTGGATTTCGCAACGTTATCAACAGGGTCCCCAAGGGCTGAAACCGCAAGGCCGGGCTTGCCGTCGCCTTCTCGGGAAGCCGGGCCAGAGGCGCAAGAACGTTTAGGAAGATTTCCCAGCTCATCCAAACCATCCCGGCGTGGTTGGCCTCCAGGGTTCGCCCGCGCTTGACATCTGGGATCACCCGCGCGAGAACCGCTTCCGCAACGGCGCCTTCGCCACTCTTTCGGCGGCGCGGGGCTGCGTCACCCGAACCTCAACATTCAGACCTGGTCCGCTCGATGGCGGGCCTTGGTTGGCTCCAAACTCTGGCCTGGATGTTGAACCGCGGGGAGAGTCCCGGCGCAACGGCTCAGTTGAAGTAGTCCTTTACCTTCTCGAAAAGGCTCTTGTCCTTGGGTTCGTTTTCGGCCGGCAGAAGCTCGCGAAGCTGTTCAAAGAGCCTGCGCTGCTCGCGGGTGAGCTCGGTGGGGATGCGAACTTCGATCTCGACGAACAGGTCGCCGCGGCCGCGCCCGTTGACGTCGGGCACCCCGAGGCCCCGCAGACGGATCCGTTCGCCGTGCTGCACTCCGGGAGGAATCTCGATCGTCTTGAGCCCGTCGAAGGTGAGCAGGTCCACTTTGTCGCCAAGCGCCGCCTGCGCGACATTGAGCGGGACGACGCAATACAGGTCATTGCCCTTCCGCCGGAAGACCGGGTGTTCCTTGACGGTCAGGAAGACGTACAGGTCTCCCGGAGGTCCGCCGTTGGCGCCCGGAGCTCCTTCACCGGCCAGGCGCACGCGTGTGCCGGTATCCACGCCTGGAGGGATGTTGACGCGAAGCCTCCGCTCGATGCGCTTCTGGCCTGCACCGCGGCATTCCACGCAGGGGCGGCGGACAATGCGGCCGGTCCCGCCGCATTGCGTGCAGGTGCGCCGTATGGAGAGGAACCCCTGCTGGTAGACGAGCTCGCCGCGCCCGCGGCAGGCCGAGCAGGTGACCGTCCCGTCCCGGGGCTCGGCGCCCGAGCCGTGACAGCGTTCGCAGGTGACTACTTGTGGCACCTGAAGATCGACCGTCTTGCCGCGCAAGGCGTCCTCGAAGTCGATCTCCAGGTCGTAGCGCACATCGTCGCCGCGTACCGGCCGGTGCCGCTGCCGGCGTGTGCCACCGAACAGGTCGCCGAAGCCGAAAAAGTCGCCCAGAATGTCGCTGAAGTCGGTGAAGACCGACGGATCAAAGCCCGTGAAGCCGCCGCCCTGAAGTCCGGCATGGCCGTAGCGGTCATACGCGGCGCGCTTTTGCGGATCGCTCAGGACGCTGTAGGCCTCGGCCGCCTCCTTGAACTTCTCCTCCGCCTCCTTGTCGCCCGGATTGCGGTCGGGGTGGTACTTGAGCGCCAGTTTGCGGTAGGCGCTCTTGAGGCCCTGCTCATCCACCGAGCGGTCGACACCGAGAATCTCGTAGTAGTCGCGCTTGTTCACGGGACCCGTATCGGCCAGAGCCCTAGGACGGCTTGACGGCAACCTTCACCATCGCGGGCCGCAGCGGTTTTCCTTTAAAATTGTAACCCCTCTGGTACTCCTCGACGACGGTGTGGTCTTCCGCGTTGGCGTCGGTCACCCTCTCGACGGCGTGATGGATGTTGGGGTCGAAGGGCTTGCCCGCGCTCTCGATCGGCTCGAGCCCCAGCTTCTGAAGCGTGTCTCTCAATCGCTGGTAAATGATTTCGACGCCCCGGGCGTATTCGGCTGCGGCTCCATCGAGCGGTGGGGTGGCTCGCAGCGCCCGCTCGAAATCGTCCAGGATGGGCAGCAGGGCCCGGACCGTCTCCATTCCGGCGAATTCGGCCATTTCGGCCCGCTCCCGTTCGACGCGGCGGCGAAAGTTCTCGAAGTCAGCCTGGCGCCGGAGGAGCCGATCCTTCAACTCCTCGTTTTCGCCGGCCAGGCGGTCCCGCTCGACGGTCACGGCCTCGAGCTGGGCCGCTAGATCGTCTACGGTCACCTGGTCGACCGGTTCATCAGCGGGGGGCTTCGCGCCGCCCGGCACAGCCGTCTCGCCCCCAGGCGGCGGAGCTGATTCTGGCATTGCGTTAAAACTCTGGTTGTCTTGGCTCACGGTGACTATAGTAAGCAGATTCTTCCTGCGCCCCGGACCGGCGCCGTCCGGCGCCTCAGGCGCTGAGACTCTGAAAAGCCTGTCCGACATGCAGAACCGCCGACATCACCTTGGGATAGTTCATACGCATCGGACCAATGACGGCAATCTTGGCATTGAGCCCACCGGCGAGCGCGATCGTCACGCCGATCAGCGACAACTCCTTCATGCTCGGGTGGGCTTCGCCGAGGCCGACCTGAACGGAAAGCTCTCCCTCGGGTCCTTCGAGAAACCGGTCCAGAAGCTGCAAGACTCGCCGCTTTTCCTCGAGCGCCAGGAACAGCTCGCGCAGCTTCTCGCGCGTCAGGTGCAGCTCGAGGCCCACCAGATTCGCCGCGCCCTCCAGGTGGACTTCGGGTGCCAGGCCCATCTCGAGCAGCCCCTTGTCGTAAAGCAGGATCAGTTTCCGGAGGATGGCGTCATAGACGGCGCTCGCTTGCTCGAGGCGAATCCGGAGCTGGGCGCGGACCTCGGAAAGCACCGAGCCGCTGAAGTTCAGGTTGATGTAGTTGCGGATGGAGTTGAGCTCGTCCTGGGTGATCGGTTCATCGAGCGTTACCACGCGGTTGTGCACCATGCGGTCGCGCGTGACCACGATCATGAGCACCCGGCGATCCGCCAGCGCCAGCAGCTCGACCTGGTCCAGCGTCTGGGCGGCAGTGGGTATGGCGGCGGTAATGCCGATGCCACGAGTTTTTTCGACCAGGATGTGGGAGGACCGCTCGATGCGGTCGGAAACCGTATCGGCCTGGCTCAGCTCGCGCCGCAGCGCATCGACTTCGCTCTGGAGCACCTTGCCGGCGCTGAGCGAGCGTACGAAGAGCCGGAACGCCTTCTCCGTCGGGATGCGTCCGGCCGAGGTATGCGGCTGCGAAAGGTAGCCCTCCTCCGCCAGATCCGCCATCACATTGCGGATCGAAGCCGGACTGAGCCGGTGTTTGCGCAAGCGCGAGATCGACCGCGACGCGACCGGACGGCCTGTTTGGATGTAAGTCTCGACGATCGACCTCAGGATCTCCGCCGCCCGGGGGCTGAGTGGCGTGAGCTCGCTCATGGCGCTCTGGCTCGTCTGGAAAATCGGTTTTTCGAAGGTTGCAGCCGGGCCCCTCGAGGCCGCGGCCACGCCCTCTACTTGGTATTGTAACCCGGGCCAGGAATTACGCCCCGACGGCCCCTGATACAATGGCAGGTTCCGCCCAAGGCGAAGGCGGGAGGCGCGTCTCGATGCTTCGATCGGTCCTGCGGATCTTCAGCTATCTCTACCACTTGGTTTTCTCGCTCTTTGTTTTCGGCCTCGGCGCCATCGCATGGTTCAGCCCGAACACGCGGCTGGAGCTGCCCATGCTGCCCTGGTGGCAAGATCCTGCGCTCTCCTACTGGCTGTTCTTCGGTGGGCTGGCCGGGCTGCTGAGCCTGGCGCTGGCCTATAGCGGGCAGATTCAGCTCCTGTTCCGGTTATGGACCCTGACGGCTCTGGCGATCCTGGTTTATGGTTACTTTCTGACGCCCTACGGTTTTCGGAGTCCGGGCGAGTTCTATAACGTGGTGCTCGCGGCCCTGGGCGCGCTGTTGGCTGCCGTCGGGGCCTGGCTGCGGGTGCCGAGGCTGGACTGAACCGGACCCGACCCGAAGAAGGCTGCTCGCCCGCTCACGGAAATTCGCGCCGGATCCGTTCGCGATCCGGAGTCATAATAAATGAAGACTTTGAGATCAAGAATCGAGGGCCGGCTCCCGGCCCGAGCAGGGCGCAGGGAGCTTGTCGGCGGTGGATGGTACCAGGGGAGGTGGGTGATGGTGCGGTGGATGTGTCTGCTGCTGGCGGCCGCCGGAGGTCTCCTGGCGGCGCCCGGGCTCGAGGTCATCAGCACCGCGGAGATCTGTGGAGGGTGCCACCGCGGCATCCACGAGGCCTGGAAACGATCGGCGCACGCGGCCGCCATGGAAAGCCGCCTGTTTCAGGACGCGCTGGCGCTCGCGGAGCGCGATTTTGGCGAGCAGGCACGTCCCGTCTGTCTGCCGTGCCACTCCCCTCTCGGCGTCCATCTTCGCGACTTCAGCCTTAAGCAGAAGGTCAGTTGGGAGGGCGTCACCTGCGATTGGTGCCATTCGGTACGGGACGTGCGGTTCCAGGGTCCGAACCCCGCGCCGGTGGTCGAGTTCTCGCTGGTGAAGACGGGTCCGATGAAGGGCGCCCGCGCCGTCGTGCACGGAACCCAATATGCGGAGGTGCACACCAACTCGGGCATCTGCGCGCCCTGCCACCAATACCGCACCGCCGCGGGCCTGGACCTGCTGACGACCTATCAGGAGTGGCGGATGAGCTCCTACGGACGGCAGCGGCGCCATTGCCAGTCCTGCCATATGGCCCGCGTGGTGGGCGATGTCGTGGATCCCCGGGTTCAGGCGGGTGGTGGGGCGCAGATCAATCTTCACGAGATGCCCGGCAGCCGGTCGGTCAATCAGCTCAATCAGGCCTTGCGCATGGTGCTGGCCGCCGCGCGAAAAGGGGAACATGTTGATGTGGAGATCGAGCTGGCCAACGTCGGGGCGGGGCACTCGATGCCGACGGGCTCGCCGATGCGCGAGCTTATCCTGGAGGTGGCCGCGGACGCGCGCGAGGGAGAGGATTTCACCGAGACGCGCCGCTACCGGCGCCTGGTGGCTGACCAGCAGGACAAACCGCTCGAGCTGGAGCACGAGGCGTTCTTCCGGGCGGGGAAGGTTGTCTCGGATAATCGGCTGGCGGCCGGGGAACGTCGCCTTGAGCGATTCCTGTTTCCCGTGCCGGTCGGGGTGCCCGTGCAGATCACGGCCCGGCTTTCCTACTACTACTCCCCCCTGGCGCGGGCGGATTCGGAAAAGCGTGTGGTTTTTCGCACAATCAGCCGATGGGTACAGTGAGAGGGGCGGAGGTGGCTTGGCCGCCCGTGTACAATGAAGAAGGAGGGCGCTGACGATTTTGGTGGACTTCCCGCCGGTTTCGTGGTAAACAGGAGTTTAGAGCAGTCGGCGGGGGGTCACGACGTTGAGCGGCTCAACGAAGGCATCCCCGCAACAATCCTCTGAATCCCTCCGTTGACCGAATCCGGATCAAGGACCGGCCTTCGGAACGCGGGGCTCGAGATCGAGATTCGAGATGCCGCCTAAGGTGAGCGCCCGCCGAGCTCAATTCCGCTCACCATGAGAAAAGCCGGCTCTCTCCACGAACTGCCGGTAGACAGCGAGCGCTGGGGATCGGCGCTTTCACTTTGCTAGGAGAACCGACCGATGGGGGACCGCAAATACAGACATCGCGGCTACATGGAAGACTCTGATACCGAATACCGGGCGCGAGAGGAGCGAAAGCCGCGTGCGAAGCTGCCCCTGGATGTCACCGGCCCGCGCTTGCCGCGGATGGTGCAGACGGTGGTGGCGCCCCGGTGTTACAACTGCGCGGTGACGCTGCCCGAAAGCTTCGACTTCTCCGGCAACTGTCCGCGCTGCGGGGTGGCGCTGCACTGTTGCAAGCAGTGTGCCTATTTTGAGCCGTCGGCACGCATGCAATGCCTGAAGCCGATCCGCGAGCGTATCGCGGCCAAGGACAAGGCGAACAACTGCGAGTGGTTCAGCCCCCGGGTGACGGTGGCTCGCGACACCACCAGCGCCTCCTCTCCCGTGGTGACGAACCTGGCGCCACGCACACCCGAAGACGCTCGGGCCGCCTTCGACAGCCTGTTTAAGAAGTAAACGGCGGTTTCGGGATGCGCGTCGCCCAACTGGTGGCGCCTCACTGCTTCGAGCTCACCGAGGCGCCGCGACCGGAGGCCGGACCGGGCGAAGTGCTGGTCCGGGTGCGCTCGGTGGGCGTCTGCGGCTCCGACCTGCACAATTTTTCCGTCGGCGCCGTGGGCGATCAACCGGCGCAATTCCCCATGGTGCTGGGGCACGAGCCGGCGGGCGAGGTGGTGCGGTGCGGCCCGGGAGTCACCGGCTTCGAGCCGGGCGACCGGGTGCTGCTCGAGCCGGCCATTTACTGCTACCACTGCGAGTTCTGCCTCGCGGGCCGGCACAACGTCTGCCGCAACTTGCGCTTCCTCAGCCAGCCCGGAGATCCGGGCTTCTTCCGCGACTGGGTCGTGCTGCCGGCCCACAACGTATTGCCGCTCCCGGAAAACCTGAGTTTCGAAGAAGGAACGCTGTTCGAACCGCTGGCGGTCGTGCTGCACTCGATGAAGTTCGCCGCGGTCCAGTTCGGCGAGACGGTGGCGGTCTTCGGCGCCGGCCCGATCGGCCTGCTGACCATCGCGGCGCTCAAGCTGGCCGGCGCGGCGCGGGTCTGGGCCGTCGAGCCCGTTGCGGCGCGGCGCGAGCTGGCGCTCAAGGTCGGCGCGGACGCGGCGATCGATCCTGCGACGGCAAATCCGCGGGAAGTCTTACGATCGGAAACCCGAGGCCGCGGCGTCGATCTGGCCATCGATTGCGCCACGCGCGGCAGCTCGCTCAACGACTGTCTCCACGTCACCCGGAACGCGGGCCGCGTGGTGGTCACCGGCATCCCTTACGAGCCGGTGGTGACGCTCGATTTCCATGTCATGCGGCGCAAGGAGCTGGGCTTTTACAACGTGCGCCGCTCCAACCACGAGTCCGAGGCCGCCGTCGGGCTGTTGCGCGACAAGCCGGAGCTCTTCCGGCCCCTGCTCACTCACGTCCTCCCTCTCGAGCAGGTCCAGCGGGGCTTCGAGCTGCTCGAAGCCTACGCCGACGGCGTGGGCAAGCTGATCATCGAGCTGGGCTGAGCCCCGCGGGATCCGGGCGGGCAACGGCCACCCTCCAAACAGCCTGGTTACGGCTTCGTAAACGTGGTGTATCATCAGGCGAGTCGGAGCTGCACGTTTTTGCTCCGGCGAGAGGTTTTCAGGAAAGGAACACGAGTGTCTCCGACAGGTTTCCCACTGCTTCGAGCGAGTCTTGCCCTGATGCTGCTAGGGGTCCTGATTGCAACCGCCGGCTTCGCGCAGGAATACCGGGGGCGCATTCAGGGCACCGTCACGGATTCGAGCGGCGGCGCCATTCCCGGCGCCAAAGTCACTCTGATCAACAACCGGACCGGCGTGGAAGTGGTCCGGCAGACCAATGAGATCGGCCGGTACCTTTTTGACCTGGTCGAGCCGGGCAACTACAACCTCACGGTCGAACAGCCCGGTTTCACGAAATTCGTCCTGGAGTCGATCAACGTCTCCTCCCGCGCGGACCTGACCGTGGATGCCACCTTGCAGCCCGGCGAGGTGAAGGAGTCCATTTCGGTTGTGGCCGAGGCCGTCTCCCTCCAGTTGAACACGGCGAAGCTCGAGACGACCGTCGACCAGCGCCTGACGCAGACGCTGCCGCAACTCTACCGCAATCCGTTCCTGCTCGCCCAGCTCGATCCCTCGGTGCAAAGCACCTCCTGGGGAGAGGACAATCCGTACGACACTTGGGCCTCCAACAACATGCGCATCGGAGGCAGCGGCCAGTTCACCAACGACCTGCAAGTCGACGGCTCGCCTTCGGGCATCTCCGTCAAGACCGGCTACGTGCCATCGCCGGACATGGTCCAGGAGGTGAACGTCCTGCAAAACGCCGTGGACGCCGAATACGGGCACAGCTCAGGCTCGGCTATCAGCCTGGTGATGAAGTCCGGCACGAACGAGTATCACGGCACGGCCTTCTACCAGGGCGCGCGCCCGTACTGGAACGCACTCGAGAACCGCGTTTACCGGACCGAGAACCAGACGCGGAACAACATGTTCGGCTTCACCTTTAGCGGCCCGCTCATCAAGAACAAGCTCTTCAATTTCGCCGGTTTCGAGGCCTGGAACAAGGTGGAGCCGGGAGCGCTCTACAACACGGTGCCGACGGAGTTGCAGCGCACCGGCAACTTCTCGCAGACCTTCACCGACGAGGGGACGCTGCGCCCCGTCTATGATCCGTGGAGCACGCGCACCTCGCCGGAGGGAGAGGTGACGCGGGCGCCCTTCCCGGGCAACATCATTCCCTCGTCCCGCATCGCCCCGGTGGCGGCCCGCTACATCTCGGCGCTGTGGAAGCCCAACCGCCCGGGCATCGACGCCCTGGGAACGAACAATTACGTCGTCTCCACGCCGATCAAGTACCCCTACAAGAATTTCTCCAACCGCGCCGACTACGTCATCAACGACAAGTGGCGGGTCTACGGTCGCGTCAGCATCACCCGGACTCCGGTGCAGGTGGTGGGCAATCCGACGGGCTCGCCCATCTACATGTCCGACCGCGGAGCCGACTACAACATGACCTCTTACGCCGGCGACGCCACCTACACCGTGAGCCCGACGTCGATTCTCAACCTTCACGGCGGCTACCACAACTTCCGGGACACCTCCCACTTCGCCACGGAATTTCCGCAGGAGTGGTCCTGGGAGGGCGTGTTTCCGAACACGAACTTCTACAAGGTGGTCTTTGCCGACCCGTCTATTCCCCGGCTGATTCCCCGCATGAGCGTCTGCAACCCGAACGCCTGGCCCTGCACCCACATGGGTCCCGGGGGAGGTTACTGGCACGAGACGCCGCACGCCTGGGAGTTCAGCAGCAAATTCGCCCAGCAGCGGGGCGCGCACTACTGGAAGACCGGCGTGGACGTCCGGCGTAACACGACCGACAGTCTGTTGCTGCTGGTCAACCCCGGCTTCGGCTTCGATCCGCAGCCGACGGCGGATACCTACGTCAATCCGAACCTGCTGCTCTCCGGCGATGCTTATGCGACGTTTCTGCTTGGAGCGATCGCGCCGACCGAGGCCGCTTCCTGGGGATCTAACGGCAATTTCTGGGACAGCGGCGCCACCGGCTTTCCGGTGAACATCAAGCCCCAGGTCCAGCGCCGGTTTTACGGCCTGTACGTGAACGACGACTGGAAGGTGAGTCGCGATCTCACCCTGAACCTGGGCTTGCGCTACGAGTGGGAGTCGCCCTTCCAGGACGAGAAAAACCGCCTGACGCGCGCGCTCGATCTGGACGCGCCGATCCCGGAGTTGCAGAACCTGCGGATGCCCGCCGAGGTCCAGCGGTTCTACAAGGGGACCTGGAAAATGACCGGCGCGTTTCGTTTCGCCGACGACGCGCACCCGGGCGCCTGGGATGGCGGTTGGGGGACGCTGTCGCCGCGCATCGGCGCCGCCTACCGCATCAATGAGAAGACCGTTCTGCGCGCCGCCTACGGGCGCTATGTCACGCCTTGGACCACGAACTCGGCGCACGACCAGTTGAGCGGGTTCCCGCTGTACGGCTTCAGCAACTTTACGGGTGCTCCGCCGGCCATCCAGGGCGTTCCCCAGATGGACCTGCGGAATCCCTTCCCGCCGACCTATCCCATTGCGCCGGCCTACGAGAAGCGCCTGGGCATCTACACCAAGCTCGGCGACTCGCTGTACTTCTTCAATCCCGAACGGAAGCGCAGCCACAGCGACCGCATCAACGTATCCGTGCAGCGACAGTTACCCTTCTCGATCCTGCTCGACGTGACCTACTTCCTCAACCGGACCAGTCAGCTCTTCGAGACGGATTACAACATCAATCAGGTCGATCCGCAGCTCTACTACACCTATAAGGAGCAGACGCTGGCGGTGATCGACAATCCGTTCTATGAGCTGCTGCCGGTGGAGAAATTCCCCGGGCAGTTGCGTTACCAGCCTGAGGTTGGCGTCCTGGACCTGGCCAGACCCTATCCGCACTACGGGGACATCGTCGTGGTCGACGGCTTCCCTGGCGGCGCCATGAAGTACCAGGCTCTGCAAATCAAGGTGCAGAAGAACTACAGCCACGGGCTGTCGTTGCTGCTGGGGTACAGCTACAACGTGGAGCGCGATCAGCGTTTCTTCAATGACATCGACAACTACCAGCGCAAGTACACCTGGCAGGACGCCAACACCTATCGCCAGCGCTTCACCATGGCGACCACCTGGGACCTGCCTTTCGGCAAAGGCCGCGCGTGGCTCCACAGCGCGCCGCGCTTCGTCGACGCCCTGGTCGGCGGCTGGCGCGTGAGCAGCGTCATCTTCTGGCGTTCGGGCAATCTGCTGAACTTCGGCGGAATGCTTTGGGACGGCAAAGATCCGAAGATTTCCAACCCGACGCCCGATCGCTGGTTCGACACCTCCGGTTTCGCGCGGCTGCCGGCCTTCACGCCGCGCACGAATCCCTGGAGCTTCCCCGGGCTTTACGGCCCCGGGGTTTTCACCATGAACGGAGCGGCAGCCAAGGAGTTCCGGATCGCCGAGCGCTTCAAGATCCAGTTGAAGGCCGACGCCTTCAACTTCCTCAACAACATGAGCTGGGGTGATCCTTCGACCGACGTCGATGACGCGAACTTCGGCCGGATCACCAACCAGGCGTATCTGACCTACGGACGGCGCGTCCAACTGGGCGCTCGTGTGGAGTTTTAGGTCTCTACCGGTTGGTTTCGCTGCCGCTGCGACGAAGGCCGCGGGTGTGATTCTGTTCCTGGTCGCGCCCGCGGCCTTTTCCCCCTTTGCCGCGGCCCAGGACTTGCGCGAGGCGGCGCGGCTGGACGCCGAAGGCAAGTGCGCCGAGGCGGAGCCGCATTATGCGGCCGCCCTGGCCAGAGCCCCGGATTCCCCGGTGGTGCTCAACAACGCGGGCAACCACTACCTCATCTGCGGACAGCCGGAGAAGGCCGAGGCTCTTTTCGCCCGGCTGCTCCGGCTCGATCCTCTTCACCTGAATGCGAACGTGCAGTCGGCCCGGATCGCCCTCGAACGCCGGCAGGGGGCCAAAGCCCTCGAGTTCCTGGCTCGGATCAAGTCGGCCGATCCGCAGGTCCTCGTGCTGCGCGCCGAGGCCCTCGCTTTGGCCGGGCGCAAGTCCGAAGCGCCGGCGGCGCTCGATGAGGCGGAGCGGCGGGTTCAGAACGATCCGCGGCTCCTCTACCTGCTCGGGCTCACCTGCGGGAGGCTCGGCTACTACGAGCGTGCCGAGCGGGCTTTCCAGCAGGCGCTCAGCCTGGCTCCGGGAGAGTTCGAGATTCTTTTCCAGCTCGGCCGGGCGGCTGCGCGCGCCGAGCACTACGAGCGTGCGCAGCGCGCGCTGGAAACGGCGCTGCGGATCCGTCCCGGCAACCTCGACGTGCTCGTCGAGCTCGGGAAAGTCTGCGCCGCGCGCCAGGACTATGTGCGGGCGGTCTTCTTTCTCGCCCAGGCTCGCCAACAGGCTCCGAAGAACGCGGAAATCGTCCTGCTGCTTGCTCGCGCCGCCGAGGACGCCGGCTATTACGACGATGCCGCGGCCGCTTACGATGACTACCTGCGGCTGCGCCCCGCTGACGACGCCGCTCGGCGGGATCGCGCGCGCGCTTGCGGGCATACCGAGGGCCGCCGGGAGGAGGCGCGCAAGGAGCTCGAGTGGTATCTGGGGAAACACCCGAAGGACCCTCTCGGCCATTACGTCTATGCCCAACTGTTCTGGCACGAGGAGCCGGAGAGGTCTCTCGAACACCTGACCGAGGCCGCGCGACTCGATCCGGATTCCGTCGCCATCCGCTACTCGCGCGCCTGGATGCTTCAGCGGGCCGGGCAGATGGCCGAATCGCTGACGGACCTCGAGGCGGCGCGGCGCCTGGACCCGGACAACGCGCGCGTGCTCGACCTGATGGGCATGGCCTACCTCGCCCTGGATCAGCCGGACCGGGCGGAGAAAGCCTTCCGGGAGGCGCACGTCCGGGCGCCGGAGGAGCCGGAGTTCGTCCTCCACCTCGGCCGCGCCTTGATGGCGCTGGGCCGCGAGGAGGAGGCGCAGGTGTGGCTCGATAAGTACCAGAAGATCCGGCCGCCGGCCAGCCCGGCTCTCAGAAAGCGTCTCGGTATGATCGACCTGGTCCCGCTCGACGTACGCCGGCAGCGGGAACGGGCCATCGAACACTTCCGGCGGGAGGCTCGCGACCATCCCGATCATCCCAATTTCCAGCTCCACCTGGCGAGCCTCCTGCTCGCCGATGGCCGGACCGACGAAGCGCTGGCGGAGTTCCGCCGGCTGCTCACCCTCAATGCCGGCGCGCAGATCTTCGAGGACGCCGGGCGGGTGCTTCTGACCGCCGGGCAGTACGCACTCGCCCGTCAGATGCTCGACCGCGCCGTCGGAGAGCGCCCCTCGGCCCGGTTGCATCTGGCCACAGCGCTCTTCTACGCCGAGGGGCCGGCGCCCGCGCTCGAGTGCTTGCGCCAAATCCCGCCGGAGCAGGCAAGCGGCGACGCCTTGCTGCTCGAAGCGGCAATCCTCGAAGCGGCCGGCCGCCGGGTGGAGGCCGTTCAGCGTCTCGATGAGGGACTGCGGCGGTCGCCGACGCAACCTTCAGTTGTCGAGCGGGCTGTGGTCCTGCTGGTGCGGCTCGAGCGTCTTGCCGAGGCGCTGGCCTTGCTCGAAAAGGCGATCCAGGCGAATCCGCAGGAGCCCGGACCGGCACTGACCAAAGCCGTCATACTAGGTTTGATGGGTCGCCTTGCCGAGGCTGAAAGGGTTGCCCGCCAGGTTCAGGGGCGCTGGCCGGAGCTCGACCGCGCTTATCTCGTACACGCCTTGCTGCTCGAACGTGGCAACAGATCCCGCGAGGCGCTTGGAATGCTACGGACGGCGCGCTCATTAGGGGCGCACGATCCCAACCTGGAGTGCGCTGAAGCCCGGCTTCGAGGCGCCCCCCTCCAATCGCCCGAGTGTCGCTGCCGAACTGGACTCGAGCAACTGCTCATCCCTGTGTGTGCGGCACAACCGTGACGATGCGCCCGGGGCTTGCCAGGAGCTTGCTCTTCGGCGCCGCACTGGGTGGCGGCCTGCTCGCCGGCGGCTGGCAGCCGCTTGATGCCGGGCAGGCGGGAGGCGGCAAACGGCGTCCTCACTTTACCGACGTGGCCGGGAGAAGCAGTTTCTCCTACGTCACCAACAATCATTTCACCGGCCGGAAGTTCTTTCCCCAGCCGATGTGCGGCGGCATCGCCATCCTCGATTACGACAACGACGGCAAGATGGATATTTACTTTACCAACGGGGCGCGGCTGCCGGAGCTCAAGAAGGACGACCCCTCCTTTTACCATTGCCTGCTGCGAAACCGCGGCGATGGAACCTTCACCGATGTGACGCAGGCGGCAGGTCTCACCGGGGCGCATCTGGACTTCAGCTATGGGGTTGCCGCAGGCGATTTCGACAACGACGGCTTCACGGACCTCTTCATCGCCAACGCCGGAAAGAACACGCTGTATCGCAACAAAGGTGACGGCACCTTTGCCGATGTCACCGACGGCTCGGGGCTCGACCGCAAGCCCCCGGACACTCTGAGCGTTCAGGGCGCCTGGTTTGATTACGACAACGACGGCCTGCTCGATCTGGTCCTGTCGAATTACACGCAGTGGCGGCCGGACACAGACAGGCGCTGCGCGGTGCGCGACCGCGAGGTCTACTGTCACCCGAAAACCTATGTCGCCGTCCCCCATCGTCTGTACCGCAACCTCGGCGGAGGCCGGTTCCTGGATGTCACCGAGCCGTCCGGCTTCGCCAAATCGCTTGGCAAGGGGATGGGCATTGGCATCGCCGATTTCAACGAAGACGGCTGGATCGACGTCTTCATCGCCAACGATACCGAGCCGAATTTCCTGTACCTGAACCAGGGCAACGGCACGTTCCGCGAGGTCGGCCTGCTTTACGGGGTGGCCTATAACGACACCGGAGCGACCGTCTCCGCCATGGGCTGCGACGCCAAGGATTACGACAACGACGGCTGGGTCGACATCTTCTACAACAATTTGATGCGGCAGATCTGGGCGCTCTTCCGCAACCAGCGGGGCAAGATGTTTCAGTACGTCTCGCCCGGCTCGAAAATTCTCGCCCTCAGCGGATCGCGCTCCGGCTGGAGCAACGGCTTCATCGATTACAACAACGACGGCTGGAAGGACCTCTACTCCGCCAATGGCGATGTCGACAATCTGGAAGCCTTCTCGCCGCAGCACGATACGATGTTTGAGAACATCGACGGGAAGCACTTCGTCGACGTGAGCCCCGAGATGGGTGAAGACTTCCTGCGCGTCGGCTATCAGCGTGGCTCCGCCTTTGCCGACCTCAATGACGACGGGTTCCTGGATATCGTCGTCACCTCGCTCAACGAGAAGCCCCGGATCCTCCTCAACTCCGCCGACAACGGCAACCACTGGCTGATGTTCAAGCTCACCGGCACCCGGAGCAACCGCGACGCGATCGGAGCCAAGATCAAGCTCACGACACCCTCCGGACGCACGCTCTACAACCATGTGACGGTGAGCGTGGGTTTCATGTCCTCGAGCGACCGGCGCGTCCACTTCGGCCTGGGCGAGGAAACGAAGGCGGCAACGGTCGAAATCCGCTGGCCGAGCGGCGTCGTGCAGATCCTCACGGACGTGGCCGGCGACCGCGTCGTGGAGTTGGTCGAGCCGCGCGAGTAGTCCCTGCCGCCGCCCAGGTCTTTTCACCGGACAGCAAACACAATTTCGGCGCATTGAAACGCGATGTTCACCGGCAGGCCGTATCCTGACAAGGAACGCCATTCGGGGAGGGATATGCGCTACGGTTACCTGATTGACATGGACGGTGTCATCTATCGGGGCTCGGAGGCGATTCCGGGAGCGGCCGACTTTGTCGGGTATCTCCAGCAGGAGGGCATCCCCTATCTGTTCCTGACGAATAACTCTGCTTGCACGCCGCTCGATGTTGTAGTCAAGCTGCGAAAGCTTGGCATCGAGACTTCGGTCGAGCACGTCTACACTTCGGCGCTCGCTACAGCCGAATTCGTCCACCAGCAGAAGCCGCAAGGCACCGCCTACGTGATCGGCGAAGGCGGCCTGCTGACCGCGCTTCACGAAGTCGGTTATGCCATCAGCCGGGAGGGGCCGGACTACGTCATCGTCGGCGAAGGCCGCGTGCTCACCTTCGAGATGATGGAAATCGCCCACCGGCTGATGGCGGCCGGTGCAGGGCTCATCTCGACGAATGCCGACACCTGGTGTCCTACCGATGCCGGGCCGCGTCCGGGATGCGGCGCCATCGTTGCCATGCTCGAAGCCGCCACCGGCCGCAAGGCCTACCACGTCGGCAAACCGAATCCGTTCATGATGCGTGCGGCGCGCAAGAGGATTGGTCTCAGCACCGACGAAGTGATCATGATCGGCGACACGATGGAGACCGACATCCGGGGTGCCACCGATCTCGGTTTTCGCAGCATCCTGGTGCTTTCCGGATCCACTTCGCTCGACTCGCTTCGCTCGTACCCTTACCGGCCCACGCTCGTGGTCAATTCGGTCGCCGAATTGATTCCCGAAGTGGCGGCGTGCAGGTTCTGAAGCTGCGCGCGACCGCGAAGTGCGAGGGTGGGCTGCCCTCGCCGAAAATGGGAATTGAGTATACTGTCCCCAATTCCAATTTCGGAGGGCATGAGCAATGAAGCGGAGAGTGTTTGTTGGAGGGGTGTTTGCCGGTGTGGGCCTGGCGGCGCGGCGGGCGACGGCGGCTAAGGCCGGCGATATCCCCACGCGGGTCTTCGGCAAGACGGGCGAGAAACTCACCATCGTCGGACAGGCGGCGGGGCGATTCCCCCTGATCCCGTTCGACGAGGCTGCCGCCGTCGTGCGCCGCGCCGTCGAGCTGGGCGTCAACTACTTCGACAATGCCCGCGCTTACTGGGACGGCCGCGCCGAAGAGGTCTACGGCGCTGTACTCCCCGCAGTCCGCAAGCAGG
Source organism: uncultured Bryobacteraceae bacterium (assembly GCA_938003835.1). Classification (GTDB taxonomy): domain Bacteria; phylum Acidobacteriota; class Terriglobia; order Bryobacterales; family Bryobacteraceae; genus CALKXJ01. The sequence goes on along the minus strand of CALKXJ010000005.1, from coordinate 48,453 downwards.
TTTTCATCACCACCAAGAGCTTTCGCCGTACGCGCCGGGAAGCCGAGGAGGACCTTCATGCCTCCCTGCGCGCGCTCAAGACCGACTACGTCGACCTCTGGCAGATCCACAGTGTCAGCGAGATGGAGGACGTCGAGAAGATCTTTGCGCCGGGCGGCGCCATCGAAGCCTTCGAGGCGGCCAAAAAGGCGGGCAAATGCCGCTTCATCGGCTTCACCGGGCACCGCGACCCCGAGGTCCTGCTCGAGATGCTCAAGCGCTATGACGGTTTTGACACGATCCTGATGCCGCTGCACGCTGCGGATCCCGCCTATTTAAGCTTCGAGGAGCGCGTTCTGCCGGAGGCCGTCAAGCGCGGCCTCGGCATCCAAGCGATGAAGAGCCTGGCCAATGCCAAGCTGCTTCAGTCCTTCAGCGTGCGCCAGTGTCTGGAATACGTGCTGAGCTTGCCGATCCACTGCGTGACGATGGGCGCCACGACCGTGGGACAGATCGAAGATGACGTACACGCGGCCCGACAGTTCCGGCCGCTCAGCGCCGAGGAGATGGCGGAGCTGCGCCGGCGGGCCAAGTTCATCGCCGGCCCGCGCCTGGAAGACTGGAAGCGCAACACGGAGCGGGCTTCCGATGCGCCGTCGCGCTACCAGGGCGGCTGAGCCCGCCCGTCGCAAGGTTTGGCGCTCCGCCGCCGGGCCGGTGCGCCGGGGCAAGGGGGGCGCGAACCTGGCAAGAGGCGCCGCTGTTTGACGTTGGGGGTAGGGTAGTGTAAGCTGGGCGTGTCCGGGGTCAGCCATTGAAACCCTCGGACAGGAAGAGAAACCAGGAAAGGTGTGCTTCCCATATGAGAGTTAATGGTGCGATTAGCTTTATCCTGGCGCTCCTGCTTGCTGCATCCATGGCCGGCCAGGATTACCGGGGCAAGGTCCAGGGGGTCATCACCGACAGCACCGAAGCGGTCATCGTCGGAGCCAAGGTCACGCTCGCCAACGACCAGACCGGCATCGCCAGCACGCGCGAGACAAACGCCAGCGGCCGCTACTTCTTCGATTATGTCGAGCCCGGCCGATACACCCTCACGGTCGAGCAGCCCGGCTTTGCCACCTTCGTCCAGAAGAACATCTCCGTTCAGGTGGCGGGCGACATCACGGTCAACGCCGTGCTGACGCTCGGCGCCGTCACCGAACAGGTGATCGTCAGGGAGACGCCCGTTGCCGTACAGTTCAACACCAGCACGATGCAGATGACGGTGGATCGCAAGATGCTCGACGAGCTGCCGGCGATGGCGCGCAACCCGTTCACCCTGGCGCTGCTCGATCCGGCGGTGGTGAACCGCTACTTCTATCAGCCCAACGCCCACTACCCCTATTTCATGTTCTCGACCTCCAGCCTCGACATCGGCGGTAACACGACACGCAAGAACGACCTGCTGCTCGACGGGGCGCCGCTCCAGATCAGCAACAAGGGCTCCTATGCCCCGCCCATGGACGCCGTGCAGGAGGTCAGCATCCAGCAGAACAGCGTCGACGCCGAGTTCGGCCATTCGGCCGGCGGCATCATGACGCTGTCGATGAAATCCGGCACCAACGAAATTCACGGAACTCTCTACTACTTCGGCCGAAACCCGAAGCTCAATGCCGTAAGCAATGCTGTCACGCGGGCGCCGAACCTGGTGCGGAATCACATCGGCGGCGGCACGATCGGCGGACCGATCCGCAAGAACAGCCTGTTCACCTTCGCCACCTATGAGCGCTGGCGTACCGCCCAGCCGCTGAGTACGATGCAGACACTTCCGACAGCTCTCGAACGCACGGGCGATTTCTCGCAGTCGAAGAACGGCGTCGGCGCACTGCGCACGATCTACGATCCCTGGAGCACGAAGTTCGATGCGCAAACGGGCAAAGTGACGCGGAGCCCGTTTGCCGGCAACATCATTCCGGCCTCGCGCATGGATCGGACCTCGCTGCTCGCATGAAAAGACCTCTGGATGCCGAACAATCCCGGAGACGATCAGACGGGCGTCAATAACTTCAAGCTCGGCTACGCGCGGCTGTTCCGCTACTGGAATTTCTCGGACCGGACGGACTGGAACGTGAGCGAACGGCTGCGCGTTTTCGGACGTTACAGCCGCTTCTACACCACGCTGGCGCCCAAGAACTGGATTGAATCCCGCGCCGCGGCATTTAACGGCGGCATCATGGCCTCGCGCAACGTGGCGGGTGACGCGGTCTTCTTGTGGAATCCTCGCACGGTGCTCAACCTGCGGGGCAGCTACTATTCGCTCCAGGACGATCTCGACAATCCGGCGGCTGAGGTGACCGAGGCCGACTACGCGGCCTTCTGGCCGAGCGGCTGGTACAAACCCTACCTGTCGGGTTTTCGAAAACTGTACTATCCAAACGTCGCTCCTTACATGGGGCGAACCAGCTTCTGGCTCCAGCACCCGCACAACTACAGCGCCCACGCCAGGGTCTCCCGCGAGCAGGGTGCCCATCAGTTGAAGTGGGGTCTCGAGTACCGCAGGCATGTGGCCGACGTTCACATGCCCTCGCTCTCGAGCTTCTCCCACAGCCCCGCGCTCACGGCCGACACCTTTATCTCGCCGAACACGAAACTCAGCGGCGACACCTGGGCGACCTTCCTCCTGGGCGCGCTCGACAGCAGCTCGGTGGCGCGCTATGTTACCCCGCAGGTGACCTCAATGCACTACTATGCGGGTTATCTCCAGGATGATTTCAAGGTCCACCGCAATCTGACCCTCAACCTCGGCCTGCGTTACGAGTACTCGACTCCGCCGGTGGAGGAAAACGACAAGCTGTCACGCTATCTCGATCTCAATAATCCCATCCCGGAGATGCAGGCGAACCCGCCGGTGATCCCGGCCGAAGTGCGTGCCATTGCGAATATTCCGTATCGATATAACGGCGCCTGGGTCTTCACGGATTCCAGTCACCGCGGCATGTACCGGACGCTCAAGACCGTCTTCATTCCCCGTGCGGGCATGGCCCTCCGGCTCAATGACCGTACGGCTTTGCGAATCGGCTACGCGCGGTATGTCACGCCGCCACAGTCGCAGATCCCGTTGCTCGAAGGGCTGCCCACGGACGGCTTCAACGCCAGCACGGCCGCGGCGCCAGCGCTCGAGGGGGTTCCTCAGGCCAAGCTTCAGGATCCCTTTCCGGCGAGTAATCCGCTCATCCTGCCGGTCGGAAAATCACTCGGCCGGTACACGAACCTCGGCAGCGCGGCCAGTTGGGTCCAGCAGGAGATGCGCACCGGCGTCAACGATCGCTTCAATTTCTCCATCCAGCGACAGTTGCCCGAGCAGATCCATGTGGACTTCACCTTCTTCCTGAACCTGGGGCACGATCTGCCTTACTCGAAGCCGTTCAATCTGTCCGATCCCAATTATCTGTATACGCACAAGGCGACGCTTGCCAAGACGGTCCCGAACCCCTTCTATCAGTACCTGACGCAAGACAAGTTCCCTGGGGCGCTGCGTAACCAACAGCGTGTCACCATCGGAAGCCTGCTGGTGCCTTACCCCCAGTACGGAAGTCTCACGCAGACTTATACCAGCGGAGTGCTAAATCGCTACCGGGCCTTCCAGCTCAAGGTGCAGCGGCCCACGTCGAAGGGTTATAGCTTCATGATCAGTTATGCCTACAACCGGGAGCGCTCGTCGAACTTTTTCAATGAGCTCGATCAGTATGCAGAACGCTTCACTTTCCTCGACAGCGACAACCCGCGGCACCGGTTCAACGCCGCTTGGACCTGGGAGCTGCCGTTCGGGCGAGACCGCCGGTTCTGGGCTGGTGCCCATCCGGTCCTTGACGGCCTGCTTGGGGGTTGGACGCTTTCCTGGGTCTCCTTTTGGAACTCGGGTTCCTTCGTGCGATTCGGAAAGATGGAAGTGACGGGAAACCCCGTGCTCTCGAATCCTACGAAGGAGAAATGGTTCGACACCTCGGTGTTCAAGATCGCCGATCCCTATGCGCCTCGGAGCAATCCCTATCAGTACGAAGGCTTGACAGGGCCGGGCCGAATCGACGTTAACTCGACGTTGGCGAAGAACTTTCGGATCGCCGAGCGCTGGCGGCTGGAGTTTCGCCTCGAGGCCTACAATCTGACGAACAGCATCATGTGGAGCAACCCGAACACGGTGGTGACCAGCAGTCTGTTCGGTCGCGTCACCAGTCAGGCCAACGTCGGCCGTGAGATCCAGTACGCCGCCAGGCTGCATTTTTAACGTTCGGTGACCAAGCCGCGGCGGCGTTCGGAGGCGCAGTAAGATGGTCGGGTGCAACGCCCACAATTCGCCCGGCTTCTTCTGGCTTCCGCTCTTGTTGCCGGCGCCGCCGTCGCGCAGCGCACGGAAAACCTCCTGCTGGTGACGGCCGACGGCCTGCGCTGGCAGGAGGTCTTCCGCGGCGCCGAGGATGGGTTGCTCGCCGACGAACGGGCGGGCATGAGGGATGCAGCCGAAGTGCGGGCGCGCTTCGGCACGGGGGCCGCCGCCGAGCGGCGTGTCCGCCTGATGCCGTTTCTCTGGGAGGAGGTGGCGCGGAAGGGCGCTCTGTTCGGCAGCCGCGACCGCGGCAGCGAAGTCGTAATGCGGAACCCTCACCGCTTCTCCTATCCGTGCTATGCCGAGCTGTTAACAGGCCGCCCACAGCAGGCCGTCACCAGCAACGAGCTTCGCCCAAATCCCTCGCCGACCGTGCTCGAGGTCTTGCGCCGACACTGGCGCTTGCCGCCCGAGAAGGTTGCGCTGATCGGCTCCTGGGAAGTCTTCTCCGGCATCGGCGCCCACGAGCCGGGGAGCGTCTTCATCAACGCGGGCTACCGGCCGCTCGAGCTGGCCGGTGCGTCGAGGCGGCTGCTCGAGCTCAGCCGAATGCAGTTCGAGCTGCTTACGCCCTGGCGCAGCGTCCGCCACGATTTCATCACGTTCGAGATGGCGCTCGAATACCTGAGAACCGTGCGCCCGAAGGTGCTCTACGTGGCTCTCGGGGAGACCGACGACTGGGCGCACCTGGGCCGCTACGACCGCTATCTGGAGACCGCCCATTACTTCGACCGGTGCCTGCGGCGGCTCTGGGAGGTGCTCGAAGGTGACCGGCACTATCGCGGCCGTACGACGATGCTCATCGCGACGGACCACGGGCGTGGCGAGACCGCGGAGGACTGGACGCGGCACGGCGCCGCGATCGAAGGCTCACAGTATATCTGGCTGGGAGCGATCGGAGCGGGGGTGTCGCCTCTGGGCGAAGCGGGGGTGGGTCACCGGCTCACGCTCAGCGACGTGGCGCCGACAATGCTGGAGTTAGCCGGCGCCGACTACCGCGAGCTGGGAGACGTCGAAGGCCGGCCGATCGCCGCCCTGCGAGCCCGTGAGCGCACAGCCCAATAGGGGCCGGCGTCGCGCTTGAGGCGGCGGGAGGAGTGGAGGGCAAACTTCTCCTCCAGGCTGGGAATCGAGGATACCAATCGGCACCGGTGGCGTAGCGCCGCCCCGCGGTCAGGCGGCCACCAGGGCTCACGCCCGCTCGAGGAGTCGTGAAACCTTGCCGTAAAGCTCTTCCAGGCGCTCAGGGGAGTCGGCCTCGGCGGCCAGCCGGACCAGCGGCTCGGTATTCGACGCGCGGACGTGGACCCATGCGCCGTCGAAGATCACTTTCAGGCCGTCAGAGCGATCGGTTTGCGCACCGGGAAACGATTCCTCGAGCGCCTGCATCATGGCGCCCAGCCGGCCGTGCTCGAACGCCACCTTCCCGAAGCGGCGCCAGAGGCGCGGCAGGCGTGCGGCCAGCGAGGAGACCGGCTCGCCCGTGGCCGCCATCCGGTCCAGGATAAAGGCCATGGCGGTGAAGCTGTCGCGGCAGGCGTGCACGGCAGGGAAGATGACGCCGCCGTTAGAACCCTCGCCTCCAATGACCGCGCCGGTGGCGAGCATCTGCTCGACCACATGGGCTTCGCCCACCGGCGTCCGCCACACACGCGAGCCATAGCGGCGCGCGATGACGTCGATCGCACTCGACGTGGTCAGGTTCACCACGACGTCTCCGCGGCGCCGCTCGAGCACGCCCTCCACCACCAGGGCGAGCACGTCGTCGTTGTCGAGAACGCGACCGGTCTCGTCGGCCACGGCCAGCCGGTCGGCGTCGGGATCCTGGGCGAAACCCACGTCGCAGCCCGCCGAGCGCACGAGCGCCGCCAGCTCCGTGAGCGTCTCCGGCCGGGGCTCGGCGATGCGCGGGAAGGGCCGCGCGGGATCGACGTGGATCGCTACGAGCTCGCAGCCGAGGGCTTCGCGCAAAAACTCGCAGGCCATCACACTGGCTGCCCCATTGACCGCGTCGAGCGCGACGCGGAACCGCCGGCTGCGGATCCGTGCCGCGTCCACATGCTCGAGCACGCGTTGGATATGGAGCTTGACGGGCGTGCGGTAATCCGAGCGCACCTGGCCGATCTCGTCGTTGGTGGCGTGCCGGAATTCGCTCTGGTGATAGAGGTCGATCAGCTCGCTCCGCTCGTAGCTGTTCAGGAAGAGGCCCCGGGCGTTAAAGAGCTTCAGGGCATTGTACTCGGGAGGGTTATGCGAGGCGGTGACCGCCAGACCGCCGCGCGCGCCCCCGGAGGCGACGTAGACCTGGATGGTCGGCGTCGGCAGGACGCCCACGTCAATGACCTCGCAGCCGGAGGCCAGCAGGCCGCAGGTAACGGCATGCTGGAGCATCTCGCCGCTCGAGCGCGTGTCCCGGCCGATGACGACGCGTCCGGGCCCCACATAGGTGCCGAAGGCTTGGCCGAAGGCGCAGGCGAGTGCGGGCGTTAAAAACTCGCCGACTACGCCCCGGATGCCGGAGACGGAGATCTTCAGCAGGTGTTCGCCCCGCATACTCAAGCGAGCCTCCGGACGCGTTCCAGCAGATCTTCAAACAGCTCCTGCGGCGGATCCCCCCGCTGCTCGCAGATGATGCGGATGACCGGCTCGGTCTGGCTGACGCGCACGTGAAACCAGCGTCCAGGCCAGTCAATGCGCAGGCCGTCGATGCGGGTGACCACTCCGTCGGAGTAGTCCCGTTGCAGCTCCATGAGCAGCTCCGGCATCCGGGCGGAGACGAGCGGCAGTTGCGCCTTGAGCATCGAATAGCGCGGATAGTCGGCCAGAATCTCCGACAGCCTCTGACCGCGCTCGGCCATCATCGTGAGCACGGCAAGCATGGCCGCAATTCCGTCATAGACGAAGCGGAATTCGGGCATCATCACCGCACCGGTCCCCTCGCCGACGATGGCGATCTGTTCGGGCCGGTAGCTGGTGAGCGCGTCGATGGCCGCCTGCCGTCCCACCGGGACGCGAATCACTTTGCCGCCATGACGGGCCGCCACCTCCTCGAGAAGCGCCGTCGAGGAGATGTTCGTGATCACCAGCTTGCCCGGACCCTTGGGCAGCAGATGGTCGGCAAGCAGCGGAAGCACCATCTCTTCGGAGACGGGCTCGCCCTCCTCGGTCGCCAGCGCGACGCGGTCCGAGTCGACGTCGAAGAGGAAGCCCGCGTCGGCGCCGAGCGGCTTGACCAGCGGCGCCAGTTGCAAGGCGACGATCTCGCGCGACGTCGAGGGCTCATGCGCAAAACGGATCCCTTCCAATCGGTCGTTGATCCGGATCGCCTGGAGCTGGTAACGGCTTTCGAGCTCCCGCAGGATCAACGACGAGGTCCCGTTGGAACAGTCGACCACAATTCGGAACCGGCGCAGGCGCTCGAAGTCGAAGTGGCCGGCCAGCTCGCTGACATAGTGACCGATCGCATCCGTCTCGGTGCGGAGTTTGCCGACCTGGTCGTGGGCCACCAGGTCGAACTTGCGCAGATGATAGATGTCGAGTAGTTCTCCCGCTTCGGCCGTCGAAAGGTAGATGCCGCCCGGGCCGAAGAACTTGAGCGCATTCCATTCGGCGCTGTTGTGGCTGGCGCCGATCGAGACGCCCCCGCCCGCACCGTGCCGCCGGATCGTGTGCTGGATCACCGGGGTGGAGACGATGCCCAGGTCGACGACGTCGTGGCCGGTGGCGAGCAGTCCGGCGATGACGCCTTCACGGAGCATGACGCCGCTGGCGCGCGGGTCGCGCCCGATCACCACCGCCTGCCGGGGCTCGAGCAGCGTGCCGAACGCGCAGGCAAAATCGATGACGTGGTTGGCCGTCAAGCCGCCGCCGACCACTCCCCGCAGTCCGACGTGAGAGATCCGAAGCGACCTGGCAGCCATGCTCTGGTCACTCGCCAAGTACCAGCGTCCCGAACGCCTCCGGGACGTGGAAGCTCTTTGAACGCGTCGGCCGCCAGCTCATATAGATACGCCCCGGGGGTTTGCCCTGCGCGCGGTAGAAGTTGATGCGGAGCTTGTTGCCCGGCTTCGACGGCCGGGGATCGATGCTGGCAAGCGGAATCTTCATCTCCCCGTACCAGACCTTGCGCGCCGGATCGATTCGCGCCTTGACTTCGAAGCCCGAGTTCCACTTGAGATTCTCCTCCGCGTTGAGTTTCCGGCTGTCGATGTCCAGGTCGATCCACTCGCCCTGGGGCGAGACCTGGAACTCCTTGTAGCGGTGTATGTTCTCGAAATCGTGGCCCACGAAGACCTCGGCGACGTCCCACTCCCAAAGCCGGTTGGTGTCGGCTGCCGTCTGCGGATCCGGCTTCAGATAGAGCTCGCGGTAGGGGCAGACGAAGAGGAAATAAATGTAGTTGTCGGTCCAGCGCGAGCGGACTTCGGAGCGATGCCCGGCCACGGGCTTGCCCATAGGATCGTTTTCGATCCAGATGCCGGAGATCCCCTTCCAGAACGGGGCCTCCGGATCGGCGCTCGGCGCCGCGTCACGGGCCGCTCGGACGCTGGTGATCACGCTGGCAGGGTCGCACAGAGCGGGAGTCATGCCCGCAAAGATGAGCAGCAAAAAGCGCGTCATTTCACTCCCAATATACGATCTAATAGGCTTATGGGGAAGCTGGTCTCGCTCGCGATCATTCTGGCCGCCCATCTTGCCGGGCAAGCGGGAACCCGGTATCCCGAGCTGCCCGATTGGGCCGAGGCCGAACTGGATGTCGCTTATGACCGATATCCGGAAACGCGGTTGGACATACTGCGGCCGACGGAGGCTGCGGCCGCAAAACGCCCCGGCGTGCTTGTCATCCACGGGGGAGGATGGGTGCGCGGCAACCGGGAGGGCATGTACAAAAACTTCTGCCTGCCGTACCTCGAAAAAGGCTTCGTCGTCGCCAACGTCGAGTACCGGCTGGCGGGTGTGGCGCCGGCCCCGGCGGCCGTCACTGACGTGCTCAATGCGGCGCAGTGGTTCCGCAAGAACGCCAAACGCTACCGGGTGGACGCGGACCGCATTGTGGTGACCGGGGCTTCGGCGGGCGGCCACCTGGCGCTGATGGTCGGCCTCGCGCCGAAAGCGGCGGGTCTCGGACCCCCGGCCAAGGTGGCCGCTGTGGTGAACTTTTATGGAATCACCGACGTCGCCGACCAGCTCGCCGGGCCGAACATGCGGGAATATGCGGTGCAGTGGGTGCCGGAGCAGGAAGGCCGGATGGAGCTGGCGCGGCGGGTCTCACCCATGAGCTGGGTCCGGCGCGGGACGCCTCCGGTGTTGACCATCCATGGTGACGAGGATCCGACAGTCCCGTATGAGCACGGAGTACGCCTAACGCGGGCGCTCCGGGAGGCCGGCTCCGATGCCGAGCTGCTCAGCATCCGCGGGGGCAAACACGGAGGTTTCAGTCAAGAGGAGATGGCCCGCATTTACCGCGAGATCTTCCGTTTCCTCGAGGTGCGGGGCATCCTCGGCCGCCGGTAAGCGCCTCTGCTCGAAGCTCACGGCTTCGGCGGGGCGAAGGCCTCCACTATCTCGTGGCGGGCAGGCAATGCCTGCCGGACAAGGCGGGTAAATTCCAGCCGGGCGGAGGCGATGTCCCGCTCGGGCGCGCCGTAAAGCCGGAAGGCGGCCGTCGCGCCGGGCTCGAGCCGGGCGGGTTCGAGTAGGGTCTCTTCGGTCCGCCCGAGCGGCTGCCCGCGCGCATCGAGGAACTCAGCGCGCACCCACACGTTCTCGAGCGCCTCGCCGCTCAAGTTCTTCACCCGGCCTTCTATGACGGCGAGCCCGGAGCTCTGGCTAAGCGAGGTGGAGGTCACCGCGAGAGCTGCGGCGGGCATCGGCGAAATCATGATCCTGGCCCGCGGCCGTGCGGCGAAGGAGGTAGCGAGCAGGAGCGCTACCGCCAGCAGCGCGCTCCAGACGCTCCAGGTCCGGGCCGCCCGCCACCAACCGGCGGCGGCCTCGACGTTCCGGCGAATGTGAAGGGTGACCTCCATCGGCGCCGTTCAGCCTGCTCCCTCTCTCTATCTTTTCGGCCGTTTTCGGATGGCGCTAGCGCCGGGCGGGCTCCAGCCGGAGCCGGTGCAGGGTGTGCGACTCGACAGCCGGTCGGCTGTAGGCCAGCGGCGCATACTCGTGGCGCGCCCAGGCATCGAGCAGGTTCGCATAAAACGGGCTTTCCGGTTGACCCGATTGGCCTGGGGTGCTGGTGAAGACCGAGCGGTCCCAATCGGCCAGATCCATGATGTGCCGGTAGGAGGCCCCGCTCGATTGGCGGTAGCCTGGGCCGCCGGTGGCGTTCGGAGTGAAGTCGTCGCCGCCCCGCTCGACGGGTCCCAGGTTGAGGACCGCCCTGCGCGCCGGGCTGTTGGCCAGCGGGTGGCGAAACTCGATCGTATGGAGCTTGCCCCACCGCCAGCCGGCCGCGTCGGCCCCGAGCAGCTTCTCCGCCTCCTGCCAAGCCTCTTCGAGCGCACCGAACATCACTTCCGCGCGCTTGCCGGCCGGCATCTGCCGCAACTGCTCGATCAGGCGCGGCAGCGGCAGATTTCGGGAAACCAGTTCGCGGTGCGGTTCGGCCACCTCGGCGGCCACGAACCGGGCGCGGAGCCGGCTGAGCCAGATCTCGAAGAGCGCCGCCGGGCCGGATTCCCTGGCGAGCACCCGGTCCCAGCCTTCGAGCATCGCCTGCGCGCGTTTTGCTGCCGGAGCCGGTGCGCCCGGCAGCCCGCCGAGCATCGGGATGAGCTCGCGCGCCGGCAGCGATGTCTCGTCGTGCTGGAGCCGCTCGAAGTCGGCCACCGTGAAGCTCTTGCCCGCCCGCAGCACCTCGTCGATGCGCGCGAAACGGTAGGGCGGCGCCCAGTCGAAGGCCAGCTCGCCCCGGTAGCCTTTGGGCAGAATGTTGTGATTTGCCGTGGCGATGTAGCCCTGCTCGGGGTTCATGATCGAGGGCAGTTCCTCGAGGCGACGCCAGCCGCGCCACTCATAGCGGTCCGTCTCGCCCGGAACGGGAAAGAGTCCGGAATGCGAGCGCACCGGGACCAGGCCAAAGGCGATCCAGCCGATATTGCCTTCGACGTCGGCGAAGACCAGGTTTTCCGCCGGGAGCTTCCAGCGGCGCGCCGCCTCGAGGAACTCCTTCGCGCTCGAGGCGCGGGCGAGCGCCAGCCCGCCCAGATAGCCGGCTGTGCCCGGCTCCTGGCCCGCCCAGCGTAACGCGATGGCCCGCTTGCGCTTCGGATCTTCGAAGATCACCGGTCCGTGGCGGGTCAGCTTCAACTCCACCGTGACGGGCTCGGCCCGGCCCTTCACCCGGATCTCCTCACGCTCCACCTGCATCTCGAGCCACTTGCCGTTGTGGAGGTAGCGGTTCGGGTTTTCCGGGTCGGTCCGTTCTACGTAAAGGTCGGCGACATCGTACGGGACGATGGTGAACCCCCAGGCGACGCGTTCGTTGTGGCCGACGGCGATACCGGGCAAGGCCGGCTCGCCCGCGCCGATCGCGTTCCAACCCGGCGCCACCAGATGCACCAGATAGCGCAGCGCGGGCAGAATGACCGGCCGGTGCGGGTCGTTGGCGAGCAAAGGCTTGCCGGTTGCGGAGAGCCTCCCATTCACGACCCAGTTGTTGGAGCCGGCAGGTTCTTCGAGCGTAGGCACGGAAACCGCACTGCGGTAAGTCCGGAGCACCTCCTCGTCCAGGCCGTCCAGATCGAGTCTGGGATCCGGATCGAGTCGGCGCGCGGGCTCGGGCGGCATGTAGCGTTCGACCGCCGGGAGCCCGAGCTTTGCGGCCATCTCGGCGCGGGCGATCTCCAGAGCTATGTTGCGCGTCATCAGAAGGCCGGCGATTCGCAGCAGGCAGTCTTCGGGCCGCCACTCACCGGGTTTGAAGTCGAGCAGGGCGAATTCGACGGGCAACCGCTCTCCGGCGTGGCGAACATAGGCGTTCACCCCGCGGGCGAAGGCCGCACAGATGGCCTGGGTGTCCGCAGAATAACTCTGCCACTCGGCCTCGATGTCTCCGCGGTAGCGGACCAAGCGCGCGAAACGGTCCCGCTCGACGTAGGCCGGCCCGAAGACTTCGGCCAGCTCTCCTCTGCCGGTCCGCCGCCAGATCTCCATCTGGTAAAGGCGGTCCTGGGCGGCCACGAAGCCCTGCGCGAAGAAGAGATCGTCAGCCGACTGCGCATAGATATGCGGGATGCCCCAGCGATCGCGCAGGACCTCGACGGGAGCGCCGAGGCCCTCCAGCCGAACGGTTCCCTCAAGCTGCGCCAGCCGCCGGCGCGCGAGCTGCCGCAGGCCGTCTTCCGTGTCGGGCGATGGGGCCCGGCCGGTGCAGCCGCCCAGGGCAAGGACGGTGAGGGCGATGAGCTTCCGGTTCATGGAAGCTCATCATATCCGACGCGGCGCCCGCAAGCAGCGCTCAGGCCGCCCCCATCAGGATCGAGCGGATCCGCCGCGCGACGATCTTGACCTCGCGCGGCTCGAGCATCCAGGCGTTGACGATGAGGTGCTCCTTGGAGCCCGGCACCACTTCGATCGAGGGATTGCCCTCACGCAGCTTCCGCACCACGTCGGGCACGCTCATGCCCAGCTTGGCCTCGTCCCACCAGATATGCACATGGGGGACATGGTTGGCGATCGGCGGAACCTCGATCTTGGTCTGGACGGTCGGGATGGAGGCCACGGCGTCGACGATCAGATTGGCGCGCCGGTCCAGCTCCCTGCGTTCGGCCTCCTCGTCGCGCTTGAGGTAGAGCTCGACGGCGACCATCATGGCCAGGAGCTCTTCCTTGTTGACCTTCATGCCGCGGCCGATGGTGTCCGCATAGGGCGGCCCGTTCAGCCTCGCCGCTTCGATCAAGTCCTTGCGGCCGAGCAGCAAGCCGGCGCTCTGCGGGCCCCGCAGGCCCTTGCCGCCCGAGAAGCAGACCAGATCGAAGCCCATCTTCGTGTATTTGGAAAGGTTCGACGCCGGCGGCACATCGGCGGCGCAGTCGTTCATGGTGGGCACCCCGTGCTTCTTGCCCAGCGCGACGAACTCGGCCGCGGGGATGGCGCCCACCGGTTCGTTGAGGTTCAAGAACAGCATCATCGCCGTCCGCGGGCCGATGGCCCGTTCGAGCTCCTCGCGCGTTTCGACCTCGACGAAACGGACGCCGCAGTTGCGCACCGCGTGGTCATAGCCGAAGCGGTGCTTCTTCTGGATGATGACCTCGTTCTTCATTCCGGTGGTGTCCGGCAGGCGGCGGATGAAGTCCGGATTCTTGCCGGTGATGCAGGCGGCCGTGCCAAGGGTAAGGGCGCTGGCGGCGCCCGCGGTAACCATCGCTGCCTCGCAGCCGATCAGCGAGGCGATGCGTTGACCCACGGCGTCATGCAGGTCGATGAGCGGCACGAAGCTCTTCGAGGCGTACAGCCAAGCCTCGACGACCTCCTTCGGCATCAGCGAGGCCGTCAGCGTCGTATAGGTTCCGGCGGCGTTCAAGAAGGTGCGGACGCCCAGCTCGCGGAAATAGTCGCGGCGAGCGGCGGCGAATGCCGCCTTCGGGCCGGCGAGGCTGCCAAGCACGGGCAGACCGGCCAAACTCTTCAGGAATCCTCTGCGGTGGGGCACAACTCACTCCTTAGCTTGTTGTTTCTCTCCAAATTCTTGCACGCGGCCGTATCCCGCCGTACTCAGACCCATTCGGGCGGATCCTCCGGCCGCTGGAGGCGGCGCACGCCGGCGTCGTCCAGTTCGACGCCCAGGCCGGCTCCCTCAGGGATCCCTGCCGAGCCGCCCAGGACTTCCGGCGGGTTCTTCGCCATCGCCAGGATCTCCCGCGTCGAGCCGAGCCGCGTCTCACTCGTCAGGAAGTCATGAATCGCCAACCCGAAGTGGATCGAGGCCATGGTGAGCAGGATGCCGCCGACGTTGTGTGTGGCGACGGGAATACGCCAGAGCGCCGCCAGGGTGGCGATCTTGACGATGCCGGTGAGCCCGCCGCAGAAGGCGATATCCGGGTAGATGTAGTCGACCGCCTGGTGCTGGAGGAACGGATAGAAGCCGTGCGGCATCTCGAGCTTCTCACCCGTCAGCAGCGGCACGCGCGCGGCGCGCTTGAGCGAAATCCAGCTCTCGGAGAAGGGAACCGGCAGCGGGTCTTCGAGCCAGGTCGGTTCGATCGGCTCCACCGCGCGTGCGATGCCCACCGCGCTCGGCAGGTCGAACTCGTTGTGGCAGTGCACCATGATGTCGTAGTCCGGCCCCAGCTCCTGCCGCACGTTCTCGAACGCCGTTCGGATCTTCCGCAGCTCCTGATTGGAAAGCGTCGTGGTGTAACGGCCCGACGGACGACCGGCCGGGCGGGCGGCGTCGATCTTCACCGCCTTGAAGCCCATGGGGTCTTCCCGCAGCTTCGCCGCCCACTCGCGCACGGCAGCTCGATCGAGCATGTCGCGCGGCTGCGTGTTGATGAACATGGGCACGCGATCGCGGAACGGGCCGCCGAGAAGCTGGTAGACCGGCCTGCCGCTCAGCCGGCCGGCCAGATCCCAGAGCGCCATGTCGATGCCGCTCAGAGCCGGAATCCGCGCCATGTAGGGGTGCATCAGCGTGGACATCCGGTGGAAGTGCACCTGGATCGCCAGTGGGTCCTGGCCGATCAGCAGCGGTGCGTAGCGCTCCCGCCAGGCCTTCATCATCGCGCCGCTCACGCCCGACTCCCCGTAGCCGCTCAAGCCGGCGTCGGTGTCGATGCGCACCAGCGTGTGCGCCAGCGCCGAGACCGGTTTCATCTTGATGTCGGTGATCTTCACCTTGCCGCGATCGGCGGCGGTCAGACGCTCGAAGTGGCCAAACGCGCCGCAGGCGGGCAAGGCCAGTGCGGTTCGCAGAAAAGTTCTTCGCAGCATGGCGAGCCGTATTCTATCAGGACTTTTGCGGCCGCGAAATTCTCGAGTAGGATGGAGCCATGCAGCGCAGAAGCTTTCTTTCGAGCCTCGCCGCAGCGGGCGCCCTGGCCCAGAGCGGCAAGGTGGTCCGCAAGGGAAAACTGAAGCAGGCGGTCACGCGCGGCTGCTTCCGCGGGACCAATTTCTCCTTCGAAGACATGTGCCGCGAAGCGGCGCGTCTGGGCGCCCTGGGCTTCGACCTGGTCGGCCCAAACGAGTTCCCGGTGCTGAAGAAATATGGCCTGGTGCCGACCATGGTGCCGGGCGGCAGCGGCATCCGCGACGGAATCAACCGCAAGGAGCATCACGCCAAGATCGAGGCGGCCATGCGCCAGGCGATCGACGCTGCGGCGGCCAACGGGGCCCCTAATGTGATCGTGCTGTCGGGTGAGCGGCAGGGTATGTCGGATGAGGAAGGACTCGACAACAGCGTGCTCTTTCTCAACAAGGTGAAGAGCCACGCCGAGGACAAGGGCGTCACCCTGTGCGTCGAGCTGTTGAACAGCAAGGTGAACCACCCCGACTATATGTGCGACCGCACCGCCTGGGGCGTCGAGCTCTGCAAGCGCGTGAACTCGCCGCGCGTCAAGCTGCTCTATGACATCTACCACATGCAGATCATGGAGGGCGACATCATCCGCACCATCCGCGACAACATCCAGTGGATCGGCCACTTTCACACGGCGGGCAACCCGGGCCGGCACGAGCTCGACGACACGCAGGAGCTCAACTACCGCGGCATCGCCCGGGCCATCGCGGAGCTCAACTTCACCGGCTATGTCGCGCACGAGTACACGCCGACGGGCGACGCCCTGAAGGCGCTCGATCAGGCGCTCTCGATCTGCGACGTCTGAGGGCGGACGGCGAACCAAACTGAGTCATGGCCCTCTCAGCCCGATTCACCGAGGCTCTGGTCTTCGCCGCGCAACTCCACCGCAGCCAGAGGCGCAAGGGCCCGGCGGAAATTCCCTACATCGCCCACCTGCTCGCGGTAGCCGGAACAGTCATCGAGCACGGCGGAACCGAAGAGGAGGCCATCGCCGCGCTGCTGCACGACGCCGTCGAAGACCAAGGCGGCCTCTCCACCCGGGAGACGATCCTGCGGTTGTTCGGTCCCGAGGTCGTCGAGATCATCGACGGCTGCACCGACGCCGCCGTGACGCCGAAGCCGCCCTGGCGCGAGCGCAAGGAGCAGTTCTTGTCGCGCCTGGCCGGGGCGCCGGCCTCGATCCAGCTGGTGGTGCTCGCCGACAAGCTGTCCAATGTCCGCTCCACCATCCGCGACCTGCGGCAGGTTGGCAGCGAGGTCTGGAAGCGGTTCCGGGGCGGCGAAGAGGGGACCTTGTGGTACTACCGGGCCGTCGTCGACACCATAAGCCCGGCGGATGCCCGTTCGGCTGCCTTGCACCGGGAGCTCGAGCGGGCTGTGGAAGAGCTGGAAGCCCTGGCGGCCCAAGCGGCGCAGCCGACCGCCTGATCAGTCGGCAAAGGCCTGGGCGGAGTGGATGCCGTTGGATTCGAGCACTGCCGCCATCTTCTCGAGTGCCGACTTGTGGATCTGCGAGACACGGCTTTCATTGATGCCAAGCGCGTTGCCGATCTCCCGCATCGTCAGCTCGTGGTTGTAATACATGAGCACCACCTTCTGGTAGCGCTCGGGCAGGGTGCCGATGGCCGTGCTCAGGACGGTACGGAGCTGCTGGAGCGCGCAGATGCGGTCCGGCTGCGTGTCCGGCTTGCCGGGAAAGTCCGGCGGCGGCAGGTCGTCGCCTTCGGCCCCGCGCCGGGAGGCCGAGATCAGCCCGACGTTGCGCAAATCGATCATCATGCGCCGCCAGCGGTCCTCCTCGACTCCCAGACGCTCGGCTACCTCCTGCTCGGTGGGATTGCGGTGGAGCTCGGCGGCGAGGCTGCGCGTGGCCGCCTCCACCTGCTTGTGACGCCGGCGCAGGTCGCGCGAGGCCCAGTCGAGCTGGCGCAGGCTGTCGAGGATGGCCCCCTTGATGCGATGCTTGGCATAGCTGGAGAAGGCCACCTTCTTGGACGGGTCGAACTTCGTCACCGCATCGAACAGGCCGAGAATGCCCGCGTGGACCAGGTCGTCCAGGTCGACGTGCACCGGCAGGTTCTCGTGCACTCGCACCGCGATTGCCCTGACCAGGGGCAGGTGCTCGAGAATGATCCGGTCGCGCTTGGAGGTCTGGTCGGAGACGGGCTGCGTCTTCTTTTTCGCTGGCATGGTCGGGTCCTCACACCGAGCGCCGGTATCGGCCACCGGCAGGATCTTCGGCTCCGCTGGCTCCGGCGGGCGACCAGGGGAAGTGCAACCGGCGCGCCAGCCCGGGCGGGCACGGGGCCGTCGCGGCACGCCAGCCTCGCTCGAGGTGAGCTTGTTCCCTTGCCCGTCAATGAATTCCGAGCGAACTTTAAGGCTTTTCCCCATCTGGCGCGCCGCGCCTTCGCGGCCGATCGCTTCCGAGGATGAGGCCGGCGCGTGCTCGGTTGAAACACCCGGGGCGATCTGGGCGTTTCATTCCGGTACGCGTTTCGGGGTGGAACACCTGAGAGCGGCGATCAGGCCACGAGCTTGCGGAGCCTCCACAGATGCCAGTATGCCGGAGGCATCGCGGAAAGTATCTCGGGCGAAGGTTGGATTTCCGAGAGAGAGTGACCTGAATCGAGGGGGCGGGAACCCTTATAATCCAGAGGGATAGGCGGCTGCCGGAGCGGGTATCCCCCGAGGGAACTGGGGGCCGCCTCCCCTCCGCCCTTGCCGGCCGATGATCCGGATTTGCGACCTCGATTTTGCTTACCCCAACGGCCCATTCCGCCTGCGTCTCCCCGAGCTCCAACTGCCTCGCGGCACGCACGCTGCCTTCATCGGACCGAGCGGCTCAGGCAAAACCACCCTGCTTTTTCTCCTCGGCGGCGTCCTTACGCCTCGCGCCGGGCACATCTGGGCCGGCGAGCTCGAGATCACCGCGCTTGAGGAAGCCTCCCGCCGCGACTTCCGCCTACGGCGCATCGGCATGGTCTTTCAGGAGTTCGAGCTGATCGAGTACCTCACGGTTCGGGACAACATCCTGCTGCCCTACCGGCTGTGCCGGCGTCTCCGGCTGAATGGCGCGGTGGTGCGCCGGGCCGAGGCCCTGGCCGAGAAGGTGGCCCTCGGCGACAAGCTCGACCGCTTTGTGGACTGCCTCTCATTTGGCGAGCGCCAGCGCGTGGGCCTCTGCCGCGCGCTTGTCATCGAGCCTGAGCTCGTGCTGGCCGACGAGCCAACGGCAGGACTGGACCCGGCCAGCAAAGCGCTCGTGGTCGAGGCCCTTCTCGGCTACGCGCGCAGCTCGGGCGCCACGCTCGTCATGGTGACGCACGATGGCGACCTGCTGCCCCATTTTGATCAGGTGATCGACCTCGGGAGTTTCCAAGAGGCGAAGCCGTGAGAGACTTGCTCCACCTGGCCTGGCGGTACCTGGCCTATCACCGCGCGAAGACTGTGGTGCTCGTGCTCTCCATCGCCTTGATCCTCTATGTGCCCATCGGATTGCGGGTGCTGGTGCGCCAGGCGCGGGCGGAGCTCGCCTCACGCGCCGCATCGACTCCGCTCATTCTCGGCGCCAAGGGGAGCCCGCTCGAGCTGGTCCTGAAGGTGCTTTATGCCGGCAGGCAAGATCCGCCTTTAATGAGGTACGGGGAGGCAGAGCGTGTAGCGAAGTCGGGACTGGCACAGGCGATCCCGCTCTACATCCGCTATCGTGCGCAGGGTGATCCCATCATCGGCACCACGCTTGATTATTTCGCGTTCCGCGGGCTCCGGATCGCCGAGGGCCGCCAGATGACGCGCCTAGGCGACTGCGTCGCAGGGGCCGAGGTGGCGCGCCGCCGTGGCCTGCGCCCGCAGGATGCCGTCGTCTCTTCGGCGGAGAACCTCTTCGATGTGGGGGGCGCCTACCCTCTCAAGATGCGGCTCACGGGAATCCTGGCGCCCACGGGCACGCCCGACGACCGAGTGATCTTCGCCGACCTGAAGACCACCTGGGTAATCGAGGGGCTGGCGCACGGTCACCAGGACCTCAGCCGGCCCGAAGCCGCCGCGGGCGTGCTCGCACGGAAGGGCGCGAACGTGATCGGCAACGCCTCCGTGGTCGAATACAACGAAGTCACGGACGACAACATCGCCTCGTTCCACTTCCACGGCGATCCGGCCGCCTATCCCATCACCGCCGTTATTGCGCTGCCGCGCGACGAAAAGGCCGCGACGCTGCTGATGGGCCGCTATGAGGGCGCCGCCGCGGCGCATCAGATCCTGCGACCGATCGAGGTGATTGAGGATCTGCTTCGAACGGTGCTGGCGGTCGAGAAGTTCGTGGTGGCGGCGCTGGCGCTGGTGGGGGCGACGACGCTGGCCACCGCGACGCTGGTCTTTCTGCTTTCCCTTCGGCTGCGCCGGCGCGAGATGGAGACGCTGGTCAAGCTCGGCGCCTCACGGGGCCGGATCGCGGCGCTCGTGGCGTCGGAGATCGCCGGGGTGGTTGGCGCCGCGGCCGTGCTGGCGGCACTGTTTACCTGGGCGACAGCGGCGGCCGGCGCCAACTTGCTGCGCCGGTTTCTGATCGAATAGCGTGGATTTGTGCGGCTGTGGTGGTTGACCCTTGGGGGCCTCGCCCTCGTGCTGGCGCTCATTCCTGCCTGCTCGCCGCGGAAGATCACGCCGGCGCCGGCTCGCAAGCCCGTCGTCTACACGACGAATTACCCGCTCGCGTATTTCGCCGAGCGCATCGCGGGCGATGCGGCCGATGTGCGCTTCCCGGCGCCGCCGGGCGTCGACCCGGCCTATTGGGAACCGGAAACCTCCGTGATCGAGGCCTACCAGCAGGCCGATCTCGTGCTGCTCAACGGGGCGGGTTATGAGAAATGGGTGGAACGGGCGACGTTGGCTGCCTCGCGCCTGGTGAACACCTCGGCCGCTTTCGAAGCCGACTACATCCCGTTGAAGGACGCCGTCACACACAGCCACGGCCCCGAGGGACAGCACACCCATGCGGGTTTCGCCTTCACCACCTGGCTCGATCCGCATCTGGCCCAAAGGCAGGCCGAGGCGATTCGCGAGGCGCTGATGCGCCTTATGCCCGAGCGGGCGGCGGATTTCGAGGAGAACCTTCGGGCGCTGGCGGCCGATCTGGCGGGGCTTGACCGGGAGCTGAAGCGAATCACGGCCGGGGGGCGTCCGCTTCTGGCCTCTCACCCCGTCTACCAGTATTTGGAGCGGCGGTACGGTCTCGACCTGGTGAGCTTTCACTGGGAGCCGGACCAGATGCCGGCCCCGGGCGAGTGGCGCCGGCTCGAGCGGCTGCTCAAGCGGCGCCCGGCGCGCCTGATGCTGTGGGAGGCCGAGCCGCTCGAGGAGGTTAGAAACCGGCTGGCCGGATACGGCGTCGTGGTCGTGGTCTTCGACGCCTGCGCCAACCGGCCCGCTCAGGGCGATTTCCTGACGGTGATGCGCGAGAATCTGGCGCGGCTGGAGCGCGCCCTGGCCGACTAGCCTCGTTCCCGCCTTACGGGATGCGACCCGCCAGGTAGGTGCTGAACCAGGTGACCTGGCCCCGGGTCGACCCCGGCCGCAGGACGCGGAAGGCGATGGCGTCCCCGGACTTGAGTGTCGCCTGGATGGCCCGGATATCGTCCACCGAGTTCACCGGCCGGCGGTTGATGGAGACGATCACGTCGCGTTCGCGCAGGCCGATATCCTCGCCGAAGGACCGGGGCTCGACGCGGGTGACCACGACGCCGCCCTGCTGCTCCTCGAGCGACATCTCCGCTCGCTCCCGCGCCGAAAGGTTGCGCACGTAGACGCCGAACATGGCCTCCGCCGGGGCGCCGCTCTCCTGCGGCTTGCGCTCACGGTAAAAGGCGAAGCGCGGATCGTCGGCGAAAACCCGCGCGCGGTCCTCGATCTTGACCGGAATCTCCATCCGCTTGCCGCCGCGGTCGATCGAAATCTTCACCTCGGTGCCGATAGGCGTGTCGGCCACACGCGAAACCAGGTCGTCGCCGTCCTTGACCGGCTTGCCGTCGATGGCCAGGATGATGTCCTCGGGTTTGATGCCGGCCTTCTCGGCCGGGCCGCCCGGCTGCACCTGGCTGACGACGACCCCATGATCGACGCCCAGGGCCTTGAGCAGCACCGGCGCCTGCTCGCGCGAGAAGCTGATGCCGATCGAGCCGCGGGTGACCCGGCCGCTCTGGATGATCATGTTATAGACCTTGACCGCCGTGTTGATCGGCAGCGCGAAACCGATTCCCTGATATCCGCCGGTCCGGGTGGCGATCATCGTATTGACCCCGATGACCTCGCCGCGGATATTGACCAGCGGCCCGCCGCTGTTGCCCGGATTGATTGCGGCGTCAGTCTGGATGAAGCGCTGGAACTGCTGCGGGCCGACGTCGCGGCCCTTGGCGGAGATGATGCCGGCAGTGACCGAGGCCTCCAGGCCGAACGGGGCGCCGATGGCGATGGCCCAGTCGCCGACCTGGACGGCGTCGGAGTTGCCGACCTCGATGGTGGGCAGCGGCCGCCCGGCATCGATTTTGATAACCGCCAGGTCGGTTTCCGGGTCGAAGCCGATGAGCCGCGCCCGATGCTCGGTCTGGTCGTCGACGAGCTTCACGCGGATGCGGTCGGCGCCTTCGATGACATGATGGTTGGTGATGATGTATCCCTTGGGATCGACGATGAAGCCGGATCCGGTGGCCTGACGCGGCCGGGGCACGCTCTCGAACGGTCCTCCGAAGAAGCGCCGGAACAGATCGAGCTCATCTCCCTCCTCGGGCTGGGCGGGGCCCCGGCGTGAAGTCTCCGCCGGCCGGGGATCGAAATCGGTCTCGATGAACACGACAGCGGGCTCGAGCCGTTTTGCCAGGCGGCTGAACTCGTTGGAAAGCTCGACCGGATCGGGAATCCGCAGTGGGGTCGCATCGGTGGCCGGCTGGCTCCGCTCGGCTTTCACGCGCGAGTCCACCAGGGTACCGATCAGGATGCCGATCGCCAGGGTGACGCCGACCAGGGCAAAGGTCAATACCTTTCCGGCGGGCCGCTGATTCCAAATACTCATTTTTGGGGACCTCTTCCTAACCAGGCGGTCTCGATATTTTGATTATAGGGGATCGCGCCGGATTCAATTACGCCTGCCCACCAGACGTTTGCGTCCAGAAAAGGGTTTCAGCTCGACGATGAGGATGCCCGTCAGAATCAGCGCGGCGCCCAGCCAGCCGCGGGGCGTGAGGATCTCGCCCAGGACGGCAAAACTGGTGGCGGCGGCGAAGATGGGCTCGGCGGCAAAGATCACCGCCGTTCGGGTGAAACTGGTGTGACGTTGGGCCCAGGCCTGTACGGTGAGGGCCAGCGCGGTGGCCAGCAGGCCGGTTACGGCGATGGCCCCGGCGAGCGTCAGGCTCGGGCGAAAAAAGGGCGTCTCGACCCACCAGAACGTGGCCAGCGCCAGCAGGGCGACGGTGGCCACTTGCAGCAGGCTCAGCCGCTCGAAGCCGTCGCGGGGCGAGTAGTGACCCACGGCGAGCAGGTGCAGGGCGAAGAAGAAAGCGGCGCCCAGCGTCAGCAGATCGCCGGGATTGACGGCGAGCTCTCCGCCGGGTAGCGTCATCAGCGCCATACCGGCGGTTGCGACGCCGATACCCGCCAGCTCGGCCACCGTGGGAGGCACCCGGAGGATCAGAGCGGCCAGCAGGGGCACCAGCGGGATCGCCAGGCCGGTGAGGAAGGCCGATTTCGACGGGGTCGTCAAGCGCAAGCCCCAGGTCTGGAACAGATAACCGCCAAACAGGCAGAGGCCCGTGAGCAGCCCGCCCCGGATGGGGGCGCCGAGGCCCAGGCTCGCTGCCGAGAGCTGACGCCGGTATGCCAGCGCCAGCACGACGGCGGCGAGCAGAAAGCGAAGCGCCAGGAACAGGAGCGTCGAGGCATCGGCGAGCGCCTGCTTGACCAGCACGAAGGTAGCGCCCCAGATGAAGGCGATGGCCAGCAGGGCCGCCTCGGCCTTCCAGCGCAAGGGTGGCCGGGGACTCAAGAGCCGCCCACCGCAAGGGCGGTCCCCTCGGTCTTCCACAGCAGCGCCGCTGCCAGCAGGATGCGCTTCAGGCCGATCTCCCGGCCCCGCGGATGGTACCATTCGGCCGGCGTGTGTGCGCCTCCCCCCTCGCCCCCGGCCCCGATCGAAACCGCCTGCATGCCGAGCGAGAGGGGGATGTTGGCGTCGGTGGAGGCGCTGTCGAGCTGCGAACGGATCCCGAGCCAGGCATCGACGGCCCGCAGGCAGCCGAGCAGCGGGGCGTCGAGTGGAAGCCGCCCCGCCGGGCGGTATCCGATCTCGCGGATCCGCGCCGACAGGCGGGCGCCGCCCGAGCGGTGATTTTCCGCCTCGAGCGCTTTTTCCAAACAGGCGCTCAGCAGGGAGGCCATCTCCTCGACGCGGCCGGGCGACTCCGAGCGCAGGTCCAGCTTGGCCCGCGCCAGCGCGGGAATCGAGTTGACGCTGGTGCCGCCTTCGATGACGCCGAAGTTGAAAGCGGTGCGCTCGTCGGCCGTGGCCGGCTCGCGCCGGGCGCCGTTGCCCTGACGGTCGAGAAACAGCGCAATGGCCCGGCTGAGCGCGTGCACAGGGTTGGCCGCGCCGGAATCGCTCCAACTGTGGCCGCCGGGCCCCTGGATCAGGATCTCGAAGCGGCGGCTGGCGACCGCCCGGCAGGTGATACGGTCCGTCGAGGGCCCGTCGAGGATCAGGAAGGCGCCGATCCGGGCGCCGAGGCCGGAGGGGCGACACAGATGCCGCATGCCGGAGAGGTTGCCCTCGCCTTCCTCGCCCACGTTTGCCACGAGCAGCAGCGGGCAGTCCCAGTCGGAGCCGTCGAGTTCCCCGACGGCGCCGGCCAGCGCGAGCAGCGCAGCCAAACCGGCTCCGTTGTCGGCCACGCCGGGGCCGCGGAAGGCGCCATCGCCATCGACCGTGATCTCATCAGGTGAGCGCGGCGCGAGCACCGTGTCCAGATGGGCCGTCACCGCGATGTACTGGTGTCGTTTGAAGGACAGGGCGGCTACGACATTGCCGGCTTTGTCCAGCTCGGCCTTCCAGCCGAGTTCAACGAAACGGGCCAGCATCCACTCGGCGCGCTCCTGCTCCTCGAAGGTGGGCGCTGGAATGCGGCAAAGCTCGAGGTGGCGTTCGTCGATCCACCGGCGCCGGCTCGCAATCCACTGGAAACAGCGGCGCACTGCGGCGCTTTCGGCCAGCTGGCGCAAGCAGGCGCCGGCCGCCGTCTCCAGCTTTCCGCTGCCGCCGGCTCCAGCCATCCAGAGCCAGTGTAACAGCGCCGCGGGATTCCTACGCCGGGTAGCGACCGGTGATGTACGCGTGCAACTGGGTGATCGTCGCGGCCTGCTCGCTCACGAGGAACTTCACCAGGTCCCCGATGGAGACGACGCCGATCACCCGGTCGTCCTCCACGATCGGCAGATGGCGGATGCGCCGCTCCGTCATCAGCTTCATCGCCTCATCGACGCGGCATTCCGGCGTCACGAAGACCACCGGGCTGCTCATGATCTCCTTGATCGCCGTCTCGCGCGAACTCTTGCCCTTGAGGATCACCTTCCGGGCGTAGTCCCGCTCGCTGATAATGCCGACCAGTTTCCCCTCTTCGAGCACGAGCACGGCGCCGATACTCTTGGTCGCCATCAGCTCGATCGCCTCATAAACGGAGGCATCCGGGCCAAGCCAGTAGACCTCGCGCGGCTTCGTCTCCAGGACAAAGCGTACCGGAGTCTCGTATCGCATGGTAAACGGCACTGTAGCACACCTCCCAGGATGAGGGCCGCCGGCCTGCAAGCCGGGTTTCCGGTATCCTATCACAGGGGCGGAGCCGATGGCGTTCCGCCACGTCTCTCATGCGGGTGCCGGGCCGCTTCTTTCTCGAGAACCTGATCGAACGGCGCGGGCTGCTCCTGCAAATGGTGCGCCGCGACTTCGAGCAGCGCTACGTCGGTTCGGCGGCGGGTTGGCTGTGGGGCCTGATCCACCCGCTGGTGCTGCTGGGCTGTTGGATCTTCGTCTTCGATATCTGCCTGGACGTGCAGCTGCCCCGCGGCGAGGTGACCGACAATTACGCCGTCTTTCTCATGTGCGGATTCCTGCCCTGGCTGCTTTTCCAGGAGACGGTTCAGCGGGCCTCGGCCTCGCTGGTCGAACACGCGAACCTGATCACGAAGACCATCTTCCCGGCCGAGATGATTCCGATGGCGATCTTCCTGTCGGCCTTCCTCGGGCACCTGATGACGCTGGCGCTGGTGGTGGCGGCCACGGCGCTGCTGGTCGGCAAAGTGAGCCCGATGCTGCTGCTGCTTCCGGTGCACATGCTGGTGCTGGCCCTGCTAGCGGTCGGCGTGGCCTGGTTTGTGTCCAGCCTCCATGTCTATCTACGCGACACCGCGCAAGTGGTGATCGTCGCGCTGACGCTGTGGTTCTGGCTCACGCCCATCTTCATTTCCGAGGCTTTCTACCCGCATCAAGTCCGCTTCCTGCTGCGGTTCAACCCGATGGCGTATCTGGTGCGGGCCTACCGGGAGCGCTTGCTCTCGGCGCGCCTGCCCAGCCTGGAGGAATTGGCCGTGCCCTCACTGCTGGCGCTTGCGGCGTTTCTTCTCGGGGGCTTGACCTTCCGCCACCTCAAGCGGGGCTTCGCCGATGTGCTCTGACTACGGCGCCTCCACGGGGATCGTCGCCGTCACCGGCGCGGCGGCCAGCACGCCGCCGATCCAGGGCGAGTACAGGCGGTAGGGGTAGTTGACGATGGAGACGGTGATCTGCTCCACCGTCGTCCCCCCGTTGCTCCGGTTCACCGTCACCATGGCAGAAGTAAGACCGAAGATCCCGGAGGAGGATCCGCCGGGCGCCGTACTTTGGCCATACAGAACGATGTTCCGGATGCCGGTCGTGTCGTTCGGCCGCACGGCGCCGTAACGCGCCGCCGCCCGCACCCGCTCGACGAAGGTGTGCCGGACGATCAGGATCTGCGCCAGGTCAAAGATGCCCATCAGCACGGCCAGAAAGGCGACGGTGACCAGGGCGCTCTCCACCAGGCTAGAGCCGCGCCGCCGTGAGGTTCGAGCCGCAGAAGCCATTGTTGACCTCTTCACACCGGCGGGGCGAACCGCCCCAGGTAGGGCATCGTTACGCGCGGCTTGCCGTTCAGCGTCAGCGAGCCGACCACGGCGTCGATGCGGTAGCCGTTGATGGCGACGGTGACCTCGGTGGGCACGCCGCGGTCCATGGTGATGGTGACCTCGATGTGGGAAGCTGTCAGGCCCGGGATGCGCGGCGTCGAGCCTCCGGCAGGGTCCCCGTAAAGAACGACATTGCGAACGGCGTCCAGGTAGGCGCTGGTGGGAGTCGCCGTCCCGGAGTCGTAGGTTCTTAGCGAGCCGTAACGCGCCGCCGCCCTTACGGCGCTCTGCAAGTTGTTGTAGAGGAAAAAGCTGTGGCCGAACTGGAAGACTCCGGCGAAGACCGAAAACAGCAGCCCGAACGAGAGGGCGAACTCGACGATGGCGTTACCCCGGCGTTTCATTCCACCAGCCTCACCACATAGGCTCCCGGCGTCCCCGCCCCCTGCCGCCGGCTGCCCTGAACATAGGGGCCGATGTATTCGGCGCAAAATGATTTGGTGCCGCCGGCCGGATATTCCGACGGCAGCAGCAGGAAGAATGCGGCGAAACCGACCACGCGGTAGTCGGGATACCAGGTATTGATAGGAACGACCACCAGGCGCCGCCCGTTGCCGATGCCCCGCGAGACATACTCGGCGAAGGTCGCCGAGATATTGTCGGTATCCTGGTTGACGCGCCTGATCAAGCTGTCGCGAATCGTCTGCTTGTTGCCTCCCGTCATCCTTACGATTTGGCCGACCTCCCGGAGAGAGGTCTAGTAATCCTGTTCGATGGCCTTGCGAATGATGGAGGCGCTGGTCTCTTCGATGTAGCCCCGCTCGGAAGCGCTCCCCTCTTTGGCTTTGGCGACCCATGTAGGGTGCCGGTCGCCTGCGCAGGTGTCGGGGCCAACCCTGGGGTTGGATCCCCAGCGCAGGGTGTAGCGCTCGCCCACCGTATAGCCGAAATTGATATCGCCGGCGTCATGCACCATGGGCGAAAACGGGAAGGAGCCCTCCCGGAAGGCGAACTTTTCCACCTGAGCCGCCACGGCCGCGGCCTGGACCGTGGAGGTTCTCGGCCCGCCCACCACCGGGATGAAACGCAGCGTGGGGGCGGCCGAGGCCCGTACGCGCACGAAGCGGTAACCCGAAGCGGGATTTGGCGAAGCGACCCACGGACCGGAGGCGCTGGTGGCGAAGTCGACCTCTGTGTCACTGAAGGCGTTCGTCGCCAGCCCCCAGCGGTTCGGAACCGCGAGAGCCCGGCTGCGCGCGAGGTCGATGCCTGTCGTGGTTCCGTCGAGCTCCCGGGCCGCGGCGAGCGCGGCGGCGTCGGCGTAAGCCTGCGCTTCGTTCCGGGCGATGTAGAGGGCGCTGGCGTCCACGGCCAGCCCCAGGGCGCCCACCATGGCTAGCAGCCCTCCGGCGGTGGTCAGCAGCACGTAGCCGCGCCGGTCCGGCCGCGCTTGTCTCCGCCGCCTCGATGACTCGATCATGGCGATCTCCCCACCCGCAGTCTACGCCCGAATTCGGCATTTCGGATCGCGAAAAGCCCCCGAGAGAGCCGGGAAAAGTTACCGAGATCCGTCTAAGTCCGCCCGCGGCGTCACCGGCGGCTCCCAGCGAGGGTGTTGTACGATGGAGCTTGCGCTGGCGGCCCCGGCCGGCCGGGGCCGCGCCGCTTGAATCTACCGCCGCCAGACTCACCGGGGGTGAACTATGTCCGAGGCAACTCGCCGCCGATTCCTGGCTTCGACGTTGGGTGCGGGCGCCGCTGCGGCCTGGGCGCAGCGCCGCGCCGGGTCGCCGCGGCCCAACATCCTGCTGATTCTCGCCGACGACCTGGCCGCCTGGATGTGCGGCTGCTACGGCAACAAGGAGATCCGCACGCCCAACATCGACCTGCTGGCTCGCATGGGCACCCGGTTCCTCAATGCCTTTGTCGTTACCCCGGTCTGCTCTCCGAGCCGCGCGACGCTGTTCACCGGCCGCACGCCCATGCAGCACGGCATCCACGACTTCCTGACGCCGAATCCGGCGGAGAATCCCCCGCAGGGCCAGGCCGCGCCGCCGGAATCCTTCGCGCGCGAGGTGATGATCGCCGACATCCTCGCTCGCGAGGGCTACCGGTGCGGCTACGTCGGCAAGTGGCACATGGGCAACGACGCCGCGCCGGGACACGGCTACGAGTTCACGTACACGATGCTCGGCGGCTCGAGCCCCTATCAGAACCCCACGATGAGCCGCAACGGGAAGCTGGTCAACGAGAGCGGCTATCTCACCGAGCTGATGACGCAGGCGGCGCTCGAGTTCATCGACCAGCAGGAGCCGGGGCGGCCGTTCTTCCTGACGGTGAGTTATCTGAACCCGCACACCCCCTACGACGGGCACCCGCAGAAATATTACGACCTGTACGCCGGAGCGCGCTTTGAGACGATCGGCTGGGAGCCGCCGGCGCCGAATGCTCTGCGCGAGAAAGAGATGCTCGAGGACGTGGTGGGCAACCTCCGCAAGTGCGCCGCCAGCGTCACCGCGCTCGACGATCAGATTCCGCGCCTGCTCGATGCGCTCCGGCGGCGAAGGCTGTGGAGCGACACGCTGATCGTCTTCACTGCCGATAACGGCTATCTGCTCGGCCGGCACGGGCTCTGGAGTAAGGGCCACGCCTCGGATCCCATCAACATGTACGAGGAGGTGATCGGCGTGCCCTTGATCCTCTCCTGGCCGGGTGAGATCCCGGTGGAGGCAACGCGGCCGGAGCTGGTCAGCTTCTATGACGTGCTGCCCACTCTCTGCGAGGCGGCGCAGGCGCCCGTGCCGGCCGACCGGAATCTATGCGGCCGCAGCTTCCTCGCGCTGGCCCAGGGGCGCACGCTGCCCAAAGACCAGCCCTGGCCGCCGACCGTCTTCGGCTATTTCCGCAACACGCAGATGGCGCGCGACAACCGCTTCAAGCTGGTGATCCGAAACGGCGGCGAAGGGCCCAACGAGCTCTATTACCTGTCGCGCGACCCCCGGGAAAAGCGCAACGAGTACGACAACGCCGGTTTCGTCACCGTCCGGGACCGCCTGCGGCGGCAGCTCGACGCCTGGCTCGAGCGCTACGGCTCATGAGGCGGCGGCAAAGGCTTCCCGGAACAGCCGGCAGTTCTCGAGCACCTGCTCGCTCGCCTTCGGGTACATGCCGATGACGACGCAGTCGGAGGGTTTGGCGTAGGCGGCCACCAGCCGCAAGGCCTCATACCTGGCTTCGGGAGACCCGCACTTGCGCCCGGCGCCGTAAACCTTGAAGATCAGGCATTGTTTCGAGGTCCGGCGGATGCGCTCAAGCATCTTCGGGCGGTCGTCGTCCTCGAAAGCCTCGCCGCCGGCCTGCGGGCGCGGCTCGGAAAGGTTGTAGAGGCAGGCCATGTAAAAATCGAGGTCCCAGCCCTTCTCCTCGGCGTAGTCGATCACCTCCGGGATGTGAGTGCCGAGGCCCACGCGCACGCCGGTGTCCCGCATCACCTTCAGCATTTCCCGCGCCTGCTCGATCTTGCCCGCCTTCCAGAAGCGGTCGGTCTGGCTGCCGTGGTGGTAGATGCCGATAGCGCCCTCGGCGGCCAGTGCGCGGATGTGGGCCGGAATGTCGGCCAGCTCGGAGGCGGTCTGAGCGATGAAGTGCATCCGCCCGCCTTGCAGGCGGTGCTCGTTGAGCAACCGCAGAATGTGACGGTCGCCGCGGGCCTGCCAGGTATTGATGCCGGCCTGCTCGCACCGCCTGAGCAGCTCGAGTACGCGCGCCGCCGTGAAGTAGTCGCGCATCTGGCGGCTCACCTCGGGCGAAATGTGCGAATTCCCGCTGATCGGATTGCCGCCCACGATCAGCCGGGAGACCTGGTGCGGGCCGAACGCGACCAGAGGAACCGGTTCGGATCCGAAAACCTGATTCAGGGTTGCACCGGCCAGCAACGCCTCACGCCTGCTCACCTTCTCCATGACTCCTCAAGCGAATTTTATCCCAGACTGGAGCTTTTCCGGCCGGTAACCGATTTTTCTTGACAGACGTCCTAACAGCGGGCCACTATGTGGCTAGAAAGGGTCTGAAAATGCTAGCGAAACGCGTTTCGCGGTGGCTGCCGGTCCTGGCGGCGACCCTTGGCTCAGCCGCGTGGGGCCAGTCGATCGTTTCGGCCCGCGCCGGCGCCATCCACCATATCGAAGGCCGGGTTCTGGTGGATAACCAACTTGTGGAAAAGAAGTTCGGTGAGTTTCCCAACCTCGCCGAAGGCAGCCTCCTCAGCACCGAGCTCGGCCGGGCGGAGCTGCTGCTGACGCCCGGCGTGATCGTGCGGCTGGCAGAGGAGAGCGCGCTCCGCATGCTCTCCACCCGCCTGACCGACACCCGGCTCGAGCTCGTTGCCGGCACGGCGCTGATCGAGGCCATGGAGATCCTGCCGGACAACGCCGTGACCGCGCGGGTGGAGGGATCCGAGATTCTGGTTCTCGAGAAGGGCCTCTACCGGCTGGCTGCGGCGCCGGCCGAACTGCGCGTCTACAAGGGCAAGGCGAGCGTGCGGGCCGGTGACCAAAAGCTGGTTGTCAAGAAGGGGCGAAAGGTCGCTCTCGGCGGCGAGACCCTCGCCGCGCAGAATTTTGACACCGACGAGACCGACGCGCTCTACCGCTGGAGTGCCCGCCGTTCCGGCTATCTGGCCCTGGCGAACATCTCCGCCGCCAAGAGCCTTCTCGATTACGGCGTGCCGTGGCGCTCGAGCGGCTGGTACTGGAACCCTTACTTCGGCATGTTCACTTTTATCCCAGCCAGCGGCCTGTTCCAGAGTCCCTTCGGTTACTCTTTCTGGAGTCCCAGCCGGGTTTACTACTACGTTTACCCGCAGCAGCCGGTGCAGGGCGCCTGGGGCGGCGGGGCCATGGAACGCTACAACCCGGATCTGGGCTACGTGACGGTGAGCGGCCGCAGCGCCGCGACGGTATCCGGTTCGGCGTCCCAGGCAGGTGCGGCGAGCGCCCCCGCGGCTGCCGAGGCCGAAAGCCCGCGCACCGGTGGCTCAGCCAGCCCCAGAAGCGAGGCGGGCTGCGCGCGTTGCCGCTAGGGGCCCCTCAGGGGCCGGGTACGACCCAGAGGAAGATCTTCCGCCCGTCCTTTTCCAGGAACTTCTGCGGCTGCCAGTCCGGGATCGGGAAGGCATGCGCGACGACCCGCGATCCGGGCCGGAGCTCGGTGAGCAGCTTGGGCCGCAGGGCCCGATTGATCTCCGGCAGCAAGAAGAGCGTCACCACGGTCGCCTCGCGGATGTCCGTGTAGAAGAAATCGGCACGGATGAAGCGCACTTTGTGGGCCACCTTGGCCTGGCGGGCCTTCTCGCGCGCTTTCTCGATCAACTCCGGGCGTAATTCGATTCCCACGGCGCGGGCGCCGAAGCGCTGGGCGGCCCGGATGACGATGTCGCCTTCGCCGCTGCCCAAATCATAGACGACATCTTTCGAGGTGACGCCGGCCGTCCGGAGCATTTCGTCGATTACCCACTGCGGGGTCGCGACGAAGGGGACTTCCTCGTACTTATCCCACTGTGCGGGCAAGCCTGCGCCAGCAAATTGCGAGAGCGCAAGCGCAAGCGCGGAGATGCGGGCGCCGGACGACATAAGGCGATTCGCCGGTTCGGCCCCGGCGCCGGCGCCGGGGCGCCTTCATCCGCCTATTTTCGTGCGACGACGGTAATCTCGATGCGGGCCTTGCCCACCAGGCTGGCCACCCCGACAGTGGTTCTGGCCGGCCGATCCTTCTTGAAGTACTGGGTATAGACGGCGTTCATGCGCGGGAACAGAGACATGTCGGTCAGGTAGACGGTAACTTCGACGACATCGGAGAAATCGAAGTTCGCTGCCTTCAGTATGATCCCGATCCGCTTGAAAGTCTGATGGACCTCTTCCTCGAAACTTTCCGGGTACTCGTTGGTCTTCAGGTCCGCACCGGTCTGGCCGGCGCAATAAAGCGTGTCGCCCACCAGCACGCCAGGGCTGAACGGCATGTCCGCGCGGAACTCGGGCGGGTAGATGATCTTCTTCGGGGCGCCGTAGCCGACCGCAGCCAGCGCCACGATCAGCGCGATAACGCAATACTTTGTCATGGCCGTTCGTCCTACTCCGCTTTCCTTCTCATGCCGGCGGCACCACTTAGGTGACCGGGATACGTGAAGACTCCATGAATTTCAAATAAGCGAAGGCTCCGATCAGCACGAGAGTGTAAATAATTGCCACGATGGTGACAATCTTACCCCACCGGTCTATGACCTCCAGTTTCTGAGCGATCTTAATCTGCTCCTGCACTTTGTCCTTGTCGGAGTCGAGCACATGCAGCGTATCGTCCTCCTGGGCGGCGACCGATCTTCGGACGAGCACCAAGATGATGATCGCGACGACGAGCAGGACCCAGACGATGATGTACGGCAGATAGTTCATTCGCTTCCTCCTTCCCTGTGCTCGGTGGCGGCTGGCAGGCGCAGGCAGGCGCCCCGGTCCGCCCGGGCCACCCGAGACAACAAAATATCACGAACCTGCGGCGGTTGCGGCGCGCCGGTCACCGGAGAGTGCAACGCGCGAGGCGGAGGCGGCAGGATCATTTCTGGGATTGCCGCCCCTGGGCGGCCTCCAGCCGCGCTGAGAGGATCGCCAGGACCGTCACGCCGATCGGATCGGTGCGGTAGACGACGCAGCGAACACCGGCCTCCCAGGCCCGGGAAAACTCGCACCCCTGCCGCGTGGCCACCAGCACCACCCGCTCGGGTTTGGCGATGGGTTGCGGCAGGCTGGCCAGGTGCTCGGCGTCGACCACCAGGACGTCATCGCCGCTCGGATCCGGGCGATCGACGCAGCTCACCGGCCCCGAACCGGCGCGAACCAGATGGTCGCGCAACACGTCCCGCCACGCGGTGTCAGAGAGGGCGAGCTGAATACCTCTCATCCTGTCCCTGCGCTCCGGACCGGCGCGCCGCCGGAGTTCCCAATTACCGCTTCCAGATGCGGCCCGGAGCCTCTCAAAAGCAATTCTCGGGCCAGATTTACCAGGCGGCTGACAGGCGGTAACTGCCTCAAAACCCGCCTTCGAGCCCCTCGGGGGCCGCTCCGCTGCCCGCCCCGCCGCCGCTTCCAGCCAACTTGCCCCAGCGGGGCTGGGGCAAATCGCGCAAGTCCCCGCAGGGAATCGGCGGGAGCGGAGTATAATGAAAGTTGATCGCGCAGCAGTCCGATAGCCAAGGCGCAGCGAGGGGCCCTACTTCCATGTCCAAGCTCGCTCCGGAGTTGCGGCAGGGCAGCGTGCTCGAAGCCGTCTTCGACCAGCTTCCGGAAGCCTTGGTCATTTACAACCGCCGCCGGGTCATCACCGGCGTCAACCGCGCCGCCGAGAAGTTGTTCGGCATGCCCGCCGCCGAGATGGTGGGTCGCGAGTGCGGGGAGGTGTTCCGCTGCGCCGCCTGCGAATCCGGCTGCGGCATCGAGCTCGGGCTTCACCATCTGGATGGCTCCTCGAACGGGACGATCCGCCTGCTTACGCCGAGCGGGATGGAGCGCCTGGCGGTCATCAGCGCCTCGCCTATCGCCGGGCCGGACGGCGAAGTCGATAGCGTGGTCGTCACGGTCAAGGACGTCACCGAGGAGAGCGAGCCCCACAAGCGGGAGATCATAGCCGAGAGCCCCTCGATGCGCGAGGTGATGAACTTCGTCCGGCGCGTGGCGGCCAGCGAGGCGACCACCATCCTGATCGAAGGCGAGAACGGCACCGGCAAGGACCTGATCGCCAAGACCATCCACTATCAGAGCCTGCGCCAGGCCGAGCCTTTCATCGCCATCAACTGCGCCGCGATTCCGGAGACCCTGCTTGAGAGCGAGCTGTTCGGCTACGAGAAGGGCGCTTTCACCGACGCCCGGGCGCAGAAGCGGGGCATTTTCGAGCTGGCCGACCGGGGCACGCTCTTTCTCGACGAAATCGGCGAGATCCCGCTGATGCTCCAGGCCA
The DNA here is from genome assembly GCA_938003835.1 of uncultured Bryobacteraceae bacterium. GTDB lineage: Bacteria > Acidobacteriota > Terriglobia > Bryobacterales > Bryobacteraceae > CALKXJ01. Next base: position 13,897 of record CALKXJ010000005.1, on the reverse strand, counting down.
AGCTGCTGCGCGTGCTCGAGGAGCAGAGTTTCCGCCGTCTGGGCGGGCTCAAGGATATCCAGCTCGACCTGCGCGTGGTGGCCGCCACAAACAAGAATCTCCGCGAGGCGGTGCGCGAGGGCGCCTTTCGCCAGGATCTTTACTTCCGCCTAAACGTGATTCACATCACGATTCCGCCCCTGCGCGAGCGGAAAGAAGACATCCTGCCGCTGGCCGAGTTTTTCATCGACCATTACAACCGGAAGTTCAAGCGCCAGATTCGCGGCATCTCCGCCGAGGCCCGCCACCTGCTGCTGGCTCATGACTGGCCGGGCAACGTGCGCGAGTTGCGCAACGCCATCGAGCGGGCGATGATTCTTGAGGACTCGTCCTGGATCACGCCGGCCAGCCTGCCCATGGCGGTGGGCCGGGCGACGGCGGCCATGGCGGCTCCCTCGGCGCCGGCGCCGGTCCCGTCGCAACTCGTCACTCCCGACTTCGGCCTCTCGCTTGAGGAGAACGAAAAGCAGCTTATCCTGCGGGCTCTCGAGAAGACCAACGGCAACCAGACGCAGGCCGCCAAGCTGCTGAAGATCACCCGCGACACGCTCCGCTACAAGATGAAGAAGTTCCGCCTGCGCTAGATCCGGCGCCAGGTCTCAACTTGATCACTCTCGCCGTGGTGGGCGATAATTCGCCTTCGACAGGAGGTGAAGGGCGGTATGACCCGGCGAGAACTCATGCAAGCGGTTGGCCTGGCTGCGGCTGGTGCGACGGCCGCGGCGCGGGCGGCCGAGAAAAAGGTCCGCATCGGCATTGTCGGCGGCCGCTTCGGGGCCACGTTCCAGTGGCACTTGGACCCGGACTGCGAGGTGGTGGCGGTCTGCGACATCGATCCGCAACGGCTCAAGCGGCTCCAGGAGGTTTACCGCTGCCCGAACGCTTACAGGAACTACCGGGAGATGCTCCGCCACCCGGGCATGAACGCCGTCGGCGTCTTCACCCCTGCGCCGTTGCACGCCTGGATGTCGATCGAGGCGATGAAGGCGGGCAAGCACGTCATCTCGGCCGTTCCGGCCGGGCTGACAGTCGAGGAGCTCGAGCGGCAGCTCGAGACCGTCAAGAAGACCGGCCTCAAGTACATGATGGCCGAGACCAGCTATTACATGCCGGAGATCATCACCTGCCGCGAATGGGCGCGCGAGGGACGGTTCGGGACGATCTTCTACTCGGAGGCCGAATACCACCACGAGGGCCTGATCTCGCTGATGTTCGATGACCGGGGACTGCCCACCTGGCGCCACGGCTTTCCGCCGATGCTCTATCCGACACACTGCACGGGAATGGTGGTGCCGGTGACCGGCGAACGCCTGGTGGAGGTCCAGGCGATCGGCTGGGGCGATGGCCACGAGGTGTTGGCCACCAACGCCTACCGGAATCCGTTCTGGAATACCACGGGCTTCTTCAAGACCTCCGGCGGGCACTCCTCTCGGATTTCGGTCTTCTGGCACGTGGCCGCCGGCGGCGTCGAGCGCGCGCAGTTCTACGGCAGCCAGCTTTCCTACCTGATGGCGCGGCCGGAGGGAAGTCCGAACACGGTCATCCGCATCGGCAAGGAAGGTCAGATGGGACTCGACTCCGCCGGCTACCCCGTGGGAAAGGTGGAGATCGAGGCCTTCCGCCAGCCGGACCACTTCGAGAAGCTGCCGGAGCCGATGCGGGTGAAGACCGGGCACGGCAACTCGCACACCTTCCTGACGCACGAGTTCGTCCGCGCCATCGTCGAGGACCGTCACCCGGCGGTCGACATCTGGGAGGCGATCGCCTACACGCTGCCGGGCATCGTGGCCCACCAGTCCGCGCTGCGCGGCGGCGAGCCGATGAAGATCCGCGACTATGGCCGCGCACCCGCCTGAGTTTCGCCGGAGTCTGCCCGCTCAGATGTGGAACTCGAGAATATCCTTGTCCTCGACGATATGCGTGCGGTCCACCATCAGCCCGCTGGGCTCTCCGTTGAGCCGGTAGAGGCGGGCGAATTTAAGCTTCTCGGCAAAGTCGCGGTGCACGAGGCCGGCCGCCTCGAGCACCGTCTGGCCCCGGCGGAGAATATAGGGTTTGGTTAGGTCGGGCGGTTTGCCCGGCGGCTTCGAATACATGCGCACCACCCCCAGCGCGTCAAAGACGGCCCAGCGGAACTCGTCCAGGTTCTCGCCCGTGAGCGCTGAGACGGGAATGTAACGGAAGCGATCCCCGTAGAGGTCCTGGAGCGTGGCCAGCACCTCCTGCGCCCCTTCGAGGTCGATCTTGTTGGCCACCATCAGGCGCGGTACGGCCAGCCGGTGCTCCTCGAGCATCTGAAGAATGAATTCGATCTCCTCAAGCACGGCCGGGTCCGATAGACCGACGACCAGCACGCCCAGGTTGGCGCCGCGAATCACCTGGGGCAGCCAGCGTTCGGTGAACTCCGGGGCCACCGGCGGCAGGTCGACGAGCTGGATCTGAACATCTTCGCAGTCCATCATGCCCGGCACCGGCGCCCGGGTGGTGTAGGGGTAGTCGGCCACCTCCGGCCGCGCATGTGTCAGCCGGGCCACCAGAAGGGACTTGCCCGCGTTGGGCGGGCCGATCAGCGCCACCTGTCCGGCGCCCTCGCGCTTGACCAGCCAGAACGGGGTGGTATGCGCGCCTCCCTTCTTCTGGCCCTCCTTGCGGAGCTGCGACAGCCGCCGTTTGATGTCCGCCTGGAGTTTTTCGGTTCCCTTGTGCTTGGGGATCGTCGCCAGCATCCGCTCCAGGGCGGCAAGCTTTTCCGAGTACGTCTGTGCCTGCTTATACTCCTCCTCGGCGGCCAGATACTCGGGCGTGAGGTTCGCCGGCATAGCCTCCTGGCCCTCAAGATAGCATTTCGCGTGTTAGCATGTGACGTGCTTCGCGCCGCGGCGGCCGTCTCGGTTCTAATCTTTCTCGTTCATGCGCTCTCACCGGTGCTAGCCTCCGGAGATTCCCGTTGGACGGTTCCCGTCGCCCTGAGCCTGCTCGAGCGGGGTGACACGAACCTGGACGAGCACCTGGATCTCATCCGGTTAAACGGCTACTATGCGGCCGAGTGCGTCCGCGGCCAGCAGGTGGTGCTAGGTCCGGCGATGGGCGACTGCGCCGGGGGACACCTTTACAACCACTACCCGATCGGCGTGCCATTGTTGGCGGCGCCGGCGGTCGCGCTGGTCCGCGCCGCGCTCGGTCTGTTCGGGCCCGTTCTGGCGCGCCCTCCTCTCGCCGGTATTCACCCGGTCGTCGACGCGTTTCTCCGGGCCGACCTTGTGGGCGGCCGCGCGTTGGTCGAAATGCTTGTCGCTTCGCTGTTCATTGCTCTGGCCGCGGCGCTGATGGCGCTGACGGCCGGCCGGTTCCTTCCGCGGCGCTGGGCCGCCGGCGTGGCCTTGCTGTTCGCCTTCGCCACGCCGGCATGGTCGACCGGCAGCCGGGCCCTCTACCAGCACGCCCCGTCGATGCTGCTGACGGCGGCCGTGCTCTGGCTGCTCGCGCGCGAGGAGCGGCGCACGGTTCACTTCTTGGGGGCGGGCTTAGCTAGCGCCCTGGCCTATGTCGTGCGTCCGACGAACCTGCTGCTGCTCGGGGTGGTCGCCCTGTTCGTTCTCCACCGGCACCGGCGCTCGTTCCCCGCCTTTGCCGCCGGCGCCTCTGTGGTGCTTGCCTGCTTTCTCACCTATAACCTCTCTGTTTATGGCAAGCCTCTGTCGCCTTATTACTCACAGGTGCCGCCGCCGCTCGATTCATGGCAAGCGCTGGCCTGGGTCTTCCAGGCTCTCGCGGCCCAGCTTGTAAGTCCCAACCGGGGACTTCTTGTTTTTACGCCGGTGTTCCTGTTCAGTCTGCCGGGACTGTGGCGGGCGCTGCGACGCCGCTGGCTTGCGCCTCTGCCGATGTACCTGGCCGTTCTGGCGGCGCTTCAGGTGGCGGTTGTGGCGCGCTTTTACGACTTCTGGACGGGCGGTCATTGTTATGGCCCGCGGCTCACCGCCGATCTGGCGCCTCTGCTCGTCTTCTTTCTGATCCCTTTGCTTGCCGACTGGAGCCGGGCGCGTCCCGCGCCGCGCCTGATTCAGTGCGCCTTCGCCGCTGCGGTCGCGGCCAGCCTCTTCGCCCACGCGCGCGGTGCGCTATCGATCGAGACGGCCCGCTGGAACATCGATCCGGTCAACGTGGACGATTACCAGCAACGGGTTTGGGACTGGCGCGACCCGCAGATACTGCGCGGGCTGGTCGGCCCGGGCGCACGAAATCATTTCGGGCGATAATCCCGAGCCGGGCGGAAGCGGCGACTTGCTAGAGTGGGCGTATGCGCCTCATCGCGGGGCTGTTGCTACTGGCGGGCCCGCTCGCGGCCCAGCTCCATGTGGGGCTGAAGGGCGGCGTTCCCCTCGCCGATCTCACTGAGACGGTTGCGCGGCCGAATTACAAGAACCTGCCGCCTCGCTGGACGCTCGGCCTCATGGTGGACGTGGACCTGCCGCTCAAGCTCGGCATCGAAGTGGACGCGCTCTACCGGCGAGCGGGCTATGAATACCCGGCGCGCGTGCCGCTGGGGACGCCCACTCAGACGAGCCAGGTCAAAGAAGGCTTCTGGGATTTCCCGGTGATTGCCAAGTACCGCTTCGGGTCGGGCGCCGTCCGGCCTTATCTGGGCGCCGGGTGGAGCTATCGCAAGTTGAGCGATCTGCTCCGGCCGGCCTCGAGCGCCAATGGCTTCACTGTGGCCGCCGGAGTTGCGGTCCGGGCGCTCGGAGTCCGCCTTGCGCCGGAGTTTCGCTATACCCGTTGGGGCTCCGGCGACCCCGGTCCGGACTTCCGCGCCGCGCGCAACCAGGCGGAGTTGCTCGTCGGCTTCAGCTTCTAGCGCCGCCGTGGCGCGGCCTCAACCAAGTTCGACCACGTAGACCTGCGGGTGGCCTGTGCGGTCGCTGGTGAAGACCACCTGGCGCTCATCTGGAGAGAAGGACGGATGCGGGTGGGTCCACTGAGGGCCGTAGACGGTGTCGATGGCGACCTCCATCCAGCTCAGCGCTCCGGCCGTAGCGCTCCGGGCGGCGGCGAAATCCTCGGGGAGAGCGTAGCGGGACCTCTTCCACTGTGAGCCCTGGTTGCTCGACTCGGAAAGGCAGATACGCCGGCGGGCGCCGCTCGCCACGTCGACGAGGAAAAGACCTTCATCGGGATGGTTGGTGTCGCACAGCACCGTGGTCCCGGCGCGGTTCGGCGTGATGTGCCAGGCGTTGAATTCGGCAATCAGCGTGCGCTCGCGGGTCTGCCAGTCCAGGCGCCAGAGCGCCCGCGGCCACACGGTGTAGACGATGTCGCCGGTCCGGCCGAGGAAGGTTTCGTGCACGACGAACTCGTCGTTGTCGTGATGGTAGAGGCACTCGAGACCCGTTCCGTCGCGGCGGACGCGATGCATGCGCGGCGCCGGATCGGCGGCGAACTCGATCCACTCCGGCTCCAAGGGGTGAAACTGGGGATGGATCACCGTTCGGGGGAAGGCGATGAATCGCCAGCCGGAGCCGTCGGCACGTCCGACAACCAGCCCGCTCGCGCCGCCGATCTTCGCCGCCGCGGTGAGCCACTCGCCGGTGACGTCGGGCGAGATCTCGCCGAGTTGCGCATCGGCGAATTCGACGATGATCCGCTCGGCGAGGCTCCGGCGGTCGAGCACAGAGACGGCGCCGCCGCGCACGAAGAAGATGCGGTCGCCGCCGGGATGAATGGCGGGCGAGAACGGATGAATTGCCTCGCTGCCGGTGAGCTGGCGGATCTCGCCCTTTGGGAAAGGGGCGATCTCATAGAGCTGGGCCCGGCCGGTCCGGTAGGAGACGAAGATCAGGCCGCTCGAATCGGGCAGGAACGAGCTTTGCAGGAAATAAGTAGCGTGGTTGATCGACGGGTGCGCCGTCATCTGGTGCAGGAGCGCGCCGGTGGCGCGGTCGCGAAACGTCGAATGCTCGGAAGGTGACAGCGATCCCTTGCCCAGCCCCATTTGGCTCTTAGTCTAGCAAGCCCGCCTGGGCCGCCGGTTTACAATGGGGCTTTGCCCTTATGCGTGGTCGAACGGCTCTCCTCGTGGCGGTCGCGCTGCTCGGCGGATGTTCGGCGAGCAGGCGCGCAGAAACGGTCTACCGGATGGGTGAGCCGGTGACGGTGGGCAAGCTCACCTACACGGTGCTCGAAACGGAATGGCAGACCGAGATGGGCGAAGGCATCGAGCAACGGGTCCCGCGCCATCGGTTCCTGCTCGTCCGGCTCTCAGTCGCCAACGAGTCGCGGGAGAGCTCCGCCGCTGTGCCGCTGCTCGTCCTCGAGGATCAGGCGGGCCGGAGCTACCGTGAGGAGACCGAGGTGCGCGGCGTGGCCAACTGGCTGGGGCTGCTGCGTCTCGTCGAGCCGGGGGCGACGCTGCGCGGGGTGATCGTCTTTGACGTGCCGCCGGCTGAATACCGGCTGCGCGTCGTCTCGGGCGGGGATCTTGAGACCGAGAGCTCAGCGCTGATTGGAATCTCTTTTACCCTTGCGCCCTCGCCGCTGCCGCTGCCCGCGCCCAAGCCGCCAGGGCTAGAATAAGACCAGAACATGCGAATTGCCCTGGTTTTGGGCCTGCTGGGCGTTCTGGCGGCTGCCGCCCGACTCGAGATCGTCCAGCCCGCGCTGCACCAGTACGAAGGCGGGCCCGCACTTACCGGCGCGGTGGAGTTCTTCCCCGGCGATACGGTCTTCCTTAGCTTCCGTGTCAGCGGCTTCGAGCTGGTCGAGAAGGCCAATGAGGAGTCGCTGGCGCTGGAGTATGAGATCGATGCGCTGGATCCGCAGGGCGTTCGCCTGCAAGAGAAGGTGGGAGGTAAAGTCTCGGCGGTGGTGCGCCCCGAGGACAAGAGGGCGAAGTGGTTACCGCTGGTTGACTACAGCGTCCTAGTGCCGTCGGCAGCGCCTCCGGGGGAATACCGGTTGGCTCTGGCGGTGAGGGACCTCAACAGTGGCGCCGAAGCCCGGCGGGATGTCACCTTTCGCGTGCGAGGCCGCTACGTCGAGCCGAGCGAGACGCTCGTGGTGCGCAACTTTCGGTTCTATCGCAGCGAGGTGGACACGCGGCCGCTCGAGGTGCCGGCCTACCGGCCAGGCGATACGCTCTGGGCGCGTTTCGACATCACCGGATACAAGCTGGGCCCGAACAACCGCTTCTCGATCGACTACGGGCTTTCGGTGCTGAGCGAAAGCGGGCGGGTGCTCTATACGCAGGAGGTGGCGGCCGCCGACGAACGGGAATCCTATTATCCGGAGCGCTACACGCAGGGGAGCTTGAGCCTGAGCCTCACGCGGGACCTGGCGAAGGGGACCTACACGATTCTGCTGACAGTCCGGGACCACCTCGGCGATCAGACCTACCAGGTGCGCCAGAACTTCTTCGTCGACTGAGGCGGCTACGCCGGGACTCGCAAACCGGCCTCGTTCAGCCGCGCGCCAGCGAAAGCGCCTGCGCCACGGCTGCAAGCCGCTCCATGGCGTCCACGCACCGGTTGAAGAAGATACGCGAGATGCGCTGCTGGGTGGCGTAGCCGACGCGCGGGTTCTGGTCGAGGATCTCGCGCAGCACCTTCGCCTCGATGCGCAGCACCTCGGAGTCTTCGACGCATTCGGCGGTCAGCAGATAGCGGTCCGTGCCCGTCAACGCCGAGACACCAAAGATGCTGCCTTCGGTGAGGTCTTCGACGATCAGGCTGTGGCCCGCCGCCGTGGGCCTCCTCAGTTGCACCCGGCCTTTGAGCAGGAGGAAGAAGTGGCTGGCCGGGTTTCCGGCTGTGTAGACTCGGTCTCCTTTCTTGAGTGTGGCGACGGCCGAGGCGTTGCTCAGCGTTTCCATCTCCTTGGGGTTGAGCAGCCCGAACAGCTCGTGCTTTTCCAGTTTCTCCAGTGCCATGAGTTACCCTCCACTCCGGGTGCCGGGCTCCCGGTTCGCAATCCGGTCCGGCACGAGGAGTTCCGCCTCCCAAACTCCTTGCCTCCCTGATTCTACATCCGTCCCCTCCTGACGGCCGAGAAAAGTTTCGCCGTGGCTGAGAGATCTGGCAGCGGCGTGGCACTGTATCCATGGTGCTGTTTCGCACGCGCAGCGCGGCGGTCTACGGCATCGATGCGCACCCGATCGATGTCGAGGTGGACATGTACGCTTCGGGCTCGGCGAGGGACTTCATCACTGTGGGCATGCCCGACACGGCGGTGAAGGAGAGCCGGGAACGGATCAAGTCGGCGCTGATCAACTCCGGTTTCGGCTATCCCAATAAATCGGTGACGATCAACCTGGCGCCGGCGAACGTGCGCAAGGAGGGGGCGGGCTTCGACCTACCGATGGCGCTGGGGATTCTGGGGGCGATGGGGCTGGTCAAGCGCTGCGACGAGCACGTGCTGGTGGGCGAGCTCTCGCTCGACGGCTCGATCCGTCCGGTGCGCGGCGTGCTGCCGATCGCCATCTGCGCGCGGGCGCAGGGGGCGCCGAACCTGGTGGTGCCGCGCGAGAATGCCGCGGAGGCGGCCGTGGTGGAGGGCATCCGCGTCTATGGGCTGGCCCACTTGGCCGAGGTGGTCTCGCTTCTCACGGAGCCGGAGAAGTTCCGGCCGGCGGAGCGGACGGCCCCGGCGGAGGCCGCCGGCGAAGCCTTTGCGCTCGATTTCGCCGATGTGCGCGGCCAGGCGACTGCCAAGCGTGCGCTCGAGGTCGCTGCCGCGGGGGCCCACAACGTCCTGATGATCGGCCCGCCGGGCTCGGGCAAGACGATGCTGGCCAAACGCTTGCCGGGCATCCTGCCGCCGCTCGCCTTCGAAGAGGCGCTCGAGACCACCAAGATATTGAGCGTGGCAGGGCAGTTGCCCAAGGGAGCGGGCCTGGTGCGGGAGCGGCCGTTCCGGGCGCCCCATCACACCGTCTCGGATGCGGGCCTGATCGGCGGAGGAACCGGGACGCCGCGGCCGGGCGAGGTGAGCCTGGCGCACAACGGGGTGCTCTTTCTGGACGAGCTGCCGGAGTTTCCGCGCAACGTGCTCGAGCTGCTGCGGCAGCCGCTCGAGGACGGCTCGGTGACCATCGCGCGCTCGAACATGACGCTGAAGTTCCCGGCAAGCTTCATGCTCGTGGCGGCGATGAATCCCTGCCCGTGCGGCTACTTCGGGGATCAGACGCACGAGTGCCGGTGCACGGGGGCGATCATCCAGCGATATCTGGCCAAGATCAGCGGGCCGCTGCTCGACCGGATCGATCTGCACATCGAGGTGCCGGCAGTGGCCTACAAGGAGCTGCGCGCGCCGGCCGACGGCGCCTCTACGGCCGAGATGCGGCGGCGGGTGGAGGAGGCGCGGGCGGTGCAGCGGGCCCGGGGCTTCTACAACGCTCACATACCGCACCGGCTGCTGCGGAAGCTCTGCGCGCTCGATGAAGCCGGCGAGAGGACGCTCGAGCTGGCGGTGCGGCGCATGGGGCTGTCGGCGCGGGCGCACGACCGGGTGCTCAAGGTGGCGCGTACGATCGCCGACCTGGCCGGCTCGGAAACCGTCACCGCCCGTCACGTCGCCGAAGCCGTCCAGTACAGGAGCCTCGACCGGCAATATTGGGGATAAACTACCGAGGGGCAACTCTTCCGCTACGCCGCGGGGCTGGACAATTCGCGAGTTTCCGTGCGCTTGCCGGCACCCTCCCCAATTCGGCGTGAGCCAGATCATCAGCAGTTGCCGCGCAAGCGATCCACGAGCCGGCCGCTCCGGCGATCGGCAGCGACTCTGTCTGCGCACACGCGGCACCGCGGCTGAGGCAGTCCTCCTGAGCAAGTTCAGGCGCCGCTCGGCAGGCCGCGGAAAATCCAGCCTGGATGGACAACTCGCGCTCGTCGGCTCTGCGAGGCCCACGACCGCCGATAGGTGGACCGCGAGGGAAACGCTCCCGAGGGTCCGGGCAGGCCCTGGATTGCGTCCTGTGGCCGCAACGGCTCCCGGCTATCGAGGCGGCTGAGAGTACATCTCAATTAAGTTCGGCACGGCGCTTGACAAGGCGCACGGCTACAGATTACCCCCGGTCGACCGGTTGAATTCTGTAGAGACTTATTCCGGCAAGAGGAGGAAATATGCGCCTAGGAGTTGGGTTGCTTACAGTGCTTCTGTGTATTCCCGCCGCATCCCGTGGTGGCTCAGTTCTGGCTGCTCAGTTCAATTTCTCTGCGAGTGGGAGTTGGGCAGATCTCAAACCTTCTTTTAAATTCGGCCGCGACCGCAACGGCCTGTTCGCCGTTTTCCTACGGTACGGTGCGACCTCTTTCATGCAAGAACTCTCTTACTGGGAAGGTGTTTTAGAAAACGGCAGGCTTGGCTACTTCGAGTATGCAGTGAGCGAACCGACAAGCTACGATGGGGTACTTTATCCCAAGCCTCTCATGGTTTTCGCTGACCTGGATTTTTTCTTTCCGACTCTTCGCGCGCCGGAGAAAGGTGGGCGAGACCCGGTGTTTCGTCGGATTCCAGTCAGGCTGAGCTACGGTTTCTCGATCAGGAGCCCCTGGTTCGAAGGTCCATTGAACCCGGAGAACTTCAGGGATTTTGGATTTCTTTATGGTTCGGCACGGGGTTTCGCCAAGCTGCCATTCTTTGGTGAGTACGTCGAGGGCGGGGTGAGGCCTCCTTTTTGGCTGTACCACCTGCGCCATGCGAGCATCGACCTCGTCCATGCACCAGAGGCGGAAACTTACGTTATGGCCGGCGCCGCGCTGCTATTTGTTCGGCTAGGTCACGGGCCCCAACGGAGGTTAAATTGAGTCTGCTTGGGCGGGCCGCAAGCGGAGCCTTGGCGGCATATTTGGGGTGGCGCCCGGGAGATCGCGGCGGGTATTTCTCGCTCGACTCATCCATTCAGTTTGGCCTTTTGAGCGATGTTAGTCAGCGCCAATCCTCTCTTCCCAGGGTTTGCCTGGAATAGCTGGGCGAAATGGCGGAGGCGCCTGAGAGGCGCGTTCTGAGGCTGCTCGATTTCGTGGTTCAGGGGTGCGGCGGTGGTCCGCCGGAGGGGAGGGGCCGCAGGTTGAAAAACCGGAGCCCGGCTCCCATCATGGGACTATGATTCTGCCAGCCAGCGGAGAACGGAATCGGCAGCTCGAGCTTCGGGGGGCCGGCCGATGAACGAGGCTTGGAAAGTGGGTGTGGCCACGGTCGACATTACCCCGGCCGAGTCGATCTGGATGGCGGGCTACGCGGCGCGAAAGGCGCCGTCGCAGGGTGTGCGCCGTGAGCTTTACGCCAAAGCGCTGGCGCTCGAGGATCCAGGCGGCGCGCTCGGCGTGCTGGTGACCGCTGATCTGATCGGTTTTCGCCGTCCGGTTGCCGCGAGGATTGTAGAACGCTGCCGGGCCGCCTACGGGTTAGACTGGGACCGCCTGATCCTGAACGCCTCGCACACACATTCCGGTCCGGTGGTGGGCGACCCTCCCTATTACGCTGCGCTCGACGAGCGGCAGAGAGAGGTGGTGGCGCGCTACACGGAAGCGCTGATCGGCCGCGTCGTCCGGCTTGTTGGGGAAGCGATCGCACGCCGCGCGCCGGCCCAGCTCACTTTCGGACAGGGGCTGGCCGGAATCGCCGTCAACCGGCGGCGCGCCGCGCCCGGTAAACGGCACCTGCCGGCGCCCGTGGATCACGACGTGCCGGTCCTGGCGGTGCGGGACGGTTCGGAAAAGCTCTTGTGCGTGGTGGCGGGCTATGCCTGCCATGCCACCAGCATGGGCGACTACCTGATCAGCGGCGATTGGCCGGGATTTGCCCAGGCCGAGATCGAGGCGGCGCATCCTGGCGCGGTGGCGATGTTCGTTCAGGGCTGCGGCGCCGACGCCAATCCCTTACCCCGCTACCAGGGAACCGACCCGGCATTGTTGGGCTACGCGGCGGCGCTGCCGCGAATGTACGGGCGGATCTTCTGCGCCGCCGTCAATCTCGTCCTGGCGGAGAAAATGGCGCCGGTCAGCGGGCGACTGGCGACGGCATTCGCCTGGACCGAGCTCCCGTTTGACGTCGATCCGCCACAGCACTACGCTTATCCGATTAGCGTTTGGAGACTGGGCGAGCAGCTAAAGCTGATTGCGCTGGCCGGGGAGGTCACCGTCGATTATTCGCTGCGCCTCAAGTTTGAGCACGGCTGGGAAGACACCTGGGTGGCGGGCTATTCCAACGATGTCTTCGGTTATGTGCCCTCGCTGCGCGTGCTTCGCGAGGGAGGCTACGAAGGCGGGGAGGCCAACCGAAGCCTTCCGGGCCGGTTCCACCCCGCCATTGAGGAGATCATCACGGCGAAGGTGGCGGATCTGCTTCGGCGAACGCGGCCAGTTGGGGATAGACCGACTTAACAAGCTCCCGGCGCATCAGCACCCACATGGCGCGCCCGTCAACCTCGGCAGCGGCCCCCCAGGGCGAGCAGGATACGGCCGCGGTCAAGTCGCCAGGCGGCGAGAGTCGCGCCAGCAACCGTGCGAACGCTGGTGTGGTGAGCGCGGCTCAGTCCCTTAGCAGGCCGCTGAAAAATGGCCGAATTATACAGCAGAATTCTCTCCGGCTTTTCCTGTGAGTGGATTTTGTCTGAAGAATGTGTCTGCTTGGACTGCCCTCTCACCCCTCGAGCCGGCCTGCTCGGGCCGTCCGAGGGCCTCTTACCCCCATCTCAGGCAGTCGCCACCATCAGGTTCCTCATCTTCACCAGGTTGTACGCGGCTGCGGCCAGCGTGAACAGCCACCCCACCTTCTCCCGCCCCCTCAGCTTCACCTTCCTCAATCCTGCCACCACCTTCGCCCAGCCGAAAAACTCCTCCACCATCTTCCGCCTCCTCTGGCTCATCCAGTAGCCTTCATGCCGCGTCGTCCTCCCATCCACCGCGCTGCGCCGTCCGCTCACGTTCTGCGCCACATGCGGCGTCACGTTCAGATCCTTCATCTGCTCCACAAACTCCCGCGTGTCGTACCCCTTGTCTCCGGCCAGCGTCACCCGCTTCGTCCCTCCCGGAATCTCCCGCGCCATCTCCACCGCCGCTTCCCGCTCCGCCCGCCCGTAGGCTTTCGTCACCCGCACGTTCACGATCAGCCCGTGCCGGTTCTCTCCCAGCACGTGTCCCAGATAGCTCAGCTTCGCCTCCGCCGTCTGACTCTTCCGCCACAGCCGCGCCTCCGGATCCGTCACCGACTCGTGCGTCTCATTCGACCGCTGCTGCTCCCGGAAGTCCACTTCCCGATTCCGCCCACCCTGTTTCGGTTCGTCCTCATCCGACTTCTCCTGTTTCGGCCGGAAGCTCTTCTGGCTCGCCCACGCCTCCACCATCGTCCCGTCCACCGAAAAATGCTCGCTCGACATCAGCCCCTGCTGCTTCGCCTGCCGCACGATCTCGCCAAAGAACTGCCGCGCTACGTCCCCTTCCAGCAGCCGGTCCCGGTTCTTCGTGAACACCGTCGCGTGCCAGACCTCCTCGCTCATCCCCAGACCCACGAACCACCGGAACAGCAGGTTGTAGCGCAGCTGCTCGACCAGCATCCTCTCGCTCCGGATTGTGTACAGCAGCATCAGCAACTGCGCCCGCAGCAGCCGCTCCGGCGCGATCGACGGCCGCCCCACTTCTCCGTAAATCTCATCGAAGGTGTCGTCCAGCCTCTGCAGCGCCTCGTCCACCATCGCCCGGATCGGCCGCAGCGGGTGATCGGCCGGCACCAGATCCTCCAGGCTCGCGTACAGGAACATCTCTTGCTGCTGACGGTCTTCTCCTCTCATGGCGTCCCTACACTAGGAAAGACGCATCAAACATTTCCGAGGTGTCTTGTTCCGGAGTTTTTCAGCGACCTGCTA
>CALKXJ010000004.1 GCA_938003835.1 uncultured Bryobacteraceae bacterium | reverse complement strand
GGCCGTGCGCAGCCGCGCCGCCGCGAGCGCCATCGTAACCGCAGCCACCCTCGCGACCTCCACGCGCCTTGACACCCGCTGGCTGGCCGCCAATAATCCCGCCTCGTGACTCTCTCCGCAGGCCGGTTGCCGTCCGCGAGGCTCGCGGGATGAAGCACGACGCCACATCCGGCGTCTTCCGGCGCGAGTTGTCCCTATTCGACGCCACGATGGTGGTCGCCGGCTCGATGATCGGCTCGGGCATCTTCATCGTCTCCGCCGACATCGCTCGCCAGACGGGCTCGCCCGGGTTACTGATGATGACCTGGGTGGTGACGGCGCTGATGACGCTGATCGCCGCCCTGAGCTACGGCGAGCTGGCCGCCATCATGCCACGCGCAGGCGGGCAGTACGTCTACCTGCGCGAGGCTTTCGGGCCGCTGAGCGGCTTCCTCTACGGCTGGACGCTGTTCCTGGTGATCCAGACGGGCACCATCGCCGCCGTCGCCGTCGCCTTCGCGCGCTTCACCGCGGAGCTGGTCCCCTGGTTTGCCGCCGGCAACGTTCTGCTGCGGGTGGGGCGCTTCGGGTTTTCGACCCAGCACGCGCTGGCCATTGCCGTGCTGGTCCTGCTCACCTGGATCAACACGCGCGGCCTGCGCACCGGCGCCATCGTGCAGAATGTCTTCACCATCGCCAAGACCGGGTCGCTGCTCGGCCTGGCCGCTCTCGGGCTTCTATTCCGGAACCCCGAAGCGGTCTCGCGCAACTTCTCCGACTTCTGGGCCGGGGCGGACTGGGGCTGGACGGCGGTGCGCCTGGTGGGCGTCGCCATGGTGGGCGCCCTGTTTTCCTCTGACGCCTGGAACAACGTCACTTTCACAGGCGAGGAGGTGCGAAACCCGCGACGAAACCTTCCCCTCGCTCTGAGCCTTGGCGTCACCACGATCTCGCTGCTGTACCTAGCCACCAACCTGGCGTACCTGAACCTGCTGCCGCTCGAAGCCATCCAGAGCGCCCGGGAGGACCGGGTGGCGACGGCGGCAGTGGCGGTCGTCTTCGGTCCGGTCGCCGTCCAAATCATGGCCCTCGCCATCATGGTTTCCACCTTCGGCTGCATGAACGGCATGATCCTGGCCGGAGCTCGCGTTTACTACGCGATGGCGCGCGACGGGCTGTTCTTCCGCGCCGTGGCCCGCATCGACCCCCGGCGCCACACGCCTGCCGTTTCGCTCGCCGTGCAGTGCGCCTGGGCCTGCCTGCTGACGCTGAGCGGCACCTATAGCGACCTGCTCGATTATGTTATATTCGCTGTTTTACTGTTTTACATGCTGACGATCGCCGGAGTGTTCGTTCTCCGGCGCCGGAGGCCGGATCTGGACCGGCCGTACCGGGCGATCGGCTACCCGGTGGTGCCGGCCCTCTACATCGCGGCGGCTGGGCTGATCGAGATCCTGCTGCTCATCTACAAGCCGCGTTACACCTGGCCGGGGCTGATCATCGTCCTGATGGGAGTGCCCGTTTACTACCTGTGGCGAAAGAGATCAAGCTGAGCTCGCAACTGTTTGCCACCAAGCCGCTGGCGCGCATCCTGGCCGAAACCGACGGCGGCACGCACTCGCTGCGCCGAACGCTCGGGCCCTGGAACCTGGTCGCGCTCGGCATTGGCGCCATTATCGGCGCCGGGCTGTTCTCGCTCACCGGAATTGCCGCGGCCGAACATGCCGGGCCGGCTATTGCGCTGTCGTTCGTGCTCGCGGCCATCGCCTGCGCTTTCGCCGGTTTCTGTTACAGCGAATTCGCCACGATGATCCCCATCGCGGGCAGCGCCTACACCTACGCCTACGCCACCATGGGCGAACTCATCGCCTGGATCGTCGGCTGGAATCTGGTGCTCGAGTATGCCGTGGGCGCCGCCACCGTCTCCATCAGTTGGTCGGCCTACGTGGTGAGCCTCCTGCACGATTTGGGCATCGAGCTGCCCCCGCAACTGGTTGCCTCGCCCTGGCAGCCGGTTCAATTACCCTCGGGTGAGCTGGTGCACGGCGTGATCAACCTGCCCGCCGTCCTGATCGTCGTGCTCATTTCCGCGCTGCTGATCGTCGGGATCAAGGAATCGGCCCTGGTGAACGCGATCGTCGTCACCATCAAGGTCGGTGTGGTGATCGTCTTCATCGCCGTCGGCGCCTGGTACGTCAAGCCGGCCAACTATGTGCCCTTCATTCCGGAGAACACGGGCGTTTTCGGCGAGTTCGGCTGGAGCGGCGTGCTGCGCGCGGCTGGGATCATCTTTTTCGCCTATATCGGCTTCGATGCCGTCTCCACGGCCGCGCAAGAAGCCCGGCATCCGCAGAAGGACATGCCGGTGGGCATCATCGGCTCGCTGGCGATCTGCACCCTGCTCTATGTGGCCTTCTCGGTGGTGATGACCGGGCTGGCGCACTACAGCGAGTTCAAAGGCGCTGCGGCGCCGGTCGCCGTCGCCATCGCTTACACCCCGTTCGAGTGGTTGAGACCCCTGGTGAAGCTGGCCATCATCTCCGGCTTCACCTCGGTGATCCTCGTCATGTTGCTCGGCCAGTCGCGAGTCTTCTTCTCGATGGCGCACGACGGCCTTCTGCCCGGCACTTTTTCGCAGATTCACCACCGCTATCGGACCCCCTACCGGTCCAATCTCCTGCTCATGCTCGGCGTCGGCGCCATGGGGGCGTTCATGCCCATTTCGGTGGTGGCGCAGATGACCAGCATCGGCACCCTGTTCGCTTTCGCCATCGTCTGCGCGGGGATTCCCCTGATGCGGCGGTCGCATCCGCACGCGCCGCGGCCCTTCCGCACGCCGCTGGTGCCGCTGCTTCCCATCTGCGGCGTGGCGGTGAACCTTCTGCTGATGTACGGTCTCGGCTGGCCGAACTGGATCCGGCTACTCGGATGGCTGGCGATCGGGCTAGTTATTTACTTCGCCTACGGTCGGCACCACAGCCGCCTGCGCCAGGAGCTGGCAGCAAAATAGGGACCTGCTGCGCTACGGCTACTGGGTCATAAACGCTTAATGCCGCATGAAGGGCAGCAGGGAAGCTGCCGGAAAATTGCCTTCGCCAGTTTCCGCCGCAGGGTTACAGTGGAGTACGACTGAGGCCGGCGCCCCACGCCCGGCTCCACCCCGCAGCGGGTAACTCTCAGGCTGGGGGCAGGCTGAGTTCGGGATGGCCGGCGCGAGGCGGAAGAACGGCTCCCCTGGGCCACCAGGCCCCGTAAGCCGCGATGCAAAGTCTCGCGCGGCGGGGAAAGCTGCGCCAGCAGCGGCCTTCGAAATGCCCCAGTCCCAGCTTCTGCTTCAGCTCCAGATAGTCCAGCTCGACGATCGAGGGGTGTTGGGCCAGTTCGACCAGCTTCTTGAGTGGCGTGCCTGGTGAAAGGTTCGACAGCCAGTATTTGTACGGCTCTTATGCGCCTCGCGGCCACTCCTCCAGCAGCCACTGTCCGGCATGAGCGTCGCTCCGCCGACAGTCCCGATGCGCGGGCCGCACCCGCAACGCCAGGAAGCGCGATCCCAGCCGTCCCTTCCCGGCTTTCCGCCAGCGGACCGCCTGGAACGCCCTTTCGGCCGCTTTGAGCGCCGGCTTGCGCGCCGGCACAGGCTTATGGTCCGCGCTCCGGTGGGGCGCTTCGTCGGCCTCCCCTTCCTCTGGCGCGGCTTCGCCGGCGCCGCTTCGTCACTCCAGATTGCTTTCGCCACCAGATGGTGCAGGGATTGCCGGGCGGCCCGCACGCGCTCGGGATAAACCCGCGCGGCCATCGGCTCGATGCTCTTGCGCTCGCCCGGTAGCAGCAAGGCCTTCGCATAGTCTTTCAGCGGCTCGCGGCGGTCGGCATGCCCGGCGGCGTGGGCCAAGCCTTCCAACTATGCGGCTACGCGCTCTTCCTGCCGGATTGGCGCCGCGGAGCGGGAAAGCGGGAACCTACTCTATCACCGAATCTTCTATTTGTGACCGAGCAGGATTAGAGAACGCGCGGCTCCATCGCCATCAGCGCCTCGAACTCCTGATTCCCGGCAAGGATCTTCAGGTCCGGGTCGCTGCGGATCTTGTCCTTCTCCTTGAAGCCCTCCTCCAGAGCTCGCCGCAGATATTGCAGAGCCCGGTCCACCTGGCCCGCCTTGGCGTAAGTCTTGGCCAGGAAGAAGTGGAACTTTGCCCGCTCCTCGACACTGCGTTCCTGAAGGAGGGTTCCCTGGGTGGAACGGTGCTCGAAGACCTCCGGATCGATCTCGAGCGCTTTCTGCCAGGCGGCAAACGCAGCGTCGTATTTCCTCCGAGCGAAGTGAGCCGTGCCAAGATTACTGTAAATAGACGCGGAGTTTGGTGTAATCCGGAGAGCTCTTTCGTATTCTCGGATGGCGCGCTTATAATCCTTCTTTGCGTAGTAGACCGTGCCGATGTTATTGATGGCTTCGGCATAGTCCGGGCTGATGCTCAGAGCTTTTTGGTAATTCTCGAGCGCCGCATTCAGATCGTTCAGGTGATGATAGGCGATGCCGATCTTGTTGTACATCACCGCGACGTCCCGGATACCCTCGCGGTAAGTCTCGATGGCCTCGCGGTACATCCGGCGCGCCATCAGAATGTCGCCGCGCCTGTGGGGCGTCAACTCCGCTGCCCGCGGCGGCTGCGCCTGCTCGGCCGCCGGCTGCTGCGGGGACGCCGGAGCCTCCTGGATCCGGCCGGCGGCGAGAAACAGCAAGGCAATGCTGTAGAGGGAAACCATCAATTCGCCTCCCTGCTTCTATCTAAACACATCGAGCAGACGCCGGAAGAATCCTTTTTTCTCGGGCTTTTCCGCCGGTTTTTCGGCAGGTGCGGCCGGCTCTTTCTTCGCCGCGTTCACCGCGGTGGAACCTTTGGCCGGTCTGGCCGCCGAGCCCCACAATGTGGTTTCGCCCGGCGCCGTCTCCCAGCCCGCCACCTGAACGACTCCGCCGTTACAGAGCTCCACCGGCTGAGTGCCGGCGATGAAGACTTCCTCGCGGATCTCGGGGCCGCAGCCCGGGGCCGCCAGCTTGCCGCTGGCCACGTCAATGTCCACGGTGACGATGCCCTCAGGCGGCTCGAACGGCTTTACCCGGCGGTATTCCCGGAACGTGTGCGCGCGCTTCATGAACTCCGTCCAGATGGGCAGAGCTGATTGCGCGCCCTCGAGCTTGACGTCTCGGTAGTCGTCATAGCCCACCCAGACGACGCACAGCAGCTCCGAGGTGAAGCCGGCGAACCAGCCGTCGTGCGATGTTCCGGTCTTGCCCGCCGCCGGAGCGCTGAAGCCCATGGCGCGGACCCGCACGCCGGTGCCGCTCCGGATCACCTCTTGCATCAAATCGACCATCAGGAACGCCACGCGCGGATCGAGCGCCGGAGTCGGCGTCGGGTGCGCCTCGTAGATCAGGCGGCCCTCCTCATCGCGAATCATCTGGACGTAGTAGGGCTTGAGGACCTCCCCGCGGTTGGCGAACATGGTATAGGCGCCGGCGATCTCGAGCGGCGTCACCTCGTAGGAGCCGAGCGCAACCGCCGGCGTCGGCTGAATCTCCATGTTCATGCCGGCGCGACGCGCCAGGTCCACCACTTTGTCGTAGCCCACCATCTCCGCCAGGCGAACCGTCGGGACGTTGAGGCTCTTGGCGAAGGCTCGCCGCAGCGTCACCTGCCCGTAGTACTCGTCCTTGTACGCCCCTGGCTCGTAAGGCTTGTTGTCGAACCAAAAGGTCGTCGGCTCGTCCCGCAACGTCGTGGTGGTGGTGATGGTCAGGGGACCGCCTTCGAGCGAACTCTCGAGCGCCGCGGCGTAAACGAAGGGTTTGAAGGAGGAGCCCGGCGGCCGGCGCGCCAGCGCCCGGTTCAACTGGCTGGCGGCGTAGCTGCGCCCGCCCACCAGCGCGCGCACCGCGCCCGTGCGGGGATCGAGAGCCACCAGCGCCGCCTGCACCTCGGGCCAGCCGTTTTCCCGCGTGCGCCCGAGCCGCCGGCAGCGCTCGTCGATCTCCGCCAGGCCCGTCTGCACGGCTTCAACGGCGGCGTGCTGCAAGTTCGGATCGAGCGTGGTGTACACCCGGTAGTTGGCCGACTGGAAATCGTATTCCGGAAACTGCTGCCGCAGCCAGTTGTTGACAAGGTCGACAAAGTACGGCGCGTCGCCGGCCTCGGTTCCCCCCATCGTGACCCCGAGCGGCGCCTCGACCGCGGCGCGGTACTGCTCCTCGGTGATGGCGCCGATCTCGCGCATCTCACCGAGCACCCAGTTCCGCCGCGCCAGAGCGCGCTCCGGATTCCGGAAGGGGTTGTACAGGCCGGGCCCCCGCGGCAGGCCGGCCAGCAGCGCCGCCTCGGGCAGCGTGAGCTGCCGGATGTCTTTCGCAAAATACGCCTGCGCTCCCTGCCCGAAGCCCCGCACCGCAAAGCTGCCGATGTGGCCGAGATAGATCTGGTTGGCGTAAAACTCGAAGATCTGCTGCTTGGTGAGCTTCCGCTCCAGGTGCAGCGTGATGAGCACCTCGCCGAACTTCCGGCGCCAGGTCCTCTCCCGGCGGTCCAGCCAGAGGTCGCCGGCCAGTTGCATGCTCAGCGTCGAAGCCCCTTGCGAGATCTCCTGCTGGCGGAGGTTCACGTAGGCCGCTTTGATCACCCGGATCGGGTCGAACCCGGCGTGGTGGAAGAAGCGCTTGTCCTCAGCAGCGATAACGGCGTCGACCAGCACCTTGGGAATGTCCTGGAAGCGGACCAGCCGCCGCTTCTCGCGGTTTCGAGCGAACAGGTTCGTCACCAGCTCCGGCTCGAGCTGGACTTCGGTCCGCGGTGTGTTGTCCCGCAGGGAGATGATTTCACCGACGCGGTCACCCGCGAACTTGATGGTCGCTCCGCCCTCGCCCGCCAGATAGGACTCGCGGCCCGGAAAGAACTCCAGGGCGTCCGGACGCACGTGATACCAACCGAGCCGGTTGGACTCCGAGGTGGTGTAGCCGGCCCGCTCGAGCTCCGCGACCAGCTCCTCGATGCTCACCTGATCGCCGACGGCCACCTTGCGCGGCGCCGCCAGGAGCATGGCCGAGCTCCCGATTGGTCCGGCGGCGAGCTTCTCGTCGGCGAGCCGGGCGAATCGGAGATAAAAGAAGCTGAGCGTCACCGTCCCCAGGGTCGCCAGCGCCACCAGCGAGGCCAGAATGACCTTGCCCGCCGGGCGCATCAGAAATTGGAGAAATGCGGCTTTCCTGGCGCCGGACTTCGGTCGCCCGGGCTTCTTGGGTGCCTGTGACAACGCGACTCCTTAATCTCTATCTTCTCACGGCGCTCCAGGGCTCCGGCTGCGCACTCGAAAATGCAGGTCGACCGTGTAGACTGGCAGGTCGAGGCGCACGACATAGCGTGCCTCGACCTCGAGCCGGCCGGAGCTTCGCCCCACTCGAACCTGCTCGGGCTTCACCGGGAGGCCGAGCGAGGCGGCACGGGCGGCCACGGCCACCTGAACCACCTCCGGCGGGCGCTCCGCCAGGCCCGGTTCGGCCATCAAGCGCTCCACCGCCCGCGCGAACTGGTAATGGCGGAGATAGACCGGCGCCAGCCATACCAGAGCCCCCACGAAGAGTCCGAGGATAGCGAGCGCGACAACGATGCGCCAGCGCGGCACGGCTCACCTCATCAGCAGGTTCTTGGCGATGAAGACCAGGTTCACCGGCCGCTCCGCCAGGCGGCGCATGAGGTAGGGATACCAGGCGACACCGTAGGGAACGTACAGCCGCACGCGGAAACCCTGTTCGACCAGGCGGCGCTGGAGACTCCTCCGAATGCCGTAGAGCATCTGGAACTCGAGGCCGTCCGGATTGCGCCCGCGCTCGGCAGCCCGCCGGATGATGGAGGCGATCAGTCGCTCGTCGTGCGTGGCAAAGGCCGGATCACGGCCTTGAGCGAGGAGCATTTCGGCCAGCCGCAGGTAGTTGGCGCGGATCTGGCGCCGGCCCTGAAAGGCGATGTCAGGCGGCTCCATATAGGCGCCCTTGCAGAGCCGGACCGGGATGCCGCGCCCGATGAGCATCTCAAGATCGCGCTCGCTGCGGCGCAGATAGGCCTGGATGACGGCGCGCACGCACCCGAACGCCTCGTGCAGGTCCGTCACCAGGCCAAGCGTGCGGTCCACGTACTGCGAGGCCTCCATGTCGATCTCGACCGCGTTGGAGGTTTCCCTGGCCCTGCCCGCCACGCTGGTGACGTAGGCCCGGCATGCCTCCTCGGAGAACTCCAGCCCGAAATGGGTGAGCTTGATGGAGACGGTGGCACCAAGGCCCCGCTGGGCAATCGCGTCGAGCGCGGCGAGGTAGGCATCGCGCGAGGCGGCGGCCTCCTCGGCCGAGGTGACGTTCTCGCCGAGATGATCGAGCGTGGCCAGGATGCCGTCCTGGTTCAGCCTGGCGCAAACCGCCAGCCCCTCCTCGAGCGTCTGCCCGGCGACGAAACGGCTCGTCAGGCGCCGGGCAACCGGGGAACTCTCCGCCCAGCGGCGAAGCCGGCGGTGGCGGGACAGGTACAGGAGCGTGCTCCGGAGCATGAGGCAGCCGCCTATCCTGTACCACTATAGACGGCCCGGCCGGGCGGCCGCGTCAAGAAAACAGTGCGAAGGACCAGTAGCCGAGCGAAGCCCCGAGCAAGGAACCGACGACCACGTCGCTCAGAAAGTGCATGCCCAGGAGAATTCGGGAGACCGCGATGCTGGCGGCGCAAAACAGCAGTCCGAGCATCAAACCGGGGTAAAACAGGCTCAGGGAGGTGGCCACGGCGAAAGCGGTGATGGAGTGGCCCGAGGGAAAGGAGAACTGATCGGGCGGCAGGAGCCGGGCCCAGCAGTGAGGCTCGATGTGGCAAGGCCGCCGGCGCCCGGCCAAGCGCTTCAGCCAGAGGAACAGGACGATGCCTAAGCCGGCCGCCAGGGCCGCCGAGGCCGTCGCGGCGTAGCGGTTGGCGCCGCCGAACAGCAGGATCACCAGTCCCATCAGATACCAGAGCCAGCCGTCTCCGCCGCGCGTGGCGCAGATCATCCACAGGCGAACCCAGCGCGGCGCCCTCCAGCGGTGGACGCGCCGCATCAGCCGGTGGTCGCGCGTGACGATGAATTCGAGCATCGCGTGCTTCCCTTCAGTGTATATGCTTCCCAGACGCGCGCCGGCGCTTCCGACACTCATATCCCTTTATCGGCATCGCCAGGTTACACCGCGATGACAGGCAAGAAAAACATTCGTAAAAGTTTTTGTTGCGCCCGGGAATGCCCCTCTCGCGTACCATAGAAACTTGTCGCGCCAGCTCGACCTCCTCTTTTTTGATGCGGGCGGGGGCCATCGCGCCGCAGCCACCGCGCTCAAAGCCGTAGCCGAACGCCAGGGCCGCCCCTGGCAGATCCGCCTGGTCAACTTCCAGGAGCTCCTGGACGAGATCGACCTCCTTAAGCGCTACACCGGCCGGCGCATCCAGGACTTCTATAACCTGATGCTGCGCAACAACTGGACGCTCGGCATGAGCGCCCTGCTTGTCCTCTTCCATCGGATCGTCCGGCTCTATCACCCGGAGCAGGTCCGGCTGCTGGAGGCCTTCTGGCGGTCGTCACCGCCCGAGCTCGTCGTCTCGCTCATTCCCCACTTCAACCGCGCCATGTTCGAAGCCCTAAAGCGGGTTGATCCGAAGATTCCGTTCGTGACCATCCTCACCGACCTGGCCGACTACCCGCCCCATTTCTGGATCGAGCGGCAGGCGCAATACGTGGTCTGCGGAACCAAACGCGCTGCCGAGCAGGCGCGGGAAATCGGTCTAGCCCCCGAGCAGATCTACGAGGTCTCGGGCATGATCCTGCGTCCGCAGTTTTTCGAGCCGCCTTTGGTCGACCGCGCATCGGAACGGCGCCGTCTGGGGCTAGAACCAGAGCTCCCCACCGCGCTGGTGCTCTTCGGCGGCGAGGGTTCGGCGGCGATGCTCCGGATCGCGCAGCGCCTCGGCAAGGTGCGCCGGCCGCTCCAGGCCATCTTCCTGTGCGGCCGCAACCAGGCGCTGGCCGAGCGACTGCGCCGGTCCCGCCTTCCGTATCCCTTCCGGGTCGAGGGCTTCACGGTCGAGATACCGTATTTCATGCAGCTCGCCGATTTCTTTATCGGGAAACCGGGGCCCGGAAGCATCAGCGAGGCGCTCGAGATGAATCTGCCGGTGGTCGTCGAGCGCAACGCCTGGACGATGCCGCAGGAGCGCTACAACACTGAATGGGTGCGCGAGAACGGCTTCGGCCTGGTGGTTCCGAGTTTCCGCGAACTGACGCGGGCGGTGGAGCAACTGCTCGAGCCGGGCAACTTGGAGCGCTACCGCGCCGCCGCGCGCGGCGTGTCCAACCGGGCGGTGTTCGAAATCCCGGACATCTTGGAAGAAGTCATGCTGAAAGGCCCTCCGGCGGTCCGGCTTTGAGTCGCACCATCCCCTCACGCAAGCGCAGCCCGGGAACGGCTACCGCAGACCGAGGCCCGAGCCCGCGCCAGCGCTGACCCCTATTGACTCAGGCTGTCCCTCCTGCCGCGCTCCCGAACGACACTCCGAGCGCGATCCCTAGTCTTTTACCTTAGAAACTCGATCTCGCCCTTGACCGTTACATATATAGATGCAGATAGGCAACATCCATGTGAGCCCCGGATATCCGGAGGCCTCCAGGCAGCTCCTGAACTACCTGTTCAGCGTGATGAAAATCGACGACGCGTGGAGCGTGCGCGAGGAAGATCGTTTCACCTGGTGGGGAGCGCATCTCGCCCAGCGGGTGTCGATCGATCCCGTTAGTGCAGTGAACGGGATTCCAGCCGTCTCGATCCGCATCGAAAGCGATTTCCTGCGCAATGTCCCGGACACGGAACAGACCGCCAAACTGATCGATGGGCTCAACCACTTTGCATCACTCAGCGCCTTTGTTTGGGACAAACAACGCGGCGAAGTCAAGCTGACCTGCGCGCTGCGTTGCGACGCCGACAATGTGGAATCCTTGAAGCCACTCTTGGCCGGAGCAATGGCGATTCAGGCGGCTGACGCCTTTGCCGGAGCGGATTGGACCGCGTCACAGTTGCAATGCGAGGCGGCCTACTCGAGCCATCCCGTCTCCGGCTTCCGCTACTTTGCCGACGATATGCTCAGTGTCCGCGAGACGGTGTTCGCGGCGAAATCGGATCAACCCTCCCCAATCACTCAAAACGAGTTCGCCCGGGTTGCAGCGTGGTTGAAAGACCGTGTCTTGGCCACACACGACGAAGACGGCCTTACCGTTGAATTCCCGTTTTGGGGCTGGATGCCGGTTTGCATTCAGAAATTTCTCGGTCGGAAACCGCTAGTACGTCTGACGAGCCTGGTCCAAGTCACCCGGCGCGAATCCCATCCAATTCTCGGCAAGGGCCTGTTGTTACTCCTCCGGCTACCGGTCATTCTCGAAGCCGATCTGAATCTGCACCTGCCGCGGCTGCTCAATGTTGCCGAGGCTACGAGGTGGATGCCGTTCAGCCAACTGGGCGGCTGGTGCTGGGATCCAGCGGTGGAGGCGCCCACATTTGTTGCTTTTGTGCCGGAGCTGATTTACCGACCCGGGACGCTCGAATGGCATATCCAGCACCTGGAGCTACGGAGCGCGTGGGCGCGTCAATTTCTCATTGATGAGTTGGGCTTTGCGACTGGGCCGCCCGAGATTCCGCCGAGTGCGTTTGATGAGCAAACCAGTTCCCCGGCCTCGCCGGCCCGAGCAAGACGATGCTGTCGATCGTCACGAGCCGGACCCTTGCACCGGCGGAAATCGTCGGGAAAGAAAGGGGGGAAGACCCTTCTCCCAGATCCCGGCGGACCGTAGTGGCACCTCGGTATGCCGTCCGGCGCCTGGTACCGTGGCAGCAGGTAGGCACCGCGCCAGCTGGTCCGCGTTCGAGAAGCAATGGCGTTCTTGGCCGCCCTGAAGGGGCCCGCGTGGCCCTAGTCGAAATGAGGTTTCGGGTGAAGGCCTGGTCGCCGCAAGCGGTAGCGGCGGCCCCGCCACTCGATCTGCCGCCCGCAAGCGGAGAAAGCCAGCCCCGCCAGCCAGACCCATGGATTAAGCGGCGCCCAACCGAGCAGACGCCGGCCGTGGCGCCTCCTCCAGGCTCGCGCCGCGGGCAGGGCCAGCGCGGCGAGCCCCATCCAGCCTGCTGCTTTGACTGCCTCCTGAGCGAGCAACAACCCGAGCAAACCCAACCCGGCAGCATCACCCGAGACGGCTGCCGCCGCCGAGGCCGCCGTCGCTGAGCAGTAAATTACCGTCGCCCCGAGCGACATCCACCACAGCCGCGGATTGTAGACGCGCGTGATCACCAGTTGCCGCCGGATCCAACCGAAGAGCGCCCGCCAGCCGAGGTGGTCGGCCGAGGCCACCAGAGCGCCTGGTGCGAACCGGATTCGCTTTCCGGCGCGGCGTACTGCCTCCGCCAATCCGTAATCGTCGCTCACCGTCCCTTTCCAGAAATCCGGCACCCGCGCTTCGAAAAAGGTCTCCCGGCGGATCGCCATGGCGCCGCCCCAGGCTAACGGCGCGTCGCCGGCGCCGAGCGAGGCGAGAATCGAGCCGTTCCAGAGAGCTCTCATGAGCGACGGAGCACCCGCCGGTTCCGGAACGTAAGCGCGGTAACCAGTCGCGGCGCCGGCGTCCGGCTCAGCGAGCGGCGCCACCAGCGCCCGCAGCCAGCCGGCCTCGACGCGACCGTCGGAGTCGGCAAAGGCAAAGACTTCGGTCGCGGGCGCGGCATGCCGGACGGCGGCGATCAGGTTATTCACCTTTTCGCCGGTCAATGCCTCTCCGTCGCCCGCAAGTACCAATCGCGCCCTCTCCGGCAGCACTCCCGGCGGCACGTCTTCGGCCTCGCGCGCGGCGACGATCAGGTCATAGGCGGGGTAGTCCTGCGAGGCGAGCGATCGAAGGTTCTCCGCGAGCCCTTCCTCGGGACCCTTCACCGGAACGATCAGGGTGACGCGCGGCAGATAGCGGCTTTGGTCGCGGTCGGCCAGCCGCGCCGCATAACAGGCCCGGCTGCGCCAAAGGCTCACGATCGAGCGCGCCGCAAGCGCCAGCGCCGTCGCGCCGAATCCATAGACGAGCGCGTGCACAGGCGCGCAGCGCCTAGGCTTGGGCTCCGGTCGAAGCCGCCGAGAGGTTCAAGCCGGCGTAAAAGGCCTCAGCCGCCTCCTTGCCGCTTGCTTTCGGCTGCCACCCCTGGAGGGTCAGCGCCCGCTCCAGCGCCTCCAGCACCGCCAGCACGTTCTCCCTGGTCGACCCGGCGCCCATGATGCCCACCCGCAGCACTTTGCCGGCCAGCGGGCCGAAGCCGCCGAGCACCTCGATGCCGAACTCGTTGAGCAGGTACTGGCGCACTTTCGCGTCGTCCACTCCCTCCGGGACCCGGGGCGTGTTCAAGGGCCAAAGCCGGTTGGGCTCGGCGACGAGCATTTCGAGGCCCATCGCCTCGATGCCGGCGACAAAGGCGCGATGGTTCCTTCGAATGCGCTCGAAGCGCCGCTCGAGTTGCTCCTCATAAATGTCGGCCAACGCCTCCCGCATGGCGTACAAAAGCGACGCCGACGCCGTGTGGTGGTACTTCCGGTTGTGGTAATAGTCTTCGAGCAGGGCCAGGTCGAGATAGAAAGAGCGGTTGGGCGTGCTCCGTTTCCGCAGCCGCTCCGCGGCGCGCGGCGAAACGGTCACCGGCGCCAGCCCGGGCGTACAAGCCAGCCCTTTCTGCGAACAACTGTAGGCGATGTCGATGCCTGTCTCGTCGACTTTTACCGGCATATTGCCGAGCGTGGTGACCGTGTCGGCGATCACGAGGGCGTCCACCTCATGGGCCGCTTCGCAGATCGCCTTGGCCTCCTGCACCACGCCGGTCGAGGTTTCCCCGTGCACGAACGCCACCACGGCCGGCCGCTCGCGCCGGATAAAATCCCGGGCCTCATCGGGGGAGAATGCTTCGCCCCAGGTCCTCTCCAGGCGCACGACCTCGGCGCCCTGACGGCGGGCCATCTCTGAAATCCGCTCACAGAAATAACCGTTGACGAAGACGGCCACCTTCGTGCCGGGCCCGACGAAATTGCTGATGGCGGTCTCCATGCCGGAGGTGCCGGTGCCGGAGACTACCAGCGTCAGCTCGTTCCGTGTCTCGAAGACGTACTGGAGCAGTTCGCGAATCTCCGCGGCGACCTCGAAGAGATAGGGATCCATGTGCCCTACAATCGGTTTACGAAGCGCTTCATAGACGCGCGGAGAGACCGGGCTGGGCCCGGGTCCCAGCAGCAGGCGTTTGGGCGGCTCGAGCGGAGGATAACGGTCACGCATAACCCTTTGAGTGTAATCAGCAAACGGCCATGCGAGTCAAATGACGAAAGCCGCGCTCCCCATTGATGCGCTTCTGCCGGAGATCCTCGCGAGTCTCGAGCGCCGGCCGAATCTGGTGATCGGAGCCCCGCCCGGCGCCGGCAAGACCACGCGCGTGCCGCCGGCGCTCCTCGAGCTTGCGCCCGGCAAGGTGCTGGTGCTCGAACCGCGCCGCCTCGCAGCACGCCTGGCCGCCCGGCGCCTGGCGGCCGAACTCGGCCAGCGCTTGGGCGGCACGGTCGGCTATCAGGTGCGACTCGAGACCATCGGGGAGCCCGCGACGCGACTCTGGTTTCTGACCGAGGGCGTGCTCACACGCCGATTGGTTTCCGATCCCGCCCTGGAGGGCGTCTCCACCGTCGTGCTCGACGAGTTTCACGAGCGCCACCTCGAGACCGATTTCGCCCTGGCTTTGCTGCGGCGCTTGCAGCAAAGGCGGCGAGCCGCGTTGCGCCTGGTGGTCATGTCGGCGACGATCGACGCGGCGCCTGTGGCGCGCTTTCTGGGAGACTGCCCCGTGATTCGCTCGGAGGGCCGCCTTCATCCGCTCGAGATCCGCTACACGCCTCACTCGGCGCAGCCGCTCGAGGAGCAGGTGCGCTCGGCGCTCGAGCGGCTCATTCGCGAAGGTCTCGACGGCGACGTGCTCGTCTTTCTGCCCGGAGCGGGCGAGATCCGCCGCTCCATGCGCGCCTGCCAGACCCTGGCCGCCCGGCACGGTCTTCTCTTGCTTCCGCTCCACGGGGATCTCGCGCCCGAGCAACAGGACCGCGTCGTGGCGCCGGCGCCGGCGCCGAAGGTCATCCTTTCGACCAACGTGGCCGAAAGTTCGGTAACCATCGAGGGAGTAACGGCGGTCATCGACAGCGGCCTGGCGCGCGTGGCGAGCGACTCGCCCTGGTCCGGCCTGCCGGTGCTGCGCGTGAGCCGCATCAGCAAAGCCTCGGCAATTCAACGGGCCGGGCGCGCGGGGCGCACCGGGCCGGGGCGAGTGATCCGTCTCTACCCGGAAGAGGATTTTTTGCGGCGACCCGAGCAGGAGACGCCCGAGATCACCCGCCGCGAACTCTCCCAGATCAGCCTTGCGGCGCACGCCTGCGGCCTGAGGAATCTGGCCGAGCTCGAGTGGCTGGAGGCGCCGCCCGACAGCGCCATCGCGGCCGCCGAGTCTCTGCTCGAGCGGCTGGGCGCCGTCGATGAGCGCGGGCGGCTGACCGAGACCGGCCGCCGGATGGCCTCCCTGCCGCTCCATCCTCGTCTGGCCCGGTTGATCGTGGCGGCCGAGTCGCGGGGCGCCGGTGAAGCCGCCTGCCGCGTGGCCGCGCTGCTCAGCGAAGGCGAACGCTTGTCGCCGGAGGCGAGCCGCCATGCCGGTCCGTCCGACCTGCTCGCATTGCTCGAGCAGGAACGCTCGCCGCGCACCGAGCGGCTCGCCCGCCAGATCGTGCGCCTGGTGCGGGCACGCCACTCCGAAGCCTGGAGCGAAGAGGCCCTGCTCATGGCCGTGCTCGAGGCCTTCCCGGACCGCGTCGCCCGGCGCCGGCGCGAAAACGAGCTGCTGCTCGCCTCAGGCGGCGCCGCGATCCTGGCACCTGAGAGCGTCGTCCGCAACCATGACTTGTTGGTCGCCGTGGACATCGAAGAACGGCCCGAGCAGGGCCGGCCGCTCGTCCGTTTGGCCAGCGGCATCGAAGCGGAGTGGCTCATCGACCTGTTTCCGAACCGGATCGAGGAGCGAAGGAGCCTGAGCTGGAACCGAACTGCCGAGCGCGTGGAGGCGGTGAGCGCGCTGGTCTTCGAAGGAATCGTGCTGGAACAGTCGGTCGACCCGCGACCCGACTCGGACGCGGCGGCGCGCCTGTTGGCCGAGAAGGCGCTCGAGGCGGGCCTCGACCGCTTTGCCGACCGCGAAGCTCTCGATGCTTTCCTGGCAAGGCTCGCCTTCGCCGCCCGGCACGCGGATGTGGCGCCTCTGACCGAAAAGGACGTCGAGGCGGCGCTCGCGGAGTTGTGTCGCGGCCGCAGGAGCTTTGCCGAGCTCGAAGCGGCGGCAAAGGGGGGCGGCTTCATCGAGCACCTGAAGCGACGCCTGTCGCCGGCCGCGCTCCGGACGCTCGAAGAGGTCGCGCCCGAATACATCCGGCTGCCTGGCGGCCGGCGCCTCCGCGTGCACTACGAAAAAGAAGGCTCGCCGTGGGTGGCTTCCCGCCTGCAAGACTTCTTCGGGCTGCGCGAGACGCCGCGGATCGCCCGCGGCGCCCAGCCCCTGGTGATCCGGCTGCTCGCGCCCAATCAGCGGCCCGTGCAGACCACGACCGATCTGGCCGGCTTCTGGGAACGCCTTTACCCGCAGGTGCGCCGCGAACTGGCGCGCCGCTATCCCAAGCACGCCTGGCCGGAGCGGCCCGTCTGAGCCGGCCGCTTACGGCTCACCCACCACCGTGACGGTGATCTCGCGCTCGCGCGGCCCGTCGTCGAAGTCGCAGAGCACGATCTGCTGCCAGGTGCCCGTGCCGAGGCGGCCCTCGATCACGGGATAGCTCTTGGCGGTGCCGATCAGCGCGCTGCGAAGGTGCGAGTAGCCGTTGTTGTCCCCCCAACGGGCGTTGTGCGCATAGTCGGAGGTAGGCGGGGCGATCTGGTCGAGCGCCCGCCGCAGGTCGGCGAGGCAGCCCGGCTCGTATTCGAGCGTGGTGACGCCCACGGTGGAGCCGCGCGCCGAGACGTTGGCGATGCCGGTGCGGATGCCGCTCTCGCGCACGATCTGCTCCACCTGGCGGTGAATCTCGATGACGTGGCAGTTGCCCCGGGTCGAGAGGCGAAAGCTCTTCTGATAGGCAGCCATGCCGCTCACCTCCGGCGTCCGTTGAACTCGCGCACGGCGTCGATCATGGCGACGACGTTCTCCACCGGCGTGCCGGCCTGGATGTTATGAATCGAGTTGAAGACAAAGCCGCCGTTTTTGGAGAACACCTCCAGGCGCCGGAGCACCTGCTCGCGGACCTCTGCCGGAGTACCGAACGGCAGGGTCCGCTGGGTGTCGACGCCGCCGCCCCAGAAGGCGATCCGGTCGCCGTAGGTGGACTTGAGATGCTCCGGCTCCATATGGGCGGCCGAGCACTGCACGGGATTGAGGATATCGAAGCCCGCTTCAATGAAAGAGGGAATGAAGCGCTCCACCGAGCCGCAGGAGTGTTTGAAACACTTCCAGCTCGTATTGGCGTGAATCCAGTCGTTAATCCTCTTATAATAGGGCAGCCAGAGTTCATCGAAGGTCTGGCGCGAGCAGAAGGCCGATTCCTGCGTGCCGAAATCGGTGCCGCAGAGAAAGACCACGTCCACGCGGTTGCCCACCGCTTCGAAGATGCGCGCCAGGTTCGCCAGCGCATATTCGCACTGCTTGCTGAAGACGGCGTGGATGTAGTCGCGCCGGGTGCGCGTCGAAATGTACCACTCGGCGATGTCCCGTATGCCCTTGGGATGCTTCAGAAACGGAGCGGGCACCAGCGCGATGTCGCCGAAGCCCGTGCCGCCGAAGTTAGCCACCACCGCGCGGCCCTTCGAGGCGGCAGCCTCCACTTCGCGGCGGAAGTACTCCAGGTCCTCCTCGGTGACGGGGCCGAACTCCTCGAGGTTGTCCTCCGGATTGAGGCGCTCTTCGTCGATCGGCTCCTGGCGCACGATGGTGTCAAAGAAAAAGCCGCCTTTGGGCATCTTGCCGCTCGGCGGCGCGCTCAGGTCCCCTTCGGGATAGATCAGGATGTCACCGTTTTCGTCCACCGTCGTCCGGAAGTCCTCCGGCACGAGCACCTCGAGCCCGTCCTGGCAGCGCCAGCTCTTCCAGCCGCGGTTCTCGAAGCCGAAGATCGTCTTTCGCGGGAAGACGCCTTCGGTGTCGATGCCCATGGCCTCCTTGAGGTCATCGTCGACGAGGCCCAGCATCTGGTAGGGCTCGTGCACCTTCACCAGCCGCTTCTCCAAGCCGTAGTAGTCCCGCAACGCGGCGACCACACTGACGTGAATGCCGGTGACGGCGGTGCTGCCGAAGTCGACGGGTACGGCGTCCGGCTCGCGGTGGCTCAGGCTGGTCAGGACACGTTCTCGGCTCGTCATAACGGCTCAGGCTTTCTCCCGTAGCATAGACTACCGCGCCGCCGGTGAGGAGCCCGGCAGGCAGCGCTCTGAGCTCCTCACCCGCAAGCACGAGATCGCGTTCGCCCGCTCTCAGTCGAGCTTCTTGAAGCAGAGGAACCAGTCGACGCAGCGAATCGAGGGATCCTGCGAGGTGACGCGTTCCCGCGCGGCGCCGCAGGAACCCGGCGGCGGCACGATCACCTCCTCGCCCGGTTGCCAGTCCGCCGGCGTGGCGACGCGGTGGGCGTCGGAGGTTTGCAGGGCGATCAGCAGGCGTTTGATCTCCTGGAAGTTCCGGCCGTTCGTCAGCGGGTAGTACAGGATGGCGCGGACCTTTCCCTCCGGATCGATCAGGAAGACGGCCCGGACAGCCTGCGTCGTGCTCGCGGCCGGCTGGAGCATCCCGTACCTGCGGGAGATCTCCATCGTCAGGTCCGAGATCACCGGAAAGGTGATTTCCACGTCTTTCCAGCCGCGAAACTCCACTTTCTCCTTGATCGTGCGCAGCCACGCGATGTGGCTATAGAGGCTGTCGATCGACAGGCCCACCAGCTCGCAGTTGAGCGCCCGAAACTCCTCCTGCATGGCGGCGAAGGTCATGAACTCGGTGGTGCAGACCGGCGTGAAATCGGCCGGATGACTGAACAGAATGACCCACTTGCCCTTGTAGTCGTCCGGGAAACGGATCGGTCCCTGCGTGGTTTCGGCCTGGAAGGCCGGGGCAGGTTCGCCGATGAGCGGCAATCGCGTGCTGGCTTCCGTCATGAGAGCGTCCTCCGTGGCGTATGATACATGGGTACGGCGCCGGCTGGGACTTCGTTCCTGCGGCGCCGCCCACGCTCGATTGTACACCTGGCGGGACATCATCGCCCCTGCGTCAGGGCCGTCTCAGACAGACCGGGACAATCAAGGCCGGGCCGACAACAGGAACTTACTAAGTGGCCGGCGGGGCGCAATCTTCTTCTGTGGTAAAGTGGGACGGCGCCGTTATGAAACCTGATCTGACTCGCCGGCAGCTTCTCGCCGGAGCTCTCCTGGCCCCGATGGCCGCCCCGGGCCAGCGGCCTGCGCGCATCCTCGTTTCCCGCGGCGGCGGAGCCTCATTCGCGGAGCGTCTTGCGCCGCTCGAGCTCACGCGGGGATTGAAGCGCCTACAGCCCAACCGGGAGGTCCGCTACGCCGAGGCATCGGCCGAACCCCGGCCCGATGAGCTCCTGCTGCGGCTGAGCGTCGAGCCCGGCCGGTTCAAGAACCCGGAAAGCTACGAGATCGCCGCTCGCGGCAACATCCTCTCACTCACCGCCGCCGGCCCGACGGCTCTGCTGTACTCTGTCTTCGACTTCCTGGAGCGCCAGGGCGCCTTCTTCGGCATCGACGGAGAGAGCTACCCGCTGAACGCTTCCGCGGAACTCCGGCTGCCTCCCGAAGGGGCAAGCTGGGCGGCAACACCGCGCTTTCCGCTGCGCGGGCTGCTGCCCTGGCCTGATTTCTTGAACTGCATCACGGTTTACAACGAGGAGGACTTTCTGGCTTACTTCGAGGCCATGCTCCGCATGCGCTTCAATCTGTTCGGCATGCACGTCTACACCGGCAGCCGGCAGTGGGCCGAGTCCTATCTGAGTTTTGAATTCGCGGGCGCGGGCCACCTGGCTTTCCTCGATACGACGGCGACGCATCGCTGGGGCTACCTGCCGCAGCGGACCTCGCGCTTCACCATGGGCGGCGCCGACTTCTACGACGGCGAGGTGTTCGGCGCTGAGGCGGCGCGCCAGGCGCGCGACCCGTGGGAGGCGGCGGAGCTGGCGCGAAACCTTTTGCGCAACGCCTTCGCTTTCGCCCGCAAGCTGGGAATCCGCACTGGCATCGGCTTTGAGCCCTATCAGATTCCCGACGAGATCTGGCGCGCCTTGCCGCCCGAGGTGCGCCCGGCGGAGATGCCCGAGCGCCGCACCGCCGAGCCACGCTTCGATATCGAAAGCCTGACCGCGCGCCGCCTGCTCGAGACGCGGCTCGCCCAGTTGCTGGAAGCCTACCCGGACGTGGACTACGTCTGGCTGTGGGAAGACGAACAGATGAACTGGGAGAGCCGGCGCACCGGCATTCCGCTCTCGCTCACGCCGTTTGTTCAGGCGCACGATTTCCTGCGCCGGCACGCTCCTTCAAAGCGCCTCGTGCTGTCCGGCTGGGGCGGCGTGGCGCGCCACTTCGCCTATTTCCACGAAAGGCTTCCCGGCGACATCGTCTTCTCCTGCCTCAGCGATTCGCTCGGCTGGGATCCCATCCATGAGGTCTTCGGCAAGCTCGAGGGACGCGAGCGCTGGCCGATTCCCTGGCTCGAGGACGACCCGGGCATGTGGCAGGCCCAGTTCCACGTGCATCGCTTCAGGCGCGACGTGGACCTGGCGGCCGGCTACGGTTGCCAGGGCATGCTCGGCATCCACTGGCGCCACCGCATCGTCGATCCCACGGCCGGTTTCTTCGCCCGGGCGCTGTGGGACGCCACGCTCGAGCCGGCCCGTTACTATCAGGACTACGCCGTGACCCAGGCCGCCGGAGCACGCGCGGGCCGCCTGGCCCGCCTGCTCGACGACATCGATCGAAACCGCAAGCTGCTTTCGAGCTTCACCGGTGAGTTCAAGGACGGGCATGCCGTCATCCGCCAGTTCTCGGGCGACTATAACGAAGCCTTCACCTATTGGGCGGGCTACGACCCCGATCCCGGGGTGATCGCCTCCCAGAAGGAGGTCCTCGAGGAGTTCCGGGCGCTCGTGGCGGAGGCAACCTCGCCGGTCGAGCGCGAGCGGCTCGCCTATCTGGCCGGGCATGTCGAGTTCCTCGTGCCTTACGCTGAGGCCTGGACGCTGGCGAGCGCGATCCACCGAGCGTTGAGCAAGGCAGCGGAGCTCAAGAAGTCCGGCGATGAGGCGGGGGCGCGGCAGCTCGTCTCGACCGAAGCCGTTCCCTTGTGGCTGCGCCTGGCGGGCGAGGTTCGCGCGGCCATGCTGGCCTTCCAGCGCATCGTGGCGACGCGAAACGATCTCGGCACGCTCGCCTCCAAGCACAACAAGTTCGTCCGCCTGGCGCTCTTCCGGTTACCTCTGTCCCTGGCGGAGTATCTCGGCGAGGTACCGGAGGAGCTCACGCGGCGCTTCGCCGAGGTGACAGCGCCGGATGAGGAGGCCCTCGCACGCCTCGTTGTACCCACGCGCCCCGGCCTGCTCTCACCCGAGACCCGCGTGCGGCTGAACATACTCGTCATCGGGAGGACGGCCCCGCAACGCGTCACCCTCCATTGGCGGACGCTCGGGCATTCGCGCTGGCGGAGCGTTGCGGCGACGCTCGCCGGGCGCAGAACCTACCAGGCCCTCCTCGGGCCGTTTCCGCGGGATGCGGCGCTCGGCGAGTATTACGTTTCGGCGCAGGTTGGGGCCGCGCAGCTTACTGCGCCGCCCGGAGCGCCCGGGAACAGCTACTCGCTCACCCTGGTGGGCTGAAGCGCAATGAGCACTCCTGGGGCGATCGGCTCCGCCATCCTGGCTTATCATTCGCTCGACCAAAGCGGCTCGGTCATCTCCATGCACCCGGATGTGTTCCGGCGCCAGATGGAGCTCCTCGTCGAGCGAGGCGTGCGCGTTGTGCCCTTACCCGAGATACGCCGGAGTCCGGGGGCGGTGGCGCTCACCTTCGACGACGCCTATCGCAACTTCGTGACGCACGCGCTGCCCGTACTCACGCGGCATCGCCTCCCGGCGACAGTCTTTGTCGTCAGCGGCCGGGTCGGGGCTTTCAATGACTGGAGTCAAAAGGGGTACGCGAGCATACCGCGGCTTGAGTTGATGGATTGGCCGGAACTGGTGGAGGTGGCGGCGGCCGGAGTGGAACTCGGCGGCCACAGCGTCACGCACCCGGACCTCGCGGCAATGCCGCCGGAGCGGGCCCGCGAAGAGCTTCGCCGCTGCCGCGAGGAGATCGCCGAACGGATCGGGCGGCCGCCCCGATCGCTGGCCTACCCGTACGGCTCGAGCTCCCCAGACGTGCGCCGGGTCACGGCCGAGTTCTACGAGGTCGCCTGCGGCACCGAACTCAGATATGTCCAGCCGGACGATGATCCGTTTGATCTGCCTCGCCTGGACGTCTATTACCTGGAAGACCTCGCCCGTTTCGAGCGCGCCGTCACCGGCCGGGCTGCCGCCCGGCTGGCCTTCCGGCGAGTGCTCCGCCGCCTGCGTCGCATACTGTAAGCATGCGCATCGGCGTCGACGGCGGCTGTTGGGGTAACCGCCGCGGTTACGGCCGCTACTTGCGGGAGATCCTTGCCGCCCTGGGCCGCGTGGACCGCGACAACGAGTATGTCGTTTTTCTCGATCCGGCGGCCTTCGACACATTCGCCGTTCCGGGGCCGTTCAGGCTGCGGCGCGTGGACTTGTCGGTTGCCGTGACGCAGGCAGCCTCCTGGAAGGGGCGCCGGTCGCTTCGCGACCTGCTGCGCATGAGCCTGGCGGTGCGCCGGGAACCGCTGGACCTGTTTTTCTTTCCCGCCTCGTATTCCTACTTCCCGGTCGTCGGCCGCCTTCCGGTGGTGGTTTGCTTCCATGACACGATTCCCGAGCGCGATCCAAAGGTCCATTTCCGCTCCTGGCGGCAGGCGCTGTTCTGGCGGATGAAGAGCCGCCTGGCGGCGGCCCAGGCCAGCCTGATTCTCACGGTCTCAGGCTACTCCCGGCGGTGCCTGATCGAGAACCTGAAGGTCAACCCCGCTCGAGTGCGGGTCGTGCCCGAGGCGGCGTCGCCGGTCTTCCGCAAGCTCGATATGCCGCCGGCGGCCCGCCCGTACCTGCTCTACGTCGGCGGCTTCAACCCGCACAAGAACGTGGCCGCCTTGTTGAAGGCCGCCTCGCGCCTGGCGGCACGCTGGCCCGAGCTGCGTTTGGTGCTTGCCGGCGATTTCCAGTCCGATTCCTTCCAGGGCACCACCGGAGCTCTGAAAACCCTGGCGCGAGAACTCGGCATCGCCGGCCGAATCGAGTTCACCGGCTGGGTGCCGGACGAGGAGCTCTGCCGGCTCTATAACGGCGCAACCCTGGTAGTGCTGCCCTCGCTCGAAGAGGGATTCGGTCTTCCGGCGCTCGAGGCCATGGCTTGCGGAACGCCCGTTGTCGCCAGCGCCGGGCATGCCTTCGACGAAGTGGTGGCGGACGCGGGCCTCCTGGTGGACCCGCGCGATGAAAAGGCGCTGGCCGCCGCCATCGAGTCCCTGCTGGCCGACCCCGAGCTCCGCCGCCGGTTGTCGGAGAAAGCGCTGGAGCGATCGCAGCAGTTCTCCTGGGACGCCGCGGCCCGGCGGCTTCTCGGCATCTTCGAGGAGGCCAGGAACTACTGAAGGACCTTGAGAGGACCTGCCGGTTCGGGCTCCGAAGGCGGGGTCGGGCCGAGCGGTTCAGGCTTCTGCCAGGCTTTCGACGCCAGGAAGATCTTCACCAGCTGGACCGGCTGATAGACGATGCTCGGCCAGAGGAACACTTCGTTGGTGCAATAGCACTCCTTGGCGGCAATCGAGCGCCGCAGCCGCCGCACCTCCTCCGACCGCCAGATCTCGGAAAACGGCTTCTGGCGGATATTGCCCACGGGCGGGTGAGTCTCGCAGACGCTGACGTCGCCGTTCGAATAGACCACCGCGCTGAGGGTGCCTGCCCGGCAGGGGACCACCTGGCGCTGCTCGGCCGCGGTGCGCATCTTCGCCATCTGGAGCATCGGCTCGACGATGGCGCCGTAGCGGCCCGTCTCCCGCGGCGCCCAAAGCGCCCGCACGTACTCGTAGAGCCTGCGGTACTGCTCGAGCGCCGGCCCCTGGAGCGATGGATTCTTGCGATCGCCCCGGATGATGGCCAGATTGTGGTGATCCATTGCCGGGCAGCGCTCGTAGAGATATGTGGTCAGCCGGCGGATCTCCTCCACGTTGGTGTCCGTCACCGTGGAGATCGAGTGGATGCGCAGGCGCGGTTCCCGCCGCTGCAACTCCTCGAGCGCGTCATAGGTCGCCATGGCCCGTTCGAAGGCGTCGCGCATGCCGCGAAAGGCGTTGTGGAACTCGGCCATGCCGTCCAGCGAGAGCTCGACGGCGAACAGGTCGAGGTCCGGCTCCTTGAAAACTTCCTCGAGCGCCCGCACGGTGCGGTCAGCGAAAGAGCCGTTCGTCGGCACGTAGATCTGCTTGACCCGGTTGTTCCGGATGAAAAACCGGCAGATCTCGCCGAACTCCTTTCGCAGAAACGGCTCGCCGCCCGAGAGGTTGAGGTTCTCGATGCGGCCCAGGTCCTGGGAGAGGTTCCAGAGCTCCTCGACGGTGAGATCGTCGCGGCGGTTCAGGTTCCGCCAGTAGAAGCAGTGCTCACAGGTCTGGTTGCAGATGGAGTTGATGAACAGGATCAGGAATGGCGGGGTCGGCGGGTCGCCCCAGGAGTAGTTCTGCGCTGTGATCCGCAGATGCCGGCGCGCGCGTTCCCAGGGGCCCATTGGAAACCAGGGTAGCACGGGGCCCTGCGCTAAAACAGGAACGGCAAGAAACGGTAGGTCCGGCGGCAGTAGTCGGCGTAGCCCGGCAGGCGCGCGATCAGTGCCCGCTCCTCCTGGAGCGTCTGGCGGTAGATCACGACGGCCAGCGCGGGCACAAGAACGACCAGCCAGGAATTGAGCGCCAGCTCGAGTCCCGCCAGCAGCACCAGATCGCCCGCGTAGATCGGATGGCGCACCCAGCGATAGATGCCCGCAGCCACCAGTTGGTGATCGGGCTTGATCAGGCCGGCCTCGATGTCCGACCAGTTTTCGCCCAACTGGAAGCGAGCGATGACCGCTACCGCCAGACCCAGCGTGAAGAGCACCGCGCCGATGGCGCGCAGGGGAGCAGGCTCGGACAGAATCGGGAGCACGTCGGGCACAAGCGTCTGCACCAGGATTCCTACCAGGATGGCGACCTTGACCACTTTGGCCGCCTGCGCCAGCGGCGTTTTCGCCGGAGAACCACGGACCGAAGCCGGGTGGCGCCGCTTGAGCACCTCCCAGACCGCCTTGTGCAGCAGGAGCCCGCCGAGCAGGTAGAGCCGCAGTGGATCCATCCCGATTCAGTCTCCGCCCCGCGCCCGTGCCGCGTCCGGCGCCTCCTCTTGAGCCGCCATTTCCACACTCTGGGCCTGAACCCCGATCACCGGGTTGACGTTCAGCCGGCCCAGCCGAGTGGCGATGGCGTCACCCAACATCCCGATCAACAGGATCAACAGCGCGCTGAGCAGGGCCAGCGTCGCCGAGGCCGACAAGTTGCCGATTTCCTGCAAGTCGATCAGCGCCTTGATGACCCCGTAGCCCGCACTGATCGCCACCAAGGGCAGGAAGACGCGCAACGGCCGGAACAGCATGGCCGTCCGGAGGATGAGCACGGCGAAGCTTGCCGCATCCCAGGGCACGATCTTCGAGCGGCCCTGCCGGGGCCGGTAGTCGATGGGCACGTAATCGACGGCGTACTTGTCACTGAGAAGCGCCAGCGTGATCGTGCTGGTCCAACTGAATTGATCCGGAAGGATCGGAAAGTACTGAAGCACCACATCGCGCCGGAACACTCGCAGGCCGCTGTTGAGATCGGGAATGCGGGCACAGGCGACGTAGTTCGCCAGCCGGTTTAAGGCCCACTTGGCCGGGCGGCGCACCCAGGGAATATGCACGCGCTCTCCCACCCGCGCGCCGACCACCATGTCGGCGTGGCGTAATTTCTCGACCATCGCCGGGATTGCCTGCGCCGGGTAGGTTCCGTCGGCGTCGAGCATGGCGATGATGTCGTGGCGCGCCGCCACGATGCCGGTCTTCAGCGCCGCACCGTAACCCCGGTTGCTCCGGTGGCGGATCACGCGCGCGCCGGCGGCGAAGGCGGCTGCCGAGGTGTCGTCGGTGGAACCGTCGTCCACCACGACGATTTCCGGCGCCAGGCCGCTCTCCACCAGCCTACGGCGCACCTCCTCGATCACCCCGGCGATGGCGTGCCGTTCATTATAGGCCGGGATGACCACACTGAGCGCCTGGTTCATGGAACCGCTCTCTCATTGTACGGGGCTCGCCCGCTCCCGGCAGACGTAGACCTCGCCGCCGCCCAAGGTTCCGGGGAAGACACTCACGACGATGAAGTCGCGCTGAATGGCCGCCCAGAGCCCGGGCTCGAAGCCCTGAAGCTGCACGGGCAAGGTATACACCAGCCATAGGCGCCTGTGGTTCCGCCGCAGGCTGTCCAGCTCTTCCGGCGTCGCAGCCACCGCCCAGTGCGGCGCATAGTAGTCTTTGTAAACCTTGGCCGCCAGCCCCACCGCCACGACGGCGTCGCCGGGCTCGAGTCGTGCCTCGATGTAGGTTTTCGCCCCCAGGTAGTCCTGCTTCGGCAAGGCCCAGGCTTTGCCTGAAGTGACGATGAAAGCGGCCACCAGCAGTCCTGCCACCCCCGGGCCCAGGTGTTGGGTGAGCAACGCTCGCCCTCGAAACAACCGGCCCGCAAGCTCCCCGAACCGGAGCGCGCCTTCGACCACGAGCAGCAAGGCGAAGCCCATCGCAAAGAAGAAAAAGCGCGGCCAGAGATTGTGAGCGAGCACGATCATGGTCACCGCGCAGAGCGCCACCGGAAGCACCATGGCCAGCGCCGCGCTGCCGTCCCGCCGGAACAGGCTCCACCAGCCGAGCCCGAGCACGGCTGCTCCAGCCGCAACGGCCGCCACGCCTCCGGGGACGATCGACAGATTCCGAACCACCTCGGCCACCAGCCACAGCGGATCGGTCCAGGCCGAAGGCATCGAGACTTCGCCCGCCGCCGACCGCAGGAACTCGGGCAGGCTGAAGGCATAGACCTGCAAGCTCAAGCTACCGGCCAGCAGCCAGGCGACGACAGGCCTGGCGTCGACAGCGCTCAGGGCCCTCCGCCGCCGGAGGAGATTCCCGAGCCACACAATCCCATGCCCGGCTACGACGAACAGCATCGTCATCTGGACCCAGACTCCGAAGAAGACGGCGACGGCATAGGCCAGCCACCATGACCAGCGGTCGCGCCGCGTCGCCTCCATCCACAGCCAGGTGGCCAGGGTGGCAAACAGGAGCAACCCGGTGTAGCCGCGAGCGTTCTGGGAAAACCAGATGTGGTGGTAGGAGAACGTCATAAGGGCGCACGCGAGCAGGGCGGGAAGCCGCCCGCTCAGCCGGAGCCCCAGGGCATAGAGCGGCCACAGGCTCAGCACGCCAAAGATGGCGGCCGGCAGCCGGAGCGCCCAGGCGCTCTCTCCGAAAATCTCCATGGCGAACTTGGCCAGGATCGAATAGAGCATGTGCTGGTTTTGGCTGGGGAAGCTCGAGACGATCTCCCCGAGCGATCGCCGGACAATTTCGACCAGAGTCAGCACCTCATCGAGCCAGAGCTGGGATTCGAGGTGAAGCAGGCGAAGCACGGCCCCTACCAGCGTCAGCGCCAGCAAAGGCGCGAGTGCGGACAATGACAGCGCCTCGGGCCACTCAAGACGGCGGCGCTCGGCCAACCCTTTCCGCCACAGCCGGATCCCGACGACCGCCAACACGGCACCGTGGGCAACGAGCAGGACGCGGAACAGATTCGGACCCCAGGCCAGCCGTCCGGTCGCCTCTCCCCGCAGGAGCTCCTCCCAGCCCGCCGCTGAGAGGAAGGCTGCCGCAGCCAGCAGAGTTAGACCCGCGGCGACGACGCACGCTGCCGCCACCCTCGCCCCCAGTTTAGCCATCGCCTCAATAGCCCCCTTTTCCGCTATGGTTGTCCCTGTGGCCGGCCCCCAGTCGGCCCGCCTGCCTGCCTCCACCGCATCAGCCGGCTGCGTTCCCAGACCACCATCACGCCGAGAAACACGAGCCCGACAGTTGCGCCCGCCAGAAAGGGATCCCGGAAATCAAGTCCCCGATGCAACAAGAAGGCGCCTGCGGCGGCCGCCGCCGGACGACTCACCGAAGCCAGGACCGGCACTCGGGCAATCTCGCGGTTGACGTAACCCTTGGTCAGGCCGAGCTCGAGCACGCAGCCCGCCAACAGTGACCACGCGGCTCCCAGGGTGCCTACACGCGGAACGAGGATCAGGCATCCGGCCACCACTGCGACTGCGGCACATCCGGTGGCGCGCAACAACAGCGCCTGGCGGCCGTAGGCGATCAGCGTATAGCGGTAGTGGCCACTCGCAAGGGCGACGGGAATTACCCAGACGAGCGTCGCCAGCACGGGCCCGCCTGCGGAAAACCTGGCTCCGTAGGCGAGCCGCAAGGCCTCCTGGGAAAGAACAGTTCCGAGAAGCGCCACGAACATGCCGACCCAGGCGGTCAGCCGAAGCGAGACCGAAAGCAGCTTCTCCAGCTCGTCTCTCGGGCCGTGGGAGGTCCGCGCGATCGACGGCAGCAGGTTGAAGAAATACAGCCAGACGAAGGTGTGAAGCGCCATCAGGATGCGGTGCGCGGCGCCAAACCAGCCGAGCGAGGCGTCTTTGACCAGCAGGCCGGAGACTACCGTGGCGACGTACCACAGCAA
Organism: uncultured Bryobacteraceae bacterium; assembly: GCA_938003835.1. Lineage (GTDB taxonomy): Bacteria > Acidobacteriota > Terriglobia > Bryobacterales > Bryobacteraceae > CALKXJ01. The sequence continues at coordinate 146,574 of CALKXJ010000004.1, read as the reverse complement.
GGCCCAGACCAGTTCGGTCAGCCCGATCGGCGCCGCCTCGCGCAGGTAGGCGGCCCCCGCCCGGACTCCCGCCAGGCGCAGCGGCCAAACGCCGAACCGCCGGAGCGCCACGAACACGCAGAATAGCGCCCCGGCCGACACGGCCGCACACTCGATCAGCCCGACCCATCGGAGGGGGGTCTCCGGAGCAACAAGCCAGAGAACCAGCCCGGCGAAGACGCCGTAGCGAACCACCGAGGCCAGCGCCACCCAAAGCATCTCGTCATGGCCCTGGAAGTACCATTGCAACAGCAACGGGATTCCCAGGAGGCTGCACCCGTAGAACAACAGGAGCTCCCTGACTTCGGCCGGTACGGGAAGCAGAACGGCAACAACCGCCAGGCAACCCATCGAAGCCAGGGCGAGCAAACCGCGAAGCGCCGTGATCCCCGCCAAGAGGCGCGCGCCGGCCTGCGGGTTGCGGGCCACCTCCCGTGCCCCGAAGACTCCCAGTCCCATATCCACCGGAAGCGTAAAGAAGACCATTAGGGCCAGGGTGAACTCGAGGCTTCCGTAGCGCTCCGCCCCAAGCGTCCGTCCCAGCCAGACGAAGGCGAGGAAGTTCGCCGCCTTGGCCAGTGTCTCGCCCGCCACGAGAAACAGATAGTTTCGCGCCAGATTCCGCGCCTGCGCCGGAGAAGCAGGCGAGGCAGGGAACCCCGCGACCGCTTCGGCGCCTGAAACCTCGGCCGCGGCGTCACTCGGAGGTCTTGTCGTGCCTGACACTGCGCGGGGCGCCCCCGAGCTGCCCGAGTCCATAGTGGAAGGCGGTGGACTCCTCGAGAATCTTTTCGGCGACAAACCAGTCGCGCGTGAGCCGGAGGGCGTCATCCAGCGAATACCGCGGGGAGTAACCAGTGAACGCGCGAATCCTGGTGATGTCCGGCACCCGCCGCTCCATGTCCTCGAACCCCTCTTCGTAGGCCTGTGAGTAAGGGATGTGGTCGATGCCGACGCGGGCGCCCGTCAGCTCGATGATGCGGCGCGCCAGCTCGTTGATGGTCACCTCCTCGGGATTGCCGAGATTGAACACTTCTCCGACGGCCTTGTCGTTGGCGGCGAGCAGCAGCAGCCACTCCACCACGTCGGCGACATAAGTGAAACACCGGCTCTGGTTGCCGGTGCCGAAGACCGTCAGGTTCTGCCCGGAGAGCGCCTGCCGCAGGAACCGCGGCACCACCATCCCGTAGCGGCCGCTTTGCCGGGGCCCGATAGTGTTGAAGAGGCGGACGATGATTGTGGGAACACGGTACTCCTTCCAATAGGCGAGCGTGAGGAACTCGTCGACAACCTTGCTCGAGGCGTAGCTCCAGCGGGATTTGCTGGTCGGCCCGAATACGAGGTCCCCGTCCTCCCGGAAAACCGGCTCGTTACTCTTGCCGTAGACTTCGGAGGTGGAGGCCACGATGACCTTCTTCCGCTTTTTCGCCGCCGCCTGTAGCACGGCCTCCGTCCCGCCGACGTTGTTCTGAATGGTCGTGACGGGACTTTCAATGATGTTCAGCACCCCCACGGTCGCCGCCAGGTGGACGATGATGTCGGCGGCGTCCACCATCTCCCGCAGCAGGCCGCGCTCAAAGATGCTACCGGCCTGAAACTCCAGCTTCGGGTTGGACCGCAGGTGGGCGATGTTGCGCACGCTGCCGCTCGACAAGTCGTCCAGAATCAGAACCTTCTCATCGAGGTCCAGGAGTTTCTCGGCCAAGTGCGAGCCGATGAAACCGGCGCCGCCGGTAATCAAGAACGTCGACATAATTCCCTGACGCCCTCAGGGCCGCGCGGCGTGAATTTCCGCAGCGGCTTTCCATGGGGCCTTTCCATACTTCCTTTTCGCTGTCGCTTCAATGATCTCCATGTACCGCTTCAGGTGAGCCTCGGGGCTCCAGTTCCGCCGGAACGCCTCGTAGCCGCGCTCGCCCAGCTCGTTCCGCAGCCCGGGGGAAGCCAGCACCGCCTCGATCGCTTCGAGCAACTCCCGATCTGTCCGGAAGACAAAGCCGCCGCCACTTTCCTCGACTACTTCCGGCAGCGCGCCAAGGTCGCGGACGATCACCGGGGTTTTCCGGGCGAACGCCTCGATCGAGACGATCCCGAATGTTTCATAAGTGATCGAAGGCACGATGCAGGCGACGGCGTGGCAGTAAAGAGAACCTAGTTGCTTTTGAGATTGTTCGCCGAGAAAGTGAATCCGCGCGTCACCCGCCGCCATGGCGCGCAACTGCCCGGCCTGCGTTCCCGCCCCCGCCACCAGCAGATCGGCCCCTTTCACCTGGCTCCAGAGCGGAAGCAGGGTGTGCAGTCCCTTGATCGCCTCCAGCCGCCCAACAAACAGAAAATAGGGACGCGGATGCGGCCGGGGGCCCGGGGCACTCCAATCTTCGTCGCGCAACTCGGTGAAATAGGGAAGAGGCGCCAGCGGATGTGGGAAGCCGCGGCTGGCGTGCATCCCCGCGGAAAAACGGCTCGGCGAGAGAAACTGATCGACGTGCCCGGCGCAGTGCTCCAGCAGGCGCGTGTACCGCCAAAGCTGTGGGGGGCGCCACGCGCGGAGAGTGCAAGCCAGGCACTGCGGCCGGTCGCAGGGCGCCCGGTTGAACTTCCAGAGAACATGCGTGGGACAGATCAGCCAGTGCTCATGAGCTGTGTAGAGCTTGATCGGACGCCCGGCCGGCTTCAAGGTGAGGATCTTCGGACCGAGAAGCGAAATATTGTGGAAGTGCACCACGTCGTAGTGGCGGCTGAAGAGAATCTCGCGCAACTGCCGCCCTTTAAGCAGCGGCCGGCCCGTCTGGTAGGTCAACAGCGGAGAAAGGCTGCCGAGGCGGCTGCGCAGTTCGTGTCGCCTCACGCGTGGATGAGGCGCAAACTCCAGCCGCGGCGGATCCGGATGCAGCAGATGGTAGGAGTCGACGCAATGGACTACGTCGACCTCGTGGCCGGCATCGCCCAGCGCGTGGCACAGCCGGTACACATAAATCGCGTCCCCCCCGAAGCTGTAAGGCGGGTAGAAGGTCGTGATGTGAAGAAAATTCAGCGGCCGGTCCATCCAAGCCGTCCCGTGCCCGCTCACCGCCTGTCCGATCCCGGGAAGGAGGCGTCGAACGTGTTCAGAATACCACTAGTCGGCTCCGGTTGCGGTGCCCGTCAAGTAGCCGGTGAGCTCCCCAAGCGACCAGCTCACCTCAAGCAAAAGGATGAGCGGGAAGGCGGCGGCGAACTTTCTTCGCAGGCGGCCCCTCCGCAAGACGTTGGCCGCCATCCGAGCCGCCAGGACCGCGGGCAGAACAGGTGCGATGACGACCCTCAGAAGCCGCTCCCCGCGCCCGATCCAACCGCACCGGGCCGCGGCGAACGAGCGCCCCCAGATGAAGCGTTCCGCCAGCGCCTCGCTCCACCGCAGGCCCTCCCGGTACTGGCGGACGACAATATCCGGAAAGATGCCGAGCCTGCCGCCGCGCTCCAAAATGGCGCGGTTAACGAGCACCTGGTTGAAGCTCTGCTCCCAGACCGGACGAATCTTCTCGAGCGCCTCACGCCGGTAGGAGGCGTTGACATCGCTGATCATTGTTGTCGGCCCGGCAGCGACCGGATTCTGGTAAGCCCCAAAATCGCAGAAGTACACCGCCCAGTTGAGCAGCCGGTCGACGCCGTTCTCAATGGCGCCGCCCACGGCGGAGTAGTCCTGCTGGTACGCCTTCACAATATTGGCGCACCATCGGGGGTCCGGCCGTCCGTGATCCTCGGTCAGCGCCACGATTTCACCGGCTGCCGCCCGCAGCGCGCGGGCGCGCAGCTCATCATGATGGTCCCGACCCGGAACGTCCGCGCGGTAGGTGGCCAGATTCTCGCATTGCAGGAACTTCACCTGCGGATAGCGCTCCCGGAGGCTTTCGATTCCCCGTATGCCGGCGTGGTAGGGAACCAGGATCTCCATGGGCGGCGCCTCCTGCTGGCGGGTCAGCGCCTCCAAGGTCCGTTCCAGATAGGTGACATCGGACCGCGACCGCAGGGTGTCACAAACCACGGCCACTACCACGGTCAACAGCGGCCCGTCGATTTCTTTCTCTATCACTGCCGAGCTCCCGTCCGCCTCATGGCGCCGGAAGGAATCCTTGATTCGGGAGGGGCCGTGAAACTGCCCGGTACGATCGCGACACAGGCAACAAGGCTACGGAAGTCAAAGCAAGCTCCGCCAGACAGCGTTTCAGACCGGCCAGGTCCGCGCCACGCCGTCACGATCCTTTCCCCCGGCAACGTCGCAGCAAGCAGACCCTCGTCGCGCTGCGCGGGCACGGCGCCTGGCTTCGCCGAGGTTCTCAGGCCAGCTTCCGGTAGAGCTCGCTCACGCGGTCCCAGTTAATCACGTTGTAAAAGGCGGCAACGTAGTCGGCCCGGCGGTTCTGATACTTCAGGTAGTAGGCGTGCTCCCAGACGTCGAGGCCGAGGATCGGCGTCCGTCCCTCCATGAGCGGCGTGTCCTGGTTCGGAGTGGACTCCACCACCAGCTGCCGGTTTCTATCCACCGACAACCACGCCCAGCCGCTGCCGAAGCGGCCCATGGCTGCGCGAGTGAACTCCTCCTGGAACTTGGCGAAGCTGCCGAAGCGCTTGTCGATCGCCTTTGCCAGCTCGCCTCGCGGCTGGCGCACGCCCTTGGGCGACATGATCTCCCAGAAGAAGGTGTGGTTGACATGCCCGCCGCCGTTGTTGCGCACGGTGGTGCGGATGGGCTCCGGCACCTGGTCGATGTTCCGGACGATCTCTTCGATTGACTTCGCTGCCCAGTCCGGATACTTGCTGATGGCGGCGTTGAGGTTGTTCACGTAAGCGGCGTGGTGCTTGCCGTGATGGATCTGCATCGTCAGCGTGTCGATGTGCGGCTCGAGCGCATCGTAGGGATACGGCAGATCCGGCAGCCGGAACGGCTCGGCGGCCTGAGCCGCACCCGACGGGCCCAGCCACCAGGCGGCGGCAGGAAGACTCACTCGGCGCAGAAAATCGCGTCTCTCCATGTTTTCCCCCCAGGGATGGAATTCGAGGCTTGAACCCAGAAGTCCCTATTTTAACATCGAGACATGCGCACACTCGCCGCCCTGCTGCTGGCAGGCTGGTCGCTGCTCGGCCAGCCGCTCGAAAACACCGCCCCGCTCGTCCGGCAAGGAGATCTGGCCGCCCAGATGGTGGCGGGAATCGACCGCTACCTGATGCGGCGGCTGGCGGAAGCCCCGGCCCGGCGCGAGAGCGCCGGACATTCCGCTTCCCTCCTGCGGGAGCGCCTGCGCGAGCTGATCGGGGCGGTCGACGTGCGGGTCGCCTTCCAGGCGCCGGCGCCCGATGCGACGCTCCTCCGTAACGAGATCGTCGCGACGGCGCCTTCCTACACGGTGCGCGCCATCCGCTGGCCGGTCTTTGCCGGCGTCGACGGCGAAGGGCTCCTGCTCGAGCCGCGCAAGCCGCCGCGTGGCCGTCTGGTCGCTCTCGGCGACGCGGACTGGACGCCGGAAATGCTCGTTGGAGTGGCACCCGGCGTCGCTGCCGAAGCGCAGTTCGCCCGGCGCCTGGCCGAATCCGGATTCCTGGTAGTCATTCCCACGCTGATCGACCGCAAAGACACCTACTCGGGCCGCGAGGGCGTGCGCTTTACCAACCAGCCGCATCGCGAGTTCGTTTATCGAATGGCCTACGAGATGGGCCGGCACATCATCGGTTACGAGGTGCAGAAAGTGCTTGCCCTCGTCGACTGGTTCGCGGCCTCGGTTCCGCCCCGGCCCATCGGCGTGATCGGCTACGGCGAGGGCGGCCTGCTGGCGCTGCATGCGGCGGCGCTCGACGAACGCATTCGGGCTGCGCTCGTCTCGGGTTACTTCGCCCCCAGGGAGGAGGTCTGGAGCGAGCCGATCTATCGCAACATCTGGTCGCAGCTCGAGGAGCTGGGCGACGCCGAGATTGCCGGCCTCGTCTCTCCGCGCGTGCTCATCATCGAAGCATCGGCACATCCCGACGTACCCGGACCTCCGCCCGAGCGCGATGGCCGCCGCGGCGCCGCTCCTGGCCGCATCCGCACGCCGGATCCCGAAGCCGTGAGGCGCGAGTTCGAGCGCGCCCGGCGCATCTGGAAGCGCCAGGGCGCCCGGGAGGGCCTCAGCCTCGTCGAGGGCGGACCGGGCTCGAGCGCGGCCCTCACCCGGCTCGTCGAGTCCCTCGATCCTCGCGCCCGGCTCGCGGCGCCGGGGCGGCCGCCCGCAGACGTCCGTTCTGGTTTCGATCCCGAGCTACGACAAAAACGACAGTTCGACCAGCTAATCGATTACACCCAGCATCTGGTCCGTCGCTCGGAGTTCGTCCGCCGCCGGTTCCTGTCCCGGCTCGACTTCTCGAGCCCGGAAGCATACGAGCGCTCGGTCGAGCCCTACCGGCGCATCTTCTGGGAAGAGGTGATCGGGAAGATGCCTTCGCCCTCGGAACCGCTGGCGCCCGAGACGCGCCGCATCTATGACGCGGACGCCTTCGCCGGCTACGAGGTGCTGCTACCCGTCTGGTCCGACGTGTTCGCCTACGGCATCCTGCTGGTTCCGAAAAACCTCCGCCCAGGCGAGCGCCGCCCGGTGGTGGTGTGCCAGCACGGTCTCGAAGGCCGGCCGCAAGACCTGATCGCCCCGGAGAACCCGCAGGCCGAAACCGTCTATGCGCGTTTTGCCGCGCGGCTGGCCGAGCGAGGTTACGTGGTCTACGCCCCGCAGAATCCCTACATCGGCGGGCATGATTTCCGGATCCTGTTGCGCAAGGCACACCCGTTGAAGCTCTCGCTGTTTTCTTTCATCATCGGCCAGCACCAGCGCACGCTCGAGTGGCTGGCGAAGCTCCCGTTCGTCGACCCCGCGCGCATCGGCTTCTATGGCCTCTCCTACGGCGGCAAGGCGGCGATGCGGGTGCCTGCCGTACTGCGTCAATACGCCCTGTCGATCTGCTCGGGTGACTTCAACGAGTGGATCTGGAAGATCACCGATCTGGACCACCCCTTCAGTTACATGTTCACGGTCGAGTACGACATGCTCGAGTTCAACCTCGGCCATACCTTCAATTACGCCGAGATGGCCGCGCTGATTGCGCCGCGGCCCTTCATGGTCGAGCGCGGCCACCGCGACGGGGTCTCGATCGACGAGTGGGTGGCTTATGAGTACGCCACCGTCCGCCGCCATTATGCAGACCTGAGAATTCCCGGCCGCACCCGCATCGAGTTCTTCGATGGCCCGCACCAGATCCACGGCGTCGGGGCATTCGAGTTCCTGGAGGAGCACCTGGGACCTCCGGCCTCAGTCCGCTGACCCCGCACGTGGCGGAGGGAGGCGTATCGACCAGCAGAAAGAGGAATTCGCTATACTACTGAGCTTCTATGGCAACTCAGTCCCTGTTAGAACCAATTGCGTCCGCGCACAAGGCGGCTCCCACCGCGCTCGATCATGCCTTGGCCAACTTTCGCTTGGCTGCCGAGGCGCTCGAGCTTTCCGCCGATCTGCGGGCTATGCTCGAATACCCCGAGCGGGTCTTGATGGTCTCCGTCCCGGTGAAGATGGACTCGGGCCAGGTCCGCTGCTTCCCCGGCTACCGCGTGCAGCACAATACCTCGCGGGGTCCGGCTAAGGGCGGCATCAGGTACCACCCCGGCGTCACCCTCGAGGAGGTCCAGGCGCTGGCGATGTGGATGACCTGGAAATGCGCCGTGTTGAATCTTCCTTTCGGAGGCGGCAAAGGCGGCGTCGTCTGTAATCCGAAGGAGCTCTCCGCGGGAGAGCTGGAGCGCATCACCCGGCGCTACGCCGTCGGCATCCTGCCCCTGCTCGGTCCCCGCCAGGACATTCCCGCACCCGATGTTTACACCAACCCGCAGGTGATGGCGTGGATCATGGATACCTACAGCATGGTCAAGAGCGAGGGGTACCCCGTGCCCGCCGTCGTCACCGGCAAGCCGCTCCCGTTGGGCGGCTCGGAAGGGCGCTCGGAGGCCACCGGACGCGGCGTCTTTTACACGATCGAGATGGCCTGCGAACATCTGCGGATCCGGCTCAAGGAGGCCAAGGTCGTGGTGCAGGGCTTCGGCAACGCCGGCGCCACCGCCGCCAACCTGCTGGACGCACACCAAGCCCTGGTCATTGCCGTCAATGATTCCAAAGGCGGCGTCTATAACCCTCAGGGCCTGGACATCCCCAAGCTGATGCTCCACAAGGAGCATACCGGCACCGTCGTGGGTTTCCCGCTGGCCGAACCGATCAGTCCGGAGGAGCTGCTCGCGCTCGAGTGCGACATCCTCATCCCGGCCGCGCTCGAGAACGCGGTCGATGCCGACACCGCTTCCCGGCTCCGCACCAAGATCATCGCCGAGGCGGCCAACGGCCCGCTGACCCCGGCCGCCGACAGGGTGGTCGAGAACCGCGGCATCTTCCTGATTCCTGACATCCTCTGCAACGCGGGGGGCGTCACCGTCTCCTACTTCGAGTGGGTGCAGAACGAGCAGCACGAGCGCTGGGACGCCGGCACGGTGAATGGAAAGCTCGAGCGCGCCATGAAGGAGGCCTTTCACGAAGTGCTCGACATCCACATGGAGCGCCGGGTGGGCATGCGCCTGGCTGCCAACATGCTCGGTGTCGGGCGGGTGGCCGAAGCCACGGCGCTGCGCGGGCTCTACCCGTGAATCAGAGAATCAACATACAGTCGCCGTAGGAGTAAAACCGGTAGCGCTGGCGCACGGCGTGGGCGTAAGCCGCCAGCGTCAGCTCCTTGCCCGCGAAAGCCGCCACCAGAAGCAACAGGCTCGAGCGCGGCAGGTGAAAGTTCGTCAGCAGCGCCCCGGTCACGCGGAACTCGAAGCCCGGGTAGATGAACAGGTCGGTTTCCCCGCTCGCAGCCCGGAGCGGCCCCGTGCGCGCCACTGTCTCGAGCGTGCGGACGCTGGTGGTCCCCACCGCGACCAGGCGCCGGGCCTGGCGCATCCGCGCGGCGTTCTCCTCGGTGATGCGAAAAACTTCCGCGTGGAGCTTTGCCTGCTCGACAACGCCGGTGTGGAGGGGTTGGAACGTGCCGAGACCGACGTGCAGCGTCACATACGCGATTTCGGCGCCGGCGGCGCGACAGGCCTCGATCACTTCCGGCGTAAAATGCAGGCCCGCGGTGGGCGCTGCGGCCGACCCTCGCTCGCGCGCGTAGACGGTCTGGTACCGCTCGCGATCCTCCGGCCGGTCCGGACGGCGGATGTATGGCGGTAAAGGGACATGGCCGACGCGGTCCAGCGCGTCGTAAATATCGCCGTCCAGCTCGAACCGCAGCGTCCGGAGCCCGTATTCGCCCCAGCCGGTGATCTCCGCCTTGAGCGAATCGGAAAACTCGACTACCTCGCGCGGGCGCATCTTCCGGCCCGGCCGCACCAGCGCCTCCCAGGTGAGCGCGTCCGGGCTCAATGGCCGCAACAGCAGCACCTCGACCCGGCCGCTCAGGTACTGCCACCGCTTCGGATTCCGCTTGCCGATGGGCAACGAGCGCACTCCTTTGCGCTTTCCGAAAAGACGCGAAGGCAGCACCCTGGAGTCGTTCAAGACGAGGCAGTCCCCCGGCCCCAGGTACGCCGGCAGATCACGAAAGACGCGGTCCTCCCACCGCCCCTCGGCCCGGTGAAGCACCAGCATGCGGGAGGCCGCCCGGTCCTCGAGCGGCTCCTGCGCGATCAGCTCCGGGGGCAGGTGATAGTCGAATTCGGCCAGTTCCATCCGGCGCCAACGGTAGAATAGCAACTTGCAGATCCTGGGGATCGAGACCTCCTGCGACGAGACCGCCGCGGCCGTGGTCGCCTCCGGCGAAGCGATCCTTTCGAGCGTCGTCGCCTCGCAGCTTGCCACGCACGGCCGCTACGGCGGGGTAGTGCCGGAGCTGGCCTCCCGGGAACACCTCCGGGCGATCGTGCCGGTGGTGCGGGCGGCGCTCGAGGAGGCCGGCACGCGCTATGCGGATCTCGACGCCATCGCGGTGACGCAGGGTCCGGGCCTGGTGGGTTCGCTGCTGGTCGGGCTGACCTTCGCCAAGTCGCTCAGCTTCGCGCTGGCCCGGCCGCTGGTGGCGGTGAACCACCTGGAAGGCCACATTCATGCCGTGCTCGTCGAGGCGCGCCGCAGCGGCCGGCCGGTCGACTTCCCTGCCCTGGCGCTGGTGGTGAGCGGAGGGCATACGCACATGTACGAGGTCACCGCCGGGCTCGGCTACCGCCTGCTCGGCCGGACCCGAGACGACGCGGCCGGAGAGGCCTTCGACAAGGTGGCCAAGCTGCTGGGCTTCACCTACCCCGGCGGCCCGGTCATCGACCGGCTCGCCCCCTATGGCAATCCCCGCGCCGTGCGCTTCACTCTGGCCCGCATGAAAGGCAACCCGCTCGACTTCAGCTTCAGCGGCCTGAAGACGGCCGTGCTCCGCTGGTACGAGCAGCACGAACTCGACGAGGAGGTCGCCCGGCGGCGCAAACTCGTGGCCGCGGTCGGCCGTCCCACCGTGGCGCAGTGGCTCGAGGTCACACCGCAGCGCACGCTGGATCTGATCGCTTCGTTTCAGTGGACGGTGGTGGAAGAGCTGCTGCGGCGCGCCGCGGAGGCGGCCGAGCAGTGTGGGGCGCGCTCGATCATCATCACCGGCGGCGTGGCGTCGAACTCGTCTTTGCGGCGCGAAGCCGCCTCGGCGCGCCTGCCCCTGCCCGTGCACTTCCCCACGCCGCACCTGGCGACGGACAATGCGGCGATGATCGCCGCCGCCGCATTCGCCAAACTGAGCCGGGGTGAGACCGCCGCTTTGTCCATCGCGGCCAAAGCGAACCTGAGCCTGGCTTGAAAGGCCCCGGTCTCAGCGCAGGCGTGCCCTCAGGTGCTCCGTCATGGCCTGCCGCGCCGCCTGGAGGAGCAGGTCCAGGCGCGCACCCTCCATGTCGAACTCGAGCACCCCATACCCTTTCGCCGGCAGCCGGCAGATCTCGGCGTTAAAGCGGCGTACCATCTCGGAGTCCCAGGCGCCCATCATGGTGTCCAGCAACCGGGCCACGCGACGGACGGGAGGAAAGTCGAGGAAGCTGCCCGCCGGAGGGGCCTTCGCCGCCGCGCCCGGAACCGGAAGATTCTCATCGATCATGAGGCCGAGATTGAGCGCTTCGAACGGGCTAGCCTCGCCCATAATGGCCCGCACGAATTCATCCGAGGTGGCAATCAGCCGCATGGGAAAGTTCGAGAGTACGCCGCCATCGACGATCACGTTTCCCGTCTTGCTCCGCCCGAGATACGTGCCCCATTCCGCCCTCCAGATCACCTCCTGCCAGACGAACGGTATGCTCATCGACATCCGGACCGCCCAGGCCACCGGCACGTCCGGCGCCGTCCGGTGATTCAACACCAGCATCTCCATCTCCGTCGTGTCGGAGACCACCAGGGACAGATCGGCGCCGGTCTTGGCGTGAAAGACGGCCAGCGTGTCGTTCGGGGCAATGCCCTTGAAGGCTAGCTTCTCCTGAATCCAGTCGAGAAAGGCCCGTCCGGCGAAAAACCCCCCGCACTCGACGAACGAGAACAGTTGGGCGTAGAGCGGGTTGGCCAGCAGCGCATGGAGCAAGGCGCGGTCGAAGCGGCGCTCGATCGCCTCGGGAATGAAGGGCACGTCGATGGATTCGAGCATCTGAAGAAGCAGGCTTCGCTCCAGGCGTCCGGCGTCGAAGGAATTCCGCGCGGGTACGTCCATGAACCGGGTGAAGCGCGGTTTGCCGTCCACGCGCTCGCCGACCGCGGCGAGCATCTCCGCGGGCGTGAAACCGGCGGCGCAGAGCGCGGCGGTGATCGCGCCGGCCGAGGTGCCGACGAGGCGGGCCAGCCGGTGGTTGCCCTGGTAGAGCACCTCGAGCGCGCCGGCAAAGGCGACGCCCTTGGCGCCGCCGCCTTCAAAGACGACGTCGAATGTGGCCATGCCGGCCAGTTTATCGAACGACGCCTTCGAGCGGACTGGAAGCGCTGGCGTAGAGTTTCTTCGGGATGCGTCCGGCCTCGAAGGCCAGGCGCCCGGCAATCACGGCGTGCTTCATGGCCTCGGCCATCTTTACCGGATTCTGCGCCTCGGCGATGGCCGTGTTCATCAGAATGCCGTCATAGCCGAGCTCCATGGCGATGGTGGCGTCGGAGGCCGTGCCCACGCCCGCGTCGACGATCAGCGGCACCTCGGTGATCATCTCGCGCAGAATGCGCAGGTTCGAGTAGTTCTGGATGCCCATGCCGGATCCGATCGGCGCCGCCAGCGGCATCACCGCCGCCGCGCCGGCATCGATCAGCTTCCGCGCAAACACCAGATCGTCGTTCGTGTACGGCAGGACGACGAAACCCTCCTTGACCAGAACCCGCGTGGCCTCGAGCAGTCCCTCGTTGTCCGGAAACAGCGTCTTCTGCTCGCCGATCACCTCGAGCTTGATCCAGTTCGACAGCCCCACTTCGCGCGCCAGCCGCGCCGTCCGGACCGCTTCATCGGCGGTGTAACAGCCGGCCGTATTCGGCAGGATGAAGAATTTCGACCGGTCGATATAGTCAAGCAGCGATTCCTTGCTGCGGTCGGTCAGATTGACGCGCCGGACGGCAACGGTGACCATCTCGGCTCCCGAGGCCTCGTGGCAACGCGCCATCTCCTCGAACGAGCGGTACTTGCCGGTGCCGACGATCAGCCGGGAGCGAAATTCGCGACCGGCAATAACGAGCTTGTCTGACATAGGTCTCACTTCGATTCTAGCGGCCGGCTGCGGCAGCTTGCCTCGGGGCGGCAGGCGGACGTAGGATTGCCTGAGGACGAGAGGTTTTCCGCGATGATCGTCATCCACGTTCACGTGCACGTCAAGCCGCTGTTCATCGAAGCCTTCCGGGAGGCGACCCTGGAGAACGCCCGGGCCAGCGTCACCGAGCCGGGCGTGGCCCGTTTCGACGTCCTCCAGCAGGCCGACGATCCCACGCGCTTCATTCTGGTGGAGGTTTACCGCGACGAGCAGGCTCCGGCCGCTCATAAGGAAACCGCTCACTATCAGAAGTGGCGGGACGCGGTGGCCGAGATGATGGCCGAGCCGCGCTCGAGCGTCCGCTACACCAACGTCTTTCCGCCCGACGAGGCGTGGTAGTCGCGGCGATGCGCTTCGAATTCGCCACCGCGAACCGCATCCTGTTCGGCGCGGGCGTCGCGGGCGAGGTTGCAGGCGAGACACGCCGGCTCGGCTCGCGCGTCATGCTCGTCTGGGGACTGCCTCAAGCTCGCGCCGACTCGCTGGCAGCCCAGCTCGAAGCGGCCGGGCTGGCCGTCGACCGGTTGGAGGTGTCAGGCGAGCCCACGGTCGAACTGGTGCGCCACGGAGCGGCAGCGGCGCGCAGCCACGGTGCCCAGGCCGTGATCGGTTTCGGCGGCGGCAGCGCCATTGACGCAGCCAAAGCCGTCGCGGCGCTCGCAGCCAACGAAGGCGATCCGCTCGACTACCTCGAAGTGATCGGCCAAGGGCGTCCCCTGGAGCGCACACCTCTTCCCTTCATCGCCGTGCCCACCACGGCGGGCACGGGCGCCGAAGTCACGCGCAACGCCGTCCTGGCATCGCCCGAGCACAAGGTAAAGGCCAGCCTGCGCAGCCCGCTGATGCTGGCTCGCCTGGCGGTCGTGGATCCGGAGCTTACGCTCGATCTTCCGCCGGCCATCACCGCCAGCACGGGCATGGACGCGCTCACACAGCTCATCGAGCCTTACGTTTCCATCCGGGCCAATCCGTTTACCGATCTGTTTTGCCTGGAGGGCATCCGCCGCGCGGCCCGCTCGCTCGTGCGGGCCTGCCGCGACGGCAGCGACCGCGAGGCGCGCACAGACATGGCGCTCGCCAGCCTGCTGAGCGGTCTCGCCCTGGCCAACGCCGGGCTGGGCGCGGTGCACGGCTTCGCCGCGCCGATCGGCGGGATGTTCGATGCCCCCCACGGGGCTGTCTGCGCCGCTTTGCTTGCGCCCGTCATGCAGGCGAACATCGCCGCGCTCCGGGCGCGCGATCCCCAAAGCGAGGCGCTCATTCGCTACCGGAAGATCGCCCAACTCCTCACCGGCGAGGAGAGCGCGGAGCCGGAGGACGGCGCCGCTTGGGTGGAGCGCCTCACCGCGGAACTCCGGATCCCGCCGCTCGCCGCCTGGGGGGTCCGCGAAAGCGACCTGAACTCGGTTGCCGAGAAGGCCGCGCGCGCCAGCTCGATGAAGGGTAACCCAGTCGTGCTCTCCGCGAAGGAGCTTCGCGAGATCCTGCTCAGGGCCGGCGTGCGAGGATGAGATCGGACTGCGGGCGCTCGATGGAAACGAAGCCCGCCTCCTGGAGCCAGGAGGCGTATTCCGCCTCGGTGTAGGTAGCGCCGCCGCGCGTCGCCACCAGCATGTTCAGCGCAAACAGCACGGCCCATTTAGGCGCCGTCTTGTCCGGCTCGAGAATGAAGTCGCGGATCACCACGCGCCCGCCGGGCACGAGCGCCCGGAAGGTGCGGCGCAGCAGGTCCCGATTCTCCTCGGGGCTGAACATGTGGCAGATCGAAGACAGCAGCGCCAGGTCGTAGCCCGAGCCGAACTCGTCCTTGAGCAGATCACCGACGCGCGTCTTCACCCGGCCCGTGAGCCCCGCTTCCGCAATGTGCCTCTCCGCGATCGGGACGACGGAGGCCAGATCGAGCACCTCGGCCTGGAGTTCAGGATTTGCCTGAGCGAAGGCGATCGAATAGGCGCCCGAGCCGCCGCCCAGATCGATGAGACGGCGAACCGAGGCGGCCCCCACGGCGGCCACCACCGCCGGCGCGGCCGAGAGCGCCCCGCGGTGCATTGCGGCGATGAAGGCCTGCGTCCACTGCGGGTCTCGTCCTTCGACTCCGGGCGGCGTCACCGCCGTGCCGGCGCGGACCGCGTCGGTGAGCGTCGTCCAGGCCTTCCAGACGTGCACTGTATGCATGAGCGCGGGCCGCTGGTTGTCAGGGGAGCCAGCCACCAGATAGCGCGCCGTCTCGGGCGTGTTCCGGTAGACGCCCCGGCTTTTCGTGAGGGCCCCGAGCGCCACCAGCGCGTTGAGGAGCATCTCGGTGCCGCGCGGGTGGGCGCCGAGGCGCGAGGCCACTTCCGCCGCCGTACCCCCCTGGCCCACCGCGGTGAAGACATCGAGTTCCACCGCGGCCAGAAGCACGCGGCTCTCCTGGAAGTTGCGCATCGTCTCCATCAGGTTCTGAAACGAAACGCCAGGCGCCTCCATGGCCATCGCGAGCAACCCGAGAAATCCTAACACGGCATCGCCTCCTTCGCCCAACATGATCGCGCAAGAGCCTTGTGGCTGGGCGAAGAGGCCGCGCCGGAAGCTCCCGGTACCTTTGCTTTAATGAATTGAGATTCGGCTGCGCCCTTTCAAAAGCATGTCGCCCGACGCCAGGCCGAGGCTGGAGATTCCCTCGACACTCCGTTCGGAGCTGTTCGACCGCTATTACCTCGTCTCGTCGAACACCACGCGGCCGCCCCTGCGCGTCGGCGTGATGCTCGACGACATGAGCCCGATCGCGTTCTTCGCGGCGATTCTCGAGCAGGTGGCGCGCTCCAACCATTCCAGGCTGTGCGCCGTGGTGCTGAACGGTGCGCCATCGCAGGCGGCGGCGCCGCACGGCCAGGGCAGATTGAGCACCTTGCTGCGCCTGGTGCGCGATCCCCAGAGGCGCAAGAGGCTCGCCTGGACGCTCTACTTGCGCTGGGACGAAAAGCGCTTTCCTGCCACCGCTTCCCTGTTTCGTCCAGTCGACTGCTCTCCGCTACTGGACGAGGCGGAGCGCATCGTCACCGTGCCGCTCGCGAGCCGGTTTACACACCGCTTTGACGAGCCGACCGTGCGGCGTCTCCGGGAGCTCGAGCTCGATGTCATTCTGCGGTTCGGCTTCAACATCATACGGGGCGAGATTCTCGAGGTCGCCCGCTACGGCATCTGGTCGTACCATCACGGCGACAACGAGTTCTACCGGGGAGGCCCCCCTCACTTCTGGGAGCTCTACGAGGCGCATCCCTGTTCCGGCGCCCTCTTGCAGGTTCTCCGCGAGGAGCTGGACGCCGGTTTGGTGCTCGACCGGGTGATCGCCGCGACGGAGGCCGGCATCTCGGTCAGCCGCAACCGCCTGGCTCCGTACCTCGCTTCGCTTCACCTGGCCATTCGCGCGCTGCATGACCTGCACGAGTTTGGCTGGGACCATCTGCTCGAACGCGCGCCCGGTTCCGTTCCATACCGGGGGCAGCGGCGCATCTATCGCACCCCCTCCAATCGCGAAATGGCCGTCTTTCTCGCCCGGCGGCTCTCCCGCAGCGCGGCGGCGCGTCTGGCGCAGGTGCTTCCTCGCTCCCGGCGATGGTCGATCGGGTTCCGGCCCGCGGCCGCTCGCGGCAGCCGCTGCATTCCCGACTCGGCAGAGGGCTTCCGGTGGCTCCAGCCGCCTCGCGGTTACGATTACGCGGACCCGTTCGTGGTGCGCCACCTGGGGCGAACGTGGTTATTCTTCGAGCGGTACGACTGCCGCCTCCGGCGAGGCCACATCGCCTGCGCCGAACTCGGCCCGGAGGGAATCGCCGGAGAGATCAGGGCGGCGCTCGACGAGCCCTGGCATCTCTCCTACCCGTTCGTCTTTGCCGCGGATGGCGAATTCTTCATGATCCCGGAGGCGGCGCAGAGCGGGAAGGTTACTCTCTACCGCGCCACGCAGTTTCCCTACGGCTGGGTGCGGGAGCGCAACCTGTTCGACTTCGGGCTGCTCGACGTAACTGTGTTGCGCGGCGAAGACCGCTACTGGTTCTTCGCCGCCGCGCGGGACCCGCGGGCCGCCTCCGTGAAGCTCTGCCTGTTCCACGCGCCCACCTTGCTCGATCCGTGGACCTGGCACCCGGCCAATCCGATCTCGGCCGATATCCGGCAGGCCCGCCCGGCCGGCGCGATTTTCCACGACGGTTCCCGCCTGATCCGCCCCGCACAGGACGGCGCCGGAAGCTATGGGCGCGCCGTCCGATTCCTGGAAATCGTGAAGTTGACGCCCACGGATTACGCCGAAACCGAGGTTGGGGCTCTCACGCCGCCGGACGGAGCGGACGGCCTCCACACGTTCAACTCCGACGGTCACTTCGAGGTCACCGACCGCCTGCGGAGAGAGTGACGATGGTGGGCGACGCGACGAAACGCCCAAAGTCCTCGACGCCTCGCCACGGGCGCGCCGCCGAGATCGGCCTGGTCAGCGTCCCGCCAGAAGCGCGTTCAGCGCCTCCGCCATCGCCGCCTCATGCCGCGGTGTAGGGTTGCGGCGGAACAGGCGGACCGGGCAAATCGGCGAGCAGGGCCGACTGGCGCGCCTTCCAGAACGTGTTGCGCGCGCCGCGGGCGAGCCGCCCGTCGCGCGGCGGCCCTTTCGCCGCGCAGGGATACCAGTCCACAGGCAGGCCCGAGTGGAGCACTTCCGCGTACGCCTCGGGATCAAGCGCGACGTTCCACACGAAGGGTTTCATCGGCGTCCCCTAAGCCCGCTGGAAATAACTTTCCCGGGGCGCCTGGTAGGCGATGGCCAGCTCCGGCGTCTCGATCCGGCGCTTCCAGACCCGCGATTCGAACAGGATGGAGAGGGCGCAGGTGGTGAGCAGCGTACGTTCCACCGGGTAGCGCGGCCGGCCGGTGAGGAACAGCTCCTCGATGCAGTCGACCAGACCATCGAAATGAGCGAGCGGCCGCCCCTTCTCGCGGTCCGGAAAACCGAAGTAGGTCGCCAGCGGCTCCGCATTCCCGGCGAGCTTCGCCGCAAAGCTCCAGCCGGAGACATGCCCGTTGAGCATGTATGCCGCCGCCCGCAGCCCGTCGCTGTATTCGAGCAGGAAGACAGCCGGGTTCTTGACATTGTCTTCGGGACGGCCGCCCTTGGCGGTAGGGTTGCGCTTGAGCGCCGCTTCGACGAGCGGCACGCTCCAGCGTCCTTCTGCGCTATCGCGCCACCTCCAGACCGCCTCCCCTTCGATCCACTCCACCGACCGGATGCCCGTCTCACCCCCGGCCCGGCGTTCCACCATCGCCTGGAGCGCCTCGAGCGTGTGAAATCCGTAGGCGTCGAAATCGCCGTATCCCAGGGCCACGGCGCCTTCGAGCCTGGCGCCATACGGAATCTCCAGCTCCGGAAAGCGCACGGTCACCGGGATGGAGGAGCCGGCCATGAACGGGAAGCCGAGCTCGCGCGACCACTCGTACATCTCCTTCGCCTTGAGCCAGGAGTAGGACAGATGCTTGTCGCAGAAGAGCGGAACGCTCCGGCCGCTGCGCCGGAAGACCTCCACAATCCTCTCCATCAGCTCGAAGCGCGGGTAAAGCTTCTGGCCGCGCTCGTTCCAGGGGTAGTCACCGTGCTCGCCCACGAAGCAGACGGCGTCCACGGCCAGCCGGTCACCACCGAGCGTCAGGGCGTCCTTGATCGTCGGGTAGATGGTGAAGCCGTGCTTTTCGGCCAGGCCGCGGCTCAGGTCGTTCTCGGGCACCTGGTCCGTATACATCGAAACGACCCGCGTTTTGGGTTCGGTGAAGATCCCGTTCGGCCGGTAGCCTTCGAGCAGGCGGCCGACGATGACCGAAGCGTGCGACTTCAGGCGCCGGTCGTCGGTGTACATGGTGACGATCGCCGCCACGGACTTCTTCGGAGCCGCTGGAGCGGCCAGGGACAGCGCCGGCGCCGACATAAGGCCGCGGCGGCTGATGCGGGCTCGAGACAGGACATCTGTACTCATATCGGGATAACCGTCTCTTGCAGCCTACTCCGGCTGCGGCGCCGTTGCAAACGCCGCGCCGCGGGCCGCATAATTGCCTCAATACGTCATGCGCCTCCACTCGAAAGCGCCGTGTCGCGTCGACCTGGCGGGCGGCACGCTCGACATCTGGCCGCTGTATCTCTATCACGAGAATGCCCTCACGGTAAACTTCGCCGTAACCCGCTACGCGAGCTGCCTGATCGAAACCCGCGATGATAGCCGGATCGAGCTTCGCTCCCGCGACACCGGCAAGGCCGAGAGCTTCGCCTCGATCGAGGAGCTCGTGGCCGCGCCGAGTTACCGGCTGCCGCTGGTCGCCTACCAGCTCCGCTTCTTCCGCCCCAGGACCGGCCTGTCGATCGAGACCGATTCCGAGGCGCCGGTGGGCGGCGGCATCTCCGGCTCCTCGGCGCTGATCATCGCCATCAACGCCGCGCTCAACAAGCTGACCGGCGCCGGATACTCGCTCGAGCGGATCCGCGAGATCTCGCAGAACATCGAATCACAGATCATCCGCGTGCCGACGGGTTCGCAGGACTACTACCCGGCGATGTACGGCGGCGTCAACGCGATCGAGTTCAGGCCGGACGGCATTCATCGCGAGGCGATCCCGGTCGACTTCGAGGAGCTCAACCGCCGCACGGTGCTTGCCTACACCGGCATTCCGCGCAACTCCGGCATCAACAACTGGGAGGTCATGAAGGCCCACATTGAGGGCGACCGTCGCGTGCACCGGAACTTCGACGAGATCGCCGCGATCGCCCGGGCCATGCGCGCGGCGCTCGAAAAGGGGGACTGGAACGAAGTCGGCCGCCTGCTAAGGGAGGAGTGGGCGCACCGGCGCAGGAACGTGCCCACCATTACCACCGAGCTGATCGACCGGCTGGTCAAGGTGACGCGCCGGGTGGGCGCGCTCGGCGCCAAGGTTTGCGGGGCGGGCGGCGGCGGATGCGTCTTCTTCCTGGTCGATCCGGGCGCGCAGGAGAGGGTCTCGGCAGCGATCGTGCGCGAGGGAGCGGAGCTGTTGCCGGTGCAGGTCGCCCCGCGCGGCGTCCAGGTAAAACGCTTGCCCGACTGAGACACGGATGGAGGGCGGCGCGCGGCAGAGAAAGCTCGGCCTGCTAGTCCGCCTGGGCGTCTATGTCCTGCTCGTGCTGGTCGGCCTCCCCCTGTTCTCCGCCGTCGCCTACACGGCGGGCGATATGTTGGTCGGCGCCGCGCTCGGAACCTTCGCATCGGCCGCCGTCGCCAACGCCCTCGCGCTGCGCATCTGGGAGCGGGGCCGCCTGGCCGACATCGGCATGCACTGGAACGCCGCCTCCTGCCGGAATCTGCTGGTCGGTCTGGCCGGCGGCGCCGGCGCTGCGCTGATCGCGCTTGGGGCGCCGATCCTGGTCGGAGCGGCGGCCCTCAAGCCGGACCCGGACTACCCGGCAAGCTGGACGAGCTTTCTCTTCGTCACCGTCGTCCTGCTGTTCGGCGCCGTGGGCGAGGAGCTGCTCTTCCGCGGCTACGGCTTTCAGACGCTGCTCGTCGAACTCGGCCCCTTCGCCACCATCCTGCCGGTCAGCCTCATCTTCGGCCTAGCGCACACCGCCAACCAGTTCGCCACGCCGCTCGCGCTGGCCAACACCGCCGCCTGGGGCGTCATCCTCGGCGTGGCCTTTCTGCGAAGCGGCGATCTCTGGCTGCCCATCGGCCTGCATTTCGGCTGGAATTGGATGCTTCCGCTCTTCGGCGCCGAGTTAAGCGGCTTTACAATAAGATTAGGCGGTTACGCCATGGAGTGGCGTGCAGGCAGCCTGTGGAGCGGCGGCGCCTACGGGCCGGAGGGCGGGCTGGTGACCTCGCTGGTTCTCTGCGGTCTCGGTCTCTACCTGTGGAAGGCGCCGATCCTCGGGCAGACACCGTATCTCGCACGGCGGCGAAAGGAGCTATAGATGGCGATCGCGCAGGCGGCTCGAACCGGATCGCTGGCGGCGATCCTGGCCATGGCGCTGGGGGCGGGCGAGAAGCTGACTCCGGAGCAGCGCATCTGGCTGACGCGCGAGCTGACGGCCGAATTCGCCACCGCCAAGCGGGAGCTCCCGCGCGCCAAGAAGGCGCTCGCGATCGACACCTCCGGCAAGATCGACGAGGAGGCCTGGACCGACGCGCTCACCGAGTACGGCCCGGCGGCACGGGCCGGCGACCTCGTGCAGATCACCAAGATCGACTACGAGGACAAGCGCCTTGTGTTCCAGATCAACGGGGGTTTCAAAGGCGGGCGCAAGTGGTATGAGCGGATCCAGGTGACGGGCGGCACCGGCGTGCGAACCGTACCGATCCGCCAGGTCTCGGCCCAGCCGGCAGGCACCTCGATCGCTTTGGTGTTTCCGAACGGGGTGCCGGCGCTCGAGGCCAAAGAGGTGAAGCAATACCTGGCGCCGCTCTTCGACTTCGAGCAGCGCTCGGCCACCGAGCAGTATGTCAAGAGCCTGCCCGAGCCCTTCCAGGCCGCCATCCATGAAAAGCGCGCCGTCGAGGGCATGGATCAGGACATGGTCCTGCTGGCGCTCGGCCGGCCGGACCACAAGGTCCGCGAAACGATCGACGGCATCGAAGTCGAGGACTGGGTCTACGGCAAGCCTCCGGGCAAGATCATTTTCGTGCGGTTCCAGCGGCGCAAGGTGATCGAAATTCGCGAGCGCTACGCCGGACTCGGCGGCTCCGTGATGCCCCCGCTCGAGCCGAAATAGCTCGAGAACTCCGATTCAGAGTCTTTTGTCCGTATTGCGACTGCCCTGAAGCCGTTGCTATCATGAGGGGTACCCATTGCCCTCAGTAGACAAGGAGATGATCCTCAATGCCTGTGAAAGTCGGAATTAACGGTTTTGGGCGTATCGGGCGCAACGTGTTTCGTGCCGCGCTCAAGATGGCGAAGCCTGGAATGGAGTTCGTCGCCGCCAACGATCTCACCGACACCCAGACGCTGGCGCACCTGCTCAAGTACGATTCGGTCCTCGGACCGCTCGAGGCGGAGGTCAAGGCCGACGGCGATGCCATTGTCGTCAACGGGGCGCGCCTGAGAGTCTTCTCCATCAAGGACCCGGCCCAGATCGACTGGCCCGCTCTCGGCGTCGACATTGTCGTTGAGGCCACCGGCAAATTCCGCTCCAAGGAAGACTGCCTCAAGCATATGCGCGGGTCCGTCAAGAAGGTCATCATCACCGCGCCCGCCAAGAATGAGGACGTGACCCTGGTGCTCGGCGTCAACGACGCGATGTACGATCCTGCCCGGCACCACGTGATCTCCAATGCCAGCTGCACCACCAACTGCCTGGCGCCGCTGGTCAAGGTCTTGCATGACAGCTTCGGCATCAAGCGCGGCCTGATGACCACCATCCACAGCTACACCAACGACCAGGTCGTGCTCGACTTCCCTCACAAAGACTTGCGCCGGGCGCGCGCCGCCGCCATCAACATCGTGCCCACCACCACCGGGGCCGCCAAGGCGATCGGGCTGGTGATGCCGGAGCTGAAAGGCAAATTGAACGGTTATGCCGTACGGGTGCCCACCCCAAACGTTTCCGTCGTCGATTTGGTGGCCGACCTCAACCGCGACGTCACGGTCGGAGAAGTCAACGCCGCTTTTCAACGCGCCGCCGAAACCTCGATGAAGGGCATCCTCGCCTACACCGAGGATCCGGTCGTCTCGACCGACATGATGCGCAACCCCAACAGCTCGATTGTTGACGCCACCCTGACACAGGTGGTCGACGGCAACATGGTCAAGGTGGTTTCCTGGTACGACAACGAGTGGGGTTACTCCTGCCGTATCGTCGATCTGATCGAGTTCATCGCGCAGAAGGGGCTGTAAGAAAAAGAGTTCGCAAGCGCCTCATCCGTACCTGTTAGCAGCGCTGCTCCGGCAGATGCCCGTTCCATGTGCCACCCGCGCGGCTCGGCGGGTGTTCGCCATTCGCCGAGGTGGTTCACACTCATACTACCGTCCGGGTGGCACCCTAAGAGTTTCCCAAGACCCATCCCGTCCGTAGCGGCGCTACACCCTGCCGCATCCGGCCCCGGCTCCCGAGCGGTGAAACCCCTGGAGGACTGCCCGAATAAGGCTGCCCCTCCGCGTCTCGCGATGCGTGTTCACATCCAGGGGAAACCACGGCTGTGTTCGCTCTGGCCTCCACCCGAGTAGTCAGGCGCAAGAGGCTGGTAAAATCCAGGTATGTCCGTCCTATCCGAGAAGCAGCGGGCGATCGAGGCACTACGCACCCTTCCGGAAGACGCCACTATCGAGGACGCCATCGAACGCCTTTGCTTTATCGCAAAGGTCGAGGCCGGGCTGCGTCAATCTGAGGCAGGGAATGTCGTTTCGCACGAAGAGGTCGAGAAGCGGTTCCAGGCGTGAGATCGCTTTTCTGGACCGAGCAGGCGCAGCAAGACCTCGGCGCGATTTATGCGTTTGTCAGTAAGGACTCGCCGCACTACGCTGCTGTGGTCCTCGCCGGGTTGCTGGCGGCTGTGCGGCGGCTTGCCGAGTTTCCCCAATCGGGGCGCGTCGTGCCTGAGTTCGCCGATCCATCCGTACGTGAGGTGATTCGGCCGCCGTAAAGCATCGCCTACCGGCTCGTCGGCTCGAACGAAATCCACGTTCCGACGATCCACCATAGCGCTCGAATCTTACCCGTGGACCTGTAATCGTTTCGACGTTGCGGAGGCTCACCTCGGCTAACCCATGCCAACAGGCGACCTGGGCGGCACTGTTCTCCGACCGGCGGCTATCTCCGCAGATAATGGTCAGAGCAAATGTCCCGCGTGGCTGCCGGGCAAGAGCCTCAGACTTTCTCGTGAAGCGGGCTGACTCCTGTTTGTTGGCCGGCTAGAACCGTATCACTAATTCAGGGTGGCGATCGAAGAATTCAAGCGTTTTCCGAACGCCCTCCCGGATCGTAACCCTCGGCCTCCAACCGAGCGCCCGCATCCGTGAGCAATCCAGGTATATGAACGGATTGTCCCCCACCCAGCCCCGGTCTCCCCCGGTGTAAGTTATCTCGGGCTGAACGTCGAGATACTCCGAGATCCACCGCACGGAATCGTTCACCTCGCAGTACTCGTCGGTGCCGAGGTTGAACAGATTCACCCGCGCGGAGGCTTGCTCCATGGCCAGCAGGATTCCGTCGATGCAGTCCTGCACGTAGAGGTAGGACTTCTTCTGCCGCCCGTTGCCAAGCACGGTGAGCCGATCCGGATGGGAGCGCAACTGCCGGTAGAAGTCGAGCACGTGTCCGTGACGGTACCGCTCGCCCAGGATCGAAACGAAGCGGAAGATGTAGGCTTGGAAACCGAATGCCTCGGCGTAGGCCTCGATGAATCCCTCGGCAGCGAGCTTCGAGGCGCCGTACAGAGACGTTTGGACCGGGAACGGCGCGTCCTCGGGGGTCGGGATCAGGCGCGCCTCGCCGTAGACGGAACCGGTCGAGGCAAAGGCGATCCGCCGCACGCCGGCGACCCGCATGGCCTCGAGCAGGTTCGCCGTGGCGATGGTGTTCTGCTCAAGGTCTTTTCGGGGATGGAGCGGGCCGAAACGGACGTCGGCGTTCGCCGCCAAATGAAAAACCGTCTCGACGCCCTCGAGCGCCGGGGGCAGGGCCGCCGCATCGAGCAGATCCGCTCGAATCAGCCGGAAACGCTCCGAGCCGCGAGCGCGCTCGAGAAACTCCTCGAAGCCCGTCGAGAAGTTGTCGAGGCCGGTGACCTGGTGGCCTGCCTCGAGCAGCCGGTCGACCAGGTTGCTGCCGATGAAGCCCGCCGCCCCGGTGACGAGCGCGTGCATGCCCTCTCAGGCGCCCGCCGCGGCGTTCGCCGCCAGCTTATCCACCCGCGCCAACATCCGGCGGATCCGCAGGATGTCCCGCACGTTCCGCAGATTGCCCCGCACCAGCTCCAGCCGGCTGTCGCCGTCGTCCCGCCAGCGGATCGGAACCTCGACGATCCGGTAACCGAAGCGCTGCGCCAGGGCGAGGATCTCGACGTCGAACATGTAGCCGTCGATCCTCTGGCAAGCGAACAGCCGCCGCGCCACATGGCGCTGGAAGAACTTGAATCCGCATTGCGAATCCGAGATGCCGGGCAAGCCGACCAGCATCTGCATGAAGAAGTGAAAGCCTTTCGAGCCCAGGCGCCGGTGAAGCGGCTGCGGCCGTTCGATGCGCGCGCCCGCGAGCGCCCGCGAGCCCACCACCACGTCGCAGCCGGCGTGCAGGTGCGGTTCGACCTTGGCGAACTCCTCGATCGGCACCTTGTTGTCCGCGTCCATGTAGCCGATCCAGCGGCCGGAGGCAATTGCCACCGATTCGCGAACGGCAATCCCTTTGCCGCGCCGGCGCTCCTCGCCAAGCACGCGAATACGCGCGTCCTCGCGCGCCATTTCCGCCGCGCATTCCCTGGTGCCGTCCGTGCCGTCGGCGGCGACGATGATTTCAGGCGCCAGGCGCCGGGCCTCGAAATAGCGCAGCGTCTCGCCCACGGTCGGCACGATCGTGGCGCGCTCGTTGTAAGCGGGCAGAATGATGGTGATGTCAGGTGTTTGAGTCACAGAAGCGGTCGGAGTGTTGGGTCCTGTCGAACAGCCGTCTTACAATCTCTACTTTAGTACAATGCCTGCCGCCTCAAGCCGCACGGCGGATCTCCGCGGCAAGAACTGTATCGTCACGGGCGCCTCGCGTGGGGCCGGCGCGGTCATCGCCGCTCGGCTCTACGAGCTCGGCGCCAATCTTCTCCTGGTGGCCCGCTCAACCGAGGCGCTTCGCCTCCGCCGCGACGAGCTCGCCCGGGCCGTCGCAGGCAGCGGTCAACTCCATATGCTTGCCGCCGATCTGGCGGCGCCGGAGGCTGCCGGCCGCATCCTCGGCGAGGCACGCCGGATCTGGAGCCGCCTCGACGGGCTCGTCAACAACGCCGCCATCCAGGGACCGATCGGGCCGCTTTGGGAGAACGATCTCGGCGAGTGGCGGAGGACGATCGAGATCAACCTGCTCGCGCCCGTCGCCCTGTGCCACGGCGCGGTTCCCTGGATGCGCGACGGCGGCGGCGGAAGCATCGTCAATCTCTCCGGAGGCGGCGCCACGGCGCCCCGGCCGAACTTCTCGGCCTACGCGACCTTGAAGGCCGCCCTGGTGCGCTTCAGCGAAACACTGGCTGCGGAGGTCGAGCCTTTCGGCATCCGTGTCAATTGCGTCGCGCCGGGAGCCCTCAACACCGACATGCTAGCCGAAGTGCTCGCCGCCGGGCCTGAGAAGGTCGGTCCCGAATATGAGAAGGCCGCCCGGCGGGCGCGCGAAGGCGGTGATCCACCCGAGCGCTGCGCGGATCTGGTGGCCTTTCTGCTTTCCGAGGAAAGCGCCGGCATCACCGGCCGGCTGATCAGCGCCGTCTGGGATGGCTGGTCTTCGCTCGCCTCCCGAGTCGAGGAGCTGCGCGGCTCGGACATCTATACACTCCGGCGGATCGTCCCGGCCGACCGCGGCAAGGAGTGGAGCTAGCGTGCGGGTGGCCATCATCGGCTGCGGCCTGATCGGGCGCAAGCGCGCGGCAGCGCTCGCCGGGGCGCGACTTGCCGTTTGTTGTGACGCCGTACCCGCGAGGGCGCTCGCACTGGCGACCGAGACTCACACCGAAGCCGCCGTCGACTGGCGGGAGACCGTCCGGCGCCGCGACGTCGATATCGTCATCGTCGCCACCACCCATGACATGCTGGCGCCCATCGCCGCCGCGGCGGCCTCTGAAGGCAAGCACGTGCTGGTCGAGAAGCCCGGTGCCCGCCGCGCCGCAGAGCTTGCGCCGGTGCGCGAGGCCGCGCGCCGCACCGGCGCGCTTGTCCGCGTCGGTTACAATCATCGCTACCATCCCGCCATCCGCCAGGCGCAGCAGCTCGTCGACGCCGGCGCTCTCGGCGAGTTGATGTTCCTGCGCGCCCGCTACGGCCACGGCGGGCGTCCCGGCTACGAACGGGAATGGCGTGCTCAGCCGGAGCTCTCGGGCGGCGGCGAACTCATCGACCAGGGCAGCCACCTGATCGATCTCGCGCGGCGTTTCCTGGGCGAATTCCGGGACGTCAAGAGCTTTCTCGGAACCTTCTACTGGCCGATGCCGGTGGAGGACAACTGCTTCCTGCTGCTCCGCACCGCCCAGGGCCGCGTCGCCTCGCTTCATGCAAGCTGGAGCGAGTGGAAGAACCTGTTCTCGCTCGAACTCTATGGGCGCACGGGCAAGATCGAGGTCTCCGGCCTCGGCGGCAGCTACGGCGTCGAGCGACTCGCTCTTTACCGGATGAAACCGGAAATGGGACCGCCCGAGACGACGATCTTCGAGTACCCGCTGCCCGACGATTCCTGGCAGGCAGAGTTCGCCGCATTCCTCGAGGACATCCGCCTGGGCCGCGCCCCGCAGCCCGGTCTCGAGGACGCTCACGCGGTGCTCGCTCTGATCGAGCGCATCTATGAGGAGGCGCGCCGGTGATCATCACGCGCAGCCCGCTTCGCATCACCCTGGGCGGCGGCGGCACCGATGTGCCCTCCTACTATCGCGCCCACACGGGCTTTCTGATCGCCGCCGCCATCGACAAGTACGTCTACGTCACCCTGCATGAGACCTTCCGGCAGGAGATCATCGTCAAGTACTCGAAGATGGAGCGTGTCCAGAGCGTCGAGGAGATACGCCACCCTATCGTGCGCGAGGCGCTCCGCATGGTGCCGGTCGAGGACCCGCATCTGGAGATTGCCAGCATGGCCGATATTCCCGCCGGCACCGGACTAGGCTCCTCGGGAAGCTTCACTACGGCGCTGTTGCGCGCCCTGCACGCCTACAAGCGCAACTTCGTGCCGCCGCACGAGCTCGCCGAGCAGGCCTGCCAGATCGAAATCGAACGCCTCGGCGAGCCGGTCGGCAAGCAGGATCAATATATCGCCGCATTCGGCGGTCTCACCTGTTTCACCTTCCTGCCGGACGACCGTGTCGAGGTCGAGCCCCTCCGCCTGCGGCCCGAAACCCTGGCCGACCTCGAGGACAACCTCGTGCTGTTCTTCACCGGCTTTACCCGGGCGGCTTCCGAGATCCTGCGCGAGCAGGATACGAAGACGCGCGAGCAGGACAGCGAGATGCTGGCCAATCTGCACTTCGTCAAGGAGCTCGGCTACCGCACGCGGCGGGCAATGGAGGCCGGCGACCTGCGGGCCTTCGCCGAGATCATGGAGGTCCACTGGCAGCGCAAGAAGAAGCGCTCCGGGGCCATGACCAACCCCGCCATCGACGAATACTACGAGCTCGCCCGCGCCAACGGGGCGCTGGGCGGCAAGCTGATCGGCGCGGGCGGCGGCGGCTTCCTGATGTTCTACGCCGAGGACAAGACGCGCCTGCGGGCCGCCATGCGCCGGGCCGGCCTGCGCGAGGTGCGCTTCCGCTTCGACTTTCAGGGCACGCGCGTGGTGGGGGCGCCGTGAGCGAACCGCTGTTTCCCGTCGCGCTGCTCGCCGGAGGGCTCGGCACGCGCCTAAGGCCGTGGACCGAATCGGTGCCCAAAGCCCTCGTCGACGTCAACGGCGAGCCGTTCCTGGCTCACCAGTTGCGCCTGCTCGCTTCGCGCGGCATCGAGCGGGTCGTTCTCTGCATCGGCTACAAGGGCAATATGATTCGCGCCTGGGCGGGTGACGGCCACCGCTTCGGACTGCATCTGGAATACTCCGAAGACTGGCCGGAGCTGCTCGGCACCGCCGGCGCCGTGCGCAAGGCCCTGCCGCTTCTGGGCGAGCGCTTCTTCGTGCTCTACGGGGACTCTTACCTGCCCTGCGACTACCGCGCCGTGCAGCGGACCTTCCGAGAGGCCGGCAAACCCGCGCTCATGACGGTGTTCCGCAACGAAGGCCGCTGGGATGCCTCCAACGTCGAATTTTCCGAGGGCCGCATCCTCGCCTACGATAAGAAAAGCCCCACCCCACGCATGCAGCACATCGATTACGGCCTCGGCGTCTTCGAATCATCGGTCTTCGCCGCGTTGCCGCCCGGCGGGCGGCGCGATCTCGCCGACCTGTACCGCGACCTGCTCGCCCGCGGCGAGCTGGCCGCCTGCGAGGTCTCCGAGCGCTTCTGGGAAGTGGGCTCGCGCGCGGGCCTGGAGGAGCTCCGGAGCATTTTGAAATGAGCTTTGTCCGGCAATATCTCGAGGAGACCGCCCGTATCGTCGAACAGCTCGATCAGGCGGCGATCGAGCGGCTGGCCGCCCTGCTGGCCCAGGTGCGCGAGGCCGGCGGCAGGTTGTTCATCCTGGGCGTCGGCGGCGGCGCAGCTCACGCCTCCCATGCCGTGAACGATTTCCGCAAAATCGCCGGCATGGAGGCCTACGCGCCCACCGACAACGTCTCCGAGCTCACGGCGCGAACCAACGACGAGGGCTGGGCCACCGTCTTCGAAGCCTGGCTGCGCACCAGCCGGCTCGGCTCCCGCGACGCGGTGCTGGTCTTCTCGGTCGGCGGAGGCGACGCCGCGCGCGGCGTGAGCCCGAATCTCGTCCGGGCGCTCGATTACGCCCGCGGCGTCGGAGCCCGCATCGGCGGCATTGTCGGCCGCGACGGCGGGCACACGGCTCGCCTGGCGGAGGCCTGCGTGCTGGTGCCGGTGGTGAACCCCGAACACGTGACGCCGCATACGGAAGCGTTCCAGGCCGTCATCTGGCACCTGCTGGTCTCGCACCCGTTGCTCAAGCGGGAGGCCACCCGGTGGGAGTCGCTCCGATGAGCCGCCCCGCCGTCTTCTTCGACCGCGACGGGGTTCTCAACGAGGCGATCGTCGTCGAAGGCGTTCCACACTCGCCGGGAGGGCTCGCGGAGTTCCGCCTGGTGCCGGGCGCGGCCCGGGCGCTCGCGCGATTGAAGGCTGCCGGGTTCGTTCTCGTCGTCGCCACCAACCAGCCGGAAGTGCGGCGAAAGCGGATTTCGCGAGCAACCGTGGAGGCCATGCACGCGCGCCTGCTCGCCGAGCTGCCTCTCGATGCCGTTTATGTGTGCTATCACGACGCCTCCGACGCCTGTGAGTGTCGCAAACCCAAGCCGGGCCTCCTGCTCGCCGCCGCGGCCGAGCTAAATCTTGATCTCGCCTCGAGCTATTTCGTCGGCGACCGCTGGCGGGATGTGGACGCCGGCGCCGCGGCCGGAGTGAGAACCGTCCTGATCGACTACGGCTACCGGGAGCGCCCGCCGGCCTCCAAGCCCGATGCGCGCGTCGCCTCGCTCGAGGAGGCCGCCGACTGGATCATCGCCGACCATAGAAGGCCGCGATGAGCCCGGCGACCCGCTCGATCTCTCCGGGCCGGAGAGCCGGGTGCACGGGCAGCGCCAGAACCTCGCGCGCCGCCCGCTCGCTTTCGGGCAGCTCGCCCTCGCGGTAGCCGAGATCGCGATAGCAGGGTTGCAGATGGAGGGGAATCGGATAGTAAACCTCGGTGCCCACGCCGTGCTCGGCCAGGTATGCCCGCAGGCGGTCCCGCTCCGCGCAGCGGATCACGAACTGGTGGAAGACGTGCCGGCTCTGATACGGCGCCGGCTCGGGCAGCGCCACCGGCAGATCGCCTCCTCCGAGCAGCTCCCGGTAACGCGCCGCGTTGCGCTGCCGCCGCGCCGTCCAGCCGTCCAGGTGCCGGAACTTCACCCGCAGCAGGGCCGCCTGGAGCGCATCCAGCCGCGAGTTGATGCCGATGAGCTCATGCCGGTACTTGTCCCGGCTGCCGTGAACGCGCAGCAGCCGGAGCGTCTCGGCAAGGCCGGCGTCATTGGTGAGCACCATGCCGCCCTCGCCGAGCGCGCCCAGGTTTTTGCTCGGAAAGAAACTCAAGCAGCCGGCCGCGCCGAGCGCGTTGATGCGGCGGCCCTTGTACTCGGCGCCGATGGCTTGCGCCCCGTCTTCGATCACCGCGCAGCCGTGAGCGCGAGCGGACTCGAGAATCGGATCCATGTCGGCGCTTCCGCCGTAAAGGTGGACTGGAATCACCGCGCGCACGGGCGCGTATCGTTTCAAGGCTTCATCGAGGCGCGCTGCATCGAGGTTGAAGGTCGCCGGATCGATGTCGGCGAACACCGGCGTCGCACCCGCGCGCGAGACCGCCCCGGCGGTGGCAAAAAAGGTGAACGGCGAGGTCACGACTCGGTCGCCTGGACCGATGCCGAGAGCGCGCAGCGCCAAATAGAGGGCGTCGGAACCGGAGGCGCAGGCTACGCCGAAACGGGCTCCCGAGTAGGCAGCGATCTCCTCCTCTAAGGCGGAGACCTCCTCGCCCAACACATACCGGCCGGAGTCGGCCACGCGAAGGAGCGTTTCCTGAAGCTCGTCGCGGATCTCCGCGTGAAGAGCCGCCAGGTCGAGCAGCGGGATCGGTTCCACGATTGGACTTAGTAAGTCTCCTGGTAACCCGTGCGCTCGTTGGTGATGGTGAACGAGCCGTCCTTGCGGGCCGCCAGGTGCAGCCCGTAGCCACAGCCCTCGGCCGTCATGTTGGCGATGTAAGTCTCGGCCGTATTATGTTCCGGGCCGGCGGCGAGCGTGTAGTGCAGCTGCCAGAAGCCTTTGAGGCGCGGCGAGTCGTGAAGGATCTTCCAAGCCGCCGGAGAACCGCCCTTTTTGGCGCCGTTGTTCATGATGGCGACCCGCGGCGCGAGCGCGTGGATGAGCTGCGGCGGCCCGGAAGCGTCCAGCCCGTGATGCGTGGTCAGATACACGTCCACCATTCCCAGCTTGTTCACCGGACAGGCCAGGCCGAGTTCGGTGTTCCAGGTAATGTCGCCCAGGTTGGCGAAGCGGAACTTGCCGAACTTGAGCAGGAAGCCGACCGAGCGGGCATTCTCGGTCGGATCATCCTTCTTGCGCTCGGCCGCCTCGCACAGCGGATTCGGCCGGCCAGCTCCGGGCAGCGCCTTGTCGATCACCTGGCCCCGCGCGCAGACCACCGTGACGTCCGCACCCCGGAGCGGAATCTTGTCGCCGGGCCTGACCACCAGGTGCTTGCCTTTGGCCCGTACCGGATAGTAAGCGGCGGCCAGCTTCTCCGTCGAGGGATTCGCTTCCGTGTTGTCACCGTGGTCGATGAAGGTCACCAGCGGAAATTTCGCCGCAAGTTCCGGCACGCCGCCCACATGGTCGAGGTGATAGTGGGTGACAAGCATGTAATCGATCTGCTTGAGTCCCGCCTTGCGGGCGGTCCTGACGATCCGGTCCGAGTCGCGCCCCTCGAAGCCGGGCCAGCCGGCGTCCACCAGCATCGATTCGCCCGCCGGCGTCACGATCAGCGTCGCCTGGCCGCCCTCGACGTCGATGAAATAGATGTCGAGCGTCTCGCGCGGCGCCGCAAGCGCCGCCATCGAGCACAACAGCAATGCGGCAATCCTGAGCATCATTTGACGCCAGCGTATCACAGGCCGCCCGTCAGGACTTTGGAGAAAACAGCCGCGCCGCGTTTTCGGCCAGCAGCAGGCGGGCAACCTCGGCCGCCTCATCCTCCTCGAACAGACCCTCCTCGACCTTGTCGGTGAGCACCCGCGCAATGTTGCGCCTGGCCATCACCAGGTGGGCGTAGCTCAACTCCGGATGGCGGTAATCGCCCCCGAAGCCCAGGATCTTGTTCACCGGCACGGTCTCGAGCATTTCATGGAGCGCGGCGCGTGCCGCCACCGGGGAGATGACGTGCGCCCAGCAGAAGTCGACGTGCACGTTCGGAAACAGCTTGGCGAGCGCAATCAGCTCGTTCTGATACGGGTAGCCGATATGAAACAGGTCGAACTGAACCTGGGGGTAGAGATAGAACAGGTTGGTCAAACCGACCGGATTCGTGTTCGTGATGAAGGCCCCGTTGCCGGCCAGGATCCCGGTATGAAGCTGCACGGGCAGCCGGTGGGCATCGGCCAGCCGCATCAGATGGTGAAACATGTGGTCCTCGAGCGCGCGGAAGGGCCGTTCGACACGCCCGCGGAAACCCTCGGGCAACTTCACCTCGCCGCGCACGAGCCGCAGGAAGTCGGCCGCAGCGGCCTGCTCGCCGGTCTCGGCGAAGCGCAGCTCGCGCGCATAGGCGATCGTGGATTTCACCGCCACCATGCCCGCCTCGAGGCTCTGGGCGAAGCTCCGCTCCATGGCCTGTTTGAGATGCCTGAGCGAGGTGATGGAGACGCCCGTCAGTTTTTCGAGTTCAGCGAGGTCCTTGGCCGTGGCCGGCAGGATGAAGCGGTCGAATTTGCGCGCCAGCACGAAGAACTCCGGGTCCGGCCGCACAGGCGTGGCGTTCCAGTAGTCATCGAGCACGGCGTAGCGGATCCTCGCCCGCTCCTTGAGCACATAGCGATACAGGCCCGGCCGGTTGCGGCGCGCGATGGCCTCGTTGATCTTCGGGATCGTCGCCGCGCTGATTTCGCCGACGCCGTAGATGTCGCGGATCGCAATGCGCAGCGCCTGCCCGTAACCGGTAAACCGGGCATGGCGCCAGTAGGGCTCGAAGGCGCGCCAGCGCTCCTCGGCCGTCAAGCCTTTGGCCGAAACCGACTCGGGCGCCATCCCCGCCGAGATCACGTCGTTCACCGCATAATGGCCGGCGAGGGTGAAGAAATCCACCGTTTGAGAAACGCGCTCCTGTTCGGGCAGGATGTGCTCGTGGCTGTTGACCACCTCGATGGCCTCCACCGCGGCGCGCATCCTTGCGGCGAGCCCGTCCGAAGAGGGCGCTTGACCGGCCGCCAGACGTGGCGCGGCGGCCGGCGCCAGAGCAACGGGAAACCAGCGGCGGCGGGAAATCACCTTGCAACCTCCGTCCCGCGATTGTATCAGCGGGCCGTCGGACAATACGGGAGATGCGCACAAGCTGGATCTTGACGCTGGTTGCGGCATTGGTCCCCGCCGCCGCGGCCGCCCAAACTCGGGACCGGATCCGCCTGGGCCTGTTCTCGGCCGAGCCCGTCAAATGGGATCTGGAGGCCAACTGGCGTGTTTTCGAGACCGCGCTGGAGAGTTCGGCCTCACAGGGCATCGACCTGGTGGTGACGCCCGAATGTTACCTCGACGGCTACGCGGCGGCGGCAAAGGACTGGACCGCCGAGCGCTTCGCAGGTATCGCCCAGGCGCCCGGCAGCGCGTACCTCGAACGCCTGCGGGCTCTGGCACGGCGCCACCGGTTGTGGATCCTGTTCGGCTATACGGAGAAGCGCAACGGCAACTACTACAACACCGCCCTGCTCGTCGACCGCGCAGGCCGCACGGCCGGCCGCTACGACAAGACCCACCTCCAGAACCACGACCTGCGCTTCGCCCCGGGCGAAGGCCTGCCGGTCTTCGACACCGAATGGGGCAAGCTCGGCGTGCTGATCTGCGCCGACCGCAGGTGGCCGGAGACGGCCCGGGTCCTGCGCCTCAAGGGTGCGCGCCTCATTCTGATTCCCTCATACGGGATGTGGCACCTCGACAACGAGTGGTGGATGCGCACGCGGGCTTACGAAAACGAGAATTTCGTCGCCTTCGTACACCCCAACGTCTCTTTTGTCGCCGATCCGCAGGGAGGCATCTCGTGCAAGCTGCAATCCAACCGGCCGGGGATTCTCCTCTGCGATCTGGATCTCGCGCAGGTGACCGACAGCCGCCACCTCCGCGACCGCCGCCCCGAGCTCTACGGCGAACTGGTCGCGCCCCGTTCAGCCGCGCGGGTCCCGCCAGAATAGCTCGGCGTCGGCGCGGCGAACGTAGTTGGCATCGACGCTCGCCGGATCCGCAGCCCGACCGGCGCGAAACTCGCCGGCGGCAATCCTGGCGATGGCACCCGCCAGCGCGCGCGGCGCGGTCACCACCGGCACTGACTCGAAGCGCGTCCCGACGAGCGCAACGCGGAAGGGCGTGAAGTCCGTGGCGACGAACTCGAGCACGCCCTCCGGCAAGGAGGCCAGCCACACAGGGAAGCGAGTGACCACCTCCGGCGCCACGGGCTCGAGCCCGGCATCATAGACGGCGCCGTAAATCTCGCCGCGGCGGGCGTCGAGCACCACGGCGCGCAACGGCGCCGAGCCGAACCACGCCAGCGCCTTCAGATTGGAGACCGCAACCACCGGCCTGCCCGCAACCTCGGCCAGGCCCTTCACGGCGGCCAGGCCGACCCGCACACCGGTAAACGCACCCGGCCCGGATGCCGCGGCATAGCAGTCAAAATCGGTCGCCCGGAGCTGGTGCCGCGCAAGCAGCCGCTCCAGATGCTCGTAAAGGACCTGCGAGAAACCGTCCGGGGCGTGCAGGAGCACCTCTTCGAGGACCCGGTCGTCTTCCAGGATCGCGAGGCTGCCGAACTCGCTCGTCGTATCCAGAGCCAGGATTCGCACGCTCACTTGGTGACCGTATAAACCCGGTTCAGCGAATAGACTTTACCGTAGGCATTCATGCCGAACAGGCGCAGTGTCAGGCTGGCCGGGAAGCTCCTGGCGAGGCCCGCCGGGATCGTGAACTCGCCCTCCTCGCCCGTGCCCAGCACGCGGAAACCCTGCCCGCCGGCCGCGATCTCGCCGGTCCACAAGTACATCATCGAGCTGGTGGCGCGCGTCTGCCGGGCAAGCTTCACCGCGTAGCGCACCGGTTGCCCGGCAGGGAGCTCGCTAGCGGACGGCTCGACCAGCTCGAACGGAAGCCGCTTGGGATCGAGCTCGACCTCCTGCACCGGAACGCGGCGGGACTCGAAGTACCAGCGCTCGAGCATGTCGCGCTTGTGACCGTCGCGCGAGAGGTGCAGCACCCAGTCGTGATCCCGGTTGGGCGGCTGCCCGGAGAAGCGCTCGCCCTTGTATTCCCTCTTTTCCTTCCGATATTCTCCCGTGATCGGGTTGAACCAGTACACCTGATAGCTGCGTTTCTCCGTGATCAGCTCCACCGGCCCGGGTTTCTCGAGGTAGACGATGTATTCGACCCCAGTGAGCGCCAGCGCGCGGCCGCCGTCCACCTCGAAGTACGGCTCGAGCTCCCAGTGCCGGGTGTTCGAGAAAAAGTTGAACCAGTGCGTCATCTGGCGCGCGCCCGGGGAATCGAGATATCGGGCGTCCGGCTCGAACTTGCGGCCGCCGTAGACGCCCGTGTTGCCGAAGGTCGGGTACTGGCCGTTCATCGTTGCGTTCCACAGCCGCTTGCGGAACGTGTCGGTGTCGACATGGTGCGGGTGGGATTTGCCCGCCCCGCTGTCCTCGTAGGCGAACTCCGCATTCACCTGAGGCACGGTGTAGAGCTGGTGCTCGATGGCGCCCAGCTGGTCGTCCGAAGACTGGTAGACGATGTAGTCCATCCAGCCATCGGCCAGCAGCGGCGAAGAGGTGCGCACCGTGTGCGTCGAGCGCGGGTGTTGATACGGATCGATCTTCTTGAGCAGGTTGCCGATTTCGTTGAGAATCGCCCGGCCGTCGTCGTACTCCTCGAACTCCTGCACGCCCTGCCAGGTGATGTTCATCGAAGCATAGCGCGCCACCAGGTAACGCACGTAGCGTTCCCGCTCGCGCCAGGTGGGAAAGAGCCTCACCAGGTGATTGTCGTCGCCGGCCAGCACCAGATCGGCCGTGATGCCCTTGCGGTTCATGTACAGGATGCGGGCGTCGAGCTCGCGGAAGTAGGCCGGATTCGGCTCGTCGGGGCTGAAGTATGCTGGCGGCTCGGCGCCCTCCCGGATCACCAGGCCGCGTATGTGATTGAACTTCTGCTCGGCGCGGACGTCGACCATCGTTTCGAACAGCGCCCGGTCCATGGTGGCGAAACGGTAACTGGTGTCGCCCATCCACAGATGCGGAATCGGCCGCACCTTGCCCTCGGTGTAGGAGAAGTGGCGCACGTTGGCCACCTTGACGAAACCCGGCGAGTTCGAGGCCACGGCGGTAAACTGCCCGGTGCGACCGTTCAAGCGCACCAGGTTGCCCGTGATCCGGTAATCCCAGGCGCCGGCCTCGGTGGGCGCGAACCGGATTACCATCCGCCGGCCGCCGTCCCAGAAGGCCTCCACGAGAAACGTCTTGAAGCTGGGGGAGCGGAATTCGCTCTGAAGTTGCACCGATAGATACGGCTTCGGGTGAGCCGCCGCCTCGGCGTCGTCCAGCTCGAAGACGAGCTCGCAGGGCGAATAGGTGGGCGTGCCCTCGCATCCGGTCTGGGCGCGACCCGCGGTCGCGCACAACCACAGTAGCGCCAAGGGCAGGGCTCGGAACCGCACGGCGCACCGCCCATCGGGCTCGATTCGGGCTTGCCGGATCTCGTCGCTCATCGCTATATTCTTTCCTTCTGGGCCGATGTTCTCGCTGTTTTCGAAGCCGCTGGCGGCGGGCACTCCGGCGCCGCCGTTCATCTGCCCCGACGAAGAGGGCAGCGTTTTTATTTTGAACCAGCAGCGCGGCAAGTTTGTGGTGCTGGTCTTCTACCCGCGGGACGAGACGCCGGGCTGCACCGAGCAGCTTTGCGAGCTGCGCGACCGCTGGGAGGAGCTTCGCGCGCGCAACACGATCGTCGTGGGGATCAACCCGGGCAGCGCCCAGAGCCACCGCGCCTTCCGCGCGCGTCACAAGCTGCCCTTCCCGCTGCTGGTGGACGACAGCCGGCGCGTGGCGCGCCTGTACCGCTCGGCCGGGCTGCTGGTGCGCCGCACGGTCTATCTGATCGATCCGAAAGGCGTGATCCGCTTCAGCGCCCGGGGCAAGCCCTCGATCGACGAGCTGATGGCGGCTCTCGACGCCGCCGGCGCTCCCCGCCCCGCACCGCAGGCCAAGGCCGGCTAGCCTTTCTCGAGTCGCCGGAAGATCTCCAGGTCCCGCTCGAGCCGCGCCGCGTATTGCGCTGCCCGCGCCGGGCCGTTGTAGCCGGCGGCGAAATCGGTGAACTTGTTGCGCCGCAAGGCCTCAAGCAAGGCCGAGTCCGTGCCCGGGCCCTTGATGAAGTCGAACAGTCCGAGGATCTGCGCCCGGAGCCCGGAGGCAAAGGCCTCGAACATCTCAGAGACGGAGTCGTAGCCGATCCGGGCAAAGTTGAAGCCCATGATCTGGGGCGCGCCCATGCTGATCGAGCGTTTGGCGGCCGGCTCGCTCAGCTTCGAAGCGAATTCGAAGACGCGCCATTCCGCCTGCTGATCGCCGTGGAAGCTCGCCCAGGGCGCTCCGGGCTTCGGGCGGAAGGCGTGACCGGTCCACGGGCGAGCGCCATCGAAACGGAAGTGCGACTCGAAGGCGGCCCGGTTCGCCTTGCCCCATTCGCCCCAGAAGACGTGGTTTTCGAAACGGATCGTCATGCGTTCGCCGACGAAGCCGGCGCCCGAAGACTCTACGGTAAGCACGGCCAGCGCGATGCCGGGCTCAATCTCGACCAGATCGGAGACCGCCGCGAGCAGGCCGCCCGCCCCGTTCCACGTCCGGACAACCTGCTTCTCGCGCGCCGATGCTCCAGGGCTTGGCGCAAGTCGTCGGCCCTCGGGCGCCTCCAGTGGAACGGCGGCCAGCTCGGGCCGCTCGCGAAGGAAGCCGACTGACGCCTCGGCCTCGACCAGGCGGACGAAGTCGCCGTGGACGAACCCATCGCGCTCGCCCGCACGGACCCGGTACCAGGCGCCAACCCGCTCGAGGAGTTCGATCCGGGCGCCTCGGGACAGGCTGCCCACCGGCGGGTGCGCGGTCGAAGGCTCCGGCCGGATGTTGAGGCGCGAGGCAGTGACGATGCCGTAGGAGAACGGCATGGAAAGCCCTCCGAAAACGGGGTCGATCTGGCTGCGGCGGGCCGGCCCCTCGTCATCCTACCCCACAACCGACGGTTTTCTCGCCTCGCGCCCGCGCGCGCCACCGGCCGATCGCCGGCGCAAGCGTGTTTCCTACAACAAATTACGGGCGTCCGCAGCGGCGAGCTGTGCCCGGCTCACTTCCTGTGATCGCCGTTGCCCGGCGTGTTAGCATCGAGAGCACATCCGCTCGGACATGCTGAACCCGGTCGCCGTCCTCCTGGTCGCCATCGCCGTCGTCTTTCTCTTCATCCTGCGCTGGAAGATCCACCCGTTCGCGGCCCTGCTCGTGGCGGCTCTCACGGTCGGATTGCTGGCCGGAAAATCGCCACCGGCGCAGGTGATGGTGGACGTGAGCACTGCCTTCGGCGATCTGGTCGGAAGGATTGGCATCGCCATCGTCATGGCGGCGGTGGTGGGCGAGTGTCTGATGGCCAGCGGTGCCGCCGACAAGATCACCCGCCGCTTTGTCGCGTTGTTCGGCGAGCGCCTAGCCTCGGCCTCGCTGCTGGTGAGCGGGTTTGTCCTGTCGATTCCGGTCTTTGCCGACACCGTTTTCTTCCTGCTGATCCCCCTGGCGCGCGCGATGAGCCTGCGGCTCGGCGGGAGCAACTACCTGCTAAACGTGCTGGCGATCTCCGCCGGGGCCTCCTCGACCCACGTCTTCGTGCCGCCCACGCCGGGACCCATCGCCGCCGCCGCCACCCTGAAGCTCGACCTCGGCGTGGTAATGATCGCCGGGCTGCTCGCGGCGATACCGGCGTCGCTCGCCGCCTGGGCCTACGCTTTCTATGCCGACCGCCGCTGGCAGATCGGCGTCCGGCCGCCTCCGGGCGCCTCGCTGGCCGAACTCGAACGCACAGCTGCCGAACCGGAAGAGAACCTGCCCGGTTTCTGGATCAGCATCGCGCCGGTGTTGGTGCCGGTGTTGCTCATTACCTCGGCGACCGTAGCCAACGTCCTGGCGAAGGGCACCGCGCTGGCCGAGATGACCGGGCTGCTCGGCAACCCCAACCTGGCCCTGATGCTGGCGGCGGCCATTGCCCTCGCCGTGCTGGCGCGGCGCAAGCGTGTCCGGCTCAGGGAACTCGCACCGTCCGTCGAAAGCGCCATGGCGACCGGGGGCCTGATCGTGCTGATTACAGCCGCCGGCGGCGCCTTCGGGGCCATGCTGCAAAAGGCCGGCCTCGGCGACCAGCTCGGCCAGGCGGCCGACAAGCTGGGCCTCTCGGCAGTGCTCCTGGCCTATCTGCTCGCCGTGCTGTTCAAGATCGCCCAGGGCTCGGGCACCGTGGCCATGATCGCCTCCGCCGCGATCATGATGCCGATGATCGAGGC
Organism: uncultured Bryobacteraceae bacterium; assembly: GCA_938003835.1. Taxonomy (GTDB): domain Bacteria; phylum Acidobacteriota; class Terriglobia; order Bryobacterales; family Bryobacteraceae; genus CALKXJ01. The sequence continues at coordinate 106,568 of CALKXJ010000004.1, read as the reverse complement.
CGCGCCGCCGCCCCACCATCCCGTCTACATCTACCTCGCAGTCGCCGCCGGCTCGCAGCTCGGAGCCTGGATGAACGACAGCGGCTTCTGGGCCTTCACCACCATGGCCGGCCTGAGCGAGGCCGAAGGGCTGAAAACCCGCTCGGTGATGCTTGGCGTGCTCTCGATTACCGGCCTGGCCGTGACGCTCGCGGCGAGCCGCCTGCTGCCGCTGAGGTAGACGCCTCCGCGAGAGGCTCGCCGGTGGAGTTCGTCTCGTTGCGGTCCAGCCGGCTCAGGAAGTGCGTATCCAGTTTGCCCGCCAGAAAGTCCGGGTGGGCGAGAATGCGCTGGTGCAGCGGAATGGTGGTGTGGATGCCTTCCACCACGAACATCTCCAGGGCGCGGCTCATTCGCGCGATCGCCTCGGCGCGGTCGCGCCCGTGCGTGATCAGCTTGGCCACCAGCGAGTCGTAATAGGGCGGGATGACGCCGTCCTGGTAGGCCGCCGTGTCGACGCGCACGCCGATGCCGCCCGGCAGGTTGAGCCCGGTGATCCGCCCCGGCGACGGAGCGAACGTCCGCGGGTGCTCAGCGTTGATGCGGCACTCGATGGCATGCCCCCGCATCTCGACCGGGCCGCGGATGATCTCGGCCAGACGCGCCCCGGCGGCGATCAGGATCTGGGCCTTGACGATATCCACGCCGGTGACGAATTCCGTCACCGGATGCTCCACCTGCACGCGCGCGTTGACCTCGATGAAATAGAGGTTGCCCCGCTCGTCCATGAGGAACTCCACGGTGCCGGCATTCGTGTAACCGACCGCCCGCATCGCCCGGATCAGCCGCGCCGTTACGGACTGCCTGAGGTCGGACGTCACCGCCGGCGACGGCGCCTCCTCGATCAGCTTCTGATGGCGCCGCTGGATCGAGCACTCGCGCTCGCCGAGCACCTCGACATTGCCGTGCAGGTCGGCCAGGACCTGAAACTCGATGTGGCGGGGCGCCGGCAGGAACTTCTCCAGATACAGGTCAGGACACGAGAAGGCCGCCTCGGCCTCCTGCTGCGCCTGGGAGAACAGGTTGGCCATCGCCGCGGGATCCGGCACGATCCGCATGCCGCGGCCCCCGCCGCCCGCCGCCGCCTTGAGCATGACCGGATAGCCGATCCGCTCGGCCACCTCGAGCGCCTCCTCCACCCGCCGGACGATGCCTTTCGATCCCGGCAGGACGGGGACGCCTGCCTGCTCCATAACCTCGCGGGCCCGCTGCTTGAGCCCCATCAGCCGCGTCACCTCCGGGCGCGGTCCGATGAACCGCAATCCGGAGGCCTCGCAGACCTCGGCAAAGTCGGCGTTCTCGGAGAGGAACCCGTAGCCGGGATGGATCGCGTCGGCATTTGTAATCTCCGCCGCGCTGATGATCGACGGCATGTCGAGATAGCTCCGGCTGCTCTTGGCCGGACCGATGCAGACGGCCTCGTCGGCGAACCGGACGTGCAGGCTGTTGCGGTCCGCCTCCGAGTAGACCGCCACGGTGCGAATGCCGAGCTCCTTGCAAGCGCAGATGATGCGCAGCGCGATTTCGCCGCGATTGGCGATCAGAATCTTCCGGAACATGATTCGAGCTCAGTCGGGCCGGATGGCGAACAGGGCTTCGCCGTACTCGACGGGACTGCCGTTTTCCACCAGGCGCGCCACAATCGTGCCGGCGATCTCCGCTTCGATCTCGTTCATCAGCTTCATCGACTCGATAATGCAGAGCACCTGGCCCGGCGTCACCCGCTCGCCGACGCGCACAAAGGGCGGTGCGTCCGGCGCCGGCGCCTCATAGAAGGTGCCGACGATCGGACTTTTTACGTAGCTCAGGGATTCGTCGGCAGCGGGAGCGGCGGCTGCTGCTTCGGCGTGCGGAGCGGGGGAGGGATTGGGAGCTGAGGCGGCCGGCGGCATGGCAGCGGCGGGGGGAAGCACCATCTCCTGCGCGGCGCTGCGGGCGGTGCGGCGGATCCGCACCCGGTTCTCCCCGCGAGTCACTTCCAGTTCGGCGACTCCGCTTTCGATGACCACCTGGACCAGTTGTTTGATCTCTTCTAACGTCATAACGACAGCGTCGGTTTCTGTCCCCGCCGGCCAAGCCGGGGCGAGTAGCTAATGCTAGATTACCAGCAACTCCTTGCGAGTGTCGGTCAGGATCTCGACGCCGCCGGGGGTCACCACAACCGTATCCTCGATCCGGACCCCGCCTACACCGGGGATGTAGACGCCCGGCTCGATGGTGACGACCATTCCCGCGCACAGGCGCGCCTGCTCACGCGCGCCCAGCCGGGGCGGCTCGTGGATCTCGAGTCCGAGCCCATGCCCGGTGGAGTGCACAAAGTACCGCTCGAGCCGGTGCCGGCGCAGCGCCTGCCGGGCCGCCCGGTCGACCGCAGCGCAAGAGACGCCCTCGCGCACGGCTTCCAGGGCGGCCAGTTGGGCCTCGAGCACCGCACGGTGCATTCTGGCGATGCGGCGTCCCGGCCGGCCCAGGGCAACCATCCGCGTCAGGTCGCTCGTATAGCCGTCCTGGCGCGCCCCCATGTCGATCAAGACCGCCTCGCCCGTCTCGAGCGCTTTCGACGAAGCACCCGCATGCGGCCAGGCACTCCGTTCCCCCGAGGCGACAATCGTGTCAAAGGCAGGGCCGTCGGCGCCCAAACGCCGCATCTGGTAGTCCAGCTCCGCGGCGACCTCCGCCTCCCTCATGCCGGGGCGAATCATGGCGTTCACCCGGGCGAACGCCTCGAGCGCCGTCGCCGCTGACCGCCGGATCCGCGCGATCTCCTCGGCCGATTTCACCGCCCGAAGCTCCTCCACCAGACTCTCCGCGGGGACCAGTCGCACCGTGCCCGGCAGGCCCGCCCGCAGCTTCTCGAACATGGAGTACGGCAGCCGGGAGGGCTCGAAGCCGATTCTTTTCCATCCGAGTCGCTTGAGCACCGGGACGAGGCCGCCCTCGATGAGCCGCCGCACCACGCGCACCCGGCAGGCGGCCTGCTCCGCCGCCTGGGCTCCATAGCGCGGATCCGTGAAGAGCACAACCGCGTCCTGGCCGACAGCCAGCAAGCCGTTCGAGCCGGTGAAGCCGGCAAGGTAGAGGATGTTCGCCTGGGCCGATACGATGAAGCCGTCCAGGCGCCGCGCGGCCAGCTTTCCGGCAAGACGCTCCTGGCGCGCCCGGAACTCTTCCTTGGCGTCGGCTGCGGCAGCCCCGCGGACCGTCATGGGCGCAACAGGAGCTTGCCGGTGGTCTTCCGGCCCTCGAGATCCCGGTGCGCCTGCGCCGCCTCGGCAAGCGGATAGATCCTGTGGATCTGAACCTTGAGCCGGCCCGAGGCAACCCAGTCCAGCACATCCCGGCCCCGGGCGAGCATCTCCTCGCGCGTGGCCGCGTAGTGAGCCAGGGTCGGCCGCGTGAGAAACAGCGAGCCCTTCTGGCTCAGCACCAGGGGCGAAAAGGGCGGCACCGGGCCGCTGGCGTTGCCGAAGCTCACCATCATGCCCCGCACCCGGAGCGAATCCAAGCTTTTGTCGAACGTGGCGGCGCCCACCGAATCGTAGACCACCTCGACGCCACGCCCGCCGGTCAGCCGTTTGACCTCCGCCGCGAAGTCCTGCTCCGTATACAGGATGACCTCGTCGCAGCCGTGCTGGCGGGCCAGGGCGGCCTTCTCCGGGGTCGAGGTAGTGCCGATGACGCGCGCCCCCCGCATCTTCGCCATTTGAACCACGAGCAGGCCCGTGCCCCCGGCCGCCGCGTGAACTAGCGCGGTGTCCCCCGGCTGGAGCGGGTAGGTCGAGTGGGTCAGGTAGTGGGCGGTCATGCCTTGCAGCATCGCCGCGGCGGCCAGATCGAAGCTGATTTCCTCCGGCAGGCGAACCAGACGCCAGGCGGGCACAATCGCGTACTGGGCGTAGGAGCCGCGCGTCATGGCCCAGGCAACCCGGTCGCCCACGGCGACGTCGGCGACGCCCGGGCCGATCGCCGTGACCACGCCGGCGCCCTCCATGCCGGCAACGAACGGCAGATCCGCCGGATAGAGACCCGTGCGGTGGTAGATGTCGATGTAGTTGACCCCGGCTGCACGCACCTCGACGACAGCCTCTCCTGGCCCGAGCGTGGGAATGTCGATCTCGGCCGGCTCGAGCTGTTCGGGCCCCCCGTACTGGCGGACGACAATCGCTTTCATGCGCGTACCCTCCTCCGTAAGTGGACCATAGCAGTATAGAGCACAAGATAGCCCAGGGTGAGGGGAAACACCGCCAAGCGCCCCAGGCTGCTCACCGCACCGGCGCCCGAAAGTCCCAGCCGAACCAGCACGAAGTGGCGCATGATGCGCCAGTTGCTGTAGTCCAGCCAAAAGTAGTCGCAATTCTCATTCACGATGAGAACCTTCACTGGTAGGCGCGCCACGAGCAGCCACTTCCATTTGGTCATGATCGGCTCGCCGGTCGCAAGCACGACGGCGATCCGGTGCCGCTCGGCGGCCAGCTCGCGCAGGAAGCGCGCCCGGCTCACCCGGTCCGGGTAATCGGTGACGCGCCAGACGCGGCCGGCGCTCGCATCGAAACCGGCAGGAAGTCCCGGGAAACAGGTGACCAGGTCGAGCCGCTCGAGCCCCGGCCGCTCGTAAAGCACCGGCAGCAGCCGCTCGGCGACGTGGCGCGAGCCGCTCTCGACGAGCAGCACCCGGGAGAACTCCGGCACCCGCCGCCGGAAGAAGTACCGCATGCGCCCAGCATAGGAGGCGCGTGGCGGCGGTGTCCAGCCGGCCGGCCTCAGCGCAGGCCGCGCTTTCGCAGGTACTCGATCAGTCCCGCCGGATCGTCGGTAATGATGCCGTCGACGCCCGCCTCGACAAGCTTCGCCCAGACGGCCTCGTCGTTAGCTGTCCAGGCGACAACCGGAATTCCGGCGCGGCGGGCTTGGCGGACCTTCTCGGGCGTGACCAGAGAATAGTGCGGCGAGACCATGGTCGCCTCGGCCTCCCGGGCGATTTCGGCGAAGTCGCGCTGGTCGCGGCTGAAGAGCGCGGCCCGGGGAATTGCGGGCGCCAGGCGCTTCATGGCGCGGAGCGTGCGGTAGTCGAAGGATTGCAGCATCACTCTCGATTCGAGCTTGTGGCGCTGCACGGCTTCGAGCACCAGGCGCGCGAACTCCTCCGGCGCGGGCGTGTATTGCGGCCTCTCCGGCGAGATCTTCGTCTCGATGTTGAAAAGGAAGCTCCCGCGGCTTGCGAGCGCCAGCACCTCGTCGAGCGCCGGGATCCGAGCGCCGGGCACGGGCTTCTGGCGCGGGAAATCCGGCTCCCGGAGCGAGCCGCAGTCCCAGAGGCGGAGTTCCTCGAGCGTGAGTTCGCGGATCACCGGGCTACCGCCCGGGCTCCGGCAGATCCGGGGATTGAGCACGGGGTCGTGCGATACCACCAGCACGTCGTCGCGCGTCACCGCCAGATCGAGCTCGATTGCATCGGCCCCCACTTCGATGGCGTGCTCGAACGCCGGGATCGTGTTCTCGGGCAACACCGCGCGTGCGCCCCGGTGACCGTGCACCTGGATCTGGGCCATGAGCGGCATGAGGCTGAAAGCAATGGCGAGCACGCGCGCTAGCATCCCTTCAAGGATATATTGAGAGAGTTTCGAACCGACGAAGGAGCCGTTACAAAATGGCAGCCATCACACGCAGAAATTTTGCCCGCGCGGCCGGCGCCACCGCGCTGAGCTATTCGCGAATTCTCGGCGCCAACGACCGGGTCCGGATCGGCTACATCGGCCTGGGCAACCGCGGCGATCAGGTGCAGGACGCTTTTCTCGAGCACGGCGACCAGGAGACCGTGGCGCTGTGCGACCTCCGGGACGATTACCTGGACTGGGCCGAGGCCAAGGAGCGCAAGCGGGGCCTTGCCCCCCGGCGTTTCAAGGACTACCGCAAGCTGCTCGAGATCAAAGACATGGACGCGGTGGTCATCTGCACGCCTGACCACTGGCACGCTCTCCAGTTCATCGACGCCTGCCGGGCGGGCAAAGACGTGTATGTAGAGAAGCCTCTGTCGCTCACTGTTTATGAGGGCCGGCGCATGGTCGAGGTGGCGCGCGAGACCGGCCGCGTCACCCAGGTCGGCATCCACCGGCGCTCAGCCCCCTTCCTGATCGAGGCGGCCGAATTCGTCCGCTCGGGAGGCATCGGCCACGTCCTGGTGGCGCGGGGCTTCCACTACCGCAACGAATGGCCGCACGGCATCGGCGATCCGCCGGACACCAATCCGCCCGATGAATGGGAGTGGGACCAGTGGCTTGGCCCGGCGCCCAAGGTCCCCTACAATCGCAACCGGACCTACTACAACTTCCGCTGGTTTTATCACTACTCGGGCGGCCAGCTCACCAACTTCGGCGTGCACTACATGGACATGCTGCGCTGGGCGATGAACCTGGAGTGGCCGAAATCGGTGACCGCGATCGGCGGCAAGTACGCCGTCGAGGACAACCGCGAGATCCCGGACACGCTCGAAGTCCTCTGGGACTACGAAGGCGGGCACATTATCAATTTCTCGCAGTGCGACTGCAATATGGCGCCGGGCAACGCCCAGAACGCCGAGATGATTCTGCGCGGCACCAAGGGGACCATGTACATACACTTCTCCCACTGGGAGGTAGTGCCGGAGGAGATCAACGACCGGCCGCGCTATCCGCGCTCGCCGGTCGACCGGGAGGGCGAGCGGGCCAACCGCGGCCGCCGCGTCAAGCTCATCGAGGCCCGGCGCGCCAAGGGCAGCCAGGATACCGCCTTCCATGCCCGCAATTTCCTCGATTGCGTCAAGAGTCGCGCCCGGTGCAACTGCGACATCCTGGACGGGCACATCTCGACCGCCGCCACGCTCATCGGTAACATCGCCCACCGCACGCGATCTCACCTGGTCTGGGACGGCAAGGCGGAGCGCTTCACCAACAACGAAGAGGCCAATCGCTGGCTGCACTACGAATACCGGCCACCCTACAAGTTGAGCTGAGCTTCGCGCTGACCTCAGGCCGAGGGTGCGCCGGACTCGTTTTCCTCGAGCGGGACGGCGCACTCGCAGCAGTCGCTGCACCGGTGACAGCGGCCGCAGAGATGGTTGTCGCAGGCGTCCTTGGTGCACCACACGCAGATCCGCGTCGACGGCTCGCCGCAAATGCTGCATGTGAAGACGTATTGGGCGGAGGGAGCGGTCACGGCAACTACCTTCGGGGTGACGGCCGGTTGATCAGGTCGGCCCGGCAACGCTGGGCCTCCTTGTCCAGGATCTGAAGCTCGGTTTCGAGGTTCGCCGCGAGTTCGACCAGGTACTCGCGGAGCTTGCTGGCGCTGGCCGCGTTTTCATCCATCACCCCGAGCAGCAGATCGGCCACAGCAGGATTGTGATAGCGCCGGATGCCCTCGGTGAACGAGCGCATCATCGACTCGATGGCCTGGAGGCGGAGGTAGGTTTCGAGCGCCACGGTCAGCCGTTCCGGCCGCTTGGCGAGCTCCGTGGCGGTGCGCTCCAGATAGCCGATCTCATCGCGGAGCGCCTGCCACTGCGCGACATACGCCTCGGGCGCCCCCTTGGCCGTCCACTCCCGCGGATTCACCTCACCGAGCATCGGCTGCAAGCGCTTGCTGTCGGCGATCAGGACGGCGAGACTCTGGCGGATATCCCACTCCGGGCGCAGCCCTCCCGATTGCGCGGCCGCAAGCCCGCCCGCTAGAAGCAGCAAGATCGACAGTCCGACAATCGGCGTGCGCATGAGGCTACCACCACTAGTTTCGCACGGCGCGCGGATGGCCGGTCGCTTAGCCGCCGGGCGGGGGCGGCGGAGGCGGCAACGGGGCGGGAGGCGCCGGCGTGGTGGAGCCGGGCGGCGTGGGCGCCGGAGCGCCGCCCGTGTCGCCAGGCAGCGTCGGGCCACCGCCTACGGGTGGAACTGGTCCCGGCGGGAGCGGGCCGCCGCCCGGCGCCGGCCGGTTGATCAGGATCGTGTAGAGCGCCTCCCAGGCGGCTCTCAGGCCGCGCTCGATGGCGGGGCCGGTCTGGAAGGTCTGCTTGGCCAGCGGGGCGTCCTTGTAGACGCGGATGTACTCGCCCGCGTTCACCACCTTCTCCTTGCTCGCGCCGATCAGGCGGTGGCGGACTACCACCTGGCCCTCTTCCACCGCCACGAAGGTGGTATCGTCGTCGTCTTCAACCGCTACGTCAAAGACCGTGCCCCGGACCGAAATCACCGCTGTCGGCGTGAAGATCCGGTTCGGGTTCGGCTGATTGCCGAGGCGCTGGATGAAAATCTTGACCCGGCCGATCCACAGGTCCAGAAGATCCCGCCAGTCGCCCGGATTGGCGCGGAAGCTCACCCGGGAATTGGGAAATACATGGAACGAACTGCCGTCGTTGAGCTCGAAGACGGCAAAGCCGTCCGGGCCCGTCACGATAACCTGTTGGGCTCGGACCGTATCACCGGCCTGAAGTGCCCAGGGGTAGGAATCGCGGAGCACCGAAACCTGGCCCATCACCGAGACGACGCGCGCCGCCTCCGGCCCGACAGCCACACCGGGCTCCGGCATCGAAGGTGCGATCGGAGAGTTGGGGGAGAACGTCTGGGCCGAGCACACCGCGGCGGCGGTGATCAGCAGAGACCACCACGCGAGCCTGCCGGTGATCGAGGCCGCCATCAGTGCTCTCCTGTCCGGGTTCCGGTTCCTGGGTCTACGAGCGCCGGCAACCAGAAACCCAGTTTATCACCGAACTTGCGTAGCAACACGAGGACCGCGCGAAAAATGCAACGCAATTGGCTTCCTTCCCACATATTTTGTGGGAGTTCCGCCGATGGATGATCAGCCTACAGGCTACAATGGACTCGACAGATGTGTCCGGATGCCACACTGAGGGGGCGGCGCTGGCTCGCCGGGTTGTTCGTTAGCGCCCTCGCCGGACTGTCGCAAGCTCAGGTCCTCGCTCCGGACTGGAGACGCATCGGCAATACTGCCGTCGAAGCGGGGCTCGCTGCCGAGGCCGGCGGCCCGGTCGACAGAGTTTGGTTCTCCGCCGACGGCCGCCGCCTGCTGGTCCGCACGGCAACGGGGCGGATTTTCCAGACGGCGGACTTCGATACCTGGACGCCGGTTGACGGCGAGGTCCCGCCGGAGCCGCCACCTTCGCCTCCACCGCGACGCCTCCCGGAGGCGGGCGCCCGGCTGGTGGGTGCGGAGCGCCGTTCTGGCCTCACCTACGCACTCGGAGGCGCCGTCTACCGCTCCGAGGATGGCGGTCTGAGCTGGACGAATCTGACGGATTATTTGGGCGAATCGATCCTCGGCGGCGGATTCACCGACCTGGCCGTCTCACCGCAGAACGAGGACGATCTCGCCGTCGCCGGCCGTTATGGCGTTTGGCGTTCCCTCGACGGAGGTCTCTCCTGGACCGGGCTGAACCGCTCGCTCCCTAATCTGCCGGTTCGGCGATTTGTGCGGCTGCCCGGCGGCCCCCTTGGCATGCGCATCCTTCTCGAGAACCTTGGCGTGGTCGAGTGGGCGCCAGGGGAAAAGTCCGGCTGGCGCCCGGTGAATGACACCACCCCTTTCGCCGAGGAGGCGCTCAAGCGTGCCGTGGGCGCGGTTCTCGGAGGCGAGATCTCCTCGGTCGCCGTAGCGGGGGAGGCCATCTACGCGGGGGCGTCCACAGGCGGAAGGTTGTGGGCCTCGCTGGACCGGGGACGCACCTGGCGTTCGTTCACCCTGCCGGAGGCAGGGCCGATCCGGGATCTGTGGGCCTCGCCAGACAACCCGCGTGTGGCAGTGGCCGCCGGCGGCCGCGTCCTGAAGACCACCAACGGCGGCATCTTCTGGGACGACATTACGGCCGATCTGGCGGACCCGATGCCCCAGGCCGTCGCGGCGGATCTCGAAAGCGGCGCGATCTACGCCGGCGGGGCCGCGGGCGTCCACTTTACCTTTGCCGACCTGCGCGGCGCGGCAACGGCAGCGGCATGGTCGCCGCTGGGAGGCCGGCTTGCCGGCCGCAGAGTCTTCGACGTCGCCCTGGATGCGGCCGGCCATCAGCTTTATGCCGCCGTCGACGGCGAGGGCGTTTTCGTCACGTTGGCGCCGCACCGGTTTTTCCACCCCAAGCTGATCCACGCGGCCGACCTGACGACGCGGCCGGCCTCGCCTGGGGCACTCTTGAGCTTGCTGGGGCGGCAGGTTCGCCAGGCGCGCGCCGGCGCCTGGGACGTCCCCATCCTGTCGGCGTCGCCGGGCGAATCTCAGATTCAAGTCCCATTCGAGGTCTCCGGCACCTGGCTGACGCTGGCGCTGGCCACGGCGGGCCGGACCGGGGAAAGGGAACTTCTGAATTTCGGGGTGGCGCTCCGCCAGGCGGCTCCGGCGATACTGGTTGACCGGGACGGCACACCTCTGGTGATCGACGCCGCGAGCGGAGTTTTGCTGGACGCCATGACGCCCGCGCATGCAGGGGGGCGGATCCAGATCCTGGCCACCGGTCTCGGCAAGGTGCGGCCGGAGTGGCCCGCGGGGATGCCGGCGCCGCTCGAGAATCCTCCCGCGGTGACCACCGAAGTCCGCGTCTGGCTTAATCGCGTTCCCCTGGAGGTCACCCGCGCCACGCTCGCCCCCGGCTATGTGGGTTTTTACCTGGTCGAAGCGCGCCTGCCGGACGTTGTCAACCGGGGTCCTGCCGAACTCATGCTTGAGGCCGGCGGCGAGCCGAGCAACCGGGTGCGGATCTATCTTGAGCCGGAAGAGCCGCCCGCATAGTAGGCTGGGAGTAAGCGGGAGATTGCCATGGCACTTGCTCGATGCTGCGTCTTGATTCTGGCAGCCGTCTGCGGACTGGCCGCACAGGAGGAGTCCGACCGGCTGGCGCCGTACTTCCCCACGCCCGAATCGGTGGTGGAGAAGATGCTCGAGCTGGGCGAACTCAAACCCGGCGAGAAGATGTTCGACCTCGGCTCGGGCGACGGGCGAATCGTGGTGATGGCCGCGCAGAAGTTCCAAGCGCACGCCACCGGCGTCGAGATCGACGCCGATCTTTACGAGCAGAGCATGCAGAAGATCCGCAAGCTCGGGCTGGAAGGGCGGGCGAAGGTGATTCACGGCGACATCCTCAAGCAGGATTACAGCGAGGCGGATCTGATCACGGTGTACCTTCTGCCCAGTTCGAACGAGAAGGTGCGCCCGATCCTGGAGAAGCAGTTGAAAAAGGGAGCGCGGGTGGTCTGCCACGACTTCACGATGCCGGGCTGGACCCCCGACCGGATCCTGAACATCGAAGACGACGGCGAAGGGCGGAGCCATACGCTCTATCTCTACCGGCGCTAGCGGACCGGAATCCGGAATTCGGAAGAGCAGCCGCAGGCAACCGAAGCCGATCGGGGGTGCAGTTCGTGAATGAGGACGTGGCGGCGCGGGCGCCTTGGCGCACCGGGCACGCATGGGCGCGGCTGGCACCGGCGGCGGCCGTGCTGGCGGTTGCCCTTTCATCATCTCGCTGGAAGTTGGCGCTTGCGGTGTTGTACCTGTCGGCTTCGATGCTGGCCGCGCTCCGCCCCTGCTGGCGAGAGTACTCGACGGCCTTTTTCGGACATCTCGCAGACTGGGGAGCTCTCCTGCTGTGCGCGGGCCTCGCCGGCGCCGGAGGCGCGACCGCCGCGGCCCTGCTCTTCGTTTACATAACGGCCGGCGCGCTGATGTTCCGCACCGCGCTCGAGGTGCTGGCGCTCGGCGCCGTCTTCCTGACGCCCTGGTTTCTCCTGCGCCCTGATGCCCTGCCCACTCTTGGCCCGGCCTTTGCCGTGGGCCTCGCCTTGACGCTCACCGGTTGCCGGCTTCGCGCGGCCCTGGTCGCGCACATGTCACAGGTGGCCGCCCGCGAGCGGCAAGCCGAGCGGCAACGCCTGGCCGCGGACTTTCATGACGGCCCCCTGCAAACCTTTTCGAGCTTGCAGATCCGGCTGGCGCTTGCACGCAAGCTCATCGACCGGGATCCCAAAGCGGCCGGCCAGGAGATCGAAAGGATTCAAGAGCTAGGCAGGACTCAGTGCGAAGAGCTCCGCGCGTTTCTCGAGACCTTGCGAAAGGGTCCCGGCGAGCTGGACTTTCGCGCCGCCGTGCTCGCTCTCGTTCAGAATTTCGAGCGCGAATCCGGCCTGAAGGTAAGCACGAACGGCCTGGCGAACGCGGACTCGCCGCCCGCGGAAGTCGCGCACGAACTGCTCAAGATCATCCGGGAGGCCCTTCACAACGTTTTCAAACACGCGCGGGCATCCAAGGTCGAGCTCGAGTTCGCCCGCTCCGAGGGAGCCCTCGAGATCATCGTCCGGGACGATGGCGCCGGATTCCCGTTTGCCGGCAGCTACCGGCTCGACGAGCTGGAGGCGCTCCGGGCGGGTCCGGAGAGCATCAAGCGCCGCGTGCGGGGCTTCGAAGGCGATCTGACCCTCACTTCGCGTCCGGGCTCGGGTTCGCAGCTCAGGATCCGGCTCCCGCTATGAGGCACCGCGCTGCGGTCGCAGTAGTTGGGGCGCTCGTGGCCGTCGGCTGCGGCCGGTACCGCGACTTCCGGCTCCCCCCGCCGGGCACGCCGGCCCCGGGCGAGCCGGCAGTGGCCTGGGAGGTTCGCCCGGACCCGGTTCTCCGCCGGGGCGCCCCCGGTGAGTTCGACGCCGTCGATGTGCTCAACCCGGCCGTCGTGCGCCACCAGGGGCTGTATTACAACCTGTACTCGGGCTTCGACGGCGCCACTTGGCACACCGGCCTGGCCACCTCACCGGACGGCATCTCCTGGACCAAGCACGGCCGAATGCTTTCCCCCGACGAGGGCACCTGGGAGGGGAGCTACATCGCCGCGAACGGCGCCGTGGAGGTGGTCGATGGCGAGTTCTATTACTGGTATCAGGCCGGAGATCCTCCGCGCATCGGCCTGGCGCGTTCGCCTGACGCAAGAGCCTGGCGGAAGCTTCCGCAGCCGGTGCTCGAAACCGGTCCTCGTGGCGCCTGGGATGAGCGCGGCGTGGCGGACCCCTGGGTAATCCGGGCTGGAGGCAAATTCTATATGTTCTTCCTGGGTCAGGACCGCGCGCGGCGCCAGCGTTTAGGCGTGGCCGAATCGGACGACGGCGTCCGCTGGTGGAAGCTTCGTTCCAACCCGGTGCTCGAAGTCGGCCCGCCCGGTGCCTTCGACGAAAACGGCCTGGGCGAGCCGGCCGTCTGGGCCGCCGGCGGCAGATACTGGATGCTGTATACGGGCCGCGACCGTCAGGAGATCCGGCGGATTGGCGTCGCCGTCTCCGAGGACGGCGTCAACTGGAGGCGCCTGGGACCGGAGACGGTTTTGGCCGGAGGCGAGCCCTGGAATGCCAAGGTGGTTTGCGACCCCTCGATCGAGGTCACCCCGGAGGGCGTCCGCGTCTGGTTCGGCGGCGGCGACATCGCCCACCCGGCCGAGAACATTCACGGACAGATCGGCCTCGCCTGGCTGAAGATCGGCAATGCTACGCTGACCAAGTGAGAATCGGAATCACCTGCTATCCCACGTTTGGCGGCAGCGGAATTCTGGCGACCGAGCTGGGACTGGAGCTGGCCTCCCGGGGCCACGAGGTTCACTTCATCTGCTACGCCAATCCCATACGCCTGGATCCGGACTCCCCGCGGATCCACTATCACGAAGTCGAAGTTTCTACCTACCCGCTCTTTCAATTTCCTCCCTACTGTCTGGCGCTGGCCTCCCGCATGGCGGAGGTCGCCGAAGGCTATAACCTCGATCTGCTTCACGTCCACTACGCGATCCCGCATTCGATCTCGGCGCTTCTGGCGCAGCAGATGCTCCGCAGCAAGAGGCGCCTGCCGTTCATTACCACCTTGCATGGCACCGACATCACGCTGGTGGGCGCCGATCGGTCCTATCTGCCTATTACGCGGTTCTCCATAGAAGAATCGAGCGCCGTCACTGCGGTGAGCGACTATCTGCGGATGCGGACCGTCGAGGTCTTCGGCCTGCGCACTGAGATCCGCGTGATACGGAATTTCGTCAATTGCGATGTTTACAAACCAGCGGAGCCCGGCCCGCGGGAGCGCAGGCGGCTGATCCACATCTCGAATTTCCGCCCGGTCAAACGAGCGGTCGACTGCGTCCGGATTCTCGAGCGTGTGCGGCGCCAAGTGGATGCGGAGCTCGTCATGGTGGGCGACGGCCCGGACCGCGGACCGGCTGAGTACCTGGCGCGGGAGCTGGGCGTCGAACGCTGGGTGGAGTTCCTGGGCAAGCAGGCGCACGTGGAGCGCCTAATTCGCCAGGCCGACGTGTTGCTGCTGCCGAGCGATCTGGAGGCGTTCGGTCTCGCGGCGCTCGAGGCGATGGCTTGCGGCGTGCCCCCGGTGGCGACACGCGTCGGAGGCCTGCCCGAGCTGATCACTGACGGCGTGGACGGCTTTCTGGAGGCTCCGGGCGATATCGAGGCCCAGGCGGCGCGTGTCGTGGCGCTTCTCACCGACGAGGCGCTTTACGCCCGGATGTCGGCCGCGGCGCGGCGAACCGCGGTCACACGCTTTTCGAGCGCCCGGATCATTCCACTCTATGAGCAGTGTTATGAAGAGGTTTGCTCTCGGGCGGGGGAACTTCGCCGGCCGGCCGGTGTCTAAAGCACTAGAGTGACCGGTTCGGGCCGCTCGCTAACCGCTTACAATTGGAAGCGAGAGGCGGAACGTGGCCGACAAGGAACGCACTGGCGGAGGGCATCTGAGCGGCTTCATGCTGGGCGGCGGCTCCGAGGAGTCAGCCGCCGAGGTGTTGCTGGTGGAGGGCCTGCGCGCAGGCGAGCAGGAAGCGTACGAAAAACTGCTGGCTCAGTATCAGCAGCCCGTCTTCAATCTGGTCTACCGCCTGCTGGAGGACTCCAGCGAAGCCGGCGATGTCGTGCAGGAAGTTTTTCTGAAGGTCTTTCGCCACATCGGCTCGTTTCGTGGGCAGAGCAGTCTGAAGACCTGGATCTACCGGATTGCTGTGAACGAAGCGCACAACCACCGCCGCTGGTTCAGCCGCCACTCGCGGCATGAAGTCGGCCTCGAACAACCCCAGCCGGAATCCGGCCGCTCCTACCAGAGCGTGCTTCCGGACCCTGGGCGGTCACCCTATGAGATGGTCCTGGGTGCCGAGACTCGGTCGCTGGTCGAGCAGGCGCTCGCCAGAATCAACCCCGTGTTCCGCGACGCGGTCGTATTGCGCGACGTGGAGGATCTGAGCTACGAGGAGATCGCCGAGGTACTCAACGTGTCCTTGGGGACGGTAAAGTCCCGAATCCTTCGCGGCCGTGAGGCCCTGCGAAGGGAGCTGCTTGAGCGGATGGAGCAGGTCAAGGCTGTTGCCTGGGCGCCCCAGCCGGTCGGGCAGGATTAGGAAGTGCTCAACCATGAAGTGCCGCACTGCCAGACGTGAGATTTCAGCGTGGCTGGACGGCGGGATCGAGCCGGATCAGGCGCGCCGCCTGCGGGCGCATCTGGCCGACTGTGCCGCTTGCACGCTGTACCTTCATCAGATCCAGAATCTCAAGACTGCCCTGGCGGAGTTGGAGCCGGTGAGGCCCTCGACCGAGGTGACGACGGCGCTTCAGGTGCTGGCCTCGAGGGCCCGTCTGGAGCAGCTTCGCCGGCAGGACCCGGCAGCCCGCTGGCGGGAGTGGCGTGCGCGGACCACCCTGTGGGTAGAGAACTTGATGCGCCCCTTTGCCCTCCCGGTGGGCGGGGGGTTGGCGGTGGCCCTGCTGATCTTCGCGCTGATGGCGCCCATGTACGCCATCCATGACCGTTACGGCGTCGCCGATGTGCCCACTGTGCTGAGCACCGGACCGTCGCTCGAGAGCACGCTGTCGTTCGGTCTGAGCGGAGACGACATCGTCATCGAGGTCCTGATCGACCACCGCGGCAAGATGCTCGATTACGCCATCGTGCAGGGCCACGGCTGGACGCTCAGCCCGTCGCTGCGCAAGTCGATCGAGAACACCTTGCTGTGCACCAAGTTCGTCCCGGCCACCACGTTCGGCCAGCCCAAGTCGTCGAAGCTGCGCATCACGCTGCGCGGCGACGAAGTCGAGGTGAAAGGGTAAGCCTTCGGGCTGCCCGCTCGAAGGTGGGACGCAGGCTCGGCCAGCATTTCCTTCGCGGCCGCAGCTACCTGGAGCGGATCGCGCGCGCGGTGGCGGCCTGGAATCCGCCGGTGGTGATCGAAATCGGGGCAGGCGCGGGCGAGCTCACTGCGTTCTTGCTTCCGCAAGCGCCAAGGGTGATCGCAATCGAGCTCGATCCGCGCCTGGCCGCCGAGCTGCGGCGCCGCTTCGCCGCGCAAGCAAATCTTACCGTCATCGAGTCCGATATCCTTGCTACTGACTTGGGACAGTGGGGGCGTGCCGTAGTGGCCGGTAACCTCCCCTACTACATCACCTCGCCGGTGATCGAGAAGGTATTGCGGCTGGGCCCCCTGCTCATCGGCGCGGTCTTCCTGGTGCAGAGGGAAGTGGCCGAACGGCTCACAGCCGCCCCCGGCCGCCGCGAGTACGGTCTCCTCACCGTCGCCACGCAACTGGCGGCCGATGTCGAGATCCTCTTCTCCGTGCCCCGCACCGCCTTCGCGCCCCCGCCCAAGGTCGACTCGGCCGTGGTGCGCCTGACGCCTCACAGCCGCTCCGCCGCCCTGGACCGGGAGGGCTTCCTCGAGTTCGCGCGCCTGTGCTTCCGGCACAAGCGCAAGACGCTGCGCAACAATCTTGCTGCGGTTTACGGCCACGCCGCCGGGCAGCTCCCGGAAGGCTCACGCCGCGCCGAAGAGCTTTCCGTCGAGGAGTTGATCGCCGTCTGGGCTCGCCTGCGGCGGTGAGGTCAGGGCCGCCCGCTATACTTGAAAGTTCATGACGAGCCGGACCGTCCGGGTCCGTTATGCGCCAAGTCCGACCGGCGATTTTCACGTCGGCGGCGCGCGGACCGCGCTGTTCAATTACCTGTTCGCCCGCCACCACGGCGGCCGCTTCATCCTCCGCATCGAAGACACCGACCGCAAGCGCTACAACTCGCAGGCGCTCGACTGGCTGCTCGAGGGTTTGCGCTTTCTGGGCCTCGATTGGGACGAGGGGCCCGAAGTCGGCGGCGCCTACGGTCCCTACGTGCAGAGCCAACGCATCGAGCTTTACCGCCGCCACGCCTCCCTCTTGATCGAACGCGGCATGGCATACCGCTGCTTCTGCCCGCCGGAGCGCACTGAGGCGACCTCCCCCGACAGCGAGGAGCCCGGCGCCGAACCCGGCGACAGTTGCCGTTGCGGGGCGCTCAGCGCCGAAGAATCCGAACGGCGCGCGAGTGGTGGGGCGCCCTATGCCGTCCGTTTTCGCGCGCCTCGCCAAGGCAACGTCACGGTTCACGACGCCATTCGGGGAGACATCACCTTTCCGAACGAGGTTCTCCGCGATGCGGTTCTCTTGAAGTCCGACGGTTTTCCCACCTACCACCTGGCGAATGTCGTCGACGACCATTTCATGGAGATCAGCCACATCCTCCGCGGAGATGAATGGCTGGCCAGCTTGCCGCTGCACGTGCATCTGTACGGCGCCTTCGGCTGGGAGCCGCCCGTGATGGCGCACCTGCCGCTGATCCTCAATCCGAGCGGCAAAGGCAAGCTCAGCAAGCGCGAGGAGCGCGCCCCGGACGGTTCCGTCCGGCCGGTCTTCGTGCGCCAGTTCCGCGAGCTGGGTTACCTGCCCGAGGCGCTCGTCAACTTCATGGCGCTGCTCGGCTGGAGCTACGACGACAAGACCGAAATCATGAGCCGGGCGGAGCTGATCGAACGGTTCACGCTGGAGCGCGTCAATCCCGCGCCGGCCGTGTGGAACTACGAGAAGCTCGATCACTTCAACGGCCACTACATCCGCCAGCTTTCTATCGAGGACCTCGCCGGCAGGCTGATGCCCTTCTTCGAAGCCGCCGGATACCGGCCGTCGCGCGAGCAGTTGCTCGCCGTGGTGCCGCTGATCCGGGAGCGCATCACCAGGCTCGCCGACGCACCAGCCGTGGCCAACTTCTTCTTCGACGAGGAGCTCGCGCCCTACCCCGTCGAGGATCTCATCCCGCAAAAAGCGGACGCCGCGATGGCGCTGGCGGCGCTCGAGCGGGCGCGCGCCGTTCTCGCCGAGGTGGACTTCCGGAAGGAGGCCATCGAGACGGCCCTGCGCGCCGAGGCCGCCCGCCTGGGCCTAAAGACCGGCCAGATGTTTCAGCCTATCCGGGTGGCCGTCTGCGGCCGCAAGGCGGCGCCGCCGCTTTTTGAGACGCTCGAGGTCGTAGGCCGGGACAAATGTCTGCGGCGGATCGACAGGGCCGTGGAGAAGCTGCGCAGCGGCGGCTAGGATCCGCCCGCGCTAGGAATCCACCTGGACGGAGCCGACCTCGCTGATCAGCCAGAATCCGAATTCGATCACCGCCGCCGCCAGCGCCCTTGCGGCATCGTGTGGGGCGCCGGAGGTCAGCCACCGGCCCAGAGCAGCAACCGGGACGAGTGACAGCATCCACGCCGCAGCGATTGCGAGGAACACGCCGGCCCCCACTTCGAGCCACTCGACCCAACCAGGCACGACCGCCAGAGGTGCTGGCGGCTCCAGCCAGTCGAGCAGGCGGCGGGTAAAATCTTCCTCAAGCTGCGGCGGGGAGAGTCGCGCTTTGAGCCAGTCCTCCAGGCGGCGCTCGGCTTCGAGCACGCGGGCGCAGCGGGCACAGGTGGCGGCATGCGCTTCGAGCAGGCGCGCTGAGGTTCTCGGCTCCGGCGGCCCTGGCGTATGCTGATAACTTATGCGAAACGCCCCCGGGTACCTCGTTGTGGCGCTGATAAGTTGCGCCCTCGCGCCAGGCCAGCAGCCTGTCGAGTTCTGGCCCGGCACCCGCTACGACCCCGCGATTCCCTCCCATGAGAAAGTGCTCGGCTACCGGCCGGGCGAGCGGATCACCACGCCGGAGAATCTCGTCCGATACCTCGAAGCGCTCGCCGCCGCGGCGCCGAAGCGCATGAGGATTTTCGATTACGGCCGCACCTGGGAGGACCGCCGGCTCGTCTATGCGGTCATCGGCTCGGAGGCCAACATGGCGCGCCTGAAGCAGGTTCAGGAAGGCATGGCCAGGCTGGCGGACCCGAGAAAGACCTCGAAGCAGCAGGCGGGTGAGCTCATCGAGACACTGCCGGCCACGGTCTGGCTGGCCAACGGCGTTCACGGAAACGAGATCTCGGCGCCGGAAGCGTCGCTGCTCGTGGCCTACCATCTACTGGCGGCGCGCAACGACAAGCTTGTCGACCGGGTCCTATCGGAAGTGCTGGTGTTCATCGACCCGCTGCAAAACCCCGACGGCAGGGCGCGCTTCCTTGCGCATTTCACTGAGAGCCAGGGGCTGGAGCCGAACTCGAATCCGGACGCGCTCGAGCACGTCGAACCATGGCCCGGCGGGCGGATGAATCACTACCTGTTCGACATGAATCGGGACTGGTTCGCGCTAACCCAGCCGGAGACCCGCGGCCGCGTCAGGGCACTGCTGGAATGGCGCCCGCTCGTTTTCGTCGACCTGCACGAGATGGGTTCGGACGCCAGCTACTACTTCGCTCCCGAAGCCGAGCCCTACAATCCGCATCTGGTGCGCGACCAGCGCGAGGCGCTCGAGTGGTTTGGCCGCAACAACGCCCGCTGGTTCGACGAGTTCGGCTTCCGCTATTTCATTCGCGAGGTCTTCGACGCCTTTTACCCGGGTTATGGCGCAAGCTGGCCCGCTTACTACGGCGCGGTCTCGATGACCTACGAACAGGCCTCGGCCCGAGGCCTCGTCATGGAGCGGCGGATCGATCGCGAACGCTTCCACTTTCGCGATACCGTGCGCCGCCAGTTCGTGGCCTCCATCTCGACGCTCGAAACGGCGGCGCAAAATCGTCGGCGCTTGCTCGAGAACTTTTACCGCTACCGGCAAACCGCGATCGAGGAGGGAGCGAGCGAACCGGTGCGGGAATATGTCCTTGTCCGGCGAGGCGACACCTCGGCGGTGGACAAGCTGGCTTTGCTTCTGGCCGAGCAAGGAATCGAGCTTCGGCGCGCCGCGAAGCCTTTTCCTCTCAACGGGCGCGAAGTGCCGGCGGGCAGCTATGCCATCCGCCTGGCGCAACCCGCCAAACGGCTCATTCGCACGCTGCTCGATGCCGATGTGAAGATGGGCGAGGCGTTTGTGAAGGAACAGGAGCGCCTGCGCCGCAAGAAGCTCCCGGATGAGATCTACGACATCGTGGCCTGGTCGTTGCCACTGGTCTACGGCGTCGAGATGCTGGCCAGCCCGCAGCCTCTCGAAGGCGCCTTCGAGCCGGTCGCACCGGGCAGCACTCCACCGGGGGCAGTCTCCGGCACGGCGAAGCTGGCCTACCTTGCCCCCTGGGGGACGCTCGCCTCGGGACGGCTCCTGGCAGCCGCCCTGCGTCAGGGCCTCAAGGTTTGGAGCTCGGATCGGGCTTTCCGGCTCAATGGCCGCGATTACAGCCGCGGAACACTTGTTTTTTGGCTTCACGAGAACCCAGCTGGCCTGGAGGAGACGCTGAAGAAATTGGCGGCCAGCACGGGTGCGGCCGTCGACGCCACCGACACCGGCTACGTTGAAGACGGTGCGAGCCTCGGCAGTCGGCGTGTGATCCCGCTGAAGGCTCCCGAGGTGGCGATCGCCTGGGACCGGCCGGTCTCCCCATACTCGGCGGGCCACACACGATTCGTACTGGAGCGCCAGTACAACTACCCGACGACACCCATCCGGGTCAGCCGGCTGGCCGAGGCGGCCACCGATCTGGCGCGGCTGGATGTTCTCATCCTGCCGGACGGCGGCGCTTATGGTCAGGTCCTCGGCGAGACCGGGCTCAAGCGCCTGCGGGCGTGGCTGGAGGAAGGCCGCACACTGATCGCCTTCGAGGGTGCGCTCACCTGGCTGGCTGACCCGAAAGTGGACCTGCTGGCCGTCTCGCGGGAAAACGCCGCGCGCGCTGCGGCTTCGGAGGAGAAGCGCGCTCCCCGCGCCGATCGCGTGCCGGGAACGCTGCTTGCCAGCGAGGCGGACTATCAGAAAGCCATTCAGGCGGAGGCCGAACCACCCGATCGCATCCCCGGCGTCATCGCCCGGGCCCGCCTGGACGAGGATCATTGGGTGACGGCCGGACTTGCCGGGACTGTCAACGTGATGGTGCGGGGCCGCTCGATCTTCACCCCCATCAAGCTCGACAAGGGCGTCAATGCGGCCGTGTTCCTGGGTCCGGATGAGCTCCTGGCCAGCGGCTACCTTTGGGAGGAGAACCGGAAGCAGCTTGCCTTCAAGCCGTTCGTGATCGTCCAGCGTGTCGGCCGGGGTGTGGTGATCGGCTTTACGGCCGATCCCAACTTCCGCGCCTGTATGGACGGGCTGAACGTGCTCTTCCTGAACGCGGTCTTTCGCAGCCAGGCGCCGGCGCGCGCTGCGCTCCAGCCGGGGGCGGCATGGTAGGCAGGATCGTCGCTTTCGCTTGGCTGGCCTCCGGCGCCGCCTGGGCTGCCGAGGGACTTCGCGCCGGAGTGCACGAGGTCGACATTTCGCCCGAGAGGTTGCCCATCATCGTCAGCGGCGGATTTCTGGCCCGAAGTTGCGAACGGCTCGAGGCGCCGCTCAAGGCCCGGGCGCTGGTGCTCGACGACGGCAGGCTGCGGCTGGCGATCGCGATCGTCGACACGCTGATGATGCCGCGGGAGCTGCTCGACGAGGTCAAAGCGAGAGCGTCGCGGGCCACAGGCATCCCGCCCGAGCGCATGTTGATCGCCGCCACGCACACCCACTCGGCTCCACCCCTCATGGGCGCGCTGGGAACCGATCCGAATCCGGAGTACGCGGCGCGGGTGCGGGAGCGTCTGGTCCATCTGCTCGAGCAGGGGGCCGCCAGACTCCTTCCCGCGCGCATCGGCTGGGCCGCGGTCGATGCGCCGGAGTACACCCACTGCCGGCAATGGATCCTGCGCCCGGACAAGATTCGCCAGGATCCGTTCGGCGAACCCACCGTGCGCGCCAATATGCATCCCGGCTACCAGAATCCGGAATTCATCGGCCCGACGGGTCCGGTCGATCCGGAGCTTTCGCTCGTCGCGGTCCAGTCGCCCGGCGGGGAACCGCTGGCCGTGCTGGCCAACTACTCGATGCACTACGTCGGCGTGCCGGGACCGCTCGTGTCGCCCGATTACTTTGGCCACTTTTCCGAGAAGTTAAAGCGTCGCATCGGCGCCCCGGAGAGCAGTGTCGTCATGATGTCGCAGGGCACGAGCGGCGACCTCCACTGGATGGATTACGCGCGGCCCAAGCGCGAGATGAATCTGGACACCTACTCGGAGGCGCTCGCCGGCATCGCTCTGGAAGCCTATCGGAAGATCCGCTACCGCGAAAGCGTCGAGCTCGGCATGCTCGAGGAGAGGCTCACCCTCCGGCGGCGCACTCCCGATGCCCGGCGCCTGGCGTGGGCCCGCGAGCTCTTCGCCAAAATCCCAGAGGGCAAACCGCGGAATCAGCCGGAGGTGTACGCGCGCGAGCAGATCTATCTGCACGAGGAGCCGGTGCGGGAACTCAAGCTCCAGGTGATCAAGCTGGGCGATCTGGCCATCGCGGCCATCCCGAACGAGGTTTTCGCCATCACCGGGCTCAAGATCAAACGGCACAGCCCGTTTGCGAGGACATTCACCATCGAGCTCGCCAACGGGGCCGAGGGTTACATCCCACCGCCCGAGCTATTCCCGCTCGGCGGCTACACCACCTGGCCGGCGCGGACCGCCGCGCTCGAAACCGAGGCGGAGACCAGGATCGCCGAGACCGTAATGGGCATGCTCGAACGGCTGGCGGGCAAGGCGCGCCGGCCGATCGCGGAGCCGCGGACCTCTTATGCCGATGCCCTCCGGCGCTCCCGGCCGACGGCCTGGTGGCGCTTCGGCGAGATCAGCGGCACCAAGGCCCGTGATCAGGTCGGCGGGCGCGACGGCGTCTACCAGACGGGCTACGCGCTGTATCTGGACGGCGCTGAAACGGGCGCCCGCGCCGTCCACCTGGCGGGCGGCTACGTGCGCGTCACTGGCGCTCGCCTCGGTGAAAAGTATACGGTCGAGCTGGTTTTCTGGAATGGACTCGACAATGATGCCCGCGCGGTCACGGGCTACCTGTGGTCGGCGGGAAGCGAGGCGCTCGGCATTCAGGGCGCCTCCGGTCAGCCCGGGCGATTGTTCTTCGGGCGACTTGTTGGCCGAACCGCCATCGCCCCGAGAAGCTGGAATCACGTGGCGGTCGTGCGCGACGGGGCACGCCTGAGCCTGTACCTAAACGGCACGGAGGAGATACGCGGCGAGGCACCGCCCGCCCCTGGCGGTGAGTTGCTCTTCGGCGCCGCAGCGGATCAAAGCGCGACGCTCGAAGGAAAATTGGACGAAGCGGTGTTCTTTGACCGTCCCCTCAGTGCCGCGCAGATTCGCCACCACGCGGATACTTTGCGCTCCCGCGCTGTACCTTAACCCGATCCGCCGGTAAGAGAAGCCGGAGGAGAGGCTTCCCCTCCGGCTCTAAATTTTGAATGCAACCTTACTCGAAGACGACGCGAGACTTACTGCCACCCAAGGCGATCCACTGGAGCTTGTGGGTTTCCCCGTCTCGCGTGATCGCCACGGCGGTCTGATCGAACTTCCGCTCGGCCGTCTCCACCTTGGCCTTGGGTTCGATGGTGCGGCCTTGACGGTCGATCAGCAGGACCTTGTCGGCCTCGAGCTTCAACTTGTATTCGCCAGGCTTGAGCTCGAGATCGCCGACCTTTGCGCTGTTCGACAGGGTGAAATTGTAACTTTTTGCAGCGGCGAGCGAAACACTCAACAGGATCGCCACAAGCAATCGGGTGAGCATCTCAACCTCCTTTGCAGAAAGTTTCATGTAAGACGACGAACGGAAGCCGCGGCCGGTTTCAGCAGGCAGACCCGTCCGCAGGGAGGCAACTGCGCAGAATTTCGACCACGTGTCGCGGCCGGCGAGAGCTGAAGTGGGCGATCTGCTGCCGGCAGGAGACGCCCGTGACGGCGATTTCGGTCTCCTCGCCCGCAGCCTCGACGGCGGGAATCAGCCGCCGGCGCGCAATCGCTTCGGAGATCGCGTAGTGCTCCTTCTCGAAGCCGAACGAGCCCGCCATGCCGCAACAGCCGGCGTCGACTTCCCGCACGTCAAGACCGGCCGAGCGCAGGATCCTCAGACTGGAGGCAGTAGCCCCATGGGCCTTCTGGTGGCAGTGGCCATGGAAAAGTACTTTGCGGCCCCGGCCATCCAGCTTCAGCTTTCCGTCGTCGTGCGCAACCAGGAACTCGTCGACGAGCCAGGCGCCCGCGGCCAGCCTTTGCGCCGCCTCGCCGGGCACCAGCTCCGGATACTCGTCCCGAAAGGTGAGCAGGCAGCTCGGTTCGCACCCGAGGATGGGCACGCCGCCGTCCACCCACGGCAGCAGTGCGGCGAGGTTTTCCCGAGCCAGGCGTCGCGCCTCCTCGAGCAGGCCTTTGGAAATAGCCGGACGGCCGCAGCAGGCGTGCGTTAGGAGGATCACCTCAAAGCCGGCGTGCTCGAGCAGCTCGGTCGCCGCGCGGCCCACCTCGGGATGGTTGTAAGTCATGAAGCAGTCGTGGAACAGGATCACCCGGCCGCGGCCGTTCCTCGCCGGCCGGGCGCGCCGGCGGAACCAGGTTTCGAAATCGGTGGGGGCGAATGGTGGCAGACGCCGGCGGCGGTCGATGCCGAGCATCCGCTCCATGACCCACCGTGCGGGCGCGCTCGCCAGGGCAACGTTGGCCACCGGCGCCAGCCGGCTTCCCCAGCGGTTGAGCGTACCAATGCGGGCCATCAGCCTGGCCCGCAGCGGGGCACCGTGCCGCTTCCAGTAGTGGGCCAGGAACTCGGACTTGAGTTTCGCCAGATCGACGTTCGAGGGGCACTCCCGCTTGCAACCCTTGCACGCCAGGCACAGGTCGAGCACCTCGTACATGCGGGGCGAGGTGAACTCCCCGGGCGGCAGCAGGCCGGAGAGCGCCGCGCGAAGGGCGTTGGCCCGGCCGCGCGTGGAATGCTCCTCTTCGAGCGTCGCCATGTAGGACGGGCACATCACCCCGCCCAGCGTCTTCCGGCAGGCGCCATTGCCGTTGCACATTTCGATCGCGCCGGCAAAGCCCCCCTGCGCTGAGTAGTCGAAGTAGGTTTCGAGCGGCAGGATTCCGTAACCGGGCGGGTAGCGCAGGTTTTCGGTCATCTCCGGGCAGTTCACAACCTTTCCCGGATTCATAAGGTTCTCGGGGTCGAAGGCGCGCTTGAGCTCGAGGAACGCCTGATAGATCACCGGCCCGAACAGCCGCTCGTTGAACTTGCCGCGGGCCAGCCCATCGCCGTGCTCGCCGCTCATCGAGCCCCCGTGAGCGACCACCAGTTCGAAGACCTCCTCGGCAATGCGCCGCATCTTCGCCACCTCGGCCGGATCTTTGATGTTGATCAGCGGCCGTATGTGCAGGCAGCCGACTGAAGCATGGCCGTAGTAGCCGCCCTCGGCATCGTAGTGGCGCAGGATCCGCTCGAAGCCGCGCAGGAAGTCCGGGTAATTTTCGATGGGAACGGCCGGATCTTCGACGAAAGCAATCGGCTTGCGGTCGCCCACCACCCCCATCAGCAGGCCCATGGCCTCCTTGCGGACGTTCCAGACCGCCTGCTGCGCCGCCGGATCGGTCAGGAAGAGGTGCCCGTAGCCGATCCGCCGCGCTTCGACCAGACTCTTCAGGGCATCGAGCCGCGCGCGCACCTCGGCTTCGCCTTCCCCGAAGAACTCGACCACGACGTTGCCCTCGGCGCCGGGATCGGCAAACTCCAGTCCCTTCGAGGAGCCGCGGGCGCGCCGGGCGCCGTCGAGGACCCGTTTGTCCATCAGCTCGATGGCCGCGGGCTCCAGCCGCACGAGCTCCGGCGCTGCTTCGACGGCCTCGATGAGCGTCGCGAAGTTGATTACGCCGATGCCGGTGGCCTTCGGCAGCGGCACCACGCGGAGTTTCGCCTCCGTGACGACGGCGAGCGTCCCCTCGCTGCCCACGATGGCCCGCGCCAGATTGAACGGACCCGGCCGGGAAGAGTAGCCCGCGCCAAAGCAGTCCCCGTTGGGCACGAACTCGTCGAGGTTGTAGCCGCTGACCCGCCGGATGAGCTTCGGGTAGCGCCGGCGGATCTCGTCATCGTAGGTGCGGCCGATGCGAAGAACCTCGCGGTAGAGCCGGGCTTCGAAAGTTTCGCCCGCGGCGCGCCGCTCGAGTTCCTCGCGGCTCAGAGGAGCGAACGTCGCTTCCGAGCCGTCGGCGAGCACGGCGCGCAGCTCGATCACGTGGTCAATCGTCTTGCCGTAGAGGATCGAGTGCGAGCCGGCGGAGTTGTTTCCGATCATGCCTCCGAGCGTGACGCGCGAGCTCGAGGAGGTGTCCGGACCCAAGGCGAAACCGTGCGGCTTGAGGAAAGCATTGAGCTCATCCTGGATGACGCCCGGCTCCACCCGCACCCAACGCTCCTCGGGGTTGAACTCCAGGATTCGGCGCATGTACTTGGAGAAGTCCAGCACGATCGCCTCGCCGACCGCCTGGCCCGACAGGCTGGTGCCGCCGCCGCGGGCCAGGGCCGGCAGCCGGTGCCGCACAGCGAAACGCACCGCTTCGACGGCATCGGCGCGATGCCGCGGAAGCACCACACCCAGAGGCACAATCTGATAAATGCTGGCGTCGGTGCTGTAGAGGATTCGCGAGTAGGTGTCGAACCGCACCTCGCCTTCCACACACCGCTCGAGCTCGCGGACGAGATCCGCGGATACAGACTTCACGGCCAACCTCCCCCACATTGTATCGGCCCGGTTACGAAACGCCGCCGGTGGGCGGCGCGGGCTGAGTTGGGTGCTAGACTGAGGGTGGTACCCGAGGAGGAGCACGCTATGAGACGACTTGCCTGCCTGTTTTCCCTGGCAATCCTGGCGCAGGCGCAACCGGCGCATGTCAAGCGGCTGGAGGCCGCCGCAACCGTCCTGTCCGAAGCTCTGACGATGTCTGACGCCTCGATCCCGGAGGATCTGCTCCACCGGAGTCAGTGCGCGGTGGTAGTGCCTGGGCTTAAGAAAGGCGCCTTCATCTTCGGCGGGCAGTACGGCCGCGGCTTTGTAAGTTGCCGCAACAAGGACGGCGTGGGCTGGACGGCGCCGGCGGCCGTGCGCATCGAGGGCGGGAGCTTCGGTTTGCAGGTCGGAGGCAAGGAAGCGGACATCATCCTGCTGGTGATGAACGAGCGGGGGGCCGAGCGGCTGCTGTCGAGCCAGTTCACCCTGGGCGGACAGGCTTCGTTGGCCGCCGGCCCGGTGGGACGCACAGCCGCCGCCCAGACCGATGCGTATATGACGGCCGAAATCCTCTCCTGGTCCCGCTCCCGTGGGGCCTTTGCCGGCATCTCGCTTCAGGGGGCGACGCTGCGCCAGGACGTCGGCGAAAACCGAAAGCTCTACGGGCGCACCCTGGAGAACCGCGAGGTCCTGCGCGGGAACTTTCCCGTGCCCGAGCCCGCCAAGCGCTTTATCGAGACGCTGAACAAGCATTCGGCCCGGCGATGAGGAACCGTCGCGTTTGAAGATTCTGGCCGGCATCCACCCTGTTCGCGAAGCACTGAGCGCGGGCCTGCCCATCGAGCGGCTCCTGGTGGCCCGCGGCGCCTCCGGGGCGCGGGTGCAGGAGATCATCGATCTGTGCCGCCAGCGGGGCATCCCGGTCCGTTTCGAACAGAAACGTGTGCTCGACCGCCTCGCAGCAGAAACGCCCCATCAAGGGGTTGTGGCGGTCGGCGCGGCGGAGCGCTACGCGGACGCCGAAGAGGTCTTCTCCTCGGCGCGCCTCGTGGTGGTGCTCGATGGCGTCGAAGATCCACATAACCTCGGTGCGGTCGTGCGCACCGCCCACGCGGCCGGCGCCGACGCGGTCGTCATCGGCCAGAGGCGCGCGGCGGGCCTGAGCGAGGCCGCGGCAAAGGCATCGGCCGGCGCGCTGGCCTGGGTCCCCGTGGTGCGCGTGGTGAACATCGCGCAGGCGCTCGACCGGCTCAAGGAGCGTAACTTTTGGATTTACGGCCTCGACGAGCGGGGTCCGGAGATCTACGACCAGGTCGAGTTGCGCGAGCCCGCCGCGCTCGTGCTGGGCAGCGAGGGCAAGGGGCTGCATCAACACGTCCGCAAGCGCTGCGACTTCCTCGTGCGCATCCCCCTGGCCGGGCGGATCGCCTCGCTCAACGTCTCCGTCGCCGCAGGTGTGATGCTGTTCGAGTGGCGCCGGCGCCGCCAGGCTGCCAGCGCTCCCGCTCCTGAAGATGAGGGTGGCTGATCGAGCCGGCGGAGCGCGATAGTACAATCACGCCTATGCGCCGCTTCGGGGGGTTGTTGCTCGCCGCGATTGCTGCGGTTTCCGCCACCGCGCAGCATCCGGTCCGGGCCCGGAACGCGATGGTGGTGGCCCAGGAGCCGCTAGCCGCCGATATCGGCCTCGAGGTGTTGCGCAGCGGCGGCAACGCGATCGACGCGGCGGTGGCGGTGGCCTTCGCCTTGGCGGTGACTCATCCCGCGGCCGGCAACATCGGTGGAGGCGGATTCCTGCTGGCGCGTTTCGCCGATGGCGGAACGGCGTTTCTCGACTTTCGTGAACGCGCACCCAAGAAGGCACACCGCAACCTCTACCTCAACGCCGAGGGCCGCCTCACCGGCGAGAGCATCACCGGCTGGCGTGCCTGCGGCGTGCCCGGTACGGTGCGCGGCCTCGAGCTGGCGCATAAGAGGCACGGCCGCAAGAGCTGGGCCGAGTTGCTGGCGCCCGCCGTCCGCCTGGCCAGGGAAGGCTTCCCCGTCTCCTGGCACCTGGCCGATTCGCTGCGCACGGCCAGAAACCTGGCGGAGTTTCCGGAGTCCCGTCGGATCTTCCAGCGAGACGGCAACTACTACGAGCCCGGCGAACCGCTAGTGCAGCCGGAACTTGGCGCCACGCTCGAGCGGATCGCCCAGGCCGGTGCAGCCGAGTTCTACGAGGGAGAAACCGCCCGGCGACTGGCGCAAGAGATGCGACAGCACGGCGGGCTCATCACGTTAGAGGACCTCCGAGAGTATCGTGCGGTTGAACGGGAGGTGCTGCGAAGCGCCTACCGGGGCTACGAGATCCTGACCGCGCCTCCGCCCTCCTCCGGAGGCGTCGGCCTGCTTCAGATGCTCGGCATGCTCGAGGGCTCCGGCTACGAGCGTGGCGGCTTCGGCGCGGCGACGACGATTCACTTCGTCGCCGAAGTGATGCGCCGTTTCTATGCCGACCGCAGCGAGTTCCTCGCGGACCCGGATTACTTTCCCGTGCCGCTGGGGCGGCTGCTTGATCCCGGCTATCTCTCCCGGCGGCGCCGCTCGATCGACCCGGACCGCGCGACGCCGAGCGAGGAGCTGCGGCCGGGCGAGGGGCTCATGGCGGAGAGCGAGCAGACGACACATCTGTCGATCGTCGATCCCGAGGGCAACGCCGTGGCGCTGACCTACACCCTCAACGGCAGCTTCGGCAGCGGTGTGGCCGTGCCCGGCCTGGGCTTTCTGCTCAATAACGAGATGGACGACTTCGCCGCCAAGCCCGGCGCGCCGAACATGTTCGGGCTGGTGCAGGGCGAAGCCAACGCCATCGAGCCCGGCAAGCGCCCGCTGTCGTCGATGACGCCGACGATCGTGTTGCGAGAGGGCAAGCTCTTTCTCGTGCTGGGCGCTCCGGGCGGGGCGCGCATCATCAACGGCGTGCTCCAGGTCCTGCTCAATGTGGTCGACTTTACAATGAATATTCAGGACGCCGTCGACCGGCCGCGTTTCCATCACCAATGGAAGCCCGACACCTTGTTCATGGAAGACGGCTTCTCGCCGGACACGGTTGAATTGCTCGTTCGCCGCGGGCACCGGATCAGCCGGATTTCGAGCGTTGCCCTGGTCGAGGCGATCATGGCGCACGAGGGCCGGCTGGAGGGCGCTACCGACCGGCGCGGACACGGCAAGGCGGCCGGCTTCTGAAGCGAGACGCGAGTATGGAACACGTTCTTTCCACGCACCTGTTCGTCAACCACCGGCTGACCACCGTCTGGCTGGACCGCATCTGGAGGGCCGGAATCCCGGCCGTTGAGATCTTTTGCGCGCGCCAGAGCCTGGACTACCGCAACCGCGCGCAGATCAACGAACTGGCGCACTGGTTCCGGGATTCCGAGCTCAAGGTCTGGTCGATGCATGCGCCCATGTACACCGATGACGTCTGGGGCCGCTCGGGCCCGCATGCCGTCATCAACATCACCGAGACCTCCAAGCCGCGGCGCATCGCCATGGTGGACGAGATCAAGCGGGCGCTCGAGATCGCCGAGCGGATCCCGTACAAGTTTCTGATCCAGCACGTAGGCGTCTCCGGCGAAGAGTGGGACGAGCACAAGATGGAGGCGGCCTTCACTTCCCTCGAGGATCTGAAGGTCTTCGCCTCCCAGCGCGGCGTCGAGATCCTGCTCGAGAACATTCCGAACGGCTTCAGCACCTCCGAGCGGCTCAATACCTTTCTCGAGGCGACGCATCTCAATCTCGGTTACTGCTTCGACACCGGACACGCCCACATGATGGAAGGCGTCGAGACGGCGTTCGAGAACATGAAGGAGCGCATCCGCTCGACGCATCTGCACAGCAACGACGGCACGCGGGACGCACACCTGTTCCCCTACCTCGATCCGGGCGGGACCATCGACTGGACAAAGACCATGCAACTGCTGCGCTCCCGCGACGGCCAGTATCCGCTCCTGCTCGAGCTGCGTGAAGTGGAGGGCATGCACGATCCGCTCGCGCGCGTGCTCGAGGTGTTCGAGCGGCTGGAGAACGAACGATGAAGCGCATCACGATCGCCGAAGCCGGCCGCCACGTAGGCGAGACGGTCCAGATTCCCGGGTGGCTTTATAACCTGCGCCGCTCCGGCAAGGTCATCTTCCCGCTGGTGCGCGACGGCACGGGGATCATCCAGTGCGTGGCGGTCAAGAGCGCGCTGCCGGAGCAGACCTTCGAGATGCTCCGGGACCTGACGCAGGAGTCCTCGCTCATCGTCATCGGCAAGGTGCGCGCCGACGCGCGGGCCCCAGGCGGCTACGAGCTGGACGTGGAAGGCGCCGAACTCATCCAGCGCGTGCCGGAGTCGGATCCGTACCCGATCACCCCCAAGGAACACGGCGTGGAGTTCCTGATGGACCACCGGCATCTGTGGATCCGGAGCCGGCGCCAGCACGCCATCCTGCGGGTGCGGCACGAGGTGGTTCGCGCCATTCGCGAGTATCTGGACAACCATGGCTTCACGCTGGTCGATACGCCGATCTTCACACCGGCGGCCTGCGAGGGCACCACCACCTTGTTCGAGACGCGCTACTTCGACGAGGGCGTCGTTTACTTGACGCAGTCCGGCCAGCTCTATAACGAAGCCACGGCGATGGCTTTCGGCAAGGTCTACTGTTTCGGCCCCACCTTCCGCGCCGAGCGCTCCAAGACCCGCCGCCATCTGACCGAGTTCTGGATGGTGGAGCCGGAGATGGCCTACGCCACGCTCGAGGACGTCAAGGAGCTCGCCGAGGACCTCATCGTCTACGTCGTCGGGCGGGTGCTCGAGAACCGGCGCCAGGAGCTGGCCACGCTGGAGCGCGACACCTCCAGGCTCGAGCGCGTGCAGAAACCCTTTGCCCGCATCAGCTACGACGAGGCGGTGAAGCTGCTCCGCGAGAAGGGCAGCCCGATTGAGTGGGGTGGCGACTTCGGCGGACCCGACGAGACGATCCTCGGCGAAGCGTTCGACCGGCCGGTGATGGTAGACCGCTTTCCGGCCTCGATCAAGGCCTTCTATTTCGAGCCCGATCCGGAGCGCCCGGAGGTCGTGCTTGGCGTGGACGTGATCGCCCCAGAAGGCTACGGCGAAATTGTCGGCGGCGGCCAGCGCATTCACCGGCTGGAGCTGCTGCTCGAACGGCTCGAGCAGCACCGGCTGGCGCGCGAAATCTTCGACTGGTACATCGACTTGCGCAAGTACGGCACGGTGCCGCACTCCGGCTTCGGCATGGGCATTGAACGTTTCGTTGCCTGGATCTGCGGCGTCGAACACGTCCGCGAAACGATCGCCTTCCCGCGCATGCTCTACCGAACGAGGCCGTAGCCGATGCGGCAGGGGCGCGTGGGCATCATCGGCGTGCCGCTCGATCTGGGCGCCGGGCGCCGCGGCGTGGACATGGGTCCTTCGGCGATTCGCGTGGCGCGCCTGCACCAGCGACTGGCCGAGCTGGGCTATGAGGTCACCGATTTCGGCAACGTGGCCGTCGACCAGCCGGAGGCCTCGCCCGTCGGCCGCGAGCAGGCCCGGTATCTCGCGCAGATCGCGCGCACCTGCAAGCGGCTGGCACAGCGGGTCGAGGGGGTGCTCTCCGAGGGCCTCTTCCCGCTGGTGCTCGGCGGCGACCACTCGGTCGCGGTGGGAACCATCGCCGGGGTGGCTCGGCACATGCGCCGCGAGCAGCGCAGGGTCGGCGTCATCTGGGTGGACGCCCACGCCGACATGAATACGCCGGAGACCAGCCCCTCGGGCAACGTGCATGGCATGCCGCTGGCTTGCTGCGTGGGCATGGGACCGCGGGCGCTGACGCATCTGGGCGGATTTGCCCCCCTGGTCGAGCCCGAGAACGTCGCTTTGGTCGGCGTGCGCGACGTCGACCAGCTCGAAAAGCCGCACGTGCGCCGCTCCGGTGTCAAGGCGTTCACCATGCGTCACATCGACGAGCGCGGCGTGCTGGCGGTGATCCGCGAAGCGATCGCCATCGCCGGCGACGGCACGGCCGGCATCCACGTTTCTCTGGACATGGACGCGGTGGAGCCGCAGGAGGCGCCGGGCGTCGGCACCCCGGTGCGCGGCGGCCTCACCTACCGCGAAGCCCACCTGGTGATGGAGGTGCTCTGCGACGCCGGCCTACTCGTTTCCATGGAAGTGGTCGAGGTGAACCCCATCATGGATGAGTCCAACCGTACGGCAACACTGGCCGTCGAACTGATCATGTCGGCCATGGGCAAGCGAATCTTATGAAACGGCGCGTGGCGGTCATCTACGGCGGCCGCAGCGGCGAGCATGAGGTCTCGATCCGGTCGGCCCGCTCGATTCTGGCGGGCCTGGACCGCAGCCGCTATGAGGTGAGCGAGTACTTCATCACCAAGGAGGGCCGCTGGCAGCCGCGGCCGATCCTGCCCGAACCGGGGGCGAATCCCGGTATCGACGTGGTCTTTCCGGTGCTGCACGGCACCTTCGGCGAGGACGGCACCGTGCAGGGGTTGCTCGAACTCGCCGATTTGGCCTATGTGGGCGCGGGCTTGCTCGCCTCAGCCGCTGGGATGGACAAGGACGTCTTCAAGCGGCTGTGCCGCGAGCGGAACCTGCCGGTGGTGGACTGGCAGGTCATCTGGCGCGACAGCCTCGCCAGCGCCGACCCGGAGGCTTTCTCCTACCCGCTTTTCGTCAAACCGGCCAATCTGGGCTCGTCGGTGGGCATCTCGAAAGTGAAAGAGCCCGGAGCGCTGCGGGCGGCGCTCGAGCTGGCGGCCCGTTACGACCGCAAGATCGTCGTCGAACGGGCGGTCGATGCCCGCGAGATCGAATGCTCGGTGCTGGGCAACGACCAGCCGGCGGCCTCCCTGCCCTGCGAGATCCTGCCCTCGCGCGAATTCTACGACTACGAGGACAAGTACCTGCTCGACGAGGCGCAATTTCGTATCCCGGCCGAGCTCGGCACGGAGACGACCGAACGGGTCCGGACGCTCGCGCTGGCCTGCTACCGGGCGATCGAATGCGAGGGCATGGCGCGCGTGGACTTTCTGCTCGAACGCTCGACCGGGCGGCTGTTCATCAACGAAATCAACACCATTCCGGGCTTCACCTCGATCAGCATGTACCCGAAGATGTGGGAGGCGAGCGGCCTCCGTTTCGCGGCGTTGCTCGACCGGCTGATCGAGCTCGCCCTCGAGCGCCACGAGCGCCGCCGGGCGCTGCGCTACGAGCGGTAGGCCGGCGCTAGGCTAAGCCTTCACCACGTAGACCTTGGTGTCGTAGAAGACGGCGCTGCCGCCCACCACATCGCTCAACGGAGAGCGCAGGTGAGGATCGACGTACATGGCCCCATTGGCGTGAATGCCGGCGGCCCGGCGCGGATCGCCGGGAATGACCTCGCCGTCGATCACTTGGTCGGAGGCACCGTAGGCCCAATGTCCCCATCCGAGCTCGAAGGTGATTACGCCGGGACGGAGCCGGTCGGTGAGCCGCAATCGCCCGATCAATGGCTTGGCCTTCCCGTGACCGAGGTTCCAGGCGGCATCCGGATTCGAGGCAGAGACGACATAGACCATCTCGCCGTCGCGGAAGCCCAGCCTGCGGGCATCGAAGTTGCTCATCTCGATGAAGTTTTCCGGCTGCACCGCGGTGAGCCAGTAGTTGGAGATGGTCCGGCTCTTGGTGGCGAGCATGCTGCGGTTTGTAATCAGGGTGAAGGGCGCATCCTTGTGCTCCAGCGGCCTGCCGAGCGAATCCCGGGTCGGAATATAAGTTGCCACGCCGCTCAAATACTCACCGGTCATCGAGTTCCGCAGGGTGGCGGGCTTCTCATGGTAGAGATTGACCAGCCTGCCGTATTTGGCCTTGACCTGCTCGCCGACCCAGGCCTCGTTGTAGCTCCACCAGCGCCCCCCTCGATTGAGCACGTAGATCACCTTTTTCCACCAGTCGGGCCCGACCGGCTTGGACCAGCGCTCGACGTCGAACATCGAAGCAGGCAGGTGTTGGCGCGCCCGGAGGAAAGTTTGCACCTCCTCGTCACTGGCGTCCGGGCAAATGTCGGAGCCGGTGCTCGAATCACCGAAAGCGATGTTGGCGACCATGCGAAGGTAAAAGTCCTCCGGGCAGCACAGATCACCGGTGCTGCCGAAGCCGCCCGGACCGAAGCCCGGCAGCCGCAATCGCTCGGCAATCGCCAGAAAGACGGCCTCCATGGAGATCGGCATTTCATGGCCGAAGACGCGCACCGTTTCGTTCGGCGAAGGGATCGCCGGCTGGCGGACCGGGGAGACCCGATGCACGATGGAAGGATGCGTGCGGTGAAACTCCCATCGCTCCAGGTAGGTGAGATCGGGAAAGATGTAGTCGGCGTATTGACTGGTTTCGCCGATGACGATGTCGCTGCACACAAACAGAGGGATCTTCGTCGTATCGAGCAGGATCGGGATCAGCGAATGGCCCGCAGGCAGCGCATAGACGGGCGACCCCATGTAGAGGAACAGCACCTTAATGGGGTAGGGATAGGCGTCGCCTGCTGAGGGAATCACCTCCTGATAGACGTCGCTCGCGAGTGGATACCAGGGCCGCTTGGCCGGATAGCCGGAGAAGATGGTGCTCTTTTCGTAACTGGCCCCTCCGCGGATGATGTCGATGCCGAAGGGCGTGATCTTCGCCGGATGGTCTCCGAGCTGGAAGGGACGCCCTGTGCCGCCGCTTTCACCGTAAGTGCCTCCGCCATAGACGAGTCCGCCCTTCCAGTCCAGATTGCCGATGAGCGTGTTCAGCGCGCCCATGGTCGCCAGCACGTTGTAGAAACCATTGGTGTGCTGGGAGACGCCGCGATGGATCTCAACAACGGCCCGCTTGCCGTGGGAGGTAAATTCCTGAGCGAGGGCTACGACGTCCCTGGCGCTGACGCCGGCGATCTCCGCCCACTCGAAGACGGTCCTTTTGGCGGCCTCCTCGTAAAGCAACTGCAAGCCGGTCTTGACCCGGATGTTGCCGATCGTGGTGTCGGCGAACAGGTCGCCCTCGACGGGGTTGGCGGCGTCATCGGACTTGAAGGCGACCGGTTTGCCGTCCCGCAGGCAGACGAAAGTGTCGGCGTCGCCCCCGAGCCCGACCTCGGAGGCCCGCAGAAACGCCCCCGCCGTCCCGTCCGGCCGGATCTTGACCAGCCAAGCGGCATTTGACCAGGTGGGTTCGCCGTCGGCAGTGGCCGCAGCCCGGTTGCAGTTCTCCAGATACCGCTTGTCGTAGCGCTGGTTGTCGATGATCCAGCGGATCATGCCCAGGGCAAGCGCGGCATCCTCGCCCGGCTTGATCGGAACCCACTTCCAGGCCTTGGAGGCGATCTTGCTATAACGCGGATCGACGACGGCCACGCGCAATCTGCCGCTGGCGATCCCCCGCGTGATCTTCGGCACCTTCAACGACGGGCCGTAATTGCCCTCAAGAACATTGGCGCCCCAATAAATAATGAACTCCGCATTCGCGGTATCGGCCATCCAGTAGGCTTTGGCGCCCCCGGTGAAGGTGCCGCCTCGCGGCTGATCGGCCATGGACTTGCCCGCGAAATAGATGGAGCCCTGGCAGACCGTGGTGTGACCATGCGCATTCACTGAGCCGAAGCTGTCCCGGACGAAGCGGAGGAAGAAGTCCGACCGCCCGCCCTTCAGGCGCCCCCAATTGAAGACGAACTGGTTATTCTTCGGGCCGAAGTCCGGATGAGCGGGATCGATGAGCTTGTCCAGGTGTTCCCTGTACTTTTCCTGGAACTCCGCCACCGTCATTTTCTTGTCACGGATGGCGGCGACGTCGGCCGCCATCGCGCTGAAAAGCCGCGGGTCGCGGAGGGCGTAGAGGTCTCGCAGACCCGTTACCGGCGCGCCTCCGTCCTGCGGAAAGAGCACGCCGCCGTTGACGATCTCATCGATGGCCTGGTCGAAAGGAATGGTGATCCATTTGCCCTCGCCCCGCTTGCCGGCTCTTTTGAGAACTTTGACCACGCGATAGGGGTCGTAGGCAGTCTGGATGCCCGCCTGGCCCTTCGGACAGATCGGGGCACTCAGCCGCGCCGCCTGGCTCACTGGGGTGCCCCAGTCGATATGCGGGTCCATGGGACGCGGCGCGTAGGGGTTCCCGTCAATTTTGACCGCCAGACCATCCTGAATCCTCACCTTGATCTCGCAGCCGGTGTTGCACTGCAAGCAGGTGGAATAGATGAAATCCGAGGCCTCCACGGGTTTCCGGGTGGCGCGACCCGAGCCACCCGCCTGCGCGGAGGCCTGTCGGCCCAATGCCGCCAGCAGACCACCGCCCAGCAGCGCGCCGCACTTTAACAGCTCGCGACGCGCCGGCTCGAGCTGCTCGGAGAACGGTTCTTGCTGAATCGTCTGGTTCGGCTTCATGGTCGCCCTCCTCAGGAGTGGCAGGCCGCGCAGTCGATGTGGGGAGCACCCGGCATCGACTCCTGCAAGTAGATCACGCGCGGTTTGACACCGAGGTTCTGATGGCCACGGAAGATCCGCCGGCCTCCGGTGACCTCGTTGACGAGGCT
This sequence comes from uncultured Bryobacteraceae bacterium, assembly GCA_938003835.1. GTDB lineage: Bacteria > Acidobacteriota > Terriglobia > Bryobacterales > Bryobacteraceae > CALKXJ01. Next base: position 69,011 of record CALKXJ010000004.1, on the reverse strand, counting down.
TGTCGGCGAGTTGGCGTCGCCGAAATACATGGCGCCTCCGACGCACGTGGTGACACACGCCGGCAGAACGCCGACGTCGAGCAGATGGCTACAGAACGTGCATTTTCGCGCGACTCCCGCCAGCGGGTTCGCGCCAGGCCGGCGCGCATAGACGGCGCCGTTTTCGACAAAGGAACGACTTTCGTACGCCTGCGGCCGCGGGGTATTTTCGGTGAAGGTTCTGCCGTCGTCGACGTGCACGGCCTTAAAGGGACAAGCCTCGGCGGCCGCTTTCGCCCACGGTCCGGTCAGCTTCGAGTAGTCGAACTCCACGATGCCGTCCGGGCGCTTGTTGATCATCCCCGGAGGAACCGCTTTGGCGCAGGGCGGATCATCGCATTGCAAGCAGTTTGCCGGCTTGTAAATTGCCCAGGGGCGCGGTCCGATGGGCAGCGTCAACTGGATGACCCGGCGGAAGCTGCCCGCCGGTCCGGTCGGGTTCTCGGCCCGGCAGGCGATGGTGCAGCCGTCGCATCCGATGCATTTGCGGGTATCGACCACCATCAACCAGCTCGGGGTCTTCCCGCTGGCGAGCGCGGCCTCCAGCTCCTGTTGCATGCGAACGATGAGATTTCCGGTCGACTCGGCCAGGACCGGCGGGACGGGTGCGGCTTGGGCCTCACGGGAGGCGAGGACCTTGGCGCCGACGAAGGCCGTCGCTGCGCCGGAGCCGACCGCTGCGAGCGCCTGCAAAAACTTGCGGCGCGGCGGCTCGTCATTGCCTTTCTGCGGAGCGAACGGTGTCGTTGGCTCTGGCATCGAGCGCCCTCCTGTTAGAAAACTCCCCGAGTTGAGCGATGCACTCTACTCGGCAGCCAGTCAGAGCAAGGCTGCTGCCAAAGTCCGGCCTCCTTGCTCCGAGCCCCTAGGTTCAAGAAATCACGAGCTGAAACTCCCTGCCGGGGTGGAAAGGCGCGGCAGTGAGCCCTCGGCCAAAGGCGGCAAAGCAGCGCGACCTCGACCCAAGTGGGTGAATTTCCCCACACCGTCCCCGACGTTTGGGGAGCATGGAATTTCGCGGTCCTTTCATCGGGGGACTGGTCTCCCCGTTGGGGCAGCGAAACCTGCGCCCTGACCGCGCCGCCGCCCCGGCTCAGGCCCGGAAGATCGGCTCGACGCCCGAGCTCGCCTCGAACAGGGCCTGGCGTTCCGCCTCAACCAGCGGCCGGAAGCCTGCGGCCAACTCGAGCGCCATCTGATACAGCTTCTCGTCGCCGGGCGGTATCGCCGCCGTGATGTCCTCGGAGAGGGTGAACCGTAGCGCCTGCTCGGCCAGGGAGCGCTCCGTAACCGGCCGGTACCAGCATTTCGGATGGGTGCGTTGGGCGCCCTGCGGCAACGCGCTGTGCGCCATCGCCTTCAAGGCGAGCCGCGCTACCCCTTTCTCCTTCGCCCGCGCGAGCACCTGCGGCCCGAAGTTACCCCGACTCCAACAGACGAAGTTCACCGGAAAGAGAATCGAATCGAGCTCGAGGCGGTCCATCAGGGCCAGGGCCGCCGGAACCGAATGCGCTGAGAAGCCGATATAACGGAGTTTGCCATCGCGCTTGGCCTTCAGGAAGGCTTCTGCGGCCCCGCCCGGCGCAGTGATCCCCTCGACATCCTCCATCGTCGTGACGGCGTGGAACTGGTAGAGGTCGACGTGGTCGGTCCCCAGGCGACGAAGAGAGGTTTCCAATTCCGCCAGGGCGCCGGCGGCGGTGCGCTGCGTGGTCTTCTCCGCCAGGAAGACCCTGCTCCGGTACGGCTTGAGGGCGTGCCCCAGCTTCGTTTCCGCCTCACCGTCCCAGTAGCTGGGAGCAACGTCGAAATAGTTGACGCCGCGGTCCACCGAAGCCGCCACCAGGCGGTCGGCCTCCTTTTGCTCGAGACCCACGACCACGATGCCACCGAAGCCGATGATCGACAGTTGGACATCGTCGCGGAAGGGGCGCCGGGGGAGCTCCCTTTGGCGGGCCGCGCGAGCCAGGGGCGAACCGGCCAGCGCTGAACTCAGGAAATCGCGGCGTTTCATGCGACCATCTCCTCACCGCCAGTATAGCGGCCTGGATTTCAGAGTCAAGTATCCTCTGTTCGGGTTGCGCCCAGCGCAGGAAACGGCGATGATGGTAATTCGAGAACGAGGCGCAATCTTTATGGCGACAGCGACATCAAGAACCGGAAAACTAGGCACGGAAACGGCTCACAACATTTATCAGGCCCGCCCCCATCCGCTGGATGTATTCTTTAAGCCGAAAAACATCGCGGTAATCGGCGCTACCGAAGCGCCGGGATCGGTTGGCCGCACCACGCTCTGGAATCTGATCAGCACGCCGTTCGGCGGCGCGGTCTTCCCGGTCAACCCCAACCGTCCCAGCGTGCTCGGCATTAAGGCGTACAAGTCGGTTAAAGACGTACCGGCCGAGGTCGACCTGGCCGTGGTGGTCACGCGCGCGGCGCTCGTTCCGGGTGTCATCCGCGAATGCGGTGAAGCCGGGGTCAAAGGCGCCATTGTGATTTCGGCGGGTTTCCGGGAGCTGGGCCCCGAAGGCGCCGAACTCGAGCAGCAGCTTCTGGCCGAGGCCCGCCGGTTCGGCATGCGCATCATCGGTCCGAACTGCCTCGGGTTGATGTCGCCGCTCACCGGCGTCAATGCCACCTTCGCTGCCGGAATGGCCCGGCCGGGCAACGTCGGCTTCATCAGCCAAAGCGGCGCGCTCTGCACGGCGGTGCTCGACTGGAGCTTTCAGGAGATGGTCGGTTTCAGCGCCTTCATCTCCATCGGCGCGATGGTGGATGTCGGCTGGGGCGACCTGATCGATTATCTCGGCAACGACCCGAATACCCGCAGCATTTTGATCTACATGGAGTCGATCGGCGACGCGCGGTCGTTCCTGTCGGCAGCACGCGAGGTGGCGCTCTCCAAGCCCATTATCGTGATCAAAGCGGGCCGCACGGCGGCCGGCGGCAAGGCCGCAGCCTCCCATACGGGTGCGATGACCGGATCCGACGCCGTGCTGGAGGCCGCCTTCCGTCGCACCGGCGTGCTTCGCGTCAACAACATCTCCGACCTCTTTTACACCGCCGAAGTTCTGGCCAAGCAGCCGCGCCCGAAGGGGCCGCGGATGACGATCCTGACCAACGCCGGCGGCCCGGCAGTGCTGGCCACCGATGCCCTGATCGCCGCCGGGGGTGAGCTCGCGGAGCTGAGTCCGGCCACCATCGAGGAGCTGAACAAATTCCTGCCGCGCCACTGGAGTCGCGGTAACCCGATTGACATTTTGGGGGACGCCGATGCCGAGCGGTACGCCCGGGCGCTCGAGGTGGCGGCACGCGACCCGAACAGCGACGGGCTGCTGGTGATTCTGACGCCGCAAGCCATGACCGACGCCACCGGTACGGCAGAGCTGCTCAAGAGCTACAGCCGGCTGGACAAGCCGGTGCTGGCCAGTTGGATGGGCGGTGCCGAGGTTGCCGCAGGCATTCGGATTCTCAATGCGGCCAATATTCCCACCTTCCCCTATCCCGATACGGCGGCCCGGGCCTTCCAGTATATGTGGCGTTACACCTACAACCTGCGCGGCCTCTATGAGACGCCGATCTTCACCGACGGGGCGGGAGCCGACGGAGTAAGCCGCGGGCAGGTGGAGTCTATCATCCGGGATGCCCGAGCCGCCGGTCGCGTGTTGTTGTCCGAGCACGAATCCAAGCAGGTTCTTGCGGCCTACGGCATTCCCACGGTGCCTTCCCGACTGGCGGCTACGGCCGAGGAGGCGGTGGCCGCCGCCAACGAGATCGGCTACCCCGTGGTGGTGAAGCTGCATTCGGAGACCATTACGCACAAGACCGATGTCGGCGGAGTCCATCTCAACCTGAAAGACGCCGCTGCGGTGCGCGCCGCCTTCGAAGCGATCCACGAGTCGGTCACCCGGAAAGCCCGCAAGGAGGATTTTCTGGGCGTCACCGTGCAGCCGATGATTCAGGTCTTCGGCTATGAGCTGATCGTCGGCAGCACCATCGACCCGCAGTTCGGCCCCGTGCTGCTGTTCGGGCTCGGCGGCCAGCTGGTCGAGGTTTTCCAGGACCGGGCGCTCGCCCTGCCGCCGCTGAACACGACCCTGGCGCGCCGGATGATGGAGCAGACCAAGATCTATACGGCCCTGCGGGGGGTCCGTGGCCGCCGTCCGGTGGATCTCGCCGGCCTGGAGGCCCTGCTGGTGCGCTTCTCCCAGCTCGTGGTCGAGCAGCGGTGGATCAAGGAGATCGACATCAACCCGCTGCTGGCTTCGCCCGAGGGCCTGCTGGCGCTCGATGCTCGCGTGGTGTTGCACGACCCTGCGACGGCTGAGGCCGACCTTCCCAAGCCGGCGATCCGGCCCTACCCGACGCAGTACGTTTTCAAAGCCACCACCAAGGACGGAGCCGAGATCACCATCCGGCCGATCCGGCCGGAGGACGAGCCATATATGGTTCGTTTCCACGAGACGCTGTCGGAGCGCACGGTCTACTTCCGTTACCTCGAGATGCTCCATCTGACCCAGCGCATCGCGCACGAGCGGCTCACCCGGATCTGCTTCATCGACTACGACCGCCAGATGGCGCTCGTGGCCGAGCGGAAGAATCCCCAGACGGGCCTGCTCGAGATCCTCGGCGTGGCGCGCTTCAACCGCTTGCAGGCGCCCGAGGAGGCCGAGTTCGCCGTGGTGATCAGCGACGCTGCCCAAGGCAAGGGCCTCGGCACCGAGATGCTGCGCCGGCTGCTCGAGGTGGCGCGGCAGGAGGGGGTGAAGCGACTGACCGCCGAGATTCATCCCGATAACACCGCGATGATCCGCCTGTGCGAGAAGCTGGGCTTCAAGATCGATTACCAGATGGGTGACCCGACCGTTTCGGTCGAGGTTCAACTGGGGTGAGCGCGTTCAGCGGACGAGGCTGCCAAGCTCGGTCTCGCGGTTCTCGTAGTTACGGGCGTAATAGTCGCGGTATTCGCCCGACTTGACCCGCATCACCCAGTCGCGGTTTTCCTGATACCAGCGGATGGTGGCCGCGAGACCGGACTCGAAGCCGACCTGGGGACGCCAGCCCGTCTCAGTGGTGACCTTGGCGCTCGAGAGCGCATAGCGCCGATCGTGGCCCGGTCGATCGGCCACCGACTGCATCAGGCTTTCGGGCTTTCCGGTGGCGCGCAGGATGCGGCGAACCACCTCACGGTTTGGTAGCGAGCAACTGCCGCCGATGTTGTAGATCTCGCCCCGCCGGCCTCGCTCCAACACCGCCCAGAGGGCCCGGCAGTGGTCGTCCACGTAGAGCCAGTCGCGCACCTGGAGACCGTCGCCGTAAATGGGCAGCGGCCTGTCCTCCAGGGCGTTGGAGATCATCAAGGGGATGAGCTTTTCGGGGAACTGGTACGGGCCGTAGTTGTTGGAGGCGCGCGTGACGATCACAGGCACGCGGTAAGTCGTCCAGTAGGAGAGCGCCAGCAGATCGGCGCCCGCCTTGGAGGCCGAATAGGGGCTGCTCGGCCGCAGTGGGTAGGATTCCTCGGCCTCCGCCGGAGGCTCGATGCTGCCGTAGACTTCGTCGGTCGAGACCTGGAGAAACAGGCCCACGCCGTGCCGCCGCGCCGCCTCGAGCAGGGTGAAGGTGCCGCGAAGGTTGGTTTCGAAGACCGGCGCCGGCGAGAGAATGCTGCGGTCCACATGCGATTCAGCGGCGAAATGGATGACCGCCTCCGGCCGCTCTTCCACAAAAAGGCGATCCACCAGCTCCGCGTCGCAGACGTCTCCGCGAATGAAGCGGTAGCGGGGATCGCCCGCCACCGAGACCAGATTCTCGAGATTTCCGGCGTAAGTCAGCTTGTCCAGATTGACAATCCGGACCTCGGCGCGCTCAGCCAGCGACAGGCGCACGAAAGCGGAGCCGATAAAACCCGCGCCCCCGGTCACCAGGATTTTCATTTGTGCTGCGTTTCCCAGTCGTAGTTGATCAGCGGATCGTTGTAAGGAATTCGACCCTCGTCGGCCGGATTGTAGAACCGGTTGGTGACGTAGACCAGGAAGGCCGATTCGGTGCCGATTACCTTGTAGCCGTGGGCGACGCCGGGGGGCACCAGGATCTGCCAGGGCCGCATCGTGCCGACGTAGAGCGTATTGCGCGCGCCGAAGGTGGGCGAATCCGGCCGCAGGTCGACCAGCGCCACCTGAAGCATCCCATAGACGGGGACCCAGACGTCGGTCTGGAGTAGGTGATAGTGGAAAGCCTTGATCGTGCCCGGATAGTTCAAAGCCGCCGAGACCTGAGTGGTTTCGCGGGGAAACTCGGCCACCAGGCCGAGCCCCATCCGGGCGACCTCGAGAAAACAGCCGCGGTCGTCGGGATAGATGGTGAAGGGCGCCACGCGCACGCCGCGAATCAGCTCGCCCGAATCCGGAGCGAGAATTACCTTGCCTAGGCCCTTCTCGCAGGCGGGGATGCGAATCTGGGCCTCGGTTGCCATCGTGGCCGCGGTTTCAGACGCCATCGCGCTCCGCTCCTGCCGCCACCGGCGCCGCCTCGCGCTGCCGCTGCCTAGCCCGGCTCTGCGCCACCAGGTTGTTGGCGCGCAGCAGGGAATCGAACGTGCCGGCATCGGTCCACCACCCTTCGAGATAAGCGAACGTCATCGTGCCTTCCCGGATATAGGCGTTGTTGACGTCGGTAATCTCGAGCTCGCCCCGCGCCGAGGGAACCAGCCGGCTGATCTTCTCGAAGACTGTCTCGTCGTACATATAAATGCCCGTGACGGCGTAGTTGGACTTGGGCCGCTGCGGCTTCTCCTCGATGCCGATGATCCGGTCGCCCTGGATCTCGGCGACGCCGAAGCGCTCGGCGTCTTCCACCTCCTTGAGCAGGATCTTGGCGCCCCGCTCCTGGCGGCGGAAATCTTCGACCGCACCCCGAATGCTGCCTTCGATGATGTTGTCACCCAGGATGACGCAGATGCGCTCGCCGTCGGCGAAATGCTCGGCCAGACTGAGCGCCTCAGCGATGCCGCCTTCGCCCTCCTGGTAGGTGTAATCGAGGTGCGTGAGTCCGAACTCACGCCCGTTGGCCAGCAGGCGAAGGAAATCTCCGGCGTTCTTGCCTCCGGTGACGATCAGGATGTCGCGAATTCCGGCCTCGACCAAGGTCTGAATCGGGTAGTAGATCATCGGCCGGTCATAGACCGGCAGCAGGTGCTTGTTGGTGATTTTCGTCAGCGGATACAGGCGGCTGCCGCTCCCTCCCGCCAGAACCACGCCCTTCATGCAGCCCTCCTCGAGCTCCTCTGTGTGCACCGGCCGGCATGCCAGCCGCGACGTGAACCCTCATGATACAATACCGCGGCAATGCAGCTATACGATTGGAGCCGGATCGAAAAAGAGCAGCTCAACCCTCTCATCGCGCGCCAGGTCATCCATGGGAAGAAGTTGACCGTCGGGCGGCTCTTTCTCAAAAAAGGCGCCGTCGTACCCGCGCACAGCCATCCTCATGAGCAGATCACGCTGCTCGAACAAGGCCGGCTCCTTTTTACCATCGACGGGCGCGAACAAGAGCTTCAGGCTGGCCAGGCACTCGAAATCCCGCCGGAAGCCGTTCACCAAGTGCAGGCGCTCGAAGACAGCGTGGCCGTCGATATTTTTGCTCCGGTGCGCGAGGACTGGATTCGCGGCGACGACGCCTACTTGCGGAGCTGATTTCGCCACCAGCCGGCGGTGGCCGGCCCGGCGCCGACAATATCCCGGTGGCCGTCGCCGTCGAGGTCCGCGAGCCAGAGGCCGGCGAGGCCGCCGGTCTGGGCCAGGGTCTTGGACCGGAATGTCCCGCCGCCCCGATTCCAAAAAACGATCAGCCGCGAACCCGCCCCGGCACGTTCGCCGACCACGATCTCGTCCCGCCCGTCGCCATCCAGATCCCCGGCCGCCAGCGCGCCGGGGCGGTGGAGCTTGAGGTCGCCCTCGAGACGGTGTTCCGGCCAGAGCTCGGTCGGCGGCGCCGGCCGCGAGAACCACGCCAGGCGCGCCTCCTCTGTCTCACTCTGGCAGATCACGAGCTCCGGGCTTGCTTGCTCGAGAATCCGGGCCCAGGCCATCAGGCTCATCGAGGCGTCGGGCGTCTCCATCCAGAGGTTGATAGCAAACAGCCGCCAGGAGAGATCGAAGCGCTCCGGACTGCGCAGCCAGTAGTTGCCCGCAACGATATCCTTGCGCCCGTCGCCGTCGATGTCGGCCACTAGCAGCCCGCCCTGCCGCGAGGGCGTGTAGATGGAATAGAGCTCCCGGTAAGGCCAGGGGCCGTCGCGCGCTTCGGGCGCCAGATAGAAGCGGAGCTGGGCGTAGCGGTGGATGAGGAGCAGCCCGCGCCGGCCGTCGAGCGTCGCCGGCAGGCAGTCCCGGAAGTCGGCGCCCGAATCGATCAGGTGTTTGCGCCAGGACGGAGCTTCGAGCCAGACCAGGCGGCCAAGGCCGTTGCCGCTGGTGGAACGCTCGAGAAGGACGAGATCCGGCTGCCCGTCCTGGTTCACGTCCGCCACGCAACCGCCCGGCCCGAAGCCCGCCCGGGACTCGGCGAGCCGCCGTGCCCGGCCTTCCGGCAACTCCCAGATCAGGACTCGATCGCCCCAGGTGTACAACTGCCGGCCGGCCAGCGCCGCGCCACGCATCGTCGCCTCGGGCGCGCTTAAGAAAGCCACATAATTGAAGTCTGGAGTCTGCCCGAAAAGGCCCGCCGCGCCCGCCAGCGCCAGCGCTCCAAGCCGCCGCATCAGGCGCTGGCGCGGAGCCGCTTCGGCTGGTGGTTCCCTTTGACCACGTTGAGCTCGGCCAGCAATTTTTTCCACTCGGCCTGCTCGCGTTCCGGCAGAAATAGACGGGCCAGGAGAGCGCACCGGGTCTTGAGCTCCTGATAAAGACAGGCGTCAGTCTCCACGCGCGCCAGCAGAGCGGCGAGCGCCTCGGTGTCGCCCGCGGGAAAGTAACCGGGGTAATCCTCGCCCAGCAGGCCGATGTTGCCCGGGATTCGGCTGGCCAGCACGGGTACGTAATTGACGACGGCTTCCGAGATGACGGCGGCGCCGCTCTCCACCAGCGAACTCACCACCAGCAGCCGGCTGGAGGCGACAAGCTGGCGCACCTTCCAGCGCGGGATCGGCCCGAGATACCGGTAGCGCGGGTTGGCCAGCGCCTCGGCGCGGGCTTGTTCGAGCAGGTCCGCCGCTTCACAATCGCCCGCCTGCATGACGCGGATCCGGGAGGATTGCGGCAGCCGTCGGGCCGCCAGGGCGGTGCGCAACGGGTCCTTATCGGCGCGCAGATGCCCCACCACGCTGACCAGAAAGGAGTCAGGATCCGGCCGTGGCGGCGCCGCCGTGCGCTCGGCCGACTGGTAGATGGTGCGCAGTTTGGGCTGGAGTTCTACCGGAATCCGCTCGGCCGCCAGGGGCTGGAAAGTGATCAGGCGGTCCGCCGCGCGCATGGCCTCGACCACCACCGGCGAGTGCAACCCCTCCCCGTAGACATCCCGGCCGTTGAGCACCAGGAAGCTGTGCTTGTTGGGGTGGCGCTTGCGAAACTGAAGGACGGCCTCGGCGCTCTTTTCGGCCCGCAGCGCCACCAGCAGATCACAGATCGTGCCGCCGTAGTGTTGGGAAAGCTCGACGCTGTGGTCGAGCTCGTGAAGCATGCCGGCCCACCGGAGGGCTGTCACCTGACTTCCGTACACCGAGTTCGCGGGTAAGGGGCAGATAATCTGAATCCGCATGACCGAAGAGCCGGATCCGTCGAGGTGATTTCTGATGTAAATCTTTATTATCTCTCATGCCGCCGGGCGACGCCAAATCAGCCCTCGAGCTGCGCTAGCCTGAAAGGCGCAGGCGATGTCCCCTTCTGGCGAGCCGGCTCTGGCGCTGTGGCTCGTGGCGCTGATCGTAGTCAACGGCTACTTCGCGGCCGCTGGTGTGGCTCTGGCCAGCGTCCGCCGGCCGCGCCTCAAGGAACTGGCTGCCGCAGGTCAGGCGGGCGCCAGGGCGGCGCTCAAGCTCCTGGCAGAACCGGAGCGGCTGCTGTCGACCATCCAGCTCGGGGTCTCTGTCGCGACTCTCGCTCTCGGATGGGTCGGGCAGGAGCTTTTCCGGAGCCTGCTTGCCCGGATTCGCGGCCCCGTTTCAGGCGAGCTTCCCGCCGGCCTGGCCGAAGCGGCTGTCTTCGCCGCCGCCCTGCTGGTAACCAGTTACGCGCATGCGGCATTCGCCGAGATGGCGCCGAAGAACCTGGCGGTGGCCAAGGCCGAGAAGTGGGCCGTCCTGCTGGCCCCGCCCCTGCTGCTGTTGACCCGGCTGACCGGGCCGTTTGTCCTCCTGTTAGAGCGTTCGGCACAGGCTGTCGCCCACGCGTTCGGCTTCCGCGGGGCGCCGCTCGGAGGCGGGGAGGCAGCCGAAACCCTGAGGCTCATCATCAGCCTCCACCGCCGTCACGGCCAGCTCGAGAGCTCCGAAGAGAGCGCGCTCCAGCGGATGCTCGATCTCCAGGATCACCTCGCGCGCGAAATCATGATCCCGCGGGGCGAGATCGTCTCGGTCCCCATCGAGGCATCGCTCGAGGAGGCGCTGGAACGCATGGGCGAACGGCGCCTGGCGCGCCTGCCGGTCTACGAAGGGGACCCTGAACAGATCGTCGGCGTGGTTTGCGCGCTGGACCTGCTGGCAGCCCGGAGACGCTCGCCGGGGGCCGAGAAACGGGCGTGGCCGGCGCCCTCGCTCCGCCGACTCATGCGCCGGCCCCTGGTGGTGCCCGAGACCAAGCCGCTGAACCAGCTCCTCGAGGTGCTCCGGCGGGAACGCTCCCGGATGGCAATCGTCGTCGACGAGCACGGAACGGTGGCCGGATTGGTGACCCTCGAAGACGTCCTGGAGCAGATCTTCGGCAAGGCGGCGGAGGCCCACGAGACGCAACCCCCGGCGGAGGAGTCGGCGTGGGAGGCGCTCGAACTCGACGGCGCCACGACCCTCCGGGAGCTCGCAATGCGCTTCGGCATCGAGCTGCCGATCGATGCCGGCTATGAGACCCTGGCCGGTTTCCTGCTCCACCGGCTCGGCTATATCCCGCAGGCTGGAGACACAGTGGCCTACGGAAACCTGAAGCTCACCGTGCTTGAGATGGACAGGAAACGCATTGCGCGTGTCCGGCTGGAGAGACTGCCCGGGGAGCCGGACACGGCAAGCCTCTGAGTTCAGACCTGGTCCGGAACGACGTAGGGCGCTCGATAGGCGCGCTTGAACAGGCGGTTGGCCTCCTCGTCGTTCTTCACGCGCATCGTGACCGGATCGAACTCCAGCGTGCGGCCGACCCGGTAGGCGATGTTGCCCAGATGCATCAGGTCACAGGAGATGGCGCCTTCTTCGATCTCGGCGTTCAGATCCTCGCGCCGGCGCGTGCGCAGGGCGTCGATGAAGTTCTTGAAGTTGCTGCCGCCTTCCGAGCGCGCCGGCCCCGGCTCCTGCTCCTTGCCGAGGAAGGTCTTGTAGGTGGCGTAGCCGTCGATGGCCATGTAGCCTTTCGAGCCATAGAAGATGTTGCCCACGGTGTTGCCGCCGCGCTTGCCGTCCCGCTCGCCGATGCCCGCCTCGTGGTTTGTAATCCAGTGGCGCACCTCGAAGACCATCAACTGGCGCCGGTTGCCCCGGCCGTTGAACTCGTAGGTGACCACCAGCGTGTTGGGCGTCTCCTGGTCGTCGTCGAACATGAAATGGCCGCCCATGGCGCTCACCTTGGTGGGATAGGTCACGCCCAGACCCCAACGGCAGATGTCGAGTTCGTGGATGCCCTGATTGCCGAAATCGCCGTTGCCGTAATCCCAGAACCAGTGCCAGTTGTAGTGGAACCGGTTTCGCGTGAAGGGGCGTTTGGGGGCGGGGCCGAGCCATTCGTCGTAGTGCACGCCCGGCGGCACCGGCTCCTCGGGCGCCCGGCCGATCGTGTCGCGCCACTTGAAGCACAAACCGCGCGCCATGTAAATGTCTCCGATGAGTCCGTCGCGGAGGTGCTGGACCGCCTCCCTGAGACCGACCGTCGAGCGGCTGTTGGTGCCGTGCTGCACCAGGCGGTTGTACTTGCGCGCCGCGGCAACGATCTGGCGCGATTCAAACAGGTTGTGCGAGCACGGCTTTTCGACGTACACATCCTTGCCTGCCTGGCAGGCCCAGACGGTCTGTAGCGTGTGGCTGTGATTCGGCGTGGCGATCGAGACGGCGTCGATCGAGGCGTCCTCGAGCATCTTGCGGAAGCTGACGTAGCGGGCCGGGCGCGGCAGGCCCATCTTTTCGATCTCAGCGAGGCGGGCGTCGAGCACACTTTCGTCGATGTCGCACAAGGCGGCGATCTGGACGTTTTTCATGCCCGCGTATTCGCGGATGTGAGAGCGGCCCTGACCGCGCACGCCGGCGATGCCGATGCGGATGGTGTCGTTCGGGCTGGCCAGGGCGCTCGAGCGCACGCCGGCGGCCGCCGCGGCCGTGCTCAGGAAGAAGTAGCGTCGGTTCATCGGAGTCACCTCTCTTGCACTCGACTATATCACTGCGCGGGCCGGCGCACCGCACGGTGCGCTCGTTCTCGCTTCGGAGCCGCGGAGCGCATCGATCCGGGAGCCGATATAATGGCGGTTCGGCTCGACTGCCATGCCGACCGCACTACATCCTCTCGACTGGACGGTGATCGCCGTCTATTTCTTCCTGAGCGTCCTGGTGGGCTTCCTCGTCGTCCGGCGCGTGAAGGTCACCGAGGATTACTTCCTGGGCAGCCGGCGCTTCAGCGCCTGGCTTCAGATCGGCCAGTCCTTCGGGATCGGAACGCACGCTGAGATGCCGGTGGCGCTCGCCGGAGCGGTCTACCAGTCCGGCTACTCGGCCATCTGGTATCAGTGGAAAAACCTCTTCATCACGCCCTTTTACTGGCTCCTGGCGCCGCTATTCCGGCGGTTCCGCCGGACCACGACAGGCGAGGTTTACGAGGACCGCTACGGGACCTTCATGGGGGCCGTCTACACGGTCTTCGCCATGGCCTACTTCATCTTCAACATGGGAGCCATGCTCAAGGGGGCGGGCAAGCTCGTGAGCGCCGCCACGGCCGGATGGGTGACGCCGAACACGGTGGTGCTGGTGATGACCGTCGCCTTCCTCGCCTACAGCTTTTTCGGCGGGCTGTTCTCGGTCGCCTACACCAACTTCGTCCAGAGCCTCTTCATCCTGCTGCTCTCCTTCATGCTGATCCCCATCGGCCTGGAGCGCATCGGCGGCTTCACCGCCATGCGCGAGACCTTGCGGCCGGAGCTGCTGTCGCTGGTGACGCCGGGCGACATCAGCGTCTTCGTCATCGTCATGCTGACCATCAACGGCCTGGTGGGCATCACCGCCCAGCCGCACCAGCTCGCCGCCGTCGGCACCGGCAAGGACGAGCGGAGCTGCCGCATCGGCATGACGTACGGCAACTTCACCAAGCGGTTCTGCACGCTCGGCTGGGCGCTGGTGGGCATGATCACCCTGGTGATGCTGGTTCAGACCGGCGAAACGCTCGCCGACCGCGAGGACGCCTTCGGGTACGCCACGCGCCACCTGCTGTTTCCCGGCGCCGTCGGACTGATGATCGCCTCGGTGCTGGCCGCCAACATGTCCACCTGCTCGGCCTTCACCGTAGATGGCGGGGCGCTGTTTACGCAGAACTTCTACCGGCGCTATCTGGTCCATGATCGCGACGACCGGCACTACCTGCTCATCGGCCGGATCTCCGGAGTCATCGTCACGCTGCTCGGCGTCTGGTTCGCGCTCGCCGTCGAGATCGTACTCGAGGCGTTCCTGTTCACCGAGTCGATCGCGGCCTTCATGGGCATCAGCCTGCTCGGAGGAATCTGCTGGAAGCGCGCCAACCGCTACGGCGCCTTTGCCAGCCTGGTGGTTTCGAGCGTCGTGTTCTTCTACCTGAGCCGGGTCCAGTTCGGCAAATGGCTCAACTGGGATGCGGCGAACTTCGGCATCGCGCTCGCGGCGGGTTTTGGGGTCCTCATCGCCGTGAGCCTGCTGACCAAACCGGAAAGCCCGACCGCCTTGAAAGATTTCTTCGAGCGCCTCGATACGCGCAGCGAGCTCGATTCCGCCACCGGCCAGGAGCGCGTCGTCAACGAGCCGGGGCACGATCTGCTGGTCGTTCATCTGCTCAACCCCGGCCTCAAGGATGGCTGGAGGGCTTTTTACCGGCGATTCCGGGTGGACATCAACGGCCTGCTCGTCGCCTTCGGCGTCGTCGTGTTCCTGATCGTGCTGGCCAAGGCGGTGCTATACCTGCCGTGAACCGGCGGCCCGGGGCGCGCGCCGTTCCGGTACACTCTCTCGATGAGACCTTTCGGCCTGATTCTGCTGCTGGTCCAGGCCTTGCCGGCTGCTCCGCCAGCCGATCCCGCCGCTTGGGCCGTGCCCACGTTCGAATCCCTGGGCCTGTACTTCAACTCGCCCGAGCAAGGACCGTGCCGGGTATGGTATCGCGCGTCCGGCGGCGACTGGCGCGAGGCTCACCCCCTCGTCTACGACCCGCGCGAGCGCCAGTATCGCGGCTCCCTCGTCGGCCTGGCGCCCGATACGCTCTACGACGTCCGCCTCGAGTCCGGCGGCAGGACGGTGGAGTTTCAGGCCCGGACCCGGAGCGACCGCTTTCCCATCGGCAAGACCACGTATCTTGATGGCGGCGGCACGGACCGGACACTCTCAATCCGCGAAGGCGGCGCAGCCTCCGGCTGGCATCTGGTAACTCCGGCGCCGGGGACCAAGTACGTGAGCGACGTCTTCAACCTCTCCGACTACAACGTCGTGGTCGAGGCGGATTACGTCATCCTGCGCGGCCTCGAGCTCAAGAACGCGGCCGTCCACGGCGTGCTCATCCGCAAGGGCGTCCAGCACGTCGTGATCGAGGACTGTCACATCACCGGCTGGGGACGCATCGGCGGCGCCCGCATCTGGGGCGTCTTTCACGGCTCCGATAGCGCGATCTACGCCGAAAACGACGCCGGCCATCTGGTGATCCAGCGCAACCTGATCGAGTACCCGCGGGGCGGCGCCAACGATTGGGAGAGCGGCCATCCGGACGGCCCGCAGGCGATTACCTTGATCGACTCGCGCGGCGGCAACATCATCCGCTACAACACCATCCAGTCCACCGAGGACCACGGTTACAACGACGGCATCGGCGGCGCCACCAATTACAGCTTCAAAGGCAGTCCCAACCGGGATTCCGACATTTACGGCAACATCATTTCGAATTGCTGGGACGACGCCATCGAGAGCGAAGGCGCCAACAGGAACGTGCGGATCTGGAGCAATTACATCCACCACACGTTCGTCCACGTCGCCACTGCCGCCACCTCCATGGGGCCGCTCTATATCTTTCGAAATGTCTTCGGTACAAGCCGGGTCTCCCACCAGGATTCCTCCGGCGGGATGATGATCAAGACCGGCATGAACTACATCACGATTGACGGCGAGCGCGTCTCGACGGGCCTGGGCTACCGGTTCATCTATCACAACACCGCCCTTCAGCCCGGCGGCGCGCTCGACGTCTTCTCGAGCCACGAGCTGCACAACGCCGTCACGCGCAACAACATTTTCTACGCCCGCGGGCGCACCTACCCGCCGGACCGCGGCGCGCCCCCGAACGACTTCCAGAATGACCTGACCGGCGGCTATCTCGGCGGCGGGTTCGTGCGCTCGATGTTCCTGCCCTCTCAGGGGCTCGAGTGGTTCCTCGCCCCTACGGCAAGGCGCATCCAGTGGGGCCGCGTTCCGTACGCGCGCAACGAGAAAGAGTTCTTCATTACCGACCCGGTCGTCGAGGTGAAAAACCCGGCGCTCGACGCCGGCGCGCGCATTCCGGGCTTCAACGACGACTTTGCCGGCGCGGCGCCCGACATCGGCGCCTTCGAAAACGGGCGGCCGCCGCTCCGATTCGGCCGGGAAGCCGCGCCGGGCTTCACCCGGCCGCCCTGGGAGTTATACTGAGCGCACCGCTCAAGCGGCGCGCTCGATCAACCCGGGATCGATCTCGACGCCGAGGCCGGGCCCCTTGGGCACCGCCACCATGCCGTCCTTGTCCACCAGCGGCGGATTCTTGAAGATGGCGAAGGCGTGCCGGTAGTCCCCGATCGGCGGCTCATGCAGAAGCTCGAGATACGGCGCGTGCGCCCAGGCGGCCACCAGGTGCAGGTGCGCCACCGCGCCGACGCTGCGCCCGCCGTGATGCGGCACCACGCGCTTGCCGAACAGCTCGGCCATGGTGCCGATCTTGCGCAGCCCGGTGATTCCCTCGGTCACCAGCGACTCCGGCTGCAAGATGTCATAGACACCCAGCTCGATCATCTGCCGGAATTCATGCAGCCCGGCGTTGTTCTCACCGCCCGCGATCGGAATCTCCACGCGCCGGTTCAGCTCGGCGAGCTGGTCGAAGGCGTGGCGCGGCAGAGGCTCCTCCAGCCAGTAGCAGCCCAGCCGCTCGAGTTCTCGTGCCGTCTCGACGGCGCGCCGCAGATCCCACAACACGCCCGGCTGCCAGTTGCCGCTCGATTGCGCCTGGTTGGCGTCGGTCATGATGACCATCCGCTCGCCGACGGCCTTGCGCACCGCCTCGAGGGTGCGAATGTCATCCCGCATGGAGTCGTGGTGCAGGCGCACCTTGATCGCCTTCCAGCCCTCCTCGAGCAGGCGTGCAGCCATCCGTGCGCGTTCTTCGGGCGTCGAAAGCACGATCATGCTCGCGTAGGCCGCAACCCGCTCTTTGCCGCCGCCGAAGAGCTTATAGAGCGGCTGGCCGCAGGCCTTGCCGATCAGGTCCCACAGCGCGATGTCGGCGCAGGCGCTTCCGCGATAGGCAGTGCCCCGCGCGTAATAGCGCAACCGGGCGCTGTGCTCTTCGATATCGAATGGATCCTTGCCGGCGAGCTGCGCCCTCACGGCCGGAAGAAGGTCTTCCGCCATGCCCGGACCGATCCCGGTCAAGCCCTGATCCGTGTGGATCTCCGTGAGCGAGCCCCCGCCGACGGTGATCCGCATCTGGCCGCCGGGATTCCAGGCCGGCTCGAGAACGCCCGCCTCGCGGAGAGTCTTGAGCCGCACCAGGCGCACGTCGGTGATCCTGATGCGGCCGGGTCGCGGGGGTGCCTGCCCGGCGCGCGCCGGCAACAGTGCGGCGGGCCAGAAGGCGCGCAAGAACTCACGCCGCTGCATAGTCGCTCCGCCCGCCGAGCATAGCACGGCCGCTCGGAAGCAGGCAAACCGAGCCTCTCCGAGCGCCGTCTTGACAAAGGGATAACCCCTTACTTACCCTGTAGTTTGCTGGTTCTGCCAGAGCGCCGGGCACCGTTGGGACGTTGCCGGCGAGCGGGGAGGAGGCTGAATTGATCAAAGCCGATATCATCAACGAGGTGGTCAACCGCACGGGGATCACCAAGACCAAGGCTGAGATGGCCGTCGAAACCGTCTTTGAAAGCATGAAGCGGGCGCTCAGTCAGGGCGAACGGATCGAATTGCGTGGCTTCGGCATCTTCAATGTGCGGCCGCGCAAGACGGGGATCGGCCGCAATCCCCGGACCGGCGCCGAGGTCGCCATCCCGCCCGGTCGAGCCGTGCGCTTCAAACCGGGCAAGGAGCTTCAGCAGTTGTAACAGGCGCGGGTCGTTGTGGCAAGTGGGGGCTTCGCGGCGGAGCCGTTTCTCACCGGGCCGATTGAGAAAAGCGGCCATAGCGCGGCATTTGCCCTCGAGGGGAGGCGGAGACGAGGCTACGCGCTCAACCTGGCGCTGCTGGCGCTGACGTTCGGCACCACCACCGCCGTGGGCGCCCGCATGGCCCACAACTTCGAAAACAATCTCCCGGCTTTCTCCGAGGGTGATATCGGCCTGCTGGCCCTCTCACTGGCGCATCCCAGCCGCCTGGTCGAAGGCCTTCCCTTCTCGATCACCCTGCTGCTGATTCTTCTGGCGCACGAGCTGGGGCATTACTTCGCCTGCCAGTACTACCGGGTCAGCGCCACCCTGCCCTATTTCTTGCCCGCGCCGACGCTGATCGGCACCTTCGGCGCCTTCATCCGGATCCGCTCGCCGATCTATACCCGGAAGGCGTTGTTCGACATCGGAGTGGCCGGGCCGCTCGCGGGTTTCATCGTGCTGTTGCCTGCCCTTGCGATCGGGCTTGCCTACTCGAAGATCATTCCGGGGATCGCCGAGCGCGGCGAGCTGATCTTCGGCGTACCCCTGATAGAGCGCCTGCTCGCCGGCGTCATCTTTCCAGGTATCCCGCCAAGCGACATCGCTCTCCATCCGATCGCCCGCGCCGCTTGGGTAGGGATTCTGGCCACGGCCTTGAATCTGTTGCCCATCGGGCAGCTCGACGGCGGGCATATCCTCTACTCCTTCGTCGGGCGCCGTCACCGCGTGCTGTCGCGGCTGTTCGTAGCCGCGCTGATTCCGATGGGCCTGATCTACTCGCCGAGCTGGCTGATCTGGGCCGCCATCCTCTTCTTCCTGGGCATGAAGCATCCCTCGATTCACGACACCTCGGATCTCGGCGCCGGCCGGCGCAAGCTGGGCGCGCTGGCGCTGGTGATTTTCGTGCTCTGTTTCACGGTGACGCCGGTGCGCATGAGCGACGGCTTTTGATGAAGATCTCGGCCACCATCATCACCTTCAACGAGCAGAAGAACATTGCCCGGGCCATCGAAAGCCTGCGGTGTTTCGACGAGGTGGTCGTCGTCGACAGCGGTTCGGTGGACCGCACGGTCGAGATTGCCGAACGCCTCGGGGCGCGCGTCATCGAGCACCCCTGGGAAGGCTTCGCCAAGCAGAAGAACTTCGCGGCCGAACAGGCTCGCCACGACTGGATCTTCTCGATCGATGCCGACGAATCCTTGAGCGAGGCGCTCGAGGGCGAGATCTGGCAGCTCCGCAAAAGCGGGCCCGCCTATGACGCCTACACGGTTCCGCGCCTGGCCCAGTATCTCGGCCGGTGGATCCTGCACTCGGGCTGGTATCCCGACCGCAAGATCCGGCTGTACGATCGCCGCAAGGGGCGTTGGACGGGCAGTTGGGTTCACGAGAGCGTCACGGTGGACGGCACGGTCGGGCACTTGCAGTCGAATCTGCTGCACTACACCTGCGACTCGCTCACGCAGCATCTGGAAACCATGAACCGCTACACGACGCTCGCCGCCGAGCAGCTCGTCGCCGAGCGCGTGCGTATCGGCTGGCGCCACCTGCTGCTCGATCCGCCCTGGACGTTCTTGCGGACCTACGTGCTCCAGCGGGGTTTCCTGGACGGCGTCGAAGGTCTTGCGATCGCCTACATGGCGGCGCTTTATAACTTTGTCAAGTACGCCAAGGCGCGCTTCATGAATCCGGCGCGGTGACCAGCGTGTGGATCCTGCATGTGGACACCGGGCGCCAGATGCGCGGCGGCCAGCACCAGGTGCTGTACCTGATGCGCGGTCTGGCGGCGGCGGGCGTGCGCTCGACGCTGCTGGCCCCGGCGGGATCGCCCCTGTTGAGAGCGGCGTCCGAGGCCGGCCTGGAGGCCGAAAAGCTGAGCGCGGCGGCGCTGTGGAAGCTCGCGCGCCGGGCCGACCTGGTTCACGCCCATACCGGACGAGCTCACACCCTGGCAGCGGTCTTCGCCCGCCGCCCGCTGGTGGTCTCCCGCCGTGTGGCATTCGCCGTCCGAGCCGGCCTGGCTTCGCGCTGGAAATATCGCCGGGCGGCTCACTTTCTAGCCGTCTCCCGCTATGTCGCCGAGAGGCTCCTCCAGGCGGGGATTCCGCAGCAACGGGTCTCGGTCGTCTACGACGGTGTCCCGCTGGGCGAGCCCTCCCGGCTCGAGCCGTTTCTGGTTGCGCCGGCCACCGAAGACCCGCGAAAAGGGACCCGGCTCGTCCGCGAGGCAGCCGCGATGGCTCGCGTCGAGGTTCACTTCTCCGGGAACCTGGAGCAGGATCTGACGCAAGCCTGCGGCCTCGTCTATCTCAGCGAGGAGGAGGGCCTGGGCTCGGCGGTGCTGCTGGCGATGGCACGGGCTGTCCCGGTGGTGGCAAGCGCAGTGGGGGGCCTGCCGGAGGCGGTCGAAGACGGCCGCACGGGCCTGCTCGTCGGAAACTCGCCCGAGGAGGTCGCCGCCGCCATGCGGTGGCTGCTCGAGGAGCCGGCGGCCGCGGCCGAGATGGGGCGTTACGGCAGACTCCGCCTCCAGGAACGCTTTACTGTGGAGAAGATGGTCCAGGGCACGCTCGAGGTCTATCGGAGGCTCGCCGCGTGATCGAGGCGCTGGCAGCGCTGGCGGGGCTGCTGGTGGGCAGCTTCCTGAACGTCTGCATCTACCGGCTCCCGCGCGACCTCTCCGTCGTGCGCCCTCGCTCCTACTGCCCGCACTGCAAGGCTCCCATCGCCTGGTACGACAACATCCCGCTCATCAGTTTCGCGCTCTTGCGGGGCCGGTGCCGGCACTGCCGCAACCGGATTCCCATCCGCTACCCCGTGGTCGAACTCCTGACGGCGGCGCTGTTTTTCGCCGCCGCCCGGTTGTACGGGCCGGCGCCGGAGGCGTTGAAGCTCAGCCTGTTTGCCGCGCTCCTGGTGGGTCTCATCTTCGCCGACCTCGAGCAGCGCATCCTGCCCGACGAATTCACCCTGGGCGGTCTGGTCGCCGGTGTCGGCCTGGCCGCCTTCGTGCCGGTAGAGCCCGGCCTGCTCTCGCTGTTTCTCGCCGGGTCTCATCCCAAACTGCTCTCGGTGGCTGAGGCGGTGGCCGGAGCGGCTTTCTGCGCCGGGGGAATCTGGCTGGTCGGCCAACTCTACTACCTGATCCGCCGCCGGGAAGGGTTGGGACTGGGCGATGTGAAGATGCTCGGCATGATCGGCGCCTTTCTCGGGCTCCGCCAGTCCCTGCTGGTCATGTTGCTCGGCTCGCTTATCGGCTCGGTGGCAGGGCTCCTCTACATCCGCCTGGCGCGGAAGGATCCCGCCACTTATGAGCTGCCCTACGGAACCTTTCTCGGCATCGCTGCTCTGGCGGTCTCTTATCTCGTCGCCCCGCTGGGCTGACAGGCCTGGAGCGGTGGCTGCGGGGACGAGGCCGGGGTATAATTTGGCCGTAAGGCGGAGGCGCGGGTCTCGAAGCCTTCCGCGGGGAGATTCTCATGGCGCGAGCGAGGGCCGCAGGGGGCTCGGCCGGGGTGGCGGCACTTCTGATTCTGACGTGCATGCCGGCCTCCAGCGTCGAGCCGGGCCTGCGCGCCAGCTTCCGCCGCATCTGGGCCGACTCGAAGACCAACGCTCTCGGCGCCCCTTCTCCCGACGGCCGGTATCTTTCCTTCGTCGACTGGGAAACCGGCGATCTCGCCGTGCGCGATCTCGCGACGGGAGAAAATCACCGGCTTACCAATAAAGGAAGCTGGAGGGATTCGGCCGAGTACGCCTACTTCTCCATCTTCTCGCCCGACAGCCGCCAGGTCGCCTACGCCTGGTTCAACGAGAAGAAGTTCTACGAGCTGCGGGTGCTCACGCTAGAGGACACGCGCCCGCCGCTCATGCTGCCGCTGGCCGGCGCTCCGACGCCTGAAAGCTGGGATCCGGCGGCAATGCGTCCCCCGATCGGCCAGCCTCACCGGGCAGGGGTGCGCGGCTCGTCCCCGCGTGTTCTGTTCCGGAACGAAGAGGTGCAGTTCATCAAGCCGACGATGTGGTCGAGCGACGGCCGCTGGATTCTGGCGCTGATCTTCGGCCGGAACATCCTGAACCAGATCGTGCTGTTTTCCGCCGCCGATGGCTCGGTGCGGGTGCTCAAGTCGCCGTTCTGGATCTACCCGAAGATGATGGGGCTCTCGCCGGACGGCCGCTGGGTGGTCTACAGCCTCAATCAGGACCCGCCCCATCTGCCGCACGACATCTATCTGCTGGCCACCGACGGCTCGCGCGACGTTCCGCTGGTGGAACACCCGGCCAACGACACCTTTCCCCTGTTCGCGCCCGACGGAAGGCACGTACTCTTCCTGAGCAACCGTAGGGGCACGCTGGACGCCTGGCTGCTTCCGGTCGAGGACGACCGGGCGGCTGGCGAGCCGGTCCTGGTGAAGAAAGACATGGGGCGCTTTCTCCCGCTGGGCTTCACGGACCGGGGTGCATACTATTACGCCGTCCGCGCGGGCGACGAGGATGCCTACATGGCGGTAGTCGAGCCCGAAAGCGGCAGGATCATCGAACGGCCGCGGCGCGTGAGCGAGCTACTGGCGGGCGTAAACAGCTCCCCCGATTTTTCACCCGACGGAGAAAAGCTCGCCTTCCTCAGCCGGGTAGACACGGAGAATCACGGCCTCGAGCAGCGTGTCATCACCATTCGCCGGCTCGACGACGGTTCCGAGCGCCAGATCGGCGTGCCCAAGCTCGGCTACCTCAACTGGCTCCGCTGGTCCCCGGACGGGCGCGCGTTTCTGGTGGGAGGGGCGGACACGGCCAACAATTTCGGCGGGCTCTACCTGGTGGATGCCGAGACCCAGCGCCTCACAACAGTGGTGCAGGGGCCGTTTGCCCCGCCACGAGGCTACGAAGGGGCGTGGATGCCGGGGGGCAAGGGCGTCGTTTACGTCCACGACGACATGCGCGAGAACTTCACGACGCTCCGCTTCCGGGATCTCTCCACCGGCGAGGAACGTCTCCTCAACCGCGCACCGCCGTTCTGGCGGCACAACAACCTCGCGGTCGCCCCCGATGGAAGCCGCCTCGTCTTCGGTCTCACCGACGGCCGCGCGCCCACGGCCCGCGCCCTGATGGAAATACCGCTCGCCGGGGGCGAGCCGCGCGAATTGGTGAAACTCAAGAGGCCGGAGATCACCGGCACGATCTACACGCGCGACGGCGCGCACCTGTTGTTCGCTCGCGGCGGCACTCAGGGCTGGGAGGTCTCGCGCCTTCACCTGGCCACGGGCCGAGTGACCAGCCTGGGTTTGCCCGCCAACGAAACCACCCGCATCGCGCTGCACCCGGACGGGCGCCGCTTGGCCTATACCGCCGGCAAGACGCAGCTCGAGGTCTGGGTGATGGATAACTTCCTCCCCGCCTGGCGGGCACGAAGATGAGAATTCTCGCTGTTTCCGTCACGATCGCCGCCCTGCTGGCGGCGCTCGCCGGAGACCGCGAACCGCGGTATCTGTCGCCGTCGGAGTTGGCCGTCGATCCGAGCGGCAGGCTCCTTTATGTGGCCGCCGAAACGGCGAATGCGGTCCTGGTGCTCGACGCCGCCTCCGGCGCCGTGCTGCGTCGAATCGCGCTTCCGGACCCTCCTGGAGGATTGTGTCTCGCGCCGGACGGCGCCACGCTTTACGTCACCGGCGCCGCGCCCAAGGGCAAGGTATTCGAGATCGAGGCGGCGTCGGGAAGGATCGTGCGCGCGCTCGCGGCCGGGCATACTCCGGTGGCGCCCCGTCTGAGTCCGGACGGCGGCACGCTTTATGTGTTGAACCGCTTCGACAATTCCGTCGCGGTCATCGAGCTACCCGACGGCGCGCAGACAGGGCTGATTCCCGTGCCGCGCGAGCCGGTGGATGCCGCCCTGACGCCCGACGGCCGGTGGCTGGTGGTGGCGAACCTGCTGCCCGTGGGTCCGGCCGACGGCGACTTCGTCGCGGCGCGTGTGTCGGTCATCGATACCCAAAGCAAGCGCGTGGCCCGGCATATCTCGCTGCCGAATGGCTCGACGGGGGTTCGCGGCGTCACCGTCAGTCCCGATGGTCGTTACGCCTATGCGGTGCACATCCAGGCGCACTTTCAGCTCGTCACCATCCAGCTCGACCGCGGCTGGATGAACACGAATGCCCTGAGCATCATCGACCCGGCCGCCCAGGCGCTCCTCTACACGGTGGTTCTCGACGAAAAGACGCTGGGAGCGGCCAACCCCTGGGACGTGGCGGTCACCGCCGACGGGCGCTCGCTGGTGGTCTCGCACGCCGGCACGCACGAGCTGAGCGTGATCGATCGGGAAGCGCTGCACGCCCGCATCGCCGGCAAGCCCAATCCCTATCGTGAAGCCGCCCGCCGCAGCGCCTTCCAGACGTCGCTTCCTCCACCCGACTTCCGGCTGGTCGAGGGCATCCGGCGTCGAGTCAAGCTCACCGGGCTGGGGCCGCGGGGCCTGGCTCTGGCGGGCGGCAAGGCTTACGCGGCGGAATATTTCTCTGAAAGCGTGGGGGTCGTCGATCTGGCGGCGAGCGGCTCACCGCAGGTGAGCTCGATCGAGCTGGCAAGCTCGCGCGAGTGGACCACCGAGCGGCGCGGGGAGTTTCTCTTCCATGACGCCTCCCGGAGCTACCAGCAGTGGCAGAGCTGCGCCACCTGCCACCCGAGCCAGGCGCGGGTCGACGGGCTCAACTGGGATCTGCTGAACGACGGCACCGGCAACGCCAAGAGCACCAAGAGCCTGCTGATGTCGCACGAGACGCCGCCGGCGATGCTAAGCGGCGTGCGGGAGCGGGCGGAGGTGGCCGTGCGGGCGGGCTTCCGGGTAATCCTCTTCTCCCCGAGGCGCGAGGAAGAAGCGGCCGCCGTCGATGCCTGGCTCAAGTCTCTTCGGCCCGTGCCGAGTCCGTTCCTCGTGAACGGGAAGCTCAGCCCGGCGGCCGAGCGGGGCAGGAGAGTCTTCGAGAAGGCCGGCTGCGCCTCCTGCCATCCGCCGCCCTACTACACCGACCAAAAACAGCACGACGTCGGCACCGGGGCGGGGGTCGACGCCGGGCGCAAGTACGATACGCCCACCCTCATCGAGGTCTGGCGAACCGGCCCGTACCTGTGCGACGGGCGCGCCGCCACCATCCGCGACGTGCTGACAGTTCACAATCCCGAAGACCGCCACGGCGTCACCTCCAAGCTCAGCGAGCAGGAAATTCGCGACCTCGAAGAGTTCGTCCTCTCGCTCTGAGTGGTCGGGTGGCGGCCGCCGGCGCGCTTGTTGTACAATCAGAAGGCGTGGCCGGAAGGCGCGCGCTTCCGGGCCGGCTTCCACAAGCCGCAGACTCCCGTAATCGAGAGCAAGGAACCAAGCTTATGTACGCAGTCATCCGGACCGGCGGAAAGCAGTATCGTGTGGCCCCGGGAGAGGAGATCGCCGTCGAGACGCTCCCGGGCGAGGTCGGCGCCGAAGTCGAGCTCGATCAAGTGCTGGCCGTCTCCAACGACGCCGGGGAATTGCTGGCCGGCTCGGAGGTTGCCGGAGCCAAGGTGAGAGCCACGATCACCGCGCACGGCCGGGGCGAGAAGATCCTCGTCTTCAAGTTCAAGCGGAAGAAGCAGTACAAGCGAACCATCGGCCACCGGCAGAACTACACCCGGCTCCGCATCAACGAGATCGTCGTCTAGGAGGGCGCGATGGCACACAAGAAAGGTCTCGGCAGCTCGAAAAACGGGCGGGATTCCCACTCGCAGCGGCTCGGCATCAAGGCCTTCGGGGGCGAGTTCGTCACCGGCGGCTCGATCCTGGTGCGCCAGCGCGGCACCCGCTACAAGCCGGGCGAGAACGTCGGGCGGGGCAAGGACGACACCCTGTACGCGAAGATCCCGGGAATCGTCGTCTTCCGCGACCGCGGCCGTCTGGGCAAGTTCATCTCCATCCAGCCGGTCTCGCAGTCCTGAGCCGCACGCCGGGTTTTCTCGCCCGCCGCGAGTCTGCTGCCCGCCCGGTCTCCGCTCATCGCCGATGTTCATCGACGAAGTCAGGATCCGCGTCAAAGCGGGCGACGGCGGCAATGGTTGCGTCGCCTTTCGCCGGGAGAAGTACGTCCCGCGCGGCGGCCCGAGCGGCGGAGACGGCGGAAAAGGCGGCGACGTCATCCTGGTGGCGAGCGAGCATTACAACACGCTGCTGCATTTCCGCTTCAACCCCGAGCACAAGGCCGAGCGCGGCCGCCACGGCGAGGGCAGCAACCGCACAGGCCGCGACGGCGCCTCCATCGAACTTCCCGTGCCCGTGGGCACGCTGGTTTATGACGAGGAGACCGGCGCGCTGCTGCACGACTTCACGCGCGCCGGCGACCGTTTTGTCGTCGCCCGCGGCGGCCGCGGCGGTCGCGGCAATGCCCGCTTCGCCACCTCAACGCACCAGACGCCCACCGAGTTCGAGCCCGGCTTTCCCGGCGAGGAGCGGCGCCTGCGGCTCGAGCTGAAGCTCCTGGCCGACGTGGGCCTGGTGGGCTTCCCTAATGCCGGCAAGTCCACGCTGATCTCCCGCATCTCGGCGGCGCGGCCGAAGATTGCCGACTACCCGTTCACGACGCTCGAGCCCCATCTCGGCGTCGTCGATGCCGGCGAGGGCCGGACCTTCGTCGTGGCCGATATTCCCGGGCTCATCGAGGGCGCCCATCTCGGCCACGGCCTCGGCACGCGCTTCCTGCGCCACATCGAGCGGACGCGCCTGCTGGTCCATCTGGTCGACGTCTCCGAGGCGAGCGGCCGTGATCCGGTCGAGGACTTTCACGTCATCCTGCGCGAGCTCGCCAGCTACAGTCCGGAGCTGGCGGCTAAACCGATGATCGTGGCCGCCTCGAAGATCGACATCGCGCAGAAGCCGGAGCGCGTCGAGGCGCTGGAGGCCTTGGCCGGGCGCCTCGGCCTCGCCTGCTATCGCATCTCAGGCGTGACGGGCGAGGGCATTCCGGCCCTGGTCCATGCCATGGCCGAGCGGGTGCTCGCGCCCGCAGCCACCTGATCGGGCCGGCGACGCTCACGGCGAAGTCGAGCCCGGCGCTTCTCCGGTGAGCGTCGTCAACGATCGCGGGGGCAGAGCCAGCTCGAGCCTTCCCTGCCCGGGCCTCCCAGCAGGGCGGCGCGCAAAGTGGTTCGTCTCGGTGGTCTCGACCGCCTGCCAGTCCAGCTCGGGCAAACCTTCGAGCACGACCGTGCGCCCGCCGCCGAGGTTGAGAATGTGCAGCGTGTAGGAGCCGGCGGCGCGAAAGGCTGTGAACAGCACCAAGGGCTGGTCCGAGCTGGTGGCGAGGGCTTCGGACTTGCGGGGCGTCAGGTCCGTGAAGTGCTTCATCAGCCAGAAGCGCGCGGTCGGCTCCACCGAGCCGTCGTCGCGGACGCGCACCAGGCTGTAATCGTTGGTGAACTGCCAGTACTGCGTGCCTTGCGGGCGGGCGTGGAGCAGCACCTCCTGCGCCAGCCGGGTCTCGCGAAGCCCGTAGTGGAAGCTGTCCCAGGAGCGCGTGTGATAGGCCGCGGCATCGAGACCCAGTTCGGATACGAGCAGCGGCAGGCCCAGCCACTCGCCCACCTCGCCCCAGGCGGCGTACTGTTCCGCGGTGGCCCCGCCCCAGGAATGGAAAGCCACCGCGCCGACGTAGCGCATCGCCTCAGCGTCGGCGGCCGCCGCCAGCACGTAGGTGTGAGTATTGCGCGGGCCGGTGGCGTCGCCGAGCAGCATCCGCGTCTTCAGCCCCAGCTTCTCGAAGTGCGCCCCGAAGCGCTTGATCGCCTTGGCATGCGCCTCCGGATCGAAGCCGACATAGACGCCGATGTTCGGCTCGTTGAACGAGAACAGGTCCGGCTCCACGCCCCAGGCATTCTTGGCGTACACAAGATAGGAGCCCACCAGATCGAGCAGCTCCTCCCAGCGCTCGGGATCGATCTGACGAAAATGCTGGCTGCGCGGCTTCTCGTAAGGGTCGGTGTAGAAGCGCTCCGGCAGCCACCAGATGCTGATGACGTACAGAACGCCCATTGTCTGGAAGCGGCGCATCACCTCGAAGTCCGCGCGCAGGGCGGCGCCCGGATTGTCGCGCTCCTTGTCCCACGCGCGCAGCTTCATCTCGGTGCGGCCCCAGGCGATCTTCAGATTCTCGAGCGTGTAGGCGGAGGCGGGCGAGAGATTGTTCCAGCAGTAGTTGCCGCCGAAGCCGTCAAAGCGGTAGCGGACTCGGGAGGCGTCCAGGCTGAGGTGCGCGGGCCGATATTCCCTGGGGACGCGGTTCAGCCGGAGCGTGGCCCTGACGGCGGCCTCCTGGCCGGCTCGCACGCCTTCCTGAATAACCATGCGCACCTGATAGGAGCGGCCCGAGCTATCGAAACGATCGACCAAAGCGACGCTGCGGCGGTCGGCGAGCCCGAGCTCCATCTCCCATTGCCCGCCGGCGTCCTGGAAGCGGAGGGAAGAAACCTCGCCGCGGAAGAAGACCACGTCCGGCGGCTTGGCCACCGGCAGGCGGATCGCCTCGCCCGAGTCTGCGAGCGCGCGGCCGTCGAGGAAGACGCGCCGGGGTAAGTCGAGCACGAATTCGATGCGGTCGAGCTCGAGCGGCGCCTCGGGCCTGATCGAGATCGCGTAGTCGAGGCCGGAGCTCTTCTCCTCGGCGCGAATCTCCCAGCGGCCGCGGCTCGCATCGGGAAGCTCGAACTCGCCGTGCCAGACCAGCCGGTCAGGCTCCCGCCGGATCGGCGTCCGGGGCGTGCGCACCTGGATCGGCACGCGCTTGCCGTTGGGAAGAACCGCCACCAGATCTGACGTCACCTCGAGGTCTTCGGCCGTGGAGAGCAGTGCGATGATGCGCCCGGTGCTGTCGTAGGCCGCCTGTTCGAGCGCGGCGGCTGAGATCGGAACCAGAAGCAAAAGCAGAAACCTTCTCATGGCCGGTCTCCTTCACGCCGGCGCGTTCGGCAGCCTCATCGGCCCGGGTAGATCTTCAGCGCCACGTCTCGCGCGAGCTCCGGCAGCCGGATGCGCAGCTTGCCGCCGGCAGCTCGGATCTCGGCGCGGGAAAGCACGCCGCCCTTCCAGGTATCCCAGATTTCGACGCGATAGCGGCCGTCCCGCATTTCGGCCAGCGCGAGCTCCGAGGGCGGCACGGGCGGCACCGGCTCCTTGTGCACCACCCGCCACCAGGTGTGCAGCTTGTTGTGCACCCAAAGGATCGACAGCGGCTCGCCCCGCAGGCCCAGCACCCGGAGCTGCTCGTGCGCCGAATCGATGGTCGCCTGACGGAAGCCCGCCGTCGTCCACGGGATGCCCTCGACGAAGCGGGCCACCGGCGCGAAGTGGTAGTAGAGGTTCTTGGGGTCTACATAATCGCCCCACCACCAGATGTGCCCGGTGCCGGCGGCGCCGTAGGCCAGGGGCGCCCATAGCCCGTTGTGCAGATGCACTCCCTGAGTGTCGGCGTCACACAGGGCCCGGATTTCGGGCTTCTCGCGAATCACGCCGAACTCGGCAAACAGATAAGGCTTAAAGAAGTGCCGCACCGGTTCGAGCCACTTGATCATCAGGCCCGCCATATCGCGCGCCAGCTCCTCGTCCTCAGGCCGGTGCCAGCCGTAGTAGTTGTGCATCTGGGCGAAGTCGTTCTCTGGCATCTGCCACATCTCTTCCCAGAAGCCGCTCGAGCCGAGGCTGTTGGTGGTCAGGTGCCGGGCCGGGTCGATCGATTTCAGATATCGGCACATCTCGCGGTTCCAGTCGAGGATCAGGGAGCGGTCGTCGCGCACCGTGCGATCAATGGCATTGATCTCGTTCCAGAGCTCCCAGGCCATCACATGAGTACTCGCGCCCCAGCGGGCCACGGTGTAGCGGAGGCGGTTCTTGAAGAGCCGCCGCGCTTCCGGAAGTTCGAAGAAATCGCGCATGTTCCGGCAGGGGCCGCCGTTGCTGACGCTGTAGGCGTAGTCCTCGAGGTCGAACTGCTTGCGCGGCTCGCCCTTGGGCGTGATGTGGCGGATCCAGTCGATGCACATCTTCTGGTGAATGCCGTACTCCTCGGAGAGCTCCATCACCCGGTCGAGCTTCCAGGCGGCGTCGAGACGGTACTCGCCCATGGGCCCCAGCTCGAGGGCGAAGTGCGGGTGGCCGATCCACAACCGCGAAAAGTTTCCACCGTTCTTGGCCAGGCGGGGAATCCAGCGGTAGTACTCGGAAAGGGGCCCCTCGACGATGTTCATGCCGATGGCGAAGTAGGGCGTGCCGTCGTCGAACTCGAAATAATGCGGATCGCGTTTGGAGACGCGGATAAAGCCTCGGCCGGGGCCGGGGGCCACCAGGACGGTGAGGGGGGCGGACTCGGCCTTGCCCGTGCGATCCCGGGCGAGGATGCGTACGGAGTGCCGCCCCGCCTCGGCCGGCAGATAGCGCACGCGCCATTCGGGCGGCCCGACGGCCGTCATGATCTCCTGCGTGGTGCCGTCGGCGCGCCCGCGCACGCGCCGCTCGAATTCCTGATAGAAGAAAGCCGGCACCCGCAGCGTGCGCCCGGAAGGGGTCGCCACCTCGGCGTCCACGGCGACCTCGTTCTCGTCGAACGGCGTCTCGTAGGTGCCGCTGATCTGGGCGCGGAACTCGAGCCGCCGCCACTGGGCCGGATTCTCGGTCAGGACCTCGAGGGCGCTGATGCGCAGCGGCTCGCGGGCGGCCCAGCGGCTGGTGCCTGCTCCAGCGGAATCGATGAGGCAAACGAATACTGTGAAGAAGCAGAACGGGAAGCGTCGCATCGGAGGGACGTTCAAGAAGCGCCTCCCGGCCATGCGACCGGGAGGCGCCGGTGGGGGTGGTGAGGCCCGGCCTTACCAGATGAGCTTGAGCGCCATCTGGATCTGCCGCGGCGACACCGCCGTGCTGGAAATGACGCCAAAGTTGCCATAGCCGAAACCCGGACCGGGCCGGCCGAACTGCGGCGTGTTGAAAGCGTTGAACATCTCAACGCGGTATTGCAGGTTGAACTTGTTCTCAGCAAAGTAGGTGTTCTTGAAGATCGACAGATCCGTGTTGCGCTGGCCGGGTACGCGCACATCGGGCAGCGTGCGGCTGACGTTGCCGAAGGTGTAGGATGCCGGCTGGGAGAAGACGCTGGTGTCGAACCACCGGGCCAGCCGCTCGTCGGTGGTGCCTCCGGTGATGCGCGCGCTGCGGCCGTTGTTGTTGAGCCGCTGCGAGGTGGTGAAGATGAAGGTGTTGTTGCTGAGCGCCGCCACAATCATCGGCACGCCGCTCTGGAGCGTGGTGATGCCGTTGATCTGCCAGCCGCTCACCAGTTGCTTCACCACCGGCGGCGTATCCGCCAGGAAGCGCTTCCCTTGCCCGAAGGGCAGCTCGTAGATGTAGCTGACGACGAAGCGCTGCGCCACATCCATCGAGGAGACGGACCGCTCCAGGCGGCGGTTGTAAGAGTCAAGCTTCGAAGCGCCGATACCGAGCTCGACCGAGCTGGCGATCGGGCCGAGGAAGCTCACCGCCGAGGAGGCGTTATCGATCACCTTTCCCGCGGTGTAGGCGACCAGGAAGCTCACGCCCTGCGAAAAGCGCTTGTCGATGCGCAACGTCATGCCGTGGTAGATGGAGTCCGCCCTCGGCTTGCGGAACGAGCCGACGCTGGTGTAGTGCGGCCAGGGCCGCAGCGTCTGCCGGTACTCGGCCGTCGGCCGGCTCAACGCCGAGAGCGGATTCGTAATCACGCCGTAGAAGGGATTGTCGACGATCTTGAGCAGCTCCGAACCCAGCTTCATCATGTCCGGGTGCAACTGGTTGTACTGGTAAGTACCGTCGCCGTCCACCAGGCCCAGACCCCGGTTGCCCAGGTAGCCGATCTCAGCCACGATGTTGCCGGGCAGCTCATGCTGGATGTTGAAGTTCCACTGGTGAATCAGCGAGTTCTTGTAGGCGTCGAAGTTCGACTCGCCGATGCCCAGACCGATGTTGGTGGCGGCGCCGAGGGACCGGCCCGGCGGGAAGTTGAAGCCGGCCGGGAAGGGATTGCTGAGCGTGGTGTAGATGGTGCGCATGCTGTCGAAGGTGCTGTAAAACGGCGTCGTTGTACGAAAGCCCTCCATGCCGCTGGCGCCGGTGGTGCCGGAGGCTTGCAACGCCGAAGGCGCGTAGGTCAGGGCGTAACCGCTGCGGATCGCCATTTTGGAGGTCACCTGCCAGGCAAGGCCGAAGCGGGGTCCCCAGTTGTTGGCGTCGGCCGGCGTCTGGCGCCGGTTCTCCGGCGTGACGAAGTGCATGGCGCCGCGCAGGTTGCCGCAGGCCGGACAGGCGGAAGCCGGAACCTTCCCGGCGATGGGCGATGGAGCATACATATCGAAGAACGAGTAACGGTTGAAGCGCTCGGTGCGCGGCCGGTCAATTTCGTAACGCAGGCCCACGTTGAGCGTCAGCTTCCGGGTGAGCTTCCAGTCGTCCTGAATATAGCCGGCAAAGTAAGAGCTGGCCGAGGCTGCCGTGCCGTCATGCGTCATCTGGCCACCGGCGGGCAGGCCGAGCAGGAAGGAGGCCACAGGGAAGCCGGCCGTGGGGCTCGAGGTGGCGATCTCCTGCTGCGTCCAGCCGTTGCTGAAGCTGTACTGCGACGAGGGATAGCCGGCCTGCTGGAAGTTGATCAGGAGCTTGCGATACTCGCCTCCGAACTTGATCGTGTGCGCGGGGAGGATCTTGGTCATGCTGCCGGTGAGCGTGTGCACCATGGGCGCCATGAACAGCCGCGTCCAGCCGGACTGGCCAAGGCTGGCCACCGCGCCCGAAAAGTCGAAGCGCGGGAACTCCTTGCCCTCGAGCGCCGCCGCCTGCGCCAGGTAGGCAGGAAAGCCCAGCTGCGTATGATCGATGCCGTCCGAGATCGGCCTGTTCGTTGAGCGAGTCCGTCCAAAGCCGTAGCGCAGGTTGCCGATCAGCGTGGGATTGAAGGTCAGGGTATGATCGAGCGCCAGATGGACGGCCCGACCATCCCCGCGGCTGCCGCCGCTCGAGGTGGCAAGGTTACCGAAGCCGTTGAATGACTGGCTCTCATACCAGGAGGTCGACACGCGCACGAACATCCGCCACCAGTCTCGCCAGTTCTGATCCACCCGGGTGTCTACCCGGTAACTGTCTGAGGGTGCAGTGCCCGAGTTGGTGAAGTTGTTCGCACCGGTATAGGGGTTGGTCGGCGTGGTGTTTGGCGCCGGAAAGTACTTCATCAGGTTTTGCGCCACCTTGTCCTGCCGGACCGTGGGAATGCGGTTGCCGGGGAACGGGTCGCGGATGAAGCGGCCCGGATTCGCTGGATCGGGACGACCCGTCAGAGGATCGTAGATGGTGATCGGCACGCCCGCCGACGTCCTGAGTTCGGAAAAGTCGCCGATCCGCCAGGGCTCGAGCGGCATCGTGCCGGTGTAGACTGAGAGGCTCCGCGCGTTGGTGGCCTCAAAGCCGGCGAAGAAGAATGACCGGTCGCGGCCGTCGTAGAGGCCCGGAATGTAGATCGGGCCGCCCGCGGTGCCGCCCCACTGATTGCGCTTGAAGCTCCCCTTGGGCCGGCCGGCGCGGTTGGCAAAGAAGTTGTTGGCATCCATCTTGCTATTGCGGAGATAGTTGTAGGCGGTGCCGTGGAAGCGGTTGGTGCCGGACTTGGTCACCACGTTGATGACGCCGCCGGCAAATCGGCCGTATTCTGCCGACAGGGAGTTGATCTGGACGTTGAACTCTTCGACGGCATCCACCTGCGGCTCATAGACCCGGGCATTGATGCCGATGTTGTTTTCCGGCGCGATGTCGGTGACGCCGTCGATCTGGAGTTCGCTGATGGCGTTTCGGGCACCCCCCATATGCGGCGTGGCGCCGCCGCCGGTGGGATTGACGCCCGGCGTGAGGTTGGCGAGGCTGAACACCGCGCGGCCGTTGAGCGGCAGATCCATGATCCGTTTGTTCTCGATCACCTGGCCGATGGTGGCGCTGTTGACGTCGAGCGGCGGCGGGGCGGCCGTGATCTGGATCTGCTCGGTGACGACGCCCACTTCGAGCGTGAGGTTGACCGTCCGGTTCTGTCCCACGTTCAGGCGGACATTCTCCTGCCGCACCGTCCGGAACCCTTCCTTCTCTACCGCGATGGTGTAGGTGCCGGGCGGCAGGAAGGGCCGGATGTAGCGGCCCGTCGCGTCGGTGGTGAGCGTTATCGTCTCGTTGGTGGCGACATTGGTGATGGTGACCTTCGCGTCCGGGACGAAGGCCCCCGAAGAGTCTTGCACCGTCCCCTGCAACGTGCCGGTCGGCGTCTGGCCGATCAGAAGCCCGACACCGGCAAGGCACACCAAGAGCAGGAACGGAATTCTCGCTAATGGCATAAACTAACCTCCTCGTCCGATTCTAGGACCGAAACCGTATGCCGTCAACCGTTTTTTCTCGCCCTGACGCCGCGCTTGACAGTCTCCCGCGGATGTGATTTAGTTGGGCCGAGAGGAGGCAACAAACGATGCTGGAGGACAAGCTCACGCGGATCCGACCTTATCT
Organism: uncultured Bryobacteraceae bacterium; assembly: GCA_938003835.1. Lineage (GTDB taxonomy): Bacteria > Acidobacteriota > Terriglobia > Bryobacterales > Bryobacteraceae > CALKXJ01. Next base: position 34,678 of record CALKXJ010000004.1, on the reverse strand, counting down.
GCTTTCGCTGATGCGGATCATCGCGGGATTTGGCTTTTGCCTGCATGGCTTTCAGAAGATCTTTGGCGCGCTCGGAGGCGCAGGCGGCTCGGGTCAACCGGCGCAGTTCCTCACGCTCATTTGGGTGGCGGGCATCCTGGAGCTCGTCGGAGGCTTGCTCATACTGGTGGGCCTGTTCACCTCGCCGGTGGCGTTTATCCTGAGCGGCCAGATGGCAGTGGCTTACTTCATCGCCCATGCGCCGAAGGGCTTCTGGCCGGTCTTAAACGGCGGCGAGCTGGCGATGCTCTATTCATTCCTGTTCCTCTACCTGTTCGCCGCCGGGGGCGGGCCCTGGAGCCTGGACCGCCTGATCCGCAAAGGCGCCGGCGCCGGGACGTGACGGGTCAGAATCGGGCAGAGCTTCCTGCGGGCGAGCCGGCTTGCCGGGCGCTGCTGGAACGGATTTTGGCCAGCCGGCAGTTCGCCCACGCGCACATTCTGAAACGCATCCTGCAATACGTCTGCGAACGCTCCATCGATCCCGACGCGCCGCCGCCCAAGGAACACGAGATCGCCATTGAAGCCATGGGCCGGCCGGAGTGGTTCGATCCCCGCACCGATCCTATCGTGCGCGTCAGCATGTCCAGCATTCGCGACCGCCTGTTGGCCTACTTCGCCACCGAGGGGAGCTCCGAGCGGATCCGCCTGACGATCCCCAAGGGCCAGTACCGCGCCGTATTCACCGAGGTGAGTGCGCCGGCGGCGGGGGCAAGCCTCGCCGGGGCGCTCGCGCGGTTCTGGGAGCCGTACTTTTCGCGGCAGGCGCCGAACGTGATCGTCTATACCGAGCCGCTGTTCTTCCGTGACGAGCGGGGGCACTATGTGCGGGACCTTTACGTGAATCAGCCTGCCGCAGCGGATCGATTGCGCCAGTGGCTGCCCTCGGCCGATCCCTCGGCCTGGCGTCCCTGCTATCACTACCTTTCCGCGGGTGAGGTTCACTGTCTGCTGTCGCTGTCGCGCCTGTTTCACGAGGCGGGCGTGCCGGTGGAGACCCGCAACTCGCGCATCGCCTCCTGGAGCGACCTGCACGGAGCGAATCTGATTCTTCTGGGCAGTCCGCGTACGAACACGTTTCTTCGCTCGCTCCAGCCCGATGCGGGCTTCGTGGTAACGGAGACCACCATCGAGGACCGCAGCCAGCGCATTCGCAAAGGGCGGTCCTGGAGCGGAGCGCGGTACCAGGACGGCGCACTGCCGCGCATGACCGAGTATGCCGTCATCACTCGCCGGCCCAGTCCGACGCCCGGGCGCGCCGTCACCTTAATTGCCGCCAACCACGGGCGCGCCATCGAGGGAGCCGGCCATGTGCTGACGCTCGAGGATCGGGTGCAGGAGCTGCTTCAGCGGTTCCGGCAAACGCCCGATGAGCCGCTCCCGGACCAATTTCAGTTGCTGATGCGCGTCGAAACGATTGACATCGACGACGAGGTGGTCCATGTGGAGTGCGTCGGGCACCGAACCGGCAGGTAGTTGCCAGAGCCGGCCGGTCGGCCGAGCCGCCCCGCTCGGGCGAACTCGACAGCCAGGCGGCTGGGTCTGCCGCGCGCCCCTCCTCGCCTGATATCCTGACAGAGCCTGTCGTTTGCCATGGCTCGGACCAACACTCCTCGATCTCGCCGCCGAATCGCCGCAACCTGGACGCTGCTCGTACCGCTCGGCGTTATCGTTTTGCTCACCGCTTCACACTTTCCATACGCAACGGACCCTGAGGTAATCTCACCTCAAACCGTCGCTACCGTCGAAACGGCCTACGAACGGACATGGGATCGCCCCGCGCCGCCGGTCGATCCAAGCGACATCGACTATCGGAGGATCGTTGACTTTGTGAAAACCTACAATCTCCAACACGCGAGGGTGCTCGAGATCGGTGCGGGTATGGGCAAGCTCCAGGACATCGTAGAGGACTATACCGGACTCGACATCTCCCCCCTCCTCGCGGCCTCATTTTCACAAACCTTTCATTCAGGCTTCGGCAACCGCAGTCCCTCTGCCTGATGATTCGTTTGACGCCATCTGGTCGATCAATGTTCTCGAGCACGTTGCGTACCCGGAACATGCGCTCCGCGAAATGCGACGCCTCCTACGCCATGGCGGCTACCTTTACCTTTCTCCGGCCTGGCAGTGCCGACCGTGGGCCGCCGAGGGGTATCAGGTCCGACCCTGGTCGGAATTCGGGTTTCGCGGAAAACTATTCAAAGCCTCAATACCCCTTCGCGACTCAGTGGCCTTCCGGTTGATCTATACAATGCCGTTGCGTGCGATTCGCTTTCCGGCGCAGTTCCTTGGCGAAACGAGGTTCCGTTATCGCCTCCTCAGTCCTAACTATCAGACCTGGTGGCAACCGGATTCCGACGCACTGAACTCAATGGATCCTTACGAGGCTATCATCTGGTTTACCTCGCGAGGGGATCGTTGCCTGAACTACCCCACCCATTTCAGACAACTGACGGTACGTACTGGTCCGCTGATATTGCAAATCAATAAGGCCAGGCCATAGCTGCCGACGCCTCGCGGGCGGTCCTCCGGGTGAAAGTCAATAAAAGAGAGAGCTCTGGTGCCCCCGGAGCACGAGCAGAAGAAGCCGCCCGACACAGCTACTGCAAAGGTCCTATTGCCTCGGGGGCAGGACCAGAGGCCTCGGGCCCATGGCGGCATGGCCGAATCCAGATGACCAACCGGCCGCGATGAGGGTCGTTGCCTCATCGGCTCGCCGAGGCCGCCTGGAGCGACGGAGCGGTGTTGATTTCGGTGCGCCGCCTGTCGCCGGCCATGTCCCAGCGGGGGCAATCAGGGCCGGCAGGAGAATTCCGAATCCGCCCTTCGCCCATTTGTCTCGCTTGGAAGCTCGGGCACTCAATCACCCGCCGGCCGACACGCCGGCTCGGGCGTTGCTGTATCCGGTCGGGATGTAACCGGTCGGAGTCAAGGAGGATATTGTCCCGTGCCCGGACAATAAAGCAACACCCGAGCCGCGGCCGCGTGGAGGCCGCTTACCAGTGCAATTGCATCCCAAACTGCACCGAGCGGGGCCGGTTCAACTGAGAGGAGACCCGGCCGAAGGCGGCCGATCCGACGCTCCCACTCGGCGCACCAAACTGCGGTCTGTTGAACGCATTGAAGGCCTCGGCGCGAAACTTCAATCGGAAGCGCTCGGTCAGGAAGAACTCCTTGGCCAAGGCGAGATCAAAGTTATTCATCCCGTGCGTGCGCACGTCCGGCAGACGCCGCCCGACGTTCCCGAAGGTGAACGGCTCGGCGAGACTGAAGACGGCGGTGTCAAACCAGCGGTCAATGCTGGGGCTCTGGATCTTGGCCGTGCGACCGTTGTTTACCGACGGCCGTGAGATAGCCACCGGCTGGCCGCTCTGGAACGTGGTAATGCCCGATACGCTCCATCCCCCTGCGACACCGTCGAGGAGAGGGTGCCAGGCCCGCCCGATCGCCTTCTTCTTGCCGAACGGCAATTCATAAACGTAGCTCAGCACCAGCCGTTGCGGCGCATCGAAGGTCGACACGGAGCGCTCCAGGCGCAGATTTTCGCGGTCCAGCGCCCCGGTGCCGAACGGATCCTCGAAGTCGTCAATCTGCTTGGCGATCGTGTACGAGCCGAGCAGACTCAGGTCGCGGGTCAATCGTTGCTCGACGCGGAGCGTAAAGGCGTGATAGATGGAGTTACCGAGCGAGGGACCGGTCCGAAAGACCGAAGTATACTGCGGGAAGGGCAAAAGCAACTGGCGGCGCGCCACGCGAGGCCCCGAGAGAGCACCCTTGTCGATGACCCCATAGAAGGGATTGTCCACGAGATCGTTCAGCGCAGCTTTCAGCGCCAGGTAGCGATTCGGCAGCCAGTTCTCCTGCACGCCGCCGAAACGCTCCAGCTTGGTACCCTTGTTACCCCAGTAGCCCGCTTCGATCAACAGAGTGGCTCCCACCTGGCGTTGCAGGGTGAAGTTCCACTGCTGGACGTAGCCCACCGGTTCGCTGCGAAGCCAGCCCGAGATGGCCGCTCCGACATTCGTGAGCGGATCCCGATCGCGTTTTGGCAGGCTGAATCCCTGAGGAAACGGATTGCTGATATAGTTTTCCGGGACCAGCCCGTCGAGCGTTGCCACCCAGTCGGTGTTCGAGTTGAAGCTCGCGTACATGTTGGCGTCGTAGGCGGCGATCCACTGCGGCGCATAGAAGATGCCATAGCCGGAGCGCGCCACCCACCGGTCCGTGAATCGCCAAGCGAAGCCCACCCGGGGCGCAAAATTGTTCTTGTCGGTGTCGACGAGGTTCCGCGAGACACCCTCTCGCCCCACGAAGCCCAGCACGCCCCGCAAGGGCAGGCCCACGCGCTGGCCGAGCGGGCTCGGCTTGTCCAGATCAAGGTACGCGATCCGATCGTGGCTTTCATTCTGTCCCACCTCGAGGTTGTAGCGGATCCCCAAATTGACTGTCAGGCGGCTCGTCACCTTCCAGTTGTTCTGGAGATAAAAGCCATAATAGTGCCGATTCAAGGTAAAGACGTCGGTATGCGTGATGTTGCCGCCTGCACCGGCGCCGAGCAGCAGCGAGGCCGCCCCGAAGCCACCGGTCGCCGTCGCTCGCAACGGATCCGGTCCCTGCGTCATGGCCCGATTGAAAGTAAAGGTTCCCGTTGAATTCAGGTTCCTGTTGAGGTGGAAGCGCGGGACGCGGAAGTCGAAGCCCGCTTTAAGGGAGTTTCGCCCCGTCAGCTTCGTGACGTTGCCCTGGGCGGCGACGGTGTCCCGTACCTGGTCGTAATAGCGGTCGCGCCCCATCGAGGAAAGGTCCGCCACGCTCACCTTCGGGAAAAACGGAAGCGCGACATCGGCATAGAGCTTCGGGAAACCAAGTTGCGTCAGATCGAAGCCGTAGGAGGGCGACTTCTCGGCCGTGTGATGCCGCGCAAAAGAGGCGCGCAACTCGCCAGTCATTCTCGGAGAGAAGGTGTGGATGTCGGAAAGGGTGACGTTCCAAGCTTTGTCGGTCGGAGCACCTTCGAATGTCGCCACATGTCCCGGCCCATACGGGTTGGCGGCCGTGCGCTTGTCCCGGCGGAACGAAAACCGGCCGAAGATGCGATTTCGGTCGCCGAAAGCGTGATCGATCCGAAAGCCGTAATTGTCCATCGTGCTTCGGCCGTTGTCGCTCATGAAGTGGTTGCGGGCGCCGGTGTTCGGATCACCCGGCTGGTTCGGCTCCGGGTAAGACCGCAACAACGCCTGGCCTACGCGATCGAACCGCCCCGCCGGAATCACATTTCCGGGAAAGGCCGACCGCGACAGCGCGCCTGTCACCGGGTCCCGCCGAAGCGACAGCGGATCGTAGATGACAATGAGCCGGCCATCGGCGGCCCGGGTGGCCGAGAAGTCACCGCCCCGCTGCGCCCGCGTCGGCACGGTCGTCAAAAAGCTGAATGGAACGATCTGGCGCAGGCCTTCATAGTTGCCGAAGAAAAAGCTGCGATCCCGTCGGATCGGCCCACCCAGGTTGAAGCCGAACTGGTTGCGGTGCCAAACCGGCTTGTCCGTGCGCCCCGCTCGGTTAAAGAAGAAATCGTTGGCGTCCAATCGGCTCGTTCGGTAGAACTCGTACGCCGTGCCGCGAAATTCGTTCCCCCCGCCCTTGGTGACCAGGTTCACCACGCCTCCCGTGGTGCGATCGTATTCGGCCGAGAATGGATTCGCCTCCACCTTGAACTCCTGCATGGAGTCGACCGGCGGAATGTAGGCCATATATCCCCGATCGACGCTGGTGTTCGGAGCGCCGTCCAGGTAAATCTCATTGGAGAGATGCCGGCCGCCGCCGATCTGGAAGGCTGCGGAGAATTGATCCCTGCCCTGCTCGATGTTTCCCGTGCCGATCCCGTCGCGACTGAACCAGCCGGGATGAGTAATCACGCCTGGCGTCAGCGTTACCAACAGCATCGGATTGCGAGCGTTCAGCGGCATGTTTTGAATCAGGCGTTCTCCTACCACTTGGCCAAAACTGGCTGTCTCGGCCTCCAGCAAAGGCGCCTCGCCCACCACCGTCACGCGTTCGGCCATCTCTCCCACCTCGAGCGTGACGTTTAAAGTGACGCTGCCGCCGACGGGTATAGTGATCGGCTCCTGAAGGAAGGTCTTGAAGCCCGTAAATGATACGCTGATCCGGTATTGGCCCGGCTCAATGTTGGCCACCAGATAGATGCCTCTCTCATTGGTAGCGACGCGTTGGCTGACGCCGGTGCTCAGGTTCGTCAGCACCACTTCGGCTTCGGGTACGATTCCGCCGGTCGCATCGGTGACCACACCCGTAAGCTGGCCCCGATACGTCTGCCCGGATACCGTGGCGACCAAGATCGCCAAAAGGACGATGATGCGACCTTCCCGCAGGCTCTTCATGGTATCTCCCTGATCCCTCAGCCCGAGTGTAACCGCTTTTTCATTTCACCGAAAGTAATTTACCTTGCGGCCTCAGGTTAATAACGCGAAGACTCTTCCCTCTGGGCCCGCGAGTATGACACACTCGTAGAAGGTTCCGTGAGTCGTATCGAGAGCGATCGCTGGACATCTCTGCACGCCAAGGCACGCGAGATCCGCCGCAGCATTCTTACGATGATTCATCGGGCGCGCTCGGGGCACCCCGGAGGGAGCCTCTCGGCAGTCGAGATTGTCGTCGCGCTTTACTATCATCTGATGCGGCACGACCCGAAGAATCCCCGCTGGCCCCAGCGGGACCGCTTCATTCTCTCGAAAGGCCATTGCGCTCCCGTGCTCTACGCCGTCCTGGCCGATTGCGGCTACTTCCCGAAGGAGGATCTCGAGACGTTCCGGCGCCCAGGCTCGCATCTGCAAGGCCACCCGGCCCAGCACAAGACGCCGGGGGTCGAGGCCTCGACCGGGACGCTCGGCCTCGGCCTTTCGACCGGACTCGGCATGGCTCTTGGGGCGAAGCTGCGCGGTGATTCGCATGATTACTACATCCTTTGCGGCGACGGCGAAGTGCAGGAGGGCCAGGTCTGGGAAGCGGCGATGTTTGGCCACAAGTACCGGCTCGACAACGTGATCGCCTTCATCGATCGGAACTACCTGCAGACGGACGGATCGACCGAGCAGGTAATGCCGCTCGATCCGCTGCGGCCCAAGTGGGAGGCCTTCGGCTGGAACACGTACGAAATCGACGGCCACAGCTTCGAGCAGATCATCGGCACCGTCCGGCACGCCCAGCTCCAGCGCGGCCGCCCGGCGATGATCATCGCCCGGACAACCAAAGGCAAGGGCGTTTCGTTCATGGAGAACGAAGCGGGCTGGCACGGCACGCCCCCAAACAGCGAGCAGTACGAGCGCGCCATGGAGGAGTTGTCCCGTGCAGTATAAGCAGACCCGACAGGGTTACGTCGATGCGCTCATCGAACTGGCCCGCGAGAACCCGCTCGTCGTGGTTCTCGACGCCGACGTGGCCAAGGCGACGCGCACCTGCGACTTCGAGAAAGTCTTCCCCGAACGCTTCTTCAACTGCGGGGTGCAGGAGGAGAACATGATGTCGGTGGCGGCGGGCCTGGCGCTCGAGGGCTTCATTCCGTTCGCCACCACGTTCGGCGTCTTTGCCTCCTGCCGGGCGGCGGATCAAGTGCGCAACTCGATCGCCTACCCTAAGCTGAACGTCAAGATTGCCGCCACGCACTGCGGGATTTCGACGGGGGGCGACGGCGCCTCCCACCAGGCCAACGAGGACATCGCCATCATGCGCTCGTTTCCGAACATGACGGTGCTCGTGCCGGGCGACTATGAGGAGGCGCGGCAAGCCACGCGCGCCGCCGCGGCTTACTCGGGCCCCGTTTATCTGCGCCTGGGCCGCGACACCTACCCGGTGGTGGAGCAGATCCACGGCCCATTTGAAATCGGCAAGGCGAAACAGCTCGCCGAGGGCCGGGATATCACGATCATCACCACAGGCATCATGGTGAGCGAAGGGCTGGCAGCGGCACGACTGCTAGGCGGGGAGGGAATCTCGGCGGAGCTGATCCACATGCCGACGCTCAAGCCGCTCGATGAGGAGGCCATCGTGGACTCGGCGCGGCGCACCGGCGCCGTGGTGACCGCAGAAGAACACTCGATCATCGGCGGCTTGGGCGAAGCCGTGGCCGCCTGTCTGGCCGAGCGGTGTCCGGTGCCGCTCCGGCGCGTGGGCGTCCGCGATGTTTTTGGCGAGTCCGGCATGGCGCAGGAGCTGTTGACCCTTTACGGCTTGCGGGCCTCTCACATCGCGGCGGCGGCTCGCGAGCTGCTCAAAGGCAGATCGAACGCGCTTGGGAGGACAGCATGAAAGCGGTGGTGAAGACGGCGCCCGGCGAAGGAGCGCTGGCGCTGCTCGACTGGCCGGAGACCATGCCCGAGCCCCATCAGGTGAAGCTGAGAATCGGGGCCGCGGGGATCTGCGGCACGGATCTGCACATCATTCGGGGAACCTGGCCCTCACGGCCGCCGGTGGTGCTCGGACACGAATTTTGCGGCACGGTGGTGGAAGTGGGCTCGGCCGTGAGGAACCTCAGCCTCGGCGATCGCGTCGTGGGCTCCAACCCGGCCCACACCTGCGGCCACTGCCGCCATTGCCGCGCCGGCAACGATTTCATGTGCGCCGAGCGCGTCTCGGCCGGCTATCACATCGACGGCGCCTTTGCCGAGTACCTGTGCATCGACGCCCGCCGCTGTCACAAGTTGCCCGATCAGGTAAGCTTCCGCGAAGCCGCCCTCGGCGAGCCGCTTGCCGTCGCCGTGCATGCCGTCATCGAGCGCACCAGCGTCCACGCGGGCGATCTCGTGCTCGTCTCCGGTCCCGGCTGCGTCGGTTTGCTCACCTTGCAAATTGCCAAGCTGGAGGGCGCGCGGGTGGTGGTCGCCGGGCTTGGCCGCGATCGGGCACGGCTGGAATGCGCGCGCCGCCTCGGCGCAGATGCGGCGGTCGATGTCGAACAAGAGGACCTCGTTGCGATCGTGCGCGAGCTTTCCGGCGGCGAAGGCGCCGACATCGTCTACGAGTGCGCGGGTTCGCCGCCTTCCCTCGCCGCCTGCTGGCAAGCCGTGCGCAAGGAAGGGACGCTGGTGCCGCTCGGCATCTATCCCGGACCCATCCAGACCGACTTCAACCAGATCACGCTGAAAGAGCTGCGCGTCATGGGCTCTTACGGCTACGTCTGGAGCTCATGGCAGCGGGCGGTGAAGCTGCTGGCTGAAAAAAGGATACGCGCCTCCGAGCTGGTCTCGCACGAGTTTCCGCTCGAGCGCTTCGAACAGGCATTTGCCGTTACCGCCAACGGCAGTGCGGTCAAGGTGGTTTTCCTCCCATGAGAACGCTCGTCTTCACGCTTCTGTTTTCCGCCGCCGCGAGCGGCCAGGTTTCCTGGACCCATCTTTCCAGCGCCCGGGGCGAGCTGCCGGTTCCCCCCGCCGAGCTGGAGCCGACAGCAAGCCTGGCGCTCGATATTGACAAGGACGGCACCGAGGACATCGTCATCGCCGGCCGCCGTGCCGGCCCGGCGGTCGTCTGGTATCGCCGCGGCCCGGCCGGCTGGTCGCGTTACATCATCGACTCAACCTTTCTCCGCATCGAAGCCGGAGGCGCCTTTCATGATATCGACGGGGATGGCGATCTCGACATCGTCTTCGCTGCCGACGCGGGGGACAACAAAATCTGGTGGTGGGAAAACCCCTACCCGAATTTCGATCCCTATACGCCCTGGACGCGGCGTCTGATCAAAGATTCCGGCGGCAACAAGCATCACGATCAGATCTTTGGCGACTTCGATGGCGATGGGCGCGCGGAACTGGTCTCCTGGAACCAGGGGGACAAGGCGCTGTTGCTCTGCCCCATCCCGGAAAGTCCGCGCACCGCGCCGCTGTGGAGTTGCGAGCCGATTTACCGCTGGAGCGACGGCGCCGAGCATGAAGGCCTGGCCGCCGCCGATGTCAACGGCGACGGCAAGCTCGACATCGTCGGCGGAGGGCGCTGGTTCGAGCATCTCGGCGGACGGAATTTCCGCGCACATCTCATCGACGACGGCTACCGCTTCTCGCGCGTCGTCGTCGGCGATTTCATCAAAGGCGGCCGGCCGGAAATCGTCTTTGGACCCGGCGACAACGTCCTTCGTCTCCAACTGTTCGAGTGGCGCCGGGGCCGCTGGGTCGGCCGCGATCTGCTCGGCTTCGACGTCAATCACGGCCACAGCCTGCGCGCCGGCGACATCGACGGCGACGGCCGTCTTGACCTGTTCGTGGCCGAGATGGCGAAATGGAGCTCGGAGGGCGTCGACCACCCTGATGCGCGCATGTGGATCCTCTACGGGGATGGCCGCGGGCGTTTCCGCGTCGAGGAACTCCACCGCGGCCAGGGCACGCACGAAGCCCGGCTGGCGGATCTGGACGGCGACGGCGATCTGGACATCCTCAGCAAGCCGTTCCGGCACAACTACCCGCTTATGGAAGTTTGGCTGAATCAGGGCCGCAAACCCCTGGCCCTGGATCGCTGGGCGCGCCATATCGTCGATCCGGAAAAGCCCTGGCGCTCCATCTTCATCAGCGCCGCTGATCTGGACGGCGACACCTGGCCGGACATCGCCACGGGCGGGTGGTGGTACCGCAATCCGGGCCGCCCCAACGGCCATTGGGAGCGCCGGGAAATCGGCGAGCCGCTGCGCAACCTCGCCGCTCTGTACGACTTCGATGGCGATGGCCGCATTGACGTGCTGGGCACTCAGGGTCGCGCCGCGGAGGCCAACGCCGACTTTGTGCTCGCCGTCAACGAAGGCAAGGGCGCATTCGCGGTCAAGGAGCTGGTCCGCGCGAAGGGGGACTTCCTCCAGGGGATTGCCGTCGCGCATCTTCACTTTCGCGGGCCGCTCGAGGCGGCGCTCTCCTGGCATAAGGCCGGCTTCGGGGTGCAGACGATCCGCTTCCCGGAAGGCCACTGGCGCAAAATCAGCGACTTCTCCCAAGACGAGGCTCTGAGCGCCGGCGATATCGACCGCGACGGCGATTTCGACCTGCTACTCGGCACGCGCTGGCTACGCAATGACAGGGAGTCCTGGAGCCTGCATCTCATCCATCCCACGCCCGGCGATCCGGACCGCAACAAACTGGCCGACATCAACCGGGACGGCCGCTTGGACGCCGTGGTCGGCTTCGAGGCGATCAATGTTCCGGGCAAGTTGGCGTGGTACGAACAGCCCACCGATCCCACCGCGCAATGGACCGAACACATCATCAGCGAGCAGGTGATCGGGCCGATGAGCCTGGACGTGCGCGACATGGACGGCGACGGCGATCTCGACGTCGTGGTCGGCGAGCACAACTACAAGGAGCCCTCCCAGGCGCGCCTGTTGATCTTCGAGAACGCTGACGGCAAGGGCGGCGCCTGGAAGATGCATGTGGTCGGGACCGGCGACGAGCATCATGACGGCGCCGTGGTCATCGATATCGACGGCGACGGCGATCTCGACATCCTCTCCATCGGCTGGAGTCACCCCCGCGTGCTCCTCTACGAGAACCGCAGCGTCGTGCGATGAACACCGTTGCGCTGGCTTCGCTGCTCGTCACTGTCGGCGCCGGTGAATGGGACCGCTTCGACAGGCCTGTCGAGATCCAGCTCCCTCGATCCGGTCCCGTTCGCGTGGTCGAAGTGGACGCCCGCGGCCGCCTGCTCGACGCAGGCGTACCCAGCCAGCTCAACCCCGACGGAACGCTGGAATTCCTGATGAGCGGCACCACCCGGGCCGGCGCCGAGAGGCGATTTCAGGTTCTCTTTGAAGCCCCGGCAACGATCGCACCGCTGGTCAAACTCGAGGAGGTGGCCGAATATCAGGGCCAAGCAAGCTTTCGCATCGAAACGCCAGCTGCGACGTATTACTACCACAAGGCTGGGGCCGGCTTCGCCTCGCTGATCGATCCGGACGGCAACGACTGGATCAGCTATCGCCCCACGGGCGGCTCCGACGGGCGGTATCGCGGCATCCCGAACCTCATCCACCCGGAGAACGATTTTCACCCCGGCGGTCTCAATTCCGAAAGCCGTGCCGAGGCCGGCCCACTCAAGGTCACCATCCACTCGCGCACGCGCGACGGGGCCTGGGCCGGCCGCTGGGATATCTACCCGCACTTTGCGCGGTTCACCGTGCTCGCTGCGCCCAGGCCGTACTGGTTTCTCTACGAAGGGACGCCGGGCGGACAGCTCGACCTGGACCGCGACTGGTGGGCTTCCTCCGACGGAGCGGTGCAGCCGATCACCGAAAGCTGGGCGGGCAAGCTCCCCGCGCCGCAATGGGTCGTCTTCGGCGACCGGGCACAGCCGCGCGTGCTCTTTCTGGTCCAACACGAAGCCGACGAAGCGCCCGACCAGTTCTGGCAGATGGAAGGCAACATGACGGTATTCGGCTTCGGGCGCCAGTATCGTTGCTGCGAGAAGTATCTGACGGCTGTTCCAGCCCGGTTTACCGTCGGATTTGCCGAAACGGCCGACCTCGAGCGAGCCGTAAAGTTCATCGAATCGGCCGTCCGGCCGCTCATCATCAGGATCGAACCCTAATCAAGAGGCCTTGAGCTCGGCGATGGTTGCCCCCGGGCCGCCCTCCGACGGCGGAGCAGAATAGAAGCGTTCGACGTGGGGATTGCGGGCGAGCAGCTCCGCGATGGCTTTCTTGAGGATGCCCATGCCGTGGCCGTGGATGATCCGTACCCGGTCGACGGAGGCGAGAACGGCGGTATCGAGGAACTTGTCCACCTCCTCGACGGCCTCTTCCGCGCGGCGTCCGATGACGTTGATCTCGCGCGTGATGACGTTCCAGCTCGGCCCGGGCTCGTAACGGAAGGCCGGCGGCCGGGGCGCGGGGGTCTCCTCGGGCAGCACTTCGAGCACGTCTTCTTGCGCGACCTGAAGCCGCAAGTAACCGGCCTCCACCTCCAGGCGCCCGTCGCCGAGCAGGCGCCGGATGCGCGCGGGCTGGCGGACGCCCCGCAGGCGCACGATGGCGCCTTCGGCGAGCCGGCTGGCACCGGCGGCCTCGGCCGGTTTGCCCTTTAGAGAGGCTTCCAGCTCCTCGCGAAACTCCCTGGCCGCCTGCGCCAGCTTCCGGCGGGCCTCGGCGGCGGCTTTCTTCTCCGAGAGAGTCCGCTCGATGGCGGAGACGAGCTCGCGGCCCTGCGCCTCGAAACGCTCGATCGCCTCCTGAGCCCGCCGCTCGAGTTCGGCGAGCCGCGCGCGCTCGCGCCGCTCCCAGTCCCTGGCCAGGAACCGCTCGCGCTCCTCGAGCCGGGCCAGCCGCGCCGCAAGTTCCGCCTCCAGGCGGCTCACCTCTTCCAGCCGCCGGTGCAGTTGGTTGAGGAAGCTGGCCAGGTCGCGCTCGGAGCTGGTCATAGCGGAGCGCGCCCGCTCGATGAGCGCTTCCGGAAGGCCGAGACGGGCGGCGATCTCGAGGCCCGCCGACTTGCCCGGCGCGCCGACCCGCAGGCGAAAATTTGGGGTGAGCGTCTCTTCGTCAAAGCCCATCGCGGCATTCAGCACGCCCGGCGTGGTCGCCCCGTAAACCTTGAGCGCCGCCAGATGTGTGGTGGCCAGCGTGAAGGCGCCGGCGGTGCGGAACGCATCCAGAACCGCAATGCCGAGCGCGCCGCCTTCGGCCGGATCCGTCGCCCGCCCCAGCTCATCGAGCAGCACGAGCGAGCCGGAGGTCACCTCTTCGAGCATGGCGCGGATCCGCGTCACATGCGCGGAGAAGGTGCTGAGGCTCTCCTGGATCGACTGGTTGTCGCCGATATCGGCCAGCACTTCGGTGAAGATGGGGAACTCGGCCTCCTCGCAAGGCACGGGCACGCCTGCCTGCGCCATCAGGGCGAGCAGCCCGACGGTCTTGAGCGTCACTGTCTTTCCGCCGGTGTTCGGGCCCGAGATCAGCAGGGTTCGCTCCGGCCCTTCGAGGCGGAGCGAAATAGGCACAACGGGCTTGTGCTGCCGGCGCAGGACGTCCTCGAGCAACGGGTGGCGGGCCCCGCGCAGCAGGAGTCTTGCCTCACCCGGGGGACTGAACCGTGGCACCGTGGCCCCGAAGGCCAGCGCAAAGCGCGCCTTGGCGAACAGAAGCTCGAGCCGGCCGAGCTCCTCGGCCGTCGTCTCGAGCAGCTCCCGGAGCGGGCGCAGCCGCTCGGTCATCTCCCGCAGGATGCGGTGCTCCTCGCGCGCCTCTTCTTCCATCAGGTGCACGAGCTCGTTGTTGAGTCCGATGGTCTCGAGCGGCTCGACGAACAGCGTGTGTCCGGTGCCGCTGGCGCCATGGACGACGCCGTCCACCCGCCGGTGCTGGCCGGCGATCACCGGCACCACGAACCGGCCGTTGCGGATGGTCACGAACTCTTCCTGGAGAATGCTCTCGCCGCGATGCTGGCGCAGGAAGCGCTCGAGCGATTCCTGAATGCGCAGCTTCTGGCGTTCCACGTCGCGGCGCAGGCGGCCGAGCAGGGGGCTGGCCTCATCCGAGAGCGTGCCGTCGGGAAGAATCTTGCCGGCGAACTCCCGCAGGATGGGGCGGAACTCTCCCAACCGCTGTCCCCGCGCCGCCAGCCGCGGAAACCGCTCGGCGGAGAACAGCAAGGCGGAGCGGACTTCGCCGGCAGCCGCCATCAGGCTCTCGACGGCCAGGATCTCGCGCGCCTCGAGCACCAGGCCTTCGATTCGCAGCTTGCCGACCGGCTCGCGGCAATCGGAGATCTCGTCAAAGCGGACACGGATCGCTGCGCCGCGCCCGGCCGTTTGCGGACCCTCGAGCGCCCGTTCGTGCTCGATCGCCTCGGCCGTCAAGGCGGCGGCCTCTTCGAGCGCGGCCCGGTCGTTCACCGGCTGGAGCCGTTCGAGTTCGGCGGCGCCGAGCGGGCTGGCGAGGAAGCGGCCGAGCAGGCGGCGCAACTCCTCGAATTCGAGCAGATCGCCGCTGGTGATCCTCATGGCGCCACCGATTGCGCCAGCTGCCGGAAGGCCTTCTCGATGACGGCGAGACTCCCTTCGGTCAGGCGGATACCGGCCAGGTCGCCCCGCGGGAACCAGCACGCCTGGCTGACGTCGTCAGCTGGAGCGAGGTCGCCACCGGCAACGGTGCAGACGTAGTCGATCAGCACGTAATGGTATTCGGTCCGGCCTTGGGCGTCACGCAAAATCCGCTCGAAGATCTCGACGACGGCCAGGGGCTCGACCAAGAGGCCGGTCTCCTCGCGCACTTCGCGCCGCACGGCCTCAGCGAGCGTTTCGCCCGTCTCAACGGCGCCCCCCGGCAACGACCAGTAACCTTTGTGCGGCTCGCGCGCGCGCTCCACCAGCAGGACGGCATTGTCGCGGATGAGGACCGCGCCCACGCCGAGGATCGGCCGCTCCGGATACCGACGCGACGTCCCGCTAATACTGCAACGCTCCTTTCACGCCCAGCCGGACGGCATAGACCGAAGTGCGGGCGGTGATGAACAGCGTCCCCAGATCGAGATCGCCGAAGGCGCAGTTCGAGGGTCTTTCGGCCAGCTCGATCGTGTGCAGGAGCTTGCCCTGCGGCGAGTAGACGAACAGGTGGTTGGCCGCCACGTAGAGGTTGCCCTTCTCGTCCACCGCGATGCCGTCCGGCGGCCCGTCGATGCCGGCAATCAGCACGCGCTCGTTGGAAGCTCTGCCCTGCCGGTCGAGGTCGTAGGCCCGGACGTTGCGCTCGTCGGAGTTCGCCACGTAGAGGATGCGGCCGTCCGGAGAAAGTCCGATCCCGTTCGGCCGTCCCTCGGGTTTCGCCACCAGATCGAGCTCACCTTTCAGGCCGATGTGATAGACGCCGTAGAAGTCGAGCTCGCGCGTCCGGGCCTGCCCGCCGAATGCCGGATCGGTGAAATAGACGTGACCGTCCTTGCGCACGACGATGTCGTTGGGCGCATTGAGGCGCTTGCCCTCCCAGCGTTCAGCCAGCACCTCGACCGTCCCCTTGGCGTCGGTGCGGATGACCCGCCGCGTGCGACTCTCGCAGGTGTACAGGCGGCCCTTGGCGTCGAAGGCGTTGCCATTGGCGCCGCTCGAAGCCTCGCGGAAAACCACCGGCTTCTCCCCGGGCGTGAACCGCCAGATCTTGTCGTTCGGGACGTCACTGAAGACCAGGTACCCCTCGCGCGACCAGGCTGGGCCCTCGGTGAAGGTGTAGCCGGCGGCGACACGCAAGACGCGGTAATCACTGAAGTTCTGCCCCCAAGCGGGTGCCGAGAGCGCCGCAACGAGCAGCCATCGTCGCATGACTACTCGTATTGTAACGGCAGCGGACACACCCGCCCGCCGGCGCCTGCGGGTGCTATGCTGATGAACGAGAACGGAAGGGGTACGTACCCGTTTCCCCACCATGCCCCAGGATCGCTTCGAGACGCGGAGTGGCATCTCGGTCCTCCGCACCGTCAGCACGCTTCCCTTTGAGGAGGGTCTCGGCCATCTACTCGCGCAGCTCGACTCCAGGCGCGGCATTTACCTCTCCTCCGGCTATGAGTACCCCGGCCGCTACTCGCGCTGGGACATCGCCAGCGTGGCGCCGCCGCTGGAGATCATCGCCTTCGAGCGCCGCATCGAGTTCCGGCCCCTCAATCTGCGCGGCGAGATCCTGAACCGGCTGCTGGCGCCGGTGCTCGAAGCGCATCCCCACTGGGAGGATTTCGAGGTCGCCGGCGGCGCTCTCCGCGGCACATTGAAGCCGTTGCCGGCGCTCTTCCCTGAGGAGCAGCGCAGCAAGCAGCCTTCGGCCTTCTCCATTCTTCGCGCGCTGATCGAGGAGTTCAGCCCCTGCCAGGACCCTCACCTCGCTCTGATCGGCGCCTTCGGCTACGACCTGCTGTTTCGCTTCGACCCGATCCCGCTCAAGAAACCGCGCCTGCGCAAGAAGGACATCCACCTGTTCCTGTGCGACGACATTTACTTCATGGATCGCAAGAAGGAGGTCATCGAGCGCTATCAGTACGACTTTGAGAAGGACGATTTGAGCACGCTGGCGCTGGCGCGGACGGCGGACGTGCTGCCCGAGGTTCGGCCGCCCGCGCCCGGCGAGATCACCTGCGATCACACCCCGGAGGAGTACATGGCCAAGGTGGAAAAGGTGCGTGAGGGCATGCGCCGCGGCGACTACTACGAAGTCGTCCTGCGACAGACCTTCCGGACGCCCTTCCCCGAAAAGCCCTCCGTGCTTTTCCAGCGGATCCAGGTGGCCAGCCCGAGCCCCTACGAGTTCTTCCTGCAATTCGGCGACGAGCAGCTCATCGGCGCTTCTCCGGAGATGTACGTCCGCGTCGAGGGCCGGCGCGTGGAGACCTGCCCGATTTCGGGCACGGCGCGGCGCACCGGCGACCCCCTGCGCGACGCCGACAACATTCGCGACCTGCTGGCTTCGCCCAAGGAGGAGTCCGAGCTCACCATGTGCACCGACGTGGACCGCAACGACAAGAGCCGCGTCTGCGTGCCCGGCTCGGTGAAGGTGATCGGCCGGAGGCTGATCGAAGCGTATGCGGGCGTCTTCCACACCGTGGATCACGTCGAAGGCATTCTGGCGGAGGGCTTTGACTCCCTCGATGCTTTCCTCACGCACATGTGGTCGGTGACCATGATCGGCGCGCCGAAGAAGGCCGCGGCGATGGCGATCGAGGAGCTCGAAAAGGACGCGCGCGGCTGGTACGCCGGAGCCGTCGGCATGATCTCGCTCAACGGCGACGTCAATACGGGCATCTGCATCCGCACGGTGCACCTGGAGAACGGCATCGCCGAGTACTCGGTGGGCGCGACGCTGCTCTACGACTCGATCCCGGACGCCGAGGAGCGCGAGACCCGGATGAAGGCCACCGCCTTTTTCCGGGCCGTGAGAGGGCCGCTCAATACGGAGAACCAGCCGGAGGGACCGCGCGAGCTCCCCGGCCGCGGGGTGCGACTGCTGCTGGTGGACAACGAAGACTGCTTCATCCATACCCTGGCGAACTACGTGCGCCAGACGGGCGCCGAGGTGACCACGTACCGGGCCGGCTTTCCCGTCAAACTCATCGAGGAGCTGGCGCCGGATCTGATTCTGATCTCGCCCGGGCCCGGCCGGCCGGAGGATTTCGGCGTGCCCGAGCTAGTGCGGGAGGCGGCCCGACTCCAGGTGCCCGTCTTCGGTGTCTGCCTGGGACTCCAGGGGGTCGTCGAGGCGTTCGGCGGCGAGCTCGGCGTGCTGGCTTACCCTATGCACGGCAAGCCGTCGCGCGTCGAGCATCGGGGCGCGGGCGTCTTCGAAGGCTTGCCCGCTCCGTTCAAGGTGGGCCGCTATCACTCCCTCTATGCCATCCCGGAGAAGCTGCCCGCCTGCCTCGAGGTCACCGCCACCTCCGAGGACGGTGTGATCATGGGCGTGCGGCACCGGGAGCTTCCCATCGAAGCGGTGCAGTTTCACCCCGAATCGATCCTCACGCTGGAGCAGGATTGCGGCCTGCGGCTGATCGAGAACGTCGTGCGGCTTTACGGGCGCAGGCGCAAGCCTGCCACCCGATAGCGCGAGAGTTTTTCCCGATCCACCGCCCATCCGCTGGCCGGCCCGTCCGGTATGTGGAGATAACCTTCCCGGTCGATCTCGAGCAGCGGCTCGATCAGATCATCGACGAACCAGCGCCGCGAGGCTTCGACGTCGGTCGGATAGTTAAAACCGTCGAGCGTCGCCAGATGCAACGCCTGCGCCGAGGCCACGCCCAGCTCGGGCATGGTGCCCAGCCAGCAGCCCATTCCCGCACGGATGGCCTGCTGGTACATCCTCCGCGCGACTGCCAGCCCCCCGACCCTCTGAACCTTGATGTTGAGAATCCGCGCTGCGCCGAGCCGCAGGATCTCCTCAAGCGCGGCAGGCGATTCGGCCGACTCGTCGGCGCAAATCGGCGTGCGCAGGCGCCGCTGGAGCTCGGCGGCTTCCTCGATGGCCCCTTTGGCCAGCGGCTGTTCGTACATCATGAGGTCAAAGCGGTCCAACTCTTCGAATACCGCGGCGTCGGCCAGGGTGTAGGCGGCGTTGGCGTCCACCATGAGCGGGATGGGACCGAAACGTTCGCGCACGGCGCGGACCGGCTCGATGTCCCATCCGGGCTGGATCTTGATCTTCACCCGGCGGTAGCCCTCGGCCAGGAAACGGCCGACGCGCTCGAGCAGCTCCTCCCGCGTGTCGTGCAACCCGATGGCCACCCCCGAAGGGACGGGGCGCCTCCGGGAGCCTAGCAGTTCAAAGAGAGGCCTGTTCAACCGGCGGGCGAGCAGGTCCCAGCAGGCGCCCTCCAGCCCGGCGCGCGCGAACGGGTCCGGCGAAACCTCCTCGAGACGGGTGGCGAGCTCTTCCGGATGAGCGGAGGGGTTCGCCAGCCAGTAGGGAATGAGCCGCTGCTCGAGCTCACGCCAGCTTGAGTCCGGGGTCTCCGGCGAGTAAAAGGGGCCGGGCATCGGCGAGGCCTCTCCGAAGCCCGCTACGCCGTCGAGTGAAAGCTCGACGATGATGCTCTCTTTGACTTCGACCGATCCGCTCGAGATTCGGAACGGTTCATGGAGCGGGATCGCGACCCGATGAAGTTCGGCGTATGCGTTCATGGAGGTTTCGGTCTCAGAGGGGGGTCCTGTCGGACTTCGACGGGCTTTTCGCCCCCTGCCGGCGGATCAAATCTCCCACCGCCACAAGTTCACACCTGCGGTGTATCCCGCCCCGACCGCCGCAAACAGGACCAGATCGCCTTTCTTGAGCTTTCCCTGGCCGACGGCGTCGCGGGTGGCCAGTGGGATGCTCGCCGCCGTCGTGTTGCCGTACTGGTCGATGTTGAGAATGACCCGGTCCTCGGGAATGCCCAGACGCTCGGCCGCAGCGGTGATGATGCGCTGGTTGGCCTGGTGCGGAATGAATGCCCCGAGTTGGTCCGGACGGACCTTATTTCGCTCGAGCACCTCCGCGCAAGTCTCGTACATCGTCCGGACGGCGAATTTGAAGACTTGCTGGCCGTCCTGGTGCACGTAGTGCAGCCCGCGCTCGACCGTCTCCCGGCTGGCAGGCAGGCGGCTGCCGCCGGCGGGCATGTTCAGGAACGGGGCGCCGGATCCGTCGATGACGTTGTTGAAGTCGATGAAGCCTACCTCGCCCTCGCCGGCCGGTTCGATCAACATGGCGCCCGCGCCGTCGCCGAACAACACGCAGGTGGCGCGATCTTTGTAATTGATGATGCGCGACATTGTGTCGGCGCCGATGACCAGGATGCGGTCGTGCGCGCCGGTGGCGACCAGTTGCGCCGCCGTGGTCAGCCCGTAGACGAACCCCGAACAGGCGGCCACCAGGTCGAAACCCCAGGCCCGCTTGACGCCCAGGCGGTCCTGCACCAGGCAGGCGGTCGACGGGAACATCATGTCCGGCGTGACCGTGCATACCAGGATCGCCTGGACCTGGGACGGAGAGATGCCGCGAGCGGTCAGGGCCGCACGTGCCGCCTCGACTGCCATGTCGGAGGTGGCCATCTCCGGCGGCGCGATGTGCCGTTTGGTGATACCCGTCCGCTCGAGAATCCACTCGTGGCTGGTCTCGACCATCTTCTCGAGATCCTGGTTCGTCAATACGCCCGGAGGCGTGTAGCAGCCGAGAGCGCTGATTTTGGCCTTTCGCAAACTACCTCCCCCGCCGGTGCCGGATCGCACCAGCGAGCAAGCTACTATAGTACGCATAGAGAGAGTGCGAGTCCAAGCCGGTCCGGCGCATGCCGGGAATCTGCGCGCAGTCTATGAACGAGCCTGGCGGGAGCTGGCGGCCACCGAGAAGGCGCCGATAATCGAAGTTCGTTTCTGTCGCTTCGCCAGTGACCGCAGCATCATCGAAGCGCGCGACGGCCGCTTGAGAGTCCGCATCTCAGACCTCCTCGAGGGCGCCCCGGAGGGGGTGCTCGAGGCTCTGGCCTATATTCTGGTCGCGCGCCTGCTCCGGCGCCCGGTGCCGGCCAAACATCGCGACCGGTATCGCCGTTTTCTCAACCGGCGCGACTTCCGCCGGAGGCTGCATCTGGTCCGGCAACTCCGGGGGCGCAAGCGCTACTCTTCCCCACAGGGCCGTTGCTTTGATCTCGTGGAGATTTTCGACGAGCTGAATCGCAGGTTTTTCGGAGGGCTGATGGCGCGCCCGGAACTCGGCTGGAGCCTCAAACCCTCACGCACCCGTCTGGGCCACTACGACCCGTCGTTCAACGCCATCATCGTCAGTTCCTGGCTAGACCGGCCGGAGGTACCGCGCCTCGTGGTGGACTATGTCGTATTCCACGAGATGCTGCACCTGAGGTTTCCGGTCGAGCACTCCGGCGCCCGGCGTCGCATCCACACGGAGTCGTTTCTCACCGAAGAGAAAAGGTTTCCCGAACTCCGTGCGGTCAAGGAGAAGATCCGGAACCTGTGAGGGGTGCGAAGGCCGCCGTGCCTGGCCGTTGCACCCGGGAGTCTGAGCCGCCGCTACGCCGACACCCGCTCCACACCGACACGGGCTAGGCTCAGGCTCCTCAGCTCCGTCCGCATGCGATCCACGGTGGAGACCAGCCCGCGGACGTCCACGGTCCCCAAGCCCAAAGCGTGCATGGTAAGACGCAGGTGGACCGCCGCCAGCGCCAGGAAAAACGTCACCTTTTGCTTGACCAGGACGGTCGCCAGATCCGGGCGGTCCGTCGCCGACTCCAGCAGGGCGAGGCGCAGCGCCAGATGCAGCCGGTTGAAATCGGTCGCTAAGCTCCTCAGGTAAGCGCGAAAGATACGGCGCCGGCCGGAACGCAGGGTCTTCTCCATTGCCGGCAGGTAGCCGGGCTGGGACCTGAGAAACTCGACGTCCTCTTCGGAGAGTAACCGCTCCATCGGTCGGTACGTTGCAACAGAGAAGTTCTTCAGCCACTCGGGGTCGACGCCCCGAACCCTTGTGGAGGAGATCAACCTCCAAAACAACCACACGAACGCAGCGCCCACAGTCGCTGCCAAGATCACAACCGCTTCAAAAGCGTCCATCGGCGGGCCTACCTCCTATTCGCGTGTCCCTCAGCAAGAGCATAGCCGAGTTCGAGTCGTTTTGCAACAAAAAGGGAGAATTTTTCCCGCCTCTGCCCTACAATTGAGGAGGGCTATGCCGCCTAGCGCTTCTGGGCAGTGCGAAGCAGCGTGGCGTTAATCGAGTCCAGTTGCTCGGCCAGGCGATCCGCTTCGGAAGGCCGCCACCGGTGGCCGGAGACAACCAACTTCTGTTCGCCGGCCCGCGTCAGAAACAAAATCCAGGCCAGCAAACAAGTTGCGGCGATCCCTAGGTTGAGGGTGCTGGCCAGCAGGCGCACTTCCGCACCCCCGACATTGCGGAGCAACAGGGCGCCGGATCGGCCGGCGAAACTGACCAGGAAAACGACCGTGTGCAGAACGATGTTGCGGTTCAATGGCAGGGGAAACCAGAGCAGGAACGCAGTCACAAAGAGCATGAAAAGGAACAACGCCGAGTAGAGAACCCTCTGAAAGACATGGAAAGCCCGAACCAGCGGATACGCCTCCCCGGGATTGCTCAGATCGGGCGACAGCGTCAAGCCGGCCACCACCAGAGCGACCGCCAGGCTCCCGGAAATCATCCAGCGCGCCAGGCTCCGGATACCCGCGTAGTCGCGCAATACCAAGTCATGGAGTTCGAGCACCGCCAGCGTGGCACACAGTCCAAGGATGGGCACGAACGCCGCGTAGGTCCAGCCGTAAGCGTTCGTCCCCGTCTTGAGCGCCAGCAGCAGGCTGGCTTCGAGCACCTGGACGCCAAGATAGAGGGCAAAGAACCGATAGCGGCGGACGAGCCGCTGCTGGACCAGGCGGGCCAGCAGGAGAAGCTGGGCGGTATAAACAACCAGCCACAGCACCCGCTCCGCATCTCCCAGGATCAGCGTGAGGTACACAAGCAGCGGTCCTCAATCCGAGAGTCTACCACTGCCTCGGAAGCGCTGAACCTGGGATTTGGCGGAAACCTGAGTCGATTAACGAGCCGGTCCCCGATCGGTGGGGCAAGGCAGACACTCAGGAAACGGCGACTCAGCGGTCACCACGCTCACGGCCCCTGCGAACTGGAGTGCCAGGATCAGAACCCACAGAATCTTCTTCATCGCGCTGTTCTCCTCGGACGAGCTTCGTTCCGGCGTCTGCCGGAACGTCGATATCAGCCTAACGGGGGTCGGCCGGCCGGCGGTGGAAACGCCGAAAGATTTTCGAATTTCAGAACAATGCCGCCGGCTGCCGCCGGTGGTGTAATATAATGGGCGAGGCAGCAGTGTATCGGTCGGCGCCGCGACGGATCCAGCGATGAGACGGACGGTGGCCAAAGCGACGTTGGAGCGCGGGGCAGCGGCTGACCTCTGGCGTCATACCCTGTCGCAGATTCCCTCGGTCTTCGGTCGGCTGGTCTATCTTTCCTCGTTGCGCAACCCCAACACCGACACGTACGAGCATCACGGTTTCGCGCTGATGTTCGGGCAGGAAGAGGCTGATCGGACCTTGCGGCGGAGCCACGCGCAGACGTTCGCCGAGTGGCTGTGCTATACGCTCGAGCAGCAGAAGGCCGATCTGGAGCTCTATCTGTCGGCGCTCGGCAACAACAAGCGCGCCGTGCTCGACGCCTGGCTCCGCCTGACCCCGTACCGGAACCTGATTCCCGGCAGCGCGCGCCGGGCCGAGCGGGAACTTTATCTGCACGACCTGGAAGTGTTGCTCGAGCTGCTCAAGAACGAGTGCGGCGCCGCTGGGCCGGATCCAGACGCATAGCCACCCCGACCACCTGCCCTATCACCTCGATCTCCTCCGGATACGCGTATACCTTCGGCTCGAAACTCGAGGCGGGGTGTGGCACCAGGATCAGCTGCGAGTCGCGGAGGCTGCACCAGCTACAGGCGTAGCCTTGCCGGTGCTCCAGGAAATAGATCGGCCGCTCGAACTCGTTGGACCAGCCGGAGGCAGCGATGCGGCGCCGGGTCTCATCGAGCATCACCAGCGAGCCCGGCTGAAGCAGCGGGTACATCCACCAGTCTTCCGTGCCGATGAAGCCATATCGGTGGTTGCGCAGGTCCAGCCCGTTGAGCAACATCAATGGCAAGGTGCCCCAGCGCTGAATCATCCGGCTGAGATAGGTGGTTTTGGTGGGATCCAGGCCCGGATCGAGCGACAACGGCACCTGCACTACGCCATGCTCGTTCGGCGAGTAGCCGATCAGGTGGGTCGTCTCCAGTTCGATCCCTGCGGCGTCGGCCGGAAGCTGCGAAACGTCCACGCCGTACCACTGCATCACCTCGAGGATGTCGAGCCGGTAGATGGCGCAGAGGGTGTACAGCCGGTAGATGCTCGGCACCGTCCCTTTGTTCTCGATGTCGGCCAGGCGGCTGAGTGCGATGGCAAATTCGTCGTTGTTATGACGCTCGGCGATGCGAAGGCTGGCCTGCTCGACGTCCCGGTAGCGGAGGTTCAGCCGCTCGCGGGCCTGCTTGAGCTTGCGGCCAGCATCCTCCATGCTAAGATGACGTTCTCCGGTAAGCGCCGGCTCGTTACGGCGAGGGAACATGGGACAGGCCCTTGGACTGGATTATAGCGGCCGGCGCGCCGTGCGGCAACTACCCGGGGGCTTGAGTTGTTCTGATTTCGGAACAAGGACCGCACAAAGGAGGCGAATTTTGAGAATCGTCGTCGGAGTTTCCGGTGCCAGCGGTTCCATCTATGGCCTCCGCCTGCTCGAAAAACTCCGTCGAAATTCCCAGGTCGAGATCCACCTAATCCTCACCCGGCTCGGCGCCCGCACCGCCCTGATCGAAACCGGCAAGAAAATCGAGGACTTCCGCGCCCTGGCCGACTTCACTTACTCGCTGGACGATCTGAGCTGCCGGCTCGCCAGCGGCTCCTATCCGGTTGACGGCATGGTGATCGCCCCCTGCTCGATCCACAGCATGTCGGCGATCGCCCGGGGCATCACTTCCAACCTGCTGCTCCGTGCCGCCGACGTGACACTCAAGGAGCGCCGGAGGCTCATTCTCCTGGTGCGCGAAACCCCGTTGCACCTCGGCCACCTGCGCACGATGGTCGAGCTGGCCGAGATGGGCGCCATCATCGCTCCCCCCATTCCGGGCTTCTATCACCGACCCGAGACCATCCTGGACCTGGTCGATCACACCATCGACCGGGTGCTGGATCTGCTGGGTGTGCCGGCGCCCGACGCCAAGCGCTGGGAGGGACCATGAGCCGGCGGCTGAAGCGCGTGGCCTTTCAGGGCGAACTCGGCGCCTTCAGCCAGCAGGCCGTGCTCCAGTTAGCAGGGCCGGACGTCGAGGGCGTTCCCTGCCAGCAGTTCGAGCAGGTCTTCCGCGCCCTGGCGGGAGGCGAAGTGGATGCGGCAGTCGTTCCCATCGAGAACACTCTTCACGGGTCGGTCCATGAGAACTACGACCACCTGGTCGAGTACCAGCTTCCGATCCTCGGTGAAACTCATGTGCGGATCGTCCACAACCTGATCGCGCTTCCAGGGGTGAAATTTCGTGATGTTCGCCGTGTCTTCTCCCACCCGGTGGCGCTCAATCAGTGTTTGCGGTTCCTGAGCCGCTATCCGCAGCTCGAGCGGGTCCCCTATTACGACACTGCCGGCAGCGTCAAGATGCTGGTCCAGGAGCAGTTGCGCGACGCGGCGGCAATCGCCTCCGCCGTCGCCGCCGAGATCTACGGCGCGAAGATCCTCCGCCGCTCGATCGAAGACGACCGGCGCAATTTCACACGCTTCTTCCTGCTGGGCCCGAAGGGCCGCCGTGCTTCCCTGGCCCGGTCAGAAAAGGGGGCGTACAAGACCTCGCTGGTGTTCTCGACGCGGAACGTGCCGGGAAGCCTATTCCGGGCCCTCAGTGCCTTCGCTCTCCGCGATATCAATCTGACGAAGATCGAATCGCGGCCGCTGCGAGGCAAGCCTTGGGAGTATCTGTTCTATCTGGATTTCCTCGGCCACACCGACGAGCCGCGAGTCCGCAACGCCTTGCGTCACCTGGGCGAGCTGGCCGATTTTCTGCGCGTGCTGGGCTGTTACCCGCGGGGGACCTGACCCGGCGTTTATAATGGTCGCCTCAGACGCGATCACGAGGAGCCTCGCTTGTCTGTCGAAGATGAAATTCTGCGCCAGCGCCTGGCGAGTGTGCGCGAGATCCGGGCGCTCGGCTTTTCCCCCTACGGCCACCGGTTCGACTACACGCACAGCATCCCGGAGGTTCTGAGGCTTTGGGGCGCGGCCGGCGCCGAGGAGCTGGACCGCAACCGGACGACGCTGCGCATCTGCGGCCGCATCCAGACGATTCGCCGGATGGGCAAAGCCGGCTTCGCCCATCTGATGCAGGAGGGTGAGCGCCTCCAAATCTACCTGCGCCAGGACAGCCTCACGGCCGCCGAGTTCGACCTCTACAGGCGCCTGCTGGACCTAGGGGACATCGTCGGGGCTGAAGGCTACCTGTTTCGCACCAAGACGGGGGAGCTGACGCTGCACGTCGGCCGGCTCGATTTCCTGGCTAAGACGCTGCTCAACATGCCGGAGAAATGG
Source organism: uncultured Bryobacteraceae bacterium (assembly GCA_938003835.1). GTDB lineage: Bacteria > Acidobacteriota > Terriglobia > Bryobacterales > Bryobacteraceae > CALKXJ01. Next base: position 8,019 of record CALKXJ010000004.1, on the reverse strand, counting down.
CACGGCCTCGAGGATGTCGAGACGCGCTACCGGCAGCGGTACCTGGACCTGATCGCCAACCCCGAGGTCCGCCGGGTCTTCCTCACGCGGAGCCGCATCGTCGCCTCCTTGCGCCGCCAGCTTGAAGAGCGCGGCTTCGTCGAGGTGGAGACGCCCATGATGCAGCCGATCTATGGCGGCGCCACGGCCCGCCCATTCATCACCCACCACAACGCGCTGGACATCGACCTCTACCTGCGAATCGCGCCTGAGCTCTACCTGAAGCGGCTGGTGATCGGCGGGCTGGAACGCGTATACGAGATCAACCGCAACTTTCGCAACGAGGGGATCTCGACCCAGCACAACCCCGAGTTCACCATGCTCGAGTTCTACCAGGCCTACACCGACTATCGCGGCTTGATGGACTTCTCCTGCGAGCTGCTCCGGCAGGTGGCCATCGACGCGACCGGCTCGGCCGAGGTGAGCTGGCAGGGGCGGACGCTCGATTTCGGCCGGATCCGGCGTTTCAGCCTCCGCGAGGCCATCCTCGAGTTCTGGCGCGACGGGCCGCCTCCCACCATGGACGAGCTGCGGGATCCGGCGTGGCTGGCGCGCCGGTCCACCAAGGCCTCGCCCGGCGAGGCCCTGCTCGACGTCTTCGAACAGGTCGTCGAAGAACGCTTGATCGAGCCGACCATCATTTACGATTACCCGCTCGAGACCTCCCCGCTGGCCAAGAGCAAGCCGGATGAGCCGGACTTCGTCGAGCGGTTCGAGATCTATGCGGGGGGCATCGAGATCGCCAACGCCTACACCGAGCTCAACGACCCGCAGGAGCAGCGCCGGCGCTTCGAAATGCAGTTGGCCGCCGCCGAGCGCGGCGATGAAGAGGCACACCGCATGGATGAGGACTACCTGCGGGCGATGTGTTACGGGCTGCCGCCGACCGGAGGTGAGGGTATCGGCATCGACCGGCTGGCGATGATTCTCACCGATTCTCGCTCGATCCGCGATGTGATCCTGTTTCCGCTGCTGCGTCCGGAGCCGCCGCTCGGTCTGGCCGAACGGCTCCGCGCCGCAGAAGCGGCTACCGCGCATGAGGGTTGACAGGACGCTGGCCCGTTTGCTTTAATTTCGTAAGGGTAAAAGTTCCGAGCCGCTGCTCCTCAGTAGCTCAATGGTAGAGCATCCGGCTGTTAACCGGAGGGTTGCAGGTTCGAGTCCTGCCTGAGGAGCCAATTGTTCCAGTCTTCGACCTTCCGGCAGTTCGTTAACCCGTACCAGACCTCGATGGTGCGGCGGTCATGAACCAGCACCCTTTTCACCAGCCGGCGTAGCAGATCCTTCTTTTGCGGGTTCGGGGCATCGGCCATGATCCGCTCGAAGTTGTCCACGAGGGACGCCAGCATGTCGCGGTCGATGGCCGGCAGCTCCAGCCTTTCTCGCCGGGTCTCTAGATCCCGTTTTTCAGCCTCCAGTTCTTCGAGCCGGGCCCGCAGGTCTCGCACCTTCTCGTTGCAGAGTTCCGCATTGAGCGTCCCCGCCTCGAACGCCTCGAAGTAGCGGTCCAGGGCCGTCTGAGCCTTTGCGGCCTCCGCCGCGACCTTCGCGATCTCCTTTTCCAGGTTCGGCTTCTCCGCGCACAGCCGTTTGTTGGCCTCCGTCCAAACGCGGGCCATGAACTGCTCGTCCCGGAACATCGCCTTGATGTCTTCGATGATCGCCGACTCCAAAAGGTCGGCCCGCACGTAGTCTTGCTCGCAATCGTGGTCGTTGTACCGCTTCGAGCAGACGTAGTACGGAACATGAACGCCTTTCTTGTAACCGCCGCCGCCGAACATGTGGCTTTCACAGCGGCTGCACTTGATGATGCCCGTGAGGAGCCGCTCATCGCCGTTGTGCCACTGGCGGCCTTTCAGATCCTCGTGGCGCTCCTGGAGGACCTCGTTCGCCTTCTCGAAGAGCACGTCTGAGACGAGCGGATCGTGGTGCCCTTCGTAGAGCACTTCGCGCCAGCGGATCTTGCCCACGTAGACCGGATTCTTGAGCATGTAGAGCACAACGCGGCGGCCCCATTTCCGGCCGTTGCGGTTGCGGTAGCCGGCCTCGTTGAGCTGCTTCGAGATCGCCGAGGCGCCTTCCCTGCCGAGGGCGTACATCGTGAACATCTTGCGGACGATGAGCGCCTCCTCCTCGTGGACCACAAGGCCCTTCCCCGGGTCGAGCCGGTAGCCGTAAGGCACGTGGCCGCCCACGAAGTTTCCGCCCTTGGCCTTCTTCTCCATGCCGACCTTGGTGCGCTCGACGATGGTCGCGTGCTCAAACTCGGCGAAGACGCCCAGCATCTGGAGCATCATCTTGCCGGCGGCGTTCGAGGTGTCAAAGGGCTCGGTGATGCTCTTGAGCGCGACGCCGTTTTTGGTGAGCTCATCCACCATTTGGGCGAGCTCGCGAACCTTGCGCGAGAGCCGGTCAACGCGGAAGACCAACAGGGTGTTGAAGGCCTGGTTCCCTGCGTCGTAGAGCATCTCCTCGAGACCGGGGCGGTTCATGTGAGTGCCGCTCTCGGTGTCGCGGTAGACCTTGTGGAGTTGCCAGGCATCGCCCCACTGGGCTTTCGAGAAGGCCTCCAGGCGCTCCTTCTGTGCGCCGAGGGAATACTTCTGGTGGTCCTCGTCGGTTGAGATGCGCGTGTAGAACGCGACCCGCGGCGACTCCGCGCGTGCCGCCGGCGTCGCGGCCAGCGGCCGTCCGTTCCCACCTGATTTGCTGTGGCCGGGCATATTCGACGCTGACACCCTTACCTCTGTGAGATGCCCCGAAGCAAGGTCATCCTCTGTTTTTTCAAACGATTAGCGATTCACCCCACGGTGGGAAAAGGCCAGGGCGGGCGGTTGACGGGGGACAGAGCAATTTTGATGTTGAATTTCAACTCAAGCAAGGCTATCATCGTCTCTTGATGGGCCAGCAGGCGACATTTGGACAGAGGCTCCGGCAGCTACGGAAAGCCAAGAACCTCACCCAGCGCGAACTCGCTGATCGGGTGGCGGCGCGCCTTCGCAAGGAGGGCCGGAGCTTCGACTTCACCTACCTGAGCAAGATCGAGAACGACAAGACGGAGCCACCGTCGGTTGCCCTGATAACTGAGATTGCCCACGTGCTTGACGCGGACCCCAATGAGCTGATTACGCTCGCGGGTAAAGTGCCGCCCGGGCTCGAGAAGACCCTGAAGGAGAGCGAGCCTGCCCGCGCGTTTTTCCGCTCGGCCTTCGACAGCCAATTGACCGAAGAAGATTGGAAGAGACTCTTGCAGGAATTGAAGCGTAGGAAGAAAGCCGGTGAGAATCCTCCGAAACCAGGAGATTGAAGAGATCGCGCAGTCGCGGCTCGCCGAACTCGAGCGCTTGCTCGGGCGTCCGCTCGCGCCGCCCATTCCCATCGACCTGATCGCCGAGAAAGTTCTCGGCCTCGACTTCCTCTGGGAGCCCATTGACGAGCTGCCCGGCGAGCAGATCCTCGGTGGGCTCATCGCCAAGAAGCGCCTGATTGTCCTCAACGAGAACCGCAGGGCCCTGTTCGTGGAGAAGCCCGGGCTCGAGCGCTCGACAAAGGGCCACGAGATGGGCCATTGGGACCTTTTCATCGACAAGAGCTCGCTGGATCATCCCACGCTGTTTGATGCCGTGGAGGACGGCCCCTTTGCCTACAGAAGCTCTTCGGTGGGCGGTGTGGCCGTCATCAAGGCCCTCTATAGCGACGCCGAAGGCCAAGAGCTCCTGCGAAAGATCCATGCCCGCGCCGACGAGCCCGACGAGGCGAGGGCCGTCAATCGTTACGCTGCGGCCCTCTCAATGCCCGCGGAGATGATCCGGGCGGAGGCGATGAAGATCGATCGGACGCGGTGGCCGAACTTGTACCGGTTGGCGGAAAAGTATGAGGTTACGATCTCAGCCCTCCGCGTGCGGCTTGAGCAACTGGGGCTGCTCTACGTGGACAAGGACGGCAAGCTCTACGAGTCGACCGATGCCGCCTCGGGACAAGGGAGGTTTAGTTTTTGATTACTGGCCGCGTTTTTTTTGGGCCTCCTGTGTTGGGTTGAAAGTCAACGCAATGCACACGGCCGCTTCTCTTAAGGAGATGACCGCTTATGGCAAATGACTACGCACCGAGGCAGTTCCTCCGGCAGGTGCAGAATGCGCTCCTGCGGGAGTACTTCGCCCATCGCCATGTGCTGGGCGAGGTCGATTGGGACAACTTGAAGGAAACAGAGATCGAAGCGCTCTACGAGAAATGGCGCGACTTGCCGGAGCTTGTTCGCAAGGGGATCGAGAGCGACTTCCGTTCGATCCACGCGATGGGTGTGCCCGAGGGGACGCGTGCGCTCATCGAAGAGGGGCGCTTTCATCAACTGGAGCTGGCGCGAGACCTTGACCGATTGGACGGACATCTGAACAAGGCGTTCTGGGTTTTCTTCCACCACAACCAGGTCTTTGACGTTGCCGCGCGGCTGCATCGAGCCGACCACCTGAGCGGCCGGTATTGGCGCAAGCGGAAGGACATTCCCAAGAAGCAGCCCGACGTGTCTCCGGAGGCGCTGCAAGAGCTGGCCAATGCCATTGCTGCCTATTACTGGGAGACCCAGGGCCGTGGCAGCCCCTGCCGCGCAGAGGCGTACTTGCGGGCGGGCCGTTATCACTATGTCTTCGTTTATCCCAAGGACTACTCAGATACCTTCATCGGCTACGATGACAACGGCCGATTCGAGCGCCGGCCCCAGAATCCGGCCTTCGAGGTCATCTACGTCTACGATCCCGAGGACGGGGCGCTGGAGCTCTATGTCCGGGGCGACAAGAAGCTCGTGAGCGATCTTCAGGAACTGTTCGGGCGCGCGATTCTCCACGAGGAACTGGGCGAGGAGACCCGCGACGCCGTCGCATTTACCGCCGGCGTGATTCCCGAACCAGGTCCGTTCAAGGCCGAGTGGACGCCGCCCGGTTTCGGCAGCGTCGATCCCTACAAGGATTCCCTCGCGACGCTGAACCGCATCCGCACGGGCACACTCACCGTGCGCCAGGCCATCGCAGAGCAGGGCTACGACCCGGATGCGCAGCTTGAGCAGATCGCCGAGATCAACCGGCTGCTCGATGAGAAAGGAATCGTGCTGGACTCTGACCCGCGGCGGGTCACGCAGAGCGGGACCCAGCAGAAGGAACTTACACCATGAGTGAAACTACGTTCCCCTTGCGCGAGCGGCTCGAAGCGCAGTTTGAGGGCTTGGCCGCGGAGGGCCGCGAGGAGCGCACGGCTGCTCTCACCTGGTACACCGGGGCCGCCGTGCGGCGCTACGACGCGCGCGGTCCGTACGAGATGCGTTTCTCGATGGAGCCCGGCGCGGTGCGCCTGGCGCGGCTGGCGAGCGGCTCGGCGCCGCTATTGAACGCGCACCGCGATTACACCGTGGCCGACGTCATCGGCGTGATTGCCAAGGCCTGGATCGAAGGCGGCGCAGGCAAGGCGGTCGTGCGGTTCTCCAAGCGCGAGGACGTGACTCCGATCTGGCGCGATGTCGAGGACGGCATCCTGCGCAACGCCTCGATGGGCGTGGCCATTCACGAGCTCAAGGATGTCACCCCAGAGGGCGCGACGGTGCGCCAAGTCCTCGTGACCGACTGGGAGCCCGAGGAGGTCTCGCTGGTGCCGATCGGCGCCGACCCGGGCGCGGGATTCAAGTTCGAACGGGCAACTGGCCCACAGGAGACGACGATGGAAGAGACCATCACCGAAACGGGCGGAGAAGCCCGTAACGAAGTGAACCTAAATGCGGAGCGGCAGGCCGCAGCGCTGGCAGAGCGGACCCGCATCCTGGAGTTGGACAAGATCGGGCGGGCGGCGCGGCTCGATGCCCGACTTATTGCCGAACACATCGAGCGCGGCACCACGGTCGAGGAGTTCCGCAAGCTGGCGCTCGATGAGCTGGCCCGGCGCAGCGAGGAGACGCCTATCCGCAGCGCCACCGTCGTGGTCACCCGCGACGAGGCCGACACGCGGCGCGCCGGGATCGCGGCCTCGCTGCTGTTCCGCTATGACCCGAAGCTGTTCCCGCTCGCCGGCGAGCTGGGCCGCGACTGGGTGGGTATGACGCTGCTCGACCTGGGGCGTGAGTGCCTGGAGGCCTCTGGCACGCGCACGCGGCGCCTGAGCCGCAACGAGATCGCCAAGCTCGCGCTTTCGACCTCCGACTTCCCCTACATCCTGGCCGATGTGGCGAATAAGACCCTGCGCCAGGCCTACGAGGCCTATCCGCGCACCTTCCTGCCCTTTTCGCGGCGCCGCACGGCGGCCGACTTCAAGAACATCAATGCGCTTCAGCTCGGCGAATCGCCGGCGCTTCAGAAAGTCAACGAGAAGGGCGAGTTCACCTACGGCTCGATCGCCGAATCGAAGGAGACCTACAAGCTCGCCACTTACGGGCGGATCGTCGGGATCACTCGTCAGGTGATCATCAACGACGATCTAGGCGCTTTCACGCGCATCCCGGCGGGCTTCGGCGTGGCGGCGGCGACCCTTGAAAGCGACACCGTCTGGGGCATCATCACCTCGAACCCGGCGATGGGCGACGGCGTGGCGCTCTTCCATGCCAATCACGCGAATCTGAACACCGGCTCGTCGAGCGCTCTGGGTTTGACCGGCCTGGGTGCGGGCATGGCCGTGATGGCCAAGCAGAAGGGCCTCGATGGCGTCACGACGCTGAATGTGCAGGCGCGCTACCTGGCCGTGCCGGTGGCGTTGCAGCTCACCGCCTTTCAGCTTGTGGCGGCGAACCTGGCGCCGGCGCAGTCGGCCAACGTGGTGCCGGAATACATCCGGGCGCTCGTGCCGATCGCCGAACCGCGCCTGGACGCGGCGAGCACCACGGCGTGGTACCTGTTCGCTTCGCCCGAGCAGATCGACACCATCGAGTATGCGTACCTGGAGGGCCAGGACGGCGTTTACATCGAGACCCGCCAGGGCTTCGAGGTGGACGGGGTTGAGATCAAGGCCCGCCTGGATTTCGGCACCAAAGCCATCGACTGGCGCGGGCTTCAGAAGAACGCGGGTGCGTGAGGAGGAACGACGTGAAGAACTACGTGCAAGCGGGAAAGACTCTATCGCTGGCGGCGCCGTATGCCGTCAGCTCGGGCGGCGGGGCGCTGGTCGGCTCGATCTTCGGCGTGGCTGCGAGCGACGTGGCCGGCGGCGCCGAAGGCGAGTTTCAGGTCGAGGGCGTCTTTGATCTTGCGCGCGAGACCGGCGCCGACACGGCCTGGTCGGTCGGAGACTTGATCTATTGGGACAACACCAACAAGCGCGCGACCAAGACCTCGACCGGCAACAAGCTCATCGGCGTGGCGGTGAAGGCCGCTGCGGACACTGACGCGACGGGCCGGGTGCGTCTGAACGGCGCCTTCATCTCCTGATGGCGTTCGCCGATTCGGTCGCTCGGGCCGACGAAGCCTGCCTGCGCGCTTTCGGCCGCGAGGTCACTTATTCGCCGCAGGCAGGCTTACCGTTTGTGCTGAGGGGCATTTTGGACACCGGGGTGCGGCAGGAGGACGCCGCGCCGGGCACGTATGCGCTGCTTTTCGTGCGGGCGGCTGATTTCAGCGAGCCGCCCGCACGGGGCGATGAGGTGACGGTTGGGAGCACGGTTTACAAGGTCGTGGATCTCGAAGCCGATGCCGAGGGCGGCCTCCGGCTGGTTCTGCATTTCAACCGGGCGGCGTAAGGCGACCAGCAGTCTCTGTCTTCGGCATAAGAATGCGCAGTTTCGGCATCAGGCCGCAGCGTCCAGCTCCAGGGTAGCCAGGATCGTCGGGTTGCTCACCAGCCCCGGCTCGGCCAGATCCTCGCCCTCTAGATGCAGAGCGATCGCCTCTTGAATGTTCGCCGCCAACTCGTCCAGCGTGGGGGCTTCGGTCACCACCGGCAGATCCAGACACTGGGCCACGTACTGCTTTTCGCCCCGGAGGATGCGTACTTGGATGGTTCGCTTCACGACTG
>CALKXJ010000003.1 GCA_938003835.1 uncultured Bryobacteraceae bacterium | reverse complement strand
TTGATGCTCTACGGCATCGGGTCCCGGCTAAGCCGCTGGCGCAACGACGCACGGTCCACCGCTACACGACGATGTCCCGGGCGCAACAGGAGCTGCGGCAGGGGATCGCGCCAGGTAACCATATGACCGCCGTGGCGCAGCCCGGCAGGCCGATGAGCGGCCAACACGCCAAGGAGTACTATGGGCTGCTCCGTAAGCCCTCTGCCCGCGAGACCATTCAGCTACCGAAGGGCTTCCCCGTACGCCACAGCCACGCCACCAACGCTGCGCGCGGGGTGCGGGAGCTGACCTCGCCCCGGCGCGTGTGGCCCGAGGCGATCAAGAAGGTCGTGCCGCTAGCAAGGTAGGACCCGCTGAGTCAGCGCTGGTCTACGAACCGTGGTGCCCGGCTCCAGATCGGACCCGGGCCCGACAGCTGCGTTCCTGAGTTTCGGACCATGAAGCTCGCTGAAACGGACCGGAGATCAGCTGCGGGTCACGGCCCGTGTAAGCCTTTTGGCCTTGAATCCCGGACTGTCCTTGCCGCCGCCCGCTCACTTCAGTGCCACGTCCGCCAGCTTGCGTCCGCGGCGGCAGTGATCTCTGGCTCTCCGTCCCCGAGCCGCGACCGAGATACCGACCGTAGGCCGTCCCCTCATTTCCGCCCACGCCCAGAAACGCTATGGCCTGTCCAAGCGCCCGGAGATTCGCGAGACGGTTCGGCTCCCGCAAGGCTAAGCAGTCCGTCTCACTCGGGTCCTCGGCGGGAGCCCCGCCACTGGGGAGCTGACCTCAACGAGGCGCCTACCTCCATGGCAATTCGGAAGATGGTGCCTTTGCGTTGTCTTTGATTCCATTGAAGCAATCTCGATCTCATCGCGCGCCCGGCATCCTTGCCGACGCCCCACAAGCCTGCCTCGAATTGAGTTGGAGCAAAGGGTCCCGCGGCGGGCGGCAAACGCGCTCGAGCGCCCAGCTTCAAGGCCGCAGAGTGCCCCAGTGAACCCCTCGGAGTACCCTACTTAGGGCCCGTGGCCGGAAGCACATCCCGATACTCTCCAACACCGCACCGGGCCTTCGCGTGCAAGTGATTGAAAAGCCAGAAAATTCCCCCGGGGTACCCAGATTTCCGTCCGCTACCCAAATATTTTTTGGGCCGGCTGTACGGGAGTGGCCACTCCGAGCAATTACATAGTGGGGACGAAAAATGATCAACATAGATCAAGTACTCTTAAAAGAAGCCGAGGCCGCCCGCAGCCTCGGAGTTTCGGTCTCCTGCTTACGTAAGTGGCGGTGGGAGGATTCTCAGCGGATTCAACGTGGCGAAGCGCCGGCAGGCCCTCCTTGGCGCAAGGTCGGACGCTTGGTGCGCTACCCGGCCTCGGCGCTTCTCCGATGGGTGGAGTCCCGACCGGGCGGTGGGAGCGCGGTGGAATGAACGCCGAATCGCTCGCTCGCGCCCTGGGCGGCCGGCGGAGCGGCCGACACTGGATAGCTCCCTGTCCGGCGCACGAAGACAAAGATCCGAGTCTGGCAATCAGCCAGGCCGGCGACACAGTGCTCGTCCACTGCCACGCGGGCTGTTCCCAAGAAAGAGTAATCGACGCCTTGAAGGCACGAGGGCTCTGGCCCCGGACGCCGCCATGCCGTAAGGGACGCCCTGTAACGTCAGCGCGAAAAGGGCGAACCGAAACTCGTTACGACATCCGTAACGAGAGCGGCAAGCTCAGCGCCGTGCACGTGCGTTGGGACACGCAGGAGGGCAAAGAGATGCGATGGGTCAGCCCCGACGGACGACCGGGGCTCGACGGGCGGCGTGTCGAAGAGCTGCCCCTGTTTGGATCCGAGCGCCTGCGCGAGCTTTCCGATGGGACAGCGCTGATCGTCTGCGAAGGAGAGAAGGCGGCTGAGGCGGCACGCCAGCTCGGGCCCGCAGTGGGAACGGTCACGGGGGCCAGCGGCGTTCCTGGTATTGACGCACTGCGCCCGCTTTGTCGTTTCCGCGTCTTGCTCTGGCCGGACAATGACGAGGCCGGCCGCAGCCATATGAAACGGGTCGCGGAGCGCTTGACAACCCTCGGGGCTCAGGTCGAGATCCTCGAGTGGCCGGAGGCCCCGGAAAAGGGAGACGCCGCGGATTTTGTCGCTCGTTTCGGCTCCGAGGCGGCGGCACGGTTTTCGGAGCTTCCACGCAGATCCTTTTCCAAAGAGGAGTGCGGTTGCGCCGCCTTGCTCAAGGAAGTCAAGAACTTGATCGAGCGTTTCGTGGTGCTTCGGCCTGAGCAACTTCATGTCCTTGCGCTGTGGGTGGTGCACACACACTGTTTCGACGCAGCTGAAACCACACCCTATCTGCATATTACGAGCGCGGAGAAACGCTCCGGTAAGACGCGGCTGCTGGAGGTGCTGTCCCTTCTCGTTGCACGCCCTTGGTTCACTAGCCGAGCGACATCTGGAGCGCTGGTGCGCAAAATCGAGGCCGAGACGCCCACGCTGTTGTTAGATGAGAGCGATGTGGCATTCCGCTCTGATCCGCAGTTCGCCGAGGCGTTGCGCGGCATCCTCAACGCCGGCCATCGACGCGGGGGTGTCGTCAGCCTGTGTGTCGGGCAAGGCTCAACGATGACCTATCGCGATTACCCGGTGTTTTCGCCGAAGGCGATTGCCGGCATCGGACGACTTCCCGATACGGTTGCTGACCGCTCCATCCGGATCGAGGTGCGTCGGCGTGCCCGGCATGAGCCGGTGGCACGATTTCGTTTCCGGCTGGCCCAGCTCGAAGCTGAGCCGATCCGCGCCAAACTCTGTCAGCTGTCGGACCGGATCCTGCCAGAACTGAAGGAACTCACGCCTCCGTTGCCGGAGGAGTTGGACGATCGCGCGCAGGATGTGTGGGAACCGCTGCTGGCGATCGCAGAGGTTGCGGGCGACGATTGGGTCCGCCGCGCCCGCCAGGCTGCGATCAGTCTGAGCGGGCCGGAGGCAAGGATGGAAACCGAAAGTCAGAGGGTTCGGCTGTTGCGCGACATTCGAAAGGCGTTCGGCTCGCACCAGCGGCTGCCCACCAAACAGTTGGTCGACAAGCTCCAACAACTCGAAGAGGCTCCGTGGGACCGCTTGGGGCTCACTGCAGAGCGCCTGGCATCGATGCTACGGTTCTACGGAATCCGCTCCAGACAATGGCGCGAGGGCGAGGTGCGCCATCGCGGCTACTTTCGAGAAGATTTCGAGGACGCGTGGATGCGGTACCTGTCAGAGCCCACCCGTGACGACCGGACAACTGCTATTAAAGCCAATGAGTTACCCGGCACGAGCGGGCATGCGGAGACAGGCGGCAGAAGCCAACCCGTGACACCGCAACTGGTTGACAGCCGGGAACTAATCGCACCTGTCACGTGTGTCACGGGTCTGGCAGGGACAGAAGTGGGTGGCTTAGATGACTGAGGCGCTGAGAGGTGATCCGTGCGGCTCGGGCTCGAGATTGATCCGTGTAAACCTGATGGTCTCCTCGCAAGACTCCAACTGGCTGGACGAGTTCGCCCATGGGGTGCGCCGGGTGACGGGCGGCAGAGTTTCGCGCTCGCAAATCGTGCGCGCTGCATTGGCCGGCCTGCGTGAGCTCGACAGGATCGCGGCCAGCGGTGGGGCTCTGCCGCTCAAGGAGGCTCGCAATGGTGCGGAGTTGGTTGCGTTGACCATCTTGACGATTCGCAAGCTGGGAGGCCGATGAACGACACACTTCCACACCCAAGCTCCATGCCGCAGGGCTGGCCAGAGGCGTTATCCTCGAGTGCGACGCTCCGTGGTCCGGACAATGAAGCCCAAGCAAGGCGAGGCTGGCTGAAGAACGGCAACCCGCCGGGAGACCTTTCGAAGGCGCCGCAGTGTGGAGCCAAGACGCGGCGCGGGACGCCTTGCCGCGCGCCGGCGATGGCCAACGGGCGCTGCCGCATGCATGGTGGCTGTTCCACCGGGCCGAGGACGCCGGAGGGATTGGAGCGTAGCCGGCGGGCGAACTGGAAGCACGGTTATTACGCGGCTTCCGCGAAGGCCCAAAGAAAGGCTCGTCGCGCTCAATGGCGCTGGTATCGCCAGTGTATCGGGATGCTCCGCTGGGTTGAGAAGCTGTGGGCCCTGCTTTTCGAGATCGCAGACCAGCTCGATCGCGGACAGAGCAAGGGCCTCGAAAGAAGATGTCAGCGGGCTCTGCGGATGTGGGACAAATTCGAGGCGATCCTCACGGGCTGCCAGTCCGCCGGGGAGAAATGCCCTGAGCCGAGCAGGAAACCCAATCCCTCTCCCTCGGTCCTCCGCACTCTGCTCGAGATGGGTGCGCGCGGCACCGGGGCCGAGGAGATCCGGCGACGGCTGTTGGAAGCCGCGACTCCGTAAGGCCGGATCGCTCCGTCTACCGTTCGTTTTGCGGTGGGATATTGACAAGAAAAACCGAATCGCTTAGGTTATTCTTGATGACGCGAAGGCAGGTTCATGAAGTAGCTAGCTGGATGGGCCGGCGGGGCTACCGGGTGCGCCTCGAGAAGTATGGCATCGAGCGGATCCGCGAGATTGCGCGGCGCAACGGGCGCAAGGGCGGTCGGCCGAGGAAATCGCGGCCACTTGCAGAGGGAGGAAACTGATATGGCGGTCTACAAGCCGCCCAAGAGCCGGTATTGGTGGTACAAGTTCACTTGGCGCGGCGTCTTGATCCGGCGCAGCACCAAGCAGACCAACAAGCGTGTGGCGGAGCAGATGGAGGCTGCCCACAAGACGGCCCTCGCCAAGAGCGAGATCGGACTGCGCGAGAAAAGGCCCGCGCCCACGCTCAAGGAATTTGCCGAGCGGGACTTTCTGCCCTTCGTTGAGGCCACATTCCAGGCCAAGCGTGCCACCCGGAACTACTACGTCTACGGCGTCAAGAGCCTGCTTGCCTATGCCCCGCTCGCCGAGGTGCCGCTGGACAGCCTGACGGCGGAAAAGATAGCTGGTTTCGTGGCGAAGCGTCGCGAAGCGGGGCTCCAGACGGCCAGCATCAACCGCGAGTTGCAGGTCTTGCGCCGGATGCTGAATCTGGCGGCCGAATGGGGCAAGATCGAAACGGCTCCGCCGCGCGTGCGAATGTTGCCGGGCGAGAACCATCGCGAGCGCGTCCTGAGCCTGGAGGAAGAAGCCCGGTATCTTGAAGCGGCGCGCCGGTGGACCGGCGGACCGATCCTGCTGCCGGATGTGGCGATCCTGCTGCTTGACTGCGGGCTGCGGCCGGAGGAATGCTTTGGTTTGCGTTGGAGCCAAGTGCGAGACGGGCGCATCTGGATCGAGCACGGCAAGACGGAAAACGCGCGGCGCGCGATTCCCCTGAGTGCGCGGGCGCGCACGGTGCTCGAGATGCGACGCCAAGCGGCGAGCGACTCTCCGTGGGTCTTTCCTGCGGCGGCGCGAAGCGGGCACATCGAGCCGGCGAGTCTGAAGCGGCAGCATCGCCGCGCCTGTGAGCTGGCCGGGCTCGAGCGGTTTCCGCTGTACACGCTGCGGCACACCTGCCTGACGCGGTGGGCGCCGCACATGGATCCCTGGACGCTGGCTTATCTGGCCGGCCATCGCGACATGGCGATCACGCGGCGCTACGTGCACCCGCAGGAGGAGACGGTCCGTGCGGCGCTTGAGAAGGCGCGCGGCGCCGAGGGTGGGCATACTTTCGGGCATACCGCCAGCGAAACCGAGAACACGGGGAGCGACAACAGCGTCGTAATCAACTGAGAAGAAGTTGGTTAGCTGGCGCGCCCGGAGGGACTCGAACCCCCGGCCTACTGGTTCGAAGCCAGTCGCTCTATCCGGCTGAGCTACGGGCGCGCTGCTACTATGGTAGCCGATGCGCCGCACAGGCTCGGGCCCCGAGATCGAAGTGAAGCTGCGCCTGGAGGATTTTGATTCGATCCGGCGCCGACTGCGCCGCGCCGGCTTCCGTGTCACGCGCCGGCGCACCTTCGAGTCGAACCTGGTCTTCGACACGCCGGAGCTCGCCCTGCGCCGGGCGGGCCAGCTCCTCCGCTTGCGCGAAGCGGGCCGCCAGCGCACGCTCACCTACAAGGGCCCGTCAGAGCCCGGCCGCCACAAACGGCGCGAAGAGATCGATGTCGCCGTCCAGGACGGCCCCGCGCTGCGCTCCCTGCTCGAGCGGCTCGGCTACCAGGTGGTCTTCCGCTACGAAAAGTACCGCACCGAATACCACCGGCCGGGCGAGGAGGGCGTGGTGACGATCGACGAAACCCCGATCGGCAACTTCCTCGAGATCGAGGGCACACCCGAGTGGATCGACCGCACGGCGGGCGAGCTGGGCTTCGGCCCGCGCGACTATATCACTGCCAGCTACGGGCGCCTGTTCCTTGAATACGCCGCGCGGCAGCCGGTGCCGCCCCAGCACATGGTCTTTGCGCCAGAGCCGTGAACCGATCTCCTTCGCCCCGTCTTTGCCGGGGATAACCTTAGGGATCCCCGGAAAGCTGCTTAGTACCTCGAATGTAACTTGTCGCTAGCGCCACTTCCCTTTATTCTCGAGGTGACGGAGTCGTGACAGCTCCGTCGCTGTTAGTTCAGACAGGCGAGAAGGTACACCAATGATCGCCAGTTTGTTGATCATGGCGGTGTCGACGGTGGCGCTGGTTTACTGGTTCCGGTACACCTGCGTCCTCATCCTGGAGACCCGCACCGCGAAGGATTACAGCGCCGAAGTCGCTGCGGCTCACCGGCTCAGTTTCTCCGGCGTGCGCGATCTGATCGAGGCGCCCCAGCTTGACTTCGCTTCCGTCCGGCGCTCACTCGAGCGCGATTTGAGCATCGTCCGCGCTTTGATGAGCCGGGCGGGCAAGGTCGAGCTCGGCGCCGTCCCGTTCGAGGAGCTGCTGCTGCGGCTGGACTTCGAGCTGATGAAACGGGCCAGCGCCCTGGCGCGGCCGTTCTCCGAAGCCAAGGCGCGCGCGGCACTCCTCGAGATGGCGCAGATCGTCGAATACTTCGCCAACGCCGCCGGCGAGCGGATGGCGGAGGCAGCCCGAGCCTGATCCACGCAGGCTCGGCCACCGGCCGGCGCCGGCCGGCCGCTAGAATAGGGGTGTGTCCTCTCCGCTTGCCCTCGAGGAATCGGTTGCCCGCCTGAACGAAGTCCGGCGCGAAATCGCCAAGGTGATCGTCGGCCAGCAGGACGCTGTCGACGGCGTGCTGGTCTGCCTGCTCGCCGGCGGCCATGTGCTGCTCGAAGGAGTGCCGGGCCTGGGCAAGACCACCCTGCTGCGGACCCTGGCGCGTGTCTTACATCTGAAATACTCCCGCATCCAGTTCACCCCCGACCTCATGCCCGCCGACATCATCGGCAGCATGATGATCGAAACCGACGAGCGCGGCGCCAAGTCTCTCCGCTTCCAGCCCGGGCCCATCTTCGCCCATCTGGTGCTGGCCGACGAGATCAACCGGGCGACGCCGAAGACGCAGTCCGCCCTCCTCGAAGCCATGCAGGAGCGAACCGTCACCAGCGGCACCTCGAGCCTGGAACTCGAGGCGCCCTTCCTGGTAATGGCCACGCAGAACCCGATCGAGATGGAGGGAACCTATCCCCTGCCCGAGGCCCAGTTAGACCGGTTCCTAATGAAGATCCTGGTCAACTACCCTTCGCGAGCCGAGCTGAGCAAGATCGTCGACCGCACCATCCAGCCCGAGGAGATTTCGCTCGAAACCAAGATGGACCGGGAGACGATCCTCGAGCTCAAGGCCGTCTGCAAGGAGATTCTCGTGGCGCCGCACGTGCAGGACTACGCCATCGATCTCGTACTGGCCACCCAGCCGGGGAGCGAGCACGCGCATCCGCTGGCGAAGAAATACATCCGCTACGGCAGCTCCCCACGCGGCGCGCAGGCGCTGGTGGAATGTGGCCGGGCGCTGGCCCTGCTTCGCGGCCGCTTCCATGTGAGCATCGATGATATCCGCGACCTGGCGCCCGCCGTGCTCCGGCACCGCATCATCCTGAACTTCGACGCCCACGCGGACGCCCAGACGCCGGACTCGCTGCTGGCGCAGATGATCCGCGACCTGCCGATGGCCCGCTGAAGCGCTCAGACGAAGCTGTACCGGCGCGCCTGATTGTCCCAGAGGACCTTCTTTCCGTTGCGGTAAGAGAGCGTAGCCATGTGGCCGGAGATCGCCGCCTCCTGGCCGATCTCGACCGGGGCAACTAATTTCTCGCGTCCCTGAATCGCCGCCAGGAAGTTCCGGATGTGGGCTTCGACGGCCGGGTTGTCATTGCCCGGAAGATTGAGCTCGAAGGGCTTTCGGGCGGCCACATGGGCCGGCGCCTTGCCGCGGAAAGTCTCCGGATAAAAATTCAGCACCTGCCGGTTAAGCACCTCGATGGTGCCTTCGTTGCCCAGAAACTGTTCGCCGTAGCCGTAACGCTCGTTTCCGAAGTAACAACTGTAATTGATGTGAAACTTCTCCGGGTACTCGTAGATGGCGCTCAGGGTGTCGGGCACTTCACGGTCGTCGTCCGGATCGGTCCAGCGGTAGATACCGCCCGAGGCCATGCAGGACAGCGGCACGCGCTTGGAACAGACGAAGTTGGTAATGTCGGTCTGGTGCACCAGCAGGTCGGTGGAGATGCCGCCCGAGTAGTCCCAGTAGAGCCGCCATTGATAGAAGCGCCGCTTGTCGAACTCGCGCTTGCGCGCCGGCCCGAGGAAGGCGTTCCAGTCGGTGTTCTGCGGGCTGGCGTCGGCCGGAATCACGTAGCGCCAGGCCGGGTTGTCGGGCAGAGAGTTGCGATACCAGAAGGCGCGCACGTAGTGCACCTCGCCGATCATGCCCTGATCGACCAGCGTCTTGGCCAGGTGGTAGAGGGAATTGCTGCGGTTCTGCGTGCCCACCTGGACCACTTTGCCCGTCGCCTGGACCAGCTTGACGATCTCCTCGCCCTTCTCGATGGTCTGCGCCAGCGGCTTTTCGATGTAGATGTGCTTGCCTGCCTTGAGCGCGTCGATCGCCATCTGGTGATGCAGGTGCTCGGGCGTGGCAATCACCACGGCGTCGATCGACGGGTCCGCCAGCAACTCCCGGTAATCCTTGGTGGTCTTGGGGGTGTTGCCGCCCATCGTCTGCACGCGGTCCTTGGCTCGCGCCAGCCAGCCGTCATAGGCGTCGCAGAGAGCGGTGACCACCGCCGCCCGGTCGCTCTTGCCGACGTAGAAGCGTTCGAGCAGGTAATAGCCGCGGCTCCCCGTGCCGATCCAGCCCATCCGGATCTTGTCATTAGCGGCCAGGGCGGGCGCCAGCGAGGTGCCCGTGGCCAGAGCAGCGGCTGACTTGAGGAATGCCCGGCGCGAAAGATCGTGGACCATATGAGAGCGTCTCCTTCGTGTATTCTTTCTAAGAATATCAGCACTGGCGCCGGCTCGAGAGCGCGCCGGCGCCCGGAGGTCGGCCATGAAAGCCTTTCGGATGGGGTTGCTTCTGATAGCCGCCGCAGCGTTGGCCCAGCCGCCCCTGGCCGAGCGCATCGCGCGCAAGGATCCGGCGAAGTATCGCCAGGCCAGGAGCGTCCACGGGGGCGCGGGCGAGCTTCATTACATGGAGATGTTCGACGCCAAGGCCCTGGGCACGAACCTGCTGTTCCTCCACCGCGGCGTGCTGCCGCCGAACGGCGGCATCGGCCACCACTTCCACAACGAGATGGAGGAGATGTTCGTCATCTTCGACGGCGAGGCCGAGTTCACCATCAACGGGCGCACGTCGCGGCTGGCGGGCCCGGCCGGCGCTCCCTGCCCGATGCGCCATTCTCACGCCATCTACAATCACACCGATCGGCCGGTTGAGTGGATGAACATTGCCGTCTCATCCATCAAGGGCAAGTACGACGCCTTCGATCTGGGCGACGACCGTGTCGGGGCGCCGCTCGACAAGATCCCCGTGTTCATGACGATGCGCCTGGACAAGACGCGGCTGCAACCAGTGGAGGGCTTGAACGGCGGCAAGGGGACCGCCCGCTATCGGCGCGTGCTCGCCTCCGAAGTCTTCCTCACCAACTGGTCCTACGTCGATCACATCCTGCTGCCGCCCGGCGCCTCGATCGGCCCGCATCTGCACCGCGGGGTCGAGGAGTTTTACTACGTCATCGACGGCCGTGGCGTAGCGCGCGTCAACCAGGAGACCGCCGAGATCGCCCGCGACCACGCGGTCCCAGTCCGCCTGCACGAGGTCCACTCGTTCGAGAACACCGGGACGGCGGAACTCGAGTTCATGGTGATCGGCATCGCGGCGCGCAAGGGTGCGCTCGATACGGTGGAGGTGAAGTGAGCGGCGGCGCTACCGCCGGAGGAGATCGAGAATCTCCATCGCCAGATCGCCCACGGGCGCGCCTTCGAGATTCGCCATCACCGCCACCACGAGCGGCCGCCTCCGCTCCATGAGGAGCATGGTGGAGACTCCCTGCTGGCCGCCGCCGTGCAACACATGCTCGATGCCGCCGGCTTCGAGCAGGTTCCAGCCTAGGCCGTACTGGGTGAGCGAGCCATCCTTGAGCCGCTGCGGCGAAAACATCGCTTCGAGCGTGGCGGCCTTGAGGAGCTTGCCTTCCTTGAGCGCCAAGGCAAAGCGCACCAAGTCCATCGCCGTCGAGCTCAAGCCGCCGCCGGGGATCTTGTTGCTCGTGTCGGCCAGATCGCAGTTCTCGAGCACCCCGGCCCGCGTCAGGCGGTAGCCGCGCGCGCGGTGCGGAATGATGGCGTGGACGCTGTCGGCCTGTATGTTTTTCATGCCCGCGGGCTCGAAAATGTTCTCGCGCAGGTAGTCGAGAAACCGCACGCCCGCGGCGCGCTCCACCACCGCGCCGAGAAGCACGTAGCCATACGTGGTGTAGGAGAACTTCGTGCCCGGTTCGGCCACCAGCGGATCGTTCTGAAAGATCTCGAGCGGGGCGAGCAGGTCGTCGTAATGCCGGGTGCTGTTGACCTCCTCGAGGCTCTTGTAATGACGGATGCCGCCGAGGTGGCCGAGCAACTGGCGGGAGGTGATCGGCCAGGGCTTGGCAGGAAAGCTCGGGACGTAGTTTTGCACGGGTGCGTCCAGATCCAGCTGCCTCCGTTCGGCGAGCTGGAGCGCCGCTACCGCGGTGATCGGTTTGGAGATTGAACCGAGGCGGTAGACCGTGCGCGGCGTGGCGGGAACGGAATTCTCGACGTCGGCCTGCCCGTAACCCTGGCTCCAGACCATCCCCTGGCGCGCCACGGCCACGGTCAGGCCGGGAATCTTCGCCCGCGCCATCGTGCGCCGGACGGCGGCGTGAATCTCCTCGAGGTGCGGAGGCGCCGGGCCGCGCTGCTGGCAAGCGGCCGGCAGGACTGCCGCCAAAAGAGCCGGCGCCAGCCACAGCTTGCTTGTTCTCATGGCGCGCTCTCCCGCAACACCTCGAGCGCCCGCCTCACCTGCGGGTCGCGGCGGATCTCCACCTCATCGCCCTTTTCCACGCCGAAGGCCTGGTTGAAGATCTCCTGCTTGAGGCGGCTGCGGATCCATTCCCGCTCGAGGCTCCATTCGGCCACTCCCGGCTGGATGCCCCGCTGGGCCAGATAGGTCTGAAACTCGTCGAGCAGCGCAGCGGAAACCTCGAAGTCCGCCGGAATCGGCGCGTGCTTGCGAATCGTCTCCGTGGCGAAGGAGGTGAACGAGGCCGTTGCTTCGAGGACCATGCGCAGGCGCGTGGGCGGCTCGGGGGCAACGAAGAAATCGGGCTGGATGCCTCCTGAGGCGGCCCGTCCGGCGCCGCCATTGCCTTCGAGGCCGGCGAGCTGCGTGCCCCGCAGCGGCTTCTGAATCGAGCGCCCCTTGGGCGTGAAGTAGTACGCCGTCGTCAGCGCCAGCCCCGTGCCGGCCGATAGCGGGTAAACGCTCTGGACCAATCCCTTGCCGAAGGTCGGGGTGCCGACCACCTTCGCACGGCCTTGATCCTGGAACGCGCCCGCGACAATTTCCGAACCGCTGGCGCTGCGGTCATTCACCAGCACCACGAGCGGAAATCGGTAGCGCTCAAATCCCTCCGGCGCCCGGATCTGCTCGCGCTCCTCGCCGCGCCCCCGGACGCTCGCCAGCGTGGTGCCGGCCGGCAGGAACATCGCCGCGATCTCGAGCGCCGCCGTCATCAGCCCGCCCGGATTGTCCCTGAGATCGAGCACCAGCCCGCGCAGCCCGGCGCCGCCCAGCCTCTCGATCGCCTCGCGCAACTGCTTCGCCGTTTCGGCCTCGAAGCTCTTCACACGCGCATAACCGAAGCCGTCTTCGAGCAGGAAGGCCAGGTCCACGCTAGCGGCGGCCACATCCTGCGGCGTCATGGCGATCTCCACCAGACGGGAGGCGCCCGGCTTGCGCACATCCAGCCGTACCGGCCGCTGGCGCGATTCGCCGAGCAGCGCGATGAGCTGGTCGATATCGAGGAAGGCGAGGCGGATCCCGTTAATCGCCAGGATCTCGTCCCCCGGCTCCAGACCCGAGCGCGCCGAAGGGGTTCCGGGCAGGGTTTGCAGCACGATCACCCGCCCGGGCAGCACCGAAACCACGGAGCCGAACCCCTTGCGCGTGGCCCGCTGAAGCTCCTGAAGTTGGCGGAACTGGCCCGGGTCGAAGAAGACCGAATGGGGATCGAGCCGGCTGAGCATGCCGGGGATGGCGCCGTAATAGAAAGCCTGGTTCAGGTCCACTTCCTCAGCGGCGTTTTCCGTGGCAGCCGTGAAGACGTCAATGAAGCGCTTGAGCAGCGGCTCCAGGCCGAGAGGACCTTCCGAAGCGAGCAGAGCGAGCAGAACGATGGAGGCGGCCACCTGCGGTATGAACTTCTATCCTCAGTGTACGCGATCGCCGCAGCCGCTCCGCTGCTTAGCCGGCAAACAGCGTCATGCCCCCGTCGACGCGCAACACCTGGCCGTGGACGAAGCGGGCTCGCGGGCCGGCCAGGAACGCCACCACGTCGGCCACCTCCTCCGGCTCGCCGTAGCGCACCAGCGACCTGCCCGCCTCCATCATCGCCGGATCCACCTTGCGCGTGGCCAGAAACCGCGCCGTCTTGGTCGGACCCGGGCTGACGGCGTTCACCCGCACGCCGTGCGGGCGCAGCTCGTAGGCCAGGCACCGCGTGTAATGCACCACGGCCGCCTTGAGCGTCGAGTAGACCACCTCGGGCGAGGTCCCGTAGTGCGCCGCCGCAGAGGCGATGTTCACTACCGCCCCTGCGCCCCGTTCCACCATCTCGGGACAGACGGCCTGGCACATCAGCATCGTGCCCAGCAGATTGCCGGCGATGAGCGCCTGAATGTCCTCGAACGAGATGCCGAGCCCGGTGTTGGGATCGGGCTTGTTGCCAGAGGCGCCGATGTCGCCTCCCGCGCAGTTCACCAGAATATCGATCGGGCCCAGCTCGCCTCGGACCGCGCCGGCCATGGCCCGCACGGCGGCCGGATCGCCGATGTGGCCTGTCACCGCGAAGGAACGCACCCCCAGGCGGCTCAGCGCCTCCGCCGCCTCACCCAGGTTCGCCGCTTCACCGTAGCGCGCCGGCGCCTCCCAGTCCAGGTCATGGATCGCGACATCGGCGCCGAGTTCGGCCATCCTGCGCGCAATTGCGTAGCCCAAACCTCTTCCCGACCCGGTGACGAACGCCACCTTCCCTTCGAGTTCTTTCGACATCGGTTCCCTTCTCTCACATCAGGCCGAGGCGGCGCAGGTTGGCCGCACTGCGGCGGATCATATCGAGCTCGTAACGGATGAGCGCCTCCCCGTCGTCGCCTTTCTCCCACGGCGTGCGCCAGTCGGCGTCCTCTTCGAGCCTTGCGCGCCGCGCCGCGGCCAGGCAGGGCCCCAGCTCCGCGGCGCTTCTCGGCGGATAGCCGCGCCACCATTCCGGGCGGAAAAGCCGGATGTGGCGTGCCTCAAGCGCTCCCGGTTCGAGCGAGGCCGTCAGGTGGGCCTGATGCCGGTCCAGCACCGCCACGATCTCCGCCAGCGGCACCGCGCCGTCACCGACGGCACAGCGGACCAGTCGATAGCCCTCGTCTGTCCACTGCGGCGTGTAATCCTTGAGGTGCACGTGCCGCACCCAGGGCGCTACGCGACCGGCGAAGGCCACCGGCTCTTCGCCCACGGCCAGGGGATTGCCCGTATCGAGACAGATACCCGTTCCGTGCCCCGCCTCCTGGCAAAACTCGACGAGTTCCCAACTGGTGAAATCCTGGTGGTTCTCGATCGCCAGCGCCAGCCCGAGCTCCTCGGCGCGCGGGGCGAACTCGCCGAGCGTCCGCCGGACCTCTGCCACCAGCTCGGGCCAGTCCGCTCGCCACGCCCGGTCTCCCGCCAGGACCGGCGTCAAGCCGAGCCGCACGGTTTGCGCGCCAAGCGCGGCGGCCACGCGCAGGGCGTCTGCCACGCCCTCGAGCGGCGGCCCCAGGCTGACCACCGGCTCCATGTCGAGCGCGCGCAGCCTCCGCCCGAGCCCGGCAAGCTCTTCCCTGCTCATCGGGACCAGCCAGGCACAGTGGATCTCGAGCGTGCGCGCGCCGAGTTCGGCGCCGATCTCGATCAATCCCTCCAGACCCCGGCCGTGCGGGTTTCCGCGGGCAGTTCCCTGTCCCTGGAGTCCGAGGCAGTAAGTGAGACCGTACGGGTTCAGGCCGGTGCGTAGCATTGGCGGTGCCGCTCGTCGCGCTCGAGCGGCGAAGCTTCCATGATAGCCGCGGAGCGGCTCTGATATACTGAGCCACCCCGCTTATGGCCGATGCGCACCCTCCGGACCGCCCTCGTCCTCCTCGCCGCCGCGGCGGCCTCCGCTCAGCAGTCGGAGTACCACCGTCGCCTCCGCGAAGTGCTTTCCACGCCCGGACTGGTTGCCTTCTGGGATTTCGTCCATCGCGACCCCGTCTCGGGCCGCTTTCTCGCCCACCAGCCGCCGCCGGCCACCCACGACTTTTCGCTCGAAGCGGTCAATTACGTACGCGTCTGGTGGGGAGAGGGGCGCGAAGCGAGCTACGCGGATTTCCCGCTGCTCGGCGAAGGCCCGTTCGGCGAAGCCATCGAGATTCGAGCCGAGGCGGACGCGACCTTCCGGCCTGTGCTGCTCGTGCCGCGCGAGCGGCTGCACGATAGCCGCCTCGACGTGAAAGGCCCGGGGCAGTCTGTGTCGCTGATGGCCTGGGTCCGGCGGACGGGCGGCAATCACGCCATTGCGGGCATCTGGCACGAGGGCACGGATCTTCCCGGCCCCACCGGTCCGGCTCGCCGCGTCGAGCGCGGCCGGCGCCAGTACGCGCTGTTTGCCGGCCTGGCGGCCAATCCCGGCGCAGCCGCCGTCCACGTCTCGGAAAACGGCGCCGCCTCTTTCGGCGACCGCTACGCCCGCAACCTCGCCGTGACTCCCGAGGTGCTCGACGACGCCTGGCACGCCGCCGGATTTGTCTTCGACAACCGGCGGAACACCGCGACGGCTTACTTCGACGGCGTGGCCGCGGAGTTCTGGATCGATGAGCCGGAAAAGCACCCGTTCTATCAGTGGCCGGCCAGGGCCTGGCTCCAGGCCGAACTCCGCCGCCGCCCCGGTCCCGATCCCGGCGAGGATCCGAGCTTTCCCGCCGATCAGCTCTACACTCCGCCTGAGCGCCGCCCGCGCCAGAGGCGGCTGCTCGAACGGCGCGGCGAGGAACGCGTGGTGCTCGAGGAATACGAGTTCACCAGGGTACGCGTGGCACGCCGCGGCCGGAGGATCCTCGAGCGCCGTCTGGTGGCCCTGAAGGTGAATCCGTTCTGGTTTAAAGGCGACCTCTGGGCGCCGCCGTCGGTCAACGAGGGCGGCCCGTTCACCATCGGGCGCGTCATCCACAGCGCGCGTAGCGTGGGCTTCACCGGCTGGATCGGCGGGGTCGCCGTCTTCGACCGCGCTCTCACGCCGGCCGAGATGCGGCGCCTGGCGCGCACCGGACTGCCGCCGATCAAACACCCTGGCGCGAGCGCCGGGCCAGCTCGCCCAGCGTCGGATTCGTCGAGGGCTGGTAATCCTTGAGCGGCAGGATGCGCTCGTGAATGGCGTCGATCAGCCAGCTCTTCTGCGGGAAGAAAGCCGCTTCGAGCTCCGCGGCCGGCGTGATCCAGTTCCGCGAGCCGACCACGACGGGCGGCGCGTCGAGGTCGTCGAAGCAAAGCTGGGTGATCGTCGCCGCCACGGTCTGCATCACGGAGCCGCGCTCGACGGCATCGCTCACCAGCAGCACCTTGCCGGTGCGCTTCACCGATTCGGCGATCGGCTCGTAGTCGATCGGGTTGGCCGCGCGCAGGTCGATCACTTCGGCTTTCAGCGAGAAACGCCGCTCGAGCTCTTCGGCCGCCTCGATGGCGGTGTACAGCGCCGGGCCGAACGTAATGATGGTCAGATCGCGGCCCGGCCGTTTGACATCCGGCAGGCCGATGGGAACCTCGTAGTAACCCTCGGGCACCCCGCCCGCGTGGAAGAGCTCGCCGTAATCATAGATCTTCTGGCTTTCGAAAAAGACCACCGGGTCGGTGCCGGCGAGCGCCGCATTCATCATGCCCTTGGCGTCATAAGGCGTCACCGGATAAGCCACCTGGAGGCCCGGGATGTGGTGGACCAGTGCGGTCCAGTCCTGCGAGTGCTGCGCGCCGTACTTGGCGCCCACGGAGATGCGCAGCACCACCGGCATCGTCACGACGCCGCCCGACATGCCCTGCCATTTCGAAAGCTGGTTGAAGATCTCGTCGCCGGCCCGGCCCATGAAGTCGGCGTACATCAGCTCGGCCACGACGCGCCCGCCCTCGAGCGCGTAGCCGACGGCGGCGCCCACGATGGCCGCCTCGGCGATGGGCGCGTTGAACAGCCGGTGATACGGCAGCAGCTCGGTCAGGCCGCGGTAGACGGCGAATGCCCCGCCCCAGTCGCGGTTCTCCTCCCCGAAAGCGATCATGGTCGGGTCGATCCGGAACCGGTGCACCAGCGCCTCAAAGATGGCGTCCCGGATGTTAAAAACCTTCATCCGCGGCAGCGGCTTGCCGGCGGCGTCGAGCGCAAAGCGCGCCTTGGCGCGGATCTGCTCGACGCGCGGGTTCGCTTCGAGCGGCTGGAGCAGCTCCGCCGGCCGCTCGTCGAATCGCTCCACGCGGCGGTTGGAGAACATGTACCGGCCGATCTCCTCCGAATGAATCGGCATCCGCGGCGAGATTTCCAGGTCCACCGCCAGCCGGAACATCTCGAAGACCATCTCTTCGACCTCGTGCCGCGTCGCCTCCAGCACCGCTTCCGAGAACACCTTGTGCGTGACGAGCTTGTTGCGGAACGCGGCGATCGAGTCGGCCCGCTCCCACATCTCGATCTCTTCACGCGAGCGATAGCTCGAGGCGTCCGAGGGCGAGTGGCCACTGATGCGGTAGGTGACCGTGTCGAGCAGCACCGGGCCGCGGCCCTGCTCGAGCAAGGCGATCTTGCGCCGGAAGGCGTCGATGACCGGCAGCGGGTCGTAGCCGTTCACCCGCTCGGCATGCATCTGTTCGGGGTTGACGCCTGCGCCGATGCGCGCGATGAACTCGCAACCCATCGTCTCCCCGTACGGCTGGCCGCCCATGCCGTAGTGGTTGTTCATGCAGTTGAAGATGATGGGCAGGCCGCCGCCCAGCTCCGGATCCCAGAGCTTGCGGTACTGGTCCATGGCGGCGAAGGTGATCCCCTCCCAGACCGGGCCGCAACTGAAGCTGGCGTCGCCGATGTTGGCCACCACGATGCCCGGCTTGCGGTTGACGCGCTTGAACAGCGCCGCGCCGGGCGCGATCGAGCCTGAGCCGCCCACGATCGCATTGTTCGGGTAAATGCCGAAGGGCGTGAAGAAGGCGTGCATGGAGCCGCCGCAGCCGCGGTTGAAGCCCGTGCGCCGAGCGAAAATCTCGCTGAAGGCGCCGTAGACAAGAAACTTTCGCGCCAGGGCCTTCACCGTACCGGTATGGTTGCGCTCGAGGGGCCGCAGAATCTCCCCGTCCAAGTAGGAGCGCATGATCTCGAGCAGCCGCTCGTCGCTCAGGCGCCGGATCGCGGAGAGCCCTTTGGCCAGGATTTCGCCGTGACTCCGGTGCGAGCCGAAGATATGGTCCTCCGGCCCGAGCAGGAAGGCCATGCCCACCGCGGCGGCCTCCTGGCCGATCGACAGGTGCGCCGGGCCGAGGTGGTTGTAAGCCACACCCCGCCAGACCCCCTTGAGCTTCACCTCGTTCAGTGCCGTTTCGAAGGTCCGGATCAGGCACATGTCGTGGAAGATGTGCATGAACTCTTCGCACGAGTAGGTGGCCATCTCCTCCTCGAAGCTCTTCGAGTACGCGTTCATCTCGATGTCGGTGAAATGAATGCGTCCCCGCGCCAGGACCTTCGCCGGCTCGATCACAATCGATTTCGGCATGAATCCTCACTCCCGCCCCGCGGCGAGCACCGCCTCCTTGAGCGCTTCGCTGACGGTCGGATGGGGGAAGACGAGCTCGCGCACCTCGGCGGCGCGCATCTCCATCTCGATCATCCAGGCCGCGGCGAAGATGAACTCGCTCGCCCCATCGCCCAGGGCGTGCACGCCGAGCACGTGGCCGTAGCGCGCGTCGACTAAGGCTTTCACGAAGCCCGCCCCGCCCTCCTGCTCGATCAGGAAGCGGCCCGCCGCCGCCATCGGCACCATCGCCTTCCGGTAGGCGATGCCCTGCCGTTCCAGCTCCTGCTCCGTGCGGCCGACGCTGACCGCCTCCGGGTGCGTGTAAACGACCACCGGTATGGCCTCGTAGCGGACGCGATCTCGTATTCCGAACATATTGTTGACGGCGACGATGCCTTCCCGCGCCGCGGCGTGCGCCAGCAGCATCCGGCCCGTGACATCGCCGCAGGCCCAGATGCCCGGCACGTTCGTCTTGCCGAGCTCCGAGGTGCGGATGCCGCGCCCGTCGAAATCGACGCCCGTCTCTTCGAGCCCCAGATCCTCGAGGCGCGGGGCGCGCCCGGTGACGTTCAGCACGGCGTCGACCTCGCTGAAAGCGGCCGGCCCCGCGGGGCCTTCGTAATGCACCGCGCCGCCCTCGATCCGCGTAACGCGCGTCGAGAGCTCGAAGCGCACTCCCTGGCGCCTCAAAGCCTCCTCGAGGCGGCGCGCCACATCGCGATCGGCCGAGGCACGCACCTCAGCCGAAGCGTCTAAGACAGTCACTTCCGTGCCCGCGGCGGCGAAGAAGCCGGCAAACTCCAGGCCGATGTAATCCGAGCCCAGGATCGCCAGCCGCCGTGGCGTCTCTTCGAGCTCCAGGATCGCACTGGAATCGAACACGCGGTTTAAAGTGATGCCCTCGACCGACGGGACCAGCGGGCGCGAGCCGGTCGCCAGCAGGATATTCCGCGCCTCCTCGGTGGCGCCGTTTACGCGCACCTGGTTGCGCCCTGCCAGCCGCGCCCGGCCGCGAATTACGGTCACGCCGCTGCGCTTCATCAGGGTCTCGATGCCTCGCTCGAGAGTGCCCACAATGCGGCGTTTGCGCTCCTGCAGCGCGGCGAGATCCAGGCGGCAGCCGTCGACGCGGATGCCGTAGCGTTCGGCCTGGCGGCAGGCGGCCAGCAGGCCGGCCGTCTTCAGGAACGTCTTGGTGGGAATGCAGCCTTCGTGCAGGCAGACTCCACCCAGGCGCCGCTCCTCGATCAGCGCGACGCGCTTGCCCAAGCGCCCGGCGTGCGCCGCCGCTTCGTATCCGCCCGGCCCCCCGCCGATCACGATCAGGTCATACATGACATGTTCCCCGTTATGCCGGCGGGCCCGCCAGCGCCTCCACCCCCTCGATCTTTTCGCGCAGCCTACCGAGAAAGCGCGCGCCGAGCGCACCATCGATTACCTGGTGATCCAGCGTCAGCGAAAGTCCGATGTGCTCGACAAATTCCACCGCGCCGTTGCGGCGCACCGGCTTGAGCTGGATCGCATTCACTCCGAGCAAAGCCACCTGTGGCGGGTTGAGGATCGGCGTGAAGGATTCGATGCCGAAGCTGCCGAGATTGCTCACCGTGAATGTCGCGCCGGTTATGTCGTCGGGAGCAATGGCGCCGCTGACGGCCTGCTCGGCCAGCAGATGAGCGCGCGTTGCCAATTCTTCGAGCGTGAGGTCTTGACTGTCTTTGATCACCGGCACGATCAGGCCGCGCGGGGTGTCGCAGGCAAAGCCCAGGTGGATGCTGCGGCGCCGGTAGATGCGCCCATCGATGAACTCGGCGTTGAGCTCCGGCATCTCCACCAGCGCCCGCACGACGCAGAACATGACCAGATCGTTGATGTTGATGTCAACGCCCGCCTGCTTGAGGCGCCGCCGCAGCGCGAGCAGCCCCGTGGCGTCGGCCGAGGCGTCGAGCGTGTACTGCGCCGTAGTGGCGAGCGATTCGCGCATGCGCCGGGCAATGATCTCGCGCACGCCGGCCAGCTTCAGGGGCGGCTCGGCCAGGTCGGCCGCGCGCACCAGGCGGTTCACCCCTGAGCCTTCCGCCGGCGCCACGAAGCCGGATGCGATGAGCTCGCGCGCCACCGGCGAGGTGCGCGGCGCGGCGAAGTAGAGCCGTCTCAGGTCCTCCTCGAGCACGCGGCCGCCGGGCCCGGACCCGCGCACGCCCTGCGGAAAGAAGCCGCGCTCTCCGGCGAACCGGCGCGCACGCGGCGAAAAGGCCGC
Source organism: uncultured Bryobacteraceae bacterium (assembly GCA_938003835.1). GTDB lineage: Bacteria > Acidobacteriota > Terriglobia > Bryobacterales > Bryobacteraceae > CALKXJ01. The sequence goes on along the minus strand of CALKXJ010000003.1, from coordinate 138,285 downwards.
TTCCCCGGCCGGTTCCGGCCCAGCGGTACGGGCGGCGACGTCCGGCGCGGGTTGCACCCTTGAGACTTCCGCCTCTTTCGGTGCCACTTCCGCGGCCGGGGCGGCTCGCCGGGGACGGAATGGACCGGCGTCCTCACCCGGCTGACCGATCACGCAGATGTTGGTGAAGACCGGGACAAGCTCGCCCTCGGCAAAGAAGGTTTCCAGCACGACCCCGTCGACCGGAGCCTCGACTTCGAAGCCCGCTTTATCCGTTTCGATCTCGGCGATCACCTGACCCGCCGCGACGGGCTCGCCCTTGCTGACGCGCCACTTCACCAGCAGGCACTCCTCGACGGTGATTCCGGGTCGCGGCATCTCGACGGGCGTGGCCATGGAGCTTGGTTAGCGGAACGCCTCGAGCAGATTCCAGCCGGCCTCGGCAAACTGGGCCAGCGTCCGCTGCGTGAGGCCGAAGCTGATGAACTCGGCCGTCGCCATCCCGTCCGGCTCGTAAGCGCGCACGAACTCCCTCAGGCCGCGCAACCTGTCGAGCACCGGCTCGGGCACGGGTACGTCAATGCGCACCTCGCGCGGGAGGGAGTCGCCCACAAAGAGTTCCTGGTACTTGGGTGCGATCGACATGATGAGCTCGCCGCCGGCCAGCTCGGTGAAGTGGTAGGCGCCGCGCAAGGCGGCAATGAGCAGCACCGCTTCGTAGCCCTGCTGGCGATAGATCGTGTAGGCACGCTTGGCCACCGCGACGCCGGCCTGGCGGATGTCGGTCTCCTCGACCCCCGCGCGGGCGTCCTGCGCCACCTCGCGCAGGTAGTCATCCAGGCGGCCCACCATGATCACCGCAAAACAGCGGCCCGGCTCCCTGCCGGTCGCCTCGGCCCGGCGTCGGCCGCGGCGGTGCGCCTCGGCCACAGCGATCACCTGAGGCACCGTGAAGCTGACGGTGGCCGTGGCGGTGATGCCGCGCGCCGTGCACTCCTCGAGAACGTCCAGGCCCGCCGCCGTCGCCGGCAGCTTCACCGCGATGTTCGGCGCCCAAGCGTGAAAGCGCTCCGCCATGGCGAGCATCGCCTCCCGGTCGCCTGCGCGCGCCGGGTTCACCTGCGCGCAGACGTAGCCCATGCGCCGCCCGCTGCGCCCGAATTCGGGCAGCAGCCTCTCGGCCACGGGCACGAGCGTCAGCCGCATCAGCGCCTCGGCCTTGCTTTCGGCGTCCCTGGCGTTCCGCAGCGCCTCCTCGATGCCCGCCGCCCAGTCCGAGCGGTGCTTCACCAGCGCCAGATTGGTGAGGAAAGGGTTCGTCGTGACGCCGACGGCCCCGCGCGCGAGCCCCACCGCCAGCTCGCCCAACTCGGCCGAATCGTGCCACCAAAGGGTCGGCGTGTTCTTGAGCACCCAGTCCAGGAAACCGTCGGATGGCATCGTCTTCGTCGTCCTTTCCCCGGCTCGCGACGGAAGAATTCACAGGCTCTCGGGGCGCCTGCCGAGCTTCTCATTTTAGCGTGCCCGCAACCGGCTCACCCGGCTCATGCTAGGTTGAAACCAGTGAGGGTTGGATCCCGAGGACGCGCCGCGGCGGCGCTCGTGTTGGTGGCGACTCCGTTCATCTGGTGGGCGCCGGACGCCCCGGCCGACGCCTCCCCGATCCGCTTCTCCTTCCGGCCGATTCCCTTCACGCTGGAGAACTCGGAAACCCCGCGGCGCTACGCCCCGGAGACGATGGCCGGCGGGCTCGCCCTGTTTGACTACGACGGCGACGGCGATCTCGACCTCTACTTCGCCAACGGCGCCGACATTCGTACGCTGAAGAAGACCTCGCCCAAGTATTGGAACCGGTTGTTCGCCAACGACGGCGCGGGCAACTTCACCGACGTGACCGAAAAGGCCGGCGTCGCGGGTTCCGGCTATGACATGGGCGTCGCCGTGGGCGACTACGACAACGACGGCGATCTCGATATGTTCGTCGCCGGCGTTCACGCCTACACCCTCTTCCGAAACAACGGAGATGGCACGTTCACCGACGTCACCGAACAGGCCGGTCTGAATGCGCGCGACCCCGAGTTCGGCCCGTTGTGGGCCGTGGGCGGCGCCTGGCTGGACGCCGACAACGACGGCTGGCTCGACCTGTTCGTTTTCAACTACCTGAGCTGGAACGCCGAAACCGAGCCGGTCTGCCAGTACGAAGGTCGTCCCGAATACTGCCACCCGCGCCTGTACGGCGAGTTGCCGAACCGCCTCTATCGCAACAATCGCGACGGCACCTTCACCGACATCTCCGTCCAGGCCGGCATCCGGGCGCACCCGGGCAAAGCCATGGGCGGCTGTGTTGTCGACTTCGATCTCGACGGCTGGGTCGACATCTTCCTCACCAACGACAAGCTCTTCAACTTCCTGTTCCGCAACAAAGGCGGCGCCAAATTCGAAGAGATCGCCTTCGAGGCCGGCGTCGCGCTGGCCGAGCACGGCAACTTCATCTCCGGCATGGGCGTCGATTGCCGCGACATGGACGGCGACGGCCTGGCCGAGATTGCCTTCGTCGCGCTCGACAACGAAACGTTCCCCCTGTTCCGCAACCGGGGCAAGAACACCTTCGAGGAGATCACTTCTTCGAGCGGCATCACCCTACAGAGCCGGGCGATGGCCGGCTATAGCCCCGCCATCTATGACTTCGACAACGACGGGCTCAAGGACCTGTTCGTCTCCCGCGGCCACGTCCAATCTCCTCTGATGGGCGACCGCGTCGCCGTCGACCAGCACAACACCGTTTTCCGCAACCTGGGGAGGAACAAGTTCCAGGCCCTGACCGCCGAGGCCGGCTTCGCCGCGCAGCCGCCGCGCCGTCATCGCGGCTCGGCCCACGGGGATCTCAATGGCGACGGGCGGCTTGACATCGTCGTCACCGCCCTCAGCGCCCCGGCCGAGCTCTGGATCAACGAAAGTCCCGGGGGAAATCACTGGTTGCTGGTGGCGCTCGAGGGAACCCGCAGCAACCGCGACGCCATCGGGGCGCGTCTGAAGCTGGTCACCGCCGGCGGCGTTCAATACAACCATGTCTCCTACGCTGTCGGCTACTCCTCTTCGAGCGCCGGGCCCGTGCATTTCGGGCTGGGCCCGCACGAGACGGTGCAAAGCCTCGAGGTCTTCTGGCCCTCGGGCGTGCGCCAGGAGCTGAAAGATTTGAAAGCCAACCAGGTGCTCCGTCTCAGAGAGCCCGAATCCTGAACCGCCTGCTGTGGTTTTGCCATCGTGCGGCAGACTTGCTACCCTGACAAAGGCAGTCACCGGCAATGAAACTGGCGGATGCCAAGCGACTGGCCGTCAAACGGGGCCTTAATATCCGGTTCAGCCTGCCGGACGGCCTCGAATGCGTCATCGACTGCCACGGAGTGGGACGCGTGCCCGGCCTGGAGGGGACTCCCAGCTTCAGCCTCGAGGAAGGTTTCGCCGCCGCGCAGACCTTCCTCATCGAGGCAAACCCGGGCCCGGGCGACCGAACAGGTGGCAGCCCGAAACGCCAGTTGCTGAGCCGGAGCCAGCTTGAGGAGTGGGTTTCGCCGGCCGAATGCGCCGGCATGTCCGCAGAGGAATGAAGGAGCCCGGCCCGCGCGCCGGGGCATGATGACACGCCATGGAAAAGCTCACACCGAACGTACAAAATATTCAAGAGGCTTTTCTGAATAACGCACGCCGGGAGAAGACCTATCTCACCGTCTACTTAATGAGCGGCGTCAAGCTTTCCGGAAGAATCCGGAGCTTTGACAAATACTCCGTGATTTTGGAGACCAATAACCAGGAGCAGTTGATTTTCAAGCACGCCATCTCCACCGTCGTCGTCTCCAAGCCGGCGCACACGGCGGCCTCGCAGGCGGCAGGGGCCGCGGCCGGCGCATCCAACAAGACCGGCCGGACCGACGACTCCGCCTGAGCACAGGCCCTCGGCCCCGATGGAGCCTGCCCCCGAGCGAGCGATCCTGGTCGACCTTGAAGTGAGGAGCTCCGCCGCGCGCGCCAGAGGCGCCGGCACGCCGCCGGCCGAAGACCGGCTCGAGGAGCTTCAGGCCCTCGCGGAAAGTGCAGGCGCCGAAGTCCTCGACCGTCTGGTTCAGACGCGCGAGGCGCCGGACCCGGCCACGCTGATCGGACGAGGCAAGCTGGAAGAGCTGGCGGCGCTGGCCTCCGCTCTCGAGGCGGACCTCGTCATCTTCAATCACGATCTGAGCCCCACCCAACTGCGCAACCTCGACAAGGCTCTGCCGTGCCGCGTCATCGATCGCACGCAGCTCATTCTCGACATCTTCGCCAGGCGCGCCCGCAGCCGCGAGGGACAACTGCAAGTCGAGCTGGCCCAGCTCAACTACCTGCTGCCCCGGCTCACCGGCAGAGGCGCCGCCATGTCCCGGCTCGGCGGCGGCATCGGCACGCGCGGTCCGGGCGAAACGCAACTGGAGACCGACCGGCGCCGCATCGGCCGCCGCATCCAGAAGATTCACGAGCAGCTCGAGGCGGTGCGCCGGGCGCGCGCCGTCCAGCGCCGCCAGCGAAAGAGCGTGCCCCTGGCGGCCGTCACCATGGTCGGCTACACCAACGCGGGCAAGTCGACGCTCTTCAACCGGCTCACCGGCGCCGGGGTCCTTGCCGATGATCGCCTCTTCGCCACGCTCGACCCGACCGTCCGGCTCATCAGCCTCCCTTCGCGCCGGAGGGCCATCCTGGGCGACACCGTGGGTTTCATCCACGACCTGCCTCCGGCCCTGATTGCGGCCTTCCGCGCCACGCTCGAAGAGGTGACCGAGGCTTCCCTGCTGCTGCATGTCGTCGATGTGTCCTCGCCCCGCGCCGCCGAGCAGGTCGCGGACGTCCTCGCCGTGCTCAACGAAATCGGCGCCGGCGCCATCCCGCAACTGCTCGTTCTCAACAAGATCGATCGGCTCCCGCACGACGACGGCCTGGAGGCGATCGCCAACCGCATCCGGGCCGCGGGCCGGCGCGAGGGCGAGCAATCCGGAGAGCTGAAAGCCGTGGCGGTCTCCGCCCGCACCGGCCAGGGCCTTGCCGATCTGCTGGCCGCCATCGACGAATCCCTTCCCGAAGACCCCCTGCGCCACGCCAGATTCCGGCTGCCGCTCGAGGCCGGTCACGAGCTCCACCTTCTTCATGAACTCGGGCGGGTGAAGCGCAAGGAATACGATGCCGGCTCATGCCTGGTCGAGGCGGAAGTTCCAGAGTCGCTCCTGAGACGGCTGGAACGCTACCTCGTTACGAATTCGCGCCATGATATTTGACCCCGCCAGGCGCCCGCGTTACGGTAGATTGAAGTAACAAACGGATGAATCTGCCGAACCTGCTGACCATTCTGCGGATTTTTTTCGTTCCGCTCCTGGTCGCAGTGTTGGTTCAGGAGAACCTCCGGCTGGATCTGGGCAACCTGACCATCACGAACGAGTTTCTGGCCCTGGCCATCTTTCTGGCGGCCGCCGGCACGGACCTGCTCGACGGCTATCTGGCGCGTCGCTGGGGCCAAACCACCACCGTGGGCACCCTGCTCGATCCGATCGCGGACAAGCTTCTCATCTCGGCCGCCATGATCTCCTGCGTGCAGATTCACCTGATGCCCGCCTGGATGGCCATCATCATCATCGGCCGCGAGTTCGCCATCACCGGTTTGCGCAGCATCGCGGCCGCCGAAGGCTACACCATCAAGGCCAGCGACCTCGGCAAGACGAAGATGGTGACTCAGGTGATCGCCGTTTCCCTGCTGCTGGCCAGCATCCACTGGCCGCAGCTTCGCCGCGCCGCCGTCTGGTGGCTCTGGGGCGTGGTAGTCTTCGCCGTCGTCTCAGCCGCCGACTATTTCATGAAGTTCTGGCGCAAGGTCGACGACAGCGTCAAAATGCGCCGTCGGCGCGAGCTGCTGCTGATGGAAAGGAAGGCGCGCCTGGAACGCCGCCGCCGCAAACGAAGCGTGGCGCTGTGAAACCTCCTCAGGACACTCAGGCGCCGCCACGCGGGTTCCTTGAACGAGCCTTTGCGGGGCTTGCCGCTGGGGAATTCACCCCGGCCGGGCTTCTCGAGCTGTGCCTCGAGCGCATCCGCGAACGCAACGACGAGGTGCGTGCCTGGATCGTAGTGGCGCCGCAGCCGGCGACGGCGCCCGGTGCGCTCCACGGCATCCCTTTCGGCGTCAAGGATATCTTCGAAACGCGCGGTCTGGCAACCGAATACGGCTCCCCACTTTATGCCGGGCGAGTCGGCGAAGAGGATGCCGCCCTGGTGGCGGCCTTGCGCCGAACAGGCGGCGTGCTCCTCGGCAAAACGCACACCAGCGCCTTCGCCTACTTCGATCCGGCTCCGACGCGCAACCCGCGCGATCTCGCCCGCACGCCGGGCGGAAGCTCGAGCGGCTCGGCCGCTGCCGTCGCGGCCGGGATGGTTCCCTTCACCCTGGGAACCCAGACCATGGGATCCGTCATCCGGCCGGCGTCCTTCTGCGGCATCACCGGCTTCAAACCCACCTTCGGGCTGTTGCCGCTCGAGGGCGTCCTGCCTTTCGCTCCATCGCTCGACACCGCCGGTCTGTTCACCGAAACGGCCGCAGGCATGAAACTCCTCTGGGAGCGGATGGGGAACGTCACCCGCGCTGAACCGGCAACGCGTCTCGGCGTGCTCGAGCCCTGGGTGCCGATCGAGAGCGAGATGCGGCAGGCCTACGAGCGGGCCATTGACAGGTTTCGCGCTGCGGGCTGGGCGGCCGATCTGGTGACCACCCCGGTCGACCTGGCGGCTGTCGGGAAGGCAGTCGAACTCGTGACGACCGTCGAGGGCGCCCGCACGCATCGCGCCCGGTGGGAGCAGTTCGGCGAGCAGATCGGGGCGAAGCTGGCCGCGCTGGTTCGCCGTGGACTGGCCATCGGGGAGGCAGAGTATTTCAGCGCACTCGAAGCGCTCGAAACCGGCCGGCGCCGCATGCTGGAGCTCTGGGCTGATTATCCCGTGCTGCTTTCTCCGGCCGCGCGCGGCCCGGCGCCCGAGGGGCTGGCCTCGACCGGGGATCCGGCCCTGAACGCGCCCTGGACAGGACTCCACGGCCCGGTTCTCACCTTGCCTATGAATCCCGGCGACCGGCTGCCTTTGGGGCTTCAGATGGCCGCACCGCCAGGAGCCGATGGACTGCTGCTTGGAACCGCCGTCCGGCTCGAACAGGATCTTGTCTCGAACGCTTTATGAAACCGATTACGCTCGCGATTACAAACGCGCGAATCTGGACCGGAGACCCTCGCCGGAAATGGGCGCAGGCCGTGGCCATCGGCGGCGACCGCATCGTTGCCGTCTCGACTGATGAGGAGCTGGCGCCGCTGGCGCAGCAGGCCCGTGAGCGAATCGACGCCCGCGGGCGCCTGCTCGTACCCGGCTTCACGGACTCCCATCTGCATCTGCTCGAGGGCGGCCGCAGGCTCAGCCAGGTTTCGCTGCGCGACGCTGTCAGCCGGGAGGAGTTCGTCGCCCGCATCCGCGACTACGCCCGCCGCCTGCCCGAGGGAGCCTGGATCACCGGCGGCGACTGGGACCACGAGCGCTGGGGCGGCGAGCTGCCGCGCAAGGACTGGATTGATCCGGTGACGCCGCGGCACCCGGTCTGGATCAACCGGCTGGACGGCCACATGGGCCTGGCGAACTCGCTCGCCCTGAAACTGGCCGGTATCTCGCGCGCCACCAGGGAAGTTCCAGGCGGAACCATTGTACGGGACGAGGCCGGCGAGCCCACCGGGCTGCTCAAGGACAACGCGATCTCGCTCATCCGCCGGGTGATGCCGGAGCCGGGCCCCGAGGAGCTGGATCAGGCGCTCGAGACGGCCATGCGCCATCTTGCCGCCCTGGGCGTGACCTCGGTCCACCACATGGGCACATGGTCCGATCTCGAGGTCTTCCGCCGCGCAAGGGCCGCAGGGCGCCTGACGCTGCGGATCTATGCCGCCGTGCCGCTCAGCGACCACGAACGCCTCGACGAGGAGGTTCGTCTGAAGGGGCGTGGCGATGAATGGCTGCGCATCGGCGGCCTGAAAGGTTTCGCCGACGGCTCGCTCGGCTCACGGACGGCGGCTTTTCTCGAGGCTTTCGTCGACGAGCCGGCGAATCGGGGCCTGCTGGTCAACACGCCGGAGCAGCTCGAAAGCTGGATTGCGGGCGCCGACCGGGCCGGGCTGCACGTGATGGTTCACGCCATCGGCGATCGCGCCAATCGCTTGCTGCTCGATATCTACGAGCGCGTGGCGCGCCGGCACGGCAGGCGCGACCGCCGCTTCCGCATCGAGCACGCGCAACACCTTGCGGCCCAGGACGTGCCGCGCTTTGCCCGTCTGGGCGTCATCGCCAGCATGCAACCCTACCACGCCATCGACGACGGCCGCTGGGCCGAACGCGCCGTCGGTGCGCACCGCCTTCGCGACTGCTACCGGTTCCGGAGCCTGCTCGCCTCCGGCGCGGTGCTGGCTTTCGGCAGCGATTGGTACGTCGCGCCCGCCTCACCGCTCGAGGGCATTTACGCGGCCGTGACCCGCCGCACGCTAGACGGCGCCCATCCGCAAGGCTGGGTCCCGGAGGAAAAGATCACGCTCGAGGAGGCGCTCGTCGCCTATACCCGTTCCAGCGCTTTCGCCTCTTTCGAGGAAGATCTCAAAGGCTCTCTCACCCCCGGCAAGCTGGCCGATCTCGTCATGCTCGAGGAGGACCTGACAGCGATCGCGCCCGAGCAGATCCCCGGCGTCAAGGTCAGGTTGACTGTCGTCGGGGGCAAAATCGTGCACCGCTCAGAAGCGTAGAGCGCTCAGTCCGCCCTACGGCGCCGGAGGCCCTTGGCCAGCGCGATGCACACCAGGCCGGTCAACAACAGCGCCAGCGGCGATGGCTCCGGCACCAGGTTCACTTCGGCAGCCTCGAGCTCGGCGCTCGAAACCTGGCGCCACGCGTTGAGGTCGTAGCCGGCGCCGGTAAAGCTGGCATAAACCCGCAGCCGCGCCTCGAGAGGTAACAGGTTCAGGCCTGTCTCATAGAGTTCGAGCAGCCTGCGTCCCACCCGGGAGTGCACGATGGAGGCTTCGACGGCGGGTTTGGTGAAGTGATACAGCGACGCCTCCTCCCACCGCCAATCGTCGGAGTCTTGGGAGGATCCGGTTGCGGTTGCCGGGCGCGCCATCTCGGATCGCACGACGGAGGCAGGACCCCACGGAGTGTAATAGAGTTGCCAAGCTTCGAAACTGCTCTTTGGGGTGAGCACCCCAGATGCGTTCGGGAGCCGGGGATCGCCCTGGGGCAAAACGGTCGCCCCCAGGATGCCTGCCGATGCCAGCCAGCACCACAGGCCTCGTCTGCGCCACCGCCAACTCACGCCTCTCCTCCTGCCGGAAAGGGCCACAGCGGCTATTTCCTCTGTGCGATCAATGCACTGTGTCTTGAAATATAAGGCAAAACTTTAGGTTTTGTCAAGCCCGCACTCAAAATTCGCATCCAATCGCCTCCTCCAAGCCGCGCCTCCGCCGCACCCACCCGCCACCTCTCCGCGTCGAATTGATATATGCACACGCGATTTGGGCCGGTCCTCGCCTTAGCGGCCGCCCTGCTGCCGGCGGCCCAAAACGCCGATTACCTGCGGGCGAAGCACAAAATCGACGCCATCGGTCAGGAGAGTGTTCCACCCGGCGCCCTCATTATCCTGACCCCCGCAGAGATTAACGCTTGGGCGGAAACGGAAGCCGCCCGGAAATATCCCGAGGCGATCCGCCGCCCCTCGATCTCCCTGCGGGAGGATGGCGCAACGGGTCAGGCCCTGATCGATTTTTCCAAGCTCAGCTCCGGGCAAGGCACCGGAAATTGGCTCTTGCGAATGCTGCTCGAGGGTGAGCGGCCTGTTTCGGTTACCGTGCGCCTGACGAGCGGCGGCGGCATCGCCACGGTGGATCTGGAGCGGGTGGAGATCTCCGGCGTCCTGATCGAGGGGCGCACCCTCAACCTCCTGCTCGATTATGTCTTCCGGCCGCAATATCCCGACGCCAAGATAGGCGAGCCTTTCGAGTTGGGCTACAACATGGAGGCGATTCGAGTCCGCTCGGAGCGCGTCGAAATCAAAATCAAGGATCGGAAAAATCAGAAGTAGCGCGCGGCGATGCGGCTGGCGGCCTCCTTGCCGCTCCGCACGCAATCGGGTATGCCTATGCCGTGGTAGGCGTTTCCGGCCAGCAAGAGGCCGTCGAGGGCCTCCAGCCGCTGCTCGATGCGCCGCAAGCGGTCCTGATGTCCGAGCGTGTACTGCGCCATCGAGGCCGGCCAGCGGGCCACCCGGTAAAAGACCGGCTCCTCGGTGACCCCCATGATTCGCGCCAATTCCTCGCGCACGATTCCCAGCACGGCTTCGTCGCTCCTCTCCAGGATCCCCGGGTCCTCGCGTCCGCCCAGGAAGCACCGCAGGACGACTCGGTCCGGCGGCACCCGGTGGGGGAACTTCGTTCCGACCCAGGTGCAGGCGATGAGACGGCGGCGCTCTTTTTTTGGTACCAGGAAACCGAACCCATTGAGGGGATGGGAGAAACGACGGCTGTCGTAGCCGAGCGCCACCGTCATCGACGAACTGTAGGGAATTTCCTCGAGCCAGCTTGCCAGCTCACCGTCCACGCTGCGGATGAGCCGCGCCGCCTCGTAAGCCGGGCAGGCGAGGACAACGGCCCGGAAGTCGGCCCAGGCGCCTTGCGACCGCAATCGCCATCCGGCGGAGGTCCGCTCGAGCGCCTCGACCTCGCCGTAGTGCACCTCGACCGAAGGCGCAATGGCCCCGGCCAGGGCCTCCACCAGCCGTCCCAACCCCGCTTTCAGGGTCTGAAACAGCGGCAGTGAGCCGGCCCGCGCCGACATCCTCCGCCGCTCGGCCAGCACCCCGCGGGTCAAGCTGCCGTAGCGAGCCTCCAGTTCGACAAATCGGCCGAGCACACTCGCCACGCTCAGCTCCTCCGGGCTGCCCCCATAGACCCCGGCCAGCAGCGGCTCAGCCAGATAGTCCACCGCCTCCTGCCCGTAATGTTCCCGGACGAATTCGGCCACGGTCCTGTCGGGAGGCGCGGCATTGCCACTCGCTCGGAACCACTCGAGGCCCATTCGAAGCTTGGTGCCCCATCCCAGCACCCGCGTGGTGATCATGGGCAGCACGCGGGTGGGGACCATCAGCATCAGCCCGTCGGGCAGAGGCACCAGCCGCCCCCGCTTCCACAGGTAGGTCACGCGCAGATGGTCGTTGGAGCCGATGACCTCCGAAGCCAGGCCGAGCTCGCGAATGAGCTCCATCGCCCAGGGCTTGGCCGACAGAAAGCTGTCCGGCCCGCCTTCGATGAGGCAACCGTCGACGACTTCGGTGACGATGACGCCGCCCAAGCGCCCGCGCCGCTCGAACAGACAGGCGGGGATGCCGGCCCGCGTCAGGTACCAGGCCGTCGACAGACCGGAGATGCCGCCGCCGACAATGGCCACCTCAGCCTTCGGCATTCTTCAGCCTCTGGCGAACGACGTCGGCGAGGGCGGCGATAAACTCCGGGGAAGCGTTCAGCGACTCGGGCCGGCGCAACTCGATGCCGCGTTCGCGCGCATAATCCCTGAACAGAATGTCAACGTCGTAGAGGATCTCTACATGGTCGGACACGAAGCCGATCGGCGCCAGGACGAGGTCGCGGACGCCCTGGGCGGCATAGGCATCCAGGCGGGACTCGACCGTCGGGCCGAGCCAGGCGTCGTCGGTCATTCCCTGGCTCTGGTAGGCGAACTCCCAGCGCGCCAGGCCGAGTTCGGCGGCCACCAGGCGAGCCGTGGCGCGCGCCTCGGCGTCGTAGGGATCCCGGTTTTCGAGAATCTTTTCCGGCAGGCTGTGGGCCGTGAAGAGGACCAGCTCGGCGGGCAGAAGCGGCCGGATCCGCCCGGCGAAAGCCCGGATGAGGCCGGGGTGATCGTGAAAGCTCTTCGTCCAGATGATCGTCGCTTTGTAATCCAGCGACTCCTTGGCCTCCTGCGTCCGCCGGAAATAGAAGCCGACGCTCATCTTGGAATACTGCGGCGCCAGGCAAAGCGCGACGATGCGTTCCACTCCGTCGGCCTGCATCCGCGCCAGCGTGTCCCGGATGAAAGGATGCCAGTTTCGCATGCCGTAGTAGACCGGGATGCCGAGCAGGCGCTCGAGGGCCTCGGCCTGCTCGCGCGTGCGGGCCGTCAGCGGCGAAGCCCCGCCGATCTCGGCGTAGCGGTGGGCCACCTCCTGAACCAGCTCCGGAGGCGTGGGGCGGCCCCCGCGGACGTAGCGGAGATACTCCGGCACGTCCTCGACGCGTTCCGGAGCGCCGTGTGCGAGCAGCAGAACCGCGTCCTTCATGCCGGCTACAGGCGAAACTCCCGGACGAACTCGACCACGGCCTTGACGTTGGCCTGGGGCGTCTCGGGCAGGATGCCGTGGCCGAGATTGAAGATGTGGCCCGGCCGGCTTCCGGTACGCTTGAGCAGCTCGTGGACTCGCATCCTGAGCTCGGGCAGCGGCGCAAACAACACCGCCGGGTCCAGGTTCCCCTGGATGGCGGCCCGATAGCTGATGTCCATCCAGGCCTGATCGATGTTGATCCGCCAGTCGACCCCGAGCACGTCGCCGCCGGCGGCGTGGAGCTCCCGGAAAAATCCTCCGGTGCCGGTCCCGAAATGAATCACGGGCACACCGCTTGAGCGAATCCGCTCGATCAGCGCGCGCGAGTACGGGGCGACGTACCGGGCGTAATCGTCCGGGCCCAGCGCGCCCGCCCAGCTATCGAAGACCTGAATGGCGCGGGCGCCGGCGGTCACCTGAAGCAGGGCGAACGGTCCGAGCACATCCACCAGCTTGCCCATCAGCCGCCGCCAGAGCGCCTCGTCGTTGTACATCATCTTCTTGGTGGTGAGGAAGGTGCGCGAGGCGCCGCCCTCGATCATGTAGCTGGCGATCGTGAACGGGGCGCCGACAAAGCCGATGACGGGCACGCGGCCGGCCAGGGCGCGCGTGACGATTTGGATCGCTTCGCCGACGTAACCCAGGTCGTCGGTGTTGGAAATCGACAGCGCGTCGACGTCCTCGGAAGTCCGGACGGGATTTTCGATCACCGGACCCTGATCGGCCGCAAACCGGAGCTTGAGGCCCATCGGCTCGACCGGCAGCAGCAGGTCGGCGAAGATGATCGCCGCGTCCACGTCCAGATATTCCACCGGCTGGAGCGTGACCGTCGCCGCCAAATCCGGACGCTTGCAGATCTCCAGGATCCCGTGCCGGGCGCGGACCTCCCGGTACTGCTTGAGATACCGGCCGGCCTGCCGCATGAACCACACGGGGCGAACATCGGTCGGCCTGCGGCGGCAGGCATCGAGAAAGCGAGAGGTCATTGGAGCCATGCGCATGCCACTTCCATCTTCTCTTCGCAAAAGTACACGCGGAATCCCTCCGGCTTGTGCCGGGCGGTCCAGGCGCGGCCGCGGATGAAAAACGGTTTTGTCCAGGCCTCGCTGTCGATCGTTTTCGGCGCGACGACCGAGACGGAGACGGCACCGGTGGCGGGGTAGCCGGTGCGGGGATCGAAAATGTGGGTGTAGCGTTTCCCCCCGACTACGAAGAACTTCTCGTAGCTGCCGGAGGTGGACATCGATTCGTTGTTGAGGATCGTTTCCTCGATCGTCTCGCTGGGCGACTTCGGATGGCGGATCTTGACCTTCCAGCCCGCCTGGCCGGGCGGTGCGCCGAGGGCGTAGATGCTGCTCCCGCCGGCGGAGACCAGCGCGACGCCGATGCCCGCAGCCTTGAGAACGGCCACCACCCGATCGACGGCGTAGCCTTTGCCGATCCCGCCGGGGTCGATCTCCATGCCCGGTTTGGCGAAGCGGACCGTCCGGGAGACCGGGTCGAGGATCAAGCCCTCGAAGCCGACCTTGGCCATAGCATCGCGGATCTCCGCCCGGTGCGGCAGGCGGCCGGAGCCCTTGTAGAAGCCCCAGATCTTGACCAGCGGGGCCACCGTGATGTCGAAGGCGCCCCCGCTTCGGCGGCTGTAGTCGATGCAGGCGGCGAGCAGATCGAAGAGCTCCTGGCTGACGGCGACCGGCCGGGTGGCCGCCTCGCGGTTCACCCGGCTCCACTCACTGTCTCTCTTGTAGTTGGACAACAGGGCATCCAGGCGGCGCACCTCTTCGAAGGCCTCGTCGGTGGCGCTCTCCAGCCGGGCGCGATCCTCGTCGTAAGCCACGATGGTGAAGGTGGTGCCCATGGCGTCGAGACTGGAGGAGATGCGGAGCATCTCGGCAGCCAGCAGGGGCGACACCAAGGACAAAACTAGCACAATCTGTTTCATGGCCGCCCGCCCGGTCCCGCCCCGCCCGCGCCCTCCCGCGGCCTCCCCCGCCGGATCCGCCCCAGCAGCCGCTTCAGACGCTCCGGCGAGTCCACTGCCAGATCCGAGGCAAATCGCAAATCCGGCAGCCGCCGCACCTCGATTCGCGCAGCCAGCAGCCGGCGGATATGGGCTTTGGCATGCTCGAGCGCCTTCAGGGCGCCGGCAGCCGCCTCGATGCCCCCGGAGAATGCCAGGCGGACCTCGGCATAGCGAAGATCCGGCGCCAGAAGCACTTCGGTCACTGCGGCATCGACAATGCGCGGATCATCGAGCTCGTAGTTGATGATCTCGTCAAGCTCCTCCCGCAGCAGCTCGGCGAGGCGCTCGCTCCGGTGCGGATCCATGGCGCTCGCGTCAATCCAGCCACTCCACCACCGTCTCCACGAGCAGCGGGCCCAGCGTGTCGCTCGCCTCCTTCTCGACCGATTGCAGCGTCTTCTCGGCGATCGCCCGGCTGCTGGCCACCGTGACGGCGGCCAGGAGGCCCCGCTGCCAGAGATCCTGGTAGGCGATCTCGGCGACCGCGACGTTATAGCGGTTCCGCAGGCGCTCCTTGAGGCTCTTGACGACATGCCGCTTGTCTTTGAGCGAGTGGGAGTGGTCGAGTCGCATCTCGAGGGTGATCACGCCGATCGATGGCATGGTCTGGCTCCGTTTGATGGCGCCGGCCGGCGCTTAGACGGGTACTTCCGCCGCCACCCGTTCGGTGACGAAGGCCTCCACGACGTCGCCCGGCTTGACATCGTTGAAATTCTCGAAAGCGACCCCGCATTCCATGCCCGAGCGCACCTCGTGGACATCATCTTTGAACCTCTTGAGCGAACTGATCCGGCCGGTGTAGACGACGACATTGTCCCGCAGCAGCCGGACTTGGTGGTCGCGGCTCAGCGTGCCGTCCTGTACGAGGCAGCCGGCGACGGTGCCCACTTTCGAGATGCGGAAGGTTTGCAGCACCTCGGCCCGGCCGCGGTACACCTCCTTGTAAACCGGCTCGAGCAGGCCCGCCATGGCCGCCTTGATCTCGTCGGTCAGCTCATAGATGACGGTGTGCAGCCGGATGTCCACCTTCTCCTGCTCGGCCAGTTGCGCGGCGCTGCGTTCCGGCCGCACGTTGAAGCCGACGATGATGGCGTCGGAGGCCACCGCCAGATCGACGTCGCTTTCCGTGATGGCGCCGACGCCGCTGTGCAGCACGCGCACCCGCACCTTCTCGTTGGAAAGCTTCTGGAGCGTCTCCGAGATCACCTCCGCCGTGCCGCCGACGTCCGCCTTCAGGATCACGTTCAGCTCCTTGACCTCGCCCTCACGGAGCTGCTCGTGCAACCGCTCGAGCGTGATGCGGCTGCTCTTGGCCAGGGCCTGCTCGCGCGCCTTGTTTTCCCGGTACATGACGATCTGCCGCGCCTTGGCGATGTCGGTGACCACCTGGAAGACGTCGCCCACCTCCGGCACACTCTCCATGCCCAGAACCTCGACGGGCATGGACGGGCCCGCCTCCTCGACCGAATTGCCCCGGTCGTCGAACAGTGCGCGCACCTTGCCGAGTACCGCGCCGCAGATAAACGTATCGCCCACCCGCAGCGTCCCGTTGCGCACCAGCACGGTGGCGACCGGACCGCGTCCGCGGTCGAGCTTGGCTTCGAGCACCGTCCCCTCTGCCGGCCGCTTTGGATTGGCCTTGAGCTCGAGCATGTCGGCCACCAGGTTGATCATCTCAAGCAGCCGATCCAGATTTTGGCCCGTGCGCGCCGACACCGCAACCATGACCACATCGCCGCCCCAATCCTCGGCCAGCAGGTTCAGATCGGCCAACTGCTGCTTGATCCGCTCCGGATTCGCATCGGGCCGGTCGATCTTGTTGATGGCCACGATGATCGGCACATTGGCAGCGCGCGCGTGGTCGATCGCCTCTTTGGTCTGCGGCATGACGCCATCGTCGGCCGCCACCACCAGAACGACGATGTCGGTGACCTTGGCTCCGCGGGCGCGCATGCGCGTGAAGGCCTCGTGACCCGGCGTGTCGATGAAGACGATCTTGTTGCCGTTCTTCTCCACCCAGTAGGCGCCGATGTGCTGGGTGATGCCGCCCGCCTCGCGCTCGGCCACGCGCGTGGCGCGAATGGCGTCGAGCAGGGAGGTCTTGCCGTGGTCGACGTGACCCATCACGGTCACCACCGGCGGCCGCTTGACCAGCTCCTGGTCCTCGCCCTCGACGCTGACCACCGCCGCCGCAGTCTCCTCCTCGTAACTCATCTGCTTGACCGTCGCCCCGAAGGCTTCTGCCAGCTCCCGGGCGAGCTTGATGTCGAGCGATTGATTGATGGTGGCGAAAACCTTCCGGTCAAGCAGCTTCTTGATGACGAGGCTCGCCTTCAGGCCGAGCTTCTCCGCCAGCTCCTTGACCGTGATGCCCTCGGAGATCGTGATCTCTTTGTTGACGGCCACCGGTTCGGGCTCGGCCGTCCGGGGACCCGGGGCACGCAGCTTACCCTCACCGTCGACGTCGCGCTCACGCGGGACGAGCCGAGGCTTCGCCGGATGTCGCCGCCCGGGTGCTGTTGGAGCCGGGCTCACCACTTCAGGCGGCTCAACCGGCGAGACCGGATGGCGCCGAGGGCTCGGGACGCCCGGCCCCCGCAAGACGGGCTGCCCGGGACGGATCGGTCCGCGATAGATCGGCTGGCCGGGGACCGGGGTCTGCGCGGGTCGCGGCAGGCCCGGCCGGGGCACCGGTTGCCCGGGGATCTTTCCTTGCTCGGCCAGTTTCTTCACCAGTTCCGGACGCGGCGGTACCACCGGCCGCGGCGGCGGCTGGCCCACCAGCGGCCCTCGAACCTGCTGCGCCTGGGCACCAACCGGCGCAGGCGCATTGGGCCTGGCTGCCGGTGGACGCGGTCGTGGCGGTGCGGGAACGGGCCGACCCGGCACGGGCGCCACTGCCGGCGATCCCTCCGACAGCCCCGAGAGACCAGGAGGCAGCGGCTGCCGCGGCCCGGAGAGAATCTGCCCCGGTCGAGGCGGCGGCGGCGCGGGACGCGCCGGAATCGCCACTGTCTTGGGAGGCGGCGCAACCGAGGGGGCGGGCGGCGGGGGCGTAGGAGGTGCTGCCGGGGCCGCCGGGGTTCTCGCCTGGCCGGCGAGCGGCGGGCGCAGAGGCTGCGGCGCCGGTCGAGGCGCCGGCGCTTCAGCCGGCTTCGGCGGTGCGGCCGCGGCAGCCACCGGGGCCGGCGCCGCCGGCTGCGCCTGGGGACGCCCGGCGCCATCTTCAGGGACTCCCAGCTCAGGCGCCTGGCTTGGCGGGATCGGACTGACGGCGGGCGAGACTTCCTCCTTCTGGGCCGGAGCAGGCTCGACGACGACCGGAGCCTCCGGCTCCTTGGAGACTAACACAGGCGCAGCCTCGGGCGCTTCGGGCGGCGTCTCGCGGCGGAGCAAGGCGCGAATCTTTTGCGCGTCCTCCTGGTCGATCGAGCTGGAGTGGGTCTTCTTGTCGTGAATGCCGATTTCGGGGAGTAGATCGAGGATAACACCGGGCTTGACTTCGAGTTCCCGCGCCAGCTCATTGATGCGAATTCGACTCATACTGTGTCGCTGTCTTGCTCCTTCGGTGGCCCTGCCGCCACGCACTGTTCACGTCATTCCGACATGATTCACCTCGGGGAGATGAAAGCTCAGAGAGGTGGCCTCTGCCGCGTCACTCCGTTCGGTCTCTTCCTTCCATCGTATCAGATTCAATCTCGGACGAATCGAATTCCAGGGAGCTGGAGTCGCTTTCCGCGAGGTTTTCCGTCAGCGGCTCGAGGCCGTCCGGCTCCGGGGCCTCCTCAGCTTGTTCGAACTCCTGGGCGGCCGTCTGGGCGGGCTGCGCCTCGGCGTTCTCCGGCTCGAGCGCCACCTCGAACTGCCCGTAGTAGCTGATCACCGCCGCCTGAATCGCCTCCACCGTCTCCGCGCCGATGCCCGGGATCTCCTGAAGCTCCTCCGGCGTCATCGAACCCAGCTTCTCCACCGTCGCCACCCCCGCCCGCACCAGCGCCTCCACCAGCTCTTCGGGCAGGCCGAAATCGAGCAGGACCGAGACCGGTGCGCCCGGAACCACCAGGGCCGCCATCTGCGACTCGATCTCCTGCCGCTTCTCTTCCTCGCTCTTGATGTCGATACGCCAGCCGAGCAGCTTTGCCGCCAGGCGCACGTTCTGGCCTTTCTTGCCGATGGCGAGCGAAAGCTGCGTGTCGTCGACGATCACCTCCATGTGCTTTTCCACCGGATCGATGATCGCCACGCGGGTAATCTTGGCCGGACTGAGGGCGTTGGTCGCGAACACCACCGGATCGTCGGAATACTGGATGATATCGATCTTCTCGCCGCGAAGCTCGCGGATGATCGACTGCACCCGCATGCCCTTCATTCCTACGCAGGCCCCGACGCTGTCGACGTCCCGGTCGCGGCTCCAGACGGCGATCTTGGTTCGCTCGCCTGCCTCGCGCGCGCAGGCCTTGATGACCACCGTGCCGTCATAGATCTCCGGCACCTCCTGCTCGAACAGGCGCACGACGAACTCCGGAGCGGCCCTCGAGACGGTCACGCCGGCGTTCTTTCCCGTCTTGTCGACCGACTTGATCACACACCGGACGCGGTCGCCGATCGAGAAACTCTCCAGCTTCGACTGTTCTTTCTTGGGCAGCCGGGCCTCGGTCTTGCCCAGGTCGACGATGATGTCCGGCCCCTCGAACCGCTTCACCGTGCAGTTGACCAGCTCGCCCACCCGCCCGGAGTAGACCGAATAGATCGTCTCCCGCTCGGCCTCGCGCACCTTCTGAAGGATCACCTGTTTGGCTGTCTGCGCCGAGATCCGCCCCAGCGCCTCGGTGTTCTTCGGAATGCGCACGGTGGCGCCGATCTCGGCGGCCGGATCGAGGCGCCGCGCCTCCTCGAGCGAGATTTCGTGTACGGGATCCACGACCGGCTCGGCCACCCTCTTGACGGCGTAAATCGAGATGGCCCCGCTCGATTCGTCCATCTCGGCGACCAGGTCCTCTTCGGTCCGGTAATGCTTGCGCGCCGCCACCAGCATGGCATCCTTGACCGCATCCAGCACGATCTGCGGATCGATCCCCTTCTCCTTGCTCAAGATCTCGATGGACTGATAGATGGTCGCCAACGTATTGCGCATCCTCGTTGCTTCCTGTGTCGGGAATTACCAGTCGAACTTCAGGTTGGCCCGCTCGAGATCCTCGAGGCGGAACGACACGGGCCGGCCCTCGGCCGGCTCGATCGTCACAACGCCGTCGGCGAAACCGCTCAGCACCCCTTCGTAGTGCCGCCGCTCGGCCACCGGCACGCGCAGCGTGACCTTCACCTTGCGTCCCACGAACCGCTCGAAATCGCGCGGTTTTTTCAACCGGCGCTCGATGCCGGGAGAGCTGATCTCGAGGTGGTAGGCGCCGCCGGGAACGACGTCTTCGACATCGAGGATCGTCCCGATCTGGCGTGACATGAACTCGCAATCGGCGTGCGAAATCCCCTCAGGCTTGTCAATGAAAACGCGCAGAACCCGCCGGCTTCCCGCGCCCTTGAATTCGACGTCCACGATCTCGATTCCTTCGGCCGCGCCGACACGTTCGGCGATCTCCAGGACACGAGCCACGACGCCTTCTTTTGTTGCCTGTTGCACGCCCATTCACGAAAAAGGTGGGTTTCTAACCCACCGTTTGCCGGCCGATACCTCTCCCACATTATACATCGGCCCCCGCCGGGACCGGCCGGAGGGAGGCCTAGCGCAGCAGAGCGGCCGTCTGGGCGCGCAGTTCGCCGCGGTCGCCGTTGAAGTGAATGTCGTGGAAGCGGATGTTGATCTTGGCGAGGCCGACCACGCGGGTCACGATGCTACTTTCGATCGAGGCCGGCAGGGCCATGCCGTCCCGAAGCTCGTAATCGCGAACGAACTCGATCCGCTTCAGAAAAACCGACGGCGTCGTGACAAACCGGCCCGACTCGCGCACGGGCAAGCCGGTCCGGTCCTCGACCCACAGCCAGCCTTCAAACAGCCCGGCGCGCTTCTTCTTGGGCTTGAGTTCGAACAGATGCAGCCGCCAGTCGCCGTCGCCGTACATGCCGCGGTAGCGGAACCGGTAGTTGTCGGTGTTGATGGCGATGGCGTCGGCGTCGCCGTTGGAGGAGGACTTGACCTCGGCTGTCATGTAACGGGCGATCACATCGCGCTTGATCATGTTGTCGCCCATGAACGACAGCACTTCGTAGGTGACCTTGCCCACCTTCGAGATGTGGCGCAAGGCCGTCAGCCGGCCGGACTTGTTGAGCGCCGGGATGTTGGCCTGGATGTCGACCTGCATGGAGACGTCCCGGAGCGCCGTCCGCTGGGAGCCGGTGGCGGCGAGGTAGCGCCGCAGCACCTCCTCGGCAGGCCTCGGATTGGCAACCGGTTCGGCGGAGGCAAAGGCTCCCGCCGCCAGCAACAACAAGCTGGTCATGCTACGAAAGAACAATCGACTTCCTCCCTGCCGCTTCTCTTTGAACCTTTTCGCCCAAACCGGCCTTCGTTCACCTAGATGCGCGTTTGTGCCCGCCCGTTGCGAAAGCTTATTGTAACAAGACCCTCCGGCGGGGCTGCCGGCCCCCGGCGGGGGTCAACTGCGCCCGACGGAGGGGCGCCCGGCGCAGGCCATCTCCTCCCCTTGGAGCCGCACCGTGCCGAAGTAGCCGGTAATGCCCGGATCGCGCCAGTCCCAGCGGCGATCAATTTCCCCGCCCGAATACTTCGAGCGCAGCCCGGTGGCCAGGATCGTCTCCTCGAGCGCGATGAAGGGATCGTACCAGTGCGTCGCCGCCTGCATCACGTCCACCCTAGGCCGGGCCCGCCGCATCTCCAGCTCCAACCGGTCCCCGACCTTGAGCGACGCCAGATCACCCTGGCGGAGGAAGCGCAACGGCAGGGCGCAGACCCGCAACACGGTTCCCAGCAGCGCGCCGTAGCGGTCCCGCACCCAGGCTTCGGCGGCGCTCCGCTGCTCGGCGCTGGCCGCCTCGCTGACGTTCAGCACGCTCTTGCGCGGTGGGTTGCCGCGGCTGAGGTTGTCCTCGCCTTCGATGACCGCCGCCACCGTGACGCCCGCCAGATCGACGCCCCGGTAACAGCCCGAACGCACATGCCAGACCAGGGCCGCCTCGCGCCCCGAGATCACATTTTCGCTGGACCATTCGCAGTAGCAGCCGAAGACCCGGTTCGAGCGGTCCTCGACGTAGTCGGCCACAAACGTCGATGAGTTTGCGGCGGAGGAGAGAACGACGGCCAACCAAAACCCGAATGGCACCGGATGATCCCCGCTACGCGGAATCTATCACGCCTTGAACCGAGCGAGGACCTTGCGCTTTAGGGCCGGGGAGTGGTGCGAACGGGGGGAGTCGAACCCCCACGGGTTGCCCCGCCAGATCCTAAGTCTGGTGCGTCTGCCAGTTCCGCCACGTTCGCTCGACTGCCATCATAGCATCGGCGCGCGGCGCCGCCGGCCCGCCGGGGCCTCAGCCGAGCTTCGGCGGCACCTCGGTCATCTCGCCCATCCACTGGAGCTGGCGCTCGATGTCCCGATGCAGGACGTACTTCCGGCGAACCTTCTCGAGCGGGGCGCCGGCGATGTCGATCTTGTCGAGCTCGTACTGGCCGAGCCCCACCTGATGGCAGAACTTGAGGTAGCCGATCCAGTCGGCATCGATGCCCATGGCCTCGACCGCCACGCGGTCGGCGGCGATGTAGTCGGCCGCGGCGATGGCCACCCGCGAAGGCACGGGCGTGCCGGAAACCGGGCCGTTGCCCTCCATTCCCTCGAAGCCGTCGATGACCGTGGCGCCCCAGTACGGCCGCATCTTTTGCGCCGTCAGCATCATGCCGTAGTGCGTCTGTCGCACCCCGCCGTGGTAGTGCCGCTTGTCGTTCCAGCGCCGCGTCTCGCCCGGCGGCTGGTGCAGGGGCGCCCCGAGCGTCATGTTCTTCACCGAAAGCGTGGCGATGACGGTATTGTGCGTCTTCATGACCGCCGCGCAAAGCACGAAGGCGTCCGGATCGAGCAGCCGCTTGGCCAGGCGCACGGGCACCGGGTGAAGATTGGCGTCCAGGATGTGAATCACCTCGTAAAGCCCCTCTTCATTGAGGTCGACAAGCTTCACCTGGAGCGGCTTGTACTCACCCGGCAGGCGCGTGTAGAGGAAGGTCTCGTAGCCCTCGCGCGTGTCTCCGGCCGAGGATTCGGCGATGACCACCGGCTTGCGGTAGGGCTCCAGAAAATCGAGGATGCCGCGCAGAGCGTCGGCATGGGTGCTGGCGAGCTGGTTGCGCGTGGAAACGTTGTTAGGCTTGATGATGACGTAACGCTTGCTCTTGAGCGCCGGCGCGATGTCCGGCTCGATCATCTTGAGCGCCTCGTAGATGTTCTTGCGCCGGTCTTCACCGTGCACGAGAGCCACGCGGGCCCGCTGGTCATAGACGGGGATGGGACTCTGCGCCCGCACCAGGGGGGAAGCTGCCACCGCCCCCAGCGCAGAATGAAAGAAATGCCGCCGCGTCAAATCAGGCATGATGGCCTCCGCCAGAAGGATTTTCATACCTGATTATACAGGTTGGGGCCCTTCAGCCGCGCAGCTTGCGCAACGCCGCCAGGCACCGCTCCGCCGTCTCCATCGAGGGATACTCGGAGCCTTCCTGTTCGATGAAGTAGTACTCGACGCCGCCCACCGTCTCGGCAGCCTCGAACAGCGCTTTCCAGTCGACGGCGCCCTCGCCGAGCAACACGCGGAAGCCCTTGCCCGGCTCCGGAGAGTAGTCCTTGACGTGAATGCTGGCGACGCGGCCAGGGAAGCGGCGGATGAAGGCTACCGGGTCAGCGCCGGCGGCCAGCGCCGCGCCGGCATCGAGCTGGAGAATCACCTCCTTCGCCGTGCTCTCCCCGAGCACGTCCATGGGCAGCCGGCCTTCGAGCGGCTGGAACTCGAGCGGGTGGTTGTGGAAGCCGGTCCGCAGGCCGTGGGGCCGGAGCGTGTCGGCCACCTCGTTGAGCCGATCGGCCACGCGGCGCCAGCCGTCGAGCGACGTGATCTTGCCGGCGCTGGCCTGGATGATGTGCCGGCTGCCGAGAATCTGGTTGAGCTCGATGGTGCGGTTCAGATTCTCCGGTTCGAGGAACTTCCCGGCATTGTGCGTGCTCGTGCAGCGCAGGCCGACATCGTCCATCACCTTACGCAGCTCTTTGGCTTGTTCGGCGGTGTAGTCGAAGTAGACGGCGTAGAACTCCACCACCTCGTACCCCATGCGCGCCACCTCGCGCAGAACGCGCGGAACGTCCGCCTTCATCTGGTCGCGCACCGAGTACAGCTCGAGCCCGTAGGGAACCTTCATGCGCTGGGCGAGCGCTCCGAGTGCGGGCAAAGCGAAAAAGGAACGTCGGCTTAGCGTGGATTTCATCGGCTTCGAAACTCTCCTTGCCCTATGGTGCCTGCTTGCCGCCCGCTCCGCAAGCGGCACCGCTTAGATCATGCCCAGCCGCTCCAGCTTCCGGTAGAGCGTCTTGCGCTCGATGCCCAGGATCTTGGCGGCATGGCTCTTGTTACCCTTAGTGGCCGCCAGCACGCGGCGGATCTGCTCCGCCTCGGTGTCGGCTAGCGATTCGCTGACCTGTTCGCGAGACTCCATGGCGCGAATCGCCTCGCGCACCGCCTCGGCGTCGATGCGACCGGCCGGGGCCAGAATCACCAGCCGCTCCATCATGTGCTGGAGCTGGCGCACGTTGCCCGGCCAGCGGTATTGCTCCATCACCCCCAGGCCGCTTTCCAGAAGGCGAGCCTGCTGCCCGTAGCGCTCGTTGTAACGGCGCAGGAAGAAGGCCGCCAGCAGACGCACGTCGCCGAAGCGCTCCCTCAGCGGCGGCACCTTGATGCGTACCACGTTCAGGCGGAACCAGAGATCCTGGCGGAACTTGCCCTCGTCCACCAGTCGCTGCACGTCGCGATTGGTCGCCGCCAGCACCCGCACATCGACTTCGCGCGCCCTCGCCGAGCCCAGCGGCCGCACCTGCCGCTCCTGGAGAAACCGCAGCAGCTTGAGCTGGAAGCCGAGCTCGATGTCGCCGATTTCGTCGAGGAAGACCGTGCCCCGGTGCGCCGCCTCGAGCACGCCGACCCGGTCGCGGTCGGCCCCGGTGTAGGAGCCCTTGAGCGCGCCGAAGAGCTCGCTTTCGAGCAGCGTGGGCGCAATCGCCCCGCAATCCACCGGCACGAAGGGTTGGCCGGCGCGTTTGCTGTTGCGGTGGATGAGCCGCGCCACCAGCTCCTTGCCTGTTCCCGTCTCGCCTTCGATCAGCACTGTGGCGTCGGTCGGCGCCACGCGCGAGATCGTCTTGTAGAGTTCGACCATGGGCGCCGAGCTGCCGATCATCTCGGTCTCCGGCAGCTCCTCGGGCTCCGACGCCTCGCCCCGTTCGGCCTCGGCCAGCGCCGCCTCGGCCCGTTTGATGGTCTCGAGCATGCGGTCGAGCTCGAAGGGCTTGGCGAGGTAGTCGAAGACGCCGCCCTCGGTCGCCTTCATCACCGTTTCCATGGTTCCGCGCGCTGTCATCAGGATCACGGCGCACCGCGGATCCATCTGCCGAGCCGCCTGGAGAATGTCCAGGCCCGTGCGCTCGTCCAGATAGATGTCGGAGACGATGATCGGGTAGCGGGCCGTCCTCAACCGTTCGAGCGCTTCCGCAGAGCTCGCCACGGCGTCGACCTCATAGCCCTCCAGCTCGAGAAACGTGGTGATGGTGGTGCGCACGGCGCTGTCGTCCTCCACCACCAGAAGGCGCGGCACGCTCGTGCTCCTCACCTGCGGGACTTCGCCTCCCGAGCCGGGACCGCCACCGGCAACACGAGCGTGAAGCAGGAGCCGGCGCCCGGCTTGCTCGTCACCTCGATGCGGCCGCCGTGGTGGCTGACCACCTGTTCGACAATAGCCAGCCCGATGCCCGTGCCCGCCTCGCCGGAGGCCTCGGCCCGCTTGGTCCGGTAGAATTTCCGGAAAATGTTCTTCAGTTCCGCCTCGTCCATCCCGATGCCCTGATCCTTGACCGAAAGCCGCAGGCGCTGGTTGTCCCGCTGGGCCGAGATCGTGATCTCGGTCTCGGGCGGCGAGTACTTGACGGCGTTGTTCAGCAGGTTATAGACGGCGTACTCCATCAACTCCTGGTCGCCCACGAGCTCGGCGTCGGCGATCTCGCCTTGGCACAGGGCGATGCGTTTGCGTTCGGCCAGCGGCCGCACGCGCTCCAGGCACGACTCTATGATTGTAGCGACGGCGAACGGCTCGCGTTTGAGCTCCATCTGGCCCTCGCTGAGCCGCTCGACATCGAGAAAGGTCTGGATCATCCGCGCCAGGCGCTTGGATTCGGCGTTGATCATCTGGGCAAGCTGGCGGCGCTTGTCCTCGCTGAGCGCATAGCGACCCATCAGCTCGCTCGAGCCCTGAATCGCCGTCAGCGGCGTGCGCATCTCGTGCGTGACGAAGTGAATGGCCTGCTGGTAGCGGCTGCGGGCGGCTTCGGACTTCCGCAGCAGGCGCCGCACGACGAAGTGCTGGTAGGTCGCCGCCCCGGCCACGGTCAGCCAGGCGGTGGCGAGCGGCGCGGCGTAGGGGAAGACCAGGCCGGCTCGAAACAGCGCCGCCGGCGCCAGATGCACCGCCACGAGCAGCAGCGCCCCGAACAAGTAGGCCACCCAGCCGGACACAAACGCGAAGGTGAGCCCGGCCGCAGCCGCGATGCCGAGGCAGGAGAGCAACACCACGGAGTCCCGGACCGGCCGGAGAAACTCTCCCCGGGCCATCGTCTCGTAGGCCGAGGCGTGAATTTCCACGCCGGGCAACTGGCGGCCGCCTCCGTGGGGCGTGGCGTGGCGATCGCCCGGCGCCGACTGCGCGGTGAGGCCGACGAAGACCACTTTCCCGCGGAGCTCGTCGAGCGCCGCGCGCCCTCGCTCCAGCTCGAGAATGGAGACGAGCGGCATCGATGCCCGCGCCTGCTCGGGCCGCGCGAAGTACCGCACCAGCATCGAGCGGCTCGCCTCGCCGGTGCGCCGCGCCGGGATGAAGGTTCCGGCGACTTCCACCCCCTCCGGGCTTTCGAGCACCGGCCCTCCGCCGCGCGCCAGGCGAAAGGCTTCGAGCGCCAGCGCCCAGCGGCGCTCCGCCCGCGTGGCCTTCTCGAGCGGAATGCGCCGCGTGACGCTGTCCAACGGGTCCGGGTCGGCATGGACGTGGCCGATGGCGCGCGCCTGTCGCGCAAACCGCGCCAGCGGATCCTCCCAGTTGCCTTCGACCAGGTTGCAGGCCAGAACCAGGTTGTTCGTTCGGGAGAGGGCCGCCTCCAGGCGGGCGTCTTCGGCCGGCTCGCCCGCATCGGCCAGGATCAGATCCACAACGACCGCTTTGGGGCGCGCCGGGGCGGCCCGCTCGAGTCCCTGGGCGACGATCGAGCGGAGCCGGCGCATGCCCCCCAGGGCCACCAGTGTCGGCTCATCGATCGCCAGCACCACGGCCTCCGCATCGCCCACCGGCCGGGCCGTCAGCCGGAACAGGAAGTCGTAAACGTCGTTGTCCAGCTGGGAGGCGGGCGCCGTCCAGCCGGCGACGATCGCCACCACCGAGCAGGCCGCCAGCGCCGCCACATAGCCGAACTCGGAGAGGCGGAGCCGGCGCATCTTCAGCCGCCTTTCGATAGCGCCCGTTCCACCTCGGCGGGCTCCTTGGGCAGAGCGGCGCTCAAAACCTCGGCGCCGTCCTCCGTCACCAGCACCATATCTTCGATCCGAATGCCGATGCCCTCCTCGGGGATGTAAAGGCCGGGCTCGACGGTAATCACCATGCCCGGCTCGAGCGGGCGGGCCGCCTCGGCCGCGTCATGAACCTCCAGGCCGACGTGGTGGCCGATGCCGTGGGTGAAATACTTGCCGAGCGGCTCGCCGCCGGGCCCTTTCGCGTGCTGGTTGAAATAATCCACCGCGATCTGGTGCAGCGAGTTCGGCCCGCTTCTGGCCAGCGTCATGCCCGGCTTGACGGCGGCGATCACCGCCCTTTGCGCCCCGAGCACGATCTCGTACAGCTCCCTCTGGCGCTCGCCGAACTTGCCCCCCGCCGGAACCGTGCGCGTGATGTCGGCGGCGTAGGAGGCGCACTCGCCGCCTAGGTCCATCAGCACCAGCTCGCCCGGCTCGATCCGCCGGCGGTTGGCGTTGTAATGCAGGGTCAGCGCGTTGGGGCCCGACGCCACAATCGGCGCATAGGCGTGCCGGCGGCAGCCAGCCTCGAAATAGACCCCGGCAGCGGTGGCGGCAAGCTGATACTCGAACAGGCCGGCGGCCAGCCGCCGCCAGGCAGCCCGGTGCGCCTCCAGGGTCACGGCGGTGGCCCTCCGGATCAGCTCGAGTTCGGCCGGAGACTTCTTCATCCGCAGGCGCGCCAAGGGCGCCGCAATGTCGGTGAGCTCGCGCAGCGGCAGCAGCGCTTTCAGGCGCCCGGCCGCGGGCGCCTCCGTCAAGGTGTAGATCCGGGAGGCGTTCCTGATGAGCTCCGGCAACCGCGCTTCGAACTCCTCGGTGGCGAAGACCCGGTCGAAGCCGGTCACTTCGCGAATGTTGGGGTCCTCGGGCGCCGCCTTCGGTCCCGTCCAACGCTCGCGCTCCGCATCCCGCCGCGGCACGAACAGCGCCTCTTCGCCGGGGCTCATCACCAGGATCGCCCCGGGTTCCTCCCAGCCGGTCAGGTAGAAGAAATTGGGCTCCTGGGAGAAGCCCGAGCGCAGCTCGCCATGCTCCCTCTCCGTGTTGCCGAAGAGAATCAGCATGCCGCTCTTGAGCGACTCGCGCAAGGCGTCGCGCCGGCTGCGATATTCGC
Source organism: uncultured Bryobacteraceae bacterium (assembly GCA_938003835.1). Classification (GTDB taxonomy): domain Bacteria; phylum Acidobacteriota; class Terriglobia; order Bryobacterales; family Bryobacteraceae; genus CALKXJ01. The sequence continues at coordinate 109,932 of CALKXJ010000003.1, read as the reverse complement.
TGTGGGGAACGCCCGCGAAAGGCTGCCCCCAGAGCGCCGCCGCCAGGCCCAACCACGCCAGCCTGTGCATCGCTACGAGTATAGCCAAGCCCTTGCCGCCGGCCGAAGCTTCGGCGAGAGGCTGAGCGGGGCGGCGGCACCATCCTCAATGAGGCCAGGCGCGGCATGGAGTTCCTGAGCGAACATTTCGGCCTGCTCCGCTACGAGCCGGAACAGGTGATCCTGTTCCCGGAAGGCTTGCCGGCCTTCGAAGAGGAGCGCGAATTCCTGCTCCTCGAGCCGCCGTCGATGGCGCCCGTAATTTTCCTGCAAAGCCTTCGCCGGCCGGACCTTGCTTTCATTACCCTGCCGGTGCGCCGGATCGAGCCGGACTACCGGTTCACGATCGAGCCCGAGGATCTGGTCTCACTCGGCCTGCCCGAGGGGGAGCCGTCGGAAGCTGCGGCCGATCTGCTTTGCCTGGCGATCGTCACCATCGCCGCCACGGAGCCCCCGACGGCGAATTTGCTGGCCCCCGTGGTGATTAACATGAAGACCCGCCGGGCACGCCAGGTCATCCAGTCCGGGTCGGACTATTCCCACCGGCACCCACTGGTTCTGCCCGAGGAGGAGACTTCATGCTCGTGATCCGGCGCCGCGCAGGGGAATCGGTCCTGATCGGCGAGGCGATCGAAATCCAGGTCGTCGAGATCACGCCGGGCCGCGTCAAGCTCGGCATCTCGGCGCCGCCCGAGGTGCTGATCCTGCGCAAGGAGATCCGCCTGGCCGCGCAGCAGAATCTGGCCGCCGCCAAGGGCCTCACCTCCGGTCTGGTTCGCTCGCTGCTGGGGCGGCTCGGGCAGCAGCGCCCCGCCGCTGAGAAAGAAAATTCAAGAAAACCGCTCTCGCTCCGATAAGGACCCGTGTGTGAACCCCTCGGCGGGTCACGCCAAAAGCCGGGAACGGACTCCCGGCGGAACACCATTCAGGAGAGAGCATGTCGTACACCATCAACACTAACGTCACTTCGTTGCAAGCGCAGGACTATCTGCGCGTCAACGCGGACTTTTACGCCAAGACCATCAACCGGGTCACCTCCGGCTTGCGGATCGTCGCCTCGGGCGATGACGCGGCCGGCCTGGCGATCGCCAACGCGATTCGCTCCGACCGCGCCGTGCTGACGCAGGGTATCCGGAACGCCAACGACGGTCTGTCGACGCTACAGACGATCGACGGCGGCATCAACAACATTTCCAAACTGCTCGATCGCGCGCGCACGCTCGCCGCCCAATCGGCCTCCGGCACCTTCGAGGGCAACCGGGAGGTGCTCAATCAGGAGTTCCAGAGCGTGCTGACCGAGATCGACCGCCAGGCGAAAGTGATCGGCCTCAACCAGGGCGGCGACTTCGCCCGGACGCTGAGCGTCTTCATCGGCGGCGGTCGCGGCGCCACCAGCTCGGAAACTATCACCAACGGCTCCGTGGAGGTCGATCTGAGCCAGTCGGCCGTCGACGCCCGCAGCCTCGGCCTCAGCGGCTACTCGGTCTCGAGCAATAGCTCCTACGACCTCAGCGTCTGGGACGACGGCAGCCCCAACGACATGCAAAGCGCGCTGAACTCGCAGACCTCCATGACCTTTAATCTGTCAGGGGTCGGCTTCGACGATCTGACCGTCACGGTGAACCTGAACGGCGTGCAGGACCTTGAGGGGCTGGTGAACGCCATCAACGCCGGCATCGAAACCGTGGAGAATAGCGGAACTTCCGGGGCGGTCGCGCTCAGGAGCGCCAACATCCGCGCGCTGATCAACGCCGACGGCAAGAGCTTCTCGCTGGTTTCAGCCACGACGGCCTACTCGGTCGAGGCCGGCGCCGACCAGGCGGCGCTCAACCTGTTCAACCGCACGGCCGCCGCAAACGTCTGGGCCGCGGGCGGTCTGGAGGCGCGCTCGTTCAACTGGGTCGACATCGGTGCCGGGAACTCCCAGCGGATCACCATCACGGCGGTGGATGACTCCGGCGCGATCCGGTCGATCGACGTCGACCTCGATGACACCACCGGCGCCAATGCCGACACCGCCGCCGACACGATCAACAACAGGCTCCAAAACAGCGGCGTGGCAGCGCTGCGCAAGATCGTCGTCTCCGAAGCGGGCAACGGAGCCAACCGGCTGGTCTTCTATAGCACCGCCAAGTTCAAGGTCGTCGTGCACGCCGGCTCGGCTTCCGAAGGCGTCAACGGGGGCACGGCGACAACGGCCGAGTCGGTTACCAACAGCTCCACCGAGACCACGCTGAACAACAGCAACGGCGCCAATCTGAGCATTGCAACCAAGGAGGGCGCCGAACAGGCCGTCTCGGCGCTGGCCGATGCCGTGCGCAAACTCGGCGAGGCCCAGGCCGCTGTCGGGAAGGGTCAGAACCAGCTGAACTTCGCCATTAGCCTGGCCTACACGCAGCTCAACAACCTCGCCGCCAGCGAGTCGCGCATCCGCGACGCGGATCTGGCCGCCGAGGCCGCCAACCTCACCAAGGCGCAGATCCTCCAGCAGGCCGGCATCGCCGCCCTGGCCCAAGCCAACGTGGCGCCCCAGGCAGTGCTCAGCCTGTTGCGGGGCTAGGCGCCCGCTCGGTGAACCCGGACTGATTCGCGTTCACCTTTCCGCGGCCGCCACCCGGTTCCTCCCGGGTGGCGGTCGCGGTTTTTTTTGTGGTCTTTTCCCTTAGCCCTGGCAGTCGATGTGGGGAGCTCGGCCGCCGCGCCGCCCCAGCGACCGCGCCAGGAAGCCCGCCTCGAGTAGGCGCATGAGTTCGGCACGCGCAGCGGCGCGCGCCACGAGCAGCTTGCGCCCGATGACCCCGCTGCTCGCCAGTTGGCTCCGCAACCTCGCCAGCAGGTCCCCAGGCACGGCCGCACGGGGCATTTGAGCCACCAGCTCGCGGAGCTCGAGGAGCAAAGCTGATCGCTCGTTCATCGCCGCGGCAATGCCCTCGAAATCGTCTGGCGACAGCGCCCCCAGCCGCGCGGTCACCTGCTCGAGTTGGGCCAGCAGCCCGCCGGCACGCTCCTCGAGGGAGCCCACCTCAGCGCTCCTTCTTGCCGTAGAGCGCCAGCTCCAGCCCCTTGATGCTGGCCTCGAGCAACACCTGCTGCGATTCGAGCTGTGCCAGTAGCGCGTCGGCTTGCTGGAGCCTGGCCGCAAGCGAGGCCTGCATGAACTCGATCCGGCCGGCGAGCTCTTCCACCTGCCGGCTCAGCCGTTGATCAGCCGCATCGTAAGAGTCCTGCTGCAATCTGATCAGACCCGAGACCGGGTCGCTGATCCGTTTCAGCGCCTGCGAGAAGCCGCCCAAGCCCGTCGTCTCCGAGCCGAGAAAAGCGAACACCCCAGCCAGCTCGGCCTCGGAAAGGGAAAAAAACTTGGCCGAGTCGAACGACATGACGCCCTGCTGGTCGAACGCGATGCCGAGATCAGCCAGGCGCCGCACCGCGCCGCCGGTCTCGTATGCGGCCAGAGAGCGGAGCTGCTGCTGAATCTCGCGGACGATGAAGTCGCCGCTGAGCAGGCCGGCCGACGGACCCACCTGCGCCGATACCTTTGTGCGCAACGCGTTAAAGGCGTTGACGAAGTCGGCGAGCTTGGCTGCCAGCATGCTGCGGCTGGAGGAGAGCCTGAGCTCGACCGTCTCGCCCGGATCGGTCTTGCTGACGATCGTAAAGCTGACTCCGGGAATGACGTCGCTCACGATGTTGCTCGCTTTGATGACCGTCAGCCCGTTGAGCTTGAAGACGGCGTTGGCGCCCTGGTTGTCGGCGGTGAGCAGGTTCGAGTTTGGGTCGCCCGGCGCTTCGCGTAACTGGAGCGTGGTCTCTCCGGGACTGTCGGCCGTGATTGCCAGATAGTAGGGCGCCGCGCCGGTGCCGGTGTTCAGCACGCTGGCCGTAACGCCGGCGCCGAGCGCGTTGATGGCGTCGCGCAGCCCGTTCAGGTGATTGCGGCCGGTCAGGTCAATCGTGTAGGCGGCCGAGCCGACCACAAGCTCGACAAGGCCGTCGCTTGAAACAGCGGTGGAGTCGGCCGTGGCGTAGCCTGAGGCGGTGGTCTCCGAGGCCGCCCGAGCCACCGAGGTGATCTCGCTGATGGTGTAAGTGCCGGCCTGGGTGGCGCCATTGAGGGTCACTGTGACCCGGGCGGTGTTGGTGCTCGAGGCCGACAAAGCTCGCGTGCGGCCCGCGGCCCCGAGCGCTTCGAGCGCGCCGGCCAGGCCGGCCACGGCACTGCGCAGCTCCGCGAGGAGCTGCTTGCGGCTCAGCAGGTCGGCCTGCTCGTTCTGCAGCGCGCGCAGCGGTATGTTGGCGACTGACACCGCACGGTTCAGAATGGTCTGAAAGTCGTCGGAAAATTCGCTGACGCCGGTGAAGACCAAAGGCGAGATGCCCATCGTTGCTCACCCGAGACAAATCGATCCACCCTCCCTTATCGGCGGCTGTGCCGGAAAATTTAACCCTCCGTCCGCGACAGCCGGATCAGTCTCTCGGCGTGGCGGAGCGCCTCCTCGGTCAGGCGCCGCCCGGAGAGCATCCTTCCGAGCTCACGCACGCGAGCCTCCCCGGTGAGCTCCTCGATGGAGGCGACGCTCCGGCCGCCCAGCTCGCGCTTGGCGACGTGGTAATGATGATCGGCGAAGGCGGCGATCTGGGGCAGGTGAGTCACGCAAAGGACCTGGTCCGTCGCCGCAAGCTGCTTCAGGCGCCGCCCCACGGTTTCGGCCGCGCCGCCCCCGACGCCGGAGTCGACTTCGTCGAACACCAGCGTTCGCCCGCCTGTCGCCGCACGGCCCGACCGCGCCAGGCAGGTCTTGAGCGCCAGGGCGATGCGTGAGAGCTCGCCGCCCGAAGCTACCTTCTCGAGCGGGCGGAGCGGCTCGCCGGGATTCGTCGAGACCAGGAAGCTCACCCGGTCAGCACCCCGCGCGGTCCATTCGCCCGGCTCGATCTCGACGCGAAAAGCCGTGCGCTCCATCGCCAGCTCCTGGAGTTCGCCCTCGAGCTCGCGCTCCAGGCGCGCCGCGGCGGCTCGCCGGCCCTCGCGTAGCCGGGCGGCCGCCTCCCGGTAGGCTTGCTCGAGCGCCTCGCGTTCCCGTTCGAGCCGGCCGCGGCGCTCTTCGGCCGATTCCATCGCCTCGAGATCCGCGCGGACCTTGGCCAGGAACGCCAGCACCTCTTCGAGCGTCGGCCCGTACTTGCGCTTGAGCCGGTCGAGCAGCGCCAGCCGCGCTTCGATCTGCTCCAGTCTCACCGGATCCGCCTCCAGGCGGCCCAGGTAGCCGCGCAGCTCATGCGCCGCCTCCTGGAGAGCGACTTCGGCTTGCCGCAGAGTCTCTCGCAACGGCTCGACAGCGGCGTCGATGCGCGAGAGCTCCTCGAGATGCCGCCCAACCTGGCGGAGCTGCGCCAGTGCGGAATTGGGCGCGTCATAAAGGGCTTCGTAAGCGGCGGTGGCGTGCTCCTCGAGCGTGACGACGTTCTTGAGCACGCGCCGCTCAGCTTCGAGCGCCGCATCCTCGCCGGGCGCCGGCGCCGCCGCTTCGATTTCCCGACGCTGAAAACTCCACAGGTCGGCCAGGCGGAGGCGTTCCCTCTCGGCGCGCTCGACTTCGGCGAGCTCGTCACGCACGCCGCGCCAGCGCTCGTACAGCGAGGCGACCTCGTCGAGCAGGGCGGCGTGGCCGCCAAAGGCGTCGAGCATCTCCCGCTGCGCCTCCGGCTCGAAGAGCCGCTGCTGGTCATGCTGGCCGTGGATGTCGCCGAGATACGGCGCCAGTTGTCGCAACAAGGCGACGGTGGCGGGCCGGTTGAGCACATAGGCGCGTGACTTTCCGCCGGGCAGAATCTCGCGCTCGATCAGCAGCTCGTCGCCGTCGAGCTGGAGGCCGGCCTCTTCGAGCACACCTCGCAAGGCGGCATCCGAGGCGACCTCGAAGAGGCCCGAGACGCGGGCGCGGTCGGCGCCGGCGCGGATCACTTCGGAGGAGGCGCGCCCGCCGAGCAGGAGCGCCAGGGCGTCGACGACGAGGCTTTTGCCGGAGCCGGTCTCGCCGGTGAGCAGGTTCAGGCCGGCGTGGAAGCGCACGCGAAGCCGTTCGACGACGGCATAGTTTTCCACCACCAGCTCGAGCAGCATTCGAGGCGATTATACGCGGCAAGGGGCCGGCTCAATCAAACAGATCCGGGCCGGAATGTTCGGCCGCTCCCGCCCCCTTCGCTATGATAGTCTTCTCGATGGGGAAGCGCCCCGGCGCTCCCGAAGAAAGGAGTCTGGTTGATTTCCTGCTGCCTTCCGACTCTGCTTGCCCAGGTCAGCGTCTGGGAACTCGTCAGCCGGGCCAAGCCCGTCCCCATGACGGTCTTCGTCATCTTGCTGGGCTTCTCCATCTTTTCTTGGGCGATCGTCTTTTCCAAGTGGAACAGCTTCCGCCACGCGCGCCTGGCCAATCAGCAGTTTCTGCGCGCCTTTCGTAAGGCCAACACACTCGAGACGATGGCCGTCGCCAGCGAGCAGTTCCCGGAGTCGCCGCTGGTCACCGTCTTCGATTTCGGCTACGAGGAGATCGCGCGGCAGATCTCCGCCAAGGGCACGCTGCGGAACAAGCTGGCGCTCGAGCGCAGCCTGCAACTGGCCATCAGCGAGGAGATCGCCAAGCTGGAGCGGCACATGAACTGGCTGGCGACCACGGCCAGCGTCTGTCCCTTCATCGGCCTGTTCGGCACCGTCTGGGGCATCATCGACGCCTTCAGCGCCCTCGGCCTGGCCGGCAGCGCCAGCCTGCGCGCCGTGGCGCCGGGCATCTCCGAAGCGCTGGTCGCCACGGCGCTGGGCCTCGGTGCGGCCATCCCGGCGGCGATCTTTTATAACTACTTCGGTCACGTCATCCGCGAGATGGGCGCGCGCATGGAAGACTTCTCGCTGGAGTTCATGAACGTGGCCGAGCGCAACTTCGGGGACTGATCCCGATGGCCTTTCCTGCCAACAACGATCAGGCCGTCACCGGCTTCCGCCACCGCTTCCGCGGCATCCGCCCGATGTCGGACATGAATGTCGTGCCGCTGGTGGACGTCGTCCTCGTGCTGCTGATCATCTTCATGCTCACGGCGCACGTGATGGAGTTCGGCCTGGAGATCGAAGTTCCTAAGGTCCGCCAGGTGCGCGACACCACCGAGGAGCTGCCGGTGGTGAGCATCACCCGCAGCGGCGAGCTCTATCTCAACGAGCGGCCGGTGAACATCAACGAGCTCGGCGCCGCCGTGCGGGAGCGCTTTCGCGGCGCCCAGGCCGTCTACGTGCGCGCCGACCGGAACACGATCTGGGACCCGATCGCGCAGGTGATTTCCGCGCTCAATGAAGCCAAGCTCGAAGTGCGAATGGTGACGCAGCCGGAGGAGAGCGTGCGGCCCGGGCGATAATGGGAACAGAGCGATGGCCGCCCGCCACGACATTCTGGACCGGCCGGAGTCGCTGGCCAAGCCGTTGGCGTTTTCTCTCGGCTTACACGCCTTGCTGGCGGCGTCTGCGCTCCTCTGGGGACTGCTCCCGGCGGCGCGAAGAATTCCGTGGGGAGATCCCAACTCGCTCGGCGGCGGCGCCGTCGCCATCACGCCCGTGAGCAAGATTCCCCTGCCGCCGCGCGCCGGCCCCGTCAATCCCGTGGCCTCGGACACCGAGTCGCAAGTGCCTGCCCCGCCGGCGGCGAAGCCGAAACCCGCGCCGCCCAAACCGGTGGAGGAGCCTGACGCCGTCGCCTTGAAGGGCCGCCAAGCGCAAGCGCGCACTCCGGCCCGCGCCGGGACGCGGCGCCGCGCGGAGGAGGCGCCGCCCCAGCAGCTTTACAGTCCCGGCGGAGCGGCCGCCGCCTCGCCGATGTTCGGCAGCACCTCCGCCGGCTCCGGCGTCGGCCTGGGCGAGGGGAACCCGTTCGGGGAACGCTTCGGCGCCTACGCGGCGATCCTGCGCCAGATGGTGGCGGCCAAATGGAACACCTCGCAGGTCGACCCGCGCCTGCAAACGGCGCCGCCAGTGATCGTCACTTTCGAGATTTTGCGCGACGGTAGCGTGCGCAATGTGCGCATTCTCCAGCGCAGCGGCAACGCCACGCTGGACTACTCGGCTCAGCGGGCCATCCTCGAAGCCGCGCCCTTTCCCCCGCTGCCCCGTGGCTTCGAGCGGGACGTGGCCGTCATCGAGTTCTGGTTTCAGTTAAAGAGATGAAGAAACTAATGCTCTTCGCGGCGATCCTCGCCGCGGCCGCTCTTGTCCTCGGCTCGCAGCAGAGCGACCTCCTGATCAAGCTCACACAAGGCGAGCGCGCCGCCATTGCCGTTCCGGACTTTCGCGGAACGGGGGCCACTGCGCCGCTGATGGGCGCCCTGAACGCCACGCTGTTCAGCGAGCTGCAACAGTCCGGCCTGTTCCGGATGGTGCCGAAGAGCCTCTACCCGCTCGAGGTGCCGCAACGACCGCAGGACTTCATCCCGCCCGGCCCGCCGGCGGCGCGCGGCGGTGCGCCCCAGCGGCGCGGCCCGTGGCTGACGGACTGGTCCGAGCCGCCCGTGAGCGCCAACTATCTCACCATCGGCTACGCCGCCGAGCAGAGCGGCCGGCTGGTGCTGTTCGGCTGGCTGTTCAACGTCAACCAGACCGATCTGGCCAACGCCCAAGTCTTCGGCAAACTCTACTTCGGGGATCTGAACGAGGCCGGCGCACGCAAGGTCGCCCGCGAGTTCGCCGCCGATATTCTCGGCCAGTTCGGCTTCCGGAGCCTGATCGGCACCAAGATCTACTTCGTCTCCGACCGCACGGGGCACAAGGAGATCTGGGAGATGGACTACGACGGTGCCAATCAGCGGCAGATCACGCAGTATCGCTCCACTTCGACGTTCCCTGCGGTCTCGCCCGACCGGACCATGATCGCATTCACGACTTACGCCAGCGGCTATCCGATGATCTATATCCACTCGCTCGAGACCGGTCGCCGCTTGCCGTTTTACAATCAGAAGGCTTCGATGAATGCCACGGCCGAGTTTACGCCGGACGGGCGCCACATCGTGTTTTCCTCGACCGCCGCGGGCCGCTACGCGCAGATCTACATTGCGGATCTGGACGGCTCGAACCTGAGGCGCCTGACCTTCTCCAACGCCATCGACGTCGAGCCGACGGTGAACCCGAAAACCGGCGCGGAAATCGTCTTCGTCTCCGGGCGCTCGGGCATGCCGCAGATCTACAAGATGAACATGGACGGCGCCGACGTGGTGCGGCTCACTGATGGCGAGGGAGAGGCGGTGAATCCGTCCTGGCATCCCGACGGCCGCCACATCGCCTTTGCCTGGACGCGGGGATACGAGCCCGGAAACTACAACATATTTATAATGGATGTGGCGACGAGAGAATACGTCCAGCTGACTCACGGGGCGGGACGCAATGAGAACCCCAGTTGGGCCCCCGACGGGCGCCATCTGGTCTTCTCGTCCAACCGCAGCGGCTCCACGCAAATCTACACGATGCTGGCCAACGGGACCCAGATCAAGCCGCTGACGACACAAGGCAACAACGAAAAGCCCGTTTGGAGCAACTAGTAGTATCATTGAAGGTCTGTGTGCAAATTCCAGGAGGCAACGTTCACGATGAATCAGCGAAAAATCCGTCTTCTCGTCTTGGCGTTCTCACTGTTCCTGGTCGCAGCGGGGTGCAAGAAGAAGGCTCCGCCGCCCCCGCCGCCACCACCGCCGCCGCCCAAGGAAGCGCCGGCGCCACCAAGGCCCACGATTTCGACTTTCGTCGCTGAGCCTTCGACCATTCAGCGGGGTCAGTCCTCGACGCTGCGTTGGGCTACCAGCGACGCTACCGAGGTCTCGATTTCGCCCGGCATCGGCGCCGTGCAGTCCAGCGGGAACCGCCAGGTCTTCCCGAGCGACACGACCACGTACACGCTGACGGCGAAGGGCCCGGGCGGCACTGCCACCGCCACGGCGACGGTCACGGTCACGCAGCCGCCGCCTCCGCCGCCTCCGCCGCCTCCAGCGCCCAAGAAGAGCCTGAGCCAGCGGCTCGCCGAAGAGGTGCAGGATGCTTACTTCGACTTCGACAAGTTCGACATCCGGCCCGACGCGCGCGAGACGCTGACGAGAAACGCCGGCGCCTTGCGGTCGATCCTGGCCGACTTCCCGGACGCCGTGATCACTATCGAAGGCCACTGCGACGAGCGCGGCTCGGCCGAGTACAACCTGGGGCTCGGAGACCGCCGGGCGACGGCGGCCAAGGAGTTCCTGGTCCAGCTCGGCATCCCGGGCGACCGGCTGCGGACGATCAGCTACGGCAAAGAGCGGCCGCAGTGCACCGAGAGCAACGAGGACTGCTGGCAGCGCAACCGTCGCGCCCACTTCTCGGCGGGCCAGTAGGCTGCTGACCGCCGGCATCGGGGAGGCAAGCTCCGGCGTCGACCACCCGGAGCGCCTCCCCGAGCTCTGGCCCGAAAGCGGGCGAAACACAGGAGCGGGGTGGGGCGTCTGACCTCAGTAGAGAAAGCCGCACGGAGTAGGTGTGTGTCGAGGAGGACCCAAACGATGTTTCTGAGCCGCCTCATTTTAGTCGTTCTGCTGGTTACGCCCGGCCTGGCTCAAGCCCAGAAGAAGCAGATCCAGGAACTCCAGCGCGACATGGCGCTCCTGCAGGACCAGTTGCGCGCCACCAACGAGAAACTGGCCTCGCTCACCAGCCTCGTCGAGCAGGTTCTCGACCGGGTCAACAACACCAACACCGCCATGGCAGTGCTCGAGAAGAGCGTCAAGGATTCCCTGCGCGAGCAGGAAAAGCACATGGCGGCGCCCGTGGCTGCGCTGGGCACCCGAGTCGAATCGATGGCCGGCGAATTCCGCTCGGTGCGGGAATCGGTAGCTGATCTGAACTTGCGGATCTCCCGCATGCAGGCGCAACTCGAGGATTTGAAGACCTCGGTGCAGGTCCTGGCGGCTCCGCCCCCGCCGCCCTCACCCACTGCCGCGGCCCCGGCCGCTCCTGGAGTGTCGGCCGAGGCGCTGTTCAATAACGCCCGCCGCGATCAATCCGGCGGCCAGCTGGATCTGGCGCTCGCCCAGTACGAAGATTTCCTCAAGGCGTTCCCGAACAACGATCTGGCGCCGGTGGCGCAGTACAACATCGGCGAAATCTATTACAATAAGCGTGACTACGAGCAGGCGCGCAAGGCCTTCGATCTCGTTCTCGAGAAGTATCCGGAGAACCCGAAGACCGCCGACGCCATGTACATGAAGGCGTTGAGCCTGGCCCGCGCCGGCAATCGCGCCGGGGCGATCGAGGAGCTGCGCGCGCTGCTCAAGAAATACCCCAACGGCGAGATCGCCGAGAAAGCGCAGAGCCAGCTGAAACAGCTCACGAGCGCCCGCAAGTAGGAGTCAATCCGGTTTATGGAGATCTCTCGCCCTCCGCTCACCAGCTACGAGCAGCTTGCCAAGATGATCGACCACTCGCTCCTGCGTCCGGAGTTGACCGAGGAGCAGGTCATCGCCGGGTGCCAGCTCGCCATCCGCTACAACGTCGCCAACGTCACGGTGCGGCCCTCGGACGCCGACCTCGCCGTCAGTCTCATGAAGGACAGCGGCATTCCGGTGGGAAGCGTCGTCGGCTTCCCTCACGGCTCCTCGACGACGCCCGCCAAACTTTACGAGGCGCGCGATCTGCTGCGGCGCGGCGTCAGGGAAATCGACATGGTGATCAACATTGGCAAGCTGCTGTCGCGCCAGTTCCAGTACGTCGAATCCGAGTTGACGCAGATGGCCGATGCCTGTCACGAGCAGGGCGCCATCTTGAAGGTGATCTTCGAAAACGCCTACCTCACCGACGAGCTCAAGATCATCGCCTGCAAGATCTCCCAGCGCGCCGGGGTCGATTTCACGAAGACCTCCACCGGCTTTGCGCCGGGCGGCGCCACCATCGACGACCTGCGGCTGATGTATGAGCACTGCGCTCCTCATGTCCAGGTGAAGGCGGCGGGCGGCATCCGCACGCTCGAAAAGGCGATCGAGGTCTACGAGGTGGGCTGCACGCGTTTCGGAGCCACGGCGACCGCGGCGATCCTCGACGCCTGGAAGGAGCGCCTGGCCCAGCAGGCCGCCTCGGCCCGGCCGGCCTGACTGCCCCTACTTGAGCAAACCCTCGATGATGATCTCCACGCGCCGGTTCTGTTGTCTTCCGGCCGCCGTCGCGTTGGAGGCGATCGGGCGTGTCTCGCCGAAGCCGCGCGTGGTGATCAGCGCCGGGGAGACGTGCGCCTTGGCCAGATAGTCGCGCACCGCCTCGGCGCGCGCGAGCGAAAGCTTGAGGTTGGCCTGGGGCCGGCCCACATTGTCCGTGTGACCCTCCACGCTGATCCGGTATTCCGGCACCACCAGCAGGATTCCTGCGATCTGGCTCAGGGTCTCGCGGGCTGCCGGGCGCAAGGTGGACTTGCCTGAGTCGAAGAGAATGTCCGGAAGGCTGATCATGAGCCCCCGCGGCGTCTCCTCGGTCCGGGCCACCTGGGCGAAAGCGGCGGCCAGGCGGGCATAAAGCGCCGCCGCTTGCTCGCGCGCCGCACGCGCTTCGAGCTCAGCCTTCGTCTTCATGCGCGCCAGGCGGTCGGCCTCGAGGTTGGCCGCGAGGACCTTCTTTTCGAGCTCGTCGTTGGCGGCGCGGAGCCGCTCCGCCTCGGCGCGGGCACGAGCCGCCTCCTCGCGCGCCCGGAACGCGGCGGCCTCGGCCTCCGCCGCCGCGCGTGTCAGCTGCTCGGTCTGCTGCTTGGCCGCCTGGCGCTCCGCGGCCAGGGCGGCCTCGGCGGCGCGCTGCTCGGCCAGGCGCGTGGCTTCCACCGCCTGCCTTACCGCCCGCCGGGCGATTAGGGCGAGCTGCCGCTCTTCGATGCCCTGCGCGAAAGCCTGCTGCGCCTGGCTCAGGGCGGTCTGCGCGCGGGCGAACTCTTCCGGCGCGTACCGGGGCGCGGCGGCCTGCTCGGCGAGCCGGAGCGCGACGATGGCCTGGAACCGCTCGGTGCGCAACCTCCCGGCGGCCGACTCGGCCTGTGCCAGATTGTCTCGTTCATAGCGATAAGCAGTCTTCTCCGGACGCCAGGAGAGAGCGGCCGCGAAAGCACCTCGCTGGCGTTCGAGCCCTGTCGCAGCGCTTCCCAGCACAACGAGATCGCTCGGGCGGCTCACCAGAAAGTGCGGCTCGGCGGTAACCAGAAGCGCGAAGCTGGTGAGCGGCACCGCCGTGCGCAGGTTTCCGGCCGCGCGGTCCAGGATCACCTCCCCCGCGTTAAAGACATGGCCCTCGGGCGAGACCGTCCACAGCACGTAGGTATTGAAATCGCCGCCGAAGCCGATCGCCGGCTTCATCGCCTTGAGCCGGAGGTCGATCTCGGCGACACCGCCCCGCGCCCGTACCCGCGCCTCTCCGCTCGCGCCGGGCAGCCGCTCGGTGGCCTGAAGCAGGATCTTTACGGAGCTGTCCTCGAGCAGGGTGACGGCGACGAATTCGGGCTCGGCAGCCGCCGCTCCTGCCACCGCGCACACGCCGGCCAGCACGCACACAACCACGCCAACAGGCAGATGATTTCGCACGGCGATTCCTAATCCTATCCTAAGGCGAGCGTGATATTCTAAATGCTCGCCGGCCCCCGATGTCACATCGACCCCAGTTCCCTCGCATTGCCATCGCACTCGGTTTCGAAGAACCAAACAGCCTGGTCGAGCATGCCGTGGCCGAGGTGGAGAGCGGAGGCCGGTTCCTCGAGTTCCGCCTGGATTTTCTCCGCGATCCGCGCCAAGGCCCGGAGGCCATCCGCACCTTTCTCGCCCAATGTCCCGATTGCCTGGTGCTGGCGACCTGCCGGAGACACCAGAACGGCGGCCGGTTCGACGGCTCGACTGCGGATCAGATCCGGTTGCTGGAGGCGGCGGTGGCCGCCGGCGCGCAGGCCGCCGACGTCGAGATCGAAACGGCTGAATTCGCCCCCGCCAGCCTGGAGCGGCTGCGCCTGGAGAGCACGCTGATCATCTCCTATCACAACTTCTCGGGCACCCCCGCCATGGAGCCGGTGCTCCGGCGCCTTCAAAAAATCCCGGCGGCCGCCTACAAGATCGTCACCACGGCCCGCAAGCCGTCGGACAACTACCGCGTGCTCGCTCTGGCGCGCGCTCATCCTCGCGTTCCGCTCATTGTCATGGCGATGGGCGAGATGGGCTTTCCCAGCCGTGTGGCGGCGCTGATCTACGGAGGCCTGTATACTTACGCCGCGCCGTCCGGCGCCGCAGGCACCGCGGCGGGGCAGGTGGCGGCGCACCTGCTCCGCACGCTCTATCGGGTTGAGCGCCTTTCGCGCGAGACCAGGATTTACGGCGTCATCGCGGATCCGGTGGCCCACTCGATCTCCCCGGCCGTCCATAATCGCGCCTTCCAGGCGCGCCGGATCGACGCGGTCTACCTGCCGTTCCTGGTTCCCGCCCATCAGCTTCGGGATTACTTTCACCTGGCAGAGCTGCTGCCGGTGACGGGCATGAGCGTGACCATCCCGCACAAGCGCCGGGTGATCCGCTACCTGGACGTGGTCGAGCCGCTGGCGCGGCGCATCGGCGCGGTCAACACCGTCTGGCGCAAAGCCGGCAAGTGGCGGGGAACGAACACGGACGTCGACGGCGTTCTGGTTCCCCTGGCGCGGCACCTGAAGCTCGCCAGGAGTTCCGTGCTGGTGATCGGCACCGGGGGCGCGGCCCGGGCGGCGGCCTTCGCCCTCGTCGACAAGGGCGCCCAGGTGACCATCGTGGGGCGCAGCCCCGAGCGCACGCGCGCGCTGGCTAAGGCCTGCGGCGCCCGGTTCCTCACCCGAGAAGAGCTCGCCGGGCACCACTTCGACGCGCTGATCCACGCCACACCGCTCGGCATGTACCCGCGCACCGGCGAGTGCTTTTTCGAAGGCGAAATTCCCGCCGAGGTGGTCTTCGACATGGTTTACAATCCGGCCGAAACCTTGCTCCTGCGCCGCGCTCGCGAGCAGAGGAAACGCGTCATCCCGGGGCTGGCGATGTTTCTCGAACAGGCGGCCCGGCAGTTCGAGATCTGGACCGGATGCGAGGCCCCGCGTTCGACCATGGAGCGCGCCGCGCGGGAGGCGCTCGGGCATGCACACCCTATAATCGGGTAAGAACGCCATGAAGACCGACTTCACGCGTAGGGAAGTGGCCGCGCGCCTTCCGGCGATGCTCGCCGCACAGGCTTTCGCAGGGCAGCGTGCCCCCGGCGAGGCCGAGCCCCTCGAGACCGCGCGGAAACGGCTTTCCGAGTCGATTCGCCGGCTGGAGGAATTCGAGCTGCCGATGGCCGTCGAACCGGCTTTCATCTTCAAACCTTGAGCGCAGCGGAGCCGACCGAGCATGGCCATCTCCGGCGATGACGTTTTCTTCGCGACGACGGCCGAGCTCCAGGAGCGCCTGAAAGCCGGCGAGTTCTCCGTGCGCGAGCTGGTGAGCGCCTTCTCGGAACGACTCGAGAAGCTCGGGCCGCGCTATAACGCCCTGGCCCTGTCGCTGCGCCCGGCGGCGATCCGGCGCGCTCAGGAGGTCGACGGCGATCTCAAGAGAGGGCGCACGCGCGGCCCCTTGCAGGGCATCCCTTACGGCGTCAAGGACCTGATCAGCATCGCCGGCCAGCCGACCACCTGGGGCGCCAGGCCCTATGCCGGTCAGGTCTTCGACTTCGACGCCACCGTCATCCGGCGCCTGAATCGGGCGGGCGCCGTTGCCATCGGCAAGCTCGCCATGATCGAGCTGGCCGGCGGCGGGGGCTACAATTCCGCCGCGGCCTCCCTCACCGGGCCTTGCCTGAACCCCTGGGACCGCACCCGATGGGCCGGCGGCTCCTCAAGCGGCTCAGGCGCGGCCGTGGCGGCAGGTCTGGTGCCCTTCGCTCTCGGGTCGGAGACCTCGGGCTCCATCATCACCCCGGCGGCCTTCTGCGGCGTCACCGGCCTGCGTCCGACTTACGGCTATGTCAGCCGCCACGGGGCGATGGCCCTGAGCTGGACCATGGACAAGATCGGCGTACTGGCCCGCTCGGCCGAGGACTGCGGCCTTGTCCTCCAACAGATCTCAGGCGGCGACTCGAACGATCCGGCCTCGGCCGGAAAAAGCTTCTTCTACGCGCCGCAATTCGTCCGCAAGTTCTCCGACATCACCATCGGCTACGCCCCGGCCGATTTCGAGGAGTTCGCTGACGAGTCGGCCCGGCCCGCCTTTCGCGAGGCCCTCGCCGTCATTCGCGGCATGGGCTTTCGCATCCGGGAGGTCGAACTGCCGGATCTGCCCTACGGCGCCGTGACCGGCCTCATCATCAGCGCGGAAGGCTCGGCAGTCTTTGAACCTCTGATCCGCAGCGGGCGCGTCGAGGAGCTCGCCGACCCGGAGCAGATTGCCGGATTGAAGGCGGGCCTGGAAATCCGGGCGAAGGAGTATCTGAAGGCCATGCGAGTTCGGAGCCTGGTCCAGCAGGAGTTCCGCAGGCTCTTCATCTCGGTGAACGTGCTGGTGTCACCGTCGCGCTTCTCCATTGCGCCGAAAGTCGACGAGCCGCTGCGGCGCCCGGGCGCCGATCGCCCCCCGTCGAAATCGCGCGGCCTGCGCGACCTGATTCCGGCGGCCAACCTCGCCGGCCTGCCCGCGCTCTCCATTCCCTGCGGTTTCGACCAGGGACTGCCCCTGGGCCTGAGTCTGGTGGGCCGTCCTTTCTACGAGAACACGCTGCTCGCCATCGGCAGGGAGTTCCAGCGCCAGACCGACTGGCACCGCCGCCGCCCGCCCGTCTAAGTTCCTCAGCGAACCTCCACCAGGTATGGAGGCAGGCTGAGGTAGCCGCCGCGCAGAAGCGGCCGGGGATCGAGGCCATGAAGCCAGCGGCGGAGCTCCCCAAAAACCGCCGTCTCCTCGGCGCCGCGGAACAGGTAATCGAACAGGCTTCTGCGGCGGGGATAGACGACGAGACGAATCCTCTCGCCGGCAGCGATGCCCGCCTTCTCCTTCACCAGTTCGATTGCCCGGTCCAGGCCGCCCAGTTCATCGATCAGGCCGTTTTCCCGGGCTTGGGCCCCTAGCCAGACGCGGCCTTCGGCCAGCGGCCGGATCTCCTCCAGCGGCCGTTTGCGGCCCTCGGCCACCACCTGGAGAAAGCTCGCGTAAATCGCTTCGACGCCTTCGCGCAGCTTTTCGCGGCCTGCCGCGCTGAGCGGCTGGTAGTCGGAATCGAGGTCGGCGAACCGGCCGCGTGTCAGCAGCTCTTTGCGCACACCGAGTTTGTCATACAGGCCGCGGAGGTTCACCTTGCCGTAGAGCACCCCGATCGAGCCGGTGAAGGTGTGAGGATAGGCGACGACGGGGCTGCCCGTCATGGCGATGAAATAGCCGCCCGAGGCCGCCGAGTCCGACATGGAAACCACCAGGGGCTTCTTCTCCGCCAGGCGGCGCGCCTCGCGCAAAATCTCGTCGGAGGCGATCGCATCCCCGCCGGGGGAGTTGATCCGCAGGATCACGCCTCGGATGTTGTCGTCCTCGCGGATCTGCTCGAGCAGGCGCCCGAAGCTCCGCGAAGCGAGCACGCCCTCCTCCTCGAGGCCGTCCTCGCCCCGCACGATCGTCCCCTCGGCTACGACCAGGGCGATGCGCGCGCCGCCCTCGAGGCCGAGTGAGCTGGCCGGCACCCGAACATAGTCGCGACAGGAGAGCTTGCGGACCTCCTCCTGCCCGAGTCTCTCCTTGAGCCACTCGAAAAACTCTTCCTCGAACGCCAACTCATCCACCAGTCCCCGGGCCCGCGCCTGAGCGGCCAGGAACGGACCTTCGTCGATGAGCGCCCGGACACGGTCGGCCTTTAACGAGCGCCCGTCGGCGACCGCCTGAATGAAATCCCCAAAGAGCCGGTCGAGGACCGCATCGAGAACCTCCCGCGTCTCCGGGCGCATCGAGCTGCGGGTGAACATGTCGCCGGCGTCCTTATAGCGGCCGGCATGCTCGATTTCGAACTCGATGCCAAGCTTGTCCAGCGTGCCCTTCAAGAACATGACTTCCGCGCGCAGCCCCTTGACGTCCAGCAGATCCTCCCGCGACATCGCGATGCGCTCGGCGGCCGTGGCCAGATAGTACTCGCGGGCGCCTGGACTGCGCAGATAGGCCAGCAGCGGCTTGCCCGATTTGCGAAACTCGACGAGCGCTTGGCGGATCTCCTGGAGCTTCCCCCAGCCGGCCCCCAGATCCTCCGGAAAGAGCGCGACCGCCTTGATCCGTTTATCCGCCGCGGCCTTCCTCATCAGGTCCCAGACCTGATGGACGGTGAGCGGCCGGCGCGCCTCGATTATCGGGATCGGGACACGCACCGGCGGCCGCTCAGGGATTTCGCCGCGCAGGGCGAGCACCAGCGTCGAGCCGTCGCGCACCGAAGGCGGCCGTGCGCCCGCACTTACGGCGGCGAGCACCATCCCCAACACGAGCAGCCCCGCCAGGGCCAGGCCGACGAACACTCCAAGGAGAAACTTCTTCATGGCGCTATCAAGCCTCCAGCCGTCCGAGCTCGGCCGTCAGGCATTGGTCAGGATCAGCTCCACCCGCCGGCTGATCTCTTCCAGTTCGGCGCGACCGCCGCCGCGCACCTCGACGGTGGCTGTGCCCTGATAGCCGATCTCGACCAGTGCCTGGTAGACCTGCTTCCAGTCCAGGTCGCCCTCGCGCAACGGGACGAATTCCGCATAGCGCCGCCCGGTCGCCTTGTCCACCTGGAACCGGAAATCCTTGAAGTGCAGCTTGACAATCCGCTTGCCGAGCGTGCGGATCCAATCCTGAGGATAGCCGTAAAGCAGAATGTTGCCCACGTCGAAGTAGGCGCGCACCCAGGGGCTGTTGAATTCGTCGACGTACCGGGCGAACTCGAGCGGGCTCAACAGGAACTTGTTCCACACATTCTCGACGGCGATGACAACCTTCAGCTCCTGAGCGAGCGGCAGCAACTTCCGGATCTGTTTCATCGAGCGATCCCAGGCCTCCACGTATCGGGTTTGCTCGTTGACGACCGCGGGCACGAGCAGGACCGTGTCGGCGCCCCACAGGCGGGCGTTGCGCAGGCTCACCTCCATCGAGTCCATGCTGCGGGCCACCACGGCCGGATCGGCCGATGAAAGAGGATACTTCCAGTGGTCGGAGTTCATCACCGAGTGGATACGCAGGCCGGCGGATTTGGCCGCACTCAAGATGGCTTCGGCTTCCGCCGGATCGCGAATGGTGGGGCATTCCAGCTCCTCGAAGCCCACTGCCCGGGCCAGCTTGAGGCGGTCCGGGTAAGGGAGATCCTTGGGGAGCATGTCGAGCAGGACGCCTTTGCGGATGGGCAAACGAGCGGAGGATGCGCCGACGGCGGGAGAGGCCGCCGCGGCCAGAAAACTGCGTCGGGTCATGCCCCGATTGTACAACCGGGGTCTCGCCGGCTTAGGCGGGCGTGGGAAGCTGGATGATCTTTTTCTGGATGGCGTACTGCACCAGTTGCGCCTTGTTGTGAATGTCCAGCTTCCGCATCAGGTTGAACTTGTGGGCCTCGACCGTCTTGACGCTCAGGTTGAACTCGCAGGCGATCTCCTTGACCGACTTGCCTTCCGCGAGCAGCTTCAGCACCTCGCGCTCGCGCGCCGTCAGCGTGGCAAAGCGCGGCGTGCGCTCGGAGGTCCGGATGCGGCTGCGGAAATCGTCCACCAGCTGCGAGAGCATGCGCGGGCTCAGGTAGCTGCCGCCGCGCATCACCTCGCGCATCGCCGACAGCAATTGCGGCGCCGGGCTGTCCTTGAGGACGTAGCCGCTGGCGCCCACCTCCATGCCCTCGATGAGGTAGTCCTCGTCGTCGTACATGGTGAGGAACAGAACCTTCGTCTCCGGGCGGTTCCGCTTGATCTGACGGGTGGCCTCGAAGCTCGACAGGCCGGGCATGCCGATATCCATCAGCACCAGGTCTGGCCGGGTCTCTTGGGCGCGGTCGATCGCTTCGGCGCCGTTGGCCGCCTCGGCGACCACCTCCATGTCCGACTCGCCAGCAATCAGGGTGCGCACCCCTTGGCGGAACAGTGTGTGATCGTCGGCCAGCAACACTCGAATCTTTGCCATCAATCGTCCTCCAGCTCTCGAGGGACTCGCGCCGCGGCCGCGATGGTCCAGTCTCGGTGGTTGGCGAGGCTTTCCTCTCGGATCGGCAAGACGGCCCTGACGCGTGTCCCGGAGGCGCCTGCTCCGCGCCGGCTCTCGATCTCCAGCTTTCCTCCCAAAAGAGCCACCCGTTCCCTCATGCCCGCCAGTCCATAGGTCTGCTGCCCGGCCAATGCCTGGCGTACGCAAAAGCCGATGCCATCATCCTCGACAGAAAGCCGCAAGCTTTGATCGGCGGAATGGACCGAAATCTTTACCTCGGAGGCGCGCGAATGCCGCGCGATATTGTTCGTGCACTCCTGCACCAGCCGGTAGGCCACCGTCTCGACCGTCCTGGGCAGCCGGCCGAGTTCGCCCACCTCGACCCGCACCTTACAGGGGTGCCGCTGCCGCAGCCGGGCCGCCAGTTGCCGGATCGCCGCCGCCAGCCCGAGCTGCTCGAGCACCGCCGGGCTCAAGGCGCCGATCAACCGGCGCGTCTCGAGGATGGTACTCTCGGCAACCGCGCGGATCTCGGCCAGGCGCGCCCGCCAGGCAGCCGCCTCTTCCGGAAGCTCCTTTTCGAGCATCTCCAACTGGAGCCGGATGTAGAGAAGCGACTGGCCTGTCTCGTCATGCAGCTCGCGGCTGATCCGCCGCCGCTCGACCTCCTCGACATGAAGCATGTGCTTGGCCAGCCGCCGGACCTGGCGCTCCCGCTCGGCCAGCTCCTCGAGCAGCCGCGCCCGCTCCACGGCGGCCAGGCACCGCTCCGCCGCCGCCTCGAGCAGTTCCCGCTCGCGCGGAAGCCAGTGATAGGGCTTCGTGAAGGCAAACTGCATGACGCCGGCCGCGGCGCCCTCCTGAACCAGCGGCACCGACCAGGCCCAGGCGAAACGCTGCTGCCACGTCGCATCGAGAACGAGCCCTGCCGAGCGGCCCCTTGTCGCCAGCGATCGGGGCCGCGCCAGCCTTCGGGCCAGCGACGACGAGGTGGGCATGGCCCAGGGCCGCTTGCGTGCGCCCACGTCGGCCCACGACCTCCAGAGGGCCTGCTCCCGATCCAGCAGAAACAGGTGCGCCTCCGCCGCCCCGCAGAAACCGGCCAACACGCGAAGACTCGCGGCGAGCAGCTCCTGGAGACTCGCCGCCTCTGACTGTGCGCGGAACAGCTCATAGAAGGTCTGCGCCTCGGTCTCGCGCACCCGGTGGTAGGCGCGCTGGAGAGCCAGCAGGATGACAAAGTGCAACTGCCGGCGCGCCCAGTCGAGATCGGTCTCCTCAGCTGCCGAGCCTGGCTTGGCCGGCGCCGCCGCCAGCTCGTCGAACGCCCCGAGCGCCTGAATCACCGCGCCCGGCGCCACGTTCAACTTGGCCAGGCGCCGCCCGTTGTACTCCACTTGCTCGAGGAAATCGGCGAGCGGGCGGCCCTGCGCGATCAGGCGGGCGGCGGCGCCCGTCGTGATCGCCGACAAGGCCGAGCGCTCCAGCCGGGCGTAGCCGAGCTCTTCCAGACGCCGGCGGAAACGCCTTTCCACCCGATCGAGACAAGGCCGCAGGAGCGCCGCCATGCGCTCGAGGCGCACCCGTAGCTGGTCGCTCAACAGGTTGGCCGTCTCTTGCAGCGCAAGCGTGCCGATCGGCTGAGGCACGCTGGTTCGATCGACCGGCCGCGGACTAGCGTTTATAGCCCGCCCGGTCAAACAGGGCTACCACCTCGGCGTGCCCGTTGGCCTCGGCCGCCGCCTGCGGCGTCACGCCCCTGGTGTTCGGCGCCGGCCGGGCGCCGCGGCTCAAGAGCAGCTCCACCACTTCCAGCCGGCCCCAGGAGGCAGCGTGATGCAAAGGCGTGGCGCCGCTCTCCTCATCGCGCGCCTCCATGTCGGCGCCGTGCTCGATGAGCAGCTCGGCCACGCGCCGGTGCCCGGCCAGGGCAGCGTCATGCAGCGGCGTTGCACCGGAGGCGTTTCTCCGGTTCGGATCGGCCCCTTTCACCAGCAGCAGCTCCACCACCTCGGCATGACCCTTAAGCGCCGCATCGTGGAGCAGCGTCGAGCCGCCCGGCGTCGCCGAATTCGGATCGGCGCCATTGTCCAGAAGCAGGCGCACGATGTCGGCCTGCCCGCGCATCACCGCCTCCTGAAGCAGCCCCAGGCCGGAGGGCTTCGCCGTCTCGATCGCCGCGCCGCGCTCGAGCAGCACCTGCGCGGCCTTGGCGTGCCGAAAGTGCAAGGCGACTTCAAGCGGCGTCTCCCCGTCGGCATTACGCGCCCCCACATCCGCCCCGGCTTCGACGAGCAGCCGGATGACATCCGGGTGCCCCCGCGCGGCTGCATGGTGTAGGGCCGTGACGCCCGTCTTCGGATTCCGGCGGTTCACGTCGGCCCCCTTGAGTAGCAGCAGCCGGGCAATCTCCACCTGTCCCTTCCAGGCGGCCTCATCGAGCGGCGTCGAGCCGGAGGCGTCCGCGATGTTGACGTCCATGCCCTTGTTGAGCAACAGCGCCAGCACCTCGCGATAGCCGCGGTTGGCCGCCAGATGCAAGGCGGTGGAGCCGCCGCCCGAACGGGCCTTGATATCGGCCCCGGCAGCGAGCAGGCGTGCGACGACCTCGGGGTGGTTGGTAATGACGGCGTAGTGAAGAGGGGTCGAGCCCCCCTCGCTGTGCCGCGCATTTGGATCGGCGCCCCGGGCGAGCAGCAGCTCCACCACGGCGAGGTTGCCGCTCCAGGCCGCATCGTGCAGGGCGGTGCCGCCGAGCGAATTCCTGGCGTTCACGGGCGCGCCGGCGTCGAGCAGCGCGCGGATGCGCGCCAGGTCGCCGGCGCGCACGGCCGCGTGGAGCTCCTCGGGATCCACCGGCAGGGCCGCGGCGAGCGCCAGAGCGGCCAGCAACGCGCCCATGCCTTCAGCCTAACACCGGCGGAACGCTCACTCCGCCGCGCGGCGGCCCGGCCCGTAGAGGATGCGACCGCTGCGGGCACCCGTATGGCGCCCGGCGTCGAGCACGAGCTCGCCGTTCACCAGTACGTATTCGACCCCGGTGGAGTACTGGTGCGGCTTCTCGAACGTCGCGTGGTCGATGATGCGCTCCGGGTCGAAGATGGTAATGTCGGCCCACATGCCCGGACGGATGAGGCCGCGATCCAGGAGGCGGATCTTGGCCGCGTTCGCCGAGGTCATTTTCCGCACCGCCTCCTCGAGGGTGAGCACCTTCTCCTGGCGCACGTAGCGGCCCAGCACGCGCGGGAAGGTCCCGTAGAAGCGCGGATGGGGATGGCCGCGGGCGAGCGGCCCTTGGGTGGCGACTGCCGAGCCGTCGGAGCCGATCGAGACAAACGGTTGAGCGAGCGCATAGCGCATGTCTTGCTCGGAGTGATGGAAGTAAACCGTGGGCACCGAGCCGCCGTTGTCGATCAGGAGGCGGAACAGGACATCGACCGGGCTGCCGCCGAGCTCGGCGATCGCCTCGCTCATGCGCCGGCCTTCGAAGCGCTTGTAGGCCGGGTTGGAAAGCGCCACCAGCAGCATGCCCTCCCAACTGCCGGTGGCCGTGTAGTGGTTGTACCAGTTCGAGCCGGGAATGCCCTCGAGGATCTCGCGCTCCAGGCGCGGGCGCAAGGCCGGATCCTTCAGGCGCGCGATCATCGCCTCCGCGCCGCCCTCGTGGGCCCAGGGCGGGATGATGCTCGCCAGGTTGTTCTGGCCGGCCCGGTAGGGGTAGACGTGCGCCTCCACCTGCTGGAGCCTCCCGCGCGCCGCGGCGATGCGCCCGATCAGCTCGGGCATCCGCCCCCAGAGCCTGTGATCGGCGATCTTGAGATGAATGATCTCGACGGGGACACCCGCGCGGCGGCCGATCTCGAGCGCCTCGTCTAGCGCCTCGAAGACGCCCTCGCCTTCGGTCCGCATGTGCGTCGCGTAGATGCCGCCGTAGGGCGCCGCGGCGCGGCAAAGCTCCACCAGCGTGTCCGTGTCGATCCAGGAGCCCGGCGGCCCGCTCAGTGAGCTCGCCACCCCGAGCGCGCCCTGCTCCATGGCTTGCCGCACAAGCGCGGCCATCTGCGCGACCTCCTCCCGGGTCGGGGGCCCGGGGCGCTCCCCCCGCACATAGGTCCAGATCTGGCTGCTGCCGACGAAGGTGCCGATGTTGGTGGAGATGCCCTGGCGGAGCACGCGGCGGAAATAGCCTTCAAAATCGGTCCAGTCCGCGCCGGCGGGCGGCGGGCCCTGCCTGCCCCCGAGCGGCGCGGCCGAGCCGCCCTCGCCCAGGATCATCGAGGTGACGCCCTGGCGGATCATGCTTTGGGCGTCGCCGTCCTCGAGGATGGTGAAGTCGGAGTGGTTGTGTATGTCGATGAAGCCCGGAGCGACGACCAAGCCCGAGGCGTCCACCCTACGGCGCGCCGGCCGCCCGGCGAGCTTGCCCACCTCGGCGATGCGGCCGCCGCGGAGGCCCACGTCGGCGTGATACCACGGATTGCCCGTGCCGTCGACGAGGCGGCCGCCGGCGATCAGCAGGTCGAACTCCTGGCCGGGGAGGGCCAGGGCCGCCGCCACGAGAAGCGCCGCGCCGCGCATCGTGCCTCGCCAGGGACACCCTTCAGCGCTGCTCGATCGGCACGTAGTCGCGCCGGCCGGCGCCCAGATAAAGCTGGCGCGGACGGCCGATCTTCTGTTCCTTGTCGAGCAGCATCTCCTGCCATTGCGCCAGCCAACCCGACGTCCGCGGAATGGCGAACAGAACCGGGAACATCTCCACGGGAAAGCCCATGGCCTGGTAGATCAGACCGGAGTAGAAATCGACATTGGGATAGAGCTTGCGGCTGACGAAGTAGTCGTCTTCGAGGGCGATCCGCTCGAGCTCGAGCGCGATGTCGAGCAGCGGGTTGCGCCCGGTGACCTCGAAGACGGCGTCGGCGGTCTGTTTGATGATGCGCGCCCGGGGATCGTAATTCTTGTAGACGCGGTGACCGAAGCCCATCAGGCGCACCTCGCCGCTTTTGACGCGCTTGATGTAGGCCGGCACGTTGTCCTTGGAGCCGATCTCGGCGAGCATGCGCAGCACGGCCTCGTTGGCGCCGCCATGCAGGGGGCCGTAGAGAGCCGCCGCGGCCGCCGCCAGCGAGCAGTACGGATCGGTGTGAGCGCTGCCCACCAGTCGCATGGTGCTCGTCGAGCAGTTCTGCTCGTGATCGGCGTGCAGAATGAAGAGCACGTCCAGCGCGCGCTCGAGCACCGGATGGGGCTTGTACTTGAGCTCGGTGCGCTTAAAGAGCATGTTCAGAAAGTTGCCCGTGTAGCTCAGGTCGTTGTCCGGATAGGCGTAAGGCATGCCCGTGTTGTGCCGGTAGGAGAAGGCGGCGATGGTCGGCACTTTGGCGATCAGGCGGTAGATCTGCTTGCGCCGGACCTGCTCGTCGAAGATATCCTTCGATTCCGGGTAGAAGGTCGACAGGGCCGCGATCGTGCTGATGAACATCCCCATCGGGTGGGCGTCATAGCGGAAGCCGTCCATCAGCTTCTTGGTGTTTTCGTTGAGGATCGTATGATGGGTGATCTGGTAGGTCCACTCCTCGAGCTGGCTGCGGGTGGGCAACTCGCCGTAGAGGACCAGATACGCCGTTTCCAGATATGTGCTCTTTTCGGCGAGCTGCTCGATCGGGTAGCCCCGGTAATGCAAGATGCCCCGGTCGCCGTCGAT
Organism: uncultured Bryobacteraceae bacterium; assembly: GCA_938003835.1. Classification (GTDB taxonomy): domain Bacteria; phylum Acidobacteriota; class Terriglobia; order Bryobacterales; family Bryobacteraceae; genus CALKXJ01. The sequence goes on along the minus strand of CALKXJ010000003.1, from coordinate 84,002 downwards.
GAAGGTGATCGTGCTCTTGCAGGAGGCCGTGTTCAGATAGCCGGGGTCATAGCTCATCAGCCCGAACTCCTCCGGCGAGGTTTTGATCTGGCGCAGCTCGACGGCGCGGATGGCGCCGTGCTCGATCGCCACCTCATACGTCTTTCCCGTCCGGTTATCCGTAATCGTCAGCGTGTCCTTTGGCATCGGTACGTCCTTGTCGAAGTGTTGTCTAGAAAACGTCAAACCGGCTGCGGTCACCGCCGGGCGGGCCGGGCAAGCAGCCGGTCGATGATCTCTTTCAGCCCCTTGCCCTCGAAGATCGCCGTCTGGTCGTGCCCGAACTCCTGCCGGATCACGCCCTCCTGGTCGATGACGAACAGGTGCGGAACCCGGATGCGCGGGTTCTTGGGATCGGGCCGGAGATAGGAACCTGCCATCTGACCGCAGTCGAACAGGATGGGGCTGGTGATTTTGTACCGCTCGATGAAGGCCGCGACGGTCTGGAAATTATCCGGAGGATTGACCACGCTCAGCACGGCGATCTGGTCGCCGTAGTCGGCCTTCAGCTTTTCGAGCGTTTGTGCCAGCGTCGCGCAGTTCGGGCAGCCGGTCTGCATGATGTCAAGCAGGACGACCCGGCCGCGATAGTCGGCCAGGTCATGGAACTGCATCTGGCGATCGGGGAGGGCGAAACCCGGCGCCCGGCGCCCGGAGAGTTGTCCGGCCGGCCAGGCCGCGACGGCGGCGCAGAGGGCGGCCACGGTCAGTGCGGCGGTGACTCGCATTTCTCCAACTTAACACGGGCGGCGAAAACCCCTGAGCGGACGGCCTCGGGCAGCCAACTAAATCTTCTGGCGGGTCTTTCCGGCTCGCAGGCATTCCATGATCCCGCGCAGGGAGCCGCTGCTCGCCCCTCTGGCCTGTCTGGCCGGGGGCATCCTGCTGGCGCGCCGGGTCGGCTTCGATCCGGAAGAACTCGTGGCCGCGCTCGGGGCTCTCGTCGCTCTGGCCGTACTCGGCGCCTCTCTCAGGGCGCGCCGGGCGGCGCTGGCCGCCCTGTTCACCGCGCTGGTCGCCGGCGGCGCGCTGCTCGAGACCCGAAGAAGCCTTCGGCCGGCGCCCGTCATCGATGCCTCCCCGCGCGAAGTCGTCATCGTCGAAGGCTGCGTCGTCGAGCCGCCCATCACCGCCGAGAATCGCCGCCAGTTCGTCGTCGAGCTAGCGGAGGATGCCCGCGCCCGCGTGACGGTCTATCTAAAAGAAGGCGAAGCGCTCCCTCCGCTTGCCTACGGCAGCCGCCTGGAGATCGAAGGCCGCCTGCGCCGCCCGCGCAACTACGAGAATCCCGGCTCGTTCGATTACGCCGGCTACCTTGCCCGAAAGAGGATCTACTGGACCATCTCCGTCTCCTCGGCGCAAGGCGTGCGCCGGCTCGAAGGCGAATGCGGCTCCCGGTTCTGGAAGGCGATTTTCGCGCTGCGGGCGGCCGCGCTCGCGCGGCTGGGAACCCTCGTGCCGAAGGAGGCGCCCGAACGGGCCCTGCTCGAAGCGTTGCTGGTCGGAGAAACGACCCAGCTCGAGCGCGTCTGGAAGGAGCAGTTTCGCCGCACCGGCACCTATCACACGCTGGTGATCTCCGGCCTGCATGTCACGATCGTCGCCGGCTGCCTGGTCTGGCTGCTGCGGCTGGCCAACCTCGGCCTGGGCGCCACCCTGGTGGTGGCTTCCGCCGCAGTCTGGCTGTACGCATGCCTGACCGGAGCCAATACCCCGGTGTTGCGCGCCGCCTCCGGCCTCGTGCTGTTTCTCGGCGGGGGCTATTTCTATCGCCGCCGGCAGCTTTTGAACGTTCTCGCCGCCGTGGCCATCGCCTTCCTGCTTGTCGACCCAGACCAGCTCTTCGACCCCAGCTTCCAGCTCTCGTTCCTATCCGTGGCTCTGATCGGCGCGCTTGCCGTGCCGCTGCTCGAGCAGACGCTCCTGCCCTTTCGGCGCGCCCTGGCCGGACTGGCCGACTCCGACCGCGACTTGCATCTTGCGCCCCGCCAGGCGCAGTTTCGCGTCGAGCTCCGGCTCCTGGCAGAGACCGCAGCGCTGTGGTTGCCCCTGCCCGCCCGGTGGTGGCTCGCCGCGGCGGCGGTCGCGCTCCGCCTGGTCTTTCATCTCGTCGAGCTGGCCGCCGTCTCCGCCGTCATCCAGATCGGCCTGGCGCTGCCCATGGCCATCTATTTCCATCGCGTTTCGCTGCTCGGCCTGGTGGCCAATCCCGCGGTGGTGACTCTTACGACGTTTGCCGTGCCGGCCGGCTTCCTGGCGATCCTCTCCGGCTGGAGCGCGCCGGCGGAGCTGGCAGCCAAGCTCATGGGGACGTCGATGGCTGTTGTCGCGAGCCTGGCCCGGTTCGAGGCGGACTGGCGAATTCCGGACCCGCCCGGCTGGCTGGCCGCGGCGCTCCTGGGGTCGGTTGTGCTGGCGGCGGTGAGCCTTCGCGCCTGGCCGCGGGCGAGAATTCCTGCCTTTGCCTTGCTCGCTGTCTTCACCGCCCTGCTGGTGGCGCACCCGTTCGAGCCGCGCCGCGTGCCCGCCACGCTCGAGCTCACGGCGATCGACGTCGGCCAAGCCGAGAGCCTGCTCGTCGTGCTGCCCCAGGGCCGCTTCCTGCTCGTCGACGGCGCGGGACTGCCGGCCTTCGCTGCGCGGGGCCGCCGGGAGTTCGATCCGGGAGAAGACGTCGTCTCGCCCTATCTCTGGAGCCGCTCGATTCGCCGCCTGGACGTGGTCGTCGCCACCCACGGCCACGAGGACCACATCGGCGGCCTTCCGGCGATCGTCCGGAACTTTCGGCCGGCCGAGCTCTGGATCGGCGCTCCGGCTTCTGCGGGCGCACTCGCCGAGCTGTGCGAGCAGGCCCGCAATCTGGGCGCCGCGATACGCCGCCTGCGTCGCGGCGACCGCTTCGCTTACGGCGGCGCCGAGATCGAGGTGCTCGCGCCGGCAGGCGAAGAGCCGTTTGCGGAGAAGCCGCACAACAATGACTCGCTGGTGCTCCGCCTCGCCTACGGCCGGCATTCGATGCTGCTGGCCGGTGACATCGAGCGCCAGGTGGAAGCCGAGCTGGTGGAGGAGAACCTGCTCGAACCCACGGACGTCATCAAGCTGGCGCATCACGGCAGCCGCACCAGCTCCTCGGCCGCCTTCCTGGACGCGCTCCGGCCCGCCTTCGCGGTGGTCTCGGCGGGTTGGGAGAACGCCTACAACCTGCCGCACCCGCACGTCGTGGCCCGCCTGGCCGAAAGACGCGTGATGCTGCTCGGCACGGACCGCCACGGGCTGGTTTCGATCCGCACCGACGGGCGGAGGTTTACGGTCGAGACGCGGCTGTGGCCGGTAGCCGAGCGCTCCTGGTTGGCGCGGCGCGCGGCGTTCCCGGCGCCCTGAAACCGCGCGCGCTCACCGGGCGTAATAGCCGGCGCGCGTGCGGACCTCGACGTGCGGGCGCTTCACCTTCACCTGCACCTTGCGCCAGGCGCCATCGAACTTCTGGTTCTTCGGGTAGTAAGCCAGGCTGTAGACGCTGCGCAGCTCCTCGGCCACCAGCGCGTAGACCGGCTCGAGCTCGGCGAGTGACCGCGCCGGGAAGAGCCGCCCGCCTGAGGCCCGCGCCAGCCAGCTCATGTTCTCTCGCGCGCGCTTGGCCCACGCCGGCGGTGGCACCCGGGTGAAGGGATCGAGGAAGACCGGATAGATGAGCATGTTCATCGCCGCCACAGCCTCCACGAGATCGGCAAACGGGACCGCGGCCGGGGCGCGGGGCTCGTGCAGCCGGTTGTCCACGCCGTCGCTGATGACGATGAGCGCGTTGCGTTCGGCGGGGCGGCGGCGGAACTCCTGCGCGTAGGCGAGCGCGAGGGTGTCATAAAGCGGCGTGCCGCCGCCGACCTCGGGAATGGCGTCGATGAGCACCTCCAGGCGCGCGCGATCGGTTGTCAGCGGGGAGACCACCTGAAAGACGTCGTAGGCCAGGGCATAGACGGCCACCCGGTCATGAGGCCGGGCCACGCCGATAAAGCGCTTTGCCGCCTCCTTCATGGCCGTGCGGTCGCGCAGGGTGCTGCCGCTCAGATCGAGCAGGAGCGCGAGGTTGAACGGGACCTCTTCGGCGCCCGCGTGCGCCACTGTCTGAGGCACGCCGTCCTCGAACACCTCGAAATCCGAGGCGGAAAGTCCGGTGATCGGCCGGCCTTTCGAATCGAAGACGGAGACCGTCAGGTTCACCAGGCGCACGTCGGCAGCAAAGCGAGCGAGGCCCGCCTCTTGAGGCGGCGCGGCGGTCGCCTCGGCCGCGCCCGCGCCGGGCGTTGCCACCGGTCTTCGGCGCAACTCTTTGACGATTTGAGCCGCCTGCCAGGGGAGCTTGAGCGGCGCCTCCTCGGGGAAGGGCATATCCTCGAGGTGCAAGCGCCGGAGTCTGCCCGCGCGCAGCTCGACGACGCCGTAGCTGGTGCGCTCCCCGGCGGGCCGGCTGCGGAGTCCCCAAGCCGCCTTCCGGCCCCCGGGCTGCTCTTCGCGGAAGCGTCCCCCGGCAGGCAGAACGAGCTCGCCGGGCCGCGCCGGGGCGCGCGCATCGAGGCGCATCGCCTGCCACGGCATCGCCAGCTCGACGTCGCCAGCCTCGGTGTCGATGGCGACGCGAGGCAGGAAGCCGCGCACGGATACGGCGCCGCTTCGCGCACGGATCTCGAGCTCGAAGCGGTAGGGAAGCTCGATTTCGAGCTCGATGCGGGCGCCGTCCTCCGGCACGGCCTCTACGAGAATCAGGCCGGGCCGGCGCGTGACGCGCGTGTCGGTCTCGCGGAGCGGGCGCTGAGGGCTGGTTCGCTTTACGGTCAGATTCTCGACGGCCGCCACGCGCACGCGAACTGATCCGGTCGGGTTCTCCACCCGGACGACGGAGGCGCCAAAGGCTGCCGGGCAGGCCGCCAGGACCGCCACGGCCAGCCATCGCCCGTACACCGCGCTGATTGCCGCCGACAATCTCCCGATTCGATCTTCTCACACGCGCTGGTCAAGCCCGGCGAGCTTGGAATACGATGAGTAACGGTAACTTCCCGCAGCCGAAAGGAGCGCCATGGCACAGATCAAAGGTCCCGCAATCTTCCTGGCCCAGTTCATGGGCGACACCGAACCGTTCAACAGCCTGCCAGCGATCACCGCCTGGGTGAAGTCGCTCGGCTACATCGGGGTGCAGTTGCCGTCCTGGGACGCGCGGGTGATGGACCTCAAGCGCGCCGCCGAGTCCAAGGATTACTGCGACGAACTGAAAGGGCAGACCAACGGGCTCGAGATCACCGAGCTGGCCTCGCATCTGCAAGGGCAGCTCGTGGCCGTGCACCCGGCCTACGACGAACTCTTCGACGGCTTCGCCGCACCCCAGGTGCGCGGCAATCCCAGGGCGCGCACCGAGTGGGCCGTCGAGCAGATGAAGATGGTGATCCGCGCCTCGCGCAATCTGGGGCTCTCGGTGGTGCCCACCTTCTCGGGCTCCTTCCTCTGGCACACCGTCTACCCGTGGCCGCAGCGCCCGGCGGGCCTCGTCGAGGAAGGTTTTCGCGAGCTGGCGCGGCGCTGGAAGCCGATTCTCGACTACGCCGACGAGCACGGCGTCGACCTGGCCTACGAGATCCATCCCGGCGAGGATCTGCACGACGGCGTCACCTTCGAGCGGTTCCGTGAGGCCACGGGCAACCACCCGCGGGCGAACATCCTCTACGATCCCTCCCACTTCGTCCTCCAGTGCCTGGATTACATCGGCTACATCGACGTCTACGGCGAGTTCATCAAAGCCTTCCATGTGAAGGATGCCGAGTACCGCCCCTCGCCCCGCAGCGGCGTCTACGGCGGCTATCAGGACTGGAAGAAGCGGCCGGGCCGTTTCCGGAGCCTCGGCGACGGCCAGGTGGATTTCAAACAGGTCTTCACGCGCCTGACGGCCGTGGGCTACCGCTCCTGGGCGGTGCTCGAGTGGGAGTGCTGCTACAAGGATGCCGCGCAGGGCGCTCGCGAAGGCGCGCCCTTCATCGCCTCGATGCTGATCGAGACGCCCAAAAAGGCCTTCGACGATTTCGCGGGCGTCGAAACCGACGTGGCGCGCAACCGGCGCATCCTGGGGCTCGACCGCTAGCCGCGACTGGCGGCCCGGCTCCAGGCAGCGGGCCGCCGGACGCCCTCGGGCAGGACGGTGGCCTCGTCGCCGCGCGTCATCTCGAGCTGTTCCTCGGTGAGATCCTCGGCGGTGCGCAGGTCGGCGCCGCGCAGGTCCGCGCCTTCGAGATCGACGCCGATCATGCGCGCCCCGACCAAGTTGGCGCCCGTGAGTTTGGCGCCGCGCAGGTCCGCCCCGCGGAGGTTGGCCAGGATGAGGCTGGCGCCGGTGAGATCGGCTCCGGCGAGGTTGGCCACGGTCAAATCCAGCCGTTCGAGGTCGGCGCCCGCCAGGTCAGGCGTTACCTCCGGATGTTCGGCGCGCCACTCGTTCCACCGGTCGACGTCGCGCCGCAGAAGCTCGACATGCACGGAATTGGCCATCGCTGTTCATGAAGAGCATAGCCGATCGAAACGCGGCGGCGGTGGCCTCCGAACGCCGAGGGCTACTCGACCGGCTCGAACCGCGCCTGGAAGAAGCGGAGGTAGCGCGGCTCGTAGGTCATGCGCAGGCCGCGGATCTTCTCGCGCTCCTGATGGACGAAGTAGACCGACTCGGCCACCACGTCCATGTGCGCCTGCGTGTAAACGCGCCGGGGGATGGCCAGCCGCACCAGCTCGAGCTTGGGCAGATACTCCTCGCCCGTCTCCTTGCGCCGGCCGGCCGAGACCGCGCCGCGCTCCATGGCGCGCACGCCGGAATCGAGATAGAGCGCTGCGGTGAGGGCCTGCGCCGGGTACTGGGTCTGGGGGATGTGCGGCAGCATGGCGCGCGCGTCCAGAAAAACGCCGTGGCCGCCGATCGGCTTGACGATCGGCACGCCCCAGTCCGCAAGCAGGTTGCCCAGATATTCCACCTGGCCGACGCGCGCCCGGATGTGTTCGTCCTCCATCGATTCGGCGATGCCGCGCGCCACCGCCTCCATGTCCCGGCCCGCCATGCCGCCGTAAGTGTGCAGTCCCTCGTAAACGACCACGAGGTTGCGCGCCTCGTCATAGACCTGCTCGTCGTTCACCGCCAGGAAGCCGCCAATGTTGGCCAGCGCGTCCTTCTTGGCGCTGACCGTGGCGCCGTCCGAGAGCGAGCAGAGCTCGCGCACGATCTCCGCCACGGGACGATTTTCCTGGCCCGGCTCGCGCTGCTGGATGAAGTAGGCGTTCTCGGCGATGCGCGTGGCGTCGAGGATGATGCGGATGCCGTGATGCTCGGCCAGGCGGCGCACCTCGCGCAGATTGGCCAGCGAGATTGGCTGCCCGCCGGCCATGTTCACCGTCGCGGCGATGCTTAGATAAGGGATGCGCGCGGCGCCGTGCTCGCGGATGAGGCGCTCGAGCTTGTCGAGATCGACGTTGCCCTTGAACGGATGCTCGCTCGCCGGATCGTGCGCCTCGTCGATGATCACATCGACAAACGTACCGCCTGCCAGCTCCTGGTGCAGCCGCGTCGTGGTGAAGTACATGTTGCCGGGGATGACGTCGCCGGGCTTGATGAGCACGCGCGAGAGGATATGTTCGGCGCCGCGCCCCTGATGGGCCGGCACGACGTAGCGGTAGCCGTAATACTTCCGGACCGCCTCCTCCAGGTGATAAAAATTCTTGCTGCCGGCGTAGGCCTCGTCGCCGAGCATCATGCCGGCCCACTGCCAGTCGCTCATGGCCGAGGTGCCGGAGTCGGTCAGCAGATCGATGTAGACGTCTTCGGAGCGCAACAGAAAGGTGTTGTAGCCGGCCTCGCGGATGGCGCGCTCGCGCTGCTCGCGCGTGGTGGTGCGTACCGGCTCCACCATCTTGATGCGGAAAGGCTCGGCCCAGCTTCGCCGGGTGGGGGGCGGCCGCCTTAGGGTGTCGCGCATGGGGGGACCTGACCAGGTATGGCTCAGCGCTTGATGATGGGCCGCAGGGGCCGGACGTAGATGTCTTTGAAGGCCACCGGGCCGTGATCGCCCTGGAGCATCAGCGGGTTGAGCGGCGCCTCCTCGTGCGGCATATGCGCGCGCGTAGGGCCGTCGACCTCGACCTCCTCCTGCACCAGGATGCCGTTGTGCAGCACACGGATGAAGCGCGCATTCTCCGTCTTGCGGCCGCTTGCGTCAAAGCGCGGCGCGCGAAACCAGATCTGAAAGGACTGCCACTCGCCCGGACGGCGGCTCGCGTTGACGCGCGGCGCCGAGCCGCCCACGCCCCGGTTGTCGATCCAGCGGTGATAGACGGCGCCGCAGTCGGAGGTCTTCATGGGTTCGGTGGAGCCCCAACTGTCGAAGATCTGGATCTCGTAGAGGCCGTGGAGGTAGACGCCGGAGTTGGAGCCCTTGGCGAGCATGAATTCCAGATACAGTTCGACGTCGCCGAACTTTTCATCCGTGACCAGGTTGGCCGTGCGGCCGGTGGGGCCGTTGACGATCCGGTCGCCCGGCTCTGGCACGGCGAACAGGCGCGTCGGCGCAAGCAGCCTCTCGAAACGCACGCCCCGCGTGGTGAACCATTCGCTCGGCTTGCCCTCCTGCGGATGCCAGCCGGCCAGGTCCCGCCCATTCAACAGCGGCCGCCAGCCCTCTTCGAGCAGGAAAGGCGGATCGCCGTGGGCCTCCCCGTCATTGAGCTCGACCTTGGTTTGCGCCGCCAGGAGCGCCGCCAGAAGAACAACCGAATACTTCCACATGGCCGGATTCGCTCCCGAGTATATCGCAGGCTCTGGGAGAATGAGGGGAATGAGGGGAATGACCCGGCGGAGGCTTTATTCCGCGCTGGCCTGTTACGCCGCTCTGGCGGCGATGGCGGCCTTGGTTCTGGAAGGCCCCTTTCGCCTCGTAACGTGGATCTTCCTGGGCGGGCTGGCGGTAAAGAGCTGGATCGTCTACGAGCGGGACCGTCAGGAGCCGCTTTGAGCCGCGCCGGCAGCTTCCATCACCGTGAGGACCGGGCAGGGAGCGTGCCGCACGACGCGCACCGTGGTGGTGCCAATCACCGTGCTGTCGAAAAACGCGCGGTGGCGCGCCCCGACTACCAGCAGGTCACAGGACGTCTCGCGAGCGACCTTGAGGATTTCTTCCGCCGCCTCGCCTTCCCGCTCCAGTTCGCGAAGTTGGCACAGCGCGCGCTGCTCCGCCGGGATCCAGGCGCAGAGATCGGAAATCCGGTGTTGGGCGCCCGCTTCGCGGACATGCATGGCTGTCAGCTCCGCGCCGAGCGTCTTGGCGAGTAGGGCGGCCAGCTCGAGCGAGCGCCGCGCCAGCTCGGAGTCGTTCACCGGCACCAGGATGCGCCGGATGGCGACCGGGCCGGGTTGCGCCGGGCCTCGTGCCGTTAACACGGGCAGGCGGCTGGCCCGAAGCACGCGTTCGGCCACCGAACCGAGTAACCAGCGGTTGATGCCGGTGCGCCCGTGGGTGCCCAAAGCGATCCAGTCGGCGCTCAGCGCCGAAGCGGTTTCGAGAATCCCCTCCACAGGCGCAGCTTCCACCACACGGGTGCGGATCCGCCCGGAGGCCGGACCCAGGCTCGCTTCGAGGAACCGCCGGAGGCTCCGTTCGGCCTCGGCCAGGCTTTCGCGATACTGCCGGCGGAGTTCATCGATCTGGCGCTCGGTGAAATAGGGAGGCATCGGCACCGTTTCGGCGTATAGGGCGGTGAGATCGGCGCCCGCACCCCGGGCGATCGCATCGGCATAAGCCAAAGCGTGGGCGGAGATCTCGCTGAAATCGACGGCGCAAAGGATATGACGCGGAAGCGGAGAGGCGCTCATGGCAGGCTCACAAGCCTTAGATGCGACTTCAAGCCGGCGCGTGACGCGCGGCGCCGCGTGGCGGGTCACCACCGATTCTAACTCAGATCTCTTGTATTTTCAGTAGGATGACTCCGTGCCTTGCCGGCCGGTCGAGGCCGGTATCGTAGCCTCGGGATAGGACGGGGTGCTCACCGTTCCATTCCTCTAAGGAGATCATGGACAGGGATCCGATGAGGAGATCATGGATAGGGACCCGATCGTGATCTGGCCAGATATTCCTCTGTGGTGAAGATCTCATCCTTCGTTGCGATCGAGAGGCGCACGGAAGCTCACCATTAACCCCCAGCCGGGGGATGCCATACACACGGCAAAGTCTGGTATGATTCTTAGGGGTACTACCGCAGCGAGTACCCCTAAGAACGCCGGCCCGACGTTCCTTCCCCGAAAGATTCACCAGTACTAGAACGGCGCTCCATGCAGGCTCTGAGCAGGCTGCTTCTCTTCCTGCTGGTCCTTCCTACGGTTGGATCGGTCGGGCACGTCTCGCCAAGCAGCCGTGCCGAAGGGTCTTCCGCGACTGCGAAACGGGCGCGAGCGGGGCAATCCTTTAAGTCCACGCTTGTCGAGGGCCGGCGCCTGGCAAGCCAAGGGCTTTATCGCGAGGCAGCGGAGCGCTTCCAGGCAGGCTACCGGCAGGCCCTGGAGGCGGCCGATCAGCGCGCTGCCGCCCGGTTCCTGGTCAACCTCGCTAATGCTCGCATTGGGCACTACCAATACGCGCAAGCCATGGAAGCATACCTCGAGGCCCGGCGGCTGGCAGCGGCGACGGGTGACAAGGAGCTCGCTACGGTGCTGGCAGTCAACCTTGCCTGGCTGTATCGCGTGCAGGGCGCTTTGGGGGAAGCGGAGACGGAACTCCGGCGGGCTCTGGCAGCCGGCAAGCCCGGCACCCCCCCCGAGGCACTTCCCTTGGCGGCCGAACTGCGCTTCGAGCAGGGAGACCTCACGGAGGCTTCGCGCCTGTTCGAGGAGGCCCTCGCGGAGTCCGAGCAGCGCGGAGATGTCCCCCTGTCCGCGCATGTGCTGGAGAGGTACGCCGTGATACTGCTTCGCGCCGGTGCCCTCGCCGACGCCGAGCGGGCTGCGCAAGGCGCCTACCGGCGGTGGGTGCTGAGCGGCAATCCCGTTCCGTCGGCCTGTTACCGTCTGCTTGCCGAACTCCGCCTGGCGCAGGGCCATCCGCACTCCGCAGAGCGGCTGATCGCCCGCGCGTTCCAGGCGGCGCGAAGCGGCCCCATGCTCGCCCCCTCCTGGACTCTTTACTACACCCGCGCGCGCATCCTTGAGGCTCAGGGCGACCTCGAGGGAGCCCTCGCGGACTTGCAAAAGGCCATCGACTCGATCGGCAATCTGCGCCTGGCTTACCTGCCGGCCGAGCCGGTCCGCGCCGGCGCAAGCGTGGGCCTCAGAGACGTATACGACCTGGCGGTGGAGGTCTCCGCCAGCCTGTATCGCAAGAAGCGATCTTCCAGGATTGCGCGCGTCGCATTCGAGCTGGCCGAGCGGAATCGCGCCATTGCGCTACGGGAGGCGCTCGACGAGTTCGAGCGAATCCGGCCTCGCCTGCCGGGGGAGTACTTCGAGACGCTCCGGGCTCTTACCGAAGCCGAGAACCTGGCGTTTCGCACTGGCGGCGCCGAGGCGCGCGAGCAGATTCGCCGGCTCCGCCTGCGATTGAACGAGTTCGAGACGCTTGCGGGCCTGGCGAGCAGGGCTCAGGCTTCGCAACGGGCGCGTCACGCCCAGCCGGTGACGGCGGAATCGATCCAACAGACCCTGGGGCCCTCCGAGGCGCTGCTGAGCTTCCATCTGAGCGCCAGGAACGCCTATTTGTGGGCGCTCAGTCGCGAGCGGTTCGAAATGCACGAACTCGGGCCCTCCGCTCGCCTCTCTGCGCTCGTCGCCGAGTTCCGGCGTGCGCTCGCGGACCCCGCCGCCGCGGAGGCCGGCTTGCTCGGAGCCGAGCTCGAAAAGCTGCTTTTTGGCGGCCTGAGCGACGAGATTCGGCGCAAGTCCGACTGGCTGCTGCTGGTGGACCGGGCGTTATTCGAATTGCCGTTCGCGGCGCTGGCCGTGCCGGGCCCGGACGGCGCGCCGAGATACCTCGTCGAGCGCCACTCGCTGCGTCTGGTGCCGAGCGCGGCCATGCTGCTGGCCGGGCGGGGCGAGACCTGGCGCGGCCCGCTGGTTGCGGTCGGAGATCCCATCTACAATCGGGCAGATCCCCGCTGGAAGGGAAGGCCCTCCGGCTTCCTGCGGCTTGCAAGCGGCGGCCGGCGCAAGGAAAAGGAAACGGAAGTGGCGGAGCTGGCCCGGCTGGTCGGCAGCGGCCGGGAAATCGCAAGCGTAGCCGCGGCCTACCGGGGTGGCTCGCCGGAGCCGATCCTGCTGGCGGGGCCGCAGGCCAGCCGCCAGGCCCTCCACCAGGCTCTGTCGCTTCAGCCCGCAGTGCTGCACTTTGCCACCCACGTGGTGGCTTCGCCCGAAGATCCCGCGGTCGGCATGATCGCGCTCAGCCTTCTGCCGGACGGGACGCCGGAGCTGATCGGCATGCCGGAAATCGCTTCGCTCGAGGCACGTCCGGCCCTGGTGGTGATGAGCGGCTGCCGCTCCGGGGGCGGCGCCCTGCTCCCCGGAGAAGGGCTGTGGGGACTGACGCGCGCCTGGCTTCGCGCCGGCGCTCAATCGGTGGCGGCGACTCTCTGGCCGGTCACGGACCACTCCGGCGAGCTGCTCCAGCGCTTCTACAGCCACCTGGACGCCGCCGGGCCGGCCGGCCTGGGGGCGCGTCCGGAGCGCGCCATGCAGCGGGCGCAAATCGAAATGATCCGCTCCAAGGACTGGCGGGCGCGGCCCGCTCACTGGGCCGCCTTTTTCGTCATGAGCCGAAACTAGATATGCCGGCCGCGAGCAAGAAAATGAGCATCGATGCCGCCGGGAGCGATCAATACGGCGCCGGAAGCCCCAATCTGGCCTCCGGCGGCGAGTATGCCGCCTGGGCGGCCCTAGTCGAGCGGATCCGGGCGGGCGAAGAGCAGGCTTTGGCCGAGCTCTACGCCATCTTTTCCAAAGGCATACGCTTTCAGCTCTGCCGCCAGCTCGGCCCGCAAGAACTTGACGACAAGGTTCACGACACCTTTCTCATCGTCGTCGAGGCCATCCGGCGGGGAAACCTCCGCGAACCGGAACGCTTGATGGGGTTCGTCCACACGATCGTAAAGCGGCAGGTGGCGGCCTTTATCGAAGCGGCAGTGAACCGGCGGCGCAATCAGGCCGATCTCGAGGCCGCCGCTCCGGTCGCCGACGAGAGCTCCAGTCCCGAGGCCCAGGCCATCGCCCGCCAGAAAATCGAGCTCATGAAGCGGGTCTTGAGCGAAATCTCGAGCCGTGATCGGGAAATCCTCACGCGGTTCTACATCTACGAACAGAGCCAGGAACAGATCTGCCGCGAGATGAAGCTTACGGAAACGCAGTTCCGGCTGCTGAAATCCCGCGCGAAGGCGCGTTTTGGGGAGCTGGGCAAGAAGCGGCTGGAGCGGCGCGGCTTGGGCCGCTTTTTCCTGAGAGCTTCCCCCGGTCGTATGGACTAGATCGATGAGGGTTGCCGGCTGCCGTCTCCGGCAAAGCAGGCAAACGAGATCGAGATGGTGATCTTGATGTCAACTGCGCGAGAAATTCACCCCACTGACGAAGTATTGGAGCTCTACAGCCTGGGGCGAATGGACGAGGGGCAAAGCGCGCCGGTCGAGGAACATCTGCTCGTTTGCGAGGCTTGCCGGCGGCGCGTGGAGGAGTTCGACGAGTTTACGGCCGCCATGCGGGCGGCCCTCGCGGAGATGAAGGCTCCCGAGCCCGGGGTGGAGAGCTGGACGGCACGCCTGGGGCGGCTGGTGGCCCTCCCCAAGCCGGTCTGGGCCGGGGCCCTAGCCGCCACCCTCGCTCTGGTTCTGCTTCTTCCGTGGCAGGGAGGGAACCAGGCGCCGTTCGCCGTCCAGCTCGAGACCGTTCGCCAGGCTGCCGCGGCGGCGGCGCCGGCGGACCGGCCGCTGCTCCTGACGGTGGACCTCACCGGGCTTGCCGTCGACCGGGACTACCGCCTGGAGATTGTCGATGCTTCGGGCCGGCTCGTCTGGCAAACGACCACGCGGTCCGCGACAGAGAAGGCGGTCGTCTCGCTCCACAAGGGTCTGAAGCGGGGAGGTTACTGGGTCCGGGTCTATGAAGCCGGCGGCGAACTCCGGCGCGAGTTCGGCCTGAAGATCGACTGAGCCCGCCGCCCCTCAGGTCGCCTTCGAGTATTTCCGGGCCAGCTCGGCATCCTGGGCCACTTCATCGGAGAAGACCGGGTACATTCCCACGATGGCCGCGTCGGTCGGCTTGATGGCCCCGTAAGCGAAACGAAAGGCCTCCTCGAGATCCCGCTCGGTTTCGCTCAAGCGTCCCGAGGCCAGGATCTTGAAAGCCAAGCACGGCTTCGAGCACTGGCGGATGCGCGCGGCCATGCGCGCCGGATCGGAAGCGATGAAAACCTCGCCGAGCACCCGGTGCCGGAGCATGGCCTCGAGCTCCTCATCGGTCCGGGTCAGGTTGAAGAAGCAGGCCATGTACAGGTCGTTCTCCCAGCCGGCATCTTCCATCCGCGCCAGATAGTCCGGGTTGTGGGTCGAGATGCCAGCCAGCACGCCGCTGTCGTGGACCTTTTTCACGAAGTCGTGCACCTTCTCGGCTTGCCCGGAGCGGAACAGGCTGTCGGTGACGCCGCCGTGGTGGCAGATGGCGATCGGCTTGAGGCGAAGCACTTCGGCCAGATCCTTCTGGCGTTCCGAGGTCAGGCAGATGAACTGGATGGTGGAGCCGCGCTCCCAGGCGCCGAGGAGCCCATCCCGCACCGTTGTCGAGTACGACGACTGAAAGGTCGTGATTCCCTCTTCGCCGCAGCGCAGCAGGAACTTCGTAATCTGCGGGGCGGTGAAGTATTCCAGCATGTGCTGGGAGAGTTTCTTGGAAGAGTGCGAAAAGCCGCGCATGGGATTGCCGCCGACAATCAGGCGCGAAATGCGGTACTTGCCCAGCTCGACGGTGGGGAGCGCTTTCGGGGCGGTCGCGGCCTTCAGGCTCCAACCCGCGCCGGCGGCGCCTTTCAGAAAATCTCTTCGCCTCGTTGGTTTCATGATAGGTCCTCCCGTTCCGCCTTCAGGAATAGCACGTTCGGGCCCCAAGATCAATTTACGGGCCGGGAAGCCTCCCGGATGGCGCGCTCGAGCGCCGCGAGCGTCTCCCGCTCGTTGCCCGGGCGCCGCGCCAGGTCGAGCACCGTTTCGAGGAAACGGGCCAGATCCCGGCCGAGCGCCTCGTAGAGCTCCCAGAGAAGGCAGTAGTGTTTCGTGTAGGTGTAATCGAAGGCGAGGCCCGCATTGTTGAGCGCCGCCGGGCAGCGGTTAAAGGTGCGCGGCTCGGGCTCGATCGCCTGGCATTCGCGCTCCAGCTCGCGAAAGATCCGTTCTTTGAGCTCGAGCGCGTCCCCGCCGTTCAGCTCGCCCCGGCGGACCCGCTCGTAGAGCGTCCGCAGGCGCGGGTGAAACGAATTCACCACCGCGGCCTTGGCCAGAAACAGCTCGGCCTCGCCCGCCAGGGCCTGGGCCTGCGGGGAGGATTCGCCCCAATGGCGGCGCGCGAAGTCGGCGGCGGTCAGGAATCCCGCCAGCGTCGTCGCCGCCTCGGCGACATGCACCGGCAGGCGTTCAAGCATCTGGTGCAGATCTTCGTGGGCGACCACCATCGCCTGCCGTTCCGGAGCCGCGGAGGCGAGCGAGGGCGTGATCGGCGCCTCTCCGTCGGCCACCGCCTCGGCCGGGTAGAAAAACACGTCGTAGCGGTCCGTGTCTATCGCGCAGCCCGCGGCGGCGCCTTCGGCAAACTTGAGCTCGTCGTAAGAGTCCGGCAGCTCGAGCTTGCCCGTGTAGTAGCAGCGGAAGAAGGCCTCGCGCGCATCGGAGCGGGCTTGGAAATTGCGTGTCGTCGGGATGCCGAGCGATTGCTGGTAATCCTTCAGAGCCCGGATAAGCTCCTCGGCGAGGCCCGGGTCCTCACCGGCGAGGACCGAAGAGCCGAAGAACGCCGCCACGAGCAGTGCCCGCCTGAAAACCCACACTTTCGATCGTAGCGGCTCGCGAAGGCGCTACGGCGCCGTGCTCGGCACCACGGGCAGCTCGATGTGGGAGGGGTGCTGGCGCGAGTGATAGACCGTCTGGTTTGCCACGCGGACCCTGGCGCTCATGCCGAAGGGCTCGCCGGTGTTCGGGTTCCGGTCGAACTGCGGGAAATGGCTGCTGGTGATGTCGAGCCGGATCCGGTGGCCGCGCCGGAAGAGGTTGCTGGTGCCGACGAGATCGATGGTGAAGGCGTAGACCCGGCCCGGCTCGAGCGGTTTCGGGGCGCTCAGGCTCTCGCGGTAGCGGGCCCGCACGATCCCTTCGGCCACATTGATGGCGCGACCGTCCGGAAAGACATCCACCAGCTTGGCGATGAAATCGGTGTCCGGGGCGTCGCTCGCGGCATAGAGGACGACCTTGACCGGCCCGGTTACCTCCACCGGTTCGGCGAGCCGGTCCGAGGTGTAGACGAGCACGTCGCCTCTCTGCTCGATGGGGCGCTGATCGATGGGACCGGCCGGCGTGGGCGTGCCGCAGCAGTTGTTGCCGCCCAGGCTGGGCACGGGATTGTCGGGATCGTAGCGGTATCGGTCCGGTGGGGAATCGTCGGCCGGCGGCTCCCAGCGCAGCCGGCCGTCGCCATGCAGCGTGTTGGCCTTGCCGTTGCTGTCCAGATACAGGCGCTTGAGCTGAGCCCGGCTCAACGGATAATCCTGCTCCTGACGCCAGACATTGGCGCCCATGACGAACAGCGTTACCGGCGGCTCGCGGTCTAGCCCGTTGTCGATCCCTTTGAGCCAGTAGTCAAAGAATCGCAACTGGACGGCGTCGACATCGACGTTGGCATGGGGTCCGAAGTCGATATCCCCGGTCTTTTGCGAGGGGCCGTGCCCCCAGGGGCCGATCAGCAGGCGCGTGCCGCGGCGGGCCGCTTCGGTCTTCCCCTTCTGTCGCAGGCCCATGTAGCCCCGGAGCGTCCCCTGACTGAAGATGTCGAACCAGCCGCCGATGTTGAGCGCGGGAACCGTGATGCGATCGAAGACCTCCTCGGCGTTGAGCGGCTTCCAGTAGTCGTCGTAATCGGGATGGCGAATCCAGTCCCGGTAGAACTGCGCGTTGCGTCCCAGGAGTTCCTGCATGCCGATGAGCGGCAGATGCCACAGGACGCGGTCGTAGCTTAACGACTCAGGGCCGCCGGTCATCGTGTGCGGCCCGGTGTTCTGCATGATGCGCGACTCCTGCCGCACCGGGCCCCATCCAAAGTTGAACGAGAGGCGCCAGCCGCCGTTGAGCGTCACCCAGTCGTGGTAGAGACTGGTGGCGGCCACCATCGGCGCGATCGAGACCAGATGCGGCGGCGCGGCCATGGCGGCCCGCCACTGGACGTGGCCGAGATAGGATCCGCCCTGCATGCCCACTTTGCCGTTGGACCAGCTCTGGCGCGCCGCCCACTCGATGGTGTCGTAGCCGTCCTCGATGTCGTTGCGAAACGGCTCCCACTTGCCCTCGGATTCATGCCGGCCGCGCACGTCCTGGTAGACGAAGACGTAGCCCCGCTGGGCAAAGAAGACCGCGTCGGCGTAGGCGCTCGGGTAGCGTTCGGTGCTGTAGGGCGTGCGCGAGACGATCACGGGGTAACGGCCGGGCCTAGCCGGCCGGTAGACATCGGCGTAAAGGGTGACGCCGTCCCGCATCGGAACGGGAACCAGGTTCTCCATCACGACATCGTTGGTGGGCGGGTAGGCCTCGGGGAACCTCACCGGCTCGGACGCCAGCAGAACCACCCCGGTGAAAGACAAAAAGATTCGCACCAGCATCGCCGCGACAGGCTAGCAGAGTCCGCCGCGGTCTCGCAAGCAGGATTCCGGGGGCGCGTATAATAGCGGTCGCTCGCGATGACCGCTGTCCCGTACGCGCGCACGGTCCGCCTGGCGCCCGGCCTGCCGGAGGTCTGCCGCCTGGGCCTGGCCACCCGCGGAACTTCCAAGCTTCGCCCCGAGGACGTCGAAGCCGCCCTCGCGCACGGCATCAACTACCTGAACTGGTGCGGGCGGCCCGACGGGCTGAGCCAGGCCATCCGAGGTCTCGGCACGGCCCGCAAGGACCTGGCCGTGGCCGCGCAGTTCCGCTCGCGCACGGCGCGGGGCGCCGCACGGGAACTGGACCGGCTGCTCCGGCAACTCGGCACCGACTATCTGGACGTCGTCACCTGCTATTACGTCGAAACCTCCGAGGAGTGGCGCCGCCTGCTCGCTCCCGACGGCGCCCTAAGTTATCTGTCGCGCCAGAAGGAGCAGGGCCGCGTGCGGCTCGTCGGTCTCACGAGCCACCAGCGACGGCTGGCGGCGAGCTGGGCCGCCTCCGGCGCTCTGGATCTGCTCATGATTCGCTACAACGCCGCGCACCGGGGCGCCGAGCAGGACGTCTTTCCGGTAACACAGAAGCGCGACATGCCCGTGGTTGGCTTTACCGCCCTGCGCTGGGGTGCGTTGCTGAGGCCGACGCCGGACGACCCGCCCGCGTTCCGGCCGCCGACAGCCCCCGATTGTTACCGCTTCTGTCTGGCCCAGCCGGCAATCTCCGTGGTTCTGGCCGCTCCGGCCAACCGCGGCCAACTGGAAGAGGACCTGGCCTGGCTCAAAGATTGGAAGCCGCCTACGGCCGCTGAACTGGAGCGCTTGCGGAAGCATGGCGACCGTGTGCGGCATCACGCCGGCCCGTTCCCGTGATCGCCCGTCAGCGAACCGCAACCTTCAGCGGATCGGGGTAGTGCCGCAGGTAGGCCTCACGCACGATCGGCTCGGCGATGTCCCGGAGCTGGGTCCAGTGCAGGCTGCTGCCGAGCTCGCTGTCCGATCCCGCCGCCAGGCCCGAGCCGCCCCAGATCTTTTCGTTCGGGTAGTCCTCGGCCGCCTGAAAGGCGTAAATGAGCTTCTTGACGCGGAAGACGTCCTCGTCGTAGGGCGAGCCGCGGATGACGCTATAGGTGTAGCGCCCGTTGGGGCGCCGGCAGATCAGGCTGATCAGGTTGGTGTAGCCCTTGGCGGCGAGCACCAGGCGCGAATTCGGGTCGCCTTTCTCGTCGGCGATCACGAAGTCATAAGGCGACTCGTAAAGGATCTCCGGCTGGGCCGTCACCGGCGCCACGCCCGCGCGACCCTCGAGCAGGGCGAGCAAGCGGTCGCAGACCGCGCAGATCGTTTCCTGGATGATCTTCTCATCGCCGGCGCTCTTGCCCCGCATCCGCTGCTCGCGGTACGGCTCGAAGACCCAGGTGAAATGGTTGCGCTCGAGCTCCTCGATCTTCACCGGATAGAGGCCGCCGCAGACATCGATCTTGTTGTTGTACTGAACGATCCAGCGCAACTGCGGCTCGCCCTCGGCGCGCTCGAGCAGCTCGTGATGCTCGAGGACGAATGTAGCCAGGCACACGTCCTGATCGGCGTTCCAGACCCAAAGGTGGATCGGGCTCTGGCGCTTGAGCCATTTCTCCATGAGCCGCCCCTGGCGGACGGCGATGTAAGCTTGCATGGCGGCGCTCATGGTGGCTTCGCGCACCACGCCGCGATGATGGTCGAAGTGAACCCAGTGACCGCGGTGGCCGGGAACGTCGTCGATCACTTCGAGACCGATCGAGTACTCCGGCGTCAGGCTGACGAAATCATCCCAGCTCTTGAAGCGTTTCGGCGCAACGTGGAGCTGGATATTACGAAATGAAGACATGCGCAGGGAGGGGGCTCGGGATCCCGCGTGCGTTCACCCTCACCCGTCCGATCATCCCTCCTCGATTTCTAGGATACTGGATGGGACTCCCTGGCGGCGCGGCCGGGAAGTCAAGAGCAAGGACAGTTTGCCCCCGATGAGTGAAGTGGACTGCTTACGCCGCTCTCTGGCCCCACCGGCGTTCTCTCCTTACGGGCGCGCCTCGACCTCGCCCTCGCCGGTCAACCGGATGATGGCAGGCTTCGCGCGCGACTTCCGCGACGGCGTCGACATCAACCTGGGCGTGGGCTACGTCAACGAAAGGACGATTCCCGTCGATCTGCTGCGCCGGGCCATGGACGCCATCATCGCCGATCCGGTCCGCTACCGGCAGGCCTTCAACTACGGCGGGCCGGAGGGCTCGCCGAACCTTATCGACTCGATCGGCCGCTTCCTCGTCCGCACGGGGTGGCTCAAGGAGGAGACGCTGGCGAGCAAGCGCCTCATCATCGGACCCTGCGGCGCCACGAGCGTCCTGGACGCTCTGGCCGAGATCTTCGCCCCGGGCATCGTCGTCACCTCCGATCCGGTCTACTACGTCTACGCGAACGCGCTCGAGCGCAAAGGCTTCGAACTTCTCGCGACGCCCGAAGACGAAGAGGGCATCGAGCCCGAGGCGCTCGAGCGACGGCTGAGCGCGCTCGGCGAGCGCCTCGGCGAGCTCGCCTTCTTCTATGTCGTCACGGTGAACAACCCGAGCTGCACGATCCTCTCGGAGGCCCGCCGGAGTACCCTCATCGGGCTCGCCGCGTCGTTGAGCGAACGCTTCGGTCGCAGGATTCCGGTCTTCTTTGACCTCGCCTACGAGCTGCTGATCCACGATCCGCGCGTCGGAGCGCGCCGTTCGGCGCTCGGCGAGGATCCGCTCGAGCTGGTCTATGAAATCGGCACGCTGTCGAAAGTTCTCGCCCCCGCGTTGCGGATCGGCTATCTGCTCGGTCCGCCCGGCCCGTTGATGGACGCGGTGGTGCAGAAGACCTCCGACACCGGCTTCAGCGCCCCGCTGTTTGCCCAGGAGATGGCTGCCTGGCTGCTCGATCACCATATCGGCGAGCAGCTCGAACGCGTCCGGGCGGGCTATCGCGAAAAGGCCGCCGCCGTCCGGCAGGCGATCGACGCCGAGTTGGGGCCGTATCTTGCGTCCTGCCGGGGCGGGCGCGCCGGTTTTTACTTCTACCTCACCTTCTCCCGCATCGAGACCTGCACCGGCTCGCCGTTTTTCCGTTATCTGAGCCGGACCACGGGCGATCCGGCACTCGACGGCCCGCCGGAGCGGCTCGGGCCGCGAGTGGTCTACCTGCCGGGAGAGTACTGCGTCGATTCGGGCGGCGCGCTGATGGAAGCCGGCCGCCGGCAACTCCGGCTCTCCTACGGTTTCGAGGAGACCGAAGCCATCATTCGGGCGATCCGGCTCATGGGGGAAGCCGCCCGGTTCGCGCTGGCGCAGCAGGGCTAGAGACCGCGCCGGGGGCTGGACGCCCGAGCGGGACTGGGATATAATTGCGCGAGCGAGGGGGCTCCGCCATACGGGGGGCGGAAGGAAGGGTGCCGACCAGCTGCAGGTTGTCCGCTCGCGGTGGAGGGCTTCCTTAGCTAGAAATCAATCAGGAGACCGAGCAATGACGGCTAGTAGGCCCATTTGGGCTGTGGGATATCTGCTTTCTCTCGTAAGCGCCGCGGTGCTCTGGAGTCAGTCGATTACCCAGTCGATCCAGGGGCTGGTGACCGACCCGAGCGGCGCGGTCATCGTCGGGGCGAAGGTCACCGTCACGAACATCCAGACCGGCCTGACGCTGACGGAGGAGACCAACGCCACCGGTAACTACAGCTTCCCGCTGCTGCCGGTGGGCAACTACGACATCCGCGTCGAGATGCAGGGCTTCAAGACGGAAATGGTCCGCAACGTCCGCCTGGAGACCGCAGCGCAGGTCCGACGTGACTTCACCCTGCAAGTGGGCGACGTGGCGGAGACGATCGAGGTCTCCGCCTCGGGGGTGACGCTGGTAACGGAGAATGCCACGGTCGGCGGGGTGATCGAGAACAAGAGGATCATCGAGCTGCCGCTGAACGGGCGTAACATTGTCCAACTGGCGGTGCTGGTTCCGGGCGTGCAGTTCGGCGAGCGCACGGGGCGCGGCGACGGCCTTGGCGGTTTCCCCATTCCGGGCCAGGGCTTCTCGGTCAGCGCCAACGGCCAGCGCGAAATCCATCAGGTGGTGAGCCTGGACGGCGTCGACGCCAAGGATCCGCGCATCCACATCACGAACTTCGTGCCCTCGATCGAAGCGATCGAAGAGTTCAAGATTCAGACCAACGCCTTCAGCGCCGAGTACGGCTTTGGCGGCGGCGCCTACGTCAACATCACCATGAAGAGCGGCACCAACGACTTTCGCGGCACGCTCTTCCACTTCCTGCGCAACGAGAAGTTCGACGCCGAGCACTATTTTCTGAACTTCGAGCTGCCGGCGGGTCGCGAACGCGCCCGCAAGGACGCGTTCCGGCGCAATCAGTTCGGCTTCGTCCTGAGCGGGCCGGTGATGATCCCGAAGATTTACAACGGCCGCAACAAGACTTTCTGGGCGTTCAACCTGGAGTACCGCCTGGATCGTCGCGAGGCGGTGCAGACGCAGTGGTGGCCCCTGGACGAATTTCGCGAGGGGAACTTCTCCGAGCTGCTGCGGGGCACGATCAACCCGGCCACCGGGCGGCTGTTCCGGGCGCCGATCGTAATCTATGATCCCTACACCGGCGATCCGTTTCCGAACAACATCCTGCCGAAATCGCGCCTGCATCCCGGCGCGCTGAACGTGCTAAACCAGTTTGTGCCGCGGGCGGAGTTCCGCCAGGCCGATCCGCTCGACTTCACCGCGCGCAAAGGGGTGCCCCAGCCGGTGGACGTCCACACCTACTTCACGCGGGTCGACCACTATTTTTCAGACCGCGACCGCGTCTTCGCCCGACTGGCCTGGGATCGCTCCGGCCTGACGCGCAACCACATCAATCCGCATCTGCCGGTCTTTGTGACCTCGAAGGTGACCAATCTGGCCAGCCAGTGGATCCACACCTTCAATCCGAACACACTGAACGAGGTTCGCTTCGGCTTCAACATCTCCGACGACCTGACGGCGAATCCGCGCACCGATAACACGAATTTCGACATGGATGCGCTGGGCGTCGGCCAGATCCGTGTCTTCGGGGACAATAACCGCAAGCTGACGCCGCGCGAGCACGGCATCCCGAACTTCAGCGGTCTCGGCTTTACGCTCCAGGAACTCACCGCCGGCAACGGCTACGACAACATGGATACCATCCAGGCGGGCAACCATCTGACAATGATCCGGGGCGCGCACAATCTCAAGATCGGCGCCGAGATCTACCGTGTGTCGATGGAACGCGGCGCGGCGAACCTCCAAGAGGGGCTCTTCGGATTCAGCGGCAACGAGACCGGCTTCGCCTTCGCATCCTTCCTGCTTGGCCTGCCGAACTCCACGCAGTCGGCCGAGGGGCTCCCGCTGACGTTTCCGCGGGCCAACCGCTTCGGCGCCTATGTGCAGGAGGACTGGAAGGTGAACCGCAGACTGACGCTCAACCTCGGCCTGCGCTTCGACTACAACGGCTTTCCGGTGGACTCCAAGGGCCTGTGGCGGACGCTCGACTTCGTGGGCAAGGGCCCCGTACCGGGACGTGGCGAAGGCTACAAAGCGCCGGACGGCACTCTGATTCCGACCATCTTCCCGGCGCGGGTGGACGAAAGCGGCGCGGTGAAGCTGGCCAAGCAGTGGGTGCGCTTCTTCATGCCGCGCGTGGGCATTGCCTTCCGGCCAACCGACAAATGGGTGATCCGCACCGGCGCCGGCTGGTTTGACAACATCAATCACGTCAACACTTGGACCATCTTCAACCTGATGCCGCCGAAGTCCGGCAGCCTCCTATTCCAGTCGGTGACCGACATCGATAAGACGATCTCGGTGACCGGCGCCGACGGCAATCCATACACCATCCGCACGCGCAAGTACCGCCCAGGCCAGCCGATCCTGACTCTGGACGATCCGTTTCTGCAACGGGTTGGCGGGGCAGCGGTGGTGAGGCCGATCAATCTTCTGCACCTGCCGCAGGACTACAAGGACGGCAGTGTCTGGAAGTGGAGTTTCGACATCCAGCGCGAGCTGCCCTTTGCCACCTCGCTCACCATCGGCTACGTCGGCAGTAAGGGCACGCACGTGGGCAACAGCATCGGCAACTATAACCAGGCGCCGCCCTCGCCCAACACGAATATCCAGGCGCGGCGGCCCTATCAGCGGGTCTATGACCCGGCCACGCCAAACCTGGGCATCCAGGCGCTTGGCAACATCCGCTACATCGATAGCTACGGCGAAAGCTTCCATCACGGGTTGCAGGTCAAGGTGGACAAGCGCTACGGGCGGGGCCTGGCGCTCGGCAGCGCCTACACCTTCAGCAAGTCGCACGGCGACGGAGAGAACGGCGGCCAGGAAGGCGCCAGCTTCCAGGATCCGCTCGATCGGCGCGGCTCGCGCGGCCGCTACCGGTTTGACCAGCGGCACAACTGGGTGACGCACTTCGTCTGGGAGTTGCCCGGCCAGAACCTCCAAGGGCCGCTCAAGCAGTTCCTCGGCGGCTGGCAGGCCAACGGGATTCTGTCGATTCGCAGCGGCTTTCCCTTTACGGTGGGCCAGGGCGGCGACCTGAACACGGGCGGTCCGGTGCGGCCAGACCTGGTAGGCAACCCCTGGTTGGAAAACCCCACGCGGGCGTTGTGGTTCAACCCGCAGGCCTTTCAGCGCGTGACCTGCAATATTCCGACACGACCGGATCTTTGCCGCTTCGGCAGCGCCGGCTACAACATCCTGGACGAACCCGGCCAGAGGAACCTGGACTTCGGCCTGTTTAAGAACTTCGCGATCACCGAACAGGTGAAGCTCCAGTTCCGCAGCGAGTTCGTCAACGCGTTTAACACGCCCTACTTCGGCACGCCGAACGGCATCGGCTTCACCACCAACGACTCGATCGTTCCGAACGCGGCGCGCATGGGCGAAATCCGCAGCCTGCGCACGTCGATGCGAATCATCCAGTTTGGCCTGAAGCTGTTCTTCTGAGCCGCGGGGGCGCCTCCGGCCCGGAGGCGCCCCCTCCTGCCACCGCGCCGGAGGCGCAGCTTCCCAGATAATCGGCTGAAAACAAAGGACCGAACTACTCCCGTTGAAAACTGCGACAGGCCGATTGGAAGAAAAGCGTGTTTGGCTGTTGACAAATACTACTATCAGACCTTAAGATCTTAATTGTACGTTTAGGCCTGCGACGCCACCGGGGCGCCGCAGGCCCCCGGAACCGAATCAACCAGGAAGGTGAGCCGATGCCAAGCTACGTCAACGTCGAAAAGTGCGATGGGTGCAAGGCACTGGACAAGACTGCTTGCCAGTACATCTGCCCCAACGACCTGATGGTCCTGGATAAGGAGAAGATGAAAGCCTTCAACCGGGACCCGGCCATGTGTTGGGAATGCTACAACTGCGTCAAGATCTGCCCCACCCAGGCGATCGAGGTCCGCGGCTACGCCGACTTCGTTCCCATGGGCGCGCAGGTGACGCCGCTCCGCTCGACCGACTCGATCATGTGGACGGTCAAGTTCCGCAACGGGACCCTGAAACGATTCAAGTTCCCGATCCGCACCACCCCGGAAGGTTCCGCTGTGCCCCACGGCGGATTCGACACCGCTGGCGACCTCAACAGCCCCGTCCTGTTCACCGAGCCCGGCTCGCTCGGTCTCGAGCAGGTCTGGAGCCTCAAGCGTTAAGGAGGGAGTACCACAATGGCGAATTTTGAGGACCGAATCGTCGAAACCGATCTGCTGATCCTGGGCGGCGGCATGGCGGCCTGCGGCGCGGCCGTCGAGGCGGCCTACTGGGCCAAGCAGCACGGCCTGAAGGTCACCCTGGTGGACAAGGCCGCCGTCGACCGCTCCGGCGCGGTGGCGATGGGCCTGTCGGCCATCAACCAGTACGTCGGCCTGCGCGACGGCAAAAACACCGTCAAAGACTATGTCGAGTACGTCCGCAACGACCTGATGGGGATCACCCGCGAAGACCTGGTGGCCAACATCGCGCGCCACGTCGATTCGACCGTGCACCTGTTCGAGAAGTGGGGCTTGCCGATCTGGAAGGACGAGGAAGGCAACTATGTCCATGAGGGTCGCTGGCAGTTAATGATCAACGGCGAGTCCTACAAGGTCGTCGTCGCCGAGGCGGCCAAGAACGCCCTGCTTCAAAGCGGCGTGGGCGAGATCTACGAGCGGGTCTTCATCGTCGGCCCGCTGATGGACGGGGACCGCTGCGCCGGCGCCGTCGGCTTCTCGGTCCGCGACAACATCTTCTACATCTTCCGGGCCAAAGCCACGCTGGTGGCCATGGGCGGGGCGGTGCACGTCTTCAAGCCGCGGAGCTCCGGCGAAGGCATGGGCCGCGCCTGGTATCCGCCATGGAACTCCGGCTCGTCGGCCTACTTCACCATCAAGGCCGGCGCCGAGATGACCTGCCAGGAGGTCCGCTTCATCCCGGTGCGCTTCAAGGACGCCTACGGGCCCGTCGGCGCCTGGTTCCTGCTGTTCAAGAGCCGGGCGACGAACGCCATGGGCGGCGACTACATGGTGGAGCGCCGCGACGAGCTCGAGAAGTGGGCCCCCTACGGCCGCGTGAAGCCGATTCCGGCCAACCTGCGCAACTGGCTGGGCATGTTGGACATCAAGGAGGGCAAAGGGCCCATCTACATGCGCACCGAGGAGGCGATCGCCAAGATCGCCGAGGCCTACAAGGGCGACGACAAGGCCTACAAGAAGAAGATGCGCGAGCTCGAGTCCGAGGCCTGGGAGGACTTCCTCGACATGACCATCTCGCAGGCCTTGCTCTGGGCCGCCACCAACGTCCAGCCGGAAGAGAAGAGCTCGGAGATCGCCGCCGCCGAGCCGTACTTCATCGGTTCGCACTCGGGCGCCTCGGGCGCCTGGGTGAGCGGGCCCGAGGACCTGCAAACCGAGGAGACCCGCGAGGAGTACTTCTGGGGCTATACGAATATGTCGACGGTGAAAGGCCTGTTCTGCGCCGGCGACGCCTCCGGAGCCAGCTCGCATAAGTTCTCCTCTGGCTCACACGCCGAGGGCCGCATCGCCGCCAAGAGCGCGATCAAGTTCATCGTGGAAAACAACACGATGCCGGAGATCGACCAGGCCAAGGTGATGGCCCTGAAGGCCGAGATCCTGCGGCCGCTCGAACTTTACGAAAAGCACGCCCACGAGACCACCGACACCGAGGTGAACCCGAACTACATCCGCTGGCGGCAGTTCATGTTCCGGCTCCAGAAGATCATGGACGAGTACGCTGGCGGCATCAGCGCACAGTTCACCACCAACGAGGCGATGCTCAACCGGGCGCTCGAGCTGCTCGGCTACCTCAAGGAGGATTCCGAGAAGCTCGCCGCGGCCAACCTCCATGAGCTGATGCGCTGCTGGGAGAACATTCACCGCATGTGGCAGGCCGAGGCCCACGTGCGCACGATGCTCTTCCGCGAGGAGACCCGCTGGCCCGGCTACTACTTCCGGGCCGACAAGCCTGCCATGGACGAGAAGTGGGAGGTTTTCGCCAACTGCCGCTATGACCCGAAGACCAATAGCTGGCAGATGCTGACCAGACCCATCAAGAGCATTTTCCCCAAGCCGGGCGAGCATGAGCTGCTCGGCGGCTGAGGAGGAAGGGACTGGCCGGGGAGGCCTTCCCGCCGGAGGGCCTCCCCCAGACTCAGAGTGGAGGGCGCGAGCATGACGGAAACGCCGGTCCGGTGCCGCCACTGCGGAGCCGAGATGGTGCGCTGGGCCAATCCGCAGCTCAGCAGTTGGAGCGGCGAGTTTCAGTGGGTTTGCTTCAACGACGACTGTCCTTACTTCGTGCGGGGCTGGGCCTGGATGCTGCAGCACTACCAGGTCAACGCCTCCTACCGCTGGCGGCTGGATCCTCAGACCGGAGAAACGGGGCCACTACCGGTGTGGTCGCGCGACGCCTTGCGCAGTTCCATCCTGGATGCCCGGCGCCAGGAGGCCGCCCATGCCCGCTGATGCGTCTCTGGCGCAACAGATCGTCGGCGAGATGCCCCGCCTGGGGCTTGACGATACTTTCCGCTTCCGCTGCGGGCGCGATCTGGAATGCTTTACCCGCTGCTGCCGCGACGTCGCGATCGTGCTGACGCCTTATGACGTCGTGCGCATGAAGCAGGCGCTCAAGATCTCCTCAAGCGAGTTTCTGCAACGCTACACCATCAGCCCGTTCACCCCGGAGCAGAAGATCCCCGTCGTGCTGCTGAAGATGAACGCGGAGGACCGGCGCTGCCCGTTCGTCGGCGAGCAGGGCTGCCGGATCTACGCCCACCGGCCCTGGGCCTGCCGCATGTATCCGCTCGGCGTCGCCGACCCGAAGAATCCCACCGCCAGCGACCGGCGCTTTCACTTCCTGGTGAAGGAGGACCTCTGCCTCGGCCACGGGCAGGGCGAGCCGCAGACGGTGCGCCGCTGGATCGAGCAGGAGGGCCTCGAGGAGTACGAGATGATGGGGGCCTCCTTCCGCGACCTGATGCTCGATGACTTCTGGGAGCGCAGCGAGGAGCTCACGCCCCAGCAGATCGACATGTACTACATGGCCTGTTATGACGTGGACCGCTTCCGGCGCTTTGTCTTCGAGACGCGGTTCCTCGAGCTGTTCGACGTCGATGAGGCGCGCGTCGAGGCGATGCGAACCGACGACCTCGAGCTGCTCGATTTCGCCATGCAGTGGCTGCGCTTCAGCCTCTTCCGCCAAAGGACGCTGAAAATCCGCCCCAGCGTCGCGCGCGAGCGCCGCCAGGCACTGGAGAAGCAGGGGAAGATTCATGGTTGAGAACGGAAAACCGATCCTGGTGATCGGCGGCGGCATGGCCGGCATGACCGCGGCCATCGAAGCGGCCGAGGCCGGCGCTCACGTCGTGCTGGTCGAAAAAGAAGCTTCGCTCGGCGGGCGCGTGGCGCGCACGAACCTGTACTTTCCCAAGCTGTGCCCACCGGGCTGCGGACTGGAGATCAATTTTCGCCGGATCAAAAACAACCCGCGCATCGAGGTATTGACGCTGGCGAGCGTGGAATCGCTTTCCGGCGCGCCGGGCGACTACGAGGTGAGGGTGAAGCTGGCGCCGCGCTACGTCACCTCGGCCTGCACCGCTTGCGGCGAATGCGCCAGGGTCTGCCCGGCTGAGCGCAGCGACGAGTTCAATCTCGGGCTGTCCCGGACGAAGGCGGCCTATCTGCCGCATGCGATGGCCTATCCGGCCTATTACGTGATTGACCGCGCCGCGTGCCCGGACGGCTGCACGGCGTGCCAGGAGGCCTGCCGCTATAACGCGATCGAACTCGATCAGCGAGAAGAGCAGCGCACGTACCGCGCCTCCGCCGTGATCGCCGCCACCGGCTGGTCTCCCTATGACGCCACGCGGATCGAGAACCTGGGCTACGGCCGGCTGAAGAACGTCGTCACCAACGTCATTCTGGAGCGGCTGGCGGCCCCCAGCGGCCCCACCGGCGGCCGGATCCTGCGGCCGAGCGACGGCAAGCCGCCCGAGTCGGTGGTCTTCATCCAGTGCGCCGGTTCGCGCGATGAGAATCACCTGCCCTACTGCTCCGCCGTCTGTTGCGCGGCCTCGCTCAAGCAGGCCACCTACGTGCGTTCGCTCTATCCGGAGGCCAGGATCACGATCTTCTACATCGACATCCGCACGCCGGGCCGGCTCGAGGACTTCTACCGGCAGGCGGCCGCCGGCGGCATCGAGCTCATCAAAGGCAAGGCCGCCAAGATCGAAGAGGACGCGGCGACGGGCGATCTGGTGGTCACCGCCGAGGATGTGATGAACGGCAGGCGAACCGCCGTGCGCGCCTCGCTGGTGGTGCTTGCCACGGGCATTGTGCCGAACACGGAGGGCTTGCCTGCCGGGTTCGCTCGCGACGAATTCCGTTTCGCCGTCAATCCGCCGGGCCTCAAGGGCCTGTATGCGGCCGGCTGCGTGCGCCGGCCCGAGGAGGTTTCCGCCACCGTGCAGGACGCCACCGCGGCGGCCCTCAAAGCCCTCCAGTGCGCGGGAAGGAGCGCGCGCCATGCCTGAGAAGATCGGAGTCTATATCTGCGCCGGCTGCGGCATCGGGGAAGCGGTCGATACGGCGAAGCTCGCCAAGCTCGCCACCGGCGAGCTCAAGGCGGCGAGCGTCCAGGTGCATCCTTACCTGTGCGGCCCCGAAGGGCTCGCGCTGATTCGCCAGGACCTGGACGGCGAGCCCCGCAAGGTGGACAAGATCGTGCTCGCCGCCTGCTCGCCGCGCGCCAAGACGGAGGCCTTTGTTTTCCCGAGCGAACTCGTGGTCGAGCGGGTCAACCTCCGCGAGCACGTCGCCTGGTGCCAGCCGCCTGGTGACGAGGACACACAGATGATGGCGGAGGACTACCTCCGCATGGGCGTCACCAAGGCGCAGAAGGCCAAGGCGCCCGCGCCCGCCGCCGAAGCGGTCTCGCGCAAGATCATGGTGGTGGGCGGCGGCATCGCCGGCCTCACGGCGGCGCTCGAGGCGGCGGCCGCCGGCTATGAAGTGCTGCTCATCGAGAAGGAGCCGCGCCTGGGGGGCTTCCTTGCGTCGGTCCGCAAGCGTTTCCCCGGCCAGCCACCCTATATCGAGCTTGCCGCAGACGGCCTGAAGGCGCGCATCGAAGAGGCTCTGTATCATCCGAAGATCCGGGTGCTGACCTCGACGCGGATCGCCCGCACCGACGGCCAACCCGGCCAGTTCGACGTCACGCTCGCCACCGCCGAGGGCGAGCTCGCCGACCGGGTCGGGGCCATCGTGATGGCCACTGGCTGGAAGCCTTACGACGCCACGCGGCTCTCTCATCTGGGCTACGGTCTGAGCCCGGATGTCATCACCGGCGTTGAGCTGGAGCGGATGGCCGCCCAGGGGCCGATCCGCCGTCCCTCGGACGGCAAGCCGGTCTCCGACGTGGTGTTCGTGCAGTGCGCCGGCTCACGCGACCCCGAGCACTTGCCCTACTGCTCCTCGGTCTGCTGCCTGGCCACGCTCAAGCAGACCCGGTACATCCGCGAGGACAGCCCGGAGGCAAAGATCTACGTCATCTACAAAGACATTCGCACGCCGGGCCAGTACGAGCGCTTCTACCGCGCGGCCCAGGACGACGCGCTCAACTTCTTCACCAAGGGCGAGGTCACCCGCGTCGAGACGCTGTCGGACGGCCGGCTGGCGGTGACCGTGACCGGGACGCCCCTGGGCGCCGATCTGGTGATTCACGCCGACCTGGTGGTGCTGGCCACCGGCATGGTGCCCAATTCGGCCGACGGTCCGGCGATTCGCGAGCTCAAGGACAACCAGCTCAAGGTGCTCCACAGCGACAGCGCCGCGCAGCGCGCCGAGGCCGCCCGCCGCGTCGAAGAGCTCAAGCACCACGAGAACACCGAGATCCTCAACCTCGGCTACCGCCAGGGGCCAGACCTTCCGGTGCTCAAGTACGGCTTTCCGGATTCACACTTCATCTGCTTCCCCTATGAGACGCGCCGCACGGCCATCTATGCGGCCGGGGCGGTACGGGCGCCCATGGACGGCGCTCGGGCCGAGGAGGACGCCGCCGGCGCCGCGCTGAAGGCGATCCAGGCCGTCGAGATGGCGGCTCGGGGCGAGGCAGTCCACCCGCGGGCGGGCGATCTCTCCTACCCGGACTTCTTCCTCCAGCGCTGCACGCAGTGCAAGCGGTGCACCGAGGAGTGCCCGTTCGGCACGCTGAATGAAGACGCCAAGGGCACGCCCCAGTTCAACGTGCTGCGGTGCCGCCGCTGCGGCATCTGCATGGGCGCCTGCCCGGAGCGCATCATCAACTTCCCGAACTACTCCGTGGACATGATCGCGGCGATGATCAAGTCGATCGAGGTGCCCGAGGAGTTCGAGGAGAAGCCGCGCATCCTGGTCTTCATGTGCGAGAACGACGCCTACCCGGCGCTCGATCTGGCGGGCTACCACCGGCGCCGTTACAGCACCTACGTGCGCGTGATCCCGCTGCGGTGCCTGGGTTCGCTCAACATCGTCTGGATCGCCGACGCGCTCTCGCGGGGCATCGACGGGATCCTGCTGCTCGGCTGCAAGTTCGGCGAAAACTACCAGTGCCACTTCGTCTCCGGCAGCGAACTGGCCAACCGCCGCATGACGAACGTCAAGGAGACACTCGACCGGTTGCGGCTCGAGTCCGAGCGGCTGCGCCTGGCCGAAGTGGCCATCAACGAGTACGACCGCCTGCCGGCGCTGATCGACGAGTTCGCTTCGCACGTGGCCGAGCTCGGCCCGAATCCGTACAAGGGCTTCTGAGGGAGGCTAGCGATGGCTGAAACGCTTCTGGTCCAGCCTGACACGAAGTTCCTCCGGGAGGTAATCGGCTCGGGCGGCGCGGATCTGAAGAAGTGTTACCAGTGCGCCACCTGCTCGGTGGTGTGCACACTCTCGACCGACGAGGCGCCTTTCCCGCGCCGGCAGATGCTCGCGGCGCAGTGGGGCCTCAAGGACCGGGTGCTCAGCGACCCGGCAATCTGGCTGTGCCACAACTGCGGCGACTGCACCACGCACTGCCCGCGCGGAGCGCGCCCCGGCGATGTTTTCGGCGCCCTGAGGCGCGAGGCGATCAAGTACTTCACCTGGCCGCGCTTTCTGGGCCGCTGGGTGAACAACCCGCAGATGCTGCCCCTGCTGGTGCTGGTCCCCCTGCTGCTCTTCGGCGCGCTCTGGGCCTGGGGCCCGGAGGCCGACTCGGTCTATCCCGGCCGGATGGAGTTCGCCAACCAGTTCCCCATTCCGGTGCTCGAGGCTCTGTTCTTCAGCCTCTCCGGGTTCGTGTTACTCAGCTTCGCGATCGGAATGACCCGGTTCGTGCGGGCGCTGCGGGCAGGCGGCGCCACGGCTCCCATCCTGGCCAATTTGCCGGGTACGCTCGCCGAGATCGC
This sequence comes from uncultured Bryobacteraceae bacterium, assembly GCA_938003835.1. Taxonomy (GTDB): domain Bacteria; phylum Acidobacteriota; class Terriglobia; order Bryobacterales; family Bryobacteraceae; genus CALKXJ01. The sequence continues at coordinate 51,053 of CALKXJ010000003.1, read as the reverse complement.
CACGCACCGGCGCTTTGCCGACTGCGGCGCCGAGCGAACCCGCTACTGGGGTCACCTGCTCACCCTGTGGGGCTTCGTCGGGCTGGCCGCGGTGGGCACCATTGTGGGGCTGGGTCACATGGCGGGTCTGGTTCACACGCCGCTTGCAGCCACCAGCCCGCTGAAGATCTTCGCCAATCTCGCGGCGGCCGGTTCGCTCATCGGGGTGGCAATCCTGGTGGCGGATCGGGCCGGCGACCCCCTCAAGCGCACCCGCAGCACCTACTTTGACTGGTTCTTTCTGATCGTGCTGGCCGGGGTCATCGTCACCGGCTTTGCCAGCCAGTTCCTGCGGCAGGGCCAGGTCCCCGGCATGTACCTGGTCTACTATGTGCACCTGGTGCTGATCTTCCTGCTGCTCGGCTACGCCCCGTACTCCAAGCTGGCGCACTTCTGCTACCGGACGGTGGCGATGGCGGCGGTGCGGGAGAGGCGAGAAGCGATTATGCTGGAAAATCGCAGTAAAGGGTCTTAAGATATCCTATAGGAGAATTCGACATGGCGGTTGCGGAGAAAATCGACACGCCGCTTCTCGATGAGCTCGAGAAGGGCCCCTGGCCGAGCTTTGTCACCGAGATCAAGAAGGCTCGGCAAACCTCACCGATGTGCGACGACCTGCTAGGGCAACTGGAGCTGTCCTACCGGGAAAAGATCGGGCACTGGAAGCACGGCGGCATCGTCGGAGTGCTTGGCTACGGCGGCGGAGTGATCGGCCGCTACTCCGACGTCCCGGAGAAGTTCCCCCGGGTGGCTCATTTCCACACCATGCGCATTAACCAGCCGGCCGGCTGGTTCTACACCTCCGATGCGCTCCGCACCTTGTGCGATATCTGGGAGCGGCACGGCTCAGGCCTGACCAACATGCACGGCTCGACGGGCGACATCATCTTTCTCGGCACCCGGACCGAGGAGCTCGAACCGTGCTTTCAGGAGCTGACGGCCAACGGGTTCGATTTGGGCGGCTCCGGCTCCTCGATGCGGACGCCCTCGGCCTGCGTGGGGCCGGCCCGGTGCGAATGGGCCTGCTATGACACGCTGAAGCTCTGCTACGACCTGACGATGACCTACCAGGATGAGCTGCACCGGCCGCCGTTCCCCTACAAGTTCAAGATCAAGTGCGCCGGCTGCCCCAACGATTGCGTCGCTTCGATCGCCCGGGCCGATTTATCGATCATCGGCACCTGGAAGGACGACATCCAGCAGGATGACGATGCCGTGGCCGCCTATGCCGCCGAGGGCGTCAACATCCAGAAGGACGTGGTCGACCGCTGCCCCACCCGCTGCATGGAATGGGACGGCGCGAAGTTGACCATCAACAACCGCGAGTGCGTCCGGTGCATGCACTGCATTAACGTGATGCCCAAGGCGCTGCGGCCGGGCAAGGAGCGCGGCGCCACCATCCTCATCGGCGCCAAAGCGCCGATCGTCCAAGGGGCGCTGCTGTCGAGCGTTCTGATCCCGTTCGTGCCGGAAGAGGAGCTCGAGGAGACCGTGAAGGAGCTCATCAATCGGGTCTGGGAGTTCTGGGACGAGCACGGCATGAACCGCGAGCGCATCGGCGAGCTGATCCAGCGCGTCGGCATGGCCAACTTCCTCGATGCCATCGGACTGGAGCCGGTGCCGGAGATGGTCTCGGCGCCGCGGGACAACCCCTACATCTTCTTCCGCACCGACGAAGAGCAGGCCTGAGAGGCGAAGACAGAGGAAAGGAGGACACGATCATGTCAGCTCAACCCGCCAAGCGAATCACCGACATCGGGCCGCCCCATTACGAGAAGTTCCTGCCGCCGATCATCAAGAAGAATTACGGCAAGTGGCTCTACCATGAACGGATCGCCCCGGGCGTCTTCGTGCATGTGGCCGAGTCCGGCGACCGCGTTTGGACGGTGCGTGCCGGCTCGCCGCGGCTGCTGAGCGTGCAGACGCTCCGGCAGATTGCGGCGCTCGCCGACAAATACTCGGGCGGCCACCTGCGCTTCACCAGCCGGAACAACGTCGAGTTCCTGCTCGACAATCCGGACAACATCGAGCCGCTCAAGCGCGAGCTTCAGGAGATGGGCTTCCCGGTCGGCGGGACCAACAACGCCATCAGCAACGTGGTGCACACCCAGGGCTGGGTCCACTGCCACTCGGCGGCCACCGACGCCAGCGGCATCGTCAAGTGTGTCATGGACGCGCTCTATGATCACTTCACCAGCGAGAGCCTGCCGGCCAAGCTCCGCGTGGCGCTGGCCTGCTGCCTGAACATGTGCGGCGCCGTGCACTGCTCGGACATCGCCATCCTGGGCGTCCACCGAAGGCCGCCGAAGATCCATCACGACGCCCTGCGCAAGATGTGCGAGGTGCCGACGCTGATCGCCTCTTGCCCCACCGGCGCCATCCGGCCCGCTACGGTCGACGGCCGGCAGTCGGTAGAGGTGATCGAGGCGCAGTGCATGTACTGCGGCAACTGCTACACGGTCTGCCCGGCCATGCCGCTCAACAACCCGGACACCGACGGCTTGTCGATCTGGGTGGGCGGCAAGGTCTCCAACGCGCGCACCGCGCCGAAGTTCTCCAAGCTGGCCATCCCGTTTCTGCCCAACAATCCGCCGCGCTGGCCCGAGGTGGTCGACGCGGTGGTCAACATCGTCAACGTCTACGCCGCCAACGCGCGGAAATACGAGCGGATGGGTGAGTGGATCGAGCGTATCGGCTGGCCGCGTTTCTTTGAGCTCACCGGCATTCCCTTCACGCGCTACCATATCGACGACTTCAAGCACGCCGGCCTGACCTATGCCCGGTCGACTCATATTCGTATGTAGGAGGCTGCCATGCCTGTACCGATCGAGGAGATCGCGGAAGAGATGTACAAGATGGTCGTCGAGTGCGAGGGCAAACGGAACCTCAAAGCGAGCGACCTGACCAAGGCGATGATCGCCAAATACGGCGAGGAGAATTGCAGCAAGGAGGACTGCAAGAAGGCCCTGCGGCAACTGATGGATTCCGGCCGCACTGTCTACAGCTACTTCGGCGGGAGCTACGTGACGCTGCCCAAGAAAGAGGGAGCGGCGCCGGACTAATCCGCCGCGCGCACCGGAGGACGAGGAGACAGGGAAGATGAAAGAGACCAAGCGAACGCAAGCCGAGGAGCTCGAGCAGCTCAAAAAGACGCTACGGGAGTGGCAGCAGGTGGAGGACCACGCCATCAACCACTGCGACGCCGTTCTCGCCAGGACGCAGAATCCGCTGATCCGGCTGGTGATGGAGATCCTCCGCCAGGACTCGGTGATGCACAAGCGCGTGCAGCAGGCCATCCTGGATAGTCTCGAGAAGGAGGCCTTCTCGCTCCAGCCGGAGGAGCTCGGCGAGCTCTGGCAGATGATCGAGCACCACGACGAGGCCGAGGAGCGCGCCTTGCGGATGGCCGAGCAGGCCCGGCGGAACTGCCCGCTCATCATCCAGCGCCAGTTGCTCGAGTACCTCATCGACGACGAGCGCAAGCATGAGCGGCTGCTCGGCTACCTGAGCGATTTCAAACGCAGCATCTATCCGTACGCCTGACCGCAGGCCGGCCAGCAGCCGGGAGAGGGGTTTATGGGACTGTTCAAGGAAAAAAAGAAGATCGAGATCAAAGCGGTGAGCCTGGGGGCGGGCGAGATCAGCCCGCTCCGGCCGCGCTACGTCGAAAAGACGCCGCCCTGCATCGGCAACTGTCCGGCCGGAACCGACATCCGGGGCTGGCTGACGCTGATCGCGCAGGCGGAGGCCTACGGCCGCACACACGAGCAGGCCTACCGCATGGCCTGGGAGATCATTACCGATCGCAATCCGCTGCCGGCGGTCTGCGGCCGCATCTGCCCGCACCCGTGCGAGGACAACTGCAACCGCGCGCTCAAGGACGGTGCCGTGGCGGTCAACGCGCTGGAGCGCTTCCTGGGCGACTACGCTCTCGAGAAGGGCTGGCCGCTGGTGCGCCTGAGCGAAGAGAAGTATCCGGAGCGGGTTGCCGTCATCGGCTCGGGGCCCGCGGGGCTGTCCTGCGCCTATCAACTGGCGCGGCGGGGCTATCCGGTCACCCTCTTCGAGGCGTTCGACCGGCCCGGCGGCATGCTCCGCTACGGCATCCCCAAGTACCGGCTGCCGCGGCGCATCCTCGATGCCGAGATCGACCGGATCCTGGCGCTCGGCGTCGAGCTCCGCACCCGGGTCGTCGTGGGCCGCGATATCACGCTCGAGGAGCTGCGGCGCGAGTTTCCGGCGATCTTTGTGGGCATCGGCGCCCACAAGGGCCTGCGGCTCGGCGTGCCGGGCGAGGACGCGCCGAACGTTTTCACCGGAACGGAGTTCCTCAACAAGGTGAACTCCGGCGAGCGGGTCGAGGTGGGCAAGAAAGTGGTGGTCATCGGCGGCGGCGACACCGCGGTCGACGCGGCCCGGGTGAGCCGCCGGCTGGGCGCCGAGGTCACGATGCTTTACCGGCGCACGCGCGCCGAGATGCCGGCCATCAAGCCGGAGATCGAAGGAGCGCTCGAGGAGGGCGTCCGGATCGAGTTCCTGGCCGCCCCGGTCGAGATCCTCTGCCAGAACGGGCGCGCCACCGGTTTGCGCTGCATCCGCATGGAGCTGGGCGAACCGGATGCCTCCGGCCGCCCGCGCCCGGTGCCCAAGCCCGGCTCGGAGTTCGACGTCGAGGCGGACACCATCATCGCGGCCATCAGCCAGGAGCCGGAGTTCGACGGCTTCGTCACGCTTCGCGAGGGCAAAAGCTGGATCAAGACGAACGAATGGGGCGAGACGCGCCTCGAAGGGATCTGGGCCGGAGGCGACGATGTGGCGCTCGGCATCGCGTCGATCGCCATCGGACAGGGTCGCTTTGCCGCCGAGGCGATCGACGCCCGGTTCCGCGGCAAGCCCCTGCGCAAGCCGGAACTGCCTCCGCCGATCACCGCCGACCGGATAAAGCTCGACTGGTACAAGCCGATGCCGCGCCACGAGCGGCCGCGCCTGCCGGTCGAGGAGCGCGATCTCGAGAAGGAAATCGAAGGCGGCCTGAGCCAGGCCGAGGCGCTCGAGGAGGCCAAGCGCTGCATGTCCTGCGGGCTGTGCATGGATTGCGAGACCTGCTGGATGTACTGCACCAACAATGCATTCGTGCGCCTGCCCAAAGGCCAGCACTACCAAATCAAGCTCGAGCTGTGCAACGGCTGCAAGAAATGTGCCGAAGCGTGCCCTTGCGGCTATATCGAAATGATCTAGGCGGCCTCCGGCCGCGCCTCGGGCCGGCCGGAACAACCAGAGCGGGTTAGGAGAACGAGGAATATGCCAATCTTTGAAGTCAACGGAAGACAGTACGAAGTCGACGAAGACGGGTTCTTGCAGGACCCGAGCATCTGGAACGAGGAGGTGGCCAAGGACTTCGCCACCACCGAGGGGGTCACCGAACTCACCGACAAGCACTGGAAGGTGATCCACTACCTGCGGAATTACTATCTCCAGTTCGGCATCGCCCCCATGATCCGGAAGCTGTGCAAGGAGACCGGCTTCAAGCTTAACGAGATCTACGAGCTGTTCCCGTCGGGGCCGGCCAAAGGCGCCTGCAAACTCGCCGGGCTGCCCAAGCCGACCGGCTGCGTCTGATCCGGGAAGGAGCCGGCCGATGGATCCGGGCCCGCCGCTGATCGCCGTCTCCGCCGCCGAGCGGGAAGCCGTTGTCGGCCGGTGGCTGGCACGGGTTCTGGCCACCTATCCCGAGCAGACCTCCCGGTTCCTGGCCCGCGAACCGGATCGGTTCCGCAACCCGGTAGGACACGCTTTGCGGGAGGGCTTGCCCCTGCTGTTTGACGAGGTCTCCGGTGCGTTCGACGTCGCGCGTATCGAGGGTGTGCTGGACGAAATCATGCATATCCGCGCCGTCCAGGACTTCCGCGCCAGCGAAGCGGTCGGCTTCATCTTTTTCCTCAAACCGATTCTCCGGGAGATCCTCGCCGCTAGCGGCGCCACGCTCGAAGCGCTCGACCGACGGATCGACCAACTTGCCCTTGTCGCCTTTGATCTGTACATGAAGTGCCGGGAAAAGGTCGCCGAGATCCGCGTAAACGAGGCCCGGCAACGCCTGTTCGTGCTCGAGAAAGCCGCCGGCCGGAGGATGTAGCGGGCCGCATCGCTCCGCCGGAGGACCGAAGAAGAGGTTGGCTATGCACGTGTTGCCTGCGCTGATCACGGTTCTGCTGCTCGTGGCGGCCGGCTATGCGGCCGGCCGCATCGAAGCGCTGCGATTTTTCTTTGGCGCTGTCGTGCCGCTGGCGGCCGTAGCCGTCTTCCTGGGAGGGATTGCCTGGCGCGTGTTGCGCTGGGCCGCTTCGCCGGTGCCTTTCCGGATCCCCACCACCTGCGGCCAGCAACGCTCGCTGCCGTGGCTCAAGCACGCCCGGCTGGACAATCCGGCCACGGGCTGGGGCGTGCTGGGGCGCATGGCGCTGGAGGTGTTGTTGTTCCGCTCGCTGTTCCGCAACACCAAAGCGGAGCTGCACGCCGGCCCGAAGCTGGTCTACAGCGAGGAGAAGTGGCTCTGGCTGGCGGCGCTCGCCTTCCATTGGTCCTTCCTGATCGTCTTTCTCCGACACCTGCGATTCTTCATGGAGCCGGTGCCGGCCTTTGTGCTGGCATTGCAGAACCTCGACGGCTTCTTTCAGATCGGCGCACCGGTGCTCTATTGGAGCGGCGTGATCATTCTGGTGGCCCTTTTGTACCTGTTGGCCCGGCGCCTGTGGGACCCCCAGATCCGCTACGTCTCGCTCTTTACGGACTATTTTGCCCTGATGCTCTTGCTCGGCCTGGTGAGCTCCGGCCTGCTGATGCGGTACTTCACCAAGGTCGACATCGTAGCCGTCAAGCAGCTCGCCGTAGGTCTCATCACGCTGAGTCCGGTGGTTCCCGCGGCCGTGAGCCCCCTGGTGTTCGTCCATCTATTCCTGCTCAGCGTCCTTTTGGCCTACTTCCCCTTCAGCAAGCTGGTGCACATGCCCGGCGTCTTCCTCAGTCCCACACGGAACCTGGCCAACAACAACCGCGCCCGGCGGCACGTCAACCCATGGAACTATCCGGTTAAGGTGCACACCTACGAGGAGTGGGAGGAGGAGTTTCGCGACAAGATTGTCGCCGCCGGCTTGCCACTGGACAAGGAGTGACGCATGTCGGAGACGGTTCCCAAACCTGATGAGCTCGTCCAGATCGACTACCGGCCGCCGGTCCGCGACTGGATGCACACCCCAGTGCAATTCCGCCGGGGAACGTTCTGCTACGCCGCGGCGCCCAAGAATCTCAAGTACCTCGAGATGCCGAACCCGCGCGACTGGCAGCCGATGGACGAGGACTGGAAGCTGCCGGAGAACTGGCGCGAAATCATCCTCGAGGGCATGCGGGAGCGCCTGGAGAAGTTCCGCTCCTTCCGATTGTTCATGGACATCTGCGTGCGCTGCGGCGCCTGCGCCGACAAATGCCACTTCTACATCGGCTCGGGCGACCCCAAGAACATGCCGGTGCTGCGCGCCGAGCTGCTGCGCAGCGTCTACCGCCGCTATTTCACTCTCGCCGGGCGCCTGGCGCCGAAGCTTGCGGGCGCGCGCGATCTGACGGTCGACGTGCTGAAGGAGTGGTTCTACTACTTTTACCAGTGCACCGAGTGCCGGCGCTGTTCGGTCTTCTGTCCTTACGGCATCGACACTGCCGAAGTGACCATGCTCGCCCGGGAGCTGCTCAATCTGGTCGGCTGCAACATCAACTGGGCCATCGAGCCGGTCGCCAACTGCTTTCGGACGGGTAACCACCTGGGCGTGCAGCCCCACGGCTTTAAAGATTCGATCGAATTCGCCGTCGACGAGCTCGAGGATCTGACCGGCGTGCGTGTCGAGGTGCCCATCATGAAGAAGGGCGCCGAGGTGCTCTTCATCATGCCCTCGGCCGATTATTTCGCCTCACCGCACTACTACACCCTGCTCGGCTACCTGCTGCTGTTTCACCACGTCGGTCTCGACTACACGGTAAGCGCCTACGCCAGCGAGGGCGGCAATTTCGGGCTGTTCACCTCACACGAGATGATCAAGCGCCTCAACGACAAGATGTACCGCGAGGCTCGGCGGCTCAAGGTGAAGTATCTGATCGGCGGCGAGTGCGGCCACATGTGGCGCGTCATTCACCAGTACATGGACACGATGAACGGCCCGGCCGACTTCCTCGAGGTGCCCGTCTCGCCCGTCACCGGCACGCGCTTCGAGCACGCCGCTTCCACCAAGATGATTCACATCTGCGAGTTCACCGCCGACCTGATTCGTCACGGCAAGCTGAAACTCGATCCCTCGCGGAACGATCACTGGAAGGTCACCTTTCACGACTCCTGCAACCCGGCGCGCGCCATGGGCCTGCTCGAGGAGCCGCGCTACATCCTCAGAAACGTGGCGCGGCACTTCTACGAGATGCCGGAGAACACCATCCGCGAGCAGACCTTCTGCTGCGGCTCCGGCTCCGGCCTCGGCACCGACGAGAACCTCGAGATGCGCCTGCGCGGCGGGCTGCCGCGCGCCAACGCGGTGAAGTACGTTCGCGACCGCTTCGGCGTCAACCTGCTCACCTGCATCTGCGCTATCGACAAGGCCACGCTGCCGCCCCTGCTCGACTACTGGGTGCCGGGCGTGGAGGTGGCGGGAGTGCACGAGCTGGTCGGCAACGCTCTGGTGATGGAGGGCGAGAAGCCGCGCACCACCGACCTGCGCGGCCAGCCGCTCGCCTCGATCCAGCCTCCGGAGGTGACTCATGCGTGACCGTCCGTGGATTCTGCTCGGCCTGGTCGCCTTCCTGGGCCTGATCACCTTTCCCATCTGGTACAACCAGGCCGCGGGAACGACCTCGGCCGCCCCCGAGCTTCAGAAGGCCGTCAAGGGCGACACCTGCATCTACCCGACCGACTATATGCGGGCGTCGCACATGGACGTGCTCATGCGGTGGCGCGACGAGGTCGTGCGCAACGACAAGCGGCTGGTCAAGATCGGCGACAAGACCTACAACATGAGTCTTACCTCCACCTGCATGGATTGTCACACCAGCAAGGCGGACTTCTGCGACAAGTGCCACAACTACGCGGGCGTCAAGCCCTACTGCTGGGACTGCCACGTCGACCCCGCCCTGCTCAAAGGCGGCGCCGGCGAGCGGGCGGCGCTCAGGGCTCCGGGAGGTCAGCATGTCGATTGATCGAAAGACGTTCTTGCGCATCACCGGCTGCGGACTGGCGGCGGCGCTGGCCGGCTCGAAGATCGCGGGCCTCATCGCCGAAGCCCAGGATGAGCTCACCACGCCCGATCCGGCGGCGCTTAAAGGGCGCCGGTGGGCCATGGTTATCGATACGAAGAAGTGCCTCAAGGACGAAGGTTGCGACAAGTGCATCCAGGCGTGCCACCGCGTTCATAACGTGCCCGAGATCGCCGACGCGCGGCGCGAGGTGAAGTGGATCTGGAAAGAGCCCTTCGAACACGCCTTCCCCGCCCACGATCCGGAGCATCTTCCCGAGGCGCTCGCCGGCAGGCCCGTGCTCGTCTTCTGCAACCACTGCGACGCGCCGCCGTGCGTGCGCGTTTGCCCCACCAAGGCCACCTGGAAGCGGGCCAGCGACGGCGTGGTGATGATGGACTGGCACCGCTGCATCGGCTGCCGCTACTGCGTCGCCGCTTGCCCGTACGGCTCGCGCAGCTTCAACTGGTCCGATCCGCGCCCTCATCTGGTTCAGATCAACGGCGCCTATCCGACCCGCACCAAGGGCGTGGTGGAGAAATGCACGTTTTGCGATGAACGGCTTGCCCGCGGCCAGTTGCCCGCCTGTGTCGAGGCTTGCACCGAAAAGGCGCTCATCTTCGGCGATCTGGCCGATCCCGGCTCGGAGGTGCGCCGCCTGGTGAGGGAGAACTTCACGCTGCGGCGCAAGCCGGAACTCGGCACCGCGCCGCAGGTCTTTTATTTGATTTGAGGTGCCGCCATGTTCATGTTTGAAAAAGCCGTCGTCGGCGGCCGCCGGTACTGGTCGTGGCTGGGCGTGCTGGCCGCCGTCATCGCCCTGGGTTTTGCCAGCTATCTGCGCCAGCTCGACCAGGGGCTCGCCATCACCGGCCTGAGCCGGGATGTCACCTGGGGCCTCTACATCGCCCAGTTCACCTTCCTGGTGGGCGTGGCCGCCTCGGCCGTGATGGTCGTCTTGCCGTACTACCTGCACAACTACAAGGTCTTCGGCAAGGTCACCATCTTGGGCGAATTCCTGGCCATCTCGGCGGTGACCATGTGCATGCTGTTCATCCTGGTCGACATGGGCCAGCCGGCGCGGGTGCTCAACGTGATCCTGCATCCGACGCCCAACTCGATCATGTTCTGGGACATGGTCTCGCTCAGCGGCTACCTCGTCCTGAACGCCGTGATCGCCCTGGTGACCCTGACCGCCGAGCGCAAGGGCATCGCGCCGCCCGGCTGGATCAAGCCGGTGATCCTGATCTCGATCCCCTGGGCCATCAGCATTCACACGGTGACGGCGTTCCTCTACAACGGCCTGCCGGGGCGCTCCTTCTGGCTGACGGCCCTGCTGGCGCCGCGCTTTCTGGCCTCCGCTTTTTCGGCCGGTCCGGCGCTGCTCATCCTGCTGTGCATGATTCTCCGGCGCTTCACGTGGTTCGATGTGGGCCGCGAGCCCATTCAGAAGCTGGCGCTGATCGTCACCTACGCGATGGTGGTGAACGTTTTCTTTGTCCTCATGGAGCTGTTCACGGTCTTCTACAGCGGCATCCCGGAGCACCAGGAGCACTTCAAGTATCTGTTCGTCGGCCTGGAGGGCCATGGCTCGCTGGTGCCCTGGATGTGGACGTCGGTGCTGCTGGCCGTCGCCTCGCTGGTGCTGCTGCTGGTGCCGCGCTTCCGGCATGACGAGAAGATCCTGGCCGTGGCCTGCGTCACCGTTTTCCTCTCGCTGTGGATCGACAAGGGCATCGGCCTGATCGTGGGCGGCTTCGTCCCCTCGCCGCTCGGCGCCGTCACCGAGTACGCGCCGACGCTGCCGGAGATCTCGATCGCGCTCGGCATCTGGGCGGTGGGCTTTCTTATGATCACAGTGTTCTATAAAATCACGCTCTCGGTGAGAGAGTACCTGGGGGCCTGAATGCAACCGCGACGTGCGCCTTTGAATGAAGACTGGCTTGCCTTTTATTTGGGCCTGTTCATCTTCCTGCTCTCGCTGGGGCTGCTGGCCGGCGCCGACCTGCTCGGCTGGGCGGTGAAGACCAACGTCTGGACGGAGCCCGGAGCCGCGCTGACCACGGTCTCGAAAACCTATGCCTGGCTGCCCGGCCTCGCCGCGCTCGTTGTCACCTATCTGTTTTTCACCGCGGTCATGGCGGTCGGGGCGCGGGCGCTCGGCGCCGAGCTACGGCCGTTCGTCAGGGGCTTCACGGCGGTATTCTTCATCAGCTACCTGTGCTGGATCGCCGGCAGCTACGCTCGCATTGCGGCGACGCCGAACGAGCTCGGCAGATACGGCATTGGCTGGTCGCTCAATCTGACGCCCGAGGCCGGCTTCATCATCGCGCTCATCGTCGGCCTGCTGGTGGGGAACTTCTTCCCGGGCGCCGCCTCGGCCTGGCGTGAGGCGATCCGGCCGGAGCTCTATGTCAAGACCGCCATCGTGATCCTGGGCGGCGCTCTCGGCATCAGCGCGGCAGAACAGGTGGCGCTGGCCACTTCGGTGATGTTCCAGGGGCTGAGCGCCATTCTGGTGGCCTACTTGATCTTCTGGGCCGTGGTCTACTACGTGGCGCGGCGGTGGTTCCGCTTCAGCCGCGAATGGGCGGCGCCGCTGGCTTCCGGCATCTCCATCTGCGGCGTCTCGGCGGCGATCGCCACCGGCTCGGCCATCCGGGCTCGGCCTGTGGTGCCGATCATGGTTTCCTCGCTGGTGGTAATCTTCGCCGTCGTCGAGCTGCTCATCCTGCCCTTCCTCGCCCAGCATTTTCTCTATCACGAGCCCATGGTCGCCGGCGCGTGGATGGCTCTGGCGGTGAAGACAGACGGCGCCGCCGTGGCCAGCGGCGCGATCACCGAATCGCTCATCCTGGCCAAGACCGAAGCGCTGCACAACATCCGCTACCAGGAGGGCTGGATCATGGGCACCAGCGCCACGGTGAAGGTCTTCATCGACATCTTCATCGGCGTCTGGGCCTTTGTGCTGGCCTGGATCTGGTCCTCGAAGATCGAAGGGCGCGGCGGAGCAGTCAGCTCGCGGCAGATCTGGGAGCGCTTCCCGAAATTCGTTCTCGGCTACATGGGAACCTTCTTTGTCGTGCTGCTCGTCGCCTGGGCCGCCCCCGGAGCGATCGCGAAACTCAAGGCCGCCATGGCCGAGGCCTCGATCTTTCGTTCCGCCTTCTTCGTGATGACCTTTTTCACCATCGGCGTGGTCTCGAATTTCCGCAAGCTGTGGGAAGAGGGCATCGGCCGCCTGGCCGCCGTTTATGTGCTGTGCCTGTTCGGCTTCATCATCTGGGTCGGCCTGGCGATCTCCTGGGTCTTTTTCCGGGGCCTGAAGCCGCCGCAGATTTAGGGATTTTTTTCTTCAAGGAGTCGTGCCGATGAAGTCCGAAGAGCCGAAGCTGGCCGACGAACTCCGCAAGATGGAGCACGAGCCGCTGCTGGCGATCGAAAAAAAGCTCATCGCCTGGAGCATCACCATCGGTCTGGTGGCCCTGGGCGCACTCGTCTGGCTCAGCGAGCTGTTCCTGTAAACGAACGGGCCCGACCGATCCCGCGCATCTCCGCTTCGCCGCTTCGGCCTGCGCCCGCAAGCGGTAAGATCGACTGCGGAGGTTGAGACAAGAACCTGTGCACTTCCCTACCTCCGGCGTGGATGTCTCGCCCATCGTTCCCCCGCTGGTGGCATTCGCGATCTCCACGCTGGTGAGTCCGGCCGGAGTCTCCGGCGCCTTTCTGATCCTGCCCTTTCAGATGAGCGTGCTGGGTTTCACCAGCCCGGCCGTCAGCGCCACTAACCTGCTCTATAACGTCATTGCGATCCCCGGCGGCGTTTCGCAATACATCCGCGAGGGCCGCATGGCCTGGCCGATCGCCTGGACGACGCTGGCGGGCACGCTGCCCGGCATCGTTCTGGGCGCCCTGGTTCGTGTCCGTTACCTTTCCGACGCGCGTTCGGCGAAGTTTTTCGTCGGCCTGGTGCTGGCATGGCTCGGCTCGCGACTGCTGGCGGAGTTCTTCACCGGCGGGCGGAGCTCGAGCGCCGCCAAACGCGCCATCGAGGCCAAGTTCAGCGGACGCCTCCCCAAGGAGGCTGTCGTTCGGACCCGGCGCGTCTCGCTGCGCCGGGTCGACTACGAGTTCTGGGGCGAGACGTTCTCCTTCAGCCCGCTGGCGCTGTTCGCGCTCTCGTTGGCGGTCGGCATCGCCGGGGGCATCTACGGCATCGGCGGCGGCGCCATCATCGCGCCGTTCGTCGTGAGCGTCTTTCACCTGCCCATCTACACCGTAGCCGGCGCGTCCCTGTTCGGCACCTTCGCAACCTCCATCGCCGGGGTGGTCTTCTTCGAGCTGCTGGGCATCTGGCGCGAATCCGCGCCGGTGCCGGTGCGTCCGGATTGGCTCCTCGGCATGCTGTTTGGCATCGGCGGCCTGGCCGGGACCTTCGTCGGGGCCCGCATGCAGAAATATCTCCCGGAGCGTTGGATCCGCCTGGGGCTCGGCCTGGTGGTGCTGGGGATCGCGGCGAGCTATATCCGACAGTTTTTGGTATAGATTTTCAGCTCCAATTATCCTACACTGGTCTGTAGAGAGATTCCACCGGCGGGGTAGGGGCTGCGTAACCCGGCGAGGGGAAGGAGACGAGGACACGGTGTTCGATTGGCTGGAATTCGGTCGCGGGCCACTCTTCCGTTTTGCATTCGCCCTGATGCTGCTTGGGCTGCTACGCCTGGTGGTGCTTGCGTTTCTCCGCACGCGCAACAACAACCATTCCGGAGCGGAGGCCCCGCCGGCGCGACGTGGCCCGACGGTGCGGCCTGGCGCGCTCTGGACAGCGGCGCGCGCCCTGCTGCTCACGGTTTTCCACACCGGACTGATCGCCTTGCCACTGTTTGTCGCCGCTCACGTTTTCGCCTGGCGCCGCGCGGTCGGCTTCGCCTGGTTCGCCCTTCCGAAGGAGGTTTCCGACTGGCTGGCGGTGGCCACGGTGGCCGCCGGGGCTGCGCTTTTCCTGATGAGCTCGATCGACCTGGCGCGCGGAGTGGTCGAAGGCCGCCGGCCCATTTGGGTGCTGACGCTATTGGTGCCGGTGGCCTCGGGCTACCTGGCTGCCAACTTCGCCTTTCAACCCGAGTCCTATCGCTTCCTGATGCTCCTACACGTCTACTCAGGCAACTTCATCCTGGCCGTGATTCCCTTCACCCGCGTGGCCGACTGCGTGCTCGAGCCCCTGGCCCGTTACGTCGTCCGATCACCCTGGAGACCGCTGGCGGAGATTCTGGCGCTGTCCATCACCTACCGCCCGCGTCCGGCGCCTGTAAGCCCGACGACTTCCGCCGAGGAGGTTTGACGAAGGTATGTCTTTCGCGATCCTGACCGACACCACCAAGTGCATCGGCTGCCGGGAGTGCGTCATCGCCTGCAAGAAAGAGAACAATCTGCCGCCTGACTTCCCGCGCCGCTGGAACCTCGAAGACGGCTTATCCGCCCGCAACTGGACGTCGGTCATCGACCGGCCGGACGGCAAGTACGTCCGTAAACAGTGCCGCCATTGCCTGGAGCCGGCCTGCGTATCGGCCTGCCCGGTGGGAGCGCTGGAGAAGACCAAGACCGGCGCGGTCATCTATGCTCGCCGCAAATGCATCGGCTGTCGCTACTGCATGATGTCGTGTCCCTTCGGCATCCCCCGTTACGATTGGGATCAGCCGGTTCCTTACATCCGCAAGTGCATCTTCTGCTACTCGCGCATCAGCACCGGCCGGCAGCCCGCTTGCACCGAGGCCTGCCCGACGCAGGCGACCATCTTCGGCGAGCGAGCGCATCTTCTTGAAGTCGCGCGCCAGCGCCTGCGCGAGAGCCCGGGCAAGTATCTGGACAAAGTGTGGGGCGAAACGGAGGTGGGCGGCACGTCGGTCCTCTACATCTCCGACATCGATCTTTCGTTCTTGACACGCGGCCAGGAGCTGACCGATGAGCCTGTGCCGGAGCGAACCAAGCTCGCCATGAACGCCGTGCCGTTTGCATTTCTCGGCGTGGTGTCGGCCATGGCCGCCGTCAACTGGGTGATCCAACGCCGCATGAAACTCGAGCGTGAGCCGGAGCCCCGGCCTCCCCAGGAGGCCGATCATGCATAGAGCGCGCGTCGTCAAGCTCATCCTCTGGCTGTTCACCGGCTTGGCGCTTGCCGTGGCGGCCGGCCGCTTTCTGTATGGTCTCGGAGCCACCACGAACCTCTCCGACGCGACTCCCTGGGGGCTGTGGATCGGCTTTGACGTGCTGAGCGGCGTGGCGCTGGCCGCCGGGGGGTTCATTGTCACCGCGATCGTCTATATCTTCCGGCTGAACGAGTTCCGGGCCGTCGTCCGTCCCGCCGTGCTGACGGCCTTCCTCGGCTACCTGGCCGTCGTAGCCGGACTGGTGTTCGACCTCGGCCTGCCGTGGAACATGTGGCATCTGATCATCTACTGGAACCCGCGCTCGCCGCTGTTCGAGGTCGGCTGGTGCGTCATGCTGTACCTCACTGTGCTGGCGCTCGAGTTCTTTCCCGTGCCGGCCGAGGAGTTCAGCGCACTGGCCCGGATCCGGCGGGCCCTGCTGAAGATCCGCCTTCCGCTGGTGATCACCGGCATCGGCCTCTCCACGCTGCATCAGTCCTCGCTCGGGTCCCTGTTCTTGCTGATGCCCTATCACCTGCATCCGCTCTGGTACTCGCCGCTGTTGCCGGTGAACTTTTTCATCTCCGCGGTCGGGCTGGGCCTGATGATGGTCATGTTCGAAAGTCACACCACCGCCTGGCTGTATCACCGCAAGCCAGAGACCGCGCTGCTGGCGCGTTTTGGGGCCGGCGCGCGTTGGGTATTGCTCGGTTACCTGACGATTCGACTGGCTGATCTCGCCTGGCGGGGTCGGCTTCCTCTTCTGTGGACGCCGGAGTGGCAGACCGCCATGTTCTGGTTCGAGATCGCCCTCATGGTGATTGTGCCGGTCCTGTTGCTTTCGATTCCCGCCGTGCGCTTCTCTCGGACCGGCCAATGGATCACTGCCGGACTCGCCGTCTGGGGCGTGGTGGTCAATCGGATCAATGTCGGCGGGTTCATGCAGACCGGGCGGGGCTACTATCTGCCCTCCTGGACCGAGCTGGCAATTTCCTGCGGGGTGGTGTCCATGGCCGTACTGGTGTTCATGTTCATGGTGGAGCGCTTCCGGATCTGGGAGAAGCGCCCGGCCGATCCCGCCACCGCCGCCGATGAGCTGCCCGAAGCCGACAGGGCGCGCCTTCGCTGGCTTGGGCCTCCGCGAGCCGCGGCCGAAGCCTACTCGCTAGTCTTCATTCTCGCCGCCGCCGTGGGATTCGCCCTGCTGGCGCCACAGCCTGCCGAAAGCCGCGGCATCAGTCCCACGCCGGTGCGGCATGCGCGCGGAGGCGAGGAGCTTCGCATCGACGGCAACCTCGACGGCTTCGGCGTCACTTTCCGGCACAGTTCGCACCAGGAGGTCGCCGGCGGCAAGGACTCGTGCGTGAGCTGCCATCACATGAACCTGCCGCGGGACCGCAACACCGCTTGCAGCGAGTGCCACCGGGACATGTACCTGCCGTCGGACGCCTTCCGGCACGATTGGCACGCCTCCGCGCGCGGCGCCAACCTGAGCTGCGTCGACTGCCATCGCAAAGGCGCCCTGCGCAGCCGCGAAACCGCCCGGCACTGCAATGATTGCCACAAGGATCTGATTCCCGAGGGCTCGCCGATCGAGGTTAAAGGCTACCGAGCCGTCGGCTACGTGCAGGCGATGCACCAGCTCTGCATCGGTTGCCATGCCAATCTGGGCGAGGAGATGACCCGCTGCGGCGCCTGCCATCAGGGCCTGGAGGACTTCATCGATCTACCCGAAGTCTCCGCCCGGCGCCTGGAGCGAAGCGGCAAACGCGTCGTGCTGCCGCCTTACTGAGCGGCCCGGCAGCAACTGACATATACTGGGGAAAATTTCGCGCAAGGGACACCGCCATGCCGGTCAGCCGCCGTCATTTTCTGCGCGCCGGCGCCGGCGGGGCCATGGGGGCTCTGCTGGCGCTCGCCGCGCGGGAGGATCGCTCGCGCTCGCCGATGAAGATCGGCACCTTTTTCCCGCCGAATCCGACCGAGGAGGACTTGGCGATCTTACGCCACGCCGGCATCGATGCCGTCTCCATCTGGACGACGATCAGCAACAACAATGCCGGCTGGATGATCGCCACACGCAAGCGTCTGGAGGCCAGCGGCGTCGAGCTGTTCAACGTCGGCATCCTCGACCTGCACTGCGACCCCACGATCGTGCTCGGTCTCGAGGGCTTCGACGAGAAGGTTGCACAGTACCGCGAGTACTTGAACAACCTCGGCCGCGCCGGAATCGGCTACACCACCTACGCCCACATGGCGAACATCAAGATCCCCTCGGTGCCCGGCTACTACCAGACGGCAATCGCGACAGCGCGCGGCGGCGCTTCCACACGCGAGTTCGATCTCGACGTGGCGCGCAAGCTTCCCAATTCGCACGGCGGCGAGTACCCGGAAGAGAAAATCTGGGAGACCTTCACGCGTTTCATTCGCGCCGTCATCGGCGCGGCGGAGAGGAACAAGGTGCGCATCGGCCTTCACCCGGACGATCCTCCCGTGGAGACCCTTGGCGGTGTCGCCCGCATCTTTCGCAACGCGGAAGCCTACCGGCGCGCCTTCGAAATCGCCGGCTCGGAGAACTTCGGCATCTGCCTGTGCATCGGCACCTGGGCGGAGGGCGGCCAGGCGATGGGCCTCTCCCCGGTCGAGGCAGTGCGTCACTTCGGCGCGCAGAAGAGGATCTTCAAGGTTCACTTCCGCAACGTCTCCTCGCCGCTGCCGAAGTTCCGGGAGACGTTCGTCGACGAGGGCTATGTCGACATGTATCAGGTGATGAAGGCGCTCCAAGAGGTGGATTTCCGCGGCCTCATCATTCCGGACCACGTGCCCGGCGGCGGTTACCCGAACGTGAACACCGCCTTCACGTTGGGCTACATGAAGGCGCTACGCGACCGGGTGGAACGCGAGGCGCGCGGCTGATCGCCCCGGCGGCCGGGCGGCCGCGATAGGATAGGCGGTTCCATGTCGCAAACGCCTGTCCCGGCCGGCGCTGCCCCGCGCCTGGAACGCGTCCTCTCGCTCGGCGACCTGATCTTCTACGGGATCGTGCTGATCACGCCGATGGCCCCCGTGGGCATCTTCGGCATCGCCTCCGAGCGCTCCCACGGCCACGCCGTCACCACCATCCTCATCGCCATGGTGGCCATGGTTTTCACCGCGTCGAGTTACGGCCGCATGGCGGCCCTGTTTCCGGCGGCCGGATCGGCTTACGTGTATGTCGGGCGTGGCCTGCACCCCCGGCTGGGTTTCCTCGCCGGCTGGGCCATGCTGCTGGACTATCTGATCATTCCGCTGCTGAACACGATCTATGTGTCCCTGACGCTCGGAAGGCTCGCTCCGGCAGTCCCGTATCCGGCCTGGGCCTTTCTGACCGTCGCCGTTATGACGGTGCTCAACCTGCGGGGCATCCGTTACACGGCGCGCACCAGCCGCATGCTGCTGGCGGGCATGACGGTGATTATCGTCGCGTTCCTGATCCTGGCGGCGCGTTTTCTTTTCCGAACCGCAGGCTGGAGCGGCCTGTTCGCGCTCGAGCCGTTTTACAAACCGGAGACCTTTCACCTGCCCGCCATCGGCACGGCCACCTCGCTCGCCGCGCTCACCTATATCGGCTTCGATGGGGTCACCACCCTGGCCGAGGAGGCCAAGGACCCCAAACGCACCGTCCCGCTCGCCACCGTGCTGGTGTGCGTCCTCACCGGCCTGATGAGCGCGGTCCAGGTCTATTTGGCCCAGCAGGTTTGGTCCGACTACCGCTCGTTCACCAACCTCGAGACCGCCTTCCTCGACGTCACGGCGCGCGTCGGCGGCAAAGCGCTGTTTGAAAGCGTGGCGATCGTTCTCATCGTTTCCTGTTTCGGAAGCGGGCTCACCGGCCAGGCCGGCGCGGCTCGCCTGCTGTACGGCATGGGACGCGACGGCGCCCTGCCCCGCCGCCTGTTCGGCTATGTCGATCCGCGGCGCCACAACCCGACCCACAACATCCTTCTGCTGGCCGCCGTGGCCTTCGCCGGCGCGTTGCTTGCGAGCTACGAGCTCGCCGCCGCCTTGCTTAATTTCGGCGCATTTCTCTCCTTCATGGGAGTCAACCTCGCCGCCTTGCGCTCGTTCGGACTCCGGCGCGGCGCGCTCGCGAGCGCACTTGGGTTTCTCTTCTGCCTGTGGATCTGGCTCAGCCTGCCGGTGGCGGCCAAGCTCGCCGGAGGCGTGTGGCTCCTCGCCGGCATCGGCTACGCGCTGGCGCTCTCCCGGGCCGGGCGGGTGCCCTCGCTGCCCGAGGAGCTGGCGTGAGGGAATCCGTCAGGCGCCGGCGCCGATGATCTCCCGCATCCGCTTGACGCCCCACTCGACCGCGATGCGGATCATCGCCTCGCCCTTGGCGGTGCTCGCCAGCTTCGCCTCCTTGAAGAACTGTTCGTCCTCGGCGGCAGCCTCGGGCGTCTTGATGCCCAGCCGGGGCTTGGCCTTCTCGTAATCCACGCCTTCCCAGTGGATCCGCTCCGGGAAGGCGGCCATCGCGAACGAGGTCTCGAATTCCGCGGCGTGCCCGGGTGCCCGGTTGCTCTCCATGTACTTGCGGATGATCTCCGGCGTGTAGGCGTCCCAGTAGGCATTGAACTGGATGTTGATGCCGAGCTTGCGCCGGAACTGGGGCGTCGCTTCCTTGAGCGGCGCCACGTTGCCACCGTGGCCGTTCAGAATCCAGATGTTCTTCACGCCGTGGATCTGGAGGCTCTCGCAGATCTCGAAGACGACGTTCAGGAAGGTCTCCTTTCTGAGCGTCAGCGTTCCCTTGCGATCCATCCAGTGCGGAGAAATCCCGACGGAGACGGGTGGCGCCACCAGCACGCTCGGGTAAAGCGCCAGTGCCACCTGCTCGGCAACGAGCGTCACCGAGGCCGTATCGTGGATCATGGCGAGGTGCTCGTTGTGCTGCTCCGTGCTGCCGGTCGGGACGATCACCCCGCGCAGCACGCCGCCCTCGAGCGCCTCACGGAACTCCCGGCGCGTGTTCTCCCACAAGCGGACCTTGCGGATGTGCACGTAATTGTCGCCGGCGCGCGTGATGCCGGTGGCCGAAAGCTCGGCTCCCGGAGCTGCCATGAGTGTCGCCATCAGATGCCGTCGGGAGAAGGAGGCTGCCATACTGGTTGAATGATATCATCGATCGCCTGGATGCGCCGCTTTCTGCCTGTCCTCCTGCTTCTTGTTGTTTCGGCGCCGCGTCTCGAGGCGCTCGATCCGCTTCGCCAGGTGCTGCTCGCTTGGCCGCAGGCCGACCCGCGCGCGGTTGAGCTTGCGCGTGAGGTCGGCGCCGGCGCCCTGTTCGTTCCCGCGGCTCCGGCGCCGGCAAAGGAGTTCTTCGAAGCCTGCCGGAAGGCCGCGATCGTGCCCGTGGCGGAGATCCGCGGCGCGGCCTCGGCAGAAGAGCTCGAGCGCCAGGCCCGGGAGGCGCTCGAGGCCGGCTTCGCCGCGCTCGCCTATGAAGCCTGGGGCGAGGAAACTGACGTGCGGCGCTTCATCACCGCCCGCGCCAACGTCCCTCAGTTTGTTTTCCTGCGTTCAGAGAAAGTGGCCTGGGACCTCGCCCCGGCTTACGCCGTGCTTGTCGAGGGACTCTGGCCCGGCATCAAGCCTCACGATCCCTCCCAGGCTTCGGCCACTGCGATGCCCTGGGTCGATTCGAACTTCTGGCTGTACGCCTGGCTGCGCGCGCGCTTCCCGAACCGGCCCGCTCTCGCAGGCTACCGGCCCAATGAAGCCGCGGGGGTCCCCGCGGACCGCCGCCTTGGTTACCACACGGTCGAAATCGCCCTCGCAGAAGCCATGGCCTCCGGCGGCAATCTCGTCCTCGCGCTGCCGGACCCGTATCGGGAAGCGCTGCTGGCCGGGGAAGCCAAAGCCCGCGAAAGCTGGCAGGCGCTTGCCAGGACCAGCGCCTTGCTGCGGCGCGAGGCCGCCCGCTTCGAGGCGCCGCCGGGCGCGCGGGTGCTGGTTCTGGCCGGCACGGAAGAGGCCTCGGGCGAAGTCCTCAACATGCTCTACCGGATGAACGCCACGCCGGCCGCCGTCCACCTGGAGAAGCCGCCCGCTTTCGATCCCAGGCGCCACCCGGTGGTCGTGGCGGTCAACGTCACCCCGCCGGCCGCGGTCACCGAGAGCCTCTGGCGATTTGTCGAAGCGGGCGGAAGGCTGCTGGTCTCGCCGGACCTCGAAGGCCATGACCCGTGGTGGAAAGCCCGGAAGCTTCCCGCCGGGCGGGAGGAGAACGGGCGCACGGCCTATAGCATCGGCAAGGGGAGACTGATCGCCTATCCGGAACCGGTCATCGACGCCTACGAGCTGGCCCTCGACGTCCTTGCCGTCCTTGGCTGGAAGGAGCGTGACCTCCGCCTCTGGAACGCCGAGACCGTCGTGGGCCTGTTGCGCCGCGATGGCGCCCCGGCTTCGCTCGTGCTGATCGATTACGGCACGCGCTGGCACCGCGACCACGAGCCCGACTTCCTCGTCCAGCTCTTCGGCCGCTACCCGAAGGTGAGGCTCCGCGCGCCCGAGCTCGACGAACCGCGGGAGCTGGCGCCGCGTCTTCGCGGCTCGCTCACCGAGTTCGAGCTCCGCGACCTGCGTCAGTTCGCTATCCTCGAACTAGAGGCTGGGACACGATGATTCTCTCACGTCGCGAATTTCTGGGATCTCTGGGAGCGGCCGCGGCGAAGGCCGCGCCGGCAGGCTATTTTGGACTTCACCCATTTATCGAGGCCAACCCGAAAGCGGTCTTCATCCTGCGGACCAAAGTGCCGCACAAGATGGACCGGGAGGCCAAGCTCGCCGCCGGGTTGAAGCTCGGCCGGGAAATCTTCGTCCCGATGGATAAACCTGGCGTGCCGGTCTCGCACCGTGTGGTGCTCAAGCCGAACGTCATCAGCGTGCGCTCGCGCTCGCGTCCCGATGTCGAGAACTGGGGCACTGGCACCGACCCGGACTTCTATGAGGGCCTCGTCATGGCGCTCAAGGAGCGCGGCGTGCGCAAGTTCAGCTTCGTCGAGGCCAACCTGCGCTGGGCCTGGAACTATCGCGGCTTCGTCGACATCAACGACCGCCACGGCATCGAGATGAACGAGCCCGAATTCCGCCCCGTGGATTTCCGGCGCAGCGACGAGATCGTCTGGTCGAAAGTCCCCGAGGCGGTCGTCTATCAGCGCATTCCCCACTACTGGCCGGTGAATGCGCCCGACACCTGGCTGCTCAACATCGCGAAATGGAAGGCTCACGGCATGTGCCTGACCCAGTCGGTCAAGAACGAACAAGGTCTGGTCGTGGCCCCGTTCGTGCGCTTTTGCCCCGGCTGGTCGATGGTGACCGGCGTGCCCGAGTTCATGAAGCCCGACATCTGCCGCGAGGTGGAGCAGCGCGTCATGCGCTACTTCGAAAGCCACCGCAAGATGGGCTACTACCGTTACGACCAGCCGGTCAAGGGCGCCTACCCGGACCCGCTGGCGCATGAGATCTGGTGCCAAAAGACCTGCGACAACCAGAGCGTGCTCAAGACCGGCCTGGCGATGATCGAAGGCATCTACGGCCGCGACGGCGACGGCTTCCACGTCGGCAATGACTACCTGACCAACCTTGTGATGTTCAGCAAGGACAAGTTTCGCCTGGATGTCATCGGCCTGTGGCTGGGCGGGCACGAGCCGGGCAACGTCCATCTGTACCGCGTGGCCAAGGAGCGCGGCCTGAGCGACACCTTCAACCCCTGGGAGATTCCCGTCTATGAGTGGATCGACGGCCAGCCCGTGCCGCGCAAGCTCACCGACTTCGAGCGCACGCCGCTCCGGACCGTCTACATGCGCCGCGAGGGCGAAACGCTGCACCTGGCCGACGAGCCGTTCGACTACGACAAGTACAAGCTCTGAGCCTTTTCGCGAAAGGAGAACTCGAGAATCGATGATGTCGGACGAAACCCGCCGCAGCCTGCTCGCTGCCGGCCTGGGGGCCGCCTTCGCCGCGCCCGCCTCCGCGCAGCCAGCCAAGAAAGAGGTCCACTACCTCGGCCCCAAACCCGAGGGCACGCCGCTGTTTCCGAGCGCCGTCACTTTCGGCAACCTCGTCTTCGTCTCCGGTTCCGGCTTGAACGACGTCGCCGGGATCCGCGCCCAGACCGACAAGCTGCTCACCCACATCCAGAAGGTCCTCGAAAGCGTCGGCTCCTCGATGGAGAAGGCGCTCAAGGTGAACGTCTACCTGGCCGATATCCGCGACTACGCGGCGATGAACGAGGTCTATCGCGGCCGCTTCGGCCCCAATCCGCCCGCGCGCACCACCGTGGCTGTGGCCAACATCCCGCTGCCCGGTTGCCTGGTGGAGATCGAGGTGATCGCCTACCGCTGAGCGCCGGGTTGGCGTAATGCGCCCGGTCCGGATAGACTCGTTAGGAACCACAAGACTGGAGGACGCCTGATGGCCTACGACCCGAGGGGAGTTCGTTTTGTTCTGACCGCTCCCGACACCGAGAGTACCGAGCAGGGCTTCAGCCCGTGGAAGCAGATGGTCTATGCTTCCGTGCCCGCCCAGTTCGCTCCCCGTTTTCTTTACAAGAAGATGCTCGCGCAGCAGACCTACCCCGACGGCACGGCGGTGGTGATGCCTTACGGGCTGCGCATCGCCGAGGCCATCCTGCTCGAAGAGTATCCGAGAGAGGACGTCGCCGTTTGTCATCCCGATCAGCTTGATCTCTTCGTCGGGCCGCGCACGCGCGCCGTCGGCGTCAGCGCTCACAACCCGATCGGCACCGCCTTTTCCACCGGCGTCTACAGCAATATCTTCGGCAGCTCGGCCCGTCCCATCAACGCCTATGAGAGCGAGCGCATCTTCTTCCACCCGGCGATCCGCAAGTACAGGCCCAAGGTGATCGTCGGCGGCGCCGGCGCCTGGCAGATCGAAAAGACCGGCTCGATGGAGCGCCTGGGCGTTGATTGCGTCGTCATCGGCCGCGGCGAGCGCGTCATCCTCGAGCTGTTCGAGCGCGCCGACGCCGGCGAGGAGCTGCCGCCGGTGGTCCACGCCCCGGAGCCCGCTCTCGAAGATCTTCGCGTCCCCTTGCGCCGCTCCACCTTCGGCATCGTCGAGATGACCCGCGGCTGCGGCCGCCAGTGCGCCTTTTGCTCGCCCACGCTCGAGACGCGCATCTCGATCCCGCCGGAGCAGTTGCTCGAGGCTGTGCGCGCCAACGTGCGCGAGGGCGGCCGCATCATCTTCGCCGTCTCGGAAGACATCTTCATCTACGGCGCCAGCGCCCCGTTCTACATCCCCAACGCCGATGCGCTCGTGAACTTCTACGAGAAGGTGGCCAGCGTCCCCGGCGTCGATTACGTGCCGCTCTCGCATGCCACCCTCGCCCCGGCCGTCGTCAATCCTCATCTCATCAAGGAGCTCTCGAAGATCCTTTTGCCCAAAAGCGTGCTTCGCAATCCCCGCTCGACCTACCCGGGCAACCGCATCCTCTCCCCGCTCATCGGCATCGAGACCGGCTCGCCGCGCCTGGCCGCTATGACCATGAGCGGCAAGGCGCTGCCCTTCGACATACGCGATTGGCAGGAGATCGTCGTCGAAGGCACCAACATCCTCAACGAGAACCACTGGTTCCCCGTCTACACCTTCATCGTCGGCCTGCCGAACGAAACCGACGACGACATCAAGCAGTCGCTTGAACTGCTTAAGCGCCTGCGCAAGAACAAGGTGATTTACGTGCCTTCGATCTTCACCCCGCTCGAGGATACGCGCATGGCCTCCGGCCGGGCGCTCAAGCCGCGCGAGCTGACTCGGCTTCAGTGGGAATTCATCCTCACCGCCTGGAAGCAGAGCCGCGAGCTTGGCGTCGTGAACGAGAGTTCGAACTGGCTCTGGAAAGCGGGCATGTTCGCCTTCTATTACCTGCGGGGTCGCTGGGTCCATGGGCCGCAGTTCCGCTATCCCGCCATGCGCTTTGCCGGCATCCCGGAGCACCGTCTGCGCGGCCACCTCTATCTGGACCTCAGCGACACGACGCCGCCCCCGCCGGCCCGCCCGCCCCGTCTCGTCGCCAAGCACCGCAGCAGTACACTGGAGGAGTTGGCCCGTCTTCAGGACGGCCAGCCGTTTAGCGTCTACGGCACCACGCGCGTGGAAGGCGCAAGCCCCTTCCGCGTGGTCGGCCAGGCCTGAAGGACAAACTCTCATGCAGCTACCGCTTCGCGGCGCCATCGCCGGCTGCGGCTACTTCGCCCGGTTTCAGCTCGAGGCTTGGGCGCGCATCCCCGAGGTCCGCATCGTGGCCGCAGCCGATCCGGTTCTGGAACGCGCCCGCGCCTTCGCCCCGGCGGCTTATGCTAGCGCCGCCGAAATGCTCGAGCGCGAGCGGCCCGATTTCCTCGATATCGCCACCCGGCCCGATACTCACTTCGAGTTGGTCAGCCTCGCCGCCGCCCATCGCATCCCGGCGATCTGCCAGAAACCGATGGCGCGCGACTGGACCGAGGCCGTCCGCATGGTCGAGGTCGCCGAGGGCGCCGGGATCCCGTTGATGATTCATGAAAACTGGCGCTGGCAGCCCTGGTACCGCGAAGTCGCGCGCCGTATCGCGCGCGGCGACATTGGCCGGCCCATCGGCTACTGGTTCCACGTCCGGCAGCGCGACGGGCTGGGGCCGGCCCCTTACCCGCGCCAGCCTTACTTCGTTCAGATGCCTCGGCTGCTCATCTACGAGACGCTCGTGCACCAGATCGATACGGCCCGCTTCCTTTTCGGCGACATTGCCCGGATCTATGCCGAGGTTCGGCGCGTTAACCCCGTGATCGCGGGCGAGGATCAGGCGGCGCTGCTGCTGCGGCACGTCTGGGACATCCCCGGCCTCATCGAGAGCCACCGCTTCGCCGATCCCGTCCCCCCGGGCCCGGCCATGGGCGAGGCCTGCTTCGACGGCGAGGAGGGCAGCCTTCTGGTGCGCGCCACCGGCGAGATTTTCTCGGGAGAGGAAAAGGTCTGGGGGCCGCCGCCCGAGCAGGGCTACAGGGGCGATAGCGTCTTCGCCACGCAGCGCCACTTCATCGAGTGCTTGCTCGAGGGCCGCCAGTTCGAGACCTCAGGCCGCGAATACCTGAAAACGTTCGCCGCGGTCGAGGCGGCCTATGAGAGCGCCGCCCGCGCCGCCGCAGTGAACCTCTCGGGCTGGCAGTGAACCCGCCCCTGGCGAGTATCGTCACGCCTTCGCTCAATGCGGCGGCTCATATCGAAGAGGCGGTGCGCAGCGTCCTCGAGCAGGACTATCCCTCGATCGAATACATCGTCGTCGATGGCGGCTCCACGGACCCAACGCTCGAAATTCTGTCCCGCTTCGGTGACCGCCTTCGCGTGGTGGTCGAGCAGGGCTCGGGCCCGGTGGAAGCGATCAATCGGGGCTTCGCCGAGGCCACCGGCGAGGTCTTCGCGTGGCTCGCCGCCGACGACTATTACTTTCCCGGCGCGATTTCCGCCGCCGTCGCTGCGCTCGAGGCGCATCCGGACGCCGGCGCGGTTTATGGCGACGGGGTCTGGGTGGATGCCTCCGGCCGCCTCATCGGCGACTATCCCACGCGCGACTTCGATCCGTGCCTGCTCGCCCGTGAGTGTTTCCTCTGCCAGCCGGCCGTCTTCCTGCGCCGCCGGGCGTTCGAGAGCGCCGGCGGACTCGACCCCCGCTGGCCTCACACCTTCGACTACGACCTCTGGATCCGCCTGTCGCGACGCTGGAAGCTGGAGCGAATTCCGGTGCGCCTGGCCGCCTCGCGCATGCGGCGCGGCACGATCACGCTGGGCGCCCGCCGCCGGGTGTTCAAGGAGAACATCCGACTGCTCGTGCACCACTACGGCTACGCGCCCCTCAGGGCCGTCTTCGCCTATGCCGCGCACCTGGTCGACCGCCGCGACCAGTTCTTCGAGCCACTGAAGCCCACGGCATTCAAATTCGCCTTGAGCCTCCCGCTTGGCCTCTACTTCAACCGCCGCCGCCCGGCCTGCTTCCTCGCCGAATGGCTCGCCGCCGGCCGGCGGGCGGTGGGCCGTGGAAATGCAGGGGCCATCACATCCGGCAGCGGCACAGCGACCGGAGAGCTTGGATCGCCCAATCGAGAAAGTAGCCTGCGCCGAGCAGACTGAGCCACATGATCGGGAATCGAAGGCGCGTGCTGACATGAACCACGGCATATGGCAGCGAAAACAGCACTGAGGCGCCGGCCAAGAACCAGGCGGCCGGCTCATGCCGCATCACCATCACCACCATGCCGGCCAGCCCAGCGAGGGTTACCAGCCGAACCGCAAAGATATGGAAGCCGGAGATCTCATGGACCGGCCACCAGAATTGCGCCACGCGAGCAGCGGTGAGTTTCAGAAAGGCTGCCTTGCTCCCGCGGATCCACTCGAGCGCCTCGGCCCATTTCCGCCGGTTGAAGGCGATCTCACCCTCCCGGCGAATCTCCTCACGGATCTCGGGGCCGAACGTGGGGTGAAGACGGGCAACATGCGGGCGCCTGAAGTTCTCACGCTGAGACGGAAAAGCCCACGGGTTGTTCGAGACCGCCAGCTCAAGGCCGAAATTGCTCCGCAGGGGCACGAGCGCGCCCAGAACGAGCCAGTTCCGCAGAATCCAGGGCGAAACAGCCAGGCCGGCGAAGATGGCGGTCAGGAACAGAAACTTCACCCTCACTTTGGCCGGGGCTGCGAGGCGCCCGGCGAGCCAAAGCAACCACGTGCCGATGACGAGAGGGGTGCTTGCGTTCAGAAGGGCGAGCGCCCCGGCGGCCGCCCCGCACCGCGCGGCTGATCCGGCGCTGAGGCCCCCCGCTACACTCCAGCGGTGGCTACCAAGGCAAAACAGCATCAGGCCGGCGGCGGCATACACCCCTTCCCATTGCGGCAGCACGAGCAGCGGCGGCGCGACCATGGCGACGAGCGCCGCCCAGGCGCCCACACGGTGCGACCCGACCAGAATCGCCGCCATCGGAACGAGCAGCATGCTGTGGAGAACGTGAGCCGTGAGGCAAAGGCTCGAAGCGAAGGCGATCGCAAGCGAGGCAAAACCGAGCAGCCTGAACAGGGCGGCCAGCAATAAGGGGAACAAAGGCGGCAGGTGGGCGGTGGGTCCGGTTGGCCGCCCGGGGAACGGGTTGGCAAATCCGCCGCCCTCCGCAACCGTCCGCGCAATATGCACCGCCTCAAAGCCCTCCCCGAAACCCGCACCCGGCAGGCAGAGAAGGCTCAGCCAGGCAGTGATCAATGCGCCCACGCCGATCAGCAGCACCGAACGGCTGCTTTCGGCCCCCTCCGGCCGGCCGTCATCAGCTCTTGACCCATCGCGCCAAGGAAGCGGTTTCCGAGGGTTGAGCTCGTCTTCCATGCTGAGTAGCCTCAGGGAGAATGGCGCCGGCGCACCTGCGGCATCGCCTCCAGGCAGGTGCGTGAAGTTCGGTCGCCCGCCTCGAGCCGCCGAACGCAAACCTCGCGACCTTCCTCGCAGGCGTACAGCTCATAGAGCGGCGCCTCCCAACTTTGTACGACGTGCTCGCCGGTCCGCATGCGGATCATGGTGTTGAGATCGGCCACGGCGAAGCGGTTCGGCTCCCGAGTCCGAACCCGGAACTGCCACGACTGGGGCTCATAGTTGCCGTAGCTATAACACCGCCCGAGGCAGGCACGATCGACCATGTGCTCCAGGGCGTCGATCCGAGACCGGCTGAGGCACAGGGCGCTAATCACCCGCTCGCCCGGCGGGATGCGCCTCACGGCTGCTTCGATGCGATCCTCCACCGCGTTCAGCGCCCGATGATCGAAATAGAGCAGCGAAAAAAAGCTCAAGACCACCGCCCAAAGGGCCGCTCGCTCCACCGGGCCGGCGCGGTAACGGGCGAGGACCGCGCACAGCATGATGCCGGCCGCCAGTGACATCCGCTCCGGCAGAAACGTCAGCGCCTGCCGGTATCCCGGCAGCCAGAGGCCGAAAGGCGCCAGCTCTGCGGCGATCACGGTCAGCAGGTACCACGCGAGCACCTGGTGACGATTCACCGTTCGCAGCCCTTGCTGCATCACGGCTAGCACCACCAGCGCCAGACACACCCCGGCGGCGGCGGAGGCAAGCAATCGAAAGCGGTCTCCGTAGACCCAGAGCTGGTCAGGACCCGCGCCCAAAAAAACGAGCGAAGGCATGTCCACGGCGCCGAGGTAGGAAAAGGCAGCTTGCCGGAGAGCCCAGAGCGCCGCCGCGGCGGTGGCCAACAGCGCCAGCCTCCCGGCGGTTCCAAGGCGGCGGGCCGCCGCTTGATAGAGTGCCAATCCGGCCGCCCAGGCCACGGGAATAGCATGGGCGCTCAGCGCCAGCGCACCGAGCACGGCGGCTGCCGCCCGCCGCCTGGTCCCTGATTGCCACATCAGCGCCAGCGCGCAGCTCGATAGCCCCAGCGAAAGATAAAAGTTGCACAGCCCGATATGAAAGACCCAGCCATAGGCCAGCGCCCACACCAGGGGGGCCGGCCACCAAGCCCAGTGTCCGGAAGTCGCGCGCAGGAAGGCCAGCACACCCCAGAAGAAGATCAGCACTAACAGCGAGGCGGCGATCCGCTGCGCCGCTTCGGCCCCGACGGCGCGGAGCAGGCCCTCGAGCAACAGATCGAATAGAATGTTCGTCCACTGCCAGGCGAGTTCCAGGCCCGGCGCGCGACCCTCTTGGATCTCAATGGCAAGCCAGGCGTTGTAAAGGTGGCTCGAAAAGTCGCCCGCCTGGATTCGCCTCTGCCAGAAGCAGGGTAGCAGCGCCAGCAGGGTGAAGCCCGCCGCCAGAAGGCGATCACGGGCAGCGGAGCTTTGCGTGCGCTCAGAAGCCGCTACCCCGACGGCGCCCGATTCCATGCCTCCACCGGGGTCCGTCCGAGGCTGAACGCCTGGCATGCTCTAGGCCGCAGCAACTGTCCGGCCCGTCGTCCGGCGCACGCTTCCGCCTGCACGGGCGACGTGGAACCGAGCATATCCAAAGAGAGCACCAGCGACCTCATCCTGCGCGACGCAGGAAAACAAACAGAAGCGCTCCCAAGGCTACGCTGGCCCCGTGCGGCAGCGTCAGGCCGCGGGAGATGTCGAGCTCCTGGTGGCGGGCGTAGGGAGGGCGCAGGTGCACCAGCTCCCAGATCAGCAAACCCACGTTGCGCAGCGTGTGAAGCAGCGGGCCGCGCACGAGCAGCAGCGCAAGGGCGAGCAGGCCTCCCACCAGCGCAGCCAGGACGCAGATGACCAGCCAGTTACCCGCTCCGACGATTGCGCCGACGGCGCCCATAAGCTTCACATCGCCCGCCCCCATGACGCGTAGCAGATATAAGGGGAAATAGATGAGGCAAGCAAGGATCAGTCCGCCCAAGGATTGCCATATGCCCGAGGTTTGCTCGAGGAAAAAGTTCAAACCGAAACCGAGCAGCAGGGCACTAAGATTTAACCAGTTCGGAATGCGTCGGTCGCGCAAATCGAAGAGCGCGGCAGCTAACACGAATCCTACCAGCAGAAACTGCGTGGCCGTCGGCAGGGGTTGCATGGCAGCTTTTTTAAATCGCTAAAACAGTCCTGATGAGCTTATCGGACACGGCACCGTGGATTTTTACCTCGGCTGTCTCCCCCGTAACAGACGCTGACGAGCGCCTGAGGATCCAAGCCGCTTCGCCTACGGCGCGCTCCCGCCGTCTCATCGCGGAATCGTAGCCGATCTGACGATAAAGAAAGGCAGGGAGAACATCGAGCAGCGCGTTGCGAGGAGGTCGTGCTGTGATAAGAAAGCTCATCGAAGAGCTGCGGTCCCGGCGTCGCGTCGATGGGGCCTTCGCCGCACGACCCGGCGCCGGTGCCGCCGTGGACGCCACCGCCTGGGCGGTCGTGGCGCTGGCGGCCACGCCCGAAGAAAGTTGGCGGCTGACGACTGGGTGCGATTGGCTCGCCGCACGCCAACTCGAAGACGGCCGGGTGCCGCTCCAGCCGGAATTGCGCGATGTCATTTGGCCGACAGCGCCCGCTATGCTGGCCTGGATCTCCACCAGTTTGTATTCGGAACGCGTCGCCCGCGCCGCCGAGTTCCTCCTTCGCCACACGGGTCGGCACTGGAAGCGGGAGCCCGACGACCCGGTCGCGCACGACAGCTCGATCCGGGGCTGGCCCTGGGTCCTCGGCACTCACTCCTGGGTCGTTCCCACCGCCCTGGCCTTGCTGGCGCTCCGGCGGGCGGGTCGGGGCGAGCATCCGCGCGTCGCCGAGGCTGTCGCCTTACTGCTTGACCGCCAGCTTCCCGCAGGCGGATGGAACTACGGCAACACCATGGTCTTTGGGCAGCCGCTGCGCCCAATGCCGGACACCACGGGCGCCGCCCTTGTGGCGCTGGCCGGAGTCACTCCCCGCGAGAAGGTGAACGCAAGCATCCGCTATCTGGAGGAGGCGGTGAAACGGGTACGTGCGCCGCTCAGCCTGGGGTGGGCCTTGCTCGGCCTGACCGCCTGGAACGCCCGGCCCGCGGCCGCCGCCGCGTGGATCGAGGAGGCTCTTGCAGCCTCCGACCGCTTGGGACCCTATGAGACGGGCTCGCTCGCCGTGCTGCTGACCGCCGCGCTGGCTCCGCAGGGGCTGCTCGCAAAGGTAGGAGGCTGACGTGCCGGTACCTGATGGATCGGGAAAACCGGAGCGCTCGCGGCGGAGCTTCCTGGCCTTGCTGGGAGCGGGCGGCGCCGCCGGCCTGGGCGCCGGCTGGTGGTACCACGGGCCGCACGAGGGTGGCCTCACTGCCGAGGTCTTCATCGGTCGGGCGGAACGTTACGACTCTCCGCTCGGCGATCTTCTCATGCGCGCCCTGCGCGAGCTTGGTTGGGGGCCGGAGGGGATCCGCGGCCGGCGCGTGCTGCTCAAGCCCAACCTCGTCGAGCCCAACCGCGCCCACAGCCACATCAACACCCATCCGCTCCTCATCCGGGCGGCGGCGGAGACCTTCCTTCGCCTGGGTGCGGCCTCGGTGACGGTGGCCGAAGGCGCGGGTCACGTCCGCGACAGCCTGCTTGTCCTCGAAGAGTCCGGCCTGGCCGAGGTGCTCGTCGAAGATCGCATCCCCTTCGTCGATCTCAACACCGACAGTTTCTTCCGCGTTCCCAACCGCGGGCGCTTCACCAGGCTCGACTCGCTCCTCTTGCCCGCGACGCTGCGCCAGGCCGACCTGGTGGTGTCGATGCCGAAGCTCAAGACGCATCACTGGACCGGCGTGACGCTGTCGCTGAAGAACCTGTTCGGCCTGATGCCGGGCAGCGTCTACGGCTGGCCCAAGAACGTCTTCCACCAGGAAGGCATCCACCAGTCGATCGTCGATATTGCCGCCAGCGTCCCCGTGCATCTGGCGATCGTCGACGGCATCGTGGGCATGGAAGGCGACGGGCCGATCCTGGGCGCGCCGCGGCCTGCGGGCGTGCTCGTGGTGGGCCGCAACCTTGCCGCCGTCGATGCCACCTGCGCCCGCCTGATGGGCATTGATCCGCGAAAGATCGCCTACCTCGCCTGGGCCTCCGGCCGCCTGGGGCCGATCCGCGAGGCCCACATTGCGCAGCGGGGCGAGGACTGGCGCTCGCTCCGCCAACCGTTCGCGCTGATCGACGACATCCCCGCCCAGCGCGGAATCCGCCTCGCCGCAGTGGATCCGTGGGCACATGCAGCCAGGGGAAATGGGGGACAGTATACTCAATCCCCATTTTCGCGCGGCGGGCAACTGGCCGGGGATATACTTTGAATGCTGTTCTCGATGCCTCGACCAGTCGTTGGTTTGCCGCGCCGCCGCTTCCTCTACCTGGCTGCGGTCTCCCCGCTGGCTGGTGCCGCCGGCCGGCGCCCGAACCTCGTGGTGCTCGTCACCGACGA
The DNA here is from genome assembly GCA_938003835.1 of uncultured Bryobacteraceae bacterium. Classification (GTDB taxonomy): domain Bacteria; phylum Acidobacteriota; class Terriglobia; order Bryobacterales; family Bryobacteraceae; genus CALKXJ01. The sequence goes on along the minus strand of CALKXJ010000003.1, from coordinate 17,682 downwards.
TCAGCGCTGGGACACGCTCGGATGCATGGGCAACCGCATCATCCGGACGCCGAACATCGACCAGATGGCGGCCGGAGGCGTCGTCTTCACCAATCACTTCGTCACGACGTCGATCTGCATGTCGAGCCGGGCGAGCCTGTTTACCGGCCTCTATCTGCGCTCCCACAAGATCAATGACTTCGAGACCGACTTTTCCGAGGCCCAGTACCGGCGCATCTACCCCGAAATCCTGCGCCGCGCCGGCTACCGCACCGGCTTCATCGGCAAGTGGGGCGTCGGCAACCGGATGCCCGCCGACCGCTTCGACTACTTTCGCGGCTTCCCCGGGCAGGGCCACTACTTCCCCAAACGCCCTGATGAGAGCGTCCACCTCACCGAACTGATGGGCGATCAGGCTGTCGAGTTCCTGCGGGGTTCGACGCCGACACAGCCGTTCTGCCTTTCCGTCAGCTTCAAAGCGCCTCATGTGCAGGATGAGGATCCGCGCCAGTTCCTGCACTCCCGCGCCACGGCTCACCTTTATCGGGGCGTCGAGATTCCGGTTCCCAAGACGGCCGAGGTGCGCTACATCGAGATCCTGCCGCTCGAAGTGCAGCGTTCGGAGGCCCGCAGGCGCTGGGCGGTCCGCTTCAGCACGCCGCCGCTCTATCAGGAGTCAGTCAAGGCCTACTACCGGCTGATCACCGAAGTCGACACGGTGGTGGGACGCATCCGGGAACAGTTGGAGAAAATGGGCGCCGCCGACAGCACGGTGATCCTTTTTACCTCCGACAACGGCTTTTATCTCGGCGAGCACGGCCTGGCCGGGAAATGGTTCATGCACGAGGAGTCGATTCGCGTCCCGCTCGTCGTCTACGATCCGCGTTTGGAGAGATCACGCCGCGGAACGCGCCGGAGCGAGATGACGCTCAACATCGACCTCGCCCCGACCATTCTGAGCTTGGCCGGAGCGGCGGCTCCGCCGATGCAAGGGCGCGACTTGACGCCGCTAATCGGGGGCCGCAGCGTCAAGTGGCGCACCGAGTGGTTCTACGAGCATCTGTTCGCTCACGCCTGGATTCCGCGGACCGAAGGCGTGCGCACCACCGAGTGGAAGTATACGCGCTATCTCGATACGCAACCGCTGTTCGAGGAACTCTATGAGCTGCGCAACGATCCGCTCGAGGAGCGCAACCTGGCGCGCGAGGGCGGCCGACCCGATCAGCTAGCCTACTTCCGCGAGCGTTGGAAGCTCTGGCGCGAGGCCCTGGAAGCTTGGCCGGGCGACCGCCCCTGGAACGACCCGGTGTGACCTTCCTGTGGCAGGGTCGAGGGACCGGCTGCGGCTACAGGCCCAGCGCCTTGGCGGCCTTACGGACGTCCGAAGCCGCCACCTCGAGCAGGCAGCCGTAACGAGAGCCCGAGGAAACGGCCTGGAGCGCGTGGATGCTGATGCCCGCATCGGCCAGCTTTCGCAGGGCCGCGGCGACGGCGCCGGGCTTGTCCGGTCCCACCACGTGGAAGGAGACGGCCTCCTTGTTGAGTTTGATTTTGGCCTTGCGAGCGGCGGCGCGAAGGGCAGCGCTGTCAGCGGGCACCAGCTCGATGCGGGCCTGCCCGGAATCACCGAGCGGATAGCCCCAGGCCGCGATCAGATTCACTTTCTCGGCGGCCAGCGCCTCCAGCACTCGTGCACCCTCGCCCGCTTGATGCGGCACGTCGACAGAGAAGCGGTCCACTTTCGTAATCGCAGTTGCCATCCAAATCCTCCCAATGAACAGAAACGTTTGATCAGTGTAAGGGTAGCGTCTTCGACGGGCAGTTGGCAAGTTCCGCTGTGATACAGTGGAAAGTTATTCGGATGCCTGAAATCCGCACTCTTGAAGAACTCCAACTCATCTGCCGTCGCGTGCGCCGGCACATCATCGAGATGACCGGGGCGGCCGGCTCGGGCCATCCGGGCGGGTCGCTCTCGGCGGTGGAAATCCTCGTAACGCTGTTTTTCAGCGTCATGCGACATGATCCGCGGAACCCGCGCTGGGAGGACCGCGACCGGTTCATTCTCTCGAAAGGGCACGGCTGCCCGGCGCTGTATGCCGTGCTCGCCGAGGCCGGCTACACGCCGGTGGATCAGCTCAAGACTCTGCGCAAGCTGGGCTCGATCTACCAGGGCCACCCGGACCGGCGCTTCATTCCGGCGCTCGAGGCCTCCACGGGCTCGCTCGGCCAGGGCCTGTCGATCGGGCTGGGCATGGCGCTCGCCGCCCGGCTGGACGGCAAGAGCTACCGCACCTATGTGGTGCTGGGCGACGGCGAGAGCCAGGAAGGGCAGATCTGGGAAGCGGCGATGTTTGCCGCGTTTCATAAGGTGGACAACCTGGTGGCGATCGTCGACTACAACAAGGCCCAGTTGGATGGTTTCATCAAGGACGTCATGGAGCTCGAACCCTTCGCGGCGAAGTGGCAAGGCTTCGGCTGGCATGTGATCGAGCTGGACGGCCACGACATTCCGTCGCTCCAGCGGGCCTTCACCGAAGCCGAGACGATCAAGAGCCGCCCGACGGTGGTGATCGCGCACACGGTGAAGGGCAAGGGTGTTTCCTTTATGGAGAACGTTCCGAAGTGGCACGGCATCGCGCCGACGCCCGAAGAGGTCGAGCTGGCCCTCAAGGAGCTTGCCTGATGTCGGCTCATACGACGCGCTTTGAACTGAGACGGGGCGCCGCCACGCGGGCGGCCTTCGGCGACGCTCTGCTCGAGCTCGGCAAACGGGATCCGCGCATCGTGGTCTGCGACGCCGATCTGTCGAAGTCCACCATGACGCACAAGTTCGCGCAGGCCTTCCCGGAGCGCTTTTTCTCCTGCGGCATCGCCGAGGCCAACATGGTCGGCATCGGAGCCGGGCTGGCCTCCTCCGGCAAGATCGCCTTCGTTTCGAGCTTTTCCTGCTTCGTCATCAACAAGGGCTTCGAGCAGCTCCGCGTGGCGGTGGCCTATCCGCAAGTGAAGAGCTTCAAGGTGGTGGGTACGCATGCGGGCATCTCGATCGGCGAAGACGGCCCCTCGCAGATGGCCATCGAGGACATCGCCCTGATGTGCGCGCTCCCTGGCTTCGTGGTGCTGAACCCCGCCGACGAGGTGGCGATGAAGGCGCTGGTTCCGGTGGCGGCCTACCATGACGGGCCTGTCTACATCCGCGCGGGCCGGCCGCCGGCGCCGGTGGTCTACACGCCCGGGCAGGAGTTTCACATCGGCGGCTCGGTCGAATTGATTCCCGGAAGCGACGTGACGATCATCGCCACCGGCCTGCTGGTAGCGGAGGCCATCCGGGCGGCCGAAGAGCTTGAGAGCGAGGGAATCTCGGCGCGCGTCATCGACATGTACAGCATCAAGCCGCTCGACCGCGAGGCGGTGCGGCGCGCGGCAGCCGAAACCGGCGCGATCGTGGTGGCCGAAGAGCACCTGATCGACAGCGGGCTCGGCGTCCGCGTCGCGCAGACGGTGGCCGAGCTGCACCCGACGGTGATGGAGTTCGTCGGCATCCGCGAGACCTACGCCGAGAGCGGACCGCCGGCTGCCCTCATGGAAAAATACGGCCTGGTGGCGCGCAACATTGTGGAGGCTGTGCGCCGCGCCCTGGCGCGCAAGCGCTAGTATGCAGGCGCCCTGGGGCAAACTCGAAGTCCGCGACGCCCACGTACATTTCTTCTCGCACTCCTACTTCACGCTCCTTGCCGGGCAGAAGCCGGGGCTGCGGGTCGAGCAGATGGGGCCGATCCTGGGCTGGGAGATGCCGCCGGAGGAGCCGGAGAAGCTCGCCGCGCGGTGGGTGGAGGAGCTGGACCGGCACGGCGTGGCGCAGGCGGTATTGATCGCCAGTTTGCCGGGGGACGAGGATTCCGTAATCGCCGCCGTCAGGGCTTTCCCCAAGCGCTTCTTCGGTTACTTCTTCCTGAACCCGCTCGCTCCGGATGCCCTGAGCCGGGCCGAACGAGCGCTCGAGCGCGGCCTCCGAGGCATCTCGCTGCTTCCGGCCATGCACGGCTACTTCGTGCACGATGAGCGCGTGCGGCCGGTGCTCGAGCTCGCGGCGGCGCACGGTGCGGTGGTCTTCGTCCACTGCGGCGTACTGACGGTCGGCGTGCGCAAGAAGCTCGGCCTCGCCTCCCCGTTCGAGTTGCGCTTCTCCGACCCGGTCGATCTCCACGGCGTCGCGTTACGGTATCCCCAGGTCCGCTTTGTCATCCCTCATTTCGGCGCCGGCTACTTCCGGGAGGCGCTCATGGTGGCGGACCTGTGCCCGAACGTCTTTCTGGACACTTCGAGCAGCAACAGTTGGATGCGCTACCAGGCGCCGCCGGTCGACCTTAGGATGGTTTTCGAGAGAGCGTTCGAAGTGGCCGGGGCGCGGCGGCTGCTGTTCGGCACCGACTCGTCCTTCTTCCCGCGGGGCTGGCACCGGGCGATCTTCGACGAGCAGGTAAAGGCGCTCGAAGCGATCGGCGTGACGGCTGAGGACGCGCGGGCGATCTTCGGCGAGAACCTGGCCGGGCTGCTCGGCTGAACCCTCCGCTGAGAGAAATTTGCTCGCCGGCCCACTTTCTTTCTGGTATCAAACATCTCCACAAGCTTGAAGGTATGCGCGTAGCCGTCCGCTGCCGGCTACCCGGGACCTTCCGGCAGGAGAGGAGTCCCCTCTTGCCGGCGCTTGTCGGCCACCGCAAGCACCTCCCCCGTCGCGCGGTTCGGGTTCCCCGGGTCGTCGTCCGCCTCCGCGTTCCTCGAATCGATTTCAGAGCCCGAGATTGGCTGCGACAGCGGCCTGTGCCGATCGCCACACCCTGGGGGCCCGGCATCCGCCTCGCCGTACTCAGGCCCTGGTTCCGCGTGGGCTCGGGCGCGCGCGTGTTCATGGAACTCTCCGCCGGCGCCTTGCGGCGGTTCGCCCCCGGGGCGATCGCCGGCCCGGTGCCGGCGCTCAGGGAGCTGGCTCAGGCCGTCCTTGACGGTGCAGCCCCTCTTGGACCACTGGAATTCGGCGTGCTCGCTTTCACCGGACCGTCACAGGCGCCCTTGACCGCGGCCGATCGCGAGCTGTTCTGGCGCGCTTTCGAAGCACCCGTCTTCGAGCAGTACCGGGACGCGCATGGCGAACTCCTGGCTTACGAATGCGAGGCGCACGAGGGGCTTCATCTGGTCCGCGAGAGCGTCATCGCCCAACTGCGCGGCTATGCGTTCCTTGAGGACACCTGCCCGTGCGGGGCCGTGACCGCGCGGGCGGCCCCAGCGCTCGCCCGGGCCGCCGCGGGCTGAGGGTGTCGCGTCAGTAACGCGCGCTGGTGGCGCGTCCCTCGGATTCGCCTCGCAACCAGACGTAAAGCGGCGCTCGCGGCTTCGGAGCGGGCCACGGGACGGTAACGCGCAGGCTCTGTTTGTTGCCGCCGGCCACCGGCACGGGCAGTTCGGTGACCGGCAGGCCGGCCTCTGCGTCCCAGCCGACGCGCTCGATCAGTTCCAATTCTTCGCCTTCGAGCGTGGCCGCGTAGCCGAGCTCGCCGACCTTCTGATCGGTGACCTCGAACTTATCGATCCGCGGCAGCCGCACCACGCGTCCCAGCTCGAGGGGTTCCGAGGGCCCCTGTGCATCCGTCGACACCACAACCGTAAGCGTGCAACCGGGCCGGCCAAAGGCGCCGGGATCGAGCGAGAGAAACAGAGCGGCGCCGGCCTGACGCAGCCGCAGAGAAGAACGCGTCTCGTCGACGCGCGCGGTCTCAGCGCGGATGGTCAACTCTTTTTCCAGGCACTCCACGCGGGCCAAAGGCGCCCCCTCGAGCGGCTCGACGCGCAGCGAGAAGCCAGCGAACACGCCGGAAGCCAGCTCGCCCTCGGCGAGTTCGACTCCCAGGGTCTGAGGCAGCGAGGCTTGCGCCGCCGTGATGCGGGGCCTCGGTCCGATCACTTCGAGTGCACCCGGCACTGCCAGCGGCTGCTCGAGCCCCTCGACGCGCAGCTCGAACGGAATGCGGTCGCCTCGCGCCGCCTTGCGGCCCAGGCGAACAAGGGCCTCGCGACCGCCCGCGGCCACGCCGTCGCTCAGCTCGATCTCGGCCAGCGGGGAGTCGATCCGCTCGATCCGCTCCAGCCCCGAGCCGCGAAGCAGCACTCGCTGCGCAGGCTCGCCGAGGTTGACGCGGATCGGCAGGCCTTCCAATTTCGGATGCGGCGGCAAAAGCCGCAAAGAGAGTTCCCGCACCGTTCCTTCCGGGAAATTGAGACGGAGCCGGTAGCTGCCGGGCTCCAGCGCGTTCGTATCGAGGCTGACCGCGAGAGAGACGGCCCCCGGCGCCGACTCGTTCCTTCGCGTGAACTCGAGCGGTTGGGCGGCGCCGGAATCGGCGTTCGCCGCGAGAAGTTCGGCCTTCTCGACAAATTCGAGGTCCTTGCCTTCGATCTCGACTGAGACCCGGCCGGAGCCTTTCACCAGCCGGTCTGCCGCACCGGCGGCCAGGCGTGGGGCCTCACCGGAAAGTCCGTGAACTTCGAGCTCGCCGGCTACCTCAAATGTCTCCCAGTCCCAGGTGCCTGCGAGCTTGTAGGTCCCGGAGGCCGAGGCTGCGCCCGTCAAATCGATCTCCAGAGATTCCTTCTCGGGCACGGGCCGGACCTTGACCGGGATCCTGCCTCCGCAGTCGGAGGAACAGACCAAGTACCAGTCGCGCACGCGGGGCAGGTTCCTCCAGGCCGTGTTGTCGCCCACCCGGGCGCCGACGGCGGTGCGCGCTCCGGCGAGCAGACGCGCCGGAGCGACAATTTCGAGCGACGGCGGATCGGCGTCCGGCACGCGCACCGCCCAAAGATAGGCCAAGCGCGTCCGCGAGCGCGGCCGGTCCCGCCGGGCGCACATCAGATAAGATTCGCCCGGGCCGGCTTGCGCGAAGGCGGAGCGGAAATCGGTGTCCGGAAACATCATCGAGCTCAGGTTGACGAACATCGAGGCGCCGCCGGCGGCCAGCCCGACCGGCCCGCCGAAGAAAAGGCCACCCACGGTAGCGGCCAGCAGCGCCGACTGTTGCATGCGCTGCTGGGGCTCCGGAGCGAGCGGGTCGTAGGTGGAAAGCGCCGGGTTCAGCGCGCGCATCAACGTCGCCATCTGCTCGTCAAGCGGCGCATTGCGGTTGAGGGTCGGCAAGGGCCGGCCGAAAGCGGCCGAAAAGCCCACGAGCGCCGCGTTGAGATTCTCCGTCGCCGTGGGCGAGCGATCCCAGGCCGCCAGGGCGTTGAGCAGCGTCTCGGTGCTGGCCGTCTGCTGCGCGTAGTCAGCGAGCTGGTCCACCAGCTCCCGGTCCTTCTTGAGCAGGCTGCTCACCCTTTTTGTGTCGAGGCCTTGCGGTCCGTAAACGAGCGCCACGACCGAGGCGCGGACGGGAACCTTCCAGGCGGCTAGCGCCCGGGCCGACTTGGGCTCGAGCACCACCAGTCCTTCGCTTGGCCGCGACGAGGCGAGCACGAGCGCCACCTGCGCCTTCTTGAGATGCTCGGGCAGAGGCTTGATCGGGTTGTAGACAAGTTTTTGACCGGGGACGATTCGGTTCACCGAGCGAACGGAGTGCCCCGGCGCGTCGTCGCCCGGTTCAACGATCAGGTGGAAGTGAATGAGCGGAGCCCCACTGGGGCAGGTCGCCGAAAAAGCCAGGGGTACGCCGAGACACAGTTTCGCACCGAGCGCGAACCACCGCATCCTGCTTCCAGTATGCCAGAGGGATCCGTGGCGCCTTTCAGGGTTCGAACGGCCAGACTGCCGTCTCCGTGTAGCCACCGTCGACGGCGATCACCTGCCCCGTGATATAGTCCGATCCGGGCGAGCTCAACAGGACCGCCAGCGGGGCGATGTCCTCCGGCCGTCCCGGCTTGGGATTCGCCTGCACACCCTTGAGCCACTCGTTGAGCTCCGGCCGTTTCCAGACCTCGCGGTTAAGATCGGTGAGGATGAAGCCCGGCGCGATGCAGTTGACCTGAATGTTGTAGCGGCCCCACTCGGCGGCCAGCACCCGGGTCAGGCCGGCCAGCGCGCTCTTGGTGATGGCGTAGACCGACAGATACGGCAGGCCGCGTAACGACATCAGGCTGCCGATGTTGACGATCTTGCCGCCGCGGCCGCGCTCGATCATCCGCTTGCCCACCAGCCGCGTCAACTCGACAATGCCGTGCAGGTTGGTTTGCAGCAGAAACTCGTATTCCTCCCGCGTATAGTCGAGGAAGGACTTGCGGATGTTGGCGCCGGCCACGTTATGCAGGATGTCGACGTCGCCGGCGGCCTCGGCTGCGGCCCGGATCGACTGGGAGTCAGCAATGTCGAGCTCGAGCGCCTCGGCGGAAAGTCCGTCGGCGCGGAAAGCCGCCACCTGGCGCTCCAGCGCTTCACGGGTGCGGGCCGCCAGGATGACGTGAGCGCCCGCCTCGGCCAGACCTCGCGCCATGGCCAGACCGATGCCCCGGCTGGCGCCGGCCACGAGCGCGCGTTTGCCTTCTAAGGAGAAAGGGTTCGGAATCGCCATGAGCCATCAGTTTACAAGAACTGCGGCCCGCGACGGCCTGCTCATTCCACCAGGATGTCGAAGGTCATGGTGCCCGGCTGGCGCACCTTGCCGTAAACGGTCTCCCACTCCTTGTGCGCCGGATGCGGGGCGTATGCCTTGAGGGCCGCCTCGTCGTCAAACTCCATGCACACGCCGTACTCGCGGACACGCACATTCACCGTCGCGGAGACGTCTTTCTCGCCGGCGCCCAGGCGCTTGACTGCTTCGCGGTCGGCAGTCACCTGCCGGAAGGGTGCCCGGAGCTTGCCCATCCAGACGCGGCGCAGTCCGGGAATCTTGGCCGGCAGATCCAGCGTCGCTTTGCGGAATTCGTTCCAGTCGGCCTGCGTGGCGGCCTCGATCGGCGTGAAATAAAAACAATGCATCAGCTTGCCGTCGGCACCCCAGGCGCTCGAGACGGCCATCGACATGGCGAGCAGGTACTTGGCAGCGTTCATGGAACCCTCCTGTCCGCCCATTGTACCCTTGGAGGCCAAAGAAGCTCACCAAAACGGTTTGACACGGACGATATCGCTGTTGGCCGCCTCCGCGCGTACCGCAAGCAGGTGGCGGCCGTCGGGCGAGAGCGAGAAGGGGCCGGCGCCGATGGGCGGCAGCGGCTCCGGATACTCGATGATGAGCCGCTTGCGGCCGGTGGCGAACTCGAGGAAGAAGACCACTTGGCGGTCTGGGAGGTTCCCCGGACTGCCCAGATAGGAAATGCCGTCGGCGGCCACCGCCGTGCCGTCGGGTGAGATGGCGGGATGGAACTCCTTGCCGGCCAGACGGGTAACCGGGATCCGGCGAAACTCCGGTAAACCGGCGCCTGGCCACCAAGTGCGGGCCAGCCACAGGACGGCCACGTTGACCGTCGCCAAGGGAACCGCCCAAACCAGGCGGCGAAATTCTCGGGCACGCGAGGGGGCCTGGGGCAGTTCGAGCGCCGGCTCCTCCTCAAGCGCCTCGACCGCTCCCACCAGCCGGTAACCGTGTCCGGGAACGGTTTCAATGTGGCCCGGCTGCCCCTGTTCAACGCCCAGTGCCCGGCGCACCACAGCGATGTTCTGCACCAGGTTGGCCTCTTCAACGGCGCGGTCCGGCCAGACCGCGGCCATCAACCAACTCCGCCTTCGGAACCACACGGCCGAAGTTCTCCACCAGTACGAGCTGGGTTTCCACGGCCTTTTGGGGTGAGGCGGACCGGCCGGCCGTTGCGCAGCAAGACCTTGGCCGCCGGGTCGAGGGTGAAGGGCCCGAAGCGGAATACCAGAGGCGACCGCGGGCTGAACGCCGGCGTCATTTTAGGAACTTTTTAGAATTCCTTTGCGTGCCCCTCCTTGTACTTCCGGCCGCCCGGGCCCAACCTCAAGGCAGGGGAGGAGGGTGTGCGTCCTCCCAGGCAGAGTGCCTATGCGCATCGAAAAAAGTCACTGGCTCGTCGTGTCCTTCGTCGCCTTGGCGTTCGCAGCCCTCTGGCAGGCGCCTATCTCGGCGCAGGAGGCTCGCGGCACCATCGCCGGCAGCGTCCTCGACCCGTCGGGAGCGGCCATCCCCGGCGCATCGGGGGTGGTCACGAACATGGCGATGGGCACCCGCGTCGCCCTCACCACCAATGAAGCGGGTCTTTACCAGGCCTCGTTCCTGTTTCCCGGTCTTTATCGGATCGAGATGGAGTCGTCGGGGTTCCGGCGCCTGGTCCGGGAAGGCATCGAGGTTCGCGTCAACGATCGCGTCGAAGTGAACCTGACCCTTCAGATCGGCGCGGCCCCCGAGAGCATCACAGTGAGCCGTGAAACCCCGCTTCTGGCCACCTCGACAGCCTCGATGGGACAGGTGGTGGACTCCCGGCGGGTGGCCGAGTTGCCCATTGCTCACGGGCAGCCCTTCGCCCTGGTGGGGCTGGCGCCCGGGGTGTCATTCAACGCCGGAGCGGCGACGCTCAACCGGCCGTTCGAACCCACTCACATCGGCGGTTGCGCTATCAACGGGGTCCCCACCAACCGGAGCGCCATCACCACCGACGGCGTGCCAAGCACGGCCACGGCCAACGAGATGGAGATTATCTCGACTGATGTGCCGCCGGCCGATATCGTCCAGGAGTTCCGCGTGCAGACCGCCACCTTCGACGCCCAGTTCGGCAACACGCAGGGCGGCGTCATCAACATGTCGATCAAGTCCGGATCCAACGCCCTGCACGGCGCTGCCTATTAGTCCAAGTGGACGCCGGCGCTCACCGCCAACGACTGGTTCAACGATCTGCAAGGGCGGCCCAAGCCGTCCTCTTCCTACAACCGCTGGGGTGCCCATGTCGGCGGTCCGGTCTGGTTGCCGCAGCTCTACAACGGCAAGAATCGGACCTTCTTCCTGTCGGCTACGAGGGCCTCCAGGAACCGCGGCCCCGCAACAACTGCGGCACCGTCTGCGCTGTGCCAACCGAGGAACAATGCAACGGGGACTTCTCAGGCCTGTTGGCGGCGGGCGGTGCGGCCTACCAGATCTACAACCCCTTCAGCGGCGTGCCTCGGATTCACCCATCCGCCCCCGCGGTAGCCGAAAAGGCGGAGTTTGTCCAGCGAAATCTTCAGGGCGCCACAAAGGGTCTCAAAGGACTGGCTCAGGCGGGCTTACGCCGGGCTAGAGGCGGTAAACAAATTCATCCGATGGGCCATTCCGTAGCCGCGCTGCTGCTCGGCCTGCCCACCTCGGCGACCATCACCCGCCTGGCCAGCTATGCCGAGCAGTCGCCGACTTGGGGCTTGTTTCTCCAGGACGATTGGAAGGTGACCGCACGCCTGACGCTCAACCTCGGCCGGCGCTAGGAGTACGAAGGCCCGATGACGGAGCGCTTCAACCGCAGCGTGCGCGGCTTCGATCCCAACTTCATCCAGGCGAGCGAGGCGGCGGCCCAGGCGGCCTGCGCGCGCAGTCCCTTGCCCGAGCTCCCGCTAAGCGAATTCAAGGTGCGCGGCGGCTACGGCGTCTTCTTCGGCTTTCTCGGGCAGAGGCGCGGCGATGTGGTGCAGGACGGCTTCTCGAGCATCACCGAACTTTCGCCCTCCAACGACGATGGCCTCACCTTCCCCAACTCGGTGCTCAATCCGGTTCCGCAGATCGGCGAGCCGCTCGGCGCCAAAGGCGGCGGCACCACCTTCCTCAACCAGAACCTGCGACCCTTTCACGTCAATCCACTCACCCCGTATGAACAGCGCTGGCAGTTCGGCTTGCAGCAGCAGCTCGCCGGCGGCTCCGTGGCCGACATCGCCTACGTGGGTCACCGCGGCACTCGCATCGAGATCCTGCGCGACTTGCACGCGAAGCCGCGGCAGTACCTGAGCACCGGCCCCACCGCGACGACGCCGTCATCCGGCGCTTGAGCGGCAACACGGTGAACCCGTTCCGCGGGCTGATGCCGGGCACGACGCTGCACACCTCTTCGACCATCACGGTCGAGCGGCTACTGCGGCCCGATCCGCAATTCGGCACCATCGCCCTGAGCACCAACCAAAGCTACACCTGGGACCACTCGCTTCAGGCGAGCGTCCAGAAACGGTTCTCCCACGGCTACACCCTGATGGCGAGCTACACGTTTTCCAAGTTCATGCAGGCGGTCGAATATCTGAACGCTACCGACCCGATGCCCATCGAGACGATCTCGGCGTTCGACACACCGCACCGCATCGCCGCGAGCGGCATTTGGGAGCTGCCGTTCGGCAAGGGCAAGCGGATCGGCAATTCGCTACACCCGGTGGCGTCGAAGCGGGTAAGCGGCTGGCAGCTTCAGGGCATCTCTGTCTTCCAAAGCGGCGTGCCGATCACCTTCAATCGCACCGTGGACCCGATCCGCGCCGTGGGCTCCAACCGCGGCGTCATGTTCTTCGGCGATGTCAGCACGACCCGGAAAGACAATAAGACGATCGAGAGCTGGTTCAACACCGACGGCTTCGTCACCAGCTCGGCCCAGTTGATCGACACGGCCCGGCAACTGCGCACCTTCCCGCTCCGCTTCGGCTGGCTGCGCCCGCACCCGCTAAACAACTGGGATCTGTCGGTCCTCAAGAACACGGCGCTCGCTGAGGGCGTCAACCTCCAGATCCGGTTGGAGGCCCTCAACGCGATGAACCAAACGAACTCCTCCGGGCCCATCATCCAGCCGACGGCGGCTAACTTCGGCCAGGTGACCCCGGTGCAGAACTACTCCCGGCGCAATTCAGCTGACTGCCAAACTGGTGTTTTAGGTTCGCAGGGGCGGCGCCGTCCGCGGTCCCGGCTAGGGGTGAGTCGGGAAGCAGAAGGCGTCCTTCCCCTCTCGGCCCTCCGGGTCCCAAACCACCAGCGACGCAGGCTTGCCGACGCCGATCTCCACGGCGTGCCGCGCCACGGTCTCGCCATAGGGAAAACAGCGGATGTGAATGGCTCCATCCGCGTGGCGTGAATAATCGATCAGGGCCTGCACCGGCTCGGCCCGCCGCAGGAACTGGTCCCGCTTCTTCGTCCACAAGTAAGTGCAGTTGTGCAGGACGACGGCTGAAGCCACTACCGTCACCACGGCGAACCGCCGGCGCCGGAGACTCTCGCCTAGAGCGATCCACGCGGCGGCGACGAGCCAGGCGAGACCCACGCCGGCCAGATACCTGTGGCGGCTGGGCACGCGCGTCATGTAGGTCAGGAAGCTATAAGGCAACAGCGCGAACACCATCCAGCAGCCGGCCAGCAAGCCGAGGCGCGCCCACTCCCGCTTGCGCCACACCAGCAGGCAGATCAACGCCGCCAGGCCCCAGATCCAGAGCATCCGCAGCGCCGAGTGCGGCAGGGTGAGCCAGAACGGCGCGCTCAAGGAGAACGTTCCGTCAGAATAATGGTGGTTGGCGGCACGCCCGGCGTAATTGAGCGCCACGTAGAAGCCGGTGACAATGCCGAAGGGCAGCAGCGCGAGGCCGATGCGGCGCAGGGTCAACCCAGCGGTCCAGGCGGCGACGAACATCAGCGGCACAAAGGCCACCGCCGACTCCTTCGACAGCAGCGCCGCGACGACGAGAAAGAAGGCGGCTACATAGGCGCCGCGCCGGCCCCCGCCGGATTCCAGCCAGATCACCCAGGCTACCAGCGCCGCCAGGCCGAAGAAGAATACGAGCAGCTCGGGCAGCGCCGCGTACCACATGACGGCTTCCTGATGGCCTTCATAGAAGGCGAAGAACGCCGCCGCGACCGCCGAGACGCGCCAGCCGATCGCCCGCCAGGCGCCCAGAGCAAATACGAGCCATGTGTTCAGCACATGGAGCAGGAGACTGGAAGCGTGCAGTACGACAGCGGAGACGCCCAACAGCCGCTCGGTCAGATAGGTGAGCAGGATGGAGGTGGCCCGGCACCGGTAGAGTGGATCAGCGGCGAGCTCCGCCCAGCGCGAGGGCGGCCCGTAGCGGTGAGCCAGCCAGATCTGGGTGTGATCATCGGAGAGCAGCGGCAGGCTCAGGCTCGGCAGATAGGCCAGAAGCGCCAGGGCGGCGAGCAGCACAAGCGTCTTGACCGGAGGCAGATCCCGTAACGACATAATCAATCGGCGCGCGCTCGAACGGAGCAGCCTCGTGCGCCGGATCGCGGCTTCTATGGTTCAGGCAGCGAGCGCCGCCGGGCCGGCAGGCCCATCTTCCACCCGCGGCTATCCTACCACGAAGCCCGCCTCGGCAATCAAGCTCGCCACGCTTGGGCAGCGCACCTCGAAGTTCGCCTCGGTCAGAGACGGGGACTGGGAAACGTTCTGGAGATGTGATCGTGCCAGCCTAGGCGTTCCTGGTCGGTCAGCGCCCAGACGAAACCGAAACCGGCCGAGGCGTAGCACACCATGACGCCCGCCAGGCGCAGGAGCCGTTGCCGCCGCGTCGGTGGCAAGCCGTCGAAATTCACAAGGCGAAGGTGCGTCCAGACCATGCCCGGAGAGTCCCGGTTCCAGAGAACAGGTAAGATGCGGTAGAACGCAAACAGAGCAGCGGCAGTGAGCCCCAGCGCGACTTGAGAAAGGCGGTCGCCCAGCCGCAGAGAGCCGCCGAAGATGTAGAAGGTGAGCACCAGCAAGGCAATGCCGACAAGGACGACGGCGGCGTCGGCCAGCGCCGCCAAGGCCCGGTGCATCAGGCCGGCAACGCGCCGCTCACAGTACTGCGTGGGTTCCGGCCTCGCACCCGAGACCGCACCCGTGACGGGGGATGGAGGATCTGCGAGCGGCAAGCGTTGCTGCCCGGGCACGGCCTTGCGCCGCCGAGGCGGCGTTTTCGTTCCCAGTGGCGGAAGAGTCCGGCCGAAGACGGGCTTGGGATGCGCTTCGAGCGGAGGAGGCGGCGCGGGGCGGCGAGCAGGCACAGCCTCATCCAACCGCACGACCCGCTGGGGAAACAGCGGCCGCTGGCGCGGTGGAAGCGGCGAGGTAGCCGGGACGACCGGCGGCTCCGGCTGGAGAGCAGGCTGGGGTACCGCTGAGCCTCGGAGCGCCGGCAGCTTTCCCCCTTTGGCCGAACGCGTCGGCGCCTCCAGGCGCCGGCCGCAGCGGTGGCAGCGATGATCGTCGTCGAAGTTTTGCGCCTGGCAATAGCTACAGGTCATCAGCATCAGCGCCGAGGACGGTTGCGGCCGGCCCGGGGAGCGTGTTACGGTTTTTGGTTGAGCGGACGGCAGACCGGGGCACGCCCTCAGCTCTATTACCTTCGTACCATAGTTCGAGTACTTTGTCACCTGTTTTTTGTCATCCTCCTGTTTTTTATCGGCATTTCTCTGCCGACCGCTAACCTCCGGGCCCAGTCTTCCGCCCTGGATCCCGGAACGCCGGGGCGCGGCGAGGTGCTGATCTCGGCCCCATTTCAGGAGGCCGATGGTCGCCTCTACCGGCTCCGGGGCGGGGCCGAGCTGCGCACTTCCGAGGCCCTCATTCGCGCCCAAGAGATTGATTACAATGAGGAAACTGGTGAAGCGACGGCCCGGGGCGGGGTCGAATACCAGAACCTGACCAGCGGCGAGCGCCTCCGAGCCGAGCGCGTGGAGTACAATCTGCGGGATCAGACCGGGAGATTCTATGAGGTGTGGGGCGAGGCCACCACGAAGGTCGATCCCCGCCCCGGAGTGCTCTTCAGCGAGAATCCGTTCGTCTTTCAGGGGCGCTGGGCCGAGCGGGTCAAAGACCGCTATATTCTCCACGACGGCTTCCTGACCAACTGCCGGCTTCCCCGTCCGGTCTGGACCCTCAACGGCCCGAAGTTCGACATCATCCCTGACCGGCGGGCCCTGGTGCACCGGTCCACGTTTCGCATCCGGAAGATCCCGCTGCTTTACGTCCCCGTCTTCTACAAACCGCTGGTGGAGAAGCCGCGCAAGAGCGGGCTGTTGACCCCGAACGCAGGCAACACCTCCCGGCGCGGCTACATGGCCGGTCTCGGTTACTACTGGGCCATCAGCCGCAGCTACGACCTGATGTATCGTACGCAGTACTTCACCCAGCGCGGCTTTGCCCATCATGTCGACCTGCGCGGCAAGCCGACCCAGCGCTCCGACTTCTATTTCGTCCTGTACGGAGTCAACGATCGGGGAATCGATTTGGGCGGCGGCAACCGGCTCAAGGCGGGCGGCATCCTGCTGACCGGCACCGCCGAGGCCGACCTGGGCAAGGGCTTTCAGGCGAAGGCGGACGTCAACTATCTGAGCTCCTTCCTGTTCCGGCAGGAGTTCACGGAGTCGTTCAACGAAGCGGTCTTCTCGGAGGTGCACTCGACCGCCTATGTGACGCGCAACTGGTCGAGCTACGGCCTGAATGTCATTTACGCGCAAGGGGAGAACTTCCACAGCACGCGGCCCGGAGACGTGATCCGGATCCGGAAGCTCCCTGCGGCGGAGTTCCGGGTGCGCGACCGCCAGCTCTCCACGCGCGTCCTGCCCGTCTGGGTGTCGCTCGGGGCGAGCTTCGGCCTGCTGCGGAGGAACCAGCCGCTGTTCGAGACGCGGAAGTTCGTCGAGCGGGTGGATCTGGCGCCGCGCCTGATGACGGCTTTGCGGTGGAAAGACATCAGCCTCATTCCCGCCCTCACGCTGCGCGGGACCCATTACGATTCAAGCTGGCGTGAGGGGCGCATCAGCGGCGACGGCGTCTTTCGCGGGATGCACGAGTTCTCGCTCGACGTCGCGCTGCCGGCTCTGGCGCGGACCTTCGACGGGCCCGACCGCCTGGGCGAACGCCTGAAACATGTGATCGAGACGAGCGTCGCCTTCCGCCATCGCGGCGGCGCCGGCGACTATAGCCGCTACATCGTCTTCGACACCACCGAACTGATCTCGAATACCACCGAGGCGGATCTGGTGGTGGTAAATCGGATCTACGCGAAGCGCAAGGGGCGGGTGAGCGAGCTGGTGAGCTGGCAGCTCTGGCAACGCTACTTCTTCGATCCGGACTTCGGCGGCGCCGTGGTCTCGGGCCGCCGCAACGTGCTGTTGAGCTCGATCGAGATGACCGGCTACGCCTTTCTGGACGGGCCGCGGCGCTACTCGCCCGTGGTTTCGGCGCTACGTCTGGGAGGCGAGACCGGCCTCGGCGTTTCCTGGCGCAGCGACTACGATCCGCTACGACACCGCATCGTCAACTCCGGCCTGATCGCCGACGGCCGCTTCGGCCGCTACCTGATCTCGCTCGGCCACAACCACGTGCGTTCGGATCCCGTTCTCAGCCCGCCCGCGAATCAGTTTCGCGGCCTGCTCGCCGTCGGGGATCCGAACAAACGCGGCTGGAGCGCCGCCTTCAGCGCCATCTACGACTTCCGCTCCGACACCATGCAGTTCGCCACCACGCAGGTCACCTACAACACCGATTGTTGCGGCATCAGCTTCCAGTACCGCCGTTTCGGTTTCGGGACCCGCAACGAAAACCAGTTCCGCGTGGCCTTCGCGATTGCCAACATCGGCTCTTTCGGCACCCTGCGCCGCCAGGAGCGCCTTTTCTAAAAAGAAAATTGGGGACAGTATACTCAATCCCCTTTTTCGGAAATTGGGGAAAGAGTATACTGTCCCCGATTTCGCTCAGTACTCCATGTCGCCGCCGTGGGGCGGGCCGGCCGGCTCCTTCTTCTTCTCCGGGATCTCGCAGACCATCGCC
>CALKXJ010000002.1 GCA_938003835.1 uncultured Bryobacteraceae bacterium | reverse complement strand
AGGAGATCGGCGTCCGCCTGACCGAAGGGATGATGATGGAGCCCGAGGCGAGCGTGAGCGCGCTGGTCTTCCACCATCCCGATTGCACCTACTTCGCGGTTACCGAGGCCGAACAGCCGGCCGCGCTGGTCTGATTGACGCACCCGGGCGTATCGGTGAACTTCCCCTGAGGTTTGCGTTGGCCTGCCCCTGGACCCGCGCCAAGCCCACCTGCGCAAAAGGGAGGCGGGCCAGGGCTGACCCGGTGCGGGATATATTGAGCTAGTTCGGGAGTCAAAGATGGAAATCCGAAAGGAGGCTCGACCGATGAGGAAGATCACCCGGCGAAGCTTTGCCGCACTGGCGGCGGGCGTGACGGCGGCACGGCTAAACGCCGGGCAGCCGGCGCCGACAGGCAAGATCAAGATCACCGACCTGCGTTGCGCCATCCTGGGCGGCAGCCCGGTGGTGCGCGTCGTCACCGACCAGGGCATCTCCGGCTACGGGCAGGCCGAATCGCGCAAGCCGTACCTGAAGCCCATGGTGCTGTTCTACAAAGACTACATCTTGGGCGAGGATCCGACCGACGTCGAGCGGGTGATGCTGAAGATCCGCCGGCTGGGCGCCATGAAGCCCTGGGGGGCGGCGGTCAGTGCCATCGAGACGGCGCTCTGGGATATCGCCGGCCAGGTGGCCGGCCGGCCCGTATACAAACTGCTCGGCGGCAAGATCCGCGACCGGGTGCGGGTCTATAACGGCGGCGTTCGCTTCCCCATGAAGCGGCACATGCCGGAAGACTACGCCGAGGTCATGCAAAAGATGAAGGAGGCCAAGGAAGGGTTCACCATCATCAAGCAGGCGGTGGGTTTCCACAATGCCGCGATGATGCGGGCGATCCCTGATGCCTTCTATGACGAGCCCCGCGGCGGCGCACCGCACCCGTTCCGCGGGATGCTGACCGAGCGCGGCATGGCGCATATCGTGGCCTGCGTCGAAGCGATGAAAAAGGTGCTGGGCGACCAGGTGGCGCTGGCGCTCGACTGCGGCCCCGGCCACACGCTCAAGGACGCCATCAAGCTCGCCCGGGCCCTGGAGCCGCTCAATCTCCTGTGGCTCGAAGACATCCTCACGGGCGACTATACGCCTTACCCTAACGCGGATCTCTATCGCGATCTGACGCTGAGCACATCGGTGCCGATCCACACCGGCGAGCAGATCTATTTGCGACAGAACTTCAAGGATCTGATCGAAACCAATGCGGTGGACGTCATCGGGCCGGACCCGGCCGACGTCGGAGGTATCGCCGAACTCAAATGGGTTGCCGAATACGCTGACTTGCACGGCATCCAGATCGCGCCGCACGGCGTCTTCAACGGATTGATCGGCCTGGCGGCGCAGGTGCAGGTGGGCGCGGCCATGCCGCAGAACTATATCGCCTTCGAGTACCCGCTGGGCGAGCCGGAGTGGTGGTATGACATCGTGGACGGGCTGCCCGATCCGATCGTCAAGAACGGATTCATCGATGTCTGGGACCGGCCGGGCTTGGGTGTGACCTTCCGGGTCAAGGAAGCCCGCGCGCGGCTGCGCGAGGAAGATCGCGGCTTTTTCGACTGAGTTTTGCGACAATCCGCTCTTTCCGGCTTGACGAGTTTGCAGCGAGGATGCCGGCTAAGTTGACGGTGACACCTGCCCACTCTTCAGGCCGCCCTCGAGCCTAAGCCTGCGCCGCGGCGCCGCGACTCAGAGCGCGTAACTTGGCGTCATGCGGACGCGGGCGCCCGGTGCCGGAACGACAGTGAGGAATACGGTCGCTCGCGCGCCGAACGCGTTACTGATTTCGAGAGTTTCTCCACCTTGGGCGCCGATGCAACCGAGGTCGATCCCGGTTTGTGCGGGGGCGTCCATTACGAGACCGACCTGCGGGCCGGTCGAGCCCCTCCCACGGTGTCGGCTGGGAGGGGTCAGCATCTGTACGCCGCCGGGCCGGGCATCGACATTCCTGGCCCAAATGTGAAGCCGAAAGTCAGCGTTGGCGGTGATCCGAACGCTCTGCTCCTGTTCGCCCAGACCGAAATACCCGCGGACCACCCGGTCGCAAGCAACCGGGCGCTTTAGCGTGCTGGCCTTTTCTTCACCACTGGCATCGCTTTCCTCCTGAAGTGCGCGGAAAGGCAACTTCACCACTTCGCCTGCCGACTTATTCTCTGCGGGGTCTCCGCTTGGGCGCTTTTCCCTCCCGAGGAAACCGCGTCCCGGATTCTGTCGCCGCGAGGGGCGCTGATCAACCGAAATGCGAGAACGGCGCGGGATCCGGTGGTCGCTTGTTGGGCCAGGCGCGGCTTGCACGGATTCTGACCGGCCTGATCACATCTCGACGAGTTCGAAGGTGAAGCGCTCCGGCGGCAAGGAGGCGCGCGGGCTCGGCGTCATCTCCGCCCAGGCGGCGTAGGCCGAGGCGGCCACCCTCGAGTTCAGATAAAGCAGGAACTGGTCGGAGAAGCAGGCAAGCGGGGGCGGGTGGCGGAAGGTGAGCCGGAGTCCGACCGCCTGCTCCAGCCGGATCTTGGGGTGGGGAATCTCCTTGTCGTCGATCAGCGTCACGAAGCTCGACCGGCCGGCATGAGGCCAGACGTCAGCGCGCAACAACGGCTTGAGCTCCGGCTGCGCCTCGAAGGTGAGCTCGCACTGGCGGATCCATTCCAGGATGCTGTCCCCCCAACGCCAGTGCGCCACAACGGCCAGATAGCTCTCCACCAGGTTGATGGCCAGGTCCATCTTGCGCCGCTCGAGCTCGGCGTCGACCACCGGATCGAGCCCCGCGCAGACCGGGATAAGCTGCTCGCATTCAACGAGTTCGTTCGCCATCGCCATCACCCGGTCCAGGCGCTTGACCCCGGCATGCTTCGGCACGAACAGCGGCGGCAACTGATGCGTCTTGGTCCCTGGCAGCTCGACGAACTGGCGATTGCCGACAAACTGCATCGCCTACTCCCTCCTCCTGTCTTATCGGCCAAGATCGCACCTTGAGAGCGCCCCGCCAAGCCCGATCGAGCCTGAGAACAAAGCATTCCCCGCCGCACCACCCATGAGAGAAGGCTCCGGCCGAACGCATGAGTTCACGACCGGCAGAGTCCGCCTCGCGCGCCACCGGCTCGCTCCCGACCCGCGCGGTCACCTACGGGACGGTGTTCTTCACCGGCGCCGCCGTGCTGGTGGTCGAGATCATCGGCACGCGGTTTCTCGCGCCGTTCTACGGGGCGAACTTGTACTCCTGGTCGGCGCTCATCAGCGTGACGCTCCTCGCCCTGGCGGTTGGTTACTGGATCGGGGGGCGCCTGGCGGACTCGCGCGGCTCGCCCGCGTTGCTCGACGGCGTCATCGGCCTGGCAGCAGCCTTTGTCGCCGCCGTGCCACCGCTCGCGCACGTGCTCGCCGATCCGCTGGCGTCGGCCGGACCCCGGCTCGGCGTGCTGGCAAGCGCCCTGATCTCCTTCGGGCCATCGCTCACCCTGCTCGGCATGATTACCCCGATTGCGGTGCGCCTGGCCGCCCCGGATTTCGCCCACCTAGGCCGCTCGGTCGGATCCATCTACGCCTTCTCGACCGCCGGCAGCATCGCCGGGGCTCTCCTGGCGGGCTTCTGGCTGCTGCCTGCCGTGCGCGTCAGCCGGATCTGTTACGCGGTCGCCGTTGCTTTAGCCGCCCTGGCCGCCGCCCGGGCCCTGGCGCGAACACGGTTGCCGGCGCTGGGCCTGCTTCCGGCGTTCGCGCTGGCCGCCTGGGGCGCGCTGACCGCCGCGGCGCCCGCCGCGGCACCGGAAGCGGCCGGAAACTTCCGCGTCACCGCCGTCTATCCGAGCTTTTACGGCACCGTGAAGGTGCTCGAGGACAGCGCCGTGCGTTATCTGGTCATCGACGGCATGTGTCACAACGCGCAGACGATCGCCGAGCGGACCTCCGTGCTGCCCTACGTGAGCGTCTTCGGCATTCTGCCGTACCTGCACCCGGCCGGGCGCGACTTGCTGCTCATCGGCCTCGGGGCCGGCGACATGGTGCGCATGCTGGGCGAGTTTGGCATCCGCACCACCGCCGTAGAAATCGACCCGGTGGTGGCGCAGGCGGCTTTCCGCCACTTCGGCCTGCGCCCACAAGAAGTCGAACTGGTGCTCGACGACGGTCGCGCCTACCTGCGCCGGGCGACCGCGCGCTTCGACTTTCTGATCATCGACGCCTTCGCCGGGGGCAGCCCGGCCTCTCACCTGTTCTCGCGGGAAGCCTTTGCCGAGATGCGCGCGGCGTTGCGCGAAAGCGGCGTCCTGGGTGTCAACATCATCGCCAGGAGGGCCACCGACCCGCTGGTGGCCGATCTGGCCGAGACGATCGCTGCGGTCTTCCCCTACCGGCTGGCGGTTAGCACCGCGCCGCAGCCGTCCGAGCTCGGCAATGTCATCTTCTTCGCCTCGGACCGGCCGATCGAGCTTCCCTCGCACCTGGAGCCACCGCCCGCCGACGCCCGCCTGAAGCGGTTCCTCGAGAGGCTTCCCCGCATGCGGCTCGACATCGAGGAGCGCCGGGGGCGCGTGCTCACCGACGACTTCAACCCGCTCGAGGCGCTGGCCGCGCCTACGGAAGAGGCGATGCGCCGGACAAGCCGCGCCGCCGTTCCCGCCTCGGTGCTCGCGCCCTGAGCTCGTTGGGCCCTTTTGATATCATTTCGGCTTCATGGTGCGTTACTCGATCGGTGTCGATCTTGGCGGCACGAACCTGCGCGCCGCCGCCATCTCCGAGAGCGGGGAGATTCTCGAGAAGATCTCCGGCAAGACCGATCTGAGCGGCGGGCGCGACGCCGTGCTGGACGACATCGCCGGTCGCATCCTCGAGCTGCGCGAGCGGCTCGAGGGCCAAGAGCTGGCCGGCGTCGGCATCGGCGTGCCCGGCTTCATCCGCATGGCCGAGGGCGTCATCGTCGGCTCGAACAACCTGCCCGAGCTCGAGGGCGTGCCTGTGCGCGACGAGATCGGCCGGCGCCTGGGTTCGGCCGTGATTCTCGAGAACGACGCCAACGCCGCCGCGCTCGGCGAAAAGTGGATGGGCGCGGGCCGGGACGTCGAGGATCTGGTTCTGCTGACGCTCGGCACCGGCATTGGCGGCGGCATCATTTGTGGCGGCCGCGTCCTGCACGGCTTTGTCGGCATGGCGGGCGAGATCGGCCACATCACGATCGTGCCGAACGGCAACCCCTGCGGCTGCGGCAACCACGGGTGCCTGGAAAAGCACGCCTCGGCCACTGCGGTCGAGGCCATGGCTTACCTGATGGGCCTGGGTGAGGGCCTCTCCGCCAAGGACGTCTTCGAGCTGGCCGAGAAGGGCGAGCCGCTGGCGCGCGCCGCCTTCGCCCGCATGGGAGCGGCTCTGGGCCAGGCGCTCGCCGCGCTGATCAACATCTTCAACTTCCCCCTGTATCTTCTGAGCGGCGGCCTGCTGCCCGCCTGGGACTATTTCGCCCCGGCGATGTTCGCCGAGATCGAGACGCGTTCCTTCACCTGGCGTCATACCAAAACGCGGGTCGAGCGCGCGATCCTGGGCAATGAAGCGGGCCTGTACGGAGCCGCCTATCTGCCGTTTCAGCTCCTGAAATCGTAAGATTGCTTGGCAGGCGAGGTTCGATTCCATGTACTGGTTAGGATTGGACACAGGGACGGGAGGCACCCGGGCGCTGCTGGTGGACGAAGCCGGCAAGGTGCGCTTTGGTTTCACTGCCCCGCATGAGGAGATGAAAATGGAGCGGCCGCTGTGGGCCGAGCAGCGGCCTCAGAACTGGTGGGAGGCGGCGCAGGCGGCCATCCGCGGCGTGCTGGCTGAGGCCGGCGCCACCGGCAAGGACGTTCGCGGCGTCGGTCTCACCGGTCAGATGCACGGCCTGGTGATGCTCGATGAAGCCGGCGAAGTGATCCGGCCCGCGCTGATCTGGTGCGATCAGCGCAGCCAGCCGCAGGTGGACTGGATCAACCGCACGGTCGGCAAGGACAACGTCATGGCCTACATCGCCAACCCGGTGCTCACGGGCTTCACGCTGCCCAAGCTGCTCTGGGTGCGCGACAACGATCCGGCCTCGTACGCGCGCCTGCGCAAGGTGCTGCTGCCCAAGGATTACATCCGCTACCGGCTGACCGGCGAGTTCGCCAGCGACGTCTCTGACGCCTCCGGCACCGCCCTGTTCGACGTCATCACCCGGCGCTGGTCTCACGCCATGGTGAGCCGCCTGAAGCTCGATCCGTCGATTCTGCCGCATGTCGTCGAATCGAGCGAAGTGACCGGCACGGTGACTGAGGCCGCCGCGGAGGCGACGGGGCTCGAGCCGGGCACGCCCGTCGTCGGCGGCGCCGGCGACCAGGCGGCCAGCGCCGTCGGCAACGGCATTGTCGAGGAGGGTGTCGTCTCCTGCACGCTCGGCACCTCGGGCGTCGTCTTCGCGCATCTCGAGCGGGCCACCTACGATCCGCAAGGCCGCGTCCACACCTTCTGTCACGCCGTCAAGGGCAAGTGGCACGTCATGGGCGTCACGCAGGGCGCCGGCCTGAGTTTGCAGTGGTTCCGCAACCAGCTCGCGCCCGGCGCCAGCTACGACGCGCTCACCGCCGAGGCGGCGCAGGCCGCCCCCGGGGCGCACGGGCTGTTCTGGCTGCCTTATCTGATGGGAGAGCGGACGCCGCATTTGGACGCGAGCGCCCGCGGCGGCTGGATCGGCATCACCGCCAAGCACACCCGCGCCGACCTGATCCGGGCCCTGATCGAGGGGGTTTCTTACAGCCAGAAAGATTGTCTGGAGATCCTGGAAGGCATGGGCGTGCCGGTCGAGTCCGTGCGCGCCTCGGGCGGCGGCGGCCAGAGCCCGTTCTGGCGGCAGGTGCTGGCCGACGTCTTCGGCAAGCGCGTCGCCGCACTCGAGACGCAGGAGGGCTCCGCCTATGGCGCCGCGCTGCTGGCGATGGTCGGAACCGGCGCCTACTCGTCGGTGCCCGAGGTTTGCCGCGCGGTCATCCGCGAGGTGGAGGCGGTGGCGCCCCGCTCGCACGAAATGCAGATCTACGCGCGGGGCTACGAAGTCTACAAGGCGCTCTATCCCTCTTTGCGGCCGCTTTACGGCCTGATTGCCAGTCTCAGTTGAATCGGCGCGCCCAGGGCGCCTTACTGGCGCTTGGCGGTGAACGGGAAGCTGCGCTCGCCGCCCTCGCGGCGCTGCTCGCCCCGGAGCTCGTCACCCTCGACGGTGCCCTGCCAGAGCATCTTCACCTGGGCGCCCTCGCGCCACCGCTGCATCGTGGCGAAGGAGAACTTGTTGCCCTCGAGCTTGCCGTCCATGATCTCGAAGGTGCGCTCGCCCCGCGGACCGGACATGGTTACCGTTCCGGTCAGGCGGTCACCCTCGCTTTTCAGATCGAAGGTGAACTCGAGTGTGCGCTCGGCCCCGCCCGGGCCTGGCATCGTCATGCTGGCCACCCACTTGCCGTCGATCGGGGCGGCTACGGCCGCCGGCGGCGCCGCCAGAAACACGGCGAGAGCGACGATTGCGATAGCTTGGTACATACGGTCTCCTCGTCACTGTGCAAGACGGCAATTCAGGCGCAGGTGTTACTCCGGGACAAGGAAAAGGGTGCGAATACTGTGACGTCAGCCTTCCGGTGCCCCTCGATCAGCCCTTCACCTACCGCCTGCCGCTGACGCTGCGCCACCGCGTCCGGCCCGGCTGTCGGCTGCTGGTGCCGTTTGGCCGGCGGACGCTTGCCGGGGTCGTGCTCGCCTGCCACGACTCGCCGCCGGAGGTCGAGGTACGTGAGGCGGGCAGGCTGCTCGACGAGGAGCCGGTCTTCGATGAGGAGCTGCTGGCGCTCGCCCGCTGGGTGGCCGACTATTACGCCGCGCCGCTCGGCGAAGTCTTGCGGGCGATGGCGCCGCTTTCGGGGGAGCTCCGGCGGGGCAAGGTCTATTCGCTCACCGATGCCGGCCGCGACGTGGCGCGCCAGATGCTGCTCGGCGATGCGGGCGGCGAGGCCGCTGTCGAGGTTCTCCGACTGCTTGAGGGCCGGCCGCTCAGCGAGGCTCGCCTCAAGGCCAAGGTTCCCCGCGCGGCTGCCGCTCTGCGCGCGTTGCTCAAGAAAGGCTGGGTCGAAGTCGAGGAGGTGCACGCCGAGCGGGATCCCCTGCGGGCGCCGGCGGCGCGCCTGCGCGTGGAGTTCGCCGGCCGGCCGGGCGAAGGGCTGAAGCTGGCCAAGGCCGAACGGGAACTGCTCGCTTATCTGGAGCTGCATCCGGGCTCGCACAACCTGGCGGAACTCGATGGCCGGATTGCCGCCGCGAGCCGGGCGGCGCGGGCGCTGGCCCGAAAAGGCATCGTCACCCTGCGGTCGGAGCCGCGCGTCATTCAGCATGCCGCGCCCCCGCCGCCTCCCGTGCTCAATCCGGCGCAGCAACGGGCGCTCGAGGCCATCGAGCAGGCGGTCGCCTCCAGCCGCTTCTCGAGCTTCCTGCTGTTCGGCGTCACCGGGTCGGGCAAGACCGAGGTTTACCTGCGGGCGATCGAAGCGGCCCGCGCCCGCGGCCGCGGCGCCTTGCTGCTCGTGCCCGAGATCGCCCTGACGCCCGCGGTGGCCGGGCAGTTCCACCACCGCTTCGGCGACCGGGTGGCGATCCTGCACTCGGCTTTCGGCGAGCGCGAGCGCGCCGAGCAGTGGCGGCGCATCCGGTCGGGCGGGGCCGACGTCGTCATCGGCACGCGCTCGGCGGTCTTTGCTCCGGTGCGCAACCTCGGCCTGATCGTTGTCGACGAGGAGCACGACTCCAGCTACAAACAGGAGGAGACGCCGCGCTACAACGGGCGCGACGTGGCGGTGGTGCGCGCTCAGCGCCTTGACGCCTGCGTCGTACTGGGTTCGGCCACGCCCAGCATGGAGAGCCGCTACAACGCCGAGCGCGGCCGCTACGCGCTGCTCGAGCTTCCCGAACGGATCGAGAGCCGCCCGCTCGCCTCGGTCGAGCTCATCGACATGCGCCAGGAGTTTCTTGAAACCCGCCGCCAGGCGACCTTCTCCCGCCGGCTGGTGGAGGCGATCTCCGAGCGGCTGGCCTCGGGCGAACAGATCATGCTGCTGCTCAACCGCCGGGGCTTCTCCGCCTTCGCCGCCTGCCGCGCCTGCGGCGAGCGGATCCAGTGCCGCAACTGCGCGGTCACGCTCACCTATCACCGTCGCGACCGGCGCATGCTGTGCCACTACTGCGGCTATGCCGAGCCGGTTCCCGAGCGCTGCCCTCACTGCAAGTCCGAATACATTTACTTTCTCGGGCAGGGCTCCGAGCGCGTCGAGGAGGAGATCCGCCGCCACTTCCCCGCGGCGCGGGTGGCGCGGATGGACCGCGATACGGTGACCAGCAAGCGGCACTATGAATCGATCCTGTACGGCTTCCGGGCGCACGACTACGACGTGCTCGTGGGCACGCAGATGATCGCCAAGGGCCACGACATTCCGAACGTCACGCTGGTGGGCGTCGTCTCGGCCGACGTCGGCCTGGGCATGCCCGATTTCCGCGCTGCGGAGCGGACCTTCCAACTGCTCGCACAGGCTGCCGGCCGGGCCGGCCGCGGTGACCGTCCGGGCCAGGTTCTCATTCAGACCATCAACCCCGACCACTACGCCATCCGCTACGCCGCCGCACAGGACTACGAGGGCTTCTACCGGAAGGAGCTCGAGTTCCGCCGCGCCATGCGCTACCCTCCGTTCAGCGCCCTGGCCAACGTGCTGGTGCGCTCGCCGGACCAGCAGAAGGCCTGGCGAATGGCCGCGGAGCTGGCGGAACGGCTCAACCCCGCGCCGCCTGAGCTCAAGGTGCTCGGCCCGGCCGAGGCGCCCGTGCCGCGGCTGAAGCGCGAATACCGCTACCAGACGCTGATCAAGGCGGCCAGCCGCAGGGTGCTGCGCCCGGCGCTCGAGGCGCTCCGGGACTGGGCGCGCCGCCAGGATTGGAGCCCCACGGCGCTGGTCATCGACGTCGACCCGATCAGCCTGCTCTGACCGCACCGGGCGGCCCATCCAAGCTAGGATAGGGATTTACCCCATGAAAGCCCTCAGAAAAAGCAAGGCCGAGCCGGGCCTGTGGCTGGAAGAGGTGCCCGAGCCCACCATCGGCATCAACGACGTGCTGATCCGCGTCGACCGTACCTCGATCTGCGGCACCGATCTGCACATCTGGAAGTGGGACGAGTGGGCCCGCAAGACCATCCCGGTGCCGATGGTCATCGGCCACGAGTTCGTCGGCGAGATCGTCGCCATCGGCTCCAACGTCTCGGATTTTTACGTCGGCGACATCGTCAGCGGTGAAGGGCATCTGGTGTGCGGCCGCTGCCGGAACTGCCTGGCCGGCCGGCGCCACCTGTGCGCCAAGACGCTCGGCATCGGCGTCAACCGGACCGGCGCGTTTGCCGAGTACATCGCCCTGCCGATGACCAACATCTGGCACCACGATCCGGCCGTGCCGATGGATATCGCGGCAATCTTCGACCCGTTCGGCAACGCCGTGCACAGCGCCCTGTCGTTCCCCGTGCTGGGCGAGGATGTGCTCATCACCGGCGCCGGGCCGATCGGCCTGATGGCCGCCGCGGTGGTGCGGCACGCCGGGGCGCGCTATGTCGTCATCACCGACGTGAACCCCTACCGGCTGGAGCTGGCGCGGCGGATGAAGGTCACCCGCGCGCTGGACGTGCGCACGGAATCGATCGCCGAGGTGCAGCGCGAGCTCGGCATGAAGGAGGGCTTCGACGTCGGCCTGGAGATGTCGGGCAGTCCTTCGGCCTTCCGCGACATGCTCGCCAACATGTGCCACGGCGGCCGCATCGCCCTGCTCGGCATCCCCGAGAACGACATCGCCATCGACTGGCACACCGTCATCTTCAACATGCTCACCATCAAGGGCATCTACGGCCGCGAGATGTACGAGACCTGGTACAAGATGACGGTGATGATCCAGGGCGGGCTCGACATCAGCCCGGTGATCACCCACCGCTTCCACTTCACCGAATACGAAAAGGCCTTCGAGGTGATGCTCTCAGGCAACGCCGGCAAGGTGATCCTGCACTGGCGGGACTGAGCCTATTTTCCGACCATGCGCGCGAAGGCGTCCACGCCCGCCTGCGCCACCATGCCGTCCTGCTGCGAGGTGACGCCGCTCACGCCGATCGCGCCGAGGACCTGGCCCTCGTGGACGATCGGCAGGCCGCCCTCGAACGGCAGCACGCCCGGGATGGCCACCACCCCGGTCTCACCCTGCTGGATCCGCTCGTTGTAGGCCTTCGACGGCCGCCCGAAGATCGCCGCCGTGCGCGCCTTGCGATTGGCCAGATCGACCGCCGAAAGCGGCGCGCCGTCCATCCTTTGGAAGTAGATCAGATAGCCGCCCTCGTCGACGATGGCGATCGCCACCTTCCAGCCGTTCTTGCGCGCGAACTCTTCGCCCGCCGCCGCCATGCCGCGGGCGATCTCGAGCGTCAGAGCCTTTTTCGTCGCAAGCTCGGCGCCCGCGGCCGCGCCGGCCAGAATCGTTGCCAGGCACAATAAGGTTGCAACTCGCATGGGGTTCTCGCTCCAGGTATACCGCACCCGCGGCCGGCGCCGACAGAGATACACTTGGGAGGATGCGGCGAACTTCGGGTCTTTTTCTATGCCTTCTTGCTCCTGTGCTCGCCGCCGGGCAGGCGCTTCCCGGCGACTGGCGCTCCCAGGGCGTGCTCCATCTGGAGCGCTCGCCTCATGCGAAACTCCGCAGCGTCCCGGTGCGCGCCGTCCGCATCACGGAGGGCTTCTGGCACAAGCGGCGCCAGGTGAATGTCGAGCGGAGCATCCCTACGCTGCTCGAGCTGCTCGAGGAGAACGGGATCGTGGACAACTTCCGGCGCCTCTCGGGCCGCAAGCAGGTGCCGCGGCGCGGCCCCCTGTACACCGATTCGGACCTTTACAAATGGATGGAGGCGGTCGCCTTCGTGCTCCAGTCCGAGGACCGGCCCGAGCTGCGGGCGCAGTTCGATCAGCTTACCGACGAGATCCTGGCGGCGCAGGAGCCGAGCGGCTACCTCAATACCTACTACGTCGAGGAGCGCAAGGCGCTCCGCTTCCAGGAGCAGCAGCGAGGGCACGAACTCTACTGCCTGGGCCACCTGCTTCAGGCCGCCATCGCCTACTGGCGCGCCACGGGCAACCGCCGGCTGCTCGACGGCGGCATCCGGTTCGTGGAATACCTCATCGAGATCGGCGGCCACGGCAAGCAACCTCTGCTCACCGGCCATCCCGAGCTCGAGCTGGCGCTGGTGGAGCTCTATCGCACGACGGGCGACCGGCGGCATCTGGAGCTGGCCGGTTACCTGCTTCGCGGCGACGGCGAGCGCCTCAAGCTCACGCCCCGCGACTACGTCTACCTGTTCAGCGGCAAGCCGTTCGTCGAGCGCACGAAGCTCGAGGGCCACGCCGTGCGCGCCATGTACGCCTGCTCGGGCGCAACCGACTACTACATGGAGACCGGCGACGAAGCCTACTGGAGAACGCTCGAGCGGCTCTGGCGCGACCTGGTCTCCTCGAAGATGTACATCACGGGCGGCGTGGGCTCGCGTGCGCAGGGCGAAGCCATCGGCGAGCCCTATGAGCTGCCGAACGCCCTGGCCTACACCGAGAGCTGCGCCGCCATCGGCAACATGTTCTGGAACGCGCGCCTGCTGGCGGCCACCGGCGAGGCGCGCTTCGCCGACGTGATGGAGCGCGCGCTCTACAACGGCGTCAACTCTGGCATGTCGCTCGACGGGACGCTTTACTGCTACCGCAACCCGCTCGAGCTCACCGGCAACCCGGAGGACAAGATCCGCAATCCCTGGTACACCACCACCTGCTGCCCGCCCAATCTCCAGCGCGTGCTCGCTTCGCTGCCGGGCTATTTCTACGGGATCTCCTCCGAGGGTCTCTACGTGCACCTCTACGACAACAACGTCCTCGACTGGAAGCTTCAGGACGGCATGGCGCTCAGGCTGACCCAGAAGACCAGCTACCCGTGGGAAGGGACCGTGGAGATCCTTGTCGAACCGGCCGCCGCTCACGCCTTCACGCTGTTCCTGCGCATCCCCGGCTGGGCGCGCTCGGCTGAGGTGCGCGTCAACGGGCAGGCGGCCGCGGGCAAGCCGCAGCCGGGAACCTACTTCGCCATCCGGCGCGAGTGGCGCTCCGGTGACCGGGTGCGCCTGAGCTTCGACATGACGCCCCGCCTGGTTGCCTCCAACCCGCTCGTGCGCGAGAACACCCGGCGCGTCGCCGTCGAGCGCGGGCCGCTCGTCTATGCCATGGAGGGTCTCGACCAAAAGGGATTGGAGTCGCTGTTCGATGCCGCCCTCGCGCTGCCCTCGAAAGGTTTCGCTTCAGAACACCGCCCGGAGTTTTTGGGTGGTGTCACGGTGCTCCGTCATGCGGGCGTCGCCGCCGAGCCTCCGCTCGCGTCGCTTCCCTTGTATCAGCCGTTAGACCAGGCCGCAGTGCGCCGCACCCGTAAAGTGGACCTGGTGTTGATCCCCTATTACACGTTCCACAACCGCGGGCCGACGCCCATGCAGGTGTGGATTCCTTACGAGCCGTGAAGGCCCGGCGCAAGCCGGACCGGGGAGGGCACGATGTTGACGATCTGGTGGCTGGAAGTCGTCGTAGGCCTGGCACTGGCCGGCACTGGTCCGGCCTCCGTGGCGGCCCAGGAGACCGAAATCCGGCTTCCCGCCCCGCAGCGCGACGGAAAGGTTTCGCTCGAACGCTGCCTGGCCACACGCCGCTCCGTGCGCAGCTTCCGCGACGCGCCGCTCGGCCTGGCCGAGGTGGGCCAGCTCTTGTGGGCGGCTCAGGGCATCACCGGTGGCGACCGTTTTCGTGCCGCGCCGTCGGCCGGCGCCCTCTATCCGCTCGAGGTGTACCTCGTGGCGGCCCGGGTGGAGGGACTCGAGGCCGGAATTTACAAGTATCGGCCCGAGCGTCAGGCGCTGGTGCGGCGCGCCGGCGGGGATCACCGCCGCGCGATCGCCCAGGCTGCGCTCGGGCAGGAATCGGTGGCGGAGGCCCCGGTGACAATCCTGATCGCCGGCGTCGTCTCGCGCACCGCGAGGCGTTACGGAGACCGCGCCGAGCGGTACATGAACATGGAGGCGGGCCACGCCGGGCAAAACATCTGCCTTCAGGCGGTGGCGCTCGGCCTGGGGAGCGTGCCGGTCGGCGCTTTCCGCGACGGCGAACTCAAGCGGGCGGCGGCCCTCGACGGCGAGGAAGCGCCGCTTTATCTGTTTCCGGTGGGCCGTCCGCGATAGGCGGCCCGCGGCATCTGAAGGAGGTGGACAGTCGGTGAACTTCTTCGAGCTGATCGAGTCCCGGCGCTCCGTGCGCGCCTATTCACCTGCTCCCATCGAGCCGGAGAAGCTAGCTGCGATCCTGGAGGCCGCCAACCGGGCGCCTTCAGCCGGCAATCTCCAGGCCTATGAAATCTATCTGGTGCGGGACGCGGCCGTGCGGCGCCTGCTGGCCCGCGCGGCTCTGGATCAGTTTTTCCTCGCGCAGGCGCCCATCGCGCTCGTCTTCTGCACTCACGCGCGCCGGTCGGCGGAACGCTACGGCCGGCGGGGCGCCGAGCTCTACGCGCTGCAAGATGCCACCGTCGCCTGTACGTTCGCCATGCTGGCGGCGGCGGCGCAGGGGCTTGGCACCGTTTGGGTCGGCGCGTTTGACGAAGAGGCGGTGCGGCGGGCCATCGGCGCTCCGGAGGCCCACCGGCCCGTGGCCATATTGCCCGTGGGTTACCCGGCTGAACAGCCGCCAGCCACTCCACGGCGGCCCTTAAGCGATCTGGTTCGCGAGATCTGAGCCCGGCTCAGGCCGCCGCCTGGCCCGTGCGGGCGTGCTCGGCGGCGGCAAACAGAGACTGGAAGGGAAGGGCCGCCGCGCCGCGGATCGACGCCTGGCCGCCGAGCGCCGAGGGACGTAGGATCAGATTCCGGAAGTTCACGAACTCGCGTCCGTCGGGGAACTGGTCGGCGATGATGGGGGCTACCAGCGACCAGGCTTCCGTGATGGCCCCGTCAATGATGACGGCGTCGGGATCGAGTCCCCAGACCACGTTCGCGATGCCGATGCCGAGATAACGTGCCGTCTCCTGAAGCGTTCTCTTTGCCGCGTGGTCTCCGGCCAACGCCAGGTGACAGATGCGGCGTACCGCGGCCGAGACGTCACCCCTGGCTGGGCATCGTCTGGCTCCGTCGAGCTGGCGGTAGCGTTCACAGGTGGCGATGTCGGAGGCCAGCTTTTCCAGGCACCCCGGACGGTCGTGACGCGCCGGGCTGCCGACGTCGGCGATCACCATCTGGCCGAACTCACCCGCCGCCATGTGCTGGCCGTAGTAAAGTTCGCCCTCCACCACCATGCTGATGCCGATGCCTTCGTCGACCTTCACGAGCAGCAGGCAATGGGCGTCCAGCACGTCCGGGTCGCCGTAGTGGTACTCGGCAAAGGCTGCCGCTCGCACGTTGTTTTCCACGAAAACGGGCAGCTTCAGCCGTTCTTCGAGAAAGGCGCGGATCGGAATCTTCGACCAGGCCGGGTTGTTTCCCCTCTCGACGATGCCGTCGCGACTGTTCACCAGGCCGCGCACCGAGACCCCGATCCCCTCGAGTCGATAGTCCCTCATGCGACGGCGTAGAGCGGTCACGCGCCCGGCGATCGATTGCAGCACTTTATATGGATCTGCCGGCGTGCGGAAATGTTCCGCCTCGATGAGCCGGCCGCGCAGCGTAGCCTGCGCCAGGCGCGTCTCCCAGTCGTGTATGTCCACGCCGATCGAACGGTAATGGGCATCGTCGAGCTCTAAGTGCACCGCGGGCCGTCCCCCGGTCGATCGGCTGGGCCCCCCTTCACTGACAAGGCCTCGTTCGGCGAGCTCCCCCACAATTCGCGACACGGAGGCTTCAGATAATCCCGAACGCCTGGCGATCTCCACTCGGGAGAGCCGCCGGTGGCGCCGCAGCAAGCGCAAAACCAAGGCGCGGTTCAACCGTGCCGGAGTCGGGCGTAGGTTTCCCATTGGACTTTCCGCTCCCATCGTATGCGAGAGCCCGCGGAGGATGCAAACTTTCTTTCATGCTGAGGCCGCCGGGTCGACTTCGCCGGCGCCGGCCCAGCGTGCGACGCCCGGCGCGCTCCTCCGGCACTTCGTTGCGTGCCGGCGATGACGGGCTCGTTTTCTTCTTGACAGAGTCATGAGCCGGGGATAAACTACAGTCAGCGGGTCGTCAGAAGGGTGGATGAACGGGTTCAGTGACTCAGCATTTGCCTGCTCGCCCCGAACTCTCGCAAGGAGAAATCATGCCATGTGGATTGGCAAATCCCGTTTGATTTTACTCATTTTGTCCTCCTGCATCGCCGGATGGAGTCAGACTTATACCGCCTCGATCCGCGGAATCGTCTCCGATCCGGCGGGCGCCGTGGTCCCCGGCGCGCAGGTCGCCGTCCTCGATGTGGATCGAAACATTGAGCACAAGACGGCCACCGACGGCGAGGGACGTTACTTTGTCAGTGCTCTTCCGCCGGGTCGTTACAGCATCTCGGTCGAGGCGCCGGGGTTCCGGAAGTATGTCCAGGGACCTTTCCCGCTGAGCGTGCAGCAGCAGGCCAGCGTGAACGTGCAACTCGATGTCGGCGAAGTCACGGCCGTGGTGGAGGTGGTCGGGCAGGCGCCCCTGCTCAACACCACCAGCGCCACGCTGGGACAGGTCATCGAAAATAAGTACATCCTGTCCTTGCCGAATATCGGCCGCAACCCGATGGCGTATACCTATTTGACGCCTGGGGTCGTCGGCAGCGGCGGCCGGATCGGCCAGACCAACACGAACTTCGTCGCCGCTGGCACGCGAAACTCGAGCGCCGACGTGCTGGTGGACGGCGTCACCACCACGGTGGTCGAGCAGAACTCCGGCATCACCGACCTAAAGTTCACCCCCTCTGTGGATGCCGTGCAGGAGTTCAAGGTGCAGACCAACTTCTTCGCCGCCGAATACGGCCAGACCGGCGGCGCCGTAATCAATATGGTGACCCGCTCCGGCACGAACGAGTTCCACGGGACCGGATATTACTTTTTGCGCCACTCCGATCTGAATGCCAACAATTGGTTCTCGAACCGTGCCGGCCGGGAGCGACCGTTCTACCGCCGCGATCAACTCGGCGGCGTCCTGGGCGGGCCCATCGCTAAGGACAGGACGTTCTTCTTCACTACCTACGAGTACACCCGGGCAAAGTCGCCCACGACGCAGACGGCGACCTTTCCCACGCGACTGCAACGCGAGGGCGATTTCTCCCAGACGCGCAACACGGCCGGCCAGGTAATGACCGTCTACAATCCCTTCGACACTTTTGTGAATGCGCAGGGCGCCATCGAGCGGCGGCCTTTCCCCAATAACATCGTGCCCAAGTCGATGTTCGACCCGGTGAGTCTGAAAGCGCTGGCCTATTTCCCGCTTCCGAACCAGCCCGGCCATCCTGTCACGGAGACGAACAACTGGTACGAACAGGGCGTGGGCCTGAGCACCAGCCACCAGTTGAACGTCAAAGTGGATCACCACTTCACCGCCAACAGCCGGCTGACTGGCCGCTACAGTTACGCACCGTCGAAGTATGACCCGCCGAACCTGTTCGGCGACCTGCGCGCCGCGCTGCCCTGGAATCTCGGACCCAGCTCGAACCAGCCCACCTCGGTGGTGGCGGATTTCACCAAGGTGCGTTCGGCCACCGATCTCTGGAGCGTCCGCTACGGGCTGATCTACGCCGACTACTGGCGGAACCCGTTCGAGGAGTTTCAGCTCACCAAGCTCGGCCTGCCCCAATATATGCTGGACAACGCCACGCACAAGGTCTTTCCGACCTTCTCGCCGGACGGCTACCAGCAGATCGGCACGCAGGGCTGGCACATCATGGACCGTCAGGAGGGCACCCATCACTTCTCGGGCTTTTACAGCAAAGTCGCCGGCGGCCACTCGATGAAGTTCGGCGCCGAGACGCGCCGCCGTTGGCTCGATTACGCGCAGCCGGGGTATCCCTCGGGCCAGTTCAGCTTCGGCCGCGGCGTCACTTGTCGCGACCGTTTCTCTTGCCCCGCCAACGAGGGGAACGGTTTCGCCGCCTTCCTCATCGGTTGGGCCACCGGGGGGCAGTTCCATATCGACCCGAAAGTCTTCTCCCGCTCCTCCTACTGGGGATTTTATTTCCAGGACGACTGGCGGCTCACGCCGAAACTCACCCTCAACCTGGGCGTCCGCTACGAATTCGACCTGCCCGTCTGGGAGAAGTTCAATCGGGAGAGCTACTGGGATCTGGAGGCGCAGTCCCCGGTGAAGGTGCAGGGCTACGACACGCGGGGAGTCTACCGGTTTGTCGACGATCAACGGCGCTCGCCGTTCAACGGTGACTACAACAACTGGTCGCCCCGCGTCGGCCTGGCCTATGCGGCCACGAACAAGCTGGCCATCCGCGCCGGCTACGGCCTGCTCTACCAGTTGAGCCGCAATACCGTGCACGGCCATACCGGCAGCGGCTTCGTGGTGAACTCAACGCCGACCTTTACGCGAGACTCCAACGCCACGCTGTATGCCCGCCTGAGCCATCCTTATCCCGACGGAATGCTTCTGCCGCCGGGCAACTCGCTCAAGGAGTGGACCTTCATCGGCCTGGGCGCGGGCACCATTGTTCCTCACTGGTCCGATAATCCGGAGTACCACTCCTGGAACCTGTCGATCCAATATGCCCTTCCGGTGCAGTCTGTCCTGGAGATGAACTACACGGGCACCCGGGGAACGAATCTGATGCTGCCCTACAACTCGCTGACGCCGTTGCATCCGCAGTACTGGGGGCTCGGCCGCACGCAGCTTTCTTCGAGCGTGCCGAATCCCTTTTACGGGGTCATCACCGATCCCCGCTCCCAGCTCAGTGGCCGTACCGTCCAGTTGTTCCGGCTGCTGCGGCCCATGCCGCACTTCGACGGTGCCGGCGGCAGCTATAGCATGCCGCCGGCCGCCGATTCCTACTACCACGCGCTCCAGCTCAAGTGGGAGAAGCGGTATTCACACGGCCTGACCCTGCTGACCCACTACACCTTTTCGAAGATGATCGACACCGCCTCCCACGGCTCCGGCAACCTGAGCTGGCTTGGCGGCGACACCAGCTTCCAGGATCCGCTGAACCTGCGCCTGGAGCGGGCGCTTTCGGCACACGACGTCAAGCATCGTGGCGTGGTCACCTTTGCCTGGGAGATTCCCATCGGCCGGGGCCGCGCCCTGGCGAGCAACTGGAACCGCTGGCTGGACGCCCTGCTAGGCGGCTGGGAGCTGAGCGGCTACCTGCTGTTGCAAAGCGGCATGCCGCTTCAGGTCACCCAGAGCGGCGGCAACATCTGGAACGGGACCCAGCGGCCAGACCTGATCGGCGATCCCAGCACGTCGGGGCCGGTGGTCGACCGGCTCAACCGTTACTTCAACGAGGCCGCTTTCGCGAGGCCGCCGATCGACGTGCGCGGCACGGCTCCCCGAACGCTGCACTACCGCAGCCCGGCGGTGCAGTCCTTCGACGCCGCCCTGCTCAAGAACTTCCGGATTCGGGAGGGCCAGCGGTTCGAGTTCCGGCTGGAGGCCCAGAACGCGCTGAACAAACCGATCTTCGGCAATCCCAACACCAGCTTCGGCTCCACTGCCTTCGGGCAGATCACGGGCTACCAGTGGGGCGCCGGCCCGCGAAACGTGCAGCTTGGGATGAAGTACTACTTCTAGAACTTCCAATCGACACGGCAGGCGACTCGGGGCGCCCGTCCCGGCGGGCGCCCCTGGTTTTTGCGCCCCGCCCGGGGGCGGCGCGGATTTTCTGTTGACAAATCGGCACGGCGGGAGTATCTTTAACAGTGTAAGAAAGTTCCCTTCCAGGCGAACTCGACAGGCGGTCTTCCGCTCGAAAGGATTTTGTGTGAAGAAAAGCCCTGTAATGCTGTGCCTTCTCGTCGGGCTGTTGCTGCCCGTCCCGCCGGCGCTCCCGCAGAGCGGCCTCGGCACGGTGCGCGGCACGGTCCTCGACGCCTCCGGCGCCGCCATTGCCGGCGCCACGCTCGTGCTGACCCACCAGGCCACCGGCGTGGAGCGTCGTTCCGAATCCACTGCCGTCGGCCTCTACGTTTTCACCTCGGTCCCCATCGGGCCCTATACGCTGACGGTCGAGGCGCCCGGCTTCAAGAAGTTCTCCGGAACGTTTACGCTTCAGGCCGGCCAGACCGTCGTGATCGACCCGCGGCTCGAGGTCGGCACGGTCGACACCATCATCGAGGTGACCGGGGCCGCACCTGTCATCTCCACGGTTGGCATGGAGGTGGGCGACGTCAAAGACGCGCTTCGCATCCAGCAACTGCCGCTCAACGGGCGCTTTGTCGCCAACCTTTTTGACTTGACCCCGGGCGTCGAAGGCGGCGGAAACCCGCGCGTCAACGGCATGAAGGTCGGCTCGGCCGATATTCTGCTGGACGGTATCTCCTTCATGGATCGTTTTGGCGGCGGGCTCCGGCCCGTGCAACCGGGACTGGACACCGTCCAGGAGTTCCGGATCGAAACGGCCGGCTCGAGCGCTCAATATTCGCGCCCTGCGACCATGACCCTGGTGACCAAGAGCGGCACCAACGAGCTCCACGGCAGCCTCTTCTGGACCCACCGCAACAACTTCGGTGGCCTGCGCGCCCGCCAGCGCGAAGACTTTTTCGAAAAGCCGCCCCAGTACATCCGCAATGAGTTCGGCGCCTCGGCGGGCGGTCCTATCATCCGGAACCGGACCTTTTGGTTCGCGGCTTACGAAGGGCACCGCCAGCGCGAGTCTCGCTTTGCCCGCACCCAGGTGCCCTCGGAGGCCATCTGGGCCGGCGACCTCTCCACCATGGTGGACGCCGACAACGTTCCCGTCACCATTTACGATCCGCTGACCACGCAGCCGGCCGGCACCAGAGGGCCGTTTCCGGGCAATCGGATCCCGTCCAGCCGGATCGCGCCGATCGCCGCCACGATGAAGGGCGTCTCGGCTCTTCCGGCCGGGCCCAACGCGGGGGGCAATCCGTGGCTTGAGCCCAACTTCGAGGCCTACTATCCCCTGACGCTCGACCTCAATACGTTCACCCTCAAGGGCGATCACGTCTTCTCGGAGCGGGACAACCTTTCAGGCCGCTACACCGAGGCTCGACGACCCTACCGGCTCTACGGGGGACGTTACGGCTATCCGCCTCCAGGCTCGAGCGATGCCGGAGGCACCGGCCGGCAGGATACCACGCTCCGTTCGGCCTTTGCGCGGTGGAACCACGTCTTCTCGCCCACCCTACTCAACGAGTTCCAGGCATCGGCCAACCGCTCCACCAACAGCACCGGCACTCTGGCCGACGACACCAACTGGGCCGACAAGCTCGGCTTCCCGAACCCCTTTGGCGTCACCGGCTGGCCCACCATCTGCGCGGAGAGCCCCTTCTTTTATTGGGGCTGCTGGGACGCCGACAATCGCCACAATCAGCACCTGACGGCCTACCAGCTCGAAAACAACGTCACCTGGATCAAGGGCACGCACACCGTCAAGGCGGGCTTCAAAGGGCGGCAGGAATACAACAACGTGCGCGAGCTCCAACAGGCGCAAGGCTCCCATGAGTTCTACGGCGACTGGACGGCGCTCTACGATCCGCGCGAGCAGCAACGGGTCTCCTTTACCGGCTCGGGCTTTGCCGGCCTGCTGCTGGGCCTGCCCACCTACCTGTCGAACCAGTACAACCGCGGCTACTTCTACTTCCAGCAGAAAGAGATCGGCCTCTATGTCCACGACAGTTGGAAGCTCAGCCCGCGCCTGACGCTCGAACTCGGCCTGCGCTGGGACAAGTGGACCGTCTACAAGGAGAAGTTCGACCGGCTGGTGAATCTCGATCTGGCCAACTATGCCAGCAAGATGGAGGTGATCACGCCTCACAGCACCCGCATGGAGGAGATCCCCGGGATTCCTTCTTCCGTGCTCGCCTCCTGGGCGGCCCGCGGGCTCAGCTGGAAGACGGCCGACTCGGCTGGCTTCCCCGGCGGCCTGCTGCCGGCCGACAACGACAACTTCGCGCCGCGTCTGGGCGCCGCCTTCCGCTTGAGCGACCGCTGGGTCATTCGCGGCGGCTACGGCCTATACTACTGGACCATGCCGCTGTCGCAGATTCTCCAGAGCTCGCGGACGAACCCGCCGCTCAATCTGCGTTTCACCAACGACCTGTCGAACAAACAGGGCCGCATCGACAACTACGCGCTCTCGCGCGTGCCCGCCGCCGACGACTACATCGGCAAAGCGACGGTCGACATCACCGGCATCGTCGGCATCTCCAGCCGCGCGCAGCCGATGATGCCCTGGGACCACCGCACCTGGAGCGACAACCAGATGCAGGAGTGGAACGTCACCTTCGAGCGCGAGCTGATGAAGGAGACGGCCCTGCGCTTGAGCTACATCGGCAACCACGGCAGCAACCTGGAGCAGCGCTGGCGGTGGAACGATCCCGAGTCGGAATACAACTACCAGCGCCGCACGGGCCTCCAGGCCTCAGCCAACCCGGACCTGCGCCGCGTCAATCCCAACTGGACCTCGGGCTGCTGCAATGCCCCGGTGCGGCACAACGGCTACTCGAACTCCCAGTCCGGCCAGCTCGAGATCGAGCGGCGGTACACGAGCGGCTTGGCCTACCAGTTCTTCTATACCTTCTCGCGCGTGATGACCACGACCGACACCGGGGGATTCAACTACGGCGCCAGCGGGATCAACTCGAGCGGCTCCTCGAGCGCCTTCGCGGTCCCGGAAAACCATCTCATCCTGAATGCGCCGAATCTCTCCGAGGCCGAGCGCCTCAAGCTCGGCTACGCCAACTCGGATGCAGTACCGGCGCACCGGATCCGCTTCAACGGAATCTGGGATCTACCTTTCGGTCGGGGCAAGGCCTTCGGCGGCGGCGTCTCGCGAGGTGTCAACCATCTCATCGGTGGCTGGCAGATCGCCTTCATCGGCGACTGGCGCAGCGGCATGTGGATGGGCGTCGACGCAAGCCGTTACCTGTTCGGCGACCCGACGCTGACCGCCGATCAGCGCCTGGAGATGAACATCTTCGGGCGGCGCCAGCGGCTGTGGTTCCGCGGCGATTTCGATCCCCGGCTGGCCACCCAGGTCGACCAGGCGGCCCTTCAGGCTCTCGTGCCGGTCGACCGCTCGCAGCGCGTTCTGCGGCCGGTTGGAGATCGCTACGACAACCGCATCCCCATGGTGCTGGCTAATGGCACGGTGCGCTACACCTCGATCACCGACATGCTCAACTGGAACGCGCGGAACTTCTTCCGCGGTCCTGGTTCCTGGAACACCGACGTGGCGCTGTTCAAGAACTTCCAGATCACCGAGCGCGTCCGCACGCGCATCACGGCGGACTTCTTCAACGTGTTCAACCACCCGGTGGATGTGAACCCCAGCGCCAGCACGGGACTCCAGGATCTGAGCCGGCAGGCCAACGCGCCGCGCATCATCCAGTTTTCGCTCCGTGTCGAGTTTTAGCGAGGGCGGCGTCCGGTCGGGCATGA
This sequence comes from uncultured Bryobacteraceae bacterium, assembly GCA_938003835.1. Lineage (GTDB taxonomy): Bacteria > Acidobacteriota > Terriglobia > Bryobacterales > Bryobacteraceae > CALKXJ01. The sequence continues at coordinate 335,959 of CALKXJ010000002.1, read as the reverse complement.
AACAATAAACGGCATGCCTCGGACGCCATCCGGGCGGCGGTTCCTGGTCGCCGCCGCCCTTCTGCTCTCGCTCGGGCTCGGCTGCCGCACTGACAGGCAACCGCCGAAGCCGGCGGTCGAGCCCTATTTTCCTTTCCGCTTCGACGATCGCCTGGCGGAGGCCGCCGTCAGTGCGCCGAGCCAGACCAGCTCCACCCTGCTGGCGCCGCCCATCCGCTGGGACTTCCCCGACGCCAACATCACCTGGAGGCTTCTGCGCGGCCGCATGGGCTTTCGCCAGCCCGGCCAGATGGTGCTCAAAGGCGACGGCGCCACCCCGGTGGTGCTCAACCCGGAGGGGACCTCCGTGGATTGGAGCCTCTATGAGACCGTCGCCATCCGCATGGCCGCCGAGGGAGGTCGCGAGATCAAGATCCGCATCGGCCCGTTCGAGTACAAGCGCCCGCTCGCCCCCCCGCTTGCCTGGCGCGTCTACCGTTTCGATCTGGACATCACCACGCCCACCTTCGGCCATCCCCTGGCCATCATGCCCACCGATGACCTGTTCGCCCCGGTGGCCATCGACTACATCGAGCTGATCCCCCGGCGCGCCGTCTTCGAGAAGCCTGTCGGCCGGCAGTTGCTCGGCAAGCAGGAGGAGTACCGCAACGTCATCTATGTCCATACGCCGGCGACGCTCACCTATGAGGTCAAGGTCCCCGAGGGAGCAAAGCTTGAGTTCGGCGCCGGCATCGCCGCGCGCGTCCCGGTGAACTTCCGGATCCGGGCCGGTGAGGCGGGCGAGGAGCTCTGGGCGGCGACGATCTCCGATCCGGAGCACTGGCAGGACGGCACCATCGACCTGGCGCGCTTCGCCGGCCGGTCGTTGCGGCTTGTCTTCGAAGCAGGCGCCTCGCAATCAGGCGCCGTCGGGCTCTGGGCCAATCCCCTGCTCACCTCGAGCCGCCCCCGCCAGCCGAACATCCTCGTCTATCTGATCTGTTCGCTGCGGCCGGACCACACCAGCCTCCACGGCTACGCCCGTGATACCACGCCGTTTTTGAAGACGCTCGGCGACTCCGGCATTGTATTCGATGACGCCCACGCGCAAGCCCCGTGGACCAAGGCCTCAGTGCCGTCGCTGCTCACTTCGCTTCACGCCTGGACGCTCGACATCCGCACGGAGACCGGTACAATTCCGCCCGGCGCCCGTCCCTTGGCGGAGCGCCTGCGCCAGGCGGGCTATGTGACCGCCGCCGCGGTGACCAACCCGTTTGCCGGCCGCGTGAGCGGGCTGGACCGCGGCTGCGACTACCTGTTCGAGTACCCGGTGATCCATCGGGTCCGGAACGAGGCGGCAGACCGCGGCACGGACTCGGCCGCGCTCAACCGCGTGCTTTTCCCTTGGCTCGAACGCCACCGCGAGGCGCCCTTCTTTCTCTACGCCCACACCACAGATCCGCACGCGCCCTACCGCCCCCCGCCCGGCTTCGAGGAGAAGTGGGCCAACCCGGCCGAGACGAAAGCCTTCGACCGCACCTACTCCTCGCTGCACGATCTGCGCCAGTACGGCGGCGGCGCGGTCTTTACGCGCGAAGCGGTCAAGGCTCGCGGCCTGGATCCGGATCGCTTTCTTCGGCAGGCCATCGACCGCTATGACGGCGAGATCGCTTTCTGTGACTCCAGCCTGGCGGCCCTGTTCGAAAAGCTCAGGCAGCTTGACATCGCCGACGATACGCTGCTGGTGGTGGTCTCCGATCATGGCGAGGAGTTCTGGGATCACGGTTTCACCGGGCACGGCCACTCGCTCTATCACGAGCTGATCCACGCCGTATGGGTCATGTGGAACCCGAAGCTTCTGCCGCGCCCGGCGCGGCTCTCCGAGCCCGTGGCTCTGGTCGATCTGGTGCCGACATTGCTCGAGCTGCTCCGGCTGCCGGTCGAAGGCGTCGTCGAAGGCCAGAGCCTGCTGCCGCTCGTGCGCGGAAAGCCCTTCCGCCGCAAAGGCTATGTTGCCGCCTCCAAGCCCGCGCGCCCCAACCCGCGCGGCTTCGTGCCGGAGAACGCTACGGATAGCTTCATGCTCCTCGACAAACGCTGGAAGCTCATTCACCGGAGCCAGGCGCAGCGCGCCGGCCTCCGCGAAACCGAGCTTTACGATCGGCCGTCCGACCCCGCCGAGCGCCAAAACCTCGCCGCGCGCTTTCCCGCCGAGACCTCCAGGCTCGTGGGTGAGGTGCGCCAGTGGATCGCGGCCCAGGAAGAGATTCGCAAGCTCGTGGGCCGCGGCCGCGAGGCAACGCTCGACCCCAAAGCCCTGGAGCGCCTCCGCACGCTCGGCTACATCGGCGGCGGCACCCCGACGAAGCCGTGAGCACTCGGCGAGTTAAGTTGACCCTGCCTTGCGCCCTCGCTATGATGAAGGTGTCCGAAAGCTAGGAGGATTTGGTCGATGGGTCCGCTGGGCTGGCAGGAAACGATCTTTATCTTCATCCTTGCCTTGCTCATCTTCGGGCCGAAGAAGCTGCCGGAACTGGGCAAGACCTTTGGCAAGGCGATGAGTGAGTTCCGCCGCGCCTCGGCCGAGCTCAAGGCCACCTGGAGCCGGGAGATGGCCGCCATCGAGCGGGAAAGCCAGGAGATCCGGGAGACCACCCGCGAGGTGAGCCAGGAGATCACCTCGAGCTACAACTACGGCTACAACGGCTACGATTACGACTACGGCTATAACTACGACTCCTACAGCGGCTCGTCCACCCAGGCTGCCGATTCTTCCGGCTCCCCCGCGACGTCCGCTGGCGAACCGTCCACTGTAAGCGCATCCGCAACTGAAGGCGCCGAAGTCACCGGGGAGACGGGGAAGCTTGAAGCGGCTGAGGCCGACTCGGCTCCTCCGGCTCCGGACGACAAAGCTGTGACGAGCTGAGCCAGTTTCGCCGCAGCCAAAGGCGCCCGGACTCCTCCGGGCCATTGCGGCCGCCATGCCTCGCGCATGAATCAGTCATGATTTCGGAAGAGGAAAATCAGGGTCCGTCAACCGCCTCCGAGACCGCGAGCAACGATTCGGGGCCTGCCGAGGATCCCTCTCCGCAATACGCGGAAGATGGCCCCGGCACCGCCGGATCGGCTGCCGAGGGAGAGACGGCGACGATTCCGGCCGCGCCCGCCACGGTAGCGCCCCCGCCCGCGCCCCCCGCCCCGCCACCGGCCAAGGGCCGCGACAAGGACGAGGAACCCGACGAGGAGGACGAAGAGGAGGAGATGCTCCGCATGTCCTTCCTGGAGCATCTCGAAGAGCTGCGCTCCCGGATCCTGAAGGCGCTGGCCGGCGTCGGCATCGCCTTTCTGTTCAGCATCATCTTTGCCGACGAACTCTGGAAGATCATCAGCGAGCCGGCGGTCGAGGCGCTCACCCGGCTGGGCTATGAGAACACGAAGCTGGCGCAGATCAAACCGATGGAGGCCTTCACCACGGTCTGGGTGAAGTTGCCGATCCTGACGGCGATCTTCCTGGCCTCCCCCTGGGTGCTCTATCAGGTCTGGGCCTTCATCGCGCCGGGCCTGTACCGGCGCGAGCGGCGCTGGGCGGCGCCGTTCGTCATCTTCTCGGCCGGGCTATTCATCCTGGGCGGGCTCTTCGCTTACTTCGTGGCCTTCCGCTTCGGCCTGACTTTCCTGCTCGGCATCGGGCGCAACATCAACATCGCCCCGGTGGTCTCCATCACCGAGTATTTCGATCTGTTCGTCAATGTGACGCTCGGCATCGGGCTGGTCTTCCAGCTCCCGGTGCTCATCTTCTTCCTCACCCTGCTCAGGATCACCACTCCGGGCTTCCTGCTGCGCAACGCCCGCTATGCGGTGCTGATCATCGTCATCGTGGCGGCGATCGTGACGCCGACGCCCGACGTCGTCAACCTGATGCTGTTCTCGGTCCCGATGTGCCTGCTGTACTTCGTCGGCATCTTTGCGGGCTACCTGCTCGAGCTGCGCCGCGCCCGGCGCCGCTTCCCGTGGAGGGTGGTCTGGATGATCCTGGGCGGCCTCCTGCTGGTCGCTGCCGCCGCCATCTTCGTGGCCGTCACCCGGTTCGGCTATCACCTGGCGCCGCACTGGCCGTTTCTCGTCCGCTAGCGAACCTGGCGCGCAGCCCCCGCCACCTCGCGGCGAGTTTGCGGCGGCTCCTGCGGGCGTAATAGATGGTGAGCTGGCGCGCGCGGCTGCGCTTGAAGTACCACAGCCAGAAGTCCTGCGTGCCGGCGCCGTGGCGGTAACGCGGTTCGAAGCCGTTGCGCAAGGCCATCTCGATGGCCTCCTCCTCGGAGATCGGCACGCCCAGCCAGGTGTCGTAGCCGCCCTCTTCGACGAGCTCGGCGCCCTGGACCTGGAACTTGAATAGCCCCCGCGGCCGCAGCAGCCGGTGGACCTCGCGGATGTAGCTTTCGATGATCTCCTTGTTCGGAATGTGCTGGAAGACGATGGTGGAGAAGGCAAAGTCCACCTGGATCGGCCCCAGGCAGGCCAGGTCCCGGCCGTTGTTCTGCTCGATGTGCACGTTACCGAGATCGGCGCAGGCCTGGCGCGCCAGCCGCACCATCTCGGCGCTGATGTCCACCGCGTAGACCTCGCCGAACAGGCGCGCCAGAGCGCGCGTCACCCGCCCGGCGCCGCAGCCGATCTCGAGCACCTTCATGCGGCGCGGATCGCGCCCCTGGCAGATGTTGATCATGTCGTTGCGGATGTAGGTGTCCACCGTCCGCTCGCCGGAGGCGAAGAACTCCTCGTCGGTCCAGTCCTCGCGCGCCGTGTTGACGAAGTAGCGGGCGTTGGCCCGGGCGCGCTCGTCCCAGTCCCGCCGCATCCGCTCGAGTTGCTGCTCGGGCGTCAAAGGCTCTGCCATCTCTCCTTGCCTATGATACGGCGGGCGCCGCCCGGCGGGTCTGCTACCCTGTCATTCCATGGTTCGTGCGGCACGGCCCCGTCTGGAACGTCTCCTGGCCGCCATCGAGCGGGCAGGCAACGCCCTGCCGCACCCGGCGACGCTGTTCTTCCTGCTCGCCGTCGGGGTGATTCTCGTCTCCGCGCTTGCCGCCCGGCTCGGCCTCTCCGTCACCCACCCCGGAACGGGCCGCACCATCGAGGCGGTCAACCTCCTGTCGCTCGCCGGCCTGCACCGCATCCTCACGTCGCTGGTCACGAATTTCACCGGTTTCGCCCCGCTCGGCACGGTGCTGGTCGCCATGCTTGGCATCGGCGTCGCCGAGGCGAGCGGGCTCATCGGCGCCTGCCTGAAGCTCCTGGTCACCTCGGCGCCCCGCCGCCTGCTCACCTTCGCCATCGTGCTGGCCGGCGTGCTCTCCAATACCGCCTCCGAGATCGGCTACGTGTTGCTGGTGCCGCTGGCGGCGACGATCTTCGCGGGCATCGGCCGGCATCCGCTGGCCGGCCTGGCGGCCGCTTTCGCCGGCGTCTCGGGCGGTTATTCGGCCAACCTGCTGCTCGGCACCATCGACCCGCTGCTCGCCGGGCTCACCGAAGAGGCGGCCCACATCATCGATCCCACGTACCGAGTCAGCCCGGCGTGCAACTACTACTTCATGGCGGTCTCCACCTTTCTTGTGACTTTCGCCGGAACGTGGGTGACGGAGCGCATCGTGGCGCCCAGGCTGGGACACTACTCGGAAGGGTCGCCCGAGGCGATATCGACGCTTGACGCCTCCGAGCGCCGCGGCCTTCGCTTCGCACTCGCCGCCTCGGTTCTCTTCGCTCTGCTGCTCGCCTGGGGCACCTTTCCGGCCGATGGCTTCCTCCGGAACCCGGATACGGGGAGCCTGCTGCACTCGCCGTTTCTGGCCGGCATCGTCGCGTTCATCTTCCTGGGCGGGGTCATCCTCGGCGGCGCCTACGGGCTCGGCGCGGGCACCATCCGCAACGACGCGCAACTGGTGAAGGCGATGGGCAAGTCGCTCGAGACCCTGGGCGGCTACATGGTGCTGGTCTTCTTCGCCGCTCAGTTCGTGGCCTTGTTCAACTGGAGCAATCTCGGCCTGATCGTGGCCATCGAGGGCGCCGCGGCGCTCAAAGCCCTCGGTCTCGGCGGCGTCTCGCTCATGGTGGGTCTGGTGATTGTGGCCGCTTTCCTCAACCTGTTCATGGGCAGCGCTTCGGCCAAGTGGGCCATCCTGGCGCCGGTCTTCGTTCCCCTGTTCATGCTGCTCGGCTACACGCCGGAGTTCACCCAGGCGGCCTACCGCATCGGCGACAGCGTCACCAACATCGTCTCGCCCATGATGTCCTACTTCGCCCTCATCATCAGCTTCGTCGACCGCTGGAAGAAGGGCGCGGGCATTGGCACGGTGGTCTCGCTCATGCTGCCCTACTCGGTGGCCTTCTTCGCCGTCTGGGTGGCGCTGCTCATCGCCTGGATGCTCCTCGGCCTGCCAGTCGGTCCGGGCGCCGGGCTGTATCTGGCCCGCTGAGCGGAGTTCAAGCGGCGCGGACCGGATTGCGCAGAACGCCGATGCCGTCGATCTCGACCTCGACCACGTCACCCGGCTTCATCGCCGCGGTCGTTCCCGGCGTGCCGGTGAAGATCACGTCGCCCGGCTCGAGCGTCACGTAGCGGCTGATCCAGCTCACGATCGCCACCGGGCCGAACAACAGGTCCGAAACGAGCTGCTCCTGCACCACCTTGCCGTTCAACCGCGTCCGCAGCCGCGCCGTGCCCAGATCCAGCCCCCGCGCAATCGCCGGGCCCATCGGCCCGAAGGTGTCCGCGCCCTTGGCGCGCCACCATTGCATATCCTTGTCCGGGCCGTTCTGCCAGTCCCGTTCGCTCACGTCGTTGCCGCAGGTGTAGCCGAAGATCCCTTCGCGCGCTTCGGCTTCCGAGGCCCGCTTGAGCCGCTTGCCGATCACCACCACCAGCTCGCCCTCGTAGTGGACGTTGCGGGCGTCGGCCGGAAGGACGATCGGTTCGCCCGGGTGTTGCAGCGAGGTCGTGGGTTTATAGAAGATCTCCGGGCGTTTCGGCGCCGGGCGCCCCTCCAGATGGCTCTTGTAGTTGCCTCCCACGGCGAAGACCTTGGGCGGCTGGCAGGGATAGAGGAGCTTCACCTCGCTCAGCTTGTGCGTCTCCGAGGTGATCTGGTGCGCCCCGAACAGATCTCCGCTCAGCCGCCGCACCGCTTCGCCCTCGAGCACCCCGTAGGAGATCGCGCCTCGGTGCTCGTAGCGCACATAGCGCGTTGGCTGAGGGCCGGCCTGGGCCATCAGCGCTCCCGGAATCGAACTCAGCATCTCTCTCCGACTCACCTCCATCGGCAACCTCCACCTGTTGGACCTTTTCGATGAATTCCAGTATGATCGCGTGGGGACTCCAGCGATGAAAACCCAGAGCCGACGCACATTCCTTCGGACGCTGGCGGCGACGTCCGGGACTTCCTTCCTCACACGGTACCATCTTCTGGCGGCGCCCGAGCGAGGCAAGGTGAAAATCCGCGACCTCAAAGTGATGATGCTCCAGGGGCCGCGGACCTACACGCTGATCAAAGTGGAAAGCGACGCCGGACTGGCCGGCATTGGCGAGGCTTACGGCAGCCCGGGCGTCGGCGTCAAAGAGCAGGTGCTCGCCCTGCGGCCGCAGCTCATCGGGCAGGATCCGCTCGAGATCGAGAAGATCTACATCGGCCTGGGCACGCGCACCGACGGCTCGGCGCACGCGCTGATGCGCGCCGTGAGCGGCATCGAGATGGCGCTCTGGGATCTGGCGGGCAAGATCCTGGGCGTGCCGGCCTCGACGCTTTTGGGCGGACGCTTCCGCGACAAGGTCCGCGTCTACGACCACGCGGCTCCCAAGAACATGCTGGACAAGGCCTCCTGCCGCGACTGGGCCGCGCGTGTGCGAGAGAACCCGAGCGGCTTCACCGCGCACAAGTTCGGCTTCCCGCGCACCGATCCCGCCCGGGATGCCGGCCGCGATCTCGCCAATCGCGTGCTTTCGAGCCAGGAGCTGCGCAACATCCGCCAGGGCTTTGAGAACTGCCGGGAGGCGATCGGCTGGGATCACGACATCATGGTCCACTGCCATTGGGAGTACGACCTGCGCACGGCGATCGAGCTGGCGCGCGCCGTCGAGCCGATCCGTCCGCTCTGGCTCGAAGATCCCATGCCGGTGGCTTACTCGGAAAGCTGGCGGCGGCTCACGGCTGCCTCGGCCGTGCCGATCACTACGGGCGAGAACTGGATGAGGGCCAACGACGCGCTGCCGTTCGTCATCAACCACGGCTGCGACATCCTGCATCCGGATCTGCGCAACTCCGGCGGCTTCCTCGAGAACAAGAAGATGGCCGCTCTGGCGGATTTCTTCTATCTGCCCATGGCCAATCACAACACCGGGAGCGTCGTTAACACGATGGCCACCGTGCAATGGGCCGCCTCGATTCGCGACTACATCGCCTGCGAGACCGTTATCGGCCGCCGGGACTGGATGGACGACGTCATCCTGCACGAAGGCCTCGTGGTGAAGAACGGATTCATCGAGGTCCCGGACAAGCCCGGCCTCGGCATCGAGCTCAACCCTGACGTCGTCAAGGCCCACCTGGCGCCGGGCGAGACCTGGTGGGGGTGAGAGGTCGGCGGATCCCCCTGTTGGGGGCATGTTGAAACGCCCGGCACGCGCGCCCTTCGCCGCCACAAACTCGCGCTTCGGATTCAAGAGGCGCGACTCTGAATGCGTCCTGTGGCAAACGGAAGGCGGTGAATCTCCCGTCGAGGAACGATCCCGTACTCGGTGAAATCATCCGGCGGCTGGTCGCTTTTTACAATCCCGACCGCATCTACTTCTTTGGCTCGGCGGCCCGGGGGGACGCCGGCCCGGACAGCGATCTAGACTTCATGGTCGTCGTTCCGGACGACGTGCCCCCGCAGGTTCCCTCCGCTCCGGCCATTTACCGGGCTCTCGCCGATCTGAGAGTTCCGATCGACGTCGTGGTCTGCACGCGCAGCAAATTTGACAAGCGCCTGCACCTGCGCGTCTCCTTCCCCTCGACGAACGTGCGTGAGGGCAAGCTTCTGTATGCGGCATGATCCCGTTCTGGTTGCGGACACGAAAGCCTGGTTTCGCAAAGCGGCCTTTGATCTAAGAAGCGCAGAGGTGGCTTTTGCGGCCGCCCCACCCGTGTTGGAGGATGTGGTCTTTCACTGCCAGCAAGCCGCGGAGAAGGCCATGAAAAGGTTTCTCACATGGCACCAACGCGGGTTTACCAAGACGCACGATCTCCGGCTGTTGGGTCGGATTTGCTGTGAAGTCGACCCTGATCTGCGCGATTTCGTGGAGCGTGTCATGCCCCTCACGTCGTACGCGTGGAACTATCGTCACCCCGGTGAACCGGAGTAGCCCAGCGCAGAGGAAGCGCGGGAGGCCCAGCTACTTGCCCGCGAAACAGTCTCGGCTTGGCTCAGCCGATTGCCGAGCAACCGAGACTTGCTCTAGGTGGTCCCGGGCTGAGTCTCCTCGTGCACTCTGCCTCAGACTGGGCGGGCGTACGAAGGCGAAGCGGACCCTCCAATCAGGCCGGCCCCTTGGCGTCCCGGGGGTGACGCGGCAGCAGGGCGATCGCGACTGCCCCGAGAAAGGCCGTGCCGAAGACCGCCATCATCGCGGCGTGATAGTCGCCTCCCAGAAAGTCGCGCAGCCGCGCAACGAAGTTCGGAAACCAGAACTGCGCCACCGTGTCCGTGGGCAGGATGGCCGACATGGCGCGCGCCAGCGTGGAGAGCCCGAACTGGTCGGCCGCCATCAGCGGGATGAGCATGTAGTCGGCGCCCATGGCGAAGCCGAAGATCAGCGCGAACAGGTAGACGAAGCCGATATGCTCGGGCGTCACCAGAAACAGCGTGGGGATGGAGAAGGCGACTACCAGGTAGGTCGCCAGCATGACGTATTTCCGCGGCAGCTTGTCCGCCAGGTAGCCCGCCAGCAGCCGACCGGCGATGCTCGACCAGAGCACCCAGAACGAGGCCGTGCCCCAGATGCGGTCCCGCGCCGCCTGATCGACGAACCCCTGCGATTCGAAGACGAACTTCATGTGGAAGTTCACCGCCGCGATCGAGCCGATCGAGGCGGCGCTGCCCACCAGCAGGAGCCAGAAGGGCGCCCGCCGCGCCAGATAGCCGAACGTCTTCGGCGGCTCGAGCACCGCCGGCGCGGCGATCTCCGCCGGATCGTGCTTGCCGTCGGGAAGCTGGCCGATGTCTTGCGGCTTGGTGCGTAGCACGAAGATGGCGATCGGCCAGGCGAGCAACAGCAGGAAGCTCATGTACTCGAGCGCCCGCTCGTAGGGCATGCGCGAGGCCAGGTACGGTCCCAGCTTGTTGCCGATCGAGCCGATCACCGCCACGCCGACATAGGTGATCCCCATGGCGCGCCCCCGCTTCTCCTTGAACCAGTTGGAAATGAGCACCTGATGCGGGATCGGCCCCGAGAGGAAGTACCCGGTCATGTAAACGCACCAGACGACGTAATACTCCCAGGCGGCGCCGCTCAGCCGGGCGAACCACTGGAAAGCGATGAAGGTCAGCCCGGTTCCGACGATGATCAATACGCGCGGGCTGACGCGAGGCACAATCACCGGCCCGGCCCACAGCGTCAGAAGCACCGCTACCGGCGCGCCCAGTGTGACGAAGCTGATCGGCCAGCCGTGGTCGTCGCGGAAATAGTCGAAGAAGAAGGCGATGTTGTAGTACGGAAACCCGGTTGAGAGTCCAAAGGTGACGAAGCAACCGGCGACGATCCACCAGCCATAGAAAGGTCTTTTCATGGGTTGCTGCTCCTCGGGCGCCGGGGCGCTCCCTTCACGCTACCACAAGCCGCCGCAGCAGGATGCCGGCGAGGCTCATCAGGAGCGCACCGAGAAAGGCGGACCAGAAACCGCGCACCGAGAAGCCGGGGACGATCGCCGCCGCCAGCCAGAACATCAGCGCGTTCACCACCAGGAGAAACAGCCCCAGCGTGACGATCGTCAGCGGCAGGGTGAGGATCTTGAGCACCAGACCGAGCGTGGCATTGAGAAAGCCGATCAGCGCGCCGGCCGCGAGCGCGGCGAGAGCCCCACGAACCTGAATGCCGGGAACGATCCAGGCGGCCACCAGCAGGCTGAGCGTGCTGAGCAGCCAGTTGATCACCCAGGTGCGCATGTCCGGCTCCGCGGCTGAGATGCCATTGTACCGCCGCCTGCGGGCGGCTAGTCGGAGCTTCCCGCCAGGACGAAACGCTTGACCGCGGTGGCCCTGCCCGTGGTCTCGTCGACGCTCACGATCACCGCGTGCATCTGGGGATTCCGCTTGGCGGCCTCCATACGCACCGGCAGCGCGCTCAGGAAGCGTCGCAGCACCGGCTCAGTCCGGACGCCGATCACCGAGTCGTAGGGGCCGGTCATTCCCACGTCGGTCTGATAGGCCGTGCCGCCGTCGAGGATCCGCGTATCGGCCGTCGGCACGTGCGTGTGCGTGCCGAACACCGCGCTCACCTTGCCGTTCAGATACCAGCCCATGGCCAGCTTCTCGCTGGTGACCTCGGCATGAAAATCCACCAGGCGCACCTTCACGTCGGGACGGAGCGACTCCAGGATCCGGTCGGCCTTGCGGAACGGGCAGTCGGTGTTGGGCATGTAGGTGCGCCCCTGGAGGTTGATCACCGCGCAGGAGACTCCGTTGCGCCCGCGTGCGATGTAGCAGCCTCGGCCGGGAACGTCATCGGGATAATTGGCCGGCCGCAGCAGGCGCGGCTGCGTATTGAGGTACTCGTAGATCTCCTTCTTGTCCCAGATGTGGTTGCCCGTGGTGAGCACGTCCAGGCCCGTGGCGAACAGCTCCTCGGCCACCGACGGGGTGATGCCGAAGCCGCCCGCCGCGTTCTCCGCATTCGCCACAGCCAGGTGGATGCCCTCTTCGTAGACGATGCGCTGGAGATGTTCGGCCACCAGGCGCCGGCCGACGGAAGCGAAGATGTCCCCGATGAACAGCAGATTCGTCACGGGCGGGTGGAGCTCCTCGTGGAAAGGGATGGAGCGTACCACTGAGCCGTGCCGACCTCAGAGATTGACCCCCTTTTGTCCACGGGGTCGGCCCGCAGAGCGTCTTTAGGCTTCTCCATGCCTTCTTCCGGCTGGAGCCTGCTCACCGACGCTTAGTCCTTAGCGAGCCTAAGTTGTGTGAGTGTTGGATCAATTTTTCGAGGTCCAACACCTGCCTCGCAGACACGCTCCTCGTCGATGATACCGCACGGGCGGGCGGCTGTGCACGCCGGTGGCCCGCCTCAGGGGTGAGCCGGGGCTCGCTTGCGCCCCTCCCTGCGCGCCCGCAGCCGTGACAGGTACTCGGACAGCTTTAGCGGCGCCGTTCCGCCGCGCTCCATGTGCCGCTGGACCGCTTTCTGGTAGCGGCGCAGGATCTCCCGGCGGTTCGCCCCGCCGAGATCGCAGGCCTCGATGTCCAGCAGCAACTCCACCTCCCATGGCCGGAACGCGTTGCGCCGGAAGGAGCCTTCGAGCAACTCCTGCATCAGCCGGTTGAACCGGTGAAGCACCGCCTCGGAATCCAGCGTCGGATCCACCATGCGCTCTCTCCCCACTCTATCGGCGCTTGGCGCCAAAACTGAATAGGGCCCTTACGAACTTAGTGTCGGTGGATCGATTCGCCTCTACGGCCGTCCTCGAGACGCTTGCAGGGGGTCCCGGCGCCCGCTATAGTGCGTTCATGCGGATTCTTGCCCCGGTGGTGCTTGCCTGCAGCCTCGCGGCCCAGGTGCCGACGGAGGATGCCCGCAACACGCGGATCCTGAATACCGATACGCACTTCCAAGCCCGTTCCTATCCCAGCCGGGAAGCCTGGGAGGCGCATAAGGCCCGCTTGCGCCGGCAGATCCTCTTCGCCGCCGGTCTGGAGCCGATGCCGCCGAGGACGCCCCTGAGCCCGCACATCTTCGGCCGGCTCGAACGCGACGGCTACTCGATCGAGAAGGTGTATCTGGAGACGTGGCCTGGCTTTTATCTCGGCGGGAACCTCTACCGCCCGTTGGGCAAGACGGGCCCGTTTCCCGCGGTCGCCAAGCCCCACGGGCATTGGAACTATGGTCGCCTGGAGGAGCAGCCCCTCGGCTCATCCCACCGCCTGAGCGCCAACTTCGCCCGGCAGGGCTACGTCGTCTTCTCCTACGATATGGTCGGCTATAACGACACCATCCAGACGCCCCATATCTTCGGCGGGCCGGCCGAGCAGCTTTGGAACTTCTCGCCGCTCGGGCTCCAGTTGTGGAACTCCATTCGGGTGGTCGACTTCCTTACCTCGCTTCCGGAGGTCGACAAGAACCGCATCGCTGTCACGGGCGCTTCGGGCGGGGGCACGCAGACCTTCCTGCTGGCCGCCGTCGATGACCGCATCCGCGTCTCCGCCCCGGTGGTGATGGTTTCGGCCATCATGCAGGGCGGCTGCCCCTGCGAAAACGCCCCCGGGTTGCGCATCGGCACATTCAACGTCGAGTTCGCGGCCATGATGGCGCCCAAGCCGATGATCCTGGTCGCCTCGACGCAGGACTGGACCCGCAACACCCTCGAGGAGGAGCACCCCGCCATCCGGAACATCTACGCGCTCTATGGCGCCGAAGACAAAGTGGAGGCCGTGCTCATTGACGCACCCCACAACTACAACCGCGACAGCCGCGAGGCGGTCTACCGCTTCTTCGGCCGGCACCTGGCCGGCCGCCGTGATGCGGCCGAGATCCGCGAGGAGAACGTGCCGGTGGAAAAGCTTCAGGATCTGCTGGTCTTCCACGCGCGGCCGCTGCCCGCCAACGCGATGAATTACGAGCAACTATTTGAATCCTGGAAGCAGATGGCGCGGCGGCAAAACGAGGAGCTCAACGACCCGCCAAATGCGCGCAAGCGGCTGGAAGAGGCGTTGAAGATCTCCTGGCCCGAAGGGGTCGTTTCAATGCCGGGCGAAGGCAACCGGATCTATCTTTCGCGGCCGGAAGTGGGTGACCGCGTCCCGGCGCTATGGTTCCCGGGCAAGGGCGCGCCCGTCGTCTTCGTTCATCCCGACGGAGCCGAGGCGGGGCGGGATTCGCCGGAAGGGAGGAAGCTGGTCGCCGCCGCCCGGCCCGTGCTTTTCCTGGACGCTTTCCAGACCGGCGCCGCACGCGCGCCGCGCGACCGCTCGCACCGCCACTTCCTGACCTTCAATCTCACCGACGATCAATGCCGCGCCCAGGACATCCTCACGGCGCTCGCCTATGTGAGCAAGATCTCCCCGGGCCGGCCGGAACTGGCTGCGACCGGCAAGGCTGCTCTCTGGAGCCTGTTCGCCGCCGCCGTGGCGCCCGTCGCCGTCGAGCTCAAGGCGGATCGGAACGCGTTGACGGGAACGGATGAGGAGTTCCTCGCGGATTTCTTCGTGCCGGGCATCCAGCGTGCCGGTGGCCTCGAGGCCGCTCGCGCCGCCCTGGCGGCCCCCCGCGATCGAGAGAGGGCGGTCCGGTGAAGCCGGGCATCCGCGTCGAAATTCCGGGCTTCGGTCCGCTCGAACTCACGGTCCTGCTGAGCGACTACACCGGCACGCTCGCCTGCGGCGGCCGGCTCGCCGAGGGCGTCCCGGAGCGCCTGAGGCAGCTCGGCGACCTTCTCGACATCCATGTGCTCACCTCCGACACCTTTGGCACGGCGCGCCAGGAGCTCGCGCACTTGCCGGTTCAGGTCGTCGTGCTCGAAGGTTCCGACCACGACGTCCAGAAGGCCCGCTATCTGCGGGATCATTTTGTGGCGCGGCATGTCGTGGCGCTCGGCAACGGCAATAACGACCGGATGATGCTCCAGGCCGTCAAAGAGGGCGGCGGTCTGGCGATTGCCGTCGATACCGGGGAAGGCTGCGCTCTCGAGGCGCTCCGGCAGGCGCACATCCTGGTGCGCGGCGCCGCCGAAGCGCTCGAGCTTCTTGCCGACACACGCCGCTTGAAGGCCACTTTGCGCTTTTGAATCCGGGAAAGCCGCGCCGGACCGGCTCCGGGCGAGGGGCGGTACAATTACCTCGGACCATGACCCACCGCGAGAGGTTCTTGACCGCCATCCATCACGAGGAGCCGGACCAGGTGCCCATCTGTGCCTGGTACACCCCGGAGGCCGAGCGCAAAATGCTCCGCCACCTGGGCGTCGACTCCGACCGCCTGGAAACCTACAAGGCCTCCGGCGGCGCCTTGCCCGTGCTCATGGGCCACGATTTCCTGATCTCGTGGCTGGGCCCCTGCACCGGCTATTACCTCCGGCCCGACCGCACTTACACCGACGAGTGGGGCATTGGCTGGCAGTGGTTTGAATACCCCACCGGCGCCTTCACGGAGATGGTGTATCATCCGCTGGCCGAAATCCGCGATCCCTCGGAGTTCGAGATGCCCGACTTCTCGCGCGAGGACCGCTACACGGGCGTGCGCTCGATGCTCGAGCAATACGGTGAAGAGTACGGCATCATGGCTGCGGTGGCCTGCACGCTGTTCGAGCTCGCCTGGTATCTGCGCGGCCTGGAACGGGTCTTGATCGACCTGGCCGAGAACAAAGACTTCGCCCACGCCTACTTCGACAAGCTGCTCGGCTGGATCGAGGTGGCCGGGCGCAAGCTGGTCTCGCTCGGCGTCGATGTGATCTTTATCGGCGACGACGTCGGCGCGCAGAATCGAATGCTCATCTCGCCGGCCGCCTTCCGGGAGTTCCTCAAGCCTCGCTACGCCAGGCTGTTCGAGGAGTGGAAGCGCATCAATCCGAACGTGAAGATCGCCTTCCATTCCGACGGCTACATCTACCCGATCATCGCGGACCTGGTCGAGATCGGCCTGGACATCTTGAACCCGGTCCAGCCCAAATCGATGGATCCGGCGCGCGTCAAGCGGGATTTCGGCGACCGGCTCACGCTCTGGGGCACGGTGGACATTCAGGAGGTGCTGCCGTTCGGCACCCCGGAGGATGTGGCCGAGGAGGTGAAGCGGCGTATCCGAACCGTCGGGCCCGGCGGGGGGCTGATTCTCGCCCCGGCGCACAACATCCAGGCCGAAGTCCCCGTCGAGAATATCCTCGCCTTCTACCGGGCGGCTCGCGAATACGGCCGCTATCCGATCCGGATCTGAGCCTAGTCCCCGGTCTCGAGCGGCCGGCCCTCCTCGGCGCAGACGGCCGGGATGCCGGCCCGCACGGAAAGCTCCGCCGCCATCCGGCGGATCTCCTCGTTCGTCCGCCGCGGGTGATGGTGCACGGGGACAACCAGGCGCGGTTTGGCCAGCCGGGCCAGGTGCGCCACCGCGCTCACGTGGGAGTGTCCCTTGGCCGGACTGCGCGCCGCCTCCTCGTCGGTGAACCACAGCTCGTGGATCAGCAGCCGGATGCCGGCGATCTCAGCAAGCACCGCGTCGTCCGCTGAGCTGTCCGTCAGATAGGCGAGGTCGGTGCCGACTCTCATCCCGATCGACCCGCCGGGGTGATCCTGCCGCCAGACGCGAATTCGCAGTCCGGCTGCTTCGAACTCCTCTTCACGGACCGGGATCACCTCCACGGGGCCGGGGAACCGGCTGATCGGCGTCGACAACAGCGGGGGACTGCACAGCCGCTCGAGCGTCTCCTCCGGCTCGGCGTCCACCAGCGGAAAAGCCGGCGCAAAGATTCGAACCGGACCGCGATTCCAGACAGCGGTCAGGTAAGAAAGCCCGATCACGTGGTCCAGGTGGTAGTGCGAGAGGACGATGTCCAGGGCGTGGACCTCTCTCACCAGGCTGGAGACGTCCGGCTCGATCAGCCGTCCCACGCCGCTGCCCGCGTCGAGCAGAAGGGCCCGCTCACCCCCGGTGAGGAGCAGGCTTATGGTCTGGCGGCCGAAGGAGGGGAAATAGCCGTTGGTCCCGAGCGGCGTCACCCGCATACGCTCACCTCACAGCCTTCCGCGCGCCGAATAGGACTCCAGGGTCCACTCTTCGCCTTCGTCTCCCGCACTGGCTCGCAGGATATAGTAGTTTCCGTCATCGGCTCTCACTTTGAAGTAGGTTTCGCCCGGGCTGTACCACTGATCGAGGATCTCCTCGACCTGATACCAGCGCTCGCCGGCGCCGAATCGGACCGGCCTCTCGGAACCCTTGTAGCCGGCGTAGCATTCCACACGCAGGCGCATGTTGTTGCCGATCCGCTTTCTATGATACGGTGGCGGTAAGCACTGGGAAAGAATTCCATCGAAGGAGCCAAACCATGAAGCGGCGAGATTTCCTGCGTTCCACGACCTTGGCGGCGGGCGCCCTGAGCCTCGAGGCCTTTCCTTACCCCCTGTTTGCGGGCACAACGAGGAAGCAGGCGAGCGACCGGATCAAGCTCGGCCCCAGGGGAATCGAGGTGACGCGGCTGGCGCTCGGCACGGGCACCAATGGCGGCGGCGGGAGCTCGAATCAGACCAAGAAGCTCGGCGTACGCGGCGTCGCGGACCTCTTCAAGGCCGCTTACGATGAGGGCGTCACCTTCTGGGACGCGGCCGATCAGTACGGCACGCATCCCCATCTCAAGGCCGCGCTCAAGCTGGTGCCGCGCGAGAAGGTCGTCATCCTCACCAAGACCCACGCCAGCACGGAAGCGGAAATGAGGGCCGATCTGGACCGCTTCCGGCGCGAGCTGGGCACCGACTACATCGACATTCTGCTGTTGCACTGCATGATGGACGACGACTGGCCGCGCCGCAAGCAGGGCGCCATGGCGGTCATCTCCGAAGCTCAGGAAAAAGGAATCGTGCGCACCAAGGGCGTCTCGTGCCACACCCTCGGGGCCCTGAAGACCGCCGCGCGCGAGAGCTGGGTCGAGGTGGACCTGGCCCGCATCAACCCGGCTCAGGTGGCCATGGACGCGGAGGTGCCCGTCGTGGTGAGCGTCCTCCGCGAGATGAAGCAGAAGGGGAAGGGAATTATCGGGATGAAGATTTTGGGCGCCGGCCGGCTCCGCAATCGCGCCGACGAGTGCCTCCAGTACGCGCTCGCACTCGATTGCGTCGATTGTTTCACGATCGGCGCCGAGAGTCGCCTGGAGCTCGAGGACCTGCTCGCCAAGATCCCCGCAGCGAGCACGCGCGGTTGAGCGGTCGCGCTAGAAGCCGCCCATGCGGTAGCTGGCGGTCAGGATGTCGCCCGGCGAGGGCGTCGAGGCGGGCTCGAACGTGATGACGTTGCCGTTCAGCGTGTAGTCGAGCCCCTCCTTCTGCAAGAGGCCATTGCGATAGACGAGCAGGCTGCGCGCCGGTCTCGGTGTTCCGGCCAGCGTGAAGCTCCGGTTGACACCGTCGATTTCCCCGGACGGCGTCTCCCCGTCCACCATGCCGAGGGCGATCGCCAGGGCGCCATCCACGCGATAGGAAGCCACAAGCACGTCGCCGGGCTGGGGCGTCGCCGCCAGAGCAAAATTCACCACGTTGCCCTGGAGCGTATAATCTTCGCCCTGCTTCTGCAAAACGCCGTTCCGGTGCAGAAGAAGGCTGGCGGGCGGCGCCGGGGTGCCGGACAGCGTGAAGACGCGGTTAGAGCCGTCGACGGCGCCCTGCGGCTCCTCGCCGTCGATGAAGGCCATGGCGCTCGAGCTGCCGCAGGGGCCGGTGCTGCCGTCCACGCGCACACACTCGTCCAGCTCGCCCGCGGCCGCCTCCAGCTCGCCCGTCGGCCCGATCACCGCCGCGCGCGACGGTACGTAGGCCAGTCCCTTGCGCGGCCGGGCCTCGAGTTCCTGGCGCAGCCCTTCGACGTCGTCGATCTGAATGTCTTCGAGCACCGGCGGCGGTTGACTCGGGCTGCTCGAGGGCGGCCACTCGATCCGCACCTGCCGAACCCGTAAGGGCTGCGCGCTGGGCGGCACGCTCCAGATCTCGCTGAACTGCACGCTTCCTTCCGTCACATAGCGCACGGAGTAATAAGCGGGCCGCGGCGAGGTGGTCGTCGGCACCAGCCGCACCAGAAGATTGCCCCGGCTGACTTGGACGCTCAAACTGTTGGTGGGGATGTTGGACGCATCCGGTCCTTCGAAGCTCCGCCAGTTGATGATCAGAATTCCGTCGAACAGGCTGCCGTCGGCCTTGTACAAAGTATCCTTGATGGTGGTCAGGGGCGGAGCGGCCGAGGCCGTCTGTCCGAGCGATACACCCAGGGCGGCCAGCAGGCACAGCGTTCCCGGCGATCGGTGTCTCACCAAGCAGGTAACCTCCATGAGAAGTGGCCGTGTCCGTCCACGAGGACCGGCGGCGCGCAGGGATGGCGCCTTTCTGGCCTCAGTGTAGACCCCGCTTCGGGCCGAACCGGACGCCCGGCCGGGCGCCCGCTCTCGCTAAGTCAGCGTGTCTTTCGTCAGTTAGGGCCTGTCGTCGAGCGGAAAAACTCTCGTGAACGCTGCTGCGGCTGCCTCTCAGCCCCGGAGCCTTTCAAGCAGTGCTACCGCGTCCCGCACGTCCTGGCGGTGAGGAATCCCGCCGACGTGCCGTTCGGCCTGATCGGCGCTTTCCACTTCCCGCTCGATGGTGAGCGGCCCCTTGTAGCCGATCTGTTTCAGCTTGGCGATGAAGCGCTCGATGCCCACCTCGCCCTGCCCGAGCGGCTTCTCCGTCCCCAGGGCCCCGGGTTTGTCCTTCGGCGGCCAGATGCCGTCCTTGCAGTGCACCGAAACCACCCAGGGCGCCAGGATGTCGAGCGCCTCGATCGGATCGCCTACTCCGTACAGGATGATGTTCGCCGGATCGAAGTTGATCTTCAGGTTCGGCCGGTCGACCGCCTGGATGAAGTCGCGCAGCACCAGCGGCGGCTCCTGCCCCGTCTCAAGCGCAAAGTTCATTCCGAAGCGCGCGGCATAGTCGGAGATGCGCCGGCACAGCTCGACCAGCGCCGGATAGTCCTCGTCGCTCGGATCCTCCGGGATGTAGCCCGCATGGCAGCAGTAATTCGGCGCCCCGAGCGCCGCGCCCAGCTCGATCAGGCGATACGTGCGCTCCTCGCGCTCCTGGCGCGTGCTCCGCGGGAGATACCCCACCGTCTGGCGCACTGTGGGAATGTCAGCGTAATTCTCCCCGTTAAAGGAGCCCACCAGGCTGGTGACGACGAATTCCTCCTGCTGGAGAGCCGCTTTCCACCGTTCAGCCGCTCCTTCGAGCGGAACCCCACCCGCGATGCCCAGATGCCCGCACCGGATGCCAAGCGACTTGACCTCGCGGAGGCTGGCGACCGGGTCGCCCTCCCCCCAGAACATCAGTCCGATTTCCATCTCTCTCAGAGGCTGCATGGAACCTTCTCTCCTTTTTTCACTCGCGAATCCATCATAAGGCGCGCCACTTTCACCGCCCGCGCCGATTCCTCCGGCAGGCAGCGCGCCGGAGGCGTCCCGCTCAGGCAGCTCTCGACGAAATGTTCGATCTCGGCCTGGTAGCCGTCGTGATCCTTGAGCGGCAGCAGCTCCTTGGGTTTTTGCGATTCATACAGGGCCGGCGGCCGGTTGTCGGAGTGGTAGTCGACGGTGCCGCGCTCGGCGATCACCGTGTACTCCATCGAAAACGGATACTCGCCGATATGGTGCCAGCCGCCCGTGATCGTCACATTTCCGATATGCGGATAGTGGAGTTCGCCGACCACCATGTCGATGCCCTTGGCCATCGCTTCGGTGCCGACCGAGGAGACCGCTTCCGGCAGCCCGAACAGCTTCAGGCAGAAATCGACGTCGTGGACCAGCAGGTCGAAAACGCCCCCGCCATTCTTCGCCGGATCGAACTCCCAGGCCGCCCAGGTCGGCGTCGCCGTTCGGCGCCGGAAGAAGGCCGAGTGCACCGGACCCAGGCGGCCCGAGCTCACCAGCTCCTCCAGGGCTTCGTACTGCGGCATGAAGCGGAGTACCTGGGCCACCATGAGCACTCGGCCCGCCTTCTCCGCCTCCGCCAGCATCTGATCGGCCTGCGCACCGTCAAGCGCCATCGGCTTCTCGACCAGCACATGCTTGCCGGCGCGCAACGCCTGGATAGTAACCGGCGCGTGCAGGTGGGTGGGTAGACAGATGTCGACCGCCTCGATCTCCGGATCCCGGAGCGCCTCCTCCACCGAGGTGTACTTCTTGTACGCGGAGAAATCCATCCGTTCGCCCGGCCGGCCGAGATTTCCCTGGATGCCGCTCAAATCCCCAGTCAGGCGCGCGGGGTCCTCATCCACCACGGCGACCACCTGGGCCTTGGCAATGTGGGCGAGCGCCTTCAGATGCACGGCGCCCATGAAACCGAGCCCGATGACTGCGATCTTCATACGGCCATCTCCTGCTTCGAGGATTGCCTCAAGACTATATCACAGCGGAGCCACCGCCGCGACGCCGTCTGCGGAGCATGCGTCTTAGCAACAAAACCTAGTTTGCCGGTCTGAAACGGGGGCTATCCCCTTCGTTCATCCGGGTTCCGCAGCTCATGCCCTCGCCGCTCGCAGGCCTCGGCTCAAGCCTTCGTATTTTGGGCACTTGAGCAGGTTTTCTGGCTTGAAATCGGTTGACAGGCCAATTGCGTTGGGCCATGATGGGAAACTGTATGGCAGCAATAGGGGACGGCGTTGTTCACCGCCGGTCCGGTGAAAATACGCCGTTCTCTGTGAGAGAATGGAACGAGTGGCCGGTGGCAGCGTGCTCGGTGCTGCCGAGCGCGCCCGTGACGCATGGCCGCAGACGGGGAGGCCGTCCGGAGGTGACCGCCTCGACGGCTTTCGAGCGGCTAGACCGCCTGCCCGAACTTCAACAACATGGGAGAGCCGAACGGGCGGAGAGGGCTGGCATCCTGCCGTTTGCTCGCCCGTAATCTCTAGCAGAGGCAGTTGCTTATGAGGACAAAGACCAGGAGCCCGCAAGAAGAACGATACATGGTGCCGGTGGTGCGCAGCACGTTCCGCATCCTCGAGGAGTTATCGGAATCTGGAACCCTGCGGCTGAGCGAGATCTCTCACCGGACCGGTCTGGCGAAGTCGACCGTCTTCCGCGTCCTGCGGAGTCTCGACTCGCTCGGCTATGTACTCCGCGACCCCGAACAGCGCGAGTATGCGTTAAGCCCGAACCTGGCTGAGCTGGCGCGCCCGGTAGCCTGGAGCGAACCGCTCCGCCGCATCTCGCTGCCGTCCATGCTCGAGCTGCGGCAGAAGTTCGGCGAGACGGTAAATCTTGGCGAAATCAAACTCGACCGGGTGATCTACCTGGAGGTGCTGCCGAGCGAGCACACCCTCCATCTCAACGAGCGCAGGGGCGACTGGGTCTATGCCCACACGAGCGCCCTCGGCAAGGCTATCCTGGCCTTCTCGGTGCCCGAGCTTGTCTCCACCATCATCAGCCACCGGAGCCTGCCTGCGCTGACGCCGAACACCATTACCGACCCCAAGCGCTTCCAGGAGGAGCTGGAGCGGGTGCGGCAGCAGGGCTACGCCACGGACATGCAGGAGACCAACATGCTGGCCTGCTGCGTGGCCGCGCCGATTCTCGACAAGCACGGCATGGCCATCGCCGCGATCAGCATCTCCGGTCCCGCCGTCCGCTTCGACCCGAATTCCCGTGCGGTTCAGAAGGCGCTCGTGCGCGCCACCCAGCGCATTTCGCGCCAGTTCGGCTGGGAGCCCGCGCCGCTGCGGCGAACCAGGTCGCGTGGGAACGCCTCGGCTCCGGCTGCTTGAAGCCTGGCGGACCGCCTCCGGCCAATCAGAGCCCAGAGACGAAGGTAACCAGCGCCTTTAACTCGCGCTCGGTGTAGTGGAAGCAACGGATGGAATAGCGCCCTGGGGCGATCATCGTCGCATTCAAGGTGCGCTGGAGCGTCTCACGCGACATCCGGTTGCCCACTCCGCCCAGCGATTTCACCCCATACTGCGTCGTGTCACGACCGTCCTCGCCGTGGCAGGTCGCGCAGCTCCCCTCGAACAATCGCTTGCCCGTCTCCCACTCCTCGAAGAAAGAGAGGATTTGACCGGCCGTCTCTGGCGCCGGCTCCCTGGCGCGGAGCAGACCGCTTTCGTCCACCAGCCAGAAACCGCCGGGCCCAGGAAGGCGAGCCCGGACCAGCTTGACGCCGCGCTGGCCGAGTCTCTCTTTGGCCGTCTCCAGGCCGGCGGGACGGCACCTTTCATCCAGGGTCACCACCTGCCGGCCGCGGAGCTCCGCGAGCGAGCGCGTTTCCTGGTCGAGCAGCTCCACCTCCGGCGCCGGCTCGCCCAGCTTCGGCGCCGCCGCCATCCAAGCTGTCCAGACCAGCACGGCCCATCGGCCGCTCATACCGTGCAAGGAGCTTCCTCGCCCCCCCTCAATGATACGCCGATACCCGCGCGCCTAAGCCGTCAGGCGCCACGTCTGCGGCTCGTCCCGCCGGTCGGGCCGGCGGCCGCGGCGGCCGAGAGCGGGCGTCGGCTGCGGGCCCCCCTCTTCCGAGCGGGCGGCCGGCCCGCTCCCGGTGGCGATCTCCAGGCTGTCGGTGCTCGCCGAATAGTTGACACGCACTGTGCTGCCCGGCTGGATCATTCCCGCCGCCACCATGGCCGCCATCGGCTGAATCACTTCCCGGTGCAGCGTCCGCTTGAGCTCCCGCGCCCCGTACTCGGCGCTCGTGCCTTCGCGCAGCAGATACCGCCTCCCCTCCGCCGAGACGTCGATCGAGAAAGCCTCGCTTCCCAGTCGCTGGTAGACCTGGTTCTGGAACTCCTCGAGCTGCTGGTCCAGAATCGAGGCCAGCGCCGCGCCGTCCAGCGGCTGATACGTGATCACGGCATCAATCCGGTTGACGAACTCCGGTGAGAACCGTTTCCGCACCGCCGTCATTCCGATGCGCTCCAGCTTCCGCGCCAGCTTCTCCAGCGGCTCGCCCAAACTTCCCGCGAAGCCGAACCCCGGGCGGATCTGGCTCATCATCTCCCGCGCGCCCAGGTTGCTCGTCAGAAAGATGAGGCTGTTTTCAAAGTTGACCACCGTGTTGTCGCCGAGGTGCAGCACCGCTTTGTCGAGCACTCCAAGCAGAAGTCGCCCGAGCGAGGAAGCCGCCTTCTCGATCTCGTCGAAGAGCACGAGCGAGAGCCCGCAGCGCTCGCTGGTGACGGCGTTGAGCTTTTGCTGCGTGATCATCGGCTGGGTTTCGCGGTGTCCCAGGTAACCCGGAGGCGCGCCGATCAGCCGCGCCACCTCGTGCTCCATCTGGAACTCCCCGCAGTCGATCTTAAGCAGCTTCCTCTCGCTGCCGTGCAGCACCTCGGCAAGACACTCCACCGTTCGCGTCTTGCCGGTGCCCGTGGGCCCGAGCAGCAGGAAAACGCCTACCGGCCGGCCTTCGGGCGCCAGATTGGCCTGGTACATGCGCACGTAGGGCACGATCGCCTCGATGGCCGCCGGCTGGCCCACCAGCCGGGCCGCCAGGGCCTCCGCCAGATCCACCGGGGTCTCCGCGCCTGCTTTTCGGCCGGCGGCGCTTCTCATGGCCTCCAACATCGGTAGCGCTCCTTTCGGGGTGGGGAGATGGACGCCGAAACGGAGCTGGCGTCCGTCGAAGAGGCGCCCCGCTTTCGGCGCACCTCTTGTCCGGCTTCATTATACTGGCAGGCTGGAAATTTTCCCCGAAAATGCGTGTCAGGCCGTCGCAGAAAACGCGGCAATATCGGATGAAATACTCTCGAAAAATGAACGAATTACGCCGGCGATCCGATCGCTCGCGCGCCCGTCGCCATACGGGTTGTGAATGCGCGCCATCGCTGCCCGCCGGCGCGGGTCATCCAGCAGGCCTTCGGCCGCATCGAGGATGCGCTCTTCGTCGGCGCCAACCAGCAGGACGGTCCCGGCACGCACCGCTTCCGGCCGCTCGGTCTTCTCGCGGGTGACCAGAATCGGCTTGCCGAGCGAGGGGCCTTCCTCCTGGACCCCGCCGGAGTCGGTGATCAGCAGATAGGCCCGGCGCATCAGATCGATAAACGAGACGTAATCGAGCGGCGGCGTAAGCAAAACGTTGGGGCGGCCCGCGAGAATTCGCTCAACGGGTTTCCGAACGTTGGGATTCAAATGCACGGGAAAAACGACCTGGACGTCGTCGCGCGAGGCCAACCGCGCCAGCGCTCGGCAGATCTGCTCGATCCCCTTTCCGAAACTTTCCCGGCGGTGCGCGGTCACGACGATGAGCTTCCGGCGCGGATCGAGCGCGGACCAGTCGCCGCCCTTCAACCTTCCGGCCTCGAGTTCCCGAACCACGTACAGCACCGCATCGATGACCGTGTTGCCCGTCACCCAGACGCGCTTCGGGTCCACCCCCTCGGCCAGCAGGTTCGCGGCCGCCCATTCGGTGGCGGCGAAGTGCAGCGTCGCCAGGCGCCCAGCAAGAACCCGGTTTGCCTCTTCGGGAAACGGCTGGTAGAGGTCGCCGGTCCGCAGCCCGGCTTCGATGTGGCCGAGCGGAACCCGGTGGTAATAGGCGGCCAGCGCCCCGCAAAGCGTCGATGTGGTGTCGCCCTGGACCAGCACCAGATCCGGCGACTCCTCCGCCAGCACCGGCTCGAGCGCCGCCAGGATTCGCGACGTCGACTCGGCAAGCGACTGCTCCGGCCGCATCAGGTTCAAATCGTGATCCGGACGGACCCGGAAGGCCTCGAGCACCTGATCGAGCATCGCCCGGTGCTGGCCGGTGACACAGACCCTGACGGTCAGCTCTGGTTCGCGCTCCAGCCGGTGCACCAGCGGGCAGAGCTTGATCGCCTCCGGTCGGGTACCGAAGATGAAGAGGACCTTTCGCATGCCTTCATAGCATTTGGTCCTCCAGAAATTACAGGGCTCTCAGCCCGGCCTGCCCGCGCTTCAGCCCCGAGCCCTGCGTTCCCAAAGCTCCGGGTTTACGAGGTTCGGCGGGCGCCGCCCCTCGATCGCCGCCAGGACGTTTTCCGCCGCCATCAGGCACATCTTGCGGCGTGTCTCGATGGTGGCGCTGCCGATGTGGGGCGCCAGCACCGCCTGAGGGAGGTTGAGCAGGCCCGGATGCACCTCCGGCTCCCGCTCGAAGACGTCCAGGCCGGCGCCGGCGATCACTCCCTGGTGCAGAGCCTCGGCCAGCGCCGCCTCGTCCACCACGGGGCCCCGCGAGGTGTTCACGAGGATGGCGGTCCGCTTCATCCGCCGGAGCTCGCCGGGGCCGATCAGGTGCCGGGTCGAAGCTGTCAGCGGCACATGCAGGCTCACGAAGTCCGACTCGGCAAGCAACGTTTCGAAATCTGCGGCCTCGGCGCCCAGCTCCCGCTCCACTTCAGCCGGCGCCCGCACGGCGTCGTGATAAAGCACGCGCATGGAAAAACCCCGCGCGCGACGGCCCACCGCCTGGCCGATACGCCCGAAGCCGATGATCCCCAGCGTTTTATGGTGCACGTCGAGCCCCACCATCAGGTCGATCGCCCATTTCTTCCAACGCCCGGAATGCACAAAAGCATGCCCCTCGACGATCCGCCGCGCGGTGGCCAAAAGCAGCGCGAAGGCCAGGTCCGCTGTCGAATCCGTCAACACGTCTGGCGTGTTCGACACCAGGATGCCCGCCTCGGTGGCCGCCGCTACGTCGACATTGTCGTAGCCCACGGCGACATTGGCGATGATCTTCAAGCCCTCGAGCCGCGCGATGACCTCCCGGTTGAATTTGTCCGTGAGCTGGCTCATCACCGCCTGTTTGCCCCGAAGGCGTTCGACGAGCTGCTCGGCACTCAGGCCGTCATCGGTGGCCTCGTAGTCAACCTCGTAACGCTCCCGCAGGAGTTCAACCGCTTCCGGATAGACCCGCTTGGTGATGAGAACTGATGGCTTCACGGCAGGCCATTGTCGCACAGCGTAACCGCGTCGTACAATGAGGGTTTTCCATCGCGGTCATGGCGAAACTCGGCTATCTTGGCTTGGGCATCATGGGCTATCCGATGGCTCGCAACCTGCGGCGTGCGGGCCACGAGCTATGGGTCTGGTCGCACACCGCCCAGAAGGCGGTCCGGCTGGCGCAGGAGGAGGGCGCCCACGCCTGCTCCACTCCCCGCGAGGTGGCCCGGAACGCCGAGTGCGTCTTTGTCTGCGTGGGCGACACCGCGATGTCGGAGCAGGTCATCCTCGGTCCGGCCGGTCTCATCGAAGGCGTCAGCCCGGGGGCGGTCGTCGCCGACATCAGCACCATCTCGGTCTCCGCCAGCCTCCGGATGGGCGAGCGGCTCCGCCAGGCGGGCGCCTTCCTGCTAGATGCTCCCTGCACCGGCTCCAAGCTGGGAGCCGAAAACGCCAAGCTCACTTTCATGATCGGCGGCGAGCGGGAGATCTTCGAACGGGTCCGCTCGTTTTTCGAGCCGATGGGTTCCCAGCTTTTCTACTGTGGCGGCCCCGGCATGGGGCTGCGCGTCAAGCTGGCGCAGAATCTGATCCAATCCAATATCCTGGAGGCCTTCTCCGAGGGGATGGTGCTGGCGGTGAAAGCCGGCATCGACCCGGAGCTGATGCTCGAGGTGCTGAACAACACCGCGGCACGCTCGGGACTGATTGCGTTTAAAGCACCTTACGTGTTACGCCGGGACTTTTCCACCCACTTCTCCGTCAAGTGGATGCAAAAGGACCTCCGGCACGCTCTGGAGCTCGCCGAGGAGTGCCACGTACCAGTGCCGATCACGGCGGTGACGGCGCAGATCTACCAGGCGGCGATTGCTCGCGGCTTCGGCGATGATGATTTCTCCAGTATTATCAGAGTGTTAGAGGATATCGCGGGGGTTCAGGTGAAGAAAATCTGACCCGGACGAACTTTTCGCTTGCATTCCCGAAAATCATATATTATTATTGGAAGTAGGCCGGGGAGGCAACTCCCACCAAAGCGAGACTAACCTCACAAAAAAGACCCCTGAAGCAACCTCCCCGGCACCCCTTCAGAGGCACCCGCCATCCGGCAACGCCCCGCGACAGTGTTATCATTCCATCAGCGGGCCGCGCAAGACCCGAACCGTTGATGCGCAATCTGACCATCCTCGGCTCCACCGGCTCGATCGGCGTCAACACTTTGGATGTCGTCCGGCGGCACCGGGAACGCTACCGGATCTATGCGCTGGTGGCCGGCGAGAACGTCGAGGCGCTCGCCGCCCAGATTGTCGAGTTCCGCCCGCGTGTGGCGGTTGTTGCAACCGAACGCGCCCTGGGGAATCTAACAGAAAGACTGCGCGAGACGTCCCTCGCGGTCCAGCAATGGCCGGAGCTGGCCTGCGGTTCGGAGGCGAGAGTGGCCGCAGCGGCCGCGCCGGAGGTGGACTTTGTCATGTCGGCGATCGTCGGGGTCGCGGGCCTTGAGGCCACCTACGAGGCGGTCAAGCGGGGCAAGCAGATCGGACTCGCCAACAAGGAGGTGCTCGTCGCCAGCGGACGTCTGGTGCTCGAGGCCGCCCGCCAGGCCCGCGCGGAGATCATCCCGGTGGATAGCGAACACAACGGTGCTCACCAGTGCCTAAAAGCCGGTCGCCGGCAGGAGGTGGCGCGCCTGATTCTGACCGCCTCCGGGGGCCCCTTCCGGGAGACCCCGCGCGAGAAGCTCGCGGAGGTGACCCCCGAGCAGGCCCTGAATCATCCCACCTGGAAGATGGGCCGCCGCATCACCATCGACTCGGCCACGCTCATGAACAAGGGCTTTGAAGTCATCGAGGCGTGCTGGCTTTTCGGACTCTCGCCGGACCAGGTCGAGGTGGTGATCCATCCCCAGTCGTCGGTCCACGCCCTGGTCGAATACACCGACGGCAGCCTGATCGCCCAAATCTCGGTCACCGATATGCGGATGCCGATTCAGTACGCCCTGACCTATCCGGAGCGCATCGAAGCCCCTGTCGAGCGCTACGACTTCTCTCGCCCCCGCTGCTGGAACTTCTCGCCCCCGGATCTGGACAAGTTCCCCCTGCTCCGGCTGGCCTACGACGCCCAAAGAGCAGGCGGCTCCGCAGGATGCACGTTGAACGCTGCCGACGAGGTGGGGGTCGAGGCGTTCTTGAACCGGCAGATCCCCTTTCCGGCGATTGCCGAGGTTGCCGAAGAGACCCTGGCTCGGGTTCCCTCGCGCGAAGCCTCCTCGATCGCCGAGGTTCTGGAGATCGACCGCGAATCTCGCCGGGTGGCCCGCGAAATCGTGCGCCGTCGCGTCGGCGCGGCCACCCCTGCTCGGAAGGATGACCCAGCTCGATGATCATCTTTGAAAACATCTGGTGGGTGCTCGTGCTGCTCGGGATCATGATCATGGTCCACGAGCTCGGCCACTACTGGGCCGCCCGCCTCTTCGACGTTCGCGTGGAGACTTTTAGCTTCGGCTTCGGGCCGCGCCTGTTCGGTTTCCGCCGGGGCGATACCGACTTCCGTTTCTCGCTGATCCTCTTCGGCGGTTATGTCAAGATGCAGGGCGAGCAGCCGGGGGATCAGGCGAGCGAAGACCCGCGCAGCTTCCTCGCCAAGCCGCGCTGGCAACGGCTCATCATCGCAGCCGCCGGCCCGTTCATGAACGTGGTGCTCGCCGTCGCGGTGCTCACCGGCCTGTTCATGTACAAGTACCCGAAGCCGGCCCGCGCCTCCGAGCCCGGCGTGATTGCCCGCGTGGACCCAGGTTCTCCGGCCGCCCGCGCCGGCATCCGCGAAGGCGACCGGATCGTCGAACTCGAAGGCCGCCCCAACCCGAGCTGGGAGGAGATTCTGGTCAAGGAGGTGGCGAGCGCCCGCCGGCCCCTCCGCCTGGTGATCGAACGCGACGGCCAGCGGATTCCGCTCTCGGTCACCCCAGAACTGCACGAGCGCACCGGAATCGGCTATGCCGGCTGGTCCCACGGCGTCGACATCGAGATCGCGGGCTGGGTCGAGGGCACCAACGCCCAGAAGTCCGGTCTTCAGATCGGCGACGTCATCGTCGCCGTCGACGGCGTACCGGTTCGCTCGGCGCTCACGCTGGTGGAGGCCGCCAAGGCGAGCCAAGGCAAGCCGCTCGAGATTACCTACTCGCGCAACGGCGTCGAGGGAAAGGTAACCGTCGAGCCTGTGCTCAAGGAAATCGACGGTGAAAAGCGCTGGATGATCGGCATTGCCCAGCGCCCGCGTCTCGAGTACACGCGCCTGCCGCTCCCTCAGGCTTTCGTCGAGTCGCTCCGGCAAAACTGGCGGAGCGCCGGGCTGATCTACGAGTTTCTCAAGGGCATCATCGAGCGCCGCATGTCCGCCAAGAGTCTGGAGGGGCCGATCCGCATCGCGCAGTTGAGCGGCGACGCCGCGCGCGAGGGTGCAACCAGCTTTCTTGCGCTGATGGCGCTGGTCAGCCTGAACCTGGCGATCTTCAACCTGCTGCCCATTCCGATCCTGGACGGCGGGGTGATCCTGCTGCTGTTAATCGAAATGGCCCTGCGGCGCGACCTCAGCCTGCCGGTGAAGGAGGCCATCATCAAAGTCGGCTTCGTTTTCCTGATGATGGTGGTGGCCTTCGTGCTCTATAACGACCTGACCAAGGTCCTGCCGCGGGGCTCCTGAGCACCGCGGCTTCCCCTACTCGCCCCTAGCCGTGGCCGAGCCGCATCAGCCAGGCCAGGCCGAAGATCGCCAGCAGGAAGTAGCCGAAGCAGCGCAGCCCGTAGCGCAACCGCTCCTCGTCGGTCCGCCGGCTCACCACGCCCAGCACCACCGAAATCAGAAAGGCCATGAGCAGGCTCGCTTCAAAGTGCGTCAGGGTCACTTTCGGCATCAGTCCTTCCTCCCCGCGGCGATTTCAAAAGCATCCACCATCGCCAGGATGTTCATCAGCCCCGCGGCCACCAGGAACTTTGTGCCGTAGTCGTGGACGTGGCCGGCCACGTCGGGCTGCGCATAGCCGAGCCAGATGGTGAGAAGGTAGAGCAGGCCCGAGGCCAGGTTACCCAGAAACCCGCCGACGTTGATGATCGTGGTCAGCAGGTCGCCCGTGCGCGGCGTGAACATGCTCCCGCGCATCAGCAGGCCGAGCAGGAACGTCAGCGTGATCGTTCCGCCCAGAATGGCGCCCCGGACGTGCCTTTTTTGCAGGAAATGGCCGCCGCCCGGCACCAGCCAGGCGAGCGCCACCACATGACCCCAGACGTTGAGCGGGGGCAGAGGCTCCCGTTTGGGCTTTTGCTTCTTCGACATCCGCTTAAGGGCTATCCTAGCAAGCCGGCGACCGCCTCCCCCGGTCAGTAGGGCCAGGGGGTCTCGTCAGCTCTCCGGATGGTCGGACGCATCCGGCGCACGTAGGGCCGTTTGCGCGCCACCGCCTCGTTGACGTCGACGCCCAGCCCCGGCGCCTCCCCGATCGTGATGGCGCCGTCGCGGTAGACGGGCTTGGCCGAGAAGACCTCGT
Source organism: uncultured Bryobacteraceae bacterium (assembly GCA_938003835.1). GTDB lineage: Bacteria > Acidobacteriota > Terriglobia > Bryobacterales > Bryobacteraceae > CALKXJ01. The sequence goes on along the minus strand of CALKXJ010000002.1, from coordinate 304,588 downwards.
CGATGCCGGCTTTCCAGTCGACCGAGTATTCCTGGATGCCGAAGTTGGGCACGGCGTAGCTGACGTGGCAGTTGGCCATGTGGGTAATGGGCGAGATGTTGCCGGGGCCGTGCCAGGCGGTTAGAATGCCGTAGGGCTCGCACAGCGTGGCGATCTTCTTGCCCGCGGTGATGCCGCCCACGTGCGCCAGATCGTGGCGCACGTAGTCGATCAAGTGCTCCGTGATCAGCTCGAGACCTTCCCAGATGCCGACGAAGATTTCGCCCATGGCGATCGGCGTGCTCGCCTGCTGCCGGATGATGCGGAACGTGTCCAGGTGCTCCGGGCGGAGCGGATCTTCGAAGAAGAACAGGTTGTACGGTTCGACGGCCTTGGCGAGCACAATCGCCTGGGACGGGGTGATCCGCTCGTGCACGTCGTGCAGCAAGCCGATCTCCTCGCCCACCCTCTTGCGCAGGTGTTCGAGCAACCTGGGCAGAGTGCGCACGTAGGGTTCCGGCTCCCAGACCTGCGCCGGCGGCAGGCCCTTCTCGTAGGCCTCGCGCGTGGCCTGCTCCACTCGCGGGGAAGAGGGCACGGCGTAGCCCGATTCGGCCCCCGGCGGCGCCACCTGGACCTTGATCACCTTGTAGCCGCGCTCCATGAGCCGCCGAACGCCGTCCTCGACCTCCTCGAAGCTCCGGCCGCCGACGCTGCGGTAGGTGAGCAGCTCCTTGCGAACCTTGCCGCCGAGCAGCTCGTAGACCGGCAGCCCGGCCACCTTGCCCTTGATGTCCCACAGCGCCATGTCAATGCCGCTGACGGCCGACATGTGGACCGAGCCCGAGCGGTAGTACGGCAGCAGATACACCGTCTGCCAGAGGCTTTCGAGCTCCATCGGGTTCCGGCCGAGCAGCGCGGGCTTCAGATGCTCTTCGAGCATCTGGGCCACCGCCAACTCGCTGCCCGTGCAGGTGGCGTCGCCCCAGCCGTACAGGCCGGGCTCGCTGGTGGTGATCTTCACCAGCACGTAGTTGGTCATCGGCGCCTGCTCGGGGTTGGTCACCAGGACCTGAACGTCGGTGATCTTGAGGTTCGAGGGCGCCCGAACAGGCCTCTGGGCCGCTTTGAGAGGGGCGGACGCCAGTAGCGCGGCCAGAAAATTTCTGCGTCGCATGGCGCCTCAGCTCCACAGCCGGTCGTGCGACCGCTCGTTGTTCCACTGATCGGTCGGCTCGAAGTATCCGGGCTTTTTGGGATGCAGATGCTTCTTGACCACCTCGTCAACCAGCCGGATTCCCAGGCCCGGCCCGTCGGGAACCTTGATGAAGCCGCGGTTGACGATGGGTTTGTCGATCCCCTCGACCATGTCGTCCCACCAGGGGATGTCGGCCGAGTGGAACTCGAGCACCAGAAAACCCTCGGTGGCCGCCGCGCAGTGCACGTTCGCCATGCAGGAGACCGGCGTGCCTGCAAAGTGCATCGCCATCGGCACGCCATACTCCTGGCAGGCATCGCCGATCTTCTTCGTCTCGAGGATGCCGCCTGCGGTCGCCAGGTCCGGATGCACGATGTCGACCGCGTGCATCTGCGCCAGCTTGATGAAGTCCTCCTTGAGGTAGATGTCTTCGCCGGTGAGGATGGGCACCTCCACCGCGTCCGTGATCTTCTTCATCAGCTCCATGTGCATCCACGGGATCATGTCCTCGAGCCAGGCCATGTTGTACTTCTCGAGCGCCTTGGCCAGCCGGATGCAGGAGTTGACCCCGATGTGGCCGAAATGATCGGCCGCCAGCGGCACCTCCATGCCGATGATGTCGCGGACCTGGCCCACGTAGTCGGCCATCATCCCGATGCCCTTGTCGGTCACCTCGATTCCGGTGAACATGTGCTGCGTCATGAAAACGTCGCGCGGCGTCTGGCCGAGCGGCTGCGTCAGCGTCCCCGGCGTCTTGGCCACCAGCCCGATGCCGAGATCCATCTTGAGATACGTAAAGCCGCGGTCGAGGCGCTCCTTCATCCGGCGCGCATACTCTTTGGGGTCCGGGGACATCTCCGTGTCGGCGTAGCAGCGGATCCTGTCCCGGAACTTTCCGCCGAGCAGTTGCCAGACCGGAACGTTGTAGGCCTTTCCGGCCAGATCCCACAACGCCATCTCGATGCCCGAGACGCCGCCGCCCTGCCGCCCGTGCCAGCCGAACTGCTTAATCTTGCGAAAGATCTTGTCCACGTTACACGGGTTTTCGCCAAGGATGCGGCTCTTGAGCATCAGCGCGTAGGTCTCGCTCGCCCCGTCGCGCACCTCGCCCAGACCGTGAATTCCCTGGTTGGTGTCGATCCGCAGCAGCGGGCAGGTGAACGGAGCGCCGGTGACCACCGCCACGCGCAGGTCGGTGATCTTGAGATCCGAGGGCTTCGAATTCGTGTTGACATTCTGCTGGTAGGCCTCAATCGTCTCGTCGGCCCAGAAACCCGCAGCGGCTATCCCCGCCGCCCGGCGCAGGAACCCGCGGCGTCCCATCATCTGTGCGACAGATCGCTTCATCGGCTGCCTCCCTGTCATGGTTCGATTCCGGCTATTTTATCGCGCACCCCGGCGGGGGCGCGCCGCCTCAGTCAGCCGGTAGGACCGGCAGGGGATCGGCGGCCATGGCTGGGGTCTGCTCGCCCAGATAGCGCACGTCGAGCAGCCGCTCGAGCTGAAGATTCCCCATGGCGGTCAGCAGGTTCTGCTTCACCGTGGGATATTCTTTTTCGAGCTCGGCGAGCATGCCGCGGATCCGCTCGCGCACTGTGCCCGTCTTCTGCGAACAGCCGCAGGGCACCAGCGGCAGCTCGAGCGCGCGCGCGAAGGCGGACGTCATCTCCTCGGTGACGTAAAGCAGGGGGCGAATCAGCCGGAATTGGCGGTCGCGGGAGTGCGCCACCGGCGGCAGCGCGCTCAGCTTGCCCGTGAAAAGCGCGTTCCTGAGAAACGCTTCGCAGAAATCGTCGGCGGTGTGCCCGAAGGCGATGACATTGGCGCCCAAGCCGCTGGCAATCTCGTAGACGGCACGGCGCCGGTAGCGGCTGCACAGGTCGCAGCCATGCTCCGGCTGCTCGCGCAGCAACCGAAAGGAGGGAATGTCGTGGTAGTAGACCCAGGGGACGCCACGCGCCTCCAGGTGCACCCTCAGCGGCTCGACCGGGCGCAGGAATTTGCCCTGCTCCACCGTGAAAGCGGTGAGCGAGAATTCGATCGGCGCCTTCTGCCGCAGCGCGAGCAACGCCTCGAGCAGCGTCAGCGAATCCTTGCCTCCGGAGACGGCGACGGCGATGCGGTCCCCGTCGCGAATCATGTTAAACCGCCCGATTGCTTCCCCTACCTTCCGGAGGACTGCCTTCTGGATCTCCAAGCTAATCCATATTATAGGGAAAGGTTTGCGCAGCCCGCGCCTTCGCGTTTGTTTATGTCGGCCCGCATCTCGCCCGCGCGCATTGCCGCCTACGAAGTGCTGCGGCGCGTCGAGGGAGGCGGCTACGCCTCCGATCTGTTGCGCAGTCGCACCGCCGCGCTTTCGACCCGCGATGCGGGCCTCGCCAGCGAGATCGTCTTCGGGGTTCTTCGTTTTCGGGCTCAACTGGACTATCTCATCGAGCGGTATTCGGGGCACCCGGCCGCGCGCCTCGACCGGGAGGTGGCTCTGGTGTTGCGCATGGCGATCTACCAGCTTCGGTACCTGGAGCGCGTTCCGCCTCACGCCGCCGTCTCCGAAGCAGTTGAACTCATCAAGCGGGCACACAAGCGCTCGGCCGCGGGATTGGTCAATGCCGTACTCCGAAAGGTCGATCGGGCGCCGGTGCCCTGGCCGGATCGCACGATCGAGCTGTCGACCCCTGCCTGGCTGCTCGCCAGTTGGGAACGCCAGTTCGGAAGCGAGTTGGCGGCCGGAATCGCCCGCGCCTTCCTCAAACCGCCGGAGCGCTACATCCGGGTTCCCGCCGGCCGTGAGGACGAAGCCGCGCGACTGGACCTGGCGCCCACCGAAATCCCAGGCTGTTACCGGTTGCTTGGGGGCGAGCCCGGGCAGTTTCGCCTTCAGGACATCAGCTCGCAGGCCATCGTTCCCCTGCTCGAACTCCGGCCGGGGCAATCCTTCCTCGATGTCTGCGCCGCACCGGGCAACAAGACAGCGCAGGCGCTCGAGACGCCATTAAACGCCGTGGCCGCCGACAACAAGCTCGACAAGCTGTTAGAAATCAGAGACTTGGACGCCGCGCTGGTGGTGCTGGACGCCACGCGGCCCATGCCCTTCCAGCGGCCGTTCGAGAGGATCCTGCTCGACGCCCCCTGCTCGGGCACCGGAACGCTCGGGCGCAACCCCGAGATCAAGTGGCGCCTCAAGCCTGAGGACCTCGAGCGTCATCACCGCCGCCAGGTGGCCATGTTGCGGCAAGCCCTCGGTGCACTCGCCCCGGGCGGCCGCCTGGTCTACTCCACCTGCTCGCTCGAGGCCGAGGAGAACGAGCAGGTTGTCGGCGAGGTGCTGGCCCAATCGGCCGGCCAGGTGCGTCTGGAGACGGTGATGCGCCGCATCCCGGGCCGGGAAGCCGGGGACGGCTTTTTCGGCGCCGTGCTAACATCGAGATAGTCTCTCTCAATGGTTGAGATTGTCCCCTCGATCCTCTCCGCCGATTTCGCGCGCCTGGGCGAGGAGATCGCACGGGTGGAGGCGGCCGGGGTGCGCATGCTCCACCTGGACGTCATGGACGGGCATTTCGTGCCGAACATGACCATCGGCCCGCCGGTGGTCGAATCGATCCGCCGAGTCACACGGCTGAGGCTCGACGTCCACCTCATGATCGAAAAGCCCGAGCGGCACATCGAAAGTTTCATCGCCGCGGGAGCCGACCAGGTCTCCGTGCACCAGGAGACGTGCCCGCACCTGGACCGCACGCTCCGGTTCATCCAGTCGCTGGGCGCCACGGCCGGCGTGGTCCTGAATCCGGCCACTTCGCTCAGCACGCTCGACTACGTGCTCCCCGTGGCGGACTTCGTGCTGTTGATGACCGTCAACCCGGGCTTCGGCGGCCAGGAGCTGATCCCTTACTGCCTGGGCAAGATCCGGGATCTGGCGGACCGCCGCAGCCGGCTCGGCCTGACGTTTCCGATCGAGATCGACGGCGGGGTCAACGGGGACAACCTCGTCGAGCTCGTGCGCGCGGGCGCCGACTGGATCGTGACCGGCTCCAGCGTCTTTCGCAGCGCCGATCCGGCGGCGACCGTGGCCGAAATGATGCGCCTGGCCGCACAGGCAACCGCCGTCAGAGTTTAGCAACCGTGCAGCCGGCGAGGCGCGTCCAACGGAGGTGGTTATGATGAGGCAGTGGCGAACCTTAGTGGTGCTGGCGCTGGTCGTCGTCTTGCTGACCGGCTGCTTCCGCCGCCGCAAGTACGAGAACCCGATCACGCAGGACACCGTCCAGCCGGACAAGGTTCTCTTCGACAAGGCGATCCAGGACCTCGAAAAGGGTCGCTACCAGGTCGCGCGGCTCACCTTGCAGACGCTGATCAACACCTACGACACCAGCGAATTTCTGGCGAAAGCCAAGCTGGCCATCGCCGATAGCTGGTTCCGCGAGGGCGGCAGCCACGCCCTGGCGCAGGCCGAAGCCGAGTACAAGGACTTCATCCTGTTCTATCCGACGCTCGAGGAGGCGGCCGAAGCCCAGTCGCGCATCTGCATGATCCACTACCGGCAGATGGAGAAGCCGGATCGCGATCCGAAGCACGCGCTGCGCGCCGACGAGGAGTGCCGCCAGCTCATGGTGCAGTTCCCCAACAGCAAGTTCGCGCCCCAGATGCAGCAGCGGTTGCGCGAGGTCCAGGAGGTGATCGCCGAAAGCGAGTACCGCGTCGGCGATTTCTACTTCAAGAAAGGCAGCTATCCGGCCTCGGTCAACCGCCTGGACACACTGGTCAACCACTATCCGCTTTACAGCAAGGCCGACCAGGCGCTCTGGCGCGTTGGCGAGGGCTACGCCAAGATGGGGCCGCGCTTCATCGAGCAGAGCGCCAAGGCTTACCAGGAGATCGTCCGGAATTACCCGCTGAGCCCACTGGTCGAAGACGCCAAGAGGCGCCTGAAAGCGATGGAGCGCGAGATTCCCGAACCCGACCCGGTGGCGATCGCCCGGATGGAGTACGAGCTCGAGAATGCCGAGAAGCTCGGCTTGATGGGACGCTTCTGGGGCGTCTTCAAGAAGAGCCCCAACGTCAAGTCGGCGGCCAAGTCCGGCACGCCCGCCGACGGCCCTCTCCGGCCTACCATCCCGGTGAGCGTTCCCGTCCCCGGCGGCTCCTCGAGCGCCTTCGGCGCCGACGTGACCGCTTCGCCGGCCAGCGACGCCACCGCGCTCGACACCAAGCCCGACGCCCGCCGCGGCGCGAGCCGGAAATGAACCGTATCCTCCTGGCTGACGACTCCCCCCATGCCCAGCGCATGGGCGAGCGAATCCTGCGCGAGGAAGGCTACGAGGTGGTCACCGTCACCGACGGTGAGACAGCTCTGGTGCGCCTCGAGGACGTCGACCCGGACCTGATTCTTGCCGACGTCTTCCTGCCGCGCAAGTCCGGCTACGCCCTCTGCGAGTATGTCAAGAGCCATCCTCGCCACCGCCACGTGCGTGTGGTGCTGACCGCCGGCCTGCTCGAGCCGTTCGATGAGGCCGAGGCGCGCCGCGTGGGCGCCGACGCCGTGATCAAGAAGCCGTTCGAGGCCTCGGCCGTGGTGGAGACCATCAAGCCGCTGGTGCAGGCGGCCGAGTTTGCCCGCGGGCTGTTCGCCGAGCAGGTCGCCGCCGAGCTGGGCGCCCAGCGATCCATCGCCGGCGGCTCGGAGCCCGCCTCCCAGCCGGCACTGACTGCGGCAACCGAAGCCCCCGGCGCCGCTGCAACCAGCATTGACCCCGAGCGCGTCCGCGCGGCAATCACCATCGCTCTCGATCGGGCGCTGCCCGCCATGATCGAGGAGATTACCGAGCGGGTGCTGGTCGCTCTCGGCCACTGACGCCCGCCGGCGTCGCGTTCTCAGCGCGCGCGCAGGCGCCGGGCGAATTCGGCTCCGCGGCGAAACCGCTGCTCCAGCTTGTCGCCCAGGCTCGCCCGGATTGCCTCGAGCTCCCGCATGTAGGCCTCGAGCGCCTCCCGGACCGCTTCGGAATTGGTTTCGAGGATGTCCTGCCAGATCTCGAAGGGACTCCGCGCAAGCCGCGTCATGTCGCGGAGTCCGGGCCCGGCAACCTCCTCGAGGCGCTCCGGCTGCTCCTGCGCCTCGAGCATGGCCGCCAGGGCCGTCGAGGCCAACTGGGGCAGGTGGGAGGTGAAGGCCACTAGCCGGTCGTGCTCCTCGGCGTCCAGGACCACCGGGCGGGCGCCGATGCGCCGAATCCAGTCGAGGAACTCGAGGGCCTGCGGCCAGTCGAGATCCTCCGGCGCCGCCGGCGTCAGCACATAGGTGCGGTCACGGAACAGGTCCGGCTCAGCCTCTTCGACTCCGCGGCTTTCCTTGCCCGCCATCGGATGGCCGCCGAGGAACCGCGCCCCTTTCAGATGCCTTACGGCCGCGCGACAGATCTCGGCTTTCGTGCTGCCGGCATCGGTGACGAGCGACTCCGGGCGAATGGCGCCCTCCAGTTGCGCAAGGGTCTCGAGGATGCGGCGGATCGGCTGGGAGAGATAGATCAGATCGCTTCTTCGAGCCGCTTCCTCGAGCGATACCGGCTCGTCGATGACGCCTCGCCGCAGCGCCTCCGCGACGGTCGCCGGCGAGCTCACCCCGAGAATCCGCCCTGGAAAGCCGGCCTTGCGCAGCGCCAGCGCAAACGAACCGCCGATCAGCCCGACCCCGACAATCGCGACAACTTCCATCGAGGAGGACCCGTCAGAGCTTGCGGCCCAGCACCGTGGCGATCGCGCGTAGCTGGACCATCAGCTCGGTGAACTCTTCGGGGCGCAGCGACTGGGCGCCGTCGCTCCAGGCACGGTCGGGATCGCAGTGCACTTCGAGGATCAGGGCGTCGACGCCCGCGGCGACGGCGGCGCGGGCCATCGGCAGCACCATGTCGCGCCGGCCGGTGCCGTGCGACGGATCGGCCACCACGGGTAGATGCGTGAGCTTGTGCAGTACCGGGATGGCCGCAATATCCATCGTGTACCGCAAGTACGTTTCGAAGGTGCGGATGCCGCGCTCGCAGAGCATCACGTTGTAGTTGCCGCCGGAGAGGATGTATTCGGCCGCCAGCAACAACTCTTCGAAGGTGGCCGACGGGCCGCGCTTGAGCAGCACCGGCTTGCGCACTTCACCCAGCGCCCTCAGCAGGTTGTAGTTCTGCATGTTCCGCGCGCCGACCTGGAGGATGTCGGCGTATTCGGCCACCAGAGGGATCTGCGCCGGCTCCATGACCTCGGTGACCGTCGCCAGGCCGTGCCGGTCAGCGGCCGCTCGCAGCAGTTTCAGCCCCTGCTCGCCCAATCCCTGGAACGTGTAGGGGGAGGTCCGGGGCTTGAAGGCGCCGCCGCGCAGCACCACCGCTCCAGCGCGGGCCACCGCCTCGGCCGCCTGCTCGATCTGCTCCTCGCTTTCGACCGCGCAGGGACCGGCCATGATCACCAACCTCTCGCCGCCAACCTCCACGCGGCCCACCTTCACCACCGTGCCTTGAGGGCGGAACTGCCGCGAGGCCAGCTTGTAGGGCGAGGCGATGCGGTGGCACTCCTTGACGCCCGGCATCACCTCGAACTGCGCCAAGTCCACCGTCTCCGACGGCCCCACCCCGCCCAGCACTGTGTGGCGAATCCCGCTCGAGCGGTGCACGGTGAGGCCGAGCGACACCATACGGTCGATCACCGCCTGGATCTGTTGCTCCCTGGCTCCCTCCTCCATCACCACCAACATGGCCGGTTCCCTCTCCTAATCGATCTCCGGCGTTCGCTGCCGGTTCCGGGTCTCCCGGTTCATGCGCTGAAGCGTGCGCATCTCATCGACAATGCGCTCGAACAGCCGCTTCAGCGCGTCCGGCGGCAGCGGGCCTTCATTGCAACTCTGGACGTTGCGGAAGACCTCATCCTCCCGCTTCGGCTCGTAAATGGGCATCTGAAGCTGCTCCTTCACGCGCCCGAGCTTCTCGACGATCCGCGTGCGCTCGTTAAGCAGCCTCACCAGTTTCCGGTCCACCTCATCGATCTGCCGGCGATATTCGGCAATCGCTTTGAGCGCCTCCTTGCGGTTCATCGCTTCCTCTCCGGCAGTGCCGCCCGGAGCGCCTGGGCCAGGCTTTCGATCCGCTGTTCGAGCTCCGCCGATCCGGCGCTCTCCTCCACCAGCCGCACGAAGGCCGAGCCGACGACCACCCCGTCGGCAATCGCGCCGACGCTGGCGGCGTGCTCGGGGCGCGAGATGCCGAAACCGACTGCCAGCGGCAGATGCGTGATGGCGCGCATGGCGGCCACCAGCGGCCCGACCGCCTCGGAAACCCGGGCCTGCTCTCCCGTGACTCCGGTGCGCGAGACCAGATAGACGAATCCCGTCGAATAGCTTGCCACGAGCCGCAAGCGCTCCGGCGTGCTGGTGGGCGCGGCCAGAAAAACCGTATCGAGGTTGTTCTTCCGCGCCAGGCTCACCCAGCCGCCGGCTTCCTCGACGCTCAGGTCCGTCAGCAGGCAGCCGTCGATGCCGATCCGCGCGGCATCGATGGCGAGCCGCTCCAGGCCGTAGCGCAGCGCGGGATTCAGGTAGGTGAACAGCAGGATCGGAATCTCCGACGCAGCCCGCACGCGTCGCGCCGTCTCGAGAATTCCCCGAAGCGTGGCGCCGGCTTTGAGCGCCCGCTCGGAAGCGCGCTGGATCACCGGGCCATCGGCCACCGGATCCGAGAACGGCACGCCGAGCTCGATCAGGTCCGCTCCGCCCCGTTCGAGCGCGGCCACCAGCGCCGGCGTACGTTCCAGGCTCGGATCTCCGGCCGTAAGATAGGCGATCAGCGCCGGCCGGCCCTCCTCCCTCAGGCGCGCGAAAAGCCGGCTGATCCTAGTGGTCGGCGTGCGGTGGGTCAAGGTCCTGGAAATGCTCCCGGTAAATGTCGATGTCCTTGTCGCCGCGTCCGGAGAGGTTGACGATCACCGCGCCGGAGAACTGGCGGGCGCGCTTGAGCGCTTCGGCGACCGCGTGCGCCGACTCGAGCGCGGGCAGCAGCCCTTCGACGCGCGCCAGCGTGCGGGCGGCCTCGAGCGCCTCTTCGTCGCGCACGCGAACGTATTCGGCGCGGCCGCGGTCATAAAGCCAGGCGTGCTCCGGCCCCACGGCGGCATAATCGAGACCAGCCGAAACTGAGTGGGTAAGCGCCACCTGGCCGTCTTCGTTCTGGAGCAGGTAGCTGTAAGTGCCGTGCAGCACACCCGGCGTGGTGGTGAGGAACCGGGCCGCGTGCCGGCCGAGCTCGTCGCCCGCGCCGCCCGCTTCGACTCCGATCAGCCGCACGCCCTCGTCCTCGAGAAAGGCATGAAAGATGCCAATCGCGTTGCTGCCGCCGCCCACGCAGGCGAAGATCGCCTCCGGCAGGCGCCCCTCGGCCTCGAGAATCTGCCTCCGGGCCTCGACGCCGATGATGCGCTGGAAGTCACGCACCATCATCGGGTAGGGATGGGCGCCCAGAGCGGAGCCGAGCAGGTAGTGCGTGGTGGCCACGTTGGTGACCCAGTCGCGCATGGCCTCGCTGATGGCGTCTTTCAGCGTGCGACTGCCCGTGTCGACGCCGACGACTTTGGCGCCCAGCAGGCGCATGCGGAAGACGTTCAGCCGCTGCCGCCGCATGTCCTCGACCCCCATATAGACCACGCACTCCATCCCAAAAAGCGCGCAGACGGTGGCGGTGGCCACTCCATGCTGGCCGGCGCCGGTTTCGGCGATGATGCGGCGCTTGCCCATGCGGCGCGCCAGCAGCACCTGGCCGAGACAGTTGTTGATCTTGTGCGCGCCGGTATGGAGCAGATCCTCGCGCTTGAAATAGATCCGCGCCCCGCCGGCGAGCTCGCTCAGCCGCCGCGCCTGGTAGAGCGGGGTCGGCCGCCCGGCGTAGTTGGCGAGCAGCTCCTCGAGCTCCGCCTGGAAGCTCGGATCCCGCCGCGCCTCGAGATACGCCGCCTCCAGCTCCTCGAGCGGCGACATCAGGATCTCGGGCACATAGCGCCCGCCATAGGGGCCAAAGTGGCCGCGGGCATCAGGAAACGCACCCATTACGAGTCGCCCTCCTCGAGCGCGGCCTTAAGAAAAGCCGCCATCTTCCGATGATCCTTCTTGCCCGGCGCCGACTCCAGGCGCGAGCAGGCGTCCACGCCCCAGGGCCGCGCCGTCCGGATCGCCTCGCGCACGTTATCGGCATCCAGGCCTCCCGCCAGGATGATCCGGTGTTTCAAGCCCGCCGCCCGCCGCCAGTCGAAGGAGCGTCCCGTGCCGCCGATTTGCGCTCCGGCGGGCGCGTCCAGCAGAAAAGCCTCCGCCGGATAGAGGTCGAGCAGCTCGGCTCGAAACGCGGCATCGACGGGCAACGCTCTCCAGACTCGCAGCCCGGCCGGAGCCGCAGCCTCCCCGTGAAGCTGCACGACGTCCAAGCCGAGCTCTTCCGCCATCTGCGCCACCGTCTCAGGCGGTTCATTGACGAAAACTCCGACCCGCCACACCACGCCCGGCAGCACGGCCAGCAGCTCCGCGGCCCGCTCCGGCGATACATACCGCGGGCTCTTCGGCCAGAAGTTGAAGCCGAGCGCCGAGGCTCCTCCCTCGATCGCCGCCAGCGCGTCCTCCCGGTTGGTGATGCCGCAGATCTTGACCATCATCCGATGAGCGCCCGCAAAGCCTCGGTTGGATTCGGAGCCCGCATCAGGTGCTCCCCCACCAGGAAGGCCTGATAGCCGGCCGCACGGAGCCGCTCGATGTCGGCCCGCGAGTGAATGCCGCTTTCGCTCACCCGGATCACCCCGGGCGGGATCTTCTCGGCCAGCCGCAGCGAGGTCTCGAGCGAGACTTCGAAGGTGTGGAGGTTGCGGTTGTTCACGCCAATGATCTCCGCCCCGGAGTCGAGCGCCAAGCCAAGTTCCTCTTTCTCATGGACTTCGACGAGAGCCGCCATGCCGTAGCAGGCTGCCGCCTCGCGCAACCGGCGCAACTGGCGGGCGTCGAGGATGGCCGCAATCAGCAGGATGGCGTCGGCGCCGGAGGCGGCCGCCTCGATCACATGGACCTCATCGAGGGTGAAGTCCTTGCGAAGCACCGGCAGCTTCACCGCCGCCCGTGCCGCTTCGAGGTCGGCGAGGCTTCCCCGGAAGAACTCCTCATCCGTCAGCACGGAGAGAGCCGCCGCGCCGCCCTCTTCATAGCCGCGCGCCACCTTGACCGGATCCACCGCTTCCGCCAGGGTCCCCTTGCTCGGCGACGCCCGTTTGATCTCAGCGATCAAGGCGGGATCCCGTGCGGCGAGCGCCGCATGCAAGTTTCGCCGCTCCGCCGCGCGCCGCTCTGCCAGCCGGTCGAGTTCCTCCCGGCGCCGCCGCACCGCCTCCACGCCCGCCCGTTTCGCCTCGACGATTCGGGAGAGAATATCGGGTATGGCCGGCCTCATCCGGGAACTTCTCATCATAACAGGGGCGCCGTGACTGGCCTTGCGGAGCTGGCCGGCGAGCTCGGCCGCAGGGGCGAACTCACGCTCGCGGTGAAAGTGGTCCCCGGCGCCGCGCGGAACGAGATTGCCGGGCGCATGGCGGATGGGGCGCTCCGTCTGCGCATCGCGGCCCCGGCGCGGGAAGGAAAGGCGAACGCCGAGCTCTGCGCGTTCCTCGCCCGTTTGTTCGGCGTTCCGGCGTCTTCGGTGAAGATCGTGGCGGGAACGGGCTCAACGCGGAAGCTGGTCCGGATTGTTCGTTGAGCGGCGCGCCGGCGGTTCGGCGCGTATGGTGCCGATTGGCGGGCCCTTGCGCAGCCGCTCGAGATCGGCCATGAGCTGCCGGGTGATCTTCTCGGCCACATCGGCGGCGGCGCCCCGGAATTTGGCGCCCTTGCTTTCCTGGATGGTGGACCACAACACGTCACCGTCGCGGTCCACGAGGCGCACCGCCGCGCTCGCCTCGTGTTTGCGCTCCTGAATGCGGCTGGACTCGTTCTCCCCGGCCCCGGCGCTGGCCGAGACCCCCCGCCCGCCGATGTAGCGTCCGGTCGAGGTCCGCGGCGTGCCCAGCGCGACCGCACCGCGCGCGTCGATGCCCTCGGCGCTCTGATACACGTCGGTGTAGATGAGATCCTCGGCCGAGCCGCGCAAGAAGGCGTCGGCCCGCTCCGGGTTTTCCGTCAGGACGAACAGGCCGGTCCGCTGCAAGCTGCTGATGATCATGTCGCGGATCTGGTCCGCGCCTTCGCCGCCCGAGAGCCGCTCGACGTGTATGCGCCGCACCTCGAGCAGGCGCCGGCCGGGATCCTCCTCGGCCGCCAGTCCCACCGAGCTGACAAGCAGCAACCACCAGGCGAAGTTCATGGCCTCATCCTTTGCCGGCCCTCCGGGCGTCCTCGTCCTGATACTCCACCTTGAGATTGGTCCGGACCTCGAGCGCCACCAGCAGCGAGCGGATGTCGTCTTTGTCCACGCGGAAGACCATGGCCTGCGCCGCGCCGGCCTCGTCGGTGAAGCCGACGGTGAGGAAGTGCTTCCGGCTCTTGCTTAGCACCAGCAAGGGCGAGACGATCACCCCCATGGCGTAGCGACGGCTGACCCGCTGCCCGTATTCGAGCAGCGTGACCTGCTGCCAGCGCACCGCGTAGCGCACCGGACCCGATTGAAAGATCAGGAAATCGTTGTCCGTGGTAATCAGGCGGCCCTTGGGGCGCTCAGCGAGCGCCGCCACGGTCCCGCCGACGTATTCGACGCGCCCGGCGCCCGGCTCGGCCGCCGCCAGGGCCGCAACAGACACGAGCAGTGCGATCGTCCGCATGGCGCCACACCCGCCTTCAATCTAGTGGCGCCGGAGACGCCGGTCTCTCCGGGAATTCCTCTCTCAGGCTTGCCCGCGCAGCCCCACGCCGAGCGCCCGCCGGGCGTATTCGACGCTCCGTTCGACGTCGTAGCGCTGCTGCACGCGCAGGGCGGCTTCGTACTCGGGAGGCATCCCAGCTGAGCCCGCAATGACCATCGAGCCCATGAAGGGCCGCCCGGCCCGCACCAGCTTCAGGAACCTCGCCAGCTCGGCTCCGGTCCGCCCGGGGAGCGTTTTCCAGAAATCCGGCTCGAGGAAAGGCAGCACCTGCGGCGGCCGGCCGGTGATGATCTCAAGCTGCATCGGCACGCCGGGACAGAGGGCGGCGAAGCGCGCGGTCCACTCCTTGAAATCGATCGTGCCGTCCCCGAGAGCCACCCACTGAAACGCGGCGCCGCGCGGGTGCTCCCAGACCACCGAATCGCGCACGTGCGAGGTGACAACGTATGGCGCCAGCACCTCGAGCGTCTCGAGCGGGTCCTCCAGGACCGCGACGGGATTGCCGGTGTCCAGGCAGCAACCCACCGCCTCCGGCCCGGCCTCTTCAATCAGGCGCCTCAGTTCCGTGGCCAGGAAATCCCCGTGGTTTTCGATAGCGAGCTTGATCCCTTCGCCCGTCAGGCGGCTCTTGACCGCCCGCAGGACCTTGAGTGTCGGCTCGATGTGGGGCGCGATGGGCCGGTCCGCCGGGCCGCCCACGAAACAGCGCAGCACCTTCGCGCCAATCGCCTTGGCGACGCGGACCCCCATGGCAATGTTGTCCTCCGGCCGGTCGGTGCGCTTTCCCCAGCTCCTGGTGGTGGGCGTGATGCAGCCGATCGCGGCATCGAGCGCCAGGCCGGCCTCTTCGGCCCGCCGGCGCACTTGCTCCAGATGGCCCGCCTCCAGGCTCTCGTAGTCGCCCGGGACGGCCAGTTGCAGGGCGTCCAGCTTGAGCCGCGCAGCAAAGTCGATCAGCTCGAACGCCTTCCAGCGCAGCGCGCGCACCGAGTAAGCGTCGAGCCCGAGGGGAATCTTTCTTTGGGCCAGAGCGGGCGCCGTCGCCAGCGCCGTTGCTGAAACCAGAAAGCTGCGCCGGGTCATGACCCTATCAAAATAACCCAGCCGCAGGCTCCCGGGCGATATAATCGCGCTCGACGATGCTCAGCCGACGCAGCTTTCTGGGCGCTCCGGCGCTGGTCGGGTGCTCGCCCACCAGCAGGCGGCCGAATCTCCTGTTCCTGATCGGTGACGACCACCGCCACGACGTGCTGGGGGCCGCCGGCAATCCGCTGGCCCAGACGCCGAACCTCGATCGCCTGGCGCGCCAGGGCACTCGCTTCTCCCATCACTACGTCAACTATCCGATGTGCACGCCCTCGCGCCAGTCGGTGCTGACCGGGCTGCTGCCGCATGCCTGCGGAGTGCCGCTGCTTTCGAGCGTGCTGGCCGACGAACAGGTGACGCTGGCCGAGCAGCTTCAGCGCGCCGGCTATCTCACGGCCGCCTTCGGCAAGATGCACTTCAACCGGAAACCCGCGCCCGGCATCCACGGCTTCGACATCGCGCTGGTCGACGGGGCGTTTCAAGAAGCCTGGCGCGCGGAGGCGAAGCCGCGCCCGGTTCCGCCGGAGATTCCGGTGAAGCCGCCGTGGCGGCCTTTCCGCGATCCGGCGCGCATCTGGTTGAACGCCGACAAGCTCCCCTACCCGCGCTACCAGGAGGACATGGCGGGCGCCTTCCTGGCCCGGAAGGCGGCGGCGTTTCTTCGGAAGCCTCCCCGGCGGCCCTTCGCTCTGTGGGTCAGCTTTCTCGAACCTCACTCTCCATTCGATTTCCCGATCGAATACCGCGAGCGTTTCGATCCGGCGCGCTTCGCCGTTCCGCGTGTGGGGCCCGAGGACACCTGGCAGATTCCGCTGATCTTCCGGGAGCTGAGCGACCGCGACAAGCAAGGGATCATCGCCGCCTACTACACCGCGGTGGCCTTTCTGGACCGCAACATCGGCGTGGTGCTCGATGCCCTGGCCGGCACCGGGCTCGACGAGGAGACGCTGGTCGTCTACTGGGGCGACAACGGCTACTCGCTCGGCGAGCATGGCCGCTTCGAAAAACACTGTTTCTACGAGCCGGCCGTCCGCGTGCCCTTGATCTTCCGCTTTCCCGGCCGGATCCCGGCCGGGCGCGTGGTCGAGGAGCTGACGGAGTCGCTCGATCTGACGCCGACGCTGCTGGAGTTTTTGGGTGCCCCGCCGCTCGAGCGGATGCAGGGCGAAAGCCTCACGCCCTATCTCGCCGGCGGCCGGCCCGCCCGGCCGCGCCGTCACGTCTTCAGCGAATATCTGCACAACGAAGAGCTCATGATCCGCACCCGGCGCTGGAAGCTCATCTACTGCTCGGGCAAACGCGCCCGTGACGACGGCTACCAGACCGACCGCCCGACGCCGGGCCGTTACCTGCGCCTGTTCGATGTCGAGGCCGATCCCGGCGAGTTCGCGGACCGCTCCGCGGCCCATCCCGAGGTGGCCGCCGAGCTGCTCGAGTTGGCCCTCCGGCGCTTCCGCGCCACTCACCCGGAGGCCGGCCGCGAGCCGCCCGGGCTGGCACTCCAGGACGCGCTCGACTGGTATCTGACGCCCCGCCGGCCGGCATAGCGTGTTTTGGCGCCAGGATGCGAAAATAAAGTTGCAGCCGCAGTCGATTCGCCCGAAACTAATAAGATTGACGGAGGTGCGTTGAACCCCAGATTCGTAGAAACGCTTGCTGCGCACGAGCCGGCCGAGCGCTGGACCGTAGCCGACGCCGCCGAGCTTTACGACGTCGCCGGTTGGGGCCAGGGCTACTTCTCCGTGGGGGAGAACGGCCATCTCTGGGTGCATCCCACCAAGGACCCGGCGCGCGCCATCGATCTCAAGAAGCTGGTCGACACGCTGGTGTTGCGCGGCATCTCGCTGCCCATCCTGCTGCGCTTCGGCGAAATCCTCAAGCACCGTGTAAATGAGATTCGGCAGGCCTTTCAGCACGCCATCGAGGAGAACGGCTACCAGGGCGAATATCGCTGCGTTTACCCGATCAAGGTGAACCAGCAGCGCCAGGTGGTCGAGGAGATCTACAAGCACGGCCGGCCTTACGGCTTCGGCCTCGAAGTAGGCTCGAAGCCGGAGCTGCTTGCGGTGCTGGCCATCGCCGACAACTCGACGCCCATCATCTGCAACGGCTTCAAGGACGACGAGTACATCGAGATGGTGATGCTGGCCTCGAAAATCGGCCGGCAGATCATCCCCGTCGTCGAGAAGTACACCGAGCTCGATCTGGTGATCAAACACGCCGCGCTCATCGGCGTCGATCCGGTGATCGGCATCCGGATCAAGCCCGCCAGCCGTGGCTCCGGCCGTTGGAAGAGTTCGAGCGGCTACCGCTCGAAGTTCGGGCTGACCCTCAACGAGGCGATGCGGGCGCTCGAGCAGCTCAAGAGCCTGGGCATGCAGGATTCGCTGCGCCTGCTGCACTTCCACCTGGGCAGCCAGATCACCAACATCCGCACGATCAAGGCCGCGGTGACGGAGGCGGCCCGCGTCTACGTGGAGCTCAAACGCGCCGGCGCCGGCTTGACGCATCTGGACGTGGGCGGCGGTCTCGGCATCGACTACGACGGCTCGCAGAGCAACTTCGAATCGAGCGTCAACTACACGCTCCAGGAGTACGCCAACGACGTCGTCCACCACATCAAGAACGTCTGCGACGAGGCCGACATCCCCCATCCGACCATCGTGAGCGAGAGCGGGCGCGCCATCGCCGCCTACCACTCCGTGCTCGTCTTTAACGTTCTGGGCGTCTCCGGCCTCGGCGAGCCCAACGTGCCGCAGTCGGTGCCGGAGGACTACGAGCAGCCGGTGGTGGACCTGCTCGAGACCTATCAGGAGCTCAACGTCAAGAACCTGCTCGAGAGTTTTCACGACGCCCAGCAGTCGCTCGATGCGGCGCTCAATCTCTTCAGCCTGGGTTATTTGCCGCTCGAGCAGCGCTGCGTGGCCGAGAACCTCTACTGGGCGATCTGCCGGAGGGTACTCAAGCTGGCCGAAAACCTCGACTACTTCCCCGAGGAGCTCGAGGGGCTCGAGGCCATGCTTTCCGACACCTACTTTTGCAACTTCTCGCTGTTTCAGAGCATGCCGGACAGTTGGGCGGTCAAGCAACTGTTCCCCATCATGCCCATCCACCGGCTCAATGAGCGGCCGACGCGCCACGCCATCCTGGGCGACATCTCCTGCGACTCCGACGGCAAGATCGACCAGTTCATCGACCGGCGCGACGTCAAGCGCAGTCTGCTGCTGCACCCCTTCACCGGGGAGCCCTACCTGCTCGGGGCCTTCCTGATCGGCGCCTATCAGGAGATCCTGGGCGACCTGCACAACCTCTTCGGCGACACCAACGCCGTCCATGTGGCCACGAGCGAATCGGGCGAGCCGGTGCTCGAGACCGTGGTCCGCGGCGACACCGTCCGCGAGGTGCTTGACTACGTACAGTTCGACTCGGCGCGTCTGGTCGAAGAATTCCGCTCCGACGTCGAGGCGGCGATGCGAGCGGGCCGGATCGACTACAAGGAGGCCGGGCGTCTGGTCCGCGTCTATGAAGAGGGCCTCCGCGGCTACACCTATCTCGAAGACGGCCACGGTCGCTGACAGGCCCCGCATCCTGGTCACGGCAGGCGAGGCCTCGGGCGATCTCTATGCGGCGCAACTGGTGGAGGCGCTGAGGCGCCGGTTGCCTGCGGCGAGCTTTTTCGGCTGCGCCGGCCCCCGCATGCGCTCGGCCGGTGTGGAGCCCGTCATCGACGCCTCCAGCCTGGCCGTGGTCGGCCTGGTCGAGGTCCTCTCTCACATCCCGAGGATTTACGGCGAATTTCGGAAGATTGTCGCCGCCGCCCGCCGTCGGCGCCCCGATCTGGCCATCCTGACCGACAGCCCGGATTTCAACCTGCGGCTCGCCCGGGCGCTGGCGCGCCTGGGCGTTCCCATCGTTTACCTGGTGGCGCCGCAGGTCTGGGCCTGGCGCAAGGGCCGCCTGCGGCGCCTCCGGCGTGACGTCCGGCTTCTGCTTTGCATTTTCCCGTTCGAGGAGGAGTTCTTCCGCCGCCACAACGTGCCCGCGCTTTACATCGGCCATCCACTGGCGCGCCTGGCGCGGCCCACGCTCACGCGGGAGGAGTTCCTTCGAAAGTACCGGCTTGCCGGCGATCGTCCCATCGTGGCGCTGCTGCCCGGCAGCCGCGCAGGTGAGATCCGCCGGCATCTCCCGCACCTGGTCGAGGCAGCCCGGCGCCTGGCTGCGGACCGGGCGCTCTCCTTCGTCCTGGCGCTGCCGCCCGGGAGCTGGGCTGCCGCCGGCTTGGGCAGATTTTGGGAACCGTTTGCCTCGGAAACCATCCAAGTGATTGAGGGCGATAGCTGGAACGCGATCGCCCACGCAGAGCTGGCGCTGGCGGCCAGCGGCACCGTCACCATCGAAGCGGCGCTCCTCGGCACGCCGATGGTGGTCTTTTACCGGGTCACCACCCTGAGCTGGTTGCTCGGTCGTCTGCTGGTCGACGTGCCTTTCTATTCGATGGTGAACCTGATCGCCGGCCGGCCGGTGGTGCCGGAATTGATACAGAATGAAGTGAGCGGGGAGTCGCTGGCCGCTGAAGGCCGGCGGCTACTCGGCGGCGAGGAGGCCCGGCGGCGCATGAAGCAGGAACTGGCCCGCGTCGCCGCGGCGCTCTCGGGCGAGGAGGATCCCTTCGAGAAGGCCGCCGCCAGCGTGGTGGAGCTGTTGCCGAAAGGGTTCTACGATGTCGCTTAATGTCCGGATCCGCGCGTGGCGCCTCATTGCCGGCGCCGCCTTGCTCGTGGCGCCGCTCAGCACGGCGCTCGCGCAGCGCCAGAGTGCGCGGCTCGACGTCGAGCATTATGTCATTCGCGCGGAGGTCCATCCGCGCACCCAGGATTTGACCGCCGAAGTGGAGGTTCGTTTCCAGCCGCTCGACGAGGGTTTGCGGAGCGTCTCCTTCCAGCTCCACAACGCCTTGCGGCTGGAGCGGGTCGTCGATGAGAACGGCGCCGAGCTGCCTGCGGATCGCACGGCCGACGATTTCACCGTCCGGGTGAGTTTTCCCGAGCTGCTCGGCAAGGGGAAGTCAAGGTCGCTGCGGTTCTCCTACCGCGGGACGCTCACCGGCAAGGAAGAGTCGCCCGTCTGGGGGCTGACCTTCGCCGCCATCCGGCAGGATCACGCCTTTCTGCTTTACCCGGCGCGCTGGTTCCCCGTCAACGACTACACGGCCGACCGCTACACGGCGGAACTCGAGATCACCGTGCCGAGCGGCTACAAAGTGATCGCCGGGGGCATAGAATCCTCCGAAGCGGCAGGGCCGGATCAGATGCGCTTCCGTTCCCGCTTCACCCAGCCGGCCTTTCCCGGCAGCATCGCCGTGGTCCAGGGCGAGCCGCGCCTCGTCACGAGCGAGGGCGTTACGACCACCCTTTACTTCCGCGGCGAGACCGAGGCGATGGCGGCCGCCTACGGCGAAGCGGTCGGGAAAGTGGTGAGCTTCCTCTCCGGTCTGTTCGGCATCGCGCCCCAGGCCTCGCTCACCGTCATCCAGACCGATAGCGGCGCGCCCACCGGTTACGCCGGGCCGGGCCTGCTGTTTTTGTCTCCCGAGGGGATCGGCAAAACGGTCAACTCGCGCCTGCTCGTCAATCAGATTGCGCGGCAGTGGTGGGGCCACCTGGTTTCCGCCGCCACGCGCAACCACCTCTGGCTCACCAACGGCATGGCCCGCTACGCCGAATTCGTCTGGTTGCGGGAGACGGCCGGCCCGCCGGCGATGGAGAGCGAGGTCCGCGAGGCCTTCGTGGAGGCGCTGACGGTCGAGGACGTGCCGCTGATCCAGTCGGCGCGCCTCGAGGATTACTCGCCCGAATTCTGGGCGGCGACGGCGGCCAAGGGGGCGGGGGTGCTGCACATGCTGCGGCGCGTCATCGGGGAGGAGCCCTTCGCCCGGCTCCTCAAGGAGTTCCCCGAAAAGTATGCCTGGAAGGCAGTCTTCACCGACGATTTCCGTGCCGCCGCCGAGGCCGTTTCCGGGCGGAATCTCCAGGGCTTCTTCATCCAGTGGATCGAGTCGAGCGGCGCTCCGGAGTTCAACATCGAATACACGGTCTTCCGCACGCGCAGCGGCTTCCGCATCATGGGCAAGATCACGCAGGATCTGGACACCTTCCGGATGCCGGTGACGCTCAAGATCGAAACCGAGGGCAATCCGGAGGAGAAAGAGGTCGAGGTGGTGGGGCCCTCCACCGAGTTCGTCGTCGAGACCTTCGGCAAGCCGAAGAACGTCGTCATCGACCCGAACAACGAGGTGCTGCGCTTTGACGACAACATGCGCGTGAGGGTGGCCATCCGCCGCGGCGAGCAGCTTGTCGAGATCGGTGAGTTCGCCGAGGCGCTCAAGGAATATCAGAAGGCGCTCGACGTCAATCGCTACAGCTCGCTCGCCCACTTCCGGATCGCCGAGGTCTTTTTCCTCCAGCGGAACTACCAGGCCGCGGCCAACGAGTTTCGCGAGGCCCTGAACGGGGATCTCGAGCCCAAATGGACCGAAGTCTGGTCGCACATCAACCTGGGCAAGATCTTCGACATCACCGGCCAGCGCGAGCGCGCGGTGAACGAGTACAACCTGGCGCTGCGAACCAAGGACAATACCCAGGGGGCGCTGGAGGAGGCGGCCCGCTATCTCCAGACTCCCTACGAGCGTCCGGCGCAAAGCCAGTAGGGCCGCGTCGCTGCGTTGTAACCAAGATTAAACCCGGCCTTCCATTCGACCGATGAGAAAACCGGGGAAAGGGTAGGCGCCGCCTGCCCGCCCGCCGGCGTCCGTGAGGGGCCGTCCGTCTGTGGAGTCGGGTCGACGATGGAGTCGGGAATTTGGAGCGTGCTGGTTGCCGGTTTTGCCGCCCTGGCGGCCTGCGTCCTCGCGCGCAATCTCGGGCGGAGGCGCCGGGCGGAAACGGCCCTCCGTGAGACCGAGAGGTGCCACGCGGAGATTCTCAACGCCCTTCCGCTCGGACTCTACACCTACCGTCTGGAGGCAGACGACCGCCTGATCCTCGTCTGGGCCAACGCCGCGGCCGACCGCATCCTCGGGCTGGAACACCGCGATCTGATCGGCAAGCCGATCGAGGAGGCCTTTCCGAGCCTGGCGGCCACCGAGGTGCCGGAGAGGTATCGCGAGGTGATCCGCACCGGAAGGAGCTGGTTTAACGACCGGGTCGAATATCAGGATGAGCGCTGCGGGGGTCTTTTTCGGGTGTACGCGTTCCGACTCCGGCCCCAGGAGGTCGCCGTCGCCTTCAGCGATGTCACCCACCACTGGCGGCTTCACGACGAACTTCAGGAGTACTACTTCCGCAACGATGCCATCATTCAGGCCTCACCGGCCGGCATCGCTGCCATCGACCGAAATCGGCGCTTGCTCCTCTGGAACCCGGCCTGCGAACGGATCTTCGGCTGGAGCGCCGACGAGATTCTGGGCAGACCGCTCGATGAGATCATGCCGGAATTCGCGCACGAGGATTCGCGCCGGATTCAGGACCTCGCTTTCGCCGGCGAGGGCGTCAGGGACGTGGAAGTGGTTCAGCAGCGCAGAGACGGCACTCGGCTGCGGCTGAGGCTCTCCACGGCGCCCCTGTACGACGCTAAGGGTGAGATTGCCGGCGTGATGGCCCTGATCCTCGACTTGACCGAGCGCCTGGCCGTCGAGCAGGCTCTCCAGCAAAGCGAAGGGCGTTGGCGGTGGCTTGCGGAAACGGCCCAGGAAGGCGTTTGGATGACCGACGCGGCGGGAGCTGTTACCTTCATGAACGAGGAGCTGGCAAGGCTGCTCGGCTATGAACGCCAGCAGGCGCTCGGCAGACACTTTCTTGAGTTCGTCGCGCCGGAGTCGCGTGAGCGCGCCGCCGAGGCCTTCGAGGAGCTCAAAGTTGGACTCAGGCGCCGACTCGAGTTGGCTTTTCTGCACAGGGACGGGCGGACGATACCGGTCCTGGTGTCCGGCTGCGGCAATTTTAACGAGGAAGGCAGATTCCTGGGTGCGCTGGGGATGATCACGGACATCACTCGCCCGCGCCGGCTTGAAGAAGAGCTCTGCCGCCTCCGCGACACTCTAACCGAGCGGGTCCCGAAGCCGGCAGCCGAGGGCGCCGGGAGCACCAGCGGCGCGAGTCGGCCGAAGGTGGCTGGCGTGCGTGGGCCATGATCTCGCTCAAGCGATACCTGGAAGCGGCGCAGACCGAGGAACTCGCCCGTGTCCGGGCGCGCGTGAACCACCTTCTAGTCGAAGCGATCCGGCTCCACGCCGTCGAGGCGGACTCGACTGACCTGGAGCGCTTCCGCGCCGAGATGGCCGAGCTCGATCGCCGCCTGGACGCAGCTCAGAAGCCCGAGGATGCCCTCGTGGTAGCGGGCGAGGCGATCAAAGCCCTGGAGGGCTACAACCACCGGGTCGGCCGCCTGATCCGGGCCCAGGTTCTCGAGTTGCAGCAGATGGTGGCGGTGCTCACCGAAGGGCTGGAGCGGCTCTCCTCGGGAAGCGAACGCTCGATCGCCAACCTGAAAGAGATCAGCCGCCGGGTGGAACGGGCATCGGCCATCGAGGATATTCGCCTGCTCAAAGCCCGGCTTGCTGAGTGTGTTCGGGAGCTCGAGCAGGAGGCCGCACGACATCGAGAAGAGTCCGCAAAGCTGATTACGCATCTGAAGGCTGAAGTTTCGAGATTGTCCGGCGGACTCGGGCGCGAGCCGCGTTTTGATCCGGTTACCGGTCTGGCTGGTCGGCCAGAGGCCGAGCGAGCCATCGAGGCGGCGTGCGCTGAGAGACGCCACGCCTATGTGGCGATCCTGGTCGTTGACCGGCTCGCCCTTGTCAACAATCGGTTTGGCTATGCCGCCGGAGACCAGATTCTCCGGTCGTTTGCGGCCCGCCTCCAGAGGCTTCTCCGTGCGGGCGACACCCTTTTCCGCTGGAGTGGGCCGGCCTTCGTCGCCCTGCTCGAGCGCCAGGCGCCGGAGGTCGCCCTGGAGCGCGAAGTGCGCCACTTCGCCACCCAGCGGCACGAGGAGTTTATCGAATTGGAAGGACGGAGCGGCCTCGTTTCCGTGACGGCATCCTGGACGATTCTGCCGGTCTTCCAATTCGACGCGGCTCACGCCGTCACTTCGCGAATCGATCGATTCGTCGCCTCCCAGTCCGAAGCGGCCGTCGAGAGCGGAGAGATCCCGCCTCGAAGCTAGGGCTGCTCGGGTTTTTTTTCGTCCTTGCGGTAGAGCGTCGGCGCTTTGCGCTTGTGCTCCTCCTCCTTCTTCTGCATCTGTTCGGCTTCGGTGCGGCGTTCGCGCACACTTTCCGGCGTCATCAGCTCCTCCAGACGCCTCCGCTGCTGCTTCTCGCGCTCGGCAGCCTGGGCGGAGCGCTCCCGCAGGTCCTCCCGGTTGATCTCGAGGCTGTCCTGGGTGGTTTCGATGGCGTTTTCCAACGCGAAGCGATAGCGTGCCATGTCGCGCGGGGCCGCCGCCTGGACCTTCTTGAGCGCCGCGAGGAATTTCTCCTGGGCCTCGGCGACCGCGGCGATGCCCTCCTCGATCCGCTCGCCGCGCAGCAGCGCGTCGTCGGCCACGGTATCGATGGTCTCGATGATCTTGATGTAATCCTCGAGCGCTTCGTGAATCAGGTTGGTCCGGCCGGGTCGCTCCCGGGCCAGCAGATGCTCGATCATGTCGATGCGCTGAGCGGCAAACTGGGCGTAGAGCTTCAGCCGCGCATTCGGCTCCTGCACCAACCGGATCTGATCGGCCTCGTCGGTGGTGAGAAAGTCCCGGCCTTGGGCCGCCAGCAACACGCCGGCGCACACCATCCCGGCGAGAATACCCCTGTTCATTTCCGCCCTCCCATGATGTCGTGGAGCAGGTCCTTGTTGACCCGCTCGACCCGTTCGATGACGGGCTCGATCAACTCGCGGTCGAGATAGCTCATCTCGTCGCGAAAGCCGCCTAGCCGGCGCAGGAGCTGGCGGGTGGTGATTTCCGCGTGCTTGTAATGCCGGAAGTTGCGCCTTGGGTCCTTGCCGGTCTCCTTCAGAGATTGATAACAGAGCTCGACGGAGGCGGCGACCTCCTCGAGCGCGGAACGCACGGCCGTGGCGTCGCCGCCCTGATAGGCCTCGCGTGCCGCCGTGATCATGCGGTCGGCGTTCTGAAGCGCCAGCCGCGCGCGTCTCTCCAGCCTCTTCTCCGCCCGCACCGCCTCGAGATCGGCCTCGGCGAGCGCTGCCCCGAAGTGCGCAAACGCCAGCAGGACGAGCGAAAACGGCCAGCGGATCATCGCCGCTCGAGTTCCCTGCGGATCACCTTGATCCGCTGCCGGGCCTTGAACTCTTCCTCCGGATACGCTCCCGCACTCATCGCCAGAAATTTTTCATAGCTGGCGAGCGCCGGCCCGTATTGCTTGTCCTTGTCGAGCAGCATCGCGCGGAGGAAGTGTACGGCCGCATTGCCGGGCTCGAGCGCTTCGAGCCGGCCGAGCGCCGCGAGCGCCTGGGGACGGTTGTCCAGCAGCACCAGCATTCCGGCCAGCTCGCTCCAGGCCTCCTTGGAGTCCGGGGCGAGCCTGACGGCGGCGAGGAACTCCCCGGCCGCGGCCGAGTATCTCTTCAGGTCCCGGAGCAGGCGCCCGTAGGTGAGCCGCAGGCGAAGATCGTCGGGGCGCGCCTGCCGGGCCGCCTCGAGCAGCGGCGCGGCTTCCTCGAGCCGCTTGCTCTTGAGATAGGCAACCCCCAGCAGAAATTGATTGGCCGGCGTCGGCGAAGCCTTCACGGCCGCTTCCAGGTGCGGCAGCGCCTCCTCCACCTTGCCGGCCTCGAGCAAGAGGTTCCCCAGCCGTTCGTCCACCTCGGGCGACGGCGGGCATTCCCGGTATAGCGCGATGGCCCGCTCAGCGTGCCCTTTCTCCTCCAGGCGTGCCGCCAGTTCGATCAGATAACCCCGGAATTCCGGGTCGAGGCCGGCCGCCTCCCGATAAGCCGCCAGCGCCTCGTCGAACTTGAGCTGGTTGGCCAGCGCCCGGCCCAGGCCGATCCGCGCCGGGGCGCTCTTCGGGTCAATGGCCACCGCCTTTCGGAACTGCTCCTCGGCACCGGCATCGTCGGCCACGGCATCGAGCGCGCGTGCCAGGTGGTAGTTGGGCTGGAACTGGTCTGGCTGTTGCGCCGCCGCCGCCTTGAGAAGCGGGAGCGCTTCGGCAGGCTGTTCGGCCTCGAGCAGCAGGATTCCCAGGTTGAGCTGCGCCTGATAGAGCCCCGGCTTGAGCTCGAGCACTTTGCGGTAGCCGGAGATCGCCCGGTCTCGCTCGCCGAGCATCGTCCGCGCGAAGGCGAGGTGGAAATGCGCGGCGTAATCGTCCGGATCTCGCGCGACGGCCTGCTCGAACGCCTCGGCCGCCTCCGCGTAATTGCCCGCCTCCAGGGCTTGGAGTCCGCGTGCGGCAGGGTCGGCCTGGAGCAGAAGCAGGACGGCGCCGGCCAGGGCGGCCCACATACTTTTAGTCTAGCCTGCTAGCCTGAAACCCAGGAGGTGCCCCGCATGAGCGCATTCCAGCGGATCGAGGATTTCCTCCGCCAGCGGCGCCTGGCGATGGCCGGCGTGTCGCGAAATGGGCGGGACTTCAGCCGGATGCTCTTCCGGGAGTTCCTTAAGCGCGGCTACGACATGGTGCCGGTGCATCCCGTGGCCGCCGAGATCGAAGGGCGGCCTTGCGCCCGAAGCCTCCGCGAAATCACACCACCCGTGGAGGGCGTGCTGCTGCTGACGCCGGCGCGGCTCACCTGGTCGCTGGTCGAGGAGTGCGCCGCCGCGGGCATCCCGCGCGTGTGGATGTACCGGGCGGTGGGCCGTGGCGCAGTCGACGAGCAAGCGGTCGCCTTCTGTGAGCAGAGAGGCATCGCCGTCGTGCCCGGCTACTGCCCGTGGATGTTCTTCGAGGGCGCCTCGCTGCTGCACCGCGTTCACGCCTCGCTGCTCAAGCTCACCGGCGCGTACCCGCGATAGCGGGAGCACTCGCTCAGAGGACGAGCTCGTGATCGAGCAGGCGCCGGCAGTTGAGGATCTTCTCCGCCAGATCGAGAGGCCGGTAGTAGTAGTGGTTCGAGGCTTCGAAGGCGATGGTCGAGTTGCGCCGGGCGATCGGATACTGCCGGCGCGCCACCTCGAGTTCGGCCTCCGCGAGGGCCCGCATGCGCCGTATGATCTCGTCCCGCCGCGCGGGCTCTTCCCTCAGCCTGTCGCGCAGGACGTAGAACTCCACCTGGTGGGCCGTGCTCAGAAAGTGGTTCCGGCAGGTCTCGGCGACGGCGAGCTCGGCCTCGAGCGCCGGCCTCTTCTGCGGTGAAATCTTCCCGGCGACCCGGCGTAGCGCCACCAGCCCTTCCTCCCACATCGAGGCCATCCTGGCGAACTGGGACGCCACGATTTCGGGCGGGTAGGGGCCGCACCAGGCTTTGACGTCATCGTGCGGGAAGAGGATCATGCCGGGCCGGTGGCCTGTCGGTTCGAACCGCAAGAGGTTTGCCGGTCCGTGCTGGGTGGGGATGATGTAGATCGCCACGCCGTAAGGATACTCGCGATAGGCTTCACTGAAACACCGCCAGGCCTCGACTACATCTGCGGCGGCCGCCTCGCCGAAGCGCCGCCGGGCGACTTCCAGGATGGCCTCCGCAGCCGGTTTGGCCGGATCGAAGAAGAAAGCTTTCGCCACCTCCATGTTGGGCGATGGATACCCGCCGCAGGTCCAGGAAAGCATCAGCCCGGAGACGCCGGCCTGGCGCAGATTCTCGCAGTGTTCGGCGATCAGGTGGGGCACGGGAACGTAAGGGACGGCGGAGATCTCCCAGGTAACGTTGAACTGGACCTTCGCCGACGTCTTGAGGCCGTGCCTTCGGGCCAGGTCCCAGTTGCGCGTGGCGCGGGGGCCGGGGCCAACCACCGAAATCGAGTACTCGCCGACGCGCGTCTCGACGCCCCCGCGGCGCACCGGCGCCTCCCATTCACTGATGCTTTGGAAGTAAACGTCTTCCGGCAGCCGCGGGATAAGGTTTCGAGCCAGCTCATCGCCCCAACCCCAGTCCCAAACGATCAGCTCGGCCGTCTCGCTTCGGCTGCGGATGCCGTCGCGGAAGGTCTTGATCAGCTCGGCGAGAACCTCCCAACTGGTGCGCCGAGAGCAACGGGGGCAATCCTTCGCCGAGGGGGCGCCCCCTCCCCAGGCTCCGCCGTGCGAAAAGCAGTTGGTGTGGTTCTCCGACATGGTGATGGTGAACCACCCGCCGAGACCGGGGACGTGCCCGGTGACGTGGGCGATGGCGTCCGCGATCCAGGTGCGCACCGCGGGCACGCTGGTGCACATGGCATAAAGATCCTGGTAACGGCTGCCGCGAATCTCCGGGTGCTTCTCGAAGAACGCGGCCGGCATGGCGCGCGGTTCGTTCAGGTAAAGGTAAATCTTGATCCCGTAGCGGGCGGCGCGCTCCACCAGCACGGCCAGTCTCTCCAGGCGCCGCTCCCAGCCCGCGCCGAACTCCGGAAACTGCTTCGCCGGCGCCAGCGTGTGCAGGACCGCCTGCATCCAGACGCCGTCGGCGCCGGAGCGCGCGAGCTTCTCCAGGTATCCCTCGGGAAATGGATCGACCTCCGGCTCAAGCAACGGGTCGCCGTAAAGCGCTACGTAGGAGTAAGAGAAGCGAGGATGCCAGACGGCGGCGCGGCGGTGGACGCCCTTTTCGAGAAACGGCCCGGCGCGAAGCTCCATCTCGTCCTGGAGCCAGTAGAGGGCCCGGAGCAGGCCCGCCTCGGCCCCGCCGCTGATGCGGATCTCCTCCTCTCCGACCTCGACTTCGAAATCCTCGGCGCCGCCCAGCCGCCGGGGGTCGAGAGCGAAGCGGATGGCCCGTCCCGTATCGCCCAGCGGAACCTCAACCTCCATCGCCGCGCGCAGATATTGCGCGAAGCGGCGGGCAGCGCCGGCCAGCGGCTCCTGTTGCGGGGCGCGGATGCTCCATCCGCGCGTGAGGTCGACCTCGGCGGCGGAGGGACGCCGCGAGCGCTCGCGCAAGGGGCGCAATTGGGTGGAAGCAAGTTGCCGCACGAACGCGAAAGCTTCCTCGCCCGCCTCGCCGAGCTCGCGGCCGAGCGTCTGCCGGAGAATGTCGCGGATGCGCGCCGCCTGGCGCCGGTGCTCGGGCGGCGGCGCCTCCCAAACCAGCCTGGGACAATCCGGCTTCGGCCCGAGCTTATGGTCGAGAAAATCGTCCTCCTTGAGCGTGAAGGCGAACTTTTCGCGGTCCCAGCCGAGCAGCGCGATGATCTGCTCCTCCGGCAACAGGTGCCAGTTCTGGCGGATGACGGTGATGTAGAGGCGCCGGAGCTGATCCTCGCCCAGCGGCCGCTTCGGGGGAAGACCCATCGAGGCGCCGAGTTCGAGAATGTCGGCTTCGCGGGCGCCGATTACCTGGGCCAGGCGGGGAGTATTGGCGAGCTCCCAGTTCCGCCAGACGTACTGGTAGAGGCGGCTGGGGAAGTGCGGCTCCGGAATGGGCGGAGCGGCGGAGCCGCGGCTGAGGGCGCAGAATGCGGCGCCCCCGAGAAGGAATTCCCTGCGGTTCATGGACCCAACCAGGGACGGTAGCAGATTCAACGGCGTTGCCGCTTGGGTCCTGGCGCAGGCTCCGTCATTGCATGATTTTTTCCGAGCCAGAGCAGTTGTTCTGCCAGAATCAACGCATCCACGGGCCACAAGGCTTTCGGCCGAGGGCGCAGGACGCCCGCCAGGCTCCGGATCGGCCTCGCCGTGAGCACCCGATCCAACCACTGGAACGGGATCGCATGGCGCCCGTAGATGGCGCCGAGCAGCGCACCGGCGATGGCGCCGTTGGTGTCGGTGTCTCCACCCTGCATGACGGTGTTGACGACGCCCTCTTCGAGCGAGGGCGCATGAAGCGCCTGGAAGAACGCGTTCTGGAACGCGATGAGGACATAGCCTTGCTGGCTGGTGTAGCTCCGCGGCGGCTCCCGGCGCGCCGCCTCCAGTGCGTGCCGGACGTTCGCCTCCGCCTCGATGCGCCGGGCTTCGGCCAGAGCGAACTCATAGGTTGCGCGCGCATCCGCACCCTCGCGGATCGCAAAGGCGAGGCTGGCGGCGAAGATCGAATTGGCGTGGCGGCATTCGGGATTCGGGTGGGTGAGCTGCGCGTCCTCGTCCGCCCAGCGGGAGGCGCGCTCCGGTGAGGCCCCGGCGCCCAGGATGCCAAGGGGCGAGACCCGCATCAGGGCGCCGTTGGCCTTGCTGCCATGGTTGGCGGCCCGGCGGCAGGCGGCAGCCAACGAGCCCGATTTGCGAGCCGGATCGAACCCGCCCGCAGCGAGCGCGGTCCTGACGGTGGTGCCAATGTCGAATGGCCCGGAGTCGTACCACCAGCGGTACGCCCTGGCGGTGACCTCAGGATCGTAACCGCCCGCCTCCAAGAGGGAGCGGGCCAGCATCAGCGCCATCTCGGAGTCGTCGGTCGGCTGGCCGGCGATGGTCTGGTAGGTGCCGCCGTCCGCCAGAAGCCGCAGGCCCTCCGGGTAGCATGCGGCGATCGATTCTCGCGTCTGAAACTCGACCAGCGAGCCCAGTGCGTCGCCGGCAAGTTGGCCCAGCAGGCACCCCTGGGCACGCCGCAGAAGAGGTGCGTCGGAGACGAGCCTCTGGCGACTGGGACGGCACAGATCGTGAGGCTCTTCAGGATCGCCCGGCTCGCAAGAGAGTCTTCGCCAGTCACGCCGAGAGAGCTCGCGGGCGAGCTCCGGCGGACCGCCGGTGCAGAAGCCCCCGCACGCGCTGGCGCCAGCGGGCGTGTAGACAACCGGCTGTCCATTTTCGTCCACCAGTTCCAGACCCGCGGCACGGAGCAAGGCATGCCCGGCGGCGTAGTCCCAGCCCACCGGAGCGTGGAGCGAGTTGCAGGCGCGGACCTCACGGGCGGCCACCAGCGCCAGGCGCAGGGCGATGCTGGCCACGTTGCGGAAGCGGTACGGCGCCGTCAGCTCCGCATTCAGGCGAGCCTTTTTGTCGGCATTCTGTGAGAGAGCGACGGTGTCGGGAGCATCGTGGCGCAAGGGCGCCGTGCGATTGTTTCGCACCAGGTGCGGCATCCCTTCAGCCCAGGCGAACAGCTCGCCCTCGTCGTCAGGCCAGCAGAAGGCATAAACCACACCGAGGACCGGCTTGCCCGCTCTGAGCAGCGCGATCGATGCCGACGGCCCGCGCCACCCCTGGGCAAAGGCGCTCGTTCCATCCAATGGATCGACAAGCCAGAGGTGCTGATTTCCGTTCCGTGGCCCCGACTCCCCCGTTTCCTCGCCGCAGTAACCGTAATCCGGAAAACTTTCGACCAAAATGGTCCGGATGAGATGTTCCGCCTCGGCGTCCACTCCATCGCGCCCCGCATGGAAGGCTTGTCTCAAGAATCTTCCCGCAGCAAGAGCCGCTTCGATTGCCGCCTTCAGTTGCGACTCATAACCCCTCAATGGACTCTCTTGTTCCATTGCGGCCCGGCGGAAGGTGCGTCTCAGAACTCCAGCCGCGTGCCGATCTGAATCTGGCGCGGGTTGCCCACCGTGCTCGAGATCGTGCCGGCGGTCGGTGAGCCGATGGTGGCGTCCGGGAAGCCGAATTGCGGCGTATTCCAGATGTTGAATGCCTCCCCGCGCAGCTCCAGCGTGAAGCGTTCGGAGATGGGGAAGTGCTTGAATAGCGACATGTCGAAGTTCACCCGTCCCGGACCGAACAAAATGTTTCGTCCGGCGTTGCCGAAGCGGATTTCATTCGGCCGTGAGAAGACGCTCGTGTTGAACCAGCGGCGGATGGAGCGCTCGCTGGAGGGCAGCACCGGGTTCCCGTTGACGTCCGGACGGCTTCCGCCTGCTCCGTTGGTGTTCGGGTTGGCGAGCGACGGCGTGAACGGCAGGCCGGTCTGAAGCGTGGTGATTCCGTTGAGCTGCCAGCCGCCGAACAGATACTCGCTCACGTTGCCCTGACTCATCCACCTCCGGCCCTTGCCAAACGGCAAATGATAGGTCCAGGAGATCGTGGCCCGGTGCCGGAGGTCGAAGGATGCATTGCTGCGGTCACACCGGCGGCACCGGCGGTCCTGGGGCGTCCCCGTGCCCCCGCCGAACTCGGTTCCGACGGTATCGATCGCATGGGACCAGGTGTAGGCGAGCAGCATGGCGAAACCGTGGCTGAAGCGCTTGTCGACGGAGACTTGCAGGGCGTTGTAGTTGCTCAGGCCGTCCGAGACGGCCAGGTTGACGCTGGTCAGTCGCGGGCGAATCTGTCCGTACGGCCTGCGGCTGATCACCGTCCCGGGACCAGGCTCCGGCTGGTTGTAGTCGTAGACGGTGCCTAACCTCCGCCCGAGATTGCCCACGTAGGCTACTTTGAACAGCATCTGCCAGGGGGCGACCTCGTGCTGAAGGGTGAGGTTGTACTGCTGGGCGTAAGCCGAGGTGTAATAGCTCGGAACGCTGAAGACCACTCCGTACGGGTCGGCAGCCACGCGGAAATCGACTTCTGGAGGCGGCGGGAAGCCGTCGCTCACGCGCGGGCCGACAAAGACGTCGCCGGGCGTGACGCTGTAGACCGGACCGAAAGGCACGTGCCGGAACAGCCGCATGAGCGCTCCGCCGTTGCCGTTCGGATTGTAGAAGATGCCGTAGCCGCCGCGAAGCACCGTGTGTTCCATCAAGCGCCAGGCGAAGCCGAAGCGCGGCGCGAAGTTTTTGAAGTCCCTCTGCATGCCGAGGCGCCGGTCGACTCCGTCCCGGCCGGCGATTTTCATCGTAGCCGTGGCCAGATCGAAATTCGCGATCCGGTCGGCCACCTCGGTGTAGGGGCTAAAGTACTCCCAGCGTAGTCCGAGATTGAACGTCAGGCGCCGGTTGATGCGCCAGTCGTCGGCAACGTAGAGGCCGTGCTCCCAGCCGCGCTGTCCCGTCCAGGCCAGCGTGTAATCCTGCTCGATCAGATTGGCGTAGCCGAGCAGGAAGCTGGCCATGGCGTGGCCGGTGCCGCCGCCCTGCCGCGAATCCGTGAAGGCGGCCGAGAAGTTGAACCGCCCGTTGCCGCGGTTGGTCTGATACTCGGTGATCTGCCGGCGGATGACGGTCGCCCCGAACTTGAGCGTGTGCGCGCCGCTCGTGTACGTGACGTTGTCGGTGTACTGGAAGGTGTTGCTCCGCCGGTAGATCGGCAGCGAGCGGCTGTGGCCGACGCCGGTGTAGCCGGCCGGGCTGAAGATTGGAAAGACGGTTTGCAGCGGATGGCCGTTAGCGTTCGGGACCCCCAGCTCGACACCCAGCTTGCCGCCGGGAACGTGGCTGACATCGGTGTAGTCCAACCGGAAGCGGTTGAACCCAATGCGAAAGTCGTTCACCAGGCGCGGCGAGAGCACCTTGACGTAGCTGGCCACGGCGTGCTGAACAGGGTTGAAGGCCGGGCCGGCGAAGGAGTCTTCGTTGCCGACGCCCACCTTGCGCGAGACACCGGGAATCTGCACCTCCGGGAACGTGTTCGGGGCGAAGGTGGTGGTGTGTTGGATCGAGTAGCGGGCAAAGAAATTGTCGTTCGGCGTGAACTGATGGTCGACGCGGATGTCGCCCTGATCCCAATCTTGCGTCTGTTTAAGCTCGGCGACGTAATTGTTGGCCAGGCCCGGGGTCTGCGGGGCCGGATAGGCGTTCATTAATTTCGCCGTGACCGGATCCCAGCGATTGGCGGGGATGCGGTTGCCCGGGAAGGGCGTGCGCACGAAACCGGAGCCCTGCGGCGTCGTGGTCAGCGGATCGAAGATCGTATTGGGCTGGCCGGAGAAATCGCCCTGCCGCATGGCGAGCGTCGGCACGGTCCGCGTCGTGGTGTTCAGCAGACTGCGCCGGAAGCCTTCGTAGTCGGCAAACCAGAAGGTCCGATTGCGCACGATTGGCCCGCCCACGGCAAAGCCGAACTGGTTGTAGCGGAACGGCGGGACCGATGCGCCCGGCCGCGTAAAGAAGTTCTTGGCGTCCATCGCCGAGTTGCGGTGGAAGTAGAAGGCGGCGCCGTGGATCTCGTTGGTCCCGCTCTTGGTGATTACATCGACGACGGCGCCCGAGTTGCGCCCGACATCGGCCGAGAACATGTTCGTCTGCACCTTGAACTCGCGGATCGCTTCAACCGCCGGCCGGTAAACGATGAGCTGGATCAGACGCTCGTTGTTGTCCACGCCGTCGTAGAGGAAGTTGTTCGACCCCTCGCGATTGCCGTTGGAGAAGATCTCGGTGCCGGGCCGCCGATCGTCAGGCCGGGTTCCGCTTTGGATGGTGCCGGGAGTCGAGTATCCGGTTCCGTTGACCCCGGGCGTGAGGATCGCCAGTTGCACGAAGTTTCGCCCGTTGAGCGGCAACTCGCTGACGAAGCGCTCGCCGATGACGCTGCCGAGCGAGGAGGACTGGCTTTCGAGCAGCGGCGCCGTTGCCTGCACCTCGACGGTCTCGGTCACCTGGCCCACCTCCAGGCGCAGATCGAGGCGCGCGCGCTGGTTGACGTTCAACGTCACGCCGGTCTGCTGGAGCTTGCGAAAGCCGGGCGCCTCAGCGGTGAGCGTGTAAGTTCCCGGCGGAAGGAAGGTCATCACGTACTCGCCGCCGGCGCTGGTCAACGTCTCCCGAACGACGACGCCCGTGGCGGCGTTGATGGCCGTTACTGTGGCGTTCGGCACAGCGGCGCCGGTCGGATCCGTTACGGTGCCGGAGAGCTCAGCGGTGGCCACCTGAGCCGCCAGCGGCGGCGCCCCCGACAGAACGGCCAGCATCAGCATGGACCACGTCAACGGCAAGGCATAGCCGACGCGGGTCTTTCCCCGTGGTTTCTTAAAACTCCCCATTGCGACCTCCTGAACTAAGGATCTAGCAGATGCTACACAGTCTTGCAAGCCCATTGCAACCCGGACGTCGGCCCCCAGCGGGTCGCCACAGCGCCCCGGGCCCGATGGTTGCCGCTGGTGCGTGCGATCTGCTCTACTTGCTTACATGAGAGAGGCGTGCCTGCTGCTGGCGGCGCTGCCCGCCGTCGCCGGCGTGGTTTTTCAGCCAGGCGACACCAGCGTTCGCATCGAGATCGACGGACGGCCTTTCACCGAACTGTTTTTTGGTCCTGAGACCAGCAAGCCCTACCTGCACCCGCTGCGCTCGGCCTCCGGCAAGATCGTCACGCGGCGTTATCCCATGGAGGTGGTCGCAGGCGAGCGCCATGATCATCCCCATCATCAAGGCCTGTGGTTCGCTCACGGCGACGTCAACGGCTTCGATTTCTGGTCCGCCACCGCCGAGCGCCGGGGCGGCAAGTTCGGCCGCATCGCCCTCAAGCGGCTCGTCAAGCTCGAAAACGGGGCGCGAAAAGGTTCGCTCACCGCCGAGTTCGACTGGCTGGCGCCGGACGGCGCCGTGCTGCTCACCGAGCTGCGCAGGATGGTCTTCCATTCCGATCCTGCGCTCCGGCTCATCGACTTTGACATTGAGCTGAGGGGCGTACGGGAGGTTCGATTCGGCGATACGAAAGAGGGAACTTTCGCCATCCGCGTGGCCGAGTCGATGAACGAGACCCGCGGCGGCCGCCTGGTGAGCGCCGACGGCCGCAGCGGCGAGAAGCAGGTTTGGGGCACGCGCGCGCCGTGGATGGACTATTCCGGCCAAGTGGAGGGCGAAACGCTAGGCATCGCTATCTTCGATCATCCGTCCAGCTTCCGCCACCCGACCTATTGGCACGCACGCGGCTACGGCCTGTTCGCGGCCAACGTTTTCGGCGAGCGCGACTTCACCGGCGACAAGAGCCGGGATGGCAGCGCCGTGCTCCGGCCGGGCGAAACGATGCGCTTTCGCTACCGCGTCGTCATTCACTCCGGCGACGCGCACGCTGCCGCTCTGGCGGAGCTCTACGCGCACTTCGCCCGCCGGTAGGCGCCCTTTAAGCCGAGCGCATCATCTCCTCCCAGGTGACTTCGCGCCTGTATTCGTGCGCCATCCGCCCGAGAATCGCCGTCAGGGTGCTCTCGGCGGCATCCCTCGCCATGCTGAACGGTTTTCCCTCGACGATGCTGGTGAAGAAGGCCTCCACCGCATCGATGGTGATCTCGCGCTTGGAATCGGCGCGTTCAATCAGGCTGCGGTCTCTCAAGTCGTCGGCATTGGTGAGCGGCGAGGTCGGGATCGGGCCGTGCCACTTGTAGTAGGTCCGCGCCGTCTCGAGCATCCCCTTCGAGCCATAAAACTGCTCCTTGACGTCGCGATAGCCGGCCGTGAACTTGATGGAGAGCAGCCAGCCGGTGAGGCCATCCGGATAGGTGTAGATGATGTCGTGGTGGTCGGAAGTCCAGTCGCCGTAGGGAACCGGATAGCGGAGGCCACCGCGTCCGACGGCGCTCAGCGGGCGGGCCCGGGCGAACCAGTTCAAAGTGTCCAGGCCGTGGCAGTCCTGCTCGACGATCGGCCCGCCCGAGAGCTCTGTCCAGCGGGCCCAGTGGCGGAGCTTCTCCTCCTCCGGCGGGTACTTGGATTCGAAGCGCTCCGGCGGCGGCCCGCCCAGGATCCAGTAGCTCAGCATGAGCGTCATCTTGCCGATCTTGCCCTCGCGCAGGATCCGCTCGGCGGCCAGGTACTCGGGGCTGAAGCGCTGCTGGAAGCCGAAGGCGAGGGTCTTGCTCCTGTCGGCCTTCTCGGCGGCGCGCATGAGGCGCTTGACGCCCGCCACATCGGCGCCGGCGGGCTTTTCGCAATAGATGTGCTTGCCCGCCGCCGCGGCGGCCTCGAAGTGCTCCGGGTGCAGGAAAACGGGCGTGGCGATGAGCACCGCATCGACGTCGCTTTGGGCGAGCAGGTCACGGTAGTCCCGGAAGGCGCGCGCCTTGTCGGCGCCCGGCACCTGCGTCTTGGCCAGATCGATGCGGTCCGGGAAAACATCGCAAATGGCCGTAAGGCGTGCCCGCGGATCGCGCGCCATGTGCGTACCCACGTAGCGCCCGCGGCCTCCCGTGCCGATAATTCCGAAGCTCACCGCCGAGTTGGCTTGCGAGCCAAAGACCGTCTCCGACGGCAGGATCATAAGGTTGGCGGCGGCCCCTGCCAGAGCACGCCGTCGGCTGATGACCGCCATGTCATTCATCTCCTTGTGGTCTAGTCCAGATCGATATCTTTGAGCGGCCGAGGGCTCTCCGGCTTCTCCTTGGCCTGCTTGAACAGCTCGTCGAACTTCTTGGCCAGCACCTCCTGGCGCGTCTTCTGTTCCTCGATCGATTTCCTGAAGAGCTCCTCGCGGCGGGCGGCTTCGCCGCGCAATTTGGCGACGGCGGCGTCGAGATCCTCGATGGCGGCCGGCTTTGGTTTTTCGCGGTGGCTGATGACCGCTTTCGTTGCGGGGTCGATCTTCAGCGTCGCCTGGCAGACCGGACATTCGACTTCAAACA
Source organism: uncultured Bryobacteraceae bacterium (assembly GCA_938003835.1). Lineage (GTDB taxonomy): Bacteria > Acidobacteriota > Terriglobia > Bryobacterales > Bryobacteraceae > CALKXJ01. The sequence continues at coordinate 266,950 of CALKXJ010000002.1, read as the reverse complement.
TCGGGCTCCTGGCTTTCGGCATACCCGCAATCTTATCGCAACGGCGCGGCTGTGGCGCCGTGCGACAATGGCCGAGAGAGGCACAGCGAGGATGGTCAAGACCCTGTTGTTCACGTTGGTTGTCGCTAGCGCCGCCGGCGGCGCCGAGCGGCGCGTCATCGTGCCGCCGGTGGGCCCGCCCCCGGTGGGTCCCTACAGCCCGGGCATCCTGGTGGGCGACTATTTATACGTCTCCGGGCAGGGCGTGCGCGCTCCCGACGGCAAGCAGCCGGAGGGTGTGGAGGCGCAGGCCCGGCAATGCCTGGAGAATGTCAAATCCATCGTCGAGGCCGCCGGGCTGACGATGGAGCATGTGGTCTACGCCCACCTCTACCTCGAACGGATGTCGGATCTCGACACCGTGGACCGGATCTGGCGGACCTACTTCTCCAGGAATCCGCCGGCGCGGGCCGTGGTCGGCGTCAAGCGCATGCCTACGGACACGCCGATCGAGATCACGGTGGTGGCCGTACGGGAGCTCGCCAACAAGAAGGTGGTGGAGCTGCCCGGCGGCGAGGGCCGCGGCGTGCTGACCCACGACCGTTTCTACCTGGCGGCCGTGAACGGGCGGGATTTGGCCACCGGGCGCGCGCCGGCGGATCCGGCCGAGGAGGTGCGCGTGGCGCTCGAGCGCGCGGGCAAGGTGCTCAAAGCTGCCGGCTTGAGCCACGCCCACCTGGTCTTCACGAATCCGTATCTGAGCGCGGCGATGCCCATGGAGACGATGAACAAGGTCTACGCCCAGTACTTCGAGTTCGGCAACACGCCGGCGCGGGCGACGATCCGCATGAACGAGTTGCCGGCGGGCTCGAACTTCGAGCTGACGGGCGTGGCCGTGCGGGACCTCTCCCAGCGTCGCGCGGTGCGGCCCAAGAACATGCCGCCCAGCCCGACGGCGAGTCCCTGCGTCTTTGCCGGCGATACGCTTTACTGCTCGGCCAAAAGCGGTTTCATTCCGGGGCCGAACAGCGGCATCTGGGCGCCGGAGATTGAGCTTCAGGTGCGCCAGTCGATGCGGAATCTGCTCGACGGACTCGAGGAGGCCGGGCTGGACTTTTCGCACGTGGTGGCGGCCAACGTTTACGTCGACGACCTGAATGAATTTCCCAAGATGAACAAGGTCTACGGGTCGTACTTTTCAGGCGCTCCGCCCACGCGCACGACGGTGCAGCCTCTGCCGCCGGTCGAGCGCAAGCCGGACGCAGAAGGCCGCTGGCCGATGCTCGAGCAGATCTCGCTGATCGCCGTGAAGTAGGCGTACCGCAGGAGCGCGGGATCGAATCGCGCTACGCGGCAGGTTCGTAAAAGCTCAGGCAGTTGTCGCCGTGCCGGAGCGTGCGCGTGCGCTCGAGCGCGCCGTAGCGCTCGGCCAGCGTTTGGCGACAGGCATGCTGGACCACCACCAGCGAAGGCGGCCTCCGGCCGAGCGCACCCAGCGAAGCCTCGTATTCCTGCGCGAGCTCGTAAGGCGGATCGAGAAAGACGATGTCGCCGCGGAGGCGCTCGAGCGCCGCGGCGGCCCTGGCGTGGTGGATCTCGAAGTTCTGCTTGATGCCGAGCGACCGCAGATTTTCCCGGATCCGCTCCACCGCCGCACGCTTCCACTCGATGAAGATCACACGGGCGGCGCCGCGGCTCAGGGCCTCGATGCCCACGGCGCCCGTGCCGGCATAGGCGTCGATGAAAACCGTGCCCTCCAGGCGCGGCGCCAGGACGTTGAACAGTGCCTCGCGCAGCCGGTCCGGCGTCGGCCTCACGTCGAGTCCGCGCAGACTGCGGATCCTCCGGCTTCGGTAGGCGCCTCCGATCACGCGCATCGCCTCAACCGACCTGCACCAGCCCGTAGCGCCGCTGCCAGTGCTCGCGAATGTAAGCCACCGCACGCCTGAGCTCCTCGGGCGAGGGAGGCTGCTCGACAAAGGCTTCGGCCTCGCTGCGCGCCAGCTCGAGGATCTCCTGGTCCCGGATGATGTTGGCCAGGCGGAACGCCGGCAGGCCCGATTGCCGCGTGCCGAAGAACTCGCCCGGCCCGCGCAGCCGGAGATCCGCCTCGGCGATCTTGAAGCCGTCGGTCGACTCGACCAGCGTCCGGATGCGTTCCTGGGCCGCCTCGTTCAACTTGCCCGTCACCAGGATGCAGTAGCTTTGTTCGGCGCCGCGCCCGACGCGCCCGCGCAACTGATGAAGCTGCGCCAGGCCGAACCGCTCGGCCTGCTCGATCACCATCACCGTCGCGTTGGGCACATCGACGCCCACCTCCACCACGGTCGTCGAAACCAGGATGCGGATTTCGCCCTGCTTGAAGGCGGTCATGACGGCTTCCTTCTCCTCGGCGCCCAGGCGGCCGTGGAGCAGGCCGATCTTGACGCCCGGAAAGACCACTTCGCTCAGGTGCCGGTACATTTGCTCGGCCGCCTTGAGCGCCCGGGTCTCGGACTCTTCGATGACCGGGTAGACTACGTACGCCTGGCGGCCCTTCTCGATCTCGCGCGCCAGGAAGCTATAGACCTGTTCGATGCGGTCCTCGGTGACGTGATAGGTCTTGACGGGCTTGCGGCCCGGGGGCAGCTCGTCGAGAATCGACGTATCCAGGTCTCCGTACAGCGTCAGCGCGAGGGTGCGCGGGATGGGCGTGGCCGTCATCACCAGGACATCCGGAGCGGCAGCCTTCTCCATCAGCCGCAGCCGCTGCATCACGCCGAAGCGGTGCTGCTCGTCGATGATCACCAGCCCGAGCCGGTGGAAGGCCACGTCCTCCTCGAGCAGCGCGTGCGTGCCCACCACCATCTGGATCTTCCCTTCGGCCAGCAGCCTCTTCGCCTGGCGCTTCTCGCGCGCCGACATCGAACCGACGAGCAGCGCCACCACATAGCCGAGCCGCGCGAACAGTTGCTTGAAATAGTACTGGTGCTGGCCGGCGAGAATCTCCGTCGGCGCGAGCACGACCACCTGATAGCCGTTCTCGATGGCGATGATAGCCGCCTCGGCCGCCACCAGCGTCTTGCCGCTGCCGACGTCACCCTGGAGCAGCCGGTTCATCGGATGCGGGGCGGCCATGTCGCGCGCGATCTCCGCGAGCACCCGCTTCTGCGCCGCGGTGGGCTTGAAGGGCAGCATCTGTTTGATCTTCTCCCGCACCCGGTCGTTGAGTTCGAAGGCGATACCCTCCCTGAGGCGCGCCTTGCGCCGCTTGAGTGCCAGGCCGCACTCCAGCCAGAACAGCTCCTCGAAGATCATGCGGAATTGCGCGGGCGTGCGAAAGGCGTTCAGCGCGCGCAGATCCGTACCGGGCGCGGGAAAATGCAGCTCGCGGATGGCTGCCCATCGCTCCACGAGCCCCAGTCGCCGCCGGACGGTCTCCGGCAGGGGGTCCGGGACCGGCTTCAGCGTCTCGAGCACGCGATGGATGAGGGTGCGGAAGACGCGCGTGGTGATCTTGCCTGCCGCCTCGTAGATCGCCACGATCCGGCCCGTGTGCAGCCCTGCCTCGGCCTCGTCGGCCGCACTCAGGATTTCGTACTCCGGATGGAGCATGACGAGGCGGCCGCTGTAGGGGTCGAACTCCACCTTGCCGAACAGGGCCACTTTGAGGCCGGGCTCGAGCACGTGGGCCAGATACTCGGCGTGAAACCATTTGGCCAGCAGCGTCTCGCCGGAGCCGTCACGGAAGGTGGCCTCGAACAGCCCGAGCCGCTTCCGCTCGAAGGCGGCCAGGCGCGCCGTGCGGACTTCGGCGATCACCGTGGCGGTTTCACCCGGCGCCAGTTGCGCCACCGGCTTCAGGTTGGTGCGGTCCTCGTAGCGAAACGGCGCATAGGTGAGCAGGTCCTCCACCGTGCGCAGGCCTTTGGACTCGAGCACGGCGGCGCGCGGCGGCCCGATGCCCTTCACGTAGGTGAGCGGCGTGGCCAGGTCCACCAAAGAAGCCTAGTGTACAATGCCGGTCATGAGCCGACTCTTCAGCGCACTGTTGCTGGCGCCACTTCTATTTTCCGCGGAGCTGCGACTTGGCCTCATCGGCACCGACACCTCTCACGTCATCGCCTTCACCAAGTCCTTCAACGGGCCTCCGGGTCCGGATAAGGTCGAGGGCGCCCGTGTGGTGGCGGCCTTCAAGGGCGGCAGCCCCGACGTCGAGGCGAGCTACACGCGGGTGGACAAGTACGCCGAGCAGCTGGCCAGGGAGTGGGGTGTCGAAATCGTCCCCGACATCGCTTCGCTGTGCGGTAAGGTGGACGCTTTGCTGCTCGAAAGCGTGGACGGCCGCACGCACCTTCCCCAGTTCCGGGAGGCGGTGAAGTGCGGAAAGCCGGTGTTCATTGATAAACCCCTGGCGGCCACGCTCGAAGACGCCCGCGAGATTGCGCGCCTGGCGCGCCAGCACAACATCGCGTGGTTCAGCTCCTCCTCGCTCCGCTGGAGCGAGCACGTTCTGGCGACGAAGGCCGACGACGCCGTCGGCGTGATCACCTGGGGGCCGGGGCCTTATGAGCCGCACCATTCGCTCGAGCTTTCCTGGTACGCCATTCATCCCATCGAGATGCTCTACGCGCTGATGGGACCCGGTTGTGAGGAGGTCACGCGCGTCTCGACGGACACGGCCGACGTGGTGACAGGTCGCTGGAGGGACGGCCGGATCGGCACGGTCCGCTCGCAGAAGGCCGGCTACAACTACGGCGCCGTGGTCTTTCGTCCCAAAGGCGTCAACGTGAGCCCGCCCGAGGCCAAATCGAGCTATACGCCGATGTTGCGAGAAATTGTCAAGTTCTTCCAGACGGGCGTTCCGCCGGTGCCGGTCGAGGAGACGCTGGAGCTGTTCGCTTTCATGGACGCCGCTCAGAAGAGCAAGGAGCAGGGCGGCCGTCCGGTGCGGCTCCGCTGAAGCTCAATCGGCGCGGACCGCGGCCTCGCCCTTCACGAACCGGTCGAGGAAGCGAAACAGCTCCTCGAAGAAGAACCGGTTGTTCTCGCCGTTCAGGATCCAGTGGTTCTCTTCGGGGAAGATGATCAACTTGGCCGGGACGCGCTGCCGCTGGAGAAGTTTGTAGACTTCCAGGGCCTGGCCGTAGGGTACGCGGTAGTCGCGCTCGCCGTGCGTCACCAGCATCGGCGTGCGGAAGTGGGCCGCAAAACGCAACGGGTTCTGTTTCTGCCACTGTCCCTTGCCTTCCCAGACCGGTCCGCCGTAGCGCTTCTCCCAGAAAAAGCCGCCGTCGGTGGTGCCGTACATCGACTCGTTGTTGGTGAGGCCGGCGTGGTTGAAGAGCGCCTTATAGCGCGTCGTGGTGGCCTGCATCCAGTTGGCGAGATAGCCGCCGTAGCTGGCGCCGCCGGCCACCTGGCGGGCGCCGTCGATGAACGCATAGCGGCGGATGGCCTCGTCGGCCGCCTCGTTGATCTCCTCGGCCGGCAGCCGCAGCACGTCGCGGTTGATCGAGTCGGCGAACTTTTCGCCGAAACCGGTCGAACCGCTGTAGTTGGTCATCAGAACGACGTAGCCCTGCGCTGCCATGTACTGAAAGTTCCAGCGCAGGAAGAACTGGTCCTTCCACATGTTGTGCGGGCCGCCGTGCATGAACACAAGCAGCGGGTACTTCCTGCCGGGCTCCATCGCGGGCGGCTTGACGATCATGTTGTGGATGCGGGCGCCGCGCCGCGAAGTGAACCAGAAGTGCTCGGGCTCCTGCCAGTCGATTTCGGCGATCCGCTCGGCGTTGAAGCCCGTCAGCATCCGGTGGCTGCCGGCTGCCGGGTCGATGCGCACCACTTCGGCCGGCTGCGTGGTGGCCTGGAAGGTCGCCACGATGACCGGCTCCGCCGACTTTTCAGCGATGGCCAGAGCGCCGTAGCAGCCCCGTGAGATGTCGAAGGCGCGCCGGCCGCCGCTGCCATCGGCATTGATGACGAAGATTTTGTCGTGGCCCGCTTCCTCGGCGATGAAGTAAATGGCGCGGCCATCCGGCGTGAAAGCCGCCTCGCCGACAGAGCGGTCGAGCGCGGCGCCGAGAATTTCGGGCTTGCCTCCACCCGGCCAGGGAATGCGCGCCAGCAGCGTGTTGCTGTACAGGGAGACCTCCGGGTCGCGGGAGAACTTCGCGTACAACGCCCGGCCGTCCGGCGAAAACATCGGCTCGGTGAAGCTGTCACGCCCGGAGGTGAGCGGCTGCGGCTCGCCGCCCTCGACCGGCAGCCGGTAGAGGTGTGTCGTAGGGAAGGCCCAGGCCGCACGGTCGCGATCGAGCGAAGCGGCAAAGACGATCGAGCCGCCGTCCGGCGCCCACACCGGCTGTAAGGAGAACCCGGCCAGACCGCTTGGCGCGCCGGAGAAACCCGGCTGCGCGGCAAACTTCGTACCGGCGAGAAGATCCTTCACCGGCGCCCCAGCTTTCGCCTCCATCACGAAGACATGAGGGCGCGTCTCTGGCAGCCAGCGATCCCAAAAGCGGATGGGAAAGCTCTCGTAGATGCGGGCGTTCCACTTGCGCTTCTTGCGTTCCTCGATGATCTTCTTGTTTTCGGCGTCGTCGGCCGCGCCGGGGTAGACTTCGCTCTCAAACAGAAGCCGGCCGCCGTCGGGACTCCAGCGCGGGTTCTGCGCGCCGGTCGAAAGCTGGGTATACCGCACCGCCTCGCCGCCATCGAGCGAGAGCACGTAAATCTGGGCGGCCTCGTCGCCTTCGCGCTTCGCCGTGAACGCGATCCGGCGGCTGTCGGGCGCCCAGACGACGCCGTCTTCGCCGCCTTTGGTCGAAGTCAGCCGGCGCGGTTCGGCGCTTGCGTCGGCAGGCACGAGCCAGAGGTCGGAAACCTGCTTGTCGGACTCGTAGGCAGGTTCCGTAACCGAGACGACCACCCAGCGGCCGTCCGGGCTGATGACAGGGCTTCCGACGCGCCTGGCCAGCCATACATCCTCGTGGGTGATGGGCCGCCTGGCCGCCGCCGGGACGACACAGACCACCAGGAGAAATGCAACGAGACGCCTCATGACGGCCAGCATAACAAGGCCGCGGCGCCTTCCCCCTTGCGCTAGACTCGTATGACCGGAGCACGTCCATGCGAACTTCGAGCCCAGACAACACCCGCCGCAGCTTCCTCTGGACGGCGAGCGCCGCCGTTGCCACGCGCGGCCGGCCGATTCTGGGGGCCAACGACCGCGTCCGCATCGGCGTCATCGGCGTCGGCGGCCGAGGCCGCGACCACATCAATACCTGGAGCGCGATTCCCGAAGCCGACGTGGCCGCGATCTGCGATGTCAATCAGGCCAGCCGGGAGCGCGCCATGGCTTTGGCGGAGAAGCTCCGCGGAGCTAAGCCCAAAGAGTATGCCGACATGCGTGAGTTGTTCGAGGACAAATCGATCGACGCAGTCTCGATCGCCACACCGAACCACTGGCATGCGCTGGCGACCATCTGGGCCTGCCAGGCGGGCAAGGACGTCTATGTGGAGAAGCCGGCCAGCCACAACATTTTTGAAGGCCGGCAGATGGTCCGGGCGGCGCGCAAGTACAACCGGATCGTTCAGGTCGGCTCGCAGGGTCGCAGCATCCGGCACAAGCAGAAGGCGATGAAACTGCTCGAAGAGGGCGTCATCGGCACGGTCTATATGGCGCGGGGGCTGTGCTTCCGGCGCCGGCGCTCGATCGGGCACACGCCGGACGAGCCGGTTCCGCCCGGCGTCGACTGGGACAAGTTTCTTGGGCCCGCCCCGATGAAGCCTTACAGCAAGAACAAGTACGCCTACAACTGGCACTGGTTCTGGGACACCGGCAACGGCGACATCGGCAACCAGGGCGTTCACGAAATGGATCAGAACCTCTGGGGCCTCAACCGCTACAGCTTCCCGCGCGAGGTCTCCTCGATGGGCGGCAAGTACCTCTGGAAGGACGACCAGGAGACGCCGAACACGCAGCAGGCCGAGTTCGACTTCGGCGACGCCGAGATCGTCTTCGACGTGCGCAACCTGCCCAGTCCGCCCGAGGGCTCGAGCCCGATCATCGGCAGCAACTACGTGGGCAACATCTTCTTCGGCGCCGAGGGCTACATGGTGGTCGATCCTTACGGCTTCCGCGTCTACAAGGGCGACAATCGAGAGCTGGTGATGGAGGGGCGGCCCGAAGAGCCGCGCATCTGGGACACCGAGCCCCACATGCGCAACTTCCTCGAGGCGGTGCGCAAGCGCGACCCCAAGGTTCTCACCGCCGGCGTCGAAATCGGCGTGGCCGCCGCCGCCTTCTGCCATCTGGCCAACATCGCCTATCGGCTAAGGCGGCGGCTGCGCATCGACCCCCAGGCGGAGCGCTTCATCGGCGACGAGGAAGCCAACCGGATGCTCACGCGCGACTACCGGAAGCCTTACGTGGTCCCGGAGATCGTTTGAAGGCGCCCGTGCCCGCCGCGCGCGCGGTGCTCGCCTTGCCGATTCTGGCGGCCTGCCTGCCGCTCAAGGCCGCTTTGTTCGACCGGGTGGTGATCTTCGGCGCTAGCGTCTCCGCCGAGGAGAAGGCACCTTCGCCCGGCCGCATCCTGGCGCAACACATGGGCACGCCGGAAACTCAGGTGTTCGTTCTGGCGCAGGGGGGCGCCGCCAGCCGCGAGCTTCGCCCGTATCTCGACCGCGTCGTGGCGGCGCGCCCGACGCTCATTGTTGCCGTCGACCTGTTCTTTCACGACTTCAAGTTCTCGCTCTGGCTGTCCGAGCGTGAGCGGCTTTATCTGCGCGATTACATCGACCGGCTCCAGGCGACCGGCGCTGTCGTTGTGCTCGGCAACATGCCTCCCCAGGTGTTCCTCCGCCACCGGCACGTCAATCGCTACCTGGCGCAACTCGAGCGCGAGTTCCCCCGGCTTGTCGTGATCGACCTAGAGGCGGCCGTTCGGCGCCTGGAGCGCGGCGGGCTCACCGTGGAACATCAGGGACGACAGGTGCTGCTGCGCAAGCAGGATGTCTTCGCCGATTGGGTGCATCCAAACCACGTGGGCACGACGTTACTTGCCAACCTGATTCTCGCCCGGCTATGGGAGCGCTTCCCGGAAGAGTTTCCCGATCCCGGCGGGAACCCGCACCCGCCCGGGATCCCGCTGCCGCTTCCTTCCCGCTGAACTGCGGGCCTTGATCACCGGCTGCGCGGTTAACGATCGAGGATTGAGATCGATTGTGCGTAGAGCCGGTCCGTACAATGCCGGATATGTTCCGAGCCCTCTTCCTGCTGCTCGCCGGCGCGGCGGCGGTGTGGGGTCAAGCCTCCGAGGAGGCGATCCTGGCCCGCATCGATCCGCCGCTGCGCACCCGCCCGGTGAATGTGGCGCTGCCGGGAACTTCTTTGCTCGAGCTGCCCGCGAACATCTTTGACATCCAGCAACGGCAGATCCAGGATTACTTCCTGCGCGAGATTGCCGCCACGCCCGCGCGGCGGGACGAGCTCTGGAAGTCCTATCCGCAAAACGCCGGCGAGCGGAGAAAGCGCCTGGAGACGCTGCTCGGCAGCGCGGGCGGCGGGCATGCGGCGGCGGAAACGGCACTGCTAGGCGCCTGGCCGGAGCTCAAGATCGAGGAGATTCGCGTGCCACTCGAGGGCGGCCACGCCGCTCTCGGTGTGCTGCTCGCGCCTACAGGCGGCGCGCCGCGCAAGCCGGCGCTCATCGTCATCGGGCCGGAGGATGAGCCGGCGGAGCGGTTTGCAGGCATCGAGGAGGGCCGCACGCCGGCGCCGTGGTTGGTCCACCTGCTCGCGCGCGACGTCCTCGTATGTCTGCCGGTGATGGTGGAACGCACCACCGATCATCCGCTGTCAGCGCAACTGCGGGCTTCCGCCAGCTTTCCGCTTAAGGACCGGCGGCACATCCTCCACCGGCTGGCCTTCGTGAACGGGCGCACGCTCACCGGCATGGAGGCCGATCAGGTTCGCGCGCTTCTTACCGCGCTCGGTGCGCGAGAGGACGTCGATCCGGCGCGGATCGGCGTTCTCGGCCGCGGCCAGGGCGGCATGACCGCCCTTTACGCCGCCGCCCTGGATGAGCGCCTCCGCCTGGCGGCCGTTTCGGGTTATTTTTCTGCCCGCGAGGAGTGCTGGCGCGAGCCCGTGGATCGCATCATCTACGGTCAACTGCTCGAGTTTGGCGATGCGGAAGTGGCGGCCTTGGTGGCGCCCCGGCCGCTCGTGGTCGACACCGCCGCGGGCACCATCGAGTTCGAGCGCGCCCGGCGGTATTTCGACCGACACAAGGCGGGCGGGGAGTTGCGTTACGTCGCCGGTGGGTTCGAGGCCATGGCGGCCGAAAGCGCCCGGCTGCTGGGCGCCGCCGAGGCCACCGCGTCTTTCGAACTCTCCGGGAGGCTTCCGGCGGTCGAGGTCCAGGAGCGCCGCAACCGGCATTTTGAAGCCCTGCTCGACTACGTGCGCCGGCGGAATGAAGCCTCCGACCAAGTCCGGCGCCGGCGCTGGAATCTGGCGGAAACGCCGCCGGGAGCGCGCGAGGCCAAGGCCCGCGAGCTCGTCGCGGAGCTCCGGCGCCTGGTTGGCGAGACGCCCGACGACGGAACCCCGCTTAAGCCGCGCACGCGCCTGATCAAGCTCACCGACCGCTACGCGGCCTTCGACGTCCTGCTCGACGTGGTCAAGGGAGTGGAAGCCTACGGCCAACTGCTGGTGCCGCGCTCCGGCGCCGGGCGCCTGCCGGCCGTGGTCGCGCAACACGGCCTGGGCGGCAAGCCGAAGGATGTCACGCTCCAGGGCGAGAGTCCCGACACGGTCTACCACGGCTTCGGCGCGCGCCTCGCCGAAGCCGGCTACGTCGTCTTTGCCCCCTACGTCACCGTCCCCATCCCGCAGGCCGAACTCGTCAACCCGCTGGTGCGCCAGGCGGCCGCCCTGGGGCGCATGCGCACGAGCATCGAGGCGGCCAAGCTGCGCCGCATCGTGGACTTCCTCGAGTCGCTCGACTTCGTCGATCGCGACCGGATCGGCTACTACGGGCTCTCCTACGGCGGCTATTCCACCATCTGGATGGGGCCGCTCGAGCCGCGCTTTCGCGCGACGGTTGTCTCCGGGCACTTCAACGACTGGCGCCGCAAGATCACCAACGAGATCGAGCGCACCAGCTATCTGCTGCATGTGGACGAGGACTTCTTCAACTGGGACGTGCTCAACCGCTTCACGCACGTCGAGTTGCTGGCGGCCTTCTACCCCCGCGCGGTGATGGTCGAGTTCGCTCTGCGCGACGGCACCACCTTTCCGCCCTGGCACGAGCGCGCCTGGAGCGAGGTGGCGGCGATTGCGCGGGCCTGGGAGGCCGAGGATCGCATCGTTCGGGATCGCTTCGAGGGGCGCCACGAGATTCACGGCATCGGCGCGTTTGAATTCCTCGATCGCTGGCTGCGTCCGGAAAAACCACCGGGAAGGAACTACGAATACCGCTTGTGGCCGAGCCTACAGTGGTTGCCGGGCATCTCCGATCCGGCGCCGGAGACGCTGCCTTACGTGACACACCGGCTCGACGCTCACGCGGGGAACCGGATCCGCGGGAGCTTGCGCGCGGGCGGCACATTCCGCGGGCTGTCCCTCCGGCTGGCGCGCACGGGCGATCCCGGGGCCCTGGTGGTGCGCTATGGAACCCGCCCGGGTGGTGAGGAACTCGGCGTGGCGCGCGTCGCCGCCGGCGACATCCAACCTCTTTTTGACCTCTGGGTGGAGGCCCCGGTGCCGCCGCAGGAGCTTGCGCCGGACGCGACCGTATGGTTCGAGCTCCAAGCGGAGAAAGGGTTAGCACCCCGCGACTTCTTCACTGTCTTTGGGCCGCGACCCCTCGGCGGGACTAGGCTTGCGCCCGAGTTCGCGCTCTCGTTCCGTCCCATCGGCGCCGCCCGGCCGGACCGCGAGGAGCGCTTCGAGTTCCTCGGACGGATGATGGGAGCCTACCAACCTCCGAGGTCGGCGGCGCCGTCCAGGGGGCGTTTCGAGGTCCGCTTCTCCGGCTCGCCCAGCGCGGTCGCCGAACAAGCCGTCGCGCATCTGCGCGAGTTCCTGTTGACCTGGGGGGCCTCGATCGGTTCGGGCGGCCGCCCGATCGAGCTTGCTCTTTCGCCCCGCGCCCCGGGCGGGGAGGCGTTCCGCCTCGAGATCGGCCCGGCCAGAATCCGGCTCACCGCCGCTGAGCCCCGAGGCCTGCTTCGTGGTGTTTACGAACTCGAAGATCAGATGCTGCTGGCTCGTTCGCCCGAGGTGGCGCCGCGCATCCTCGAGCGCCGGCCGCGCTTCCCCATACGCATCACCACCGCGCCGGTCCCCGGCGGCGACCGCCTCACGGAAAGCTCGCGCGAGCTTGTCTACACGGACGGCCTGTTGCGCCGCATCTCGCGCGACGGCTTCAACGGCATCTGGGTGTGGTTGAACGTTGAGGAGGCAGTGACCGACTCCAAGATCTTCCCCGAGCTCGATGATCCGGACGCCCCGCTCCGGCTGGAACGCCTGAGCGCTCTGGCCCGGCGCGCCGCCCGCTACGGCATCGACGTCTGGGTCTATCTGGCCACCGGCTATAACCGTCACATGCCGGAGTGGTTCTATGCGCGCCACCCCGAGCTGCGCGGGCAGGGCTGGGGCAATCCCCTGTGCATCTCGCAGCGGGCCACGCGGGAGTTCTACGCCGAGACCGTCCGGCGGATCTTCGAGCGCGCGCCGGAGCTGGCCGGCCTGGTTGTCATCTATGACAGCGAGGGCTTCTTCCACTGTGCCAACGACGAGCACAACCACAGCCGCTGTCCGCGCTGCCGGCAGCAGCCGCGCGAAGAGCTCACGCGCGACCTGCTCGTCCTGATCCGGGACTCCATGCGAGGGGCGGGCGGGCCCGGCAAGCGCCTCATCGCCTGGAACTACGGCCAGGACACCCGCTGGCTCGAACGGCTGTTCGCCCTGCTTCCCAGGGACATCATCCATCAGTGCGACTTCTCGAAAGGCGGGCTGGTGGAGCGCGACGGCATTCGGCACTTTACCGGCGACTACAACCTGACGCTCATCGGCCCGCCGGATCACTGGCTCGAGCAGTATCGCATCACGCAGAAGCTCGGCCTCAACTTCATCGCCAAGACCGAACACGCCGTCAGCCAGGAGTTCATCTTCGTGCCGTATATTCCGGCGATGGAGCAGTGGCTGGCCCGCATCCGCAGGATGCGCGAGTTTTCTCTCGCCGGCTGGTTCGGCAACTGGAGCCACTACGGCTACACGCCGTCGCCCCCGGCGCGGCTGATCAACCGCATGTCGTGGGACCCCGAGCCCGCCGAGCCGCTCGAGGAACTGGCCCAAATCGAGTACGGTCCCGAGGCTGTTCCAAATGTCCTCCTGGCCTGGCGGCGGTTCACCGAGGCGATCCGCGAGTTCCCTTATTCGGACAACGTCGCGCGCGTCCCCGGTCCGCTTCAGAAAGGGCCGAGCAACCCGTTCTTCCTTGACGCCTCGGTGCCCACGTTCGGGCGCTGGCGGAGCTGGCAGAACGATCTGGAATGGACCAAGCCCTGGGGGCCCCAGATCACGGCGAAATATCTGCGGCGGGTGCGCGACGGCTTCGCCGAGGGTGCGACGCTGCTCGAGCGGGCGCCGGCGGCCGCGGCCGAGTATCGCATCGCGCGCACGATCGTTGCGGCACTCGAGACGACGCTGAATCTCATCGAGTGGATCCAGGCGCGGGACAGCGGCGCGCCCGCCGAGAGGCTGCTCGAAATCCTCGAGAGAGAGCGTGCCAACGTCGAAGGGGTGCTGCCGCTTCTCGAGGCCGACTCGCGCCTGGGCTTCGCGAGCGACGGCGGCGGGATCATTCGCGGCGGGCTGTTCACGCCGGAGCTGGTGCGGTGGAAGCTCGGCCAGATCGAGGATGCGATGCTACGGCTGCGCTTCGGCGCCGCGCGCCAGGTGCGCCACTGGGACCCGCGTCAGCCGCCGCCAACAAAGTGAACGATTTCAAGCTGTTCGCCGCCGTTGAGGGCGGTCGAGCCCCAATGTTCGCGCCGCAGAATCTCGCGATTGAACTCGATGGCGACTCGCTCGGGCGGAATGCCGAGGCTCGCGAGCAGCTCGAGAATCGTCTGGCCCGCGGGCACGCTTCGCCGCTCGCCGTTGACGGTGATCTCGACCAGCTTGTTCTCGGGGGCGGGCATGCGGTTTGACACGCTCTTTGCGGCCTCATTATAGTCGAGGTAAGAGTCCTCATGCCAAGCTCTTACCCGGAGATCTACTTTCCCATTCTGGTTCAGGTACTTATCGCCATCGCCATCGCCGCGGGCATGGTGGTGGGCTCCTGGCTGCTGGGCAAGCGCGTCCGCACCCGGGCCAAGGACATGCCCTATGAAAGCGGCATGGTTCCCGTCGGCTCCACCCGGGAGCGCTTCTCCGTCAAGTTCTACCTGGTGGCGATGGTCTTCATCCTGTTCGACGTCGAGCTGGTGTTCCTCTATCCCTGGGCGGTCGTCTACGGCGAACTCGGGCTGTACGGGTTCCTGGTGATGTTCCTGTTCATCGATTTGATCCTTTGGGGCTTTTACTACATCTGGAAGAAAGGGGTGCTGGATTGGTCTCGGGAAGAGCCCGCCGGCAGCCAGGCGTAGAGGCCCGTGATGAACGCCCAAGTCGCTGAATCCTCGCCCGCTGTGCAGGCGATCGAGGCCCGTTTTCCGGACGCCATCCTCGAGCTTCGCACCGACCGCGGCCAGATGATCGTCTACCTTGCGCCCGCCTCGCTCGTTGAAGTCTGCCGGTTCCTGAAGAACGGGCAGCAATTCGAGCGCTTGGCCGGCATCACGGCGGTAGACTGGTACCCGCTTGATCCCCGTTTTGAGGTGGTGTACCTGCTGCACTCGATCAGCCGGCAATTGCGGCTGCGGCTGAAGTGTCGGGTGGCGGAGCAGGATGCCGAGCTCGACTCGCTTACCGCGCTATGGCGCTCGGCCAACTGGTACGAGCGGGAGGTCTTCGATCTGTTCGGGATCCGCTTCCGCGGCCACCCCAACCTGCGCCGCATCATGCTTCCCGAGGACTGGGAGGGCCATCCGCTGCGCAAGGACTATCCGGTGCACGGCTTCAAATACAGCTACAAGGACGAGCCATGAACGACGCCGCCGTCGACGCACCTGCCGCCGCCGCTGGGCGCCGGCTGACGCTGAATCTGGGGCCCCAGCACCCCTCCACGCACGGCGTGCTGCGCCTGGTGGTGGAGATTGAAGGGGAATTCATCCGCAAGGCTGAGCCGGACATCGGCTTCCTCCACACCGGCATCGAGAAGCAGTGCGAGGCGCTGACCTGGCAACAGGCGGTGACGCTTACCGACCGGGTCGACTACCTGGCGAATCTCTCCAACAATCTCTGCTACGCGCTGGCGGTCGAGAAGCTGCTCGGTCTCGAGATCCCGCCGAAGGCTCAGTGGATGCGGGTGTTGCTGGCCGAGCTGACGCGCATCAACAGCCATCTGGTGTGGTTGGGCACCCAGGCGCTC
Source organism: uncultured Bryobacteraceae bacterium (assembly GCA_938003835.1). GTDB lineage: Bacteria > Acidobacteriota > Terriglobia > Bryobacterales > Bryobacteraceae > CALKXJ01. Next base: position 251,438 of record CALKXJ010000002.1, on the reverse strand, counting down.
GACATCGGCGCCATGAGCGTCTTCCTCTACTGCTTCCGCGAGCGCGAGGACATCCTGCGGATCTTCGAGATGTTCTCCGGCCAGCGGATGATGACCAGCTACATCCGCATCGGCGGGCTGGCGCTCGAGCCGCCGCGGGGCTGGGACCGCGCGGTGGCGAAGTTCATCCGCGGCTTTCCGGCCAAGGTCCAGGAGTACGAGGATCTGCTGACGCGCAACCCGATCTGGCTCCGGCGGACCCAGGGCATCGGCTGCCTGCCGCTGGCTGACCTGATCGATCTGGGCGTCACCGGCCCGGTGCTGCGCGCCTCCGGCCTAGCCTGGGATATCCGCAAGACGGAGCCTTACTCGAGCTACGAGAAGTTCGATTTCATCGTGCCGACCCGGACCGAGGGCGACGTCTATGCCCGGTATCTCGTGCGGCTCGAGGAGATGCGCCAGAGCGCGCGCATCGTCGAGCAGGCGCTTGCCGGAATGCCCGAGGGGCCCTATCAGGCCGACGCCCCCAAGGTGGTGTTGCCGGATCGCGAGAAGATGAAGACGCAGATGGAGGCGCTCATCTACCACTTCAAGATCGTCACCGAGGGCTTCCAGGTGCCGGCCGGCGAGGTCTACCAGGCAGTGGAGTCGCCGCGCGGCGAGCTCGGCTATTACGTCGTGAGCGACGGCACTTCCAAGCCCTATCGCGTCTTCATGCGCACGCCGAGCTTCGCCAACCTTCAGGCGCTCCCCATGATGATCGAGAACCGCCTGCTGGCCGACACCATCGCCGCGATGGGGAGTCTCGATTTCGTGTTGGGCGACGTGGACCGTTGACGATGACCTTCTCCCCGGAACTTGAAGCCAAATTCGCCCGGCTGGTGACGCACTATCCGCCGGGCCGCGAGCGGGCCGCGCTCATTCCGATGCTGCTGTTTGCGCAGGACGAAGTGGGCGCCATCACACCCGAGGTGGTCCAGGAGATCTCGCGCCGGCTCAAGGTGAGCCCGCTCGAGATCGAAGAGGTGGTCAGCTACTACTCGATGCTCCACAAGGAGCCTCGCGGCAGGTACCACTTCCAGGTCTGCACCAACATCAGTTGCATGCTGCTCGGCGGCGCCGAACTGTTCGAGTACCTCAAGGAGAAGCTGGGCATTGACAATCACGGCGTCACGCCGGACGGGCTGTTCTCGCTCGAGGAGGTCGAGTGTATCGGCGCCTGCTCTTGGGCGCCCGCGCTCCAGGTCAACTACGACTACCACCACTGGGTGACGCGCGAGAGGCTCGACCGGCTGATCGAAGATTTGCGAAAGGTCTCCTGACGGCGATGCTTTATAACGAACCGCATCCGCTCGAGGTTCGGGTCCTAACCCGGCGCTTCGGGCTGCCCAACTCGCAGTCGATCGATACGTACCTGGCCACCGACGGCTACGTGGGCTTCCGCAAGGCGCTCGAAATGCCGCCGGAACGCATCATCGAGGAGGTGAAGATTTCCAACCTCCGCGGTCGCGGCGGCGCCGGATTTCCGGCGGGCCTGAAGTGGAGCTTCGTGCCGCGCGAGTCGCCCAAGCCCAAGTACGTGGTGGTGAACGCCGACGAGGGCGAGCCGGGCACCTGCAAGGACCGGGTGCTCATGGAAAACGACCCGCACCAGTTGCTCGAGGGCATGCTGATCGCTGCCCGCGCGGTGGGTGCCGAGACCGGCTACATCTATATCCGCGGCGAGTACCGCTACATCATCGAGATCCTGGACCGGGCCATCGAGGAGGCCTACGCGCGCGGCTATCTGGGCCGGAACATCCTCGGCACGGGCATGAACTTCGACGTCTACACGCACACGGGCGCGGGCTCCTATGAGTGCGGTGAGGAGTCGGCGCTGCTCGAATCGCTCGAGGGCAAGCGGGGCCAGCCGCGCATCCGGCCGCCCTTCCCGGCCGTCTCCGGCGCTTTCGGGTGCCCGACGGTGCTCAACAACGTGGAAACCTTCTGCGCCGTCCCGGCCATCCTGCGCGACGGGGGCGCCGCCTTCGCCGCCCTTGGCACGCCCCGCAACGGCGGCACGCGCCTGTTTGCTCTCTCCGGGCACGTCAACCGCCCCGGGGTTTACGAGCTGCCGATGGGCTTCAACCTGCTGCGCATGATCGAGGAGGTCGGCGGCGGCATCCGCGGCGGCCGCAAGCTCAAGGCGGTGATTCCCGGCGGCACCTCCTGCCCCATACTCAAAGCCGAGGAGTGCGACGTGGCCATGGATTTCGACTCGGTGGCCAAGGCGGGCAGCATGCTCGGCTCGGGCGGCGTCATCGTCATGGACGAGACCACCGACATGGTGAAGGTCGCCGTGCGCGTCATGCGCTTTTACCAGCACGAAAGCTGCGGCTGGTGCGTCCCCTGCCGCGAGGGCACCATCTGGCTGCGCAAGATCCTCGAACGGCTGGATGCCGGGCGCGGCCAGCCCTCCGACATCGACCTGGTCGCCGAAATCTCCCGCAACATGCTGGGGCGGACCTTCTGCCCGCTGGGCGACGCTGCGGCCATGCCGACCATCTCCTACGTCCAGAAGTTCCGCGAGGAGTTCGAGGCGCGGCTGCCCAAGAAGGTCGCCGTCGAGACCCCGCTGGTGGTGGTGTGATGGAGGAACTGGTAAAGCTTACGATTGACGGCAAGCAGGTCGAGGTGCCGGCGGGCACGCTGGTGATCAACGCCGCCAAGGCCGCCGGCATTGAGATCCCCGCCTTCTGTTATTACGACGGCCTTGCGCTCCAGGCGGCCTGCCGCATGTGCCTGGTGGAGGTGAAGAAGGCGCCGAAGCTCCTGACCGCCTGCACGCTCGTCGCGCAGCCGGGCATGGTGGTGCACACCGAGACGCCTGCGGTGGTCGAGGCCCGCAAGGCGATGCTCGAGTTCCTGCTCACCAACCACCCGCTGGACTGCCCCGTCTGCGACAAGGGCGGCGAGTGCGAGCTCCAGGACATGGTCTTCCGCTACGGGGCCGGCGAGAGCCGCTTCCTCGAGCAGAAGGTTCACACCGAGGAGAAGCAGTTCTCCCCGCTCGTCTACTTCGACGCGCCGCGCTGCATCCTCTGCTACCGCTGCGTCCGCATCTGCGATGAAGGTCTCGGCGTCAAGGCGCTCGGTGTGGTACACCGGGGCGTCTATACCGAGATCGGGCCGAACCGGGGCGATCACCTGGAATGTGACGAGTGCGGCATGTGCATCGACATCTGCCCGGTGGGGGCGCTCACCAGCGGCCGCTACCGTTACAAGACCCGCCCCTGGGAGATGCAGCATGTGGGCACCATCTGCGCCCACTGCTCCAACGGTTGCAAGACCACGCTCGGCGTGCGCAACGACGCCATCATTCGCGCCAACAACCGGGATCGCTCGGGGCTGAACGGTGAATTCCTCTGCGTCAAGGGTCGCTTCGGTTTCGATTTCGTCGAGCATCCGGAGCGGCTGCGCACTCCGCTGGTGCGCGAAGGCGGAGAACTCCGGCCGGTGAACTGGATGCAGGCCGTCGCGCTGGTGGCGCGCCGCTTCGAGGAGATCCGGGCGCGCGGCGGCCGCATCGGCGTCATCGGCTCCAACCGCACCACCAACGAGGAGAACTATTGCCTGCAAAAGTTTGCTCGCCAGGTGCTCGGCACCAACCACATCGACCATCACCGTACGGGTGATGTCGTGGCGCTGGTGGACGCACTCGCCGGGCGCACCGGGGCGCTGGCGACGACGGGCGACCTTTACCGCACGCGGGCGGCGCTCGTCATCGCCGCTGATCTGGCCCAGCAGCAGCCGTTTCTCGCTTTCCAGCTGCGGGCCAACTGGCGCCATCACGGCCTGCGCCTCTATGCCGTGACGCCGGGACCGGTGCGGGAGGAGCAGTATGCGGTCCGCTCCGTGCGCTGCCGGCCGGGCGAGGAGCTGGCCGCGGTGGAAGGGCTCGCCGCCGAATTGAAGGGGGAGCCGGAGCTGGTGATCCTCTTCGGGGACGCCGTCAAGGGGGAGTTGGTCCACCGCCTGGTGGCCTTCGGCGACAGCCTCGGGATTCCGGTCAAGTATGTCTGCCTGGTGGACTACGCCAATTCGCGCGGCGCCGCGGATATGGGGCTGCTCCCTGATCTGCTGCCGGGCTACCGGCCCGTGGCGGAGGCCGGCCTGGAACGGGGCATGGCGCTGCCGGAGATCCTGGCCGCGCCGGATCTGGACGCGCTCTGGGTGGTGGGGGCCAATCCGCTCAAAGACGCTCCGCTGGCCTCCACGGCGGCCTTCGTCGTGGTCCAGGATCTGTTTCTGACTGAGACGGCGCGCCGGGCCGACGTGGTGCTGCCGGCCGCCTCGGCCTACGAAAAGACAGGAACGTTCACCAACGTCTGCGGCGAAATCCAGCAGCTTCGCAAGGCGATCGACTTCCCCGGCGCCAAGACCGACCTGGAGATCTTCGGCCTGCTGGCCCGAGCGATGCGTGCTGAGATCGGTCCGGCGAATCCGGAGAAGGTCTTCGAGGAGATCCGGGCGACTGTACCCGGGTATAATGTTGCTCTGCCTGTCCTGGCCGCCGGCGGAGCCGCGCCGAGCTCGCCGCAAAACGGCCGGGTGCCGGTCGAGTGGCGGCCGGAGCTAATTCGATCGGCGCGGGACACGTTGTTTAGATCCGGCACGTTGGGTCGATACTCGCAAGCGTTAAATTCCGTGACGGAAGCCCCCGGTGAGCTTTATCGCGGCTAGCGCGCAGCAGCCGGGGCGGTCCTGCACGCGCGTGCCCGTGCCGGCACGCCGGCGAGGCGCTCGATGAACTTTTTTGTACTGAGCCTGCTCAAAGCGGCGATTGTCATCTCCGTGCTGATGGTCAGCCTGCTCTACCTGCAATGGGTGGAGCGCAAGGTGATCGCCCACATCCAGCTCCGCATGGGGCCTTACCGCGTCGGCCCGCACGGTCTGCTTCAGCCGTTTGCCGACGTCCTCAAGCTGCTCACCAAGGAAGGCTTCATCCCCTCTCACGTCAACCTGTTCTTTTACCTGTTGGCGCCGTTCCTGGCGGTCTCGCTGGCCCTGATCTCCATCGTAGTGGTCCCGTTCGGCCCCGAAGTCGAGCTGTTCGGAGTGCGCACGACGATGCAGCTCACCGATCTCAACATCGGGATCCTGTTCGTGCTGGCCATCTCCTCGCTGAGCGTTTACGCGGTGACGTTCGCCGGCTGGGCCTCCAACAACAAATACTCGCTGCTCGGCGGGCTGCGCTCGGCCGCACAGATGATCAGCTACGAGTTGCCGCTGGCGCTCTCGCTCGGGGCGCCGCTGCTGGTGGCCGGCAGCCTCAGCCTCCGCGAGATCGTCCTCGCACAGCAGGGGACGATTCTCGGCATCCTGCCCAACTGGATGATCTTCCAGTTGCCCGCGCCGCAACTGGTGGGCTTCCTGGTCTTTCTGATCGCGGCCTTCGCCGAAACCAACCGCATCCCCTTCGATCTGCCCGAGGCGGAAAACGAGCTGGTGGCGGGTTTTCACACCGAATACAGCAGCCTCAAGTTCGCTTCCTTCTTCATGGCCGAGTACGCCAACATGATTACGATGACCGCCATCACCACGACGGTCTTCCTCGGCGGCTGGCTGCCGCCGTTTCCCGAAACGCTCGGCTCGAACTGGGCGCCGGCGGTGATCTTCGCCTTGCTCGGCGCGCTGGCCGTCTACTACTCCCGGCAGGCGCCCCGGCCAAAGGACCGGCGCACGCTGCCCTGGGTGGGCCTGGCGCTGTTTGCCGTGGCGGCCATCTTCCTGATTCCGGCGGCGCACCCGCTGCTGGTGCCGCCCTTCTGGTTCCTGGCCAAGGCCGGCTTCCTGATGTTCGTCTTCATCTGGGTTCGCGGCACTCTGCCCCGCTTCCGATACGATCAACTCATGCAGTTCGCCTGGAAGTTCATGTTCCCGGTCGCGCTGGTGAACCTGTTCGCGACCGCGCTTCTGGTGGCGCTGTTTCCGAGGTAGCGCGATGGACGCGGTTCTGTTTCTCGTCTTTGCCGCGATCGCCGTCGCCTGCGGCATCAGTGTCGTCGTACAGCGCCATCCGATCACCAGCGCCATTTCGCTGATCGGCGTCATGGGCGCGCTGGCGGTCCTCTACCTGCTGCTCGGGGCCGAGTTCCTGGCCGCGGTGCAGGTGGTGGTCTACGCCGGCGCCATCATGGTGCTGTTCATCTTCGTCATCATGCTGCTCAACGCGGGCGTCGAGCCGCCCGGCGGGCGCTCCTGGCCGGTCCGCCTGCTCGGGCTGCCGATGTTGGTGATCCTGGTCGGCCTGCTGAGCTTCGTCATCCGGCGGGTGTTTGCCGGCGGCGAGGAGGTCCGCTTCGGCGCCTTCACCAAGGGCGGCCCTCGCGAGATCGGGCGCCTGCTGTTTACCGACTACCTGCTGCCCTTCGAGGTCACCAGCGTCCTGATCCTCGTCGCCATTCTGGGCGCCGTCGTGCTCGCGCGAAAGGAGATCGACTAGTGGACTCGGTGCCGCTTAGCTGGTATCTGATCCTGAGCGCGGTGCTGTTTGCGCTCGGCGTGGCCGGCTTCCTCTTCCGGCGCAACCTGATCACCATCTTCATGTCGATCGAGCTGATGCTCAACGCCGTCAACCTGAGCTTCATTGCCTTCGCCTACAAGCTCAACCAGGTGGACGGCCAGATCTTCGCCTTCTTCGTCATGGTGGTGGCCGCCGCCGAAGCCGCCGTCGGCCTGGCGATCATCCTGACGGTGTTCAAGAGTCGTCCCTCGCTGGCCGTCGACGAGGTCAACACGCTCAAGTACTGACCTATGCAGCACCTCTGGCTCATTCCCGCCCTGCCGCTGGCCGGCTTCCTCGTCAACGGCATCTTCGGCCGCCGGGTGTCGAAGGGCGTCATCAATCTGGTCGCCATCGGTTCGGTCGCGCTCTCGTTCGTCTGGGTGCTCAAGACTCTGGCGGCGCTCGGGCCGCTGGAGACGCCTCACGTCGAGCGCTACTTCACCTGGATCGAGAGCGGAATCCTTTCCGTCCCGGTCGAGTTCGCCGTCGACCGGCTCACGGCGGTGATGTTGCTGGTGGTCACCGGCGTCGGCCTGCTCATACACATCTACTCGATCGGTTACATGGGTCATGAAGGCGGCTATCACCGCTTCTTCGCCTTCATGAACCTGTTCATGTTCTTCATGCTGACGCTGGTGCTGGCGAACAACTACCTGCTGATGTTCGTCGGCTGGGAGGGCGTCGGCCTTTCGAGCTACCTTCTCATCGGCTTTTACTTCCTGCGCAAGAGCGCCACGACCGCAGCCAACAAGGCTTTCATCGTCAACCGCATCGGCGACTTCGGCTTCTCGCTGGCGATGTTTCTGATGGTCGTGCGCCTCGGGGGCCTCGATTTTCCGCGCGTCTTCTCGGCCGCCCAGGCGATGCCGCGCGAAACGGATCCGGGCCTGCTGACGCTCATCGCGTTGCTATTGTTCGTGGGCGCCACGGGCAAGAGCGCCCAGATTCCGCTCTATGTCTGGCTGCCGGACGCCATGGAAGGCCCGACGCCGGTCTCCGCGCTGATCCATGCCGCCACGATGGTCACCGCGGGCGTCTACATGATCGCCCGCTCGGCGCCGCTTTACCAGCAGGCCCCGATCGCCATGGACGTGGTGGCCGTGGTGGGCCTGGCTACCGCTTTCGTCGCGGCGACGATCGGTCTCACGCAGTTCGACATCAAGAAGGTTTTCGCTTATTCGACGGTTTCCCAGCTCGGCTACATGATGCTCGCCGTCGGCGTCGGCGCCTATGCCGGTGGGATCTTCCACCTGGTGACGCATGCTTTCTTCAAGGCGCTGCTGTTCTTGGGCGCCGGAAGCGTCATCCACGCGCTCGCCGGCGAGCAGGACCTGCGCAAGATGGGCGGGTTGCGCCGGAAAATTCCCGTCACGTTCGCCACGCTGGTCTGCGCTGGCGTGGCCATCGCCGGCATTCCGCCTTTCTCGGGCTTCTTCAGCAAGGACGAAATTCTGCTGGCGGCGCATCATCACGCACCGTGGCTCTACTGGGTAGGCGTCCTGACGGCGGCCATGACCGCCTTCTATGTCTTTCGCGCCATCTTTCTCGCCTTCTTCGGCGACTATCAGGGCGAGCATCATCCGCACGAATCGCCGCCCTCGATGCTCGGGCCGCTCGTGGTGCTGGCGGCGTTCTCGCTTGCCGGCGGATTCCTTCCGGTGTCGCGCTTCCTCGAGCCGCTGTTTCCGGCCGGCGAAGCGCATCACGATCCGGCGCTGGTGGTTGTCTCCGTCATCGCGGGCCTTCTCGGGCTCGGTCTCGCCTGGTATCTCTACGTCGCCCGCCGCGGCCTGGCGGACCGGATCGCCGCGCGGCTCGGCGCCCTTTACCAGGTGGTCTACAACAAGTATTTCGTCGACGAGCTGTACAACGCTGCCATCGTGCAACCGGTGGTCAAGGGCTCGGAGGCGCTGTTGTGGCGGCGCATGGACGCCGGCGTCATCGACGGCGCGGTGAACGGCATCGCCAGCCGCGCTCGCGCCATCGGCGCCGTGCTCCGCCTGATGCAGTCGGGCAACATTCGAAGCTACGCTGCCTGGGTGCTCATGGGTTCGGTGGTAGCCCTGATCGCGCTGGGCTTCTCCGGAGGCGCGCGATGAATCCGGTGAACTGGATCCTGGCGCTGCCGGCGGCGGGCTTCCTGGCGGTGCTTCTCTGGCCCGGCCGCGCCGAGACGGCCCGCGCCCTGGCTTTAGCGGTCTCGCTCGTCGTCTTTGTCCTTTCGCTCGGCCTGATCCCGGGCGTCTGGGGCGCCGGCGCCTCCTGGAGTCACGTCACCGATCTGCCCTGGATCGAATCTCCCGCCATCCGTTACCACGTGGCCGTCGACGGCTTGAGCCTTTGGCTGGTGCTGCTGACCACGTTGCTCACGCCCATCTGCGTGCTGATCTCCTGGCGATACATCGATCGACGCGTCAAGGAGTTCTACGCCTTGCTCCTGCTGCTCGAAACCGGGCTGGTGGGCGTCTTCGTCGCGCTCGATCTGTTCCTGTTCTACGTCTTTTGGGAGGTCTCGCTCGTGCCGATGTACTTCCTCATCGGCGTATGGGGCCACGAGCGCCGCATCTATGCGGCGGTGAAGTTTTTCCTCTTCACGATGGCCGGCTCGGTGCTGATGCTCGGCGGCATCATCTATCTTTACAACCGCAGCGGCACCTTCGACTATTCGATCCTGCTCGAGCAGATCAACTCGGGGGCGCTCATGCTCACACCGCTCGAGCAACGGCTCCTGTTTCTGGCCTTCTTCATCTCCTTCGCCATCAAGGTGCCGCTGTTTCCGCTGCATACCTGGCTTCCCGACGCGCATGTGGAGGCGCCGTCGGCCGGCTCGGTCATGCTGGCCTCGGTGATGCTGAAGATGGGCACCTACGGGCTGGTGCGCTACTCGCTTCCGCTTTTCCCCAACGCCGCGCGCCAGTCGGCCGACTGGATCGTCACCTTGGCGATTATCGGGATTATCTACGGCGCGCTGGTCTCGATGGTGCAGCCAAATATGAAGAAGCTCGTGGCCTACTCCTCGGTGAGCCACCTTGGCTTCGTCGTACTTGGCATCTTCACCTTCACGCAGCTCGGCCTGGACGGCGCCGTCTACCAGATGCTCAATCACGGGGTATCGACCGGAGCGCTCTTCATCCTGGTCGGCTACCTTTATGAACGGCGGCACTCGCTTGAGACGGCAGCCTACGGCGGCATCGCCACGCCCGCGCCCTGGCTGGCCACGGTCTTCCTGATCACGTCGCTCGCTTCGGTGGGCCTGCCCATGCTGAACAACTTCGTCGGCGAGTTCCTGGTGCTCCAGGGCGCCGCACAGGTGAACTTTCGCTGGACGGTTCTCGCCGCCACGGGCGTGGTGCTTTCGGCTTGCTACATGCTCTGGCTCTATCAGAAGGCCTTTCTCGGCGCTACGCCCGAGCCGGTGCGCGAGCATGTCTACGATCTCAGGCCGCGCGAATGGGCCGGCATCCTGCCGCTGATCGTCTTGATGGTGTGGATGGGCACGCTCACGCGCACCTTCTTCCCGCCCATCAGCGCTGCCAGCGCCCAGATCCTCGAGCAGACGAAAGTGAACGCTGAATTCCTGGTGAGCCGGCCGGCGGCGCCGCCGCTGGTCGCGGGGGTGATGCCCGATGCCCGCTAGCTACATCCCGCCCTGGGAAGATCTTCTCCGCGTGTTGCCGGAGATCGTGCTCACGGTGGGGGGTACCATCGCGATGGTGCTCGAGCCGCTGCTCCGGCCGGAGAAAAAACGCCGCCTGGGCTGGCTGGCGCTGGCCGCGCTGCTCGTGGCGTTGTGGGCCACCGCGGTGGCGCACGTCTTCGCCGGTCCGGCCTTCCGGGCCATGATCATCGTGGACGGCTTCGCCACCTTCTTCCGCGCGCTGGTGATCGTGGTCGGCGCGCTCGCCGTGCTCTGTTCGCTCAATTACCTGGAACGCGAGAGAGCCGATTCGGGCGAATATTACGCGCTGGTTCTGTTTTCCGTGGTGGGCCAGTGCCTGATGGCCGCCTCGAACGAGCTGATCATGATCTTCATCGGGCTGGAGATCTCTTCCATCTCCACCTACGTGCTGGCCGGCTACCTGCGCGACGACGTCCGCAACAACGAATCGGCCATAAAGTACTTCCTGCTCGGCTCCTTCGCCACGGCCTTCCTGCTCTACGGCATCGCCTGGATCTACGGCCTTACCGGCAGCACCGACTTGAGCGAAATCCGGCGCGTCTTGGCCAACCCCGAGCTCGCTCCGGCCGGCGCGCTGGTGGGCGTAAGCGCCGCCCTGATGTTCGTGGGTTTCGCCTTCAAGGTCTCCGCCGCCCCGTTCCAGATCTGGACGCCCGACGTCTATCAGGGCGCTCCGGCGCCGGTCACCGCCTTCATGTCGGCGGGGCCCAAGGCGGCGGCGTTCGCGATTTTCCTGCGCGTTTACATGACCGCCTTCGAGCCGGTGGCCTCGCGCTGGGAGCCGGTGGTGTGGCTCTCGGCGCTGGCGACGATGCTGGTCGGCAATTTCGCCGCCCTGGTCCAAAACAACCTGAAGCGGCTGCTCGCCTATAGCTCGATCGCCCATGCCGGCTACGTGATGGTGGCGGTGACGGCGCACTCCGAGATCGGCACCGCAGCGGCGATGTTCTACCTGGTCGCCTATGCCTTCATGAACGTCGGGGCCTTCGCCGTGGTCACTCACTTTGCGCGCGAGCGCGAACGTTATGTCAACGTGGACGATCTGGCAGGCCTGGCCCAGCGCCAGCCGGTGACCGCGGCTTTATTCGCCCTATTTCTGCTGTCGCTGATCGGCATCCCGCTTACCGGCGGCTTCTTCGGCAAGTTCTACATCTTCAAGGCGGCGCTCGAGGCCAATCTCTATTGGCTGACGGGGATCGGGTTGCTCAACAGCGCTCTGGCGGCCTACTACTACCTGCGCATCATCGTAGTGATGTATTTCCACGAGCCGGGCGAGGCGGCGGCCACCCTGGCGCCGCCCGCGCCGGCACTGAAGGTCGCGCTGTGGAGTTCGGCCGTGGCGACGCTCGTGCTCGGCGTCTTCCCGTCGCTCGTTCTCGATTTCGCCGGCAAGAGCGCCACGCTGGCGCGCTGATCAGGCTCTCGGTCCGGCTTCGCCCAGCAGGCGCCGGGTCCCTTCAAGACACCGGCGGATCGCCTCCATCGGCGGGTAGGCGTCGCTTTCGTACTCGATGATGTACCATTCGGTGCCGCCGATCGTCGAGCAGAGCTCGAAGATCTCCTTGAACGGCAGCACCCCCTCGCCCGTGATCGCCTGCTTGAAGTCCGCCGTTCGGTCCTTCACATGAATGGACTGCGTCCGGCCCGGGAACATCTTCAGGTACTTGATCGGGTCGGGATTCTCCGGCGGCATGTTGCCGACGTCGAGCTGGTGGATGACCTTCGCCGAGGTGTTCTGAAAGAAGACCTCCCAAGGCACTTGGCCTTCAACCGGGAGAAAGTCGCCCGGGTGGTTGTGATAGCCGATTCGCATACCGTGCTCGCCGAGCCTGTCGGCCAGCTCGTCGAACCGCTTGGCGATGTCGCGCCATTCGGCGACCGTCTGATAGTGCGGCAGCGAGGCCACGATCAGCACCCGGTTGCCCAGCGTGTGGTTGTAGTCGAGCGTCTTCTTAAGCTCGTCGCCCTCGAGGTTCTTCAGCCCGATGTGGACGTTGGCACAGCGCAGCTTGTTGGCGTCGAAGGCTTTGCGAAAACGTTCCGCGGTGATGTTCTCGTACTGATAGTAGTGCGCCAGCTCGATGCCTTCATAGCCCATCTCGGCAATCTGGGCGATCACGCCCTCCGGGTCCTCGCCGAGCAGGCGGCGGACGGACCAGCTCTCAACGCCGATGGGGATCCGCTTCGCTTCGGGGGCACGCCGGCACGCCGCCAGGCCTGCGAGTGCCGCACCGAACTCTCGCCGGGAAATGCGCATGATGTCTCCTTTCGCCCAATGAGGTCTCTTTAATTTATCGCAGGCAGTCGGCGATCGTCTGGCAGCGGGCGAGCGGCGGGACGATGCCCTCGAGGGCCGGCGGGATCTCGCCGTACAGCCGCACGCGGGCGCCCACCAGAGCTGCCACCTCGGCAATATCGGTGTAGCGCAGGATGCCGAGATAATGCGGCCCGTGGCGGTGCGAGCCCGGTGGCGAACCGAGAACGACCCGGGCGACCCCGCCGTCGAGCAGCGCCGCATACAACCCGTGGACGCCCGTCTGCCCGCGGCCGGCGATCATCACCCGGTCGGGGTCGACCTCCGGCAGACTGCGCAGCAACTCGAGCGCCCGCAGGATCTCGTAAAGCTGAATGGATTCGATGGTCGTTCCCATGACCATCGCCTGCCGCCGCATATGATGCGCCAGGTCGTCGTCAGCGAAGCTACGCAGGTTACGTTCGAGCGCGCGGCTGCCCTGATCGAGCGTCTCGACGAGCAAGGCGGCCCGGTCGCCCCACTGGGCGCGCTCGAATGCTTGGTGATTGCCCCAGACCGGGATGCCGCGGCGGTGGTCGATCCAGAGGACGGCTGCCAGGCGGCCCCCTTGGTGGCTCTCGGGCAAGGAATAGACGCCGCGGACGCGCAGCCCCTCGAGGCCCTGAAACGTCAGGCGACGCACGCGGCGGCCCTGCGCGACCTCCTCGCCCTCCCAGACCGGCTCGAGCGGCGCCGGCGTTGCGGGGAAGTAGCGGAACACCTCCTCGCGCAACTGCGCCACCAGTTCCGCCGTCCTCCGCGCGGGGTCGGCCGGCGCCGGGTGCGGGCGGCTCGGGATGAACTCCTCGTCCATGCGGCTCAATCTCTCCTCGAGCGGCAGCCCGTCGCGGAAGCAGGTTAACGCCTCAATGGGCGGCTCCTCGACAGGCCCTTCGGCGCGAACCGGCTCGTCGATCCCGAGCAGCCTTTTCAGGAAAAATTCATAGACCGGCAGGCGGATCGCTTCAGTATCGTCGTGGCCGCCGGGTGCCACGGCGGTCTGGAGCTCCCCTTCAGCTCCGTAGAGCCGATAGATCTCGCCGATCTTGGCAACCATCTCTTCAAAGGCGTCCATCGGAAAGCCGGGGTCGCGATCGGCATTGACCAGCAACATCGGACGCGGCGCCACGAGCGCGCCGACTTCCGAATAGAGGAGGCCGTAGCTGTTGACCGGATATTGGCAATCGCAATGCGCCGCCGTCAGCCGGCGCCGCACCCAGCCGGGCGTCGAGAGCGTCCCCGAGACCGGTGCGGACGCCGCCACGCGCTCGTCCAGGGCGGCCAGGAAAAAGGTGGTCATGCCGCCGCCGGAGCGCCCGGTGGCGCCCATGCGCCGTGCGTCGATGTCGCCCCGGGAAGCCAGGTAGTCAAGCGCCCGCCGCGCGTTCCACAGCTCGAGGGCCAGCGGCGAGAAGCCCCGGCTGTACCAGTCGAAACGGGCGTGAGCGTAAACGCCGTGGTGGGTGATCTGCGTCTCGCCCATCTCGATGTTGTCCATCACCAGCACCGCGATGCCGCGCGAGGCCGGCCAGGCGCCGTGACGTCGGAAGTAGATTTTGCTGGCGTGGCCGCACTGATAAAGGATCGCCGGGTAGGGCCCGGTTTTCTTCGGCAGGTAAAGGTTTGCGGTCAGATACAAACCGGGGGCGGTCTCCAGGATCAGATTTTCCACCGTGTAACTGGCCAACTCCAGCCGGCCCGTTACGCGGCCCGCTGGCGGCTCGGCGGGCCAAATGCGCTCGTGCCACAGCATTCGTTCGAGACGTTGCCGGAGTTGGGTGCGGTGCCCCCGCCAGTCCTCGAGACGCGAGTACGCGGAAAACAGCCTCTCGAAACGGGCCTGGGAGGTCCGCTCGAAGTAGCCCTGGAGCGTCACCCACTCCGCAGAGGGAGCCGGCGTTTGCGCCGCTGCCGAGACCAGCCACGCGACGCCAAGACAGAGCCGAAAGGGTAGCGTCTTCACGCGTAGCCGCCCCCGGCCGCGGCCCGATTGCGTTCGGCCCGCTCGCGCTCGATCCGCGCCTGATGGCCGCTGGCGCGATAGGCGGCCAGCGGGTCCTCAGCCAGCCCGCGCGAGCGACGCCAGGCGCGGACCGCTTCGCGCACGTCGGTATAGAAGGCCGCCTTTAGACACTCTTCGGCATCGATGAGCTCGCAGGCCTCCTGATGGCGCGTGAGCGCTCCGTGGTCCACCAGGGCGGCCTTGGCATAGAGCTCCTGCGCCGCCATCACGGTCTGGATCATCTCCTCGATCTTGGGCTTCAGGTTGTGCGACTGGTCGATCATGTAAGCGATCTCCGGCTCCCGCCCCGTCTCCCAGCGATAAAACTCGATTTCGTGAAAGATCCGGAAGATCTGGTAAGGGTCGATGGAGCCGATCGTCAGGTCGTCATCGGCATAGCGGCGGTCATTGAAGTGAAAGCCGCCTAGCATGTCGTCGGCCAGCAGCCAGGCGACGATCTGCTCGATGTTCTGCGCCTGGTAGTGATGGCCCGTGTCGACCAACACCTTCGCCTGGGGACCGGCCGCCCGCGCCACCAGATATGCCATGCCCCAGTCAGCGATGTCGGTGTGATAGAAGGCGGGCTCGAACGGCTTGTACTCGACGAGCAGGCGCTGATTCGGCTCCAGGCGCGCGTGCGCCCGGCTGAGGCCCTCTTCAAAGAGCGCGCGCCGGCGGCGGATATTGGCCGTGCCCGGATAGTTCGAGCCGTCGGTGAACCAGAGCGAGATATCGCGGCTCGAGGTCTCGCGCGCGATCTCGATCGACTCGAGAATGTGCGCCAGGGCCTTTTCGCGCACCGCGGGGTCCGGGTTGGCGAGCGAGCCGTACTTGTAGGCCTGGTCCTCGAAGACGTTCGGGTTAATGGCGCCGATACGAACGCCGTAGCGCGCCGCCGTCGCCGCCACCTGCGCTGCGCTCGCCCGCCCGTCAGGAAAGTCCCAGAGCACATGGACGGCCACGCTGGGCGCGCATCCGGTGAAGCAGTGGACCTGGCCGGCGTCGGCCAATTTCTCTTCGATGGTGGTGGCCGCGCCTGCCTGGATGAACTTGCCGAAGCGCGTGCCGGTGTTGGCGAAGCCCCAGGAAGGTTGCTCGACCTGAAACCGGTCGAGCGCCCCCCAAACGAGCTCCTGCTGTCTGTCTGTCATCGGTTCACTCCTCTCGAGGGTTCTAGCCTCGCTGTCCCGAGCGGCCGGCGGAATTGGGGATTGAGTATACTGTCCCCGATTTCGCCTCGTCCGCTGCGCGGAAAAATTCCTCGATGTCGGACGGCCGCGTGTGGATGTGGGTCGAAATGCGGACGCTGTCATCACCCCCGCTGATCCAGATCCTCCGCTCGGCGGCCAGCTTCCGCAGGCGCGCCAGGGGCTCGGGCTTCAGGCGAAAGGCCACCATCCCGGCGTACATCCGGTCGTCCTCCGGTGTCAGCAACTCCAGAGAGGGGCGCGCTGCGGCCATGGCCCGCACGCGCCGCGCCAGCTCGTGGATCCGGGCGTAGATCCGCTCCGGCCCGATCGCCTCCGCGAACCGCTTGCCGGCGAGCAACCCTTCGAAAATCGCGCGCTCGTTCGTGCCCACCTGCATGAAGCGGGCGGCCTTGAGCTCCAGATTGTCCCAGCCGCCGGTGACCACCAGCGGCCAGAGCCGCTCCAGCCACTCCTCGCGGATGTAGAGCAGGCCGCAGCCGGCGGGCGCAAACAGCCACTTGTGCGGGCTGCCGGCGAAAAAGTCGCAGCCCAGCTCATCGAGGCGCAGCCTCACCTGGCCGTTCATGTGGGCGCCGTCCACCACGCTGATGACGCCGCGGGCGCGCGCTTCTTTGCAGATCTCGCGCACCGGCAGCACCAGGCCGGTCGGCGAAGTGATGCCGCTGAAGCTCACGACGCGCGTGCGCGGGCCGATGGCGGCGACGATCCGCTCCACGAGTTCGTCGGCGGAAGCAGGCGGCAGCGGGAGCTCTACTCGACGCACGACAATGCCATCGCGCGCCTGCCGCTTCAGCCAGCAGCAGGTGCCGCCGGGGTGCTCCTGATCAG
This sequence comes from uncultured Bryobacteraceae bacterium, assembly GCA_938003835.1. Classification (GTDB taxonomy): domain Bacteria; phylum Acidobacteriota; class Terriglobia; order Bryobacterales; family Bryobacteraceae; genus CALKXJ01. The sequence goes on along the minus strand of CALKXJ010000002.1, from coordinate 234,899 downwards.
TGAGCAGGACCTCGTCGCCGGGCTTGAGCTCGAGGCCGTGGGCGACGATGTTCATCGCCTCGGTGGCGTTGTGCGTGAAGGCCAGCTCCTCAGTCTTGCAGCCGACGAAGGCCGCCATCTCGGCGCGGTGCTCCTCGAGCGTCTCGTAGCCCCAGCGCGGGTACTCGTCGGTTACTCGGGAGGCGCCGTGGCGCAGATAGGCCTCCACCGCCTCGAGCACCGGCCGCGGCGCCACGCCGAGGCTGCCATTGTTGAGGAACACGCGCCAGGCGGGCAGAAGAAACTGCTCCTTGCGCAGGCGCGCCCAGTAGGCTTCCGGGTCGCGCTCGGCCAGGGCGGGCTCGGGCAAGGGCGGAGCTTTGTCGCCGGCGGAGGCGGCCGGCAGGCCGAACAGCGCCGCTGCTCCGGAGAGGCTTTTGAGGAGCTGGCGGCGCTTCATGAGTCGCTCCCTTTTCGCGCGGCTTTGGCCTGCACGCGCGCGCCGAAGCGCTCGACGTTGACGATAAAGCGCTCATGGGTCCCCTCGCCGATGCGCTCGAGCTCGTCTTCGGCCCAGACGCGGAAGCCGATCCGCCGCTCGTTGACCGAGACCACCTCGGCGTGGAAGGTGACGCTCATGCCGATCGGCGTGGCGGCCAGGTGCTTGACGTCGACGTGCGTGCCCACGGTGTCGTAGCCCTCCTCGAGCAGGGGTTTGACGGCGTCGCGCGCCGCCATCTCCATGCCGGCGATCATCTGCGGCGTCGAGAGAACCCGGGCCGGCTCGTGCCCGATGAAATCGATCGCTACCTCAGTGGTGACCAGGAGCTTGCGTTCACCTCGGGTGCCGACAGGAATCTCGTGCATATAGCGTCATCTTATCAGCGCAGGGCGCCGCTCGTTTGCTCTTGACTTGCCCGCCCGGTCATGATTAAATGTGGGCTTTGGGGTTTCGCCCTTCCCTACGTGGTCGGTGGGCGGGCGAGATTCCGCTTGACTGGACGCGCCGTTCGTGGTATGAATGATGTGACTGCGTCCGATCGATCGCAGCGGCATTCATGCGCCCAAGCGGTGAATCCCGCGAGCACACGAAGTGAGGAGTCGAGGACGAGCAGAAGCTGAGAGGTACTGATCAGGCTCGAAGCGGTTGTGGTTCAGGTTCAAAGTCATGACAGCGGGATGGGAGGGAAGTTGAGGCGTCGCGCCGAGCCAACCCCAAATCCCGCAGGTTCAGGTTCAACGAGTCGATCCGTCAATTCAAATTCGAATTCCACAAGGAGTCAAGAGATGGTAGATCTTCGCAAGAGCATGTTGCTACTGATCGTTGTCGCTGCGATGGCGTCGGTAGCAAGCGCACAGCTAAACCCGGCGTTGCAGTGCACGGCCAACGCCGGCGTGCCTCCGATCGTTCGGGCCGAGGGCGTGGCGGAGCAGGTCGGTGATCTGGTGTTGAACTGCACCGGCGGCACGCCGACCCCGGCGAACGTCCAGGTGCCGCAGGTGAACGTTCAGATCTTCCTGAACGTGAACGTCACCAGTCGGCTGCTGTCGGACCCGTGGTCGGAGGCGTTGTTGCTGATCGATGAGCCCGGCTCTCCTTCCAACCCTGTTCAGTTGGTTTGCGGCGACCCAGCGAACGCTCCGCTGGATACGAGCAGCGGGACTTGCCCCACTCGCAGCACCGGGAACCCGGCGCAGACTTACGACGGGACTTCGGGTGTTGCAGGGCCGCCGTACACCGCCCGGCCGAACGTTTTCCAGGGCCGCCAGGCAGCCGCCAACTCCATCGTGTGGCTTGGCGTGCCGTTTGATCCCCCTGGAACCACCTTCACGCGGATTCTCCGCATCACCAACATCCGGGCGAACGCCAACCAACTTGGGGTGAGCGGGACGCTGATCCCGAGCCAGATCCAGATGCTGATTTCGGTGAGCGGCGCCACCTCGGTGCCCATCAACAATCCGCAGCAGATCGTGGCCTTCGTCCAGGACGGCATGACCTTCACGTTGCGCGATTCCTTGGGCGGCAGCTACGACCGGCCCGTCGAGGACACCTACTATCAGTGCTACTCGGCCAACTGCGGCGCTTTCCGGCTGCGCTTCTCTGAAGCGTTTGCCACGGCGTTCAAGGTCATCGGCGGCGTGAACCAGAACGTTCCGGGCGCGATTTACAACACGGAGTCGATGTTGACCAACTCGGCTTGGCCGTCGATCTCCGGCCGGGGCAACCTCGGCATCGCCGGACGGGCGACACAAGGGACCCGGTTGATGGCCAGGTTCACCAACGTTCCCGCAGGTGTCCGGCTGTTCGTCAGCGTCAACCATGTCGGCTCGAGCGGCGGTAACGCAGCCGGCTTGGTGGGCACGGATGCAAACGGCGCCGATCTCGCCGATTTCGGCACCAACTTCCTCAGCGGCACCGGCCCTGGGAGCTTCTGCTCGTCGTGGCCTAGTAGCTGGCCTACTACAACGACGGTCCGAGAGGTGACCCTCGATGCCGGCAGCGGTTGGGCCGTCTGGGAGATCACAGCGGCTGATCCGTTCCAGATCGGTTATGTCGACTTCGGCGTTCTGGTGAAGTACACGGCGCAGACCAGCCAGGGCCTGCCGGCGCTCGGCACGGCGGTTGTCAACGGTACGTTTGCCCCGCTGACGACTGTCTTCACGGCCAGCGCCTCGGCTCCGGTGCCGCGGTTTGTGGACAACAACCCGCTCAATGCCTTCACCATCATCCGTTGCGAGACCAACCTGTTGTGGCCGTATGTGACCAACCAGGCGGGCTTCGACACGGGCATGGTGATCGCCAATACTTCCAAGGATCCGTACGGCACCGAGGGTCAGGAAGGGCCGTGCATGATCTACTACTACGGCGCGACGACGGGCGGCGGCGCGGCGCCGGCTCCGCAAACGACGCAGACCATCGCCGCGGGTACGCAGGCGGTCTGGACGCTGTCTTCGGGCGGCAACTACGGCATCGCGGCCACCCCGGGCTTCCAGGGCTACGTGATTGCCCGTTGCCAGTTCCAGTATGCGCACGGCTACGCCTTCATCAGCGATGTCGGCGCTTCGAAGCTGGCCCAGGGCTATCTGGCTCTGATTCTGGATGGGAGCGGGTTGAACCGCACCGGCCAGACGGCGGAAGTGCTCGGCAACTGAGCGGTCCCGCACACGACCTCACAGGAGGGGGCCGAGAGGCCCCCTCTTTTTTGTTGCTCCGCGCCGAGAATTGCGGAGCATCTGCCACGACTCCAAATTTCAACTTGCGCCCGCCTAGCGTCGTGTTAGACTGAACATTTGTACCCCCGCGTCCTGCCAACTTCTCGTTTCGAGGTTGCTATGAGGAATCGCTTCCGACCACCCGCGTGGGGCTTGATCCTCGTCCTCGCGCTTCAATGCCCATCGTTTGCCAGAAACGTTCTGGTGCTGCCCGGCGGCACGCCGAACCCGGAGGTCCGGGTCCTCTCCGGGGCGCTGGCGAGTCTGGGTTCCTTTACCGGCTCGGTGGGCCCGACAATCCGGGCGTTTGCCAATCCCGCTGGAACCAAATACTACGTCATTTCGACATCCGGTTCCGATACTCTGATTGCCGTCGATCAGAACCTGAACCGCCTGCTCAACTACTCGCCGGGCTCGAACGGCCAGGGCGGTGTCATCACGCCCGACGGCCGTCGCGTCCTGCTGCTCACGGTGGCCGGACTCTATATTTTCGATTCCGAATCGCTGGCGCGTCTGGCCGGGCCGATCGAAGTGGGCGAGGCGCCGCTCGATGTCGCCGTCAGCCTCGATTCGCGCTACGCCTTCGTCCTCAGTTCCAACTCCCGCCGACTCACTCGCGTCGACCTGGGGAGCAATCTCGTGGCAGGTGATCTTACGATTCCCGGCATTTCGACCTCCGTCGCTGCCGCTCCGAACGGTCTGCTCTATGTCGGGGCGACAAACCGGCTTTACGAGATTGATGGTTTTTCGATGACCCGGACCGGAGAGATCGCCCTGAACGGGACGCCGGGCAGACCGGTGTTCACCCCCGATGGCCGCTACGCCCTCTCTCTCAATACGGTCGCCTTCGCCGGCAGTCCAACCTACTGGCTCTTTGACCTCGACGCGCGGACGGCGACTGTGGCGCGCGAGGCCATCAACTTCCGCGACCTGCTGATCGTGAGCGACACTCGGGCGATTGCACTGGCCGAAGACCAGCGCCTGTATCAGATCAGCATTCCGGAGTTGGCATTGACCGGGTTGACGGTCTATGCCGTAGGCCAGCCGGTAGAGGTCAAGGCGATCACCGCCTCCAACGAATCGCCCGCAGCGAAGTACCTGTATTATCTGAATCCTCTGGGGGTGCACCGGCTCGACCTTGCCACCAATCGGCTGAACCCGGAGACGCCCGCCGGCGTTGCCGGCTCGCCCATCGGGCTGGCGTTCGCAGGCGCGGCGGCCACCGGCTCACCGGCCCGGCTGGTTTTCTATAACCAGGCGCAGTCGATCGACTCGGGTGGGACCTTCCGCCCGCTGGTGGTGCGCGCGCTCGATGCCGAAGGCAGGCCGCTCTACAACGTTCCGGTGACCTTCACGGCAGGAGCCTCCGGCGTCACCGTCACGCCAAGCACCGCGAATACGAATGCCGATGGCCTCGCTTTGGCGCGGGTCGATGCCGGCTCCATGACGGGGCGGTTCTCGGTTACTGTCCAGGCCGGCTCTGTTTCCGGGGCCTTCAGCCTTGCGGTCGGCACGGGAACCGGCGTCGGCCGAGGATTGCTCCAGATCAAGTCCGGCAATGGTCAGGTGGTGAGAGAGTACGGCATCGCCGAGCCGCTCACGATCGTGTTGCGAGACGCTGCCGGCAACCCGGTTGCGAATGCCCCGATCACCTGGGAGCTGATCGAAGGTGTTGGTACGCTCCAGGGCTTCCAGGAGTTCACTGACGCCAACGGAGAGGCAACGGCACAATTTATCGGCGCGGCCGTTCCACCGGGACTGTCCTATCAGCAAGCCACCATCCGGGCCTCGAGCGGGGGGGATAGCGTCGACTTCTACATCACCACCGTTATCGCTTTCCTTCCCGGCGGCTCACAACCGGCGCCGAATCCGCTGGTCCTGCTGATCCGACCCGAGCAGGGTGTCTTTAACATCGAGGGACGTGCCGGCCAGACAATCACGGCCGCCATCGAAGCCCGCGTGATCGTGCAGGCCGGAATTCAATTCGGCCAGCCGATCCGGAACGTCGGTCTCACGGTCAGCACAGGCAACCAGCCGGGCGTGGGCGTTACCGCCTCCTGCGTCGGCGGAACCGCACTTTCCGACGAGAGCGGCGTCGTCAAATGTGACCTCCAGCTCGGCGGCGTAGTCGGCACGGCGACTCTCACCGCCAACGTCGGCAACATCGCCCCTCGCAGCTTTACCCTTACCGTCACGCCGGGCCTGCCCGCACGCATCAACAAGCTTCAGGGAGATAACCAGACGGGCCGTCCGGGCCAGCGTCTTCCGCTCGCCCTCGTCGGTGAGGTCACCGATGCCTTCGGCAATCGTCTGACCGGCGTCTCGACACAATGGAGCGTCTCTCCGAGCGGGGCTGCTACGCTCTCCAACGTCATCTCTGCCTCGGATCTGCTCGGGCGCACCTCGGCCCTGGTTACACTAGGCAACACGCCCGGCCAGGTGCAGATTACCGTCAGCGCCGGCGGCGCCTCCGCCGTTTTCACCGCAACGATCGAGGCCGTCGCTGCCCAGATCCGCAAGGTCTCCGGAGACAACCAGACCGCGGTGATCAACCAACCCTTCCCCGCGCCGCTGGTGGTGCAGTTGCTCGATGCGCAGAACCAGCCGGTTCCCAACGCCGTCGTCGGCTTCGCCGTCAGCAGCGGGAATGCGACGCTGAGCGCACCTACGGCAACCACCGACGCGCAGGGAAACGCGCAGGTGACCGCGCGCGCGGGCGCCTCGGCCGGACCGATCGTCATCACCGCCACCTTCGGGTCCCTGCCTTCGGTAAGCTTCAATCTGACGGCGCGCCTGCCCGGCCCCTCGCTCTCGCTCGGGGCCTTCGTGAATGGGGCCAGCGGACAACCCGGCCTTGTGCCAGGGTCGATCGTCAAGATCGCAGCTCCGGGTATCGCGCCGGCGGTCCGTGAAAACTGCATCGAAGCGCCGCGCGTGGGCCCGCTGCCGTTAACTCTCGCCGAAGTGAGCGTGGAGTTCCAGGGCGGCGGCTTCTCGGGCTTCGGCCCGCTGTACTACGTCTGCAACGTGGCAGGCGAAGAATCAGCGGCGGTGCAGGTGCCCACCGATCTGCCCGTGGGCTCCGCCACGGTCATCGTCCGCGCCGGAGGCGGCTCGGCCACCATCGCCGGTGTGCCGGTGCTGGCGATCCAGCCCGGAATTTTCGAGGTGGTGGGCACCAATGGACTCCGGCATGGCGTTTTGATGCGGCCGGACGGCAGCTTCGTTTCGCAGGAGAACAAGGCTCGCCGGGGCGAGGTGGTCTATCTGTTCGCCACCGGCCTGGGCGCCATGAACCCGCGGGCGCCCACGAACGCACTGGGTCAAGGACAGACTGTTGTCGCCCCGCTGGTGGTAGGCGTCAACAATGAGGGGGTGCGCGTGCTGCGCGCCGAGTACGCCGTCAACATGATCGGCGTCTACGTCGTCGCCTTTGAGGTGCCCGCAACCACCACGCCCGGCCCCAACCGGCCCCTGGTGCTGGCGGCCGTTCAAGGGGACCAGCTCATCTTCAGCAACGGCTCGACCATCCCGATCGAGTGACCGCCGGCGGCGCCGGCTCAGGCGGGACTGAGCCGGCGCCACTCATCGAGGATCATCTGTTCGGCCACCTCCTTGGGATAGGCGGCGTAAAGCCGCAGGAGTAAGCCGACGTTCATCCCCGCGATCTCAAACGGGCGCCTCGGATCGTCCCGGTAGTCGATGCTGAAAGGCCCCGGTGCGTAGCTCGGGAGCGTAACTTCCTCGACCGCCAGTCCCAGTCGTTGGAGACGGGCGAGCATGGCCTGTGCCTGCTCTGCGGTGGAAAGTCCGACCGGACTCAGCGGCAGCGGTTCACCTCCGGCTGCGCTGTGCACCACCGCCGGGGTGGGTGTGTTCAAGGCTTCGAGCCGAGTCTGCATGAATCCGGCCGGATCCTCGAGGCTCCGCAGGTACTCGGCGGTAAACGGCTCGGTGGGCTCCGGTGGCGTCGCCTCGGAGCGGTTCTCGACCATGTAGGGCCGGGCTGTCATCCCGGGCGGCCGGCCCTGAGCGGTCAGCTCGTCCGCCCGATCGGCCCATGGCGTCGACAGCGTCAAATAGACCATTTCCCTTCTCCCTGCCGGACCGTGCCGGCAGTCCGATCGCCAATCGCATCTGTTTGAAAAACAGAGGCCTTACGCTGCCCTCCGACGTCGAAAATTCGCCTCCGCCACGAACGTGGCGCGCACAGCGTACAATGAAAAGGAATCGTCAGCCCGATGCTCACCGCCAGGATCTTCCTCAAACTGATCATTGGAGTGGCTGGAATCCTTACCGTGGGCGTCGTGATGATGGACCTACTGGTGCCCCCCTTGGCCCGAGCGACTCTGCTTGAAGAGCGCACCCGCGAGCTCGAGCAGAAGGCCCGGATGCTGGCGCAACTTTTTCCGGAAGGATTGGCCGAGCCCACGCCGACGCGCCTGCACACCCTGGCCCGCGAGACCGGCGTGCGGCTGACGCTGGTCGCCCGGGATGGCCGCGTGCTGGCTGACACCGATGCGGATCCGGCTCACATGGAGAACCACGCGCAGAGGCCGGAGATCGCTGCGGCGCTCGCCGGCCGCATCGGTTCGATGGAACGCTACAGTCCGACCGTCGGCATCCAGTCGCTCTACGTCGCCATCCCGGTCGAAACCGGAGCGCTCCGCCTGGCGGTGCCTCTTGCCGATGTTGAACAGCGCGTGGCCAACCTGCGCCGGGAGATCCTTCGCTCGGTAACGCTGGCCTTCTTGCCGGTCATGCTCATCGCTGCGGTATTTGCGCGCTACGCCTCCTCGCGGCTGGGCGCCATCATCGACTTTGCGGGTCAGCTTGCCGACGGGGGCTTCCATCGCCGGCTGAATTGGAAAGGCACAAACGAGTTCGCGCAACTGGCCCGCAAACTGGATGAGACGGCCCAGAAGCTTGAGACAACCTTTGACCAGCTCAAGCGCGAGCATGCCGAGCTCGAAAAGCTCGAGCAGATCCGCAAAGACTTCGTCATCAACGTCTCGCACGAGCTGCGCACGCCGCTGGCCTCGATTCAGGGCTACACGGAGACGCTGCTGGCCGGAGCCATCCACGACCCGGAGCACAACGTGCGGTTCCTCGAAATCATTCGCCAGAACGCCGAGCGGCTCGGCAACCTCACCCGGGATCTGTTGACGCTCTCCCGAATCGAGCTCAAACTCCAGCGCTTTCAGTTTGCCTCCTACTACGTCAACCGCCTCATCGAGGATTGTGTCGACGCGCTGCGGCCGCTGGCCCAGGCGAAGAACCTGACCGTGACGTTCGAGCCGGCGCCTCCGGCGACCGAGGTCTTCTGTGACGCCGAGGCGGTTCACCAGGCGCTGAGCAACCTGCTCGATAACGCCATCAAGTACACTCAGGAGGGGGGGCGGATCCGGGTTTCGGCGAGCGTGCTGGCCCCACGGGACGGCGCGCCGCGCTACGTGGAGATCGCTGTCGAGGATACCGGGCCCGGAATCCCCAAGGAAGACCTGCCGCGCCTGTTCGAACGCTTCTACCGTGTCGACAAAGCCCGCTCGCGCGCGCTGGGCGGCACCGGTCTGGGACTGGCAATCGTCAAGCACCTGGTGCGGTCGCAAGGGGGGTCGGTGCGAGTGGATAGCGAGTTGGGCCGGGGCTCGACCTTCGCCTTCACGCTGCCGATGGACGATCTGGGCTTGGACGAGGAGAGCTCCTTGAAGGAGGAGTTAACCTATTCGTAACTTTTTTGTAACAGTAGGCGGGTTAAGTTAAGGACAGATGTCGTCCGCACCAAAGAAGAAAATCGCCTTAATCGAAGACGACGCTGATCTGTTCGCCCTGCTCAAATACAACCTGGAAAAAGAGGGTTTTGCCCTGGTGGGCTCTCAGACCGGCAAGGGGGCGATCGAGCTGTGTTTACGCGAGCGGCCTGATCTGATCCTGCTCGATATTATGTTGCCCGACTCCGACGGTCTGGACATCTGCAAGGGGATCCGGGCTCATCCGGAGCTGGCGCACATTCCGGTGATTTTCCTCACGGCACGCGCCTCGGAGGCCGACCGGATCGTGGGGCTCGAACTCGGCGCCAACGACTACATTGTGAAGCCGTTCTTTGTGCGCGAGCTGATCGCCCGCATCAAGATCCAGTTCCGCGCCCCGAGCCTGGCGCCGCGGCTGTTGAAAGCGGCCGGTCTGGAGCTCGATCGCAGCGGGTGTACCGTCCGCCTGGACGGCCGGGAGATCCAGCTCACAGCGACCGAGTTTCGCTTGCTTGAATACCTGATGGCGCGTCCGGGCGTCGTCTTCAGCCGCGAGCAGCTGCTCAACGCCGTCTGGGGGCACGATCGCGCGGTCACCGACCGCACGGTGGACGTCTATATTCTCCGCCTACGGCAAAAGATCGAGAAAGATCCCGCCCATCCCGCACTGATCCGCTCGGTTCGGGGCTTCGGCTATAGCTTCAAGCACGTGCCTGAAGCGGCTCGTGAAGAGACGGTCAGCTCGCGCGCCTGAGGCTGGGCCGGTGTGAGGGCCGGCCTGTATCTAATTTTTCTCTTTTCTGTAGTCTACTTGTAACACCATCCGCGCTAAGCTCGCAGCTGATGCGACAGACGCTTGCAACCTCCTTCTGCCTTATCGCTCTCACGCTGAGCCTGCACGCCCAAGTCCCGGTGACCGTGGTCAACGGGGCCAGCTTCCAGCCTGGTTTCCCGATCGCGCCCGGCTCCTACGCGCAGGTTTTCGGCAACTTCGCGGGCTTCCCTCGGGCCAGCGCGGATCTCACCGGGCCGCTGCCGACCTCACTCGGGGGGGTGCAAGTGTTTGTGCAGGGCGTAGCGGCGCCGCTCTATGCAACCTCAGAGCAAGTCGTCGCCTTCGTGGTTCCCCAGGCCGCGCAAGTCGGCCGCCGCGAAATCCAGGTGACGCGCGACGGAAGAGTGGTCGGACAGGGCAGGTTCGACGTCTTCGCGGAAGCGCCCGGAATCTTTTTCGGTATCGTGGACGGCCTGAACGCGGGCGGCGTCCGCAGAGCTCGGGATAACGCCTACGCGCTCTCGGCCACGCCAGCTCAACGGGGTGGGGTCATCACGATTGCCTTGACTGGGGCGGGCACCGGCCTGAGCCGATCGATCCCGGATGGACAGGCTCCGACCGAGTTGGTGGAGACGGTGGAAAAGCCGGAGGTCTACATCTCGGTGGATCGTGCGGAAGTGCTCTTCAGCGGCCTGATGCCACTGTTCCCCGGCTTGTGGCAGATCAATGCACGCGTGCCGGATAAGCCCTACATTGCCGGTCCGGTGCCGCTCTTTGTCCGTTATCGGGGCATGACCAGCAATCCTGTCATCTTTTGGGTGGAGCCCTAATTTTCTACGCGGGGACAATGCCATGATGGAACGCTTTCTGTGGAGGTCGCTCGCCGCGCTCTGCCTAGCCGGCATCGCGGCGGCGCAACAGGGGCCGACAGGCACGATCACCGGCTCCTTGTACGACGCCAAGAGCGGCCGGCTGATTGCCGGCGCTACGGTTGAGGTGGTAGAGCTCACCGGCGTCAGAACGGTTTCCAACAGCGACGGGACGTTCCGCTTCGAGCTGGCTCCTGGCGTCTACACGCTGAAGGTCACTGCCCCCCGGTACCTGCCGGTTCAGATCGACGCGGTCACGGTTAAAAGTGGAGAGGTATCCGACGCGAGCGCCGTGCTGGCGCTCGCCTCCGATGTGACGACGGTCGACGTTGTGGAGCGAATCACCTCGGTTGCTGCCACAGCCGAGGCCATGGTCACCGAACGGCGCCTGGCGGCCAACATCAGCGACGGCACTTCGGCAGAGGAGATCCGCAAGTCGGTCGCCTCGGACGCCGCGGCGGCGCTGATGAAGGTCACCGGCGTCTCCATCGTGGACGGCGGTTACGTCTATGTCCGTGGTCTGGGCGAGCGGTATAGCGCCACGATGCTCAACAACGCCCTGATTCCGACCACGGAACCGGAGCGCCGCGTCGTGCCGCTCGATCTGTTCCCGGCTCACCTGATCGACAGCATCAAAGTGCTCAAAACCTACTCGCCGGATCTGCCCGGGGAATTCTCCGGCGGCCTGGTACAGATGCACACGGTGGAATTTCCGGCGCGGCGGACTTTCCGGCTGAGCACCTCCTACGGGTTTAACACGCGCACCACGTTCCAGAATTTCCAAACGTATCAGGGCGGCCGGTGGGACTTCTTCGGCTTTGATGACGGCACGCGCCGCCTCCCAGGGCTCATCCCCGCCAATGACCGTCTGTTCCCCGGCCGGTTTACCCAGCAGGAATTTGAGCAGTTCGGTGAAGCGTTCGCCCGGAACTGGGAGCCATATACGATCCAATCGATGCGGCCCCAACAGACGTACTCGATGGTGGGAGGGGACACCTTCGGGCGACTGGGGCTGGTCGGCGCTCTGACCTTCTCCAACAAGCCGCAGCGTTATCAGGAGCTTCAGCGTTACCTGGTCAACATCGGGGGTGGTGAAGCAAAGATCAACACCGAATATCCCGACTATACTGCCGATGTGGAGTCGGCCCGGCTGGGCGGCGTGCTGAACGCCGCGCTGCGGCTGACGTCGGCAAACAAGCTGATCTTCCGCAATACGCTGACGCGTGACACGGACAAAGAGGCTCGGTCTTTCTTCGGCTATAACGGCGGCGTCGACACCTACATTGGATCGCAGCGGCTCCGCTACATCGAGCGCGGCCTGCTATCGAGTTCCGTGGAGGGCGAGCATGCCTTGGCGCGTCTCGGCAACAGTCTCCTGCGCTGGCAGTTTACCTATTCCACCTCGGAGCGTGACGAGCCGGACCTGCGGGAGGTCTTTCGCACCCCGCGCAGCGACGGCAAGCTGGCCTTCAGCGCGATGCCCCAATCCGGCCTGCGCTTCTTCAATAACCTAAACGACAAAATCTACGAGCCGCTCCTGGAGTGGTCGACGCCGTTTTATCGCGGGCCCCTTTCGGGCGTTCTGAAACTGGGCTTCCGAAGCTCCTTCCGGGACCGCAACTTCCTGGCGCGGCGCTTCCGCTTTGCGCCCGTGCGCACGGCCACGCTCGACTTTACGCTGCCGTCGAACCTTCTGTTCGGCCCGGACAACATCCGGCCGGACGGCTTCGTGATCCGCGAGGTCACCCGGGGGACGGACACCTATAGCGCCGACATGGAGATCTACGGCGGCTTTGCCATGGCCGACCTGACGCTGGGTTCCCGGTGGCGGCTGATCGGGGGCCTGCGCGTCGAAGACGCCTCGATTCGCGTCACCACGATCGATCCCCTCGTACCCGGATCCGTTCCGGCGATCGCCGAGCTGGTCAATCGTGATCCTCTGCCGGCGGTCAATCTCATCTACGCGCTGACGCCCCGGCAAAACCTGCGCTTCGGCTTCGGCCGCACCCTGTCCCGCCCCGACTTTCGCGAGCTGTCTCCGTTCGATTTCACCAACGTACTAGGCGGGTTTAACGTCGTCGGCAATCCCAATCTGCTGCGCGCCAAAATCGACAATTATGATGTGCGCTGGGAGTGGTTTCTGGGCGGCGATCAACTGCTCGCGGCCAGCTTCTTCTACAAGCGCTTTGACGACCCGATCGAGGTCACCATCCAGCCCACGACCTCCGACCTGCGCCAGACTTTCCTCAACGCTGACTCGGCCCGAAACTCCGGCTTCGAGGTCGAATTTCGGCGGCGACTTGGCGCGGTGCACCCGCGCTTGACTCCGTTCACTGTGGTCTCGAACTTCACCTTTGTCGACTCCCAGGTGAAGATTCCGGAGTCACAGCGGGGCATCCTGACCACGCTGGAGCGGCCTCTGATGGGGCAGTCGCGCTACGTGGCCAATCTGATCACTGAATGGGCTAAGCCGCAGTGGCGCTCCTCGACGCGCTTTTACCTGAACTACACCTCCCGCCGACTGAGCGACGTCGGCAGCATCGGCTTGGCCGATATCTACCAGGAAGGCAATACCTTCCTGGACCTTGTCTATCAGTTCGACATCAAGGAAGGAGGCAAGTGGTCGCTGCGGTTCGCCGCCGAAAACTTGGGTAACAATCATTACCGTTGGACGCAGGCCGATATTCTGCAGCGCAGTTATCGACTGGGCCGAACCTTCACGATCGGCACAAGTTATTCGATTTTCTAACAAATCAATTTCACCCATCAAGGAGAGGATTCCGTGAGCATGAGCAAACAGCTGGTCCGAGTTGTCTCGGTTGGCCTCCTGCTGGCTGCGGCGATGATGGCGGCCGGCGGCGCGATGCGATTCGCCGCCGTCAGCGAGGACGAGGCGCGCCGAGAGCTGGCCGGTATCGACCAGTTCGAAACCACGGCCGCGATGTGGGTCTGGACGGACAAGTATGTCTACCGTCCCGGGGAAACCGTCACGGTCCGCTGGACCGTCAAGCCGTACAACGACTTTTTCCCGTACACGCTGGTGGCTTACCGGCAGAACAATCAGACCGGAGCCCGCACCTACCTGCCGGGCGGCGGAACCGAGCCCGCAGACATCTTTGGCAACAGCCTGTCGCAGGGCTTCCTGATCACGCGGCTTCAGCCTGTCGACAAGCAGGTGATGGCTACGCTGACCGCGCCGAATGAGCTCGGCATGCATACCATCGTCGTTCAGCTTCGCGATTACACGGGCACCCGTATCGTCAAAGCGGCATACTTCAAATTCGGCGTCGTCGACGGCGAGGTGAACGTTTCCGGTAATATCGAGACCAGCACCACCTGGGTCAACACGAAAGCCTACCGGGTGAGCGGGCTCGTTTACGTACGCAATAACGCCACCCTGACGATCGAGCCCGGCACGTTTGTCATTGGCATGCCCGGCTCCCAGCCGCCCTCGGCCATCGTCGTAACGCGCAGCGGCCGGATCGTCGCCAACGGAACTCGGAGCCGGCCGATCATCATGACCAGCTCGCAGCCGTTCGGCCAGCGCAAGCCTGGCGACTGGGGCGGCCTGATCCTGCTGGGGCGGGCCACCAATAACTGGCCTACGGGCGAGGGGCCGATCGAGGGGCTGCCCGATGCGCCGGACTCCCGCTACGGCGGCAACGATGACGCGCATGACTGCGGGACGCTCCGTTACGTCCGTGTCGAATTTGCCGGCGCCGAGTTTCAGCCGAACAACGAGGTCAACGGGATCACCTGGGGCTCCTGCGGCACCAAAACCGTCAGCGAGTATTTACAGGTTAGCTACGGCTTCGACGACGCCTTCGAATGGTTCGGTGGCACGAACGACGCCAAGTACCTCGTCGCCACCTACGCGCGAGACGACTACTTCGATGGCCAGATCGGTTGGCGGGGCAGGGTCCAGCACGCCGTGGCGCTGGTCAATGCCGACAACGGGAATCGGGGCTTCGAGATGGACAACAACGAGACTAACCACGCGCTGCGCCCGCTGAATGCACCCAAGTTCTACAACGTGACCCTGGTCGGAGCCGGCGACCGCTTTACGCAGTCGGCGGACGAGGGCACGGGCGTGGCAGGCATCTTCCTGCGACGTGGCGCCGGCGGCGTCTTTAACAACATCATCTCCTACAACTGGATTACCGCCGGCATCGACCTGCGGGACACCCGTACGCTGGAAAACCTGGATTCGGGCGACTTAACCATGGACGGTATCCTTCTGTGGGATAATGGCAAGGCGGCGAACCGGCCCAACACACTCGAGGGCCAGGTCACTTCCGCCGCCGGCCCCTTCGCCCGGGGCGAGCGCGGGCGAGGGCGCAACTTTCTGGTTGCTGACCCCATGTTGCGCCGGCCATTCGAGTACTCCGATCCCGATTTTCGGCCGCGGCTCGGCTCCCCGGTCTTTCGGGCCAACTGGGTCCAGCCGCCCGACGACGGCTTCTTCGATCAGTGGGCCACCTGGATCGGTGCCTTCGGCGACGTGAACTGGACCGAGGAGTGGACCAACTTCATCCAGGAAGAAGATTTCCAAGTCCGCTGAGATAAAACGGGGACAGTATACTCTTTCCCCGATTTCGTGGGCGCCCCGGAGCGGGCGAAATTGGAATTGAGTATACTGTCCCTAATTCATTATCAAGTCGCGCAGCCGTTCCAGGCCGGCGCGCACGTTGGTTGGCAAGTGCACCCGGAGGGCTCGACGGCCCCGATCCACCAGCACCAGAAAATCCCCCCGAGCTTGAGCTGCCTTTACGACTCCAAAGGTGTAGCTCTGACCCGGTACCGGAAGATCCTCTGCGTCGTCGCAGGTGAGCTGGAGAAAGACACCTGTGTTCGGCCCCGCCTTGTATGCCTGGCCGGTGGAGTGCAGGAAGCGCGGACCAAAGCCGAGGCAGGTCGCCACGCGCATCCGGTCCCTCACCCACGCTCGGATCTCCTGTAGGATCGCCTCATATTCGGGCCGCATCTCAAGGTAAGCGAGCAGGGCGAAATAGTCGCCTGTCCGCAAGCGCCTGAGATGGTTCCTCAGGCAGGCCAAGATTGAGCGGCCCCCGTCAAATAACAGGCCGGCGTCGGCCGGATCGGCGAACAGCTTCAATCCCGCCTCCTCGAGAATCGGCGTTTCCTCGGGCAGGCTCCCGGTCCGCTCGTAATGAGTGGTGAGCTTCTTCGTCTCGGTTTTGCTGAAGACGACGTCGGGCTGGGTGAACGGATTGATATCCAGCACGGAGCCGGCCACCGCCGTAGCCATTTCCCAGCGGTAGAATTCCTGCCCGATCTCGTAGATGTCTTGTATCGAGATTCGAACCACGGGGTGGCCGGAATCCTCGAGCGCCTGAACGGCGGCATCCTGAGTGGCGTCGGGCGCGGTTTCGAGCCGGAGATAAACGAACAGGCGGTCCGCACCGTAGCGGTCGGGGCCACCGAGCGGCTCCCGGTCGACCGGGATAATACCTTTTTCGTCTTTGCCGGTCGATTCCGCCACGAGCTGCTCGAGCCAGGCCCCCAGGCTCTCGATACCCGGGCTGGCGATGAAGGTAAGTTTGTCCCGCCCGGCCAGCGCGGCCCCGCCGAGGATCGCTCCCAGCACGACGCCCGGGTTAGTTTCAGTCTCCGCTTCCGGCGAGCAGGCGCAGGCCATCCGGTCGCCGCCTGCAAGCAGGCGTCTCGTGTCCAATCCGAGAATCGCCGCCGGCACCATTCCGAAATCCGAGAGAGCTGAAAACCTCCCGCCAATGTCCGGAATCCCGTAGTAAATGTGGCGAAATCCCTCGCGGCGTGCCTCGTCTTCGAGCTGCGATCCTGGGTCGGTGATGGCGATGAAGCGGCGGCCGGCCTCTTCCGGTCCGACGAGCTCGAGCAGGCGGGCCCAGAAGTAGCGCTTGAGAATCGTCGCCTCGAGCGTGGTTCCGGACTTGCTCGAGACGATGAACAGCGTATGGCGGAGATCCACCCGGCGCTCGAAGCTCCTTACCTGAGCCGGGTCCGTCGAGTCAAGCACGAGCAGCTCGGGAAAGCCGGCCTGGGGTCCGAAGGTGCGCGCCAGCACCTCCGGGCACAGGCTCGAACCGCCCATGCCGAGAAGGAGCGCGTGGGAGAAGCCCGTTTCATGCACTTCGGCAGCGAGCTCCTCCAGACGCCGCAGATCGTTCAGTTGTCGGCGAGCGATATCAAGCCAGCCGAGCCAGCCGGCTTCGTCCGTGTTGGTCCACAGCGTCGGGTCGCGCTGCCACAGGCGGCGCACCTTGTCGTCGGCGCGCCAGTCGGCGATGATCGCCGTCACCTGGGCGTCAAGTTCGCCCGACAGACGGTAAGTTAGCCGATTGAGTTCCATATGCGTTTCTGAATTCCGTAGCTGGAGCTCCATCTCCTGATCGCCGACTGCGCCGGCCGACCGGCGCACGAAGCCGCACTTGCGCACCATTCGTATCGCGGCCTCATTGCCGGCCGACCCGGTGGCCCAAATGCGGTGATAGCCCCGCTCGCGGGCCAATGCGACAGCCGCGCGCGCCAGCGCGGTGCCCAGACCCCTGCCCCGGTGATTCTGATGAACAAAGACCGCCAATTCCGCATCTCCCACGCCGCTCGGCGCGACGATGGCGTGTCCCAGGATGTGGGAGCCGAGGCGGGCCACCAGATTGTGCGAGCGGGCAGTGACCTCTTCGAGCCACTGGCGGGTCTTCTCGCCGCTAGCGGGAGGCAGGCCCATGGCAGCGCCGCGCGGCTCGAACGTCGCGTACATGGCCTCGAGCGCGCCGGCATCTTCGGGCGTGAATTCGCGGATGACAATGGGAGTGCCGCTTTCTGCCCCCATCGGCGCCAGACCCTCCATTCTATCCGGACCGCCGCCGGTTCGGTAGAATATGGGGCAAATGCCTGATCTTGTGCGCGTGGGTTTGTGCGTCTCAGCGGGTCTGCTTCTCCTCGGCGGATGCAAACGCGCGCCCTCGGAGAACGTGGCGGCCACCGTCAACGGGCGTCCCATCACTTACGAGGAGCTGGAGAAGCAATACCGCATCCTCTTCACGAGCGACAGCGAATCGCTGAGCGCCGACGAAAAGGCCGCCCGGAAACTGGAAACCCTGCGCAGTCTCATTGACAACGAGATCATGCTCCAGCGGGCCGAGAAGCTCGGTCTGATGGCCATCGATGCGGACGTGGAGGCCAAGCTCACCGAGCTGCGCGCTCCTTACACCCAGGAGGAGTTCGACAAGCAGCTCAAGGCGCGCAACATGACGGTGGAGGACCTCAAGACCCAGCTCCGGCGCGACTTGAGCATCCAGAAGCTGTTCAACAAGGAGATCACCTCCCACATCGCCATCAGCGATCAGGACGTCAGCGACTACTACAACGCCAACAAGGCCAGCTTCAATCTGGTGGAGCCGCAGCTCCGGCTCGCCCAGATTCTCGTCACGCCACGGCCCGATCCGAATGTGCGCAATCTGCGGGGGGACAAGGCCCAGACGCCCGAGCAGGCCAAGGCCAAGATCCAGGCCATCTACGAGCGGCTGAAACGGGGCGAGGATTTTCACATGCTGGCGCAGGCTTACTCGGAGGATCCCGATTCAGCCCCGAACGGCGGAGACCTGGGCTTCATCCCCGAATCTTCGCTCCAGCAGGCTAACGTGGAGCTGCGCAAGGCGGTCATGGCGTTGCAGCCGGGCCAGATCTCGCCGATCCTGGAGACCGCCGAGGGCTTCCGCATCCTGAAGCTGATCTCGCGGGAACCGGCGGGCCAGAGGGAGCTTCAGGATCCCCGGGTGCAGCAGACGATTCGCGACAACCTCCGCAATCGCAAGGACCAGCTCCTGCGCGCCGCCTACTACGAAGTCGCACGCAACGAGGCCAGGGTGGTGAACTATTACGCCCTGAAGATCACCGAGCAGAAGGGCGCCCCGGCCAAGTAAGCGGCGCCTCACCTGCCGTTTGGCTTGCGCACCTGTTCGAAATACCGCTGCAAATATTCGTGGTAGATGAGCGGGACTTCATCGCGGTGAATCTCGCCCCCCGCTTCGCGATGGCCGGCGGCCCGTTCGCTATAGGGCGTCTCCAGACTTTGATCTCCCGATGAGACCTCGATCAGCACCTCGCCCTTGATGTTCTCGGCCCGGCGGCCCAGAATCTCGCTGAGCTTGCCCATGGCTTCGGCCTGCTGCTGGGCCTTGATCTCCTTGGCGCCGTCCTTGCTGCCAATGCCGCTCTGTGCCTGTTCCTCGCCAGTCTGCTCGGAGCTCTGCTCGGCGCCTTCGCCCCGGCCCGCCTGAGCCTGCCGGGCACCTTCCGGAGCCCGGTTCCCCCGGGGATCGACCGTGCTCGGCTGTCCCTCGCCCTCCGGAGCGCCCGGCGTTTGCCGGCTCTCGTGCCCATCGCGCTTCTCTGAATTGCTCCCGTCGGCGACGCTGCGCTCCGTCGTGCGCCGTCCCTCGCCCGCCATCGGCGGAATCTTCAACTTCGCGAGCAGGTTCGCGAAAGCGTCCTGAAGCTTCCGGATCAGGTCGGACTCGGGCTCGGGCGCATTGGGTTTGGATTCGCTTTCCCCCGCCGGTTGCTCGGGCGGCGGCGGAGCGGGCGTGTTCTCGCCATTCGATTCATTCCGGCCGTTTCGTCCGGGTTCCGCTTCCCCGCCGTCCTGCTGCGTTTCCGAGCTTCGACGATTCTCCGGCGTCCGGGCAGGCTCAGCCCCCTCAAGATCCCCGGTCTGCTGGCGGCCCTGGGAGGGCCGCTCCGAGCTCGCCTGGCTCTGCTCGCGCTGGGCAGATCGCTCCTCGGCTGCGCTGAGCGGCTCGGGCGCGTCCACGGGGACCGGCGGCGCGGCCGATCGCGCCCGTTGCGCCGGCCACCGGAAGACGTCCACCAGGGCGTGGCTGATCGGGGTCCGCAGCTCGAGGCTGCGCTCGAAGCCGTAGCGGGCCGCCAGCAGTGTGCCGGCGGCCACGAGCAGCAGCCCGGCGAGGTAGACCCCGCGTGGGGCCTTCACCGGTACCGCTCGCCGGACGTCGATCCTCTCGGCGAGCGCCTCGGCCGCCCGCCGTTGCGCCTCCCGCGTCCGGTCCGATCCACGCCTGCCGTTCCTCTCCTGCGAAAAATAGTACGCCGTCGAGAGCTCGTCGGCAAGCTCCAGCCGATGATCGATTCCCTGGAGCAACCGGTAGGGGGACGGCATCCGCTTCCGGCCGCGGTAAAGCCCCCAGACCAGGCCTCCGCCCAGCAACACCAGCGGCCAGTGCCAGGCCAGAACCTCGGTACCCGCCACCAAGAGGGCAATCAGGCCGGCCAAAGCGAGCGCCGTCGCGTCGGCCGCCTCTTGCAGGATCACGTTCCAGCGCCAGCGCCGGCGTGCCTGTCGGAGAAGTTCGGAAAGCCTGCCGCCCAATGCCTGGCTCGGACCTCTGCTTGAATTATCGCAAATGGCCCGGAGGCGGATTGCCAGGCGCGCGCCAAACCTGCTAAAAGTCGGAGGCGATGACCAAGGAAGAGATTCTTCTGGCACACAAGCGGCACCTGTTCCCCTGTGTATTCCACTACTTCGATGAGCCGCTGGTGATCTCCCACGCCCGCGATCAATACGTCTGGGATGTTGACGGCAGCCAGTATCTGGACTTCTTCGGGGGCATCGTCACCATCAGCGTCGGGCACGCCAACGCCGAGGTGAACCGGAAGGTTCAGGCGCAGATGGAACGGCTCCAGCATGTCTCCACGGTCTTCGCCACCGAGCCGCAGGCTGCCCTGGCGCGCGAGTTGGCCGAATTGACACCCCAGGGCCTTTTGACCAAGTCATTTTTCACCAACAGCGGCACCGAGGCCAACGAAACGGCCATCCTGGCGGCGCGGTGCTACACGGGCTCGACTGAGATCGTCGCCCTGCGGCACTCCTACCACGGCCGCTCGGCTCTGGCGATGACGCTCTCGGCGCACAGCAACTGGCGGCTCGGCGGCGCGCCCGCCCCCGGCATCGTCCACGCCCATAATGCCTACTGCTACCGCTGCCCGTTTGGCCTGAGCTATCCCTCCTGCGAGCTCCGCTGCGCCCGCGACGTCGAGGAGCTCATCCGCACCACCACCTCGGGCCGGATCGCCGCCTTCATCGCCGAGCCGATCCAGGGCGTAGGAGGCTTCATCACGCCCCCGCCCGGCTATTTCGCCGTCGTCGCCGAGATCATCCGGCGCTACGGCGGCATCTTCATCTCCGACGAAGTTCAAACCGGCTGGGGCCGCACCGGCGGCAAATGGTTCGGCATCGAGCAGTACGGCGTCGTCCCGGACGTCATTACGGCCGCCAAGGGACTCGGCAATGGCATGCCGATCGGCCTGACCATTGCCCGGGCCGAGGTGGCCGACTCTGTCCGCGGCACGACGATCTCGACCTTCGGCGGCAATCCCGTCGCCACCACCGCAGCTAAAGCGGTGATCGATTTCATCAAGGAAAAGCGGCTGCTCGACAACTGCGCGGATGTTGGCGGCTACCTCCGGGGACGCCTGCTCGAGCTTCAGGACAAGTACCCGGTGGTCGGCGAGGTCCGGGGCATGGGGTTGCTTCAGGCGATCGAACTGGTAGAGGACCGCGCGAGCAGGAGGCCCGCGACGCAGTTCACCCTCCGGCTGATGGAGGCGGCGCGGGACAACCGGATCCTGATCGGACGGGGCGGCCTCTACGGCAATGTGATCCGCATGTCGCCGCCCATGAACATCTCCCGCTCCGACGTCGACGCTTTCATCGAAGCGCTCGACCGGAGTCTGGCCGCCGCCTCCTAACTCGACGCCTTGGCGGTCTGCGGTCGCTGCTGCTTGACTTTCGGCGTCGCCAGATAGCCGACGATCCGGTCCTTGTGAACCTCATTGACCACCAGCTCATAGGGCTGGCGCGCCGCCGAAACATAGAATTGAAGGGGCTCGTTGATCGTTCGGTCTTTCTTCTCGACGATCTTGTCGTCGGCCACCACGTCGATGGTGAAGCGGCCCTTTTTCTGGTCGGTCTTCTTGAGTTTGACGGCGATGTCGCCGACCCGGATGGGCTGCCTGGTCTTCTTGATGTCGAACTCGAAGTAGTTGCGGTCGCCGAGCGCCTTCAGGGCCTCGAGCTCGCGGGCGTTGGTGGCGATCAATCCGCTCTGCACGCCCAGGTCTCCGGTGACCTGTTTGAGTTGGGCGATCGTCTTCTCGAGCTCGGACCTTGTGGCGCTGACCTCCGTCTTCACTTCCGAGAGGCCCGTCTTCGTGGCGTCGGCCGTCTTGGCGACCTCGCTCAGCTCCTGCGACAAGGCCAGCCGCGCCTTCTCCTGCTCGGCCCTCTGGCGCGCCTGCTCGGCTTCGAGCCGCTGCGCCAGCTCTTCCGCCCGCTTGGTGGCTTCCACCTTAGCCTGGCCGGCGGCCAATGCCGCTTGCCGCCGCGCCGCCTCGAGCTCCTCGCGCATCGCCTCCAGGCGCCGCTGGTGCGTCTGCGTAGTAACGGTGGAGACCTCGCGCAAGTTGGACAGCTCGTTCAGGATCGACTCGCGCATCGCGGTCATCTCGGTTCGGACCTGGTCAAGCTGAAGGAACAGGTAGACGTTAGCCGCCACCAGCGCGATGACGATGCCGAACAGGATCGGGATCTTCAATCCCGGCCCGTGCGCCGGCGGAAGATAATGGACCTCGCTCGGCTGAGGAGCGTTGGTCGGATCGCTCATGCGAGTACCTCCCGTGAAAGCTCTCCTTTGCTATCGAGAGCTAAGCATTCCCATAGCAATCGGCGCGCCAATTCCAGCAGCTCAGTTCCCAGCCGGTCTTGCCGCCATCCAATAGCCGGGCCGCGTCCGTACCACCAGATTCGGCCGGTTCACCTCGACCCGGATGCGATGGTAGCCGCCTTCAGACATGTTGTTCGGCGTGTAACTGAGGATGTACTGGCTGTGGAGCTCCTCGCCCAGGTCGGTAATCGCCCTCTCCAGGCTCTTCAGCCCGGTGAAGGAATATTCGCGGCCCCCGGTGTAGCGTGTGAGCACCTCGGCGTGATTGGGAATGAAGATCGCCTTGACCTGCGAGAACAGCTCGACGATCAGCGGCTCGAAATGCATCGATTCGACTCCGCGAAGCTGGGCCACCGAATGGGGCGTCTGCGGAGCGATCGGCGGAACCGGATGGCTCGCCGCCGGAAACGGGTCCGGCCGCGGCGGCGGCGCCTGTGTCGTCAGGCTGGTCAGGGCCCGGTTGATGTTGATCGTATAGACGATGACGTTATGAAACTCGGCCTCGAGCAGCGCGTCGCGTAGATCACCTTCGCTGCCGCGGTCCTTGGTCTCGCTGATCAGGACCAGAATCCGGCGCCGGTCGCGAGGCCGTTTGCGCAGCATGTTGATCGCCTGAAAGACGGCATCGACAACGCGGCTCGAAGTGCTGCCCGGCATCAGCCGTTCGAGCGCCTTGGAGAATTTCGCTCCGTCATTGGTGAAGTCCTGGATCACCTCGAGCCGGTGGTCGAAGGCTAACAGCGCTGCCTCGCCCTGCTCACCGACCAGGAGCGCCTCGAGCATCGGCCCGATCTTCTTCACCGCGCCGAGCACCGCCTCGGTGCGGTTGTTCCGCTGAATGGCAACCACCATGGAGATGGGCGTGAAGCTCACGTCCATGCGGATGTCCTGGAGCTTGTCGTTGTCGTACAGCCGGAAGTCGCGCGCCTCCAGGCCGTTGACATACTTGCCGTCCCGGGTGAGCACCGTCACCGGCGCCAGCACCACGTTGGCTTCGGCCCGGAAGACGCGCTCGGGCAGTTCCTCCTGGGCGTACAGGAACGAGCCGCCGCTCCAGGGATTTACCAGGACCGCCAGCAGGATCAGTCGTCGGATTCGGACCATGACTTTGCCGCGATTGCCTGTACTACTCTTATGAATGCGCCGCCGCAGGAGGCGGTTACCCGAGAATTGCCGCTCACCTCCAAGATAGCATCGGCGCCCGTTCGCTCGCGCCCCGCTTTCAGTCCGCCCGCCGGTAGTCGCCGCTCTTGCCGCCGGTCTTCTCGAGAAGATACACGTCCTGGATTTCGATGGACTTATCGAGCGCCTTCGTCATGTCGTAGACGGTGAGGGCGGCCACCGCTGCGGCCGTCAGGGCCTCCATCTCGACCCCGGTCGCCGCCGTGGTCGTGACCGCGGTTTCGATGCGCACGCCCTCCGGCTCGATGGCGACGTGGACCTCGACATGGCTGAGCGGGAGCGGATGGCACAGCGGAATCAACTCCGCCGTCCGCTTGGCGGCCATGATGCCGGCCAGCCGCGCCACCTCGAGCGGATTGCCCTTCGGGTTTTGCGGAAGCGCCTGGAGCACCTCCGGCTTCAGGCGGACGAAGGCGTGCGCCCGCGCTGAGCGCCGCGTCGGAGCCTTCCCGGATACGTCCACCATGCGGGCGCTTCCACCCGCGTCGAAATGCGACAGCTCGCTCACTTGAGCATCACCGGCATGGTCTCCCCGGCCGCCCAGAACTCGCGGTCAGCCGCGGCCACCAGGAAGGCGTTGGCGCGCGCCACGGCCGGCACGTCGCTCGAACCCTGCCACGGGATCGGCGTCAGCTCGGAGCCATCCGGGCTCAGCCGGGCCGGCAGAAAGCGGGTGAGGCCCGGCTTGTGGCGAAAGTCCCTTGTCAGGCGGGCGGGAAAGAATGGCAGCGTGACCTGGCTCTGTCCGGAAAGCAGCTCGAGGGCGGCCCGCGCAAAGACCTCGAAGGTCACCATGGTCGAGGCCGGGTTGCCCGGCAGGCCGAAGAAGAACCTGCCGGCGACCTTGCCGAACACGGTCGGGCGGCCCGGCTGGATCCATGTTCCGTCGAAAAAGAACTCCGCGCCCAGGTCGGCCAGCACCTGCTCGACGATGTCGTACTTGCCCGCGGAAACGCCCCCGGACAGCAGCACCAGGTCCGTTTCGAGGGCACGTTCGATGAGCGCGCGCGTGGCGCGGTATTCGTCCGGCGCCACGGGCAAGACGAGGGGAACCCCTCCGGCACGGCGTACCTGAACGGCGAGCGAATAGGCGTTCGAGTTCCGAATCTGATAGTCGAGCGGCGCCTGGTCTACCGGCACGATCTCATCCCCGGTGGGAATGATCGCCACGGAAGGCCGGCGCCAGACCCGGACCGATGTGCGGCCCACCATGGCGAGCAAGGCCACGCAGGAATAATCCAGGCGGCGCCCGCGCTCGAGCACCACTTCACCCCGGCGGGCCTCCGAGCCCTGTGGGTTGACGAACTCACCTGGCGCGGGCCCCTTCTCGGTCACCATCCGGGAGTCCTCGCGCCGGGTATATTCGAGCATAACGACCTGGTCGGCGCCCTCGGGCACCGGCGCGCCGGTCATGATCTCCACGGCCTGGCGCGGCCCGACGATCCCGCGGAATTCTTCGCCCGCCCGTACTTCGCCGATGATTTCGAAGCTGCCCGGCAGATCGGCCGAACGCACGGCATAGCCGTCCCGGATCGAGCGCGGCCGCGGCGGATAGTCGCGATCGGCGGTGATCTCCTCGGCGAGCACGCGGCCGGCCGCCTCTTCGAGCGGCGCCTCCTCTTGCGTCAAAGCTGGCGCCCGGACGGTGCCGATGATGATCTCGCGGGCCCGATTGAACTCCACCGTCGCCACGAGGCTATTCTAACCGAGGGTCAGCGAACTAGACTGGTGGCATGCTGCACCGCCTAAGTCTCTGCGATATGGCCGCCCGGATCCAGGCGCGCGAAGTGTCTCCGGCGGAGCTTGTCGAAGCCCACCTCGAGCAGATTGACAGGGTCAACCCGCGCATCAACGCATTCGTACTGATCCTCGCCGAACAGGCCCGGCAGAGAGCCGCCGAGATCGAGCGGGCGCTCGGGCGCGGCGAGGATCCGGGCCCGCTGGCCGGCGTTCCGGTTACGGTGAAGGACAGCTTCGACGTCGAAGGCTTGCCGACGCTGTGCGGCAGCCGGTTGCGCCTGGGACACCGCGCCGCCCGGCACGCCTTCGCCGTGGCGCGTCTCGAAGCCGCCGGAGCCATCCTCCTGGGCAAAACCAACACTCCCGAGCTGCTGATGAATTACGAGACCGACAACCACATTACGGGCCGGACCAACAATCCCTGGAACCCGGACTACACTCCGGGCGGCTCGAGCGGGGGTGAGGCCGCGGCCATTGCGGCGTACTGCTCGGCCGGAGGGCTCGGCAGCGACGGCGGCGGGTCGATCCGCCTGCCGGCTCACTTCTGCGGCATAGCGGGGCTCAAACCCACACCCGGCCGTGTTCCTGCGACGGGTCACTTCCCGGTGATCGGTCATCCCGGCGGCCTGCTCGGCGTCGCCGGACCTATGGCCCGCAACGCCCGCGATCTTCGCCTGCTGTTCGAAGTCGTGGCCGGATACGATCCGGCTGACCCATTCTCGGCCCCGGTGCCGCTCGGCGAGGCGTCGCTCGAAGGTGTGCGCATCGGCGTAGCAGAGCAGTTCTACCAGGTACCCGTCGAGCCGGCGGCGGCTCGGGCGGTCCGCGGCGCGGCTGAGGCTCTGCATTCGCTCGGCTTCGCGGTGGAGCCTTTCATGCCGCGCGGCCTCGAGCGGGCGCCGAACGTCTGGAGTTTTCTTTTCTCCGAGCTGCCGGCGCCGGTCATCCGCGAAATGTTCGCCGGGCGGGAAGCGGAGGTGCATTGGACCGGCCTGGAGCTTATCGATCAGTTCGAGAGCCGGCCCGAACCTACCGCCAGGGAGGTTCTCGAGCACCTGGCGATACGAGACCGGATGCGCGCCGCTGTGCTCGATGAGATGGATCGGTACCCGGTCTTGCTGTGGCCCCCGGCCGGCGTGGTAGCCTTCCGCCACCGCCGGCGCAGGTGGGAGACGCCCGGGAAGGCGATTGGCTACTTTGAAGCCATGATGCCGCTTACGCCGGCAAACCTGCTCGGCCTTCCGGCCGTGGTCATTCCCTGGATGCTGACTCCCGATGGCTTGCCGGTGGGCGTCCAGCTCATCGGCCGGCCGTATGAGGAGCTGAGGCTGCTGGAGCTGGCGGTGAGACTCGAGGAGGTCCGGGGACCGTTCCCCGGACCTCCCGGTTTCTGAGGCGTCCCGGCCGGCTTAGAAGGTCAGCCGCGCCACAATGTAGATGTTCCGGGCGTTCGAGGCGTAGACCCGTGTCGGGTCGTTGAACAGCGGGTTGCCCGGGATGAGATTGTTTCGGGTGACGTTGGAGGAGACCGCCGCCACCGTGTGGATGCTGCCCGGCGTGTACTGTGGGTGGTTGAACAGGTTGTAGAAATTCCCGCGGATCTCGAAGGCCTTCGATTCGGTGATGCTGAACTTCTTCGCCAGGCCGAAGTCCCAGTTGTTGATGCCGCGCAGCGGGAGCGTCTGCCGGCCGCCGTTGGCGTAGGCGCCCGTGCCGGCGCGGATGTAGCGCGCGTTCGGGTCGTTGGCCAGGTAGGCGACCACGTCCCCGGCGCTGTTTCGGAGCGGCGTCACGTCGGTGCCGGTCTTGTCGACGCCCGCCGGGTTGATGATCACCCGGTCCGGTGCGCTGTCCAGGTTGAGGTTGGCGTCGCGGCCGCTCTGCACCGTGGCGTATTGCGGGCTCTCGGCGATGTAGGTGCCGCTGATGACCCAGTTGCCCGCCAGGTTCTTGGCGAACCAGTTGCCGTTGTTCTTCAGCCAGGGCGCCTCATAGACCCAGGTGAAGCTGAAGCGGTGCGTGCGATCGAGGAAGGAACGCGACCGCTCCGGCCGCATGTTCTGGAAGTCCTGCGGGCGCCGGGGCGACAGCAGTGTCGAGAACAGGTCCGCCGTGGAGTCGTCGATCGCCTTGCTCCAGGTGTAGGCGCCCTTGAAGAGCAACCCGCGCGAGAACCGGCGGCTGAACTCGGTGGCCAGACCGTGATAGGTCGAGTTGCCGATGTTCTTGAAGGCGGTGATCAGGTTTTCGAAGCCGGCGTCCAGGTAGGACGGGACGAAAAAGCCTCCCGCGTTGAATTCACCCACAAGCTGGCTCAGCGTCAGCCGCAAGGAATCGAGTTCCGCCTGGGAAGGCCGCTGGAGATAGGTAGGCAGGTGCCGCTCGGGCGTCACTACCGGCTTCACGTTGATCCGGGTTTGCACGAACAGCCGGCTGCCCCGCGTTCCCAGGTAACGGACGTTCCAGGTGTAGTCTTTCCCGATGACGCGTTCGATGCCGAGCGTCCACTGGTAGGAGACCGGCAGCCGCTGGTCGGGGATGTAGGTGCCGGTCAGCGCGCGCCATTCGGCTGGAGAGAGCTGCTCGGCCGGCGCGGTCGGCGGGATGCCGCCCTTGGCCAGGAAGCCCGGCTCGTCGCCGGCCACGTGAGCCGTCGACTCGAGCTGCGGAGGCTTCGAGAGCGTGCCCAGGTTGTCAAAGTAATTGTCGTAGGCCATGCCGGCGCCCATGCGGATGACGAACTTCCCGGAGGTGCCCGGTGACCAGCTCAGGCCGGCCCGCGGGGCGAAGTTCGTCTTCTGCGCCTTCGGCGCGCGGAACTCGATCAGGCCGGGCACGCTCGAGACCTTGTTGAGCTCCTGGAGCTTGTCGTCGGCGGGGATCCCTTTGTACTCATGGCGCAAGCCCAGCGTCAGCGTTACGTTGCGGCGGATCTTGATCTCGTCCTGGAGGAACCAGTAGAAGTTCCAGGCGTTGCCCCAGTAGGGGCGGCCCCCGACGTTGCGCTCCGCCAGGATGTCCGGCGTCAGGTCGAGCAGGTAGCGCTCCAGGTTCGAGTAGTTATAATCGCCGCGCGAGCGCTGGATGAACAGCGTGGGGGCGATGTAACGCCTGACGTCCACGCCGCCCTTGATCGTGTGGGCCCCTTTGTTCCAGGTCATGTTGTTGACGAGTTGGTAGATGTTCTGCGATCCGCTCTGCGGCGCCTCCGGCAGCGGGCCAAGCTGGAGGTTCAGATCCTCCTCGATGGTGATGTTCGGGAACACGTCAAGCCCCGGGAACTTGAAGTCGCCCGCCGGGATGCTGTCCCGGTAGTAGCTGTAGTTCAGGCGCAGCTCATTGAGCAGCGTCGGGCTGAAATTGTGGAACTCCGAGAGGGCCAGCATCCGCTGGCGGATCTCCCGGTTGCCGGCGAAGGCGGGCAGATTCGGCGAAACCGAGATGTCGATGCCGCTGCCCCGGCTCTCGATGTAGCGGAAGCGGAGCTGGTCGGAGTCCCGGAAGTTATAGTCGACGCTGCCCACCCAGTTATAGGTGTTGAAGTAGTTGGGGAAGGAGATCGGCAGGATCCCGATGGGGATCTCGACGCCCTTCACCACGGTGGTCCTGTCGGCTCTCGGGGCCGGAGTGGCGTACTGCTTCAGGATGTCCAGATTGGTCTTCGACAGGCCCGGGATCTGTTCGAGCAGGCGGTAGCCCTCCGCCGTCGGCGTATAGGTCGCGCTCGAAGGTGAGCTGGCGGCGCCGAGCGGGTTGTATTCGAACAGCCCGTAGTAGAACAGCTTGTTCTTGACGATCGGGCCGCCGAGGCTGCCGCCGATCTGATTCTGGTCGTAGCGAGGCTTTTCGGTCAGCCCCTGGCGCTTGTCGGCCTCGTCCATGGCGTTGAGCTTGCGGTTTTGCAGATACCAGTACGCGCTGCCGTGAACGTCGTTGGTGCCACTGCGGACCACCACGTTGAACTGCCCGCCGGTGGAGTGGCCGAACTCGGCGCTGTACTGGTTTTGCAGCATCGAGAACTCGGCCACCGCCTCGTTCGGGACGCGAATGTTGGCGCCCGTGACGTCCTTGCGGTTGTTATCGACACCCTCGATGGTGAAGCTGTTCTGCCGCGGGCGCTGCCCGCCGACCGAAGGCCCCTCGCCGAGCCCGAGGCCGCCGCTCGAGGCGACGCCGGCGCTCAGCAGCGCTAAGTTATAAACCCCCAGCGGCAGGGCGCTCACCGGGTTGTAGACGGCTTCCTGAGCGGAGAAGGCGGCACCGATCGTGGCCGTCGTGGTGTCGATCTGAGCTGCGGCCTCCACCACCTCGACCTGGGTGGTGACGGCGCTGACCTGAAGCTCGACGTTGGCCGTGGTCGTGCGGTTGAGCGTGACGTTGATGTTCTCGAGCGTCGCCGAGGCAAAGCCCTGGGCGCTGGCGGTGACCCGGTAACGGCCCACCGGGACGTTATTAAATCGGTAGATGCCGGCCGAATCGGTCTGAGCCCTTCGTTTGACGCCGGTGGCCACATTCTCGAGCTCGATGGTCGCTCCGGGGATGACGGCGCCGCTCGGGTCGCTGACCAACCCGATGACGTTGCCGTCAGTGGCCTGGCCCCAGACCATAGTCGCCAGCAGGACTAAAACTACCAACAGAATCAGAGGGGTACGGGTTCTCATGCAATATCTCCCAATGTTCAGGGGCGGTGCACCGCAGGGACTGTCGCCGGCATGGCGGGCCCGGGAGCGGACGGTGAGGACACCTGCCCTCCGCTCCTTTACGACCCGAGGAGAGCCGTCCGAGTTGGCCGGCGCTGAGGTGCTCATCGCGGAAGTAACCCTTAAGGGGTGCACACCAGGGGCCAAACGGCGATCGGAGAGACATCCCTTTATTCTTTCGAGGGTTGCGTCTTTCCAGCCGAGCGCTTCGATCCGAGTTTTGGAATCGCGGCTTCAGGAATTTGGGGTATTTGGCCCACCGTGGCGTTGGCGAGGCGGCCGAAGCCTCTCGAGGAGCCGACCCCGGCCGAGAAGATCGGCGGGAGGCCTCAAAATTACCGGTGCGGGATCATGCTTGCGGTGATAGAATACCGCCGCTTCTACTGTTCGCACAGCCACTGTCCCGTATGGAGGCGTGAGAGTATGGATCCCAGGAAAACTCCCGCCAGCCGTGTGGTCTGGGTCGCCGGCTGGCTCCTCATCGCGCTCGTCACAAGCCTGTCGGTTCGGACGGCTGGAGCGCAGACGCCGACCGGAGCGATTGAAGGTGAGATCACCGACCCGACCGGCGCCGTGATTCCGAACGCCAAGATCACCGTGACCGAAGTGGCCACCGGGCGGGCCGTCACGACGACCACCAGTGCGGAGGGCCGGTTCGTCGTGCGTAACTTGCTGCCAGGTGTTTACAACGTCACCGCTGAGGCCTCGGGCTTCGCGGTCAAGACGCTCGAGAAGATCTCGGTCTCAAGCGGCGCCGTCGTCAACGCCAGCATGAGGCTCGAACTGGGGAAAACCGGCGAGGTGATTTCCGTGATGGCCGAAACAGTCACCGTGGACACCTCCCGCCAAACGGTTGACTCGGTCATCACCGGGACGGAGGTGCGCAACCTGCCGTACTTTTCCCGGAATTTCCTGGATATGGCGGCACTCGCTCCGGGCACATGGATCCGCGACGGTGGCGCCATTGACCCGACCAAAGAATTCGCTTATCGTGTCGTGGGCGTGGTGGGCCGGTCGGGAACGGCTACGCGGGTTCAAATTGACGGCATCGACGTGACCGACGAGACCGTCGGAACGACTGTGGCGAACTTCTCGCCCGAAGCCATCAATGAGTTCCAGTTGACCCGCTCCTCGCTGGACCCCTCCACCTCGTTCACCTCCTCGGGCGCCATCAACATCATCAGCCGCACGGGCAGCAACCAGATCCACGGCAACTGGTTCTGGGACTACTACAACCAGGATCTGGGCGCGCGGCCCAATTACTTAACGGCGAAAGACCTGGAGGAGTTTGGTGGCTCCAACCCCCCCTTCAAGCGCAACCGAACCGGCGGAACCGTCGGCGGCCCGTTCAAGAAAGACCGCCTCTTCTGGATGGTGAACTGGGAACGGCATTACCAGACCGAGCTGCGCACCTCGCAGGTGCCGGAGTTCCCCCAACTCAATGTTAGCCAGTCCTGGCCGGCCGGGCTGCGCTTCACCGATCACCGCCTGGACTGGAACATCACCTCCAACCTGCGTCTCTTCGGAAAGTTCCATCACGACTGGAATCTGGCCACGGGCGGCAGCGCCGTCTCGCCCTTCCAGACCATCAATTGGACGAACATCGTCACCGTGGGTCTGGACCACGCGGGGCCGCGCCTGACGCATGCCTATCGCTTCGGCTACGTGAACTTCAACAATCGCATCGAGTCCCAGGAGCTCAAGTACAAGTTCCTGCGCACGCCGCAGGGAATCCCGTTCTTCCTTGACGTAGGGCCATACGACGCTGGTCCGAACGCGCTGGCGCCGCAAGCCACTTACCAAGACAACTTTCAGAACTCTTATGAAGGAAGCTGGTTCCAGGGCAAGCACACTCTCCGCTATGGCTTTGACGTGCGCCGCATCATCCTCGGCGGCTTCGCCAACTTTGCCGGCCCGTTGAGCATCTATGGCGTCTATGACAAGGCCACGATCGACGAGCTGCGTGCGCGCGGCGTCAATGTGCAGGATCCGCTCGAGTATCCGCTCGAAGCCTTCACCACCGGCAACCAGAACGGGTTCTTCAACCTGGCCCCGGCTCACGGCCTGCCGCACGGCGGTCACTTCGTCACCCGCACTGCCTGGTTCGTGCAGGATTCCTGGAAGTTGCACCGGACCTTCACGCTGAATCTGGGGCTCCGCTGGCAATACGATAGCGGCTACTTCGCCAGCCGCGACGTCCCGCGCGAAAAGGATCTGGAGCGGTGGGGTGCAGGCTTCTCCACCTACTCGGAGTTTCCCAAAGACGCTTTCTCGCCCTCCGTCGGTTTTGCCTGGAACGTCAAGGGCGACGGCAAGACCGTCATCCGGGCCGGCTTCTACAAGGGCTACGAGATGAACATCCTCAACAACACGATGTTCGACGAGTTCTCGATGCTCCCGCCGGGTCTGGGGCCCGAATTCTACGACATCACTCACGTGGCGGGGCCTGACGGCAAGCCAATCAACGTGGACGGCAAGCATCCCGACGGCAATTACGAGGACCTGATCGGCACGCCGATTAAGAACGTCCTCGGGCTGCTGGGCCAGATCCACGAGGCGCTCAACGCCGCCTACATCAATTATAAGTTCGATCCCAAGGCGGGCACCTCCTTCTTCAAGCAGGCGGGAGGGCTTACCTACGGCGGCGTGATCCCTGGCAACCAGTTCAAGATCCCCTATGCGGTGCAGTTCAATGTCGGCCTCCAGCGCGAGATCGTGCCTGGAACCGTTCTGAGCGTGGACTACGTCCATAACCACGCGGTCGGGTTGCCGAACTTTCTGGTGGATTACGAGCGGCGGCGCGACGCTGAAACCTTGAACGTGACCGCGGCACGCTCCCGCGTGAACGCGGTGCTGGGCGGCAAGACGGTTGACGAGTGGATCGCCGCCAACCCTACCCGGAACATTAGCGCGTTCTCACTCATTAACGACACCATCTTCCTGGGCCTGTATCCCGACTACACGCGCGCCCGCTTCTTCACTGGCGGTTTTACCCGCTACCGCGGCCTTCAGATCAACCTGCGTGGCGGCGGTCGGAGCTGGGGGCCGCTGCGTGACGTGGGCTATAACCTGAGCTACGCTCTGGCGCGCGGCGAGTCGGCCAGCGCCGTAAGCCGCGTTGAGTTCCTGGCCACGCCTTACGACAACCGGCGCTGGAACTGGAAGGAGGCCTTCGGCCCCAACGATCTGGACCGCACGCACACCCTGCGGGCCGCCCTGGTGATGACGGCGCCGGGAGGCTTCCGCCTGAACTCCTTCTGGCAATTCAATACCGCCCAGGCGCAGAGTCTGACCGTGCCCAATCTGGGCGGCGCCATCTCCGGCGTCAACGGCTTTTTCGGCACCGACATCAACGGTGATGGAACTGCGGGAACCACGCCGCGGGCGGATCTGCTGCCCGGAACGACGGCCGGCGCCTTCGGGCGCAGCATCAAGGATTTCAAGACGCTCAACCAGGTTATCCAGGCCTTCAATCAGAAGTACGCCGGCCAGCTCACGCCGCACGGTCAGGCGCTCGTCAAAGCCGGCCTGTTTACCGAAGCCCAACTCAAGCGACTCGGGGCTGTGATCCCGACCATCCCGCTGGTGCCGGAGAACAATCCCTGGCCCTGGCACAATCTGTTGGTCACCGATGTGCGATTCGACCGGCCGATCAGCATGGCCCGGCTGCGCGAGGGCATGCAGATTGTTCCGTTTGTCGATTTCTACAACCTGTTCAATCACGCCCCGACGAACGTCTATGGCGGACTGACCGGGCGTTTCGGAGCGCTGAATTTCGACTACACAACCGCGCCCGAGGGGCAGCGGGCCAGTGATCTCATCTATTCCCGCGGCCGTCTGAATCGCACGCGCCAGGTGCTGTTCGGCCTGCGCTTCAACTTCTGATTCCTGCTCGATTGGCTGAGGCGGCCCGGGCCTTTCGCTTGACGAAATAAGCCGGGTCGCCCCAGCCGGACAATCGGCTGGTCGACGATCACCTGCCGCCCGTTGCCGGCATTTTCCGGCTAAGCTGACACACAGGGCTTCCCGGCGAGGAAGCACCGGCCGACTCCGATGCGTTTCATTGAAGGCCCGTACCTCAAAGACCTGCTGGCTCAGCCGCAAGGTGTCCGCGCCACTGTCGCAGGCTTGCGCGACTCGATGCTCGCCCGGGACGTCGGACGACTCTGCGAGCCATCGCGGCCCGTGATCCTGACCGGCATGGGCTCTTCGCTCCACGCCACGCACGTGCTCTCGACGCACCTGAACCGTGCCGGAAAGCGGGCCATGATGGCGGAGGCTTCCGAGCTGCTGCTGTACGGGCCGAAGGTTCTGGAGGGCTCGCTGCTGATGGCGGTGTCCCAGTCCGGGCGGAGCGCCGAAATGCTACGCCTGATCGAGGCGCGGGCGGCCGGTTGCACGCTCGTGGCTGTGACCAATACTCCGGGATCCCCCCTGGCTCGAGCGGCCGACCTATGTCTGTGGATGCGCGCCGGCGAGGAGTTCTCGGTCTCTTCGAAGACGTATCTGGCGACGCTGGTCGTGCTGGCGTGGCTGGGTGCGGTTCTCACCGGGGAAGGCGCCGAGGAGCGTCTCGATCAGATCGAGACGGTTCTGCCGTGGATGTCGGAGTACCTGAACCGATGGCGGCGACATGCCGAGCAGATCGCTGACCGCCTCGCCAACATCCGCCACCTCTTCCTGGCCGGCCGCGCCCAATCGCTCGCCGCGGCGTTGACCGGCGGCCTGATCATCAAAGAGGCTTCGCACTTTCACGCCGAGGGCATGAGCGCGGCGGCGTTCCGCCACGGCCCGATCGAGATGGCCGGGCCCGACACCCTCGTTCTCGTTTTCTCCGGAGACCCCCAAGTACGCGAGGCGAACCTGCGCCTGGTTTGCGACATTCGGAGCATGGGCGGTCAGGCGGAGCTCATCGGCGAAGAGGCCGGGCTCGAAGCCTTTCGGATCCCCGCGGCGCCGCCGGCGGTGCGGCCGCTGCTCGAAATCCTCCCGGTCCAGATGGTGACGCTCGCGCTGGCGGCCCTGGCCGGCCGGGAAGCCGGCCGCTTCGAACGCGCCGCGAAGGTCACCACGGTCGAATGAGGCTCTACCAGGCGAGCGTGCCCGAGCGCGGCGTCTCCTGCGGATTTGGCAGATAGAGCGTCTTGCAGTGCTCGCAGCGGTAGATTTCCGCCTCCGGCCCGTACTTGCGGCGCACCTCTTCGCCGAAGAAGTACCAGCGCTTCAGGTGCCCGGCGCAAATCTTACCCTTGTCGTCTTTCTCATTGCAGGCACGCTGGCGAACCAGGCGGATCTTTACCTTGGTGCCGTCACTCAGCGTGTCCACGTGCTGCGGATCGGCGGCGGGCGCGGAGACGGTTTCCTCGATCGGCTCGGCCATAGCGATTCATCGAGAGTATAACATCGGCGCCTGCGGCGGCCCCTCGGCCGGCTGTGTTAGTCTTGAGTGTTGAGTCCCGCTACGGAATGCCGGCCCGCGTGAGCGAGTCCCTGGTTCTGAGGACTTATCCGTTGCGGGAAGCGGACCTGATTGTCAGCTTCCTCACGCGCGATCAGGGCAAGTTGCGCGGTGTGGCTCGGCGGGCGCGGCGGCCGAAGAGCCGGTTCGGGAGCGGACTGGAGCGGCTCTCCCATGTGCGGATGTTTTATTTCCAGCGGGAAAACCGCGAGCTGGTGGAGCTGGATTCCTGCGAGTTGATCCACTCTCAGTTCGCCCTGGCGGCGGATTATGCGTCCGGCGTGGCGCTTGATTACCTGGCCGAGGTCTCCGATGAGCTGCTTCCTCCGGCCGAGCCGAACGAACGGTTCTTTCGCCTGCTGGTGGCCGTGCTCGCTTATTTGCGCGAGCACCCGGGGGACGTCTGGCCGGCGGTGACCTACTTCAGCCTCTGGGCGGTGCGCCTGTCGGGGTTCCTTCCGGCGCTCGAGGTGGGGCCGGAGGACAAGAGGATCGCTGAGGAGATGCTGGTGAAGCCGATTTCGGGCTTGAGCCCCCGCGCCTGGTCGGGCCGCACGGCCCGCGAGCTGCGGCGATTCCTGATGCGCCGCATCGAGCAGCATCTCGAACGCAAGCTCGAGACGCCGCAATTCCTGGAAGCGCTCAACTAGAAATGTCGCCATCGTATCAAGAGATTCTCTTCCGTTTGAAGAAATACTGGGCCGATCGCGGCTGCCTGATCGAGGAGCCGTACGACGTCGAGGTCGGCGCCGGCACGATGTGCCCGGAAACTTTCCTTCGCGTGCTGGGGCCGAAGCCCTACCGCGTGGCCTACGTCCAGCCGAGCCGCCGACCCGCCGACGGCCGCTACGGGGAGAATCCCAACCGTCTGTACAAGCACCAGCAGTTGCAGGTCATCCTCAAGCCCTCGCCCGAGGACATCGTCGAGCAGTACCTGGGCAGCATCGAGGCGATCGGCATCGA
This sequence comes from uncultured Bryobacteraceae bacterium, assembly GCA_938003835.1. Lineage (GTDB taxonomy): Bacteria > Acidobacteriota > Terriglobia > Bryobacterales > Bryobacteraceae > CALKXJ01. The sequence continues at coordinate 198,526 of CALKXJ010000002.1, read as the reverse complement.
CCTGCGCCACCATGACCTCAAGCTCGAAGAGGACAACTGGGAGTCACCGACGCTCGGCGCCTGGGGCATCGGCTGGCAGGTGATGCTCGACGGGCTGGAGATCACCCAGTTCACCTATTTCCAGCAGTGCGGCGGCGTGGACCTCGAGGTGGTCCCCGTCGAACTCACCTACGGGCTGGAGCGGCTGGCAGCCTTCCTTCAGGGCGTCGAGAGCGTCTACGAGATCGAGTGGGCGCCGGGTGTGCGCTATGCCGATGTGCGCTTGGCCGAGGAGGTCCAGTTCTCCGTCTACAACTTCGAGCTGGCCGACGTGGCGACGCTGTGGAAGCTCTTCGAGCTCTACGAGGCCGAATGCCGGCGCCTGCTCGAGGCCTACGAGACCTATCCGAACAAGAAGCGCTTCCCGGTGCTCGGCGCCTACGATCTGGTGCTCAAGTGCTCGCACCTGTTCAACCTGCTCGACTCGCGCGGGGCGATCAGCGTCACCGAGCGCGTCGCCGTCATCGCGCGCGTGCGGAAGCTGGCCGTGGCCACGGCGCGGGCGTGGCTGGACCAGTCGGCACTCGTCGAGGAGGCGGCCTGATGGCAAAACCGTTTCTGCTCGAAATCGGCACCGAAGAGATCCCGGACTGGATGATTCCGCCGGCGCTCGAGGGCCTGCGCGATCTCTTCGAGCGATTCTTGCGCGAGCACCAGCTAGCGGGTGAGGTCGTCTGGGTCGACGGCACGCCCCGGCGGCTCGTGCTGCGGGCCGAGGGCCTTCCCCTGCGCCAGAAGGACTCCGTCGAGACGGTCTCGGGCCCGCCAGTGGCCGCGGGCGAGCAGGCCCGGGACGGCTTTGCCCGCAAGCTGGGCGTCGAGGCGTCGGCTCTCGTGCGGATCGAAACGCCGAAAGGCGAATATTACGCTTACCGGCGCCGCGTGCGCGGCCGCTCCACCATCGAACTGCTAAGCGAAGCTCTGCCCAAGCTCATCCTCGACATCCCGTTCCCGAAAACGATGTACTGGACCGGCAAGACCGGCCCGCGCTTCATCCGGCCCATCCGCTGGCTGGTGGCGCTCCTCGGCGCGCGCGTGGTCCCGTTCGAGCTGGCCGGGGTGCGCTCCGGCGCCTATTCGAGCGGGCACCGGCGGCTCGGCCGCAAGCGGATCCGGGTCACCATCGCCGGCTACGAGCCGGAGCTCGAGAAGAACTACGTGCTCGTATCCGCCGCCCGGCGCAAGGAGAGGATCCGGCAGGGCGTCTCGGCGCTGCTCGAGGGCCGCGGCCTGCGGCTGAAGACCGACGAGGAGCTGCTCGAACGGCTGGCCTGGCTGACCGAGTATCCGACGCCGATCCTCGGCGATTTCGATGCGGGTTACCTCAGCCTCCCCGAAGAGGTTCTGGTGACGGTGATGCGCCACCACCAAAAGTATTTCTCTGTGATCGACGCCGAGGGGCGGCTTGCACCGCATTTCGTCGCGGTGATGAACCTCGACGCCGACGCCCAGGGCCACATCCGCGCCGGCAACGAGCGGGTGCTCCGGGCGCGCTTCAACGACGCGCGCTTCTTCTGGGAGTTCGACCAGCACAAGCGGCTGGCCGATCGCCTGGCGGATCTGGCGCACGTCACCTTTCACCAGGAGCTCGGCACCTATCTGGATAAGGCTCACCGGATGGCCGGGCTGGTGGCCGCCTTCGGGGGCAGCGAGGAGGCTCGGCGGGCGGCACTGCTGGCCAAGTGCGATCTGACGACGGGCATGGTGGGCGAGTTCCCCGAGCTTCAGGGTATCGTCGGCGGCCTCTATGCCCGCGCCCAGGGCGAACCGGAAGCGGTGGCGCAGGCCATCTACGAGCACTACCGGCCGGCCGGCATCGACGATGCGATCCCCGCGACACCCGAGGGCCGCCTGGTGGCGCTGGCCGATAAGCTCGACACGCTGCGCGAAGCCTTCCGGATTGGCCTGGTGCCCACCGGTTCAAAGGATCCTTTCGCGCTCAGGCGCGCCGCGCAGGGCGTGGTCCGGATTCTCGTGGAGGGCGATCTGGCGTTTCCGCTCGACGAGCTCGTCGCCGGCGACGCCACCTTGCGAGAATTCCTGCTCGAGCGCGCCCGGTACTATTTCCGGGACGTGCGCGGCTTTGCCTATGACGAGGTCAACGCGGTGCTCGCCGCCGGAGTCGGAACGTTGCCTGACGTGGCGCGGCGCCTGGAGGCGTTGCGCCGCGTGCGCTCCACCGACAACTTCGAGGCGATCGCCGCCAGCTTCAAGCGCATCAAGAATATCCTGCGGCAGGCCGGCTGGGCGGGTGCGGGCGAGATCGAGCCCGCGCGGCTCGAGGCGGCCGAAGAGGCGGCGCTCTATGCGCGGTTCCTCGAGATCCGCGAGCTTGTCGAGGCGCGGCGCCGGGAGCGCGACTACGAACCGGCGCTCGAAGCCATCGCCTCGCTCCGGCCCCAGGTCGACAGCTTCTTCGATCATGTTCTGGTGAACGCACCCGAGCCGGAGGTGCGCGCCAACCGGCTGGCCCTGCTCGCTCGGCTGCTCGAAGAGTTTTCCTCGATCGCCGATTTTTCGGAGATCGTTACCGCGAAATCATGAGTGCAAACATAGACCCCTTGAGAAGGAGAATCATCCTCGTATGAAGAAATACGTTTACGCGTTCGGCGGCGGCACGGCCGAGGGCGACGGCACGATGAAGGACATCCTCGGCGGCAAAGGCGCCGGCCTGGCGGAGATGAGCCGCACCGGCGTGCCCGTGCCACCGGGCTTCACCATCTCCACCGAGGTCTGCAACATCTACTTTGAAAACGACGGCAAGATCCCGCCGGAGATCGACGAGCAGATCGACCAGGCGCTCGCGCGTCTGGAGGAGCAGATGGGCCAGAGGCTCGGCGACCCGGAGAATCCCCTGCTGGTGAGCGTGCGCTCCGGCGCCAAGTTCTCCATGCCGGGCATGATGGACACCATTCTCAATCTCGGCCTCAACGACCAGAGCGTGGAGGCGCTGGCGCGCCGCAGCGGCAATCCCCGCTTCGCCTACGACTGTTACCGGCGCTTCATCCAGATGTTCGGCAACGTCGTCATGGGCATTCCCAAGGACAAGTTCGAGCACATTCTGGACGAGCGCAAGAAGAAGGTCAAGGCGAAGTTCGACACCGATCTGACGGCCGAGGACCTGAAGGCGATCATCGCCGAGTACAAGAAGCTCTACCAGCGCGAGACCAAGTCGGAGTTTCCGCAGGATCCGCGGCGGCAGCTCGAGATGGCGCGCAACGCCGTCTTCAAGTCCTGGTGGAACCCGCGCGCGGCGCATTACCGAAAGATGAACAAGATCGCCGACAACCTGGGCACGGCCGTCAACGTCCAAGCGATGGTGTTCGGCAACCTGGGCGAGCGCTCGGCCACCGGCGTCGGCTTCACGCGCAACCCCGCCACGGGCGAGAAGGAGTTCTACGGCGAGTATCTGGTGAACGCGCAGGGCGAGGACGTCGTCGCCGGCATCCGCACGCCGCAGCCCATCTCGACGCTCAAGGACCTGATGCCCGAGGTCTACGAGCAGCTCAAGGACATCACCGCCAAGCTCGAGCGGCACTACCGCGACGTGCAGGACTTCGAGTTCACCATTCAGGACGGCAAGCTGTACATGCTCCAGACGCGCAACGGCAAGCGGACCGGTCCGGCGGCCGTGCGCATCGCCGTCGACATGGTCAACGAGGGCCTCATCAGCAAGGAGGAGGCCATCATGCGGGTCGACCCGCAGCAGCTTGACCAGCTCCTGCACCCGGTGCTCGAGGAGAAGTCCAAGAAGAACCTCAAGAGGATCGCCACCGGCCTGCCCGCCTCACCCGGAGCGGCCGTCGGCAAGATCGTCTTCACCGCCGATGACGCCGTCGAGGCGGCCAAGCACTCCCCGGTCATCCTGGTGCGCAAGGAGACCGTGCCGGACGACATTCACGGCATGGAGGTGGCCAAGGGCATTCTCACCTCGCGCGGCGGCATGACCAGCCACGCCGCCGTGGTGGCGCGCGGCATGGGCACGCCCTGCGTCGCCGGCGCCGAGGCCATCAAGGTCGACGAGCGCAACAAGCGCCTCACCGTCGACGGCGTCACGCTCAAGGAGGGCGACTGGATCTCGATCGACGGCACCACCGGCGAGGTCTTTGCCGGCCAGGCGCAAACGGTCGAACCCGATCCCTCCTCCGGCATTCTCGCCACCTTCATGAGCTGGGCCGATGAGTTCCGCGGAAAGTTCGGCGTGCGCGCCAATGCCGACATTCCGCGCGACGCCCGCATCGCGCGCAAGTTCGGCGCCCAGGGCATCGGGTTGTGCCGCACCGAGCACATGTTCTTCGGCCCGGGCCGCATCGAGCACATGCAGGCGATGATCCTGGCGGAGGACGAAAAGAGCCGCCGCAAGGCGCTCCAGAAGCTGCTGCCCATGCAGCGGAGCGACTTCGCCGGGCTGTTCAAGGAAATGGACGGCTTTCCGGTGATCATCCGCACGCTCGATCCGCCGCTGCATGAGTTCGTGCCCAAGCGCGAGGACCTGATGGTGGACATTGCCAAGCTGGCGCATGCCACCCCGAAGGAGAAGCGCGAAATGGCCGAGCGCTACGGCGTCGAGGTGCGCGAGCTCAAGACCAGGCTTCCGGCGCTCCTCAAGCGGGTCGAGGAGCTGCATGAGTTCAACCCGATGCTCGGCCATCGGGGCTGCCGGCTCGGCATCACCTATCCGGAGATCACCGAGATGCAGGCGCGCGCCATCTTCGAGGCCGCCGTGCAGGTGGCCAAGAAGGGCATCAAGGTCATTCCCGAGGTGATGATCCCGCTGATCGGCAGCGTCGAGGAGCTGGCCGATCAGAAGGCGATCGTCCAGCGGGTGGCCGAAGAGGTGCTTGAGAAGGCCGGCATGAAGGGCCAGATCAAGTACATGATCGGCACCATGATCGAGATCCCGCGCGCCGCGCTCACGGCCGACAAGGTCGCCCAGGAGGCTGAGTTCTTCAGCTTCGGCACCAACGACCTGACGCAGACGACGCTGGGCCTCTCGCGCGACGACTACGTCAAGTTCTCCAAGCAATACGAGGAGAAGAAGATCTTCAAGGCCGACCCGTTTGCCGTGCTCGACCGCGAGGGCGTGGGCCAGCTCGTCGAAATGGGCACCAAGCGCGGCCGCGCCACCCGGCCCGATCTCGAGGTCGGCATCTGCGGCGAGCATGGCGGCGAGCCGAGCTCGGTCGAGTTCTGCTACCAGGTGGGCATGGACTACGTCTCCTGCTCGCCCTACCGCGTGCCCATCGCCCGGTTGGCGGCGGCGCAGGCGGCGGTGGCGGCTCGCTCGGCCGAGGCCAAGGCCGAGGTCATGCGCACGGCGTAACCGCCGCCACCTTTCCTCCGGGGCCGCTCCGCGGAGCGGCCCCGCCTTGTCCGGGAGGGCAGCATGGCGATCGTAGCCGGTGTGGATTTCGGGACGCTCAGCGTGCGCGTCTCGATCGTCGACAGCGAACGCGGCCGAATCGGCTCGGCCACCGCTGAGATTCCGCTTCACCGCAAAAAAGAAGACCCGGATTTCGCCACCCAGAGCCATGCCGACCACATGGCGGCACTGGAGCGGGCGATGCGGGCAGCCATCGAGGCGGCCGGCGTGGACGGACGCCAGATCCTCGCGCTGGCGCTCGACACCACCGGTTCGAGCGTCGTGCCGGTGGGCGAGAACCTCGAACCGCTCGATGATTACTATCTCTGGTGCGACCATCGCGCCAGGAAGGAGGCCGCCGAAATCACCGAAACGGCCCACCGGCTGCGTCTTGCGGCCATCGACTGGTGCGGCGGGGTCTACTCCTCCGAGTGGGGGTTTTCCAAGCTCCTGCACTGGCTGCGGAACAATCCGGAGAAGCGCTCGCGGCTGGTGACCGCCCTCGAGCACTGCGATATGGTCGCTGCCGTGCTCTGCGGCATCCGCGAGCTGGACGAGTTGCCGCGCTCCATCTGCGCCATGGGCCACAAGTGGATGTGGAACGCCGAGCTGGGCGGGCTGCCGCCGGAGGAGTTCCTGGTGAGCGTTGATCCGCTGCTGGCCGGCGTACGCGCGAAGCTCCGCGGCCGCTACGCCACCTCCGACGCCCTTGCCGGGCATCTGAGCTGGGAGTGGGCCGAGCGGCTCGGCCTGCGTGCCGGCATCCCCATCCCGGTCGGCGCCTTCGATGCCCACTGGGACGCCATCGGCGCGGGCATTCGTGAAGGCGACGTGGTCAACGTGGTGGGCACCTCCACCTGCATCATGGCCATCTCGCGCGAGACCCGGCTGATCCCGGGCGTCTGCGGCGTCGTACGCGGATCGATTCATCCCGGCTATACCGGCATCGAGGCGGGCCTTTCGGCCACGGGCGATATCTTCGACGCCATCGCGCGGCGCGCCGGAACGACGGTGGCGGAGCTTTCCCGGGCGATCGAGAGCTACCGCGCGGGCCAGACCGGGCTGCTGAGGCTCACCTGGGATAACGGCGACCGCACCGTCCTGGTCAACCCGAATCTGGGCGGCGTCACCTTCGGCTGGACTCTCACGCACACGGCCGAGGACGAGCTGTTCGCCGCCATCGAAGGCACCGCTTTCCACACCCGGGTCATTCTGGAGCGAATGGCCGACTTTGGCGTTCCGATCCGGCGCATCATCAACGGCGGCGGCGTGCCGCAGCGCAATGAAACGCTCAACCGCGTATACGCCAATGTGCTCGCCAAGCCGGTGCTCGTGCCGGAAACGGAAGTCACCAGCCTGGGGTCGGCCATCTTCGCCTTCCTGGCTGCGGGCGTGTTTCGCTCCATCGAAGAGGCGCAGGAAGCGCTCTGCCCGCGCTATCGTACCGTCGAACCTGACGCGGCCGAGACGGCCGTCTACGACGAGCTTTATCCGCTGTTCCGCAAGCTCTATTTCGCCTTCGGCAGACCCGGGGCCGAGCCGGTGGCCGCAGGCGACGTGCTGCCCGAGTTGCGCCGGATTCGCGAGGCGGTGCGCTAGGGCGCCTCACTCCACCCAGTCCGCCACGAAGATGTTGAACTCGTAACGGCTCTTGGCCTGCCAGTCGGAGGTGAAGACCAATTTCTTGCCGTCCGGGGAGAACTCCGGAAAGCTGACGAATCCGCCGAAATGAGTTACCTGCTCGAGACCGCTGCCGTCGAGGTTGATCAGGTAGAGCTCGAAGTTGCGGCTCCCGCAAGCGTGGCGGTTGGAGGCGAACAGGATCCGCCTGCCGTCCGGCGTGAAGACGGGCGCGAAGCTGGCGCAGCCAAAGTCGGTGAGCTGCCGCGCGTTGCTACCGTCGGCGTCGGCCACGAACAGCTCCATCTCCATCGGCGTGGTCAGATGACGGGCAAGCAGCGAGCGGTAGCGCTCGCGGGCCTCCCCGCGCGGCCGGTGCGCGCGCCAGACCAGTTTCGCGCCGTCCCGGGAAAAGAAGGCACCTCCGTCGTAGCCCTCCTCCCTCGTCAGGCGCCGTTTGCCGGAGCCGTCCGGCTTCATCGTCCATAAATCGAGATCCCCCGAGGCGAATGACGTGTAGACGATGGTGTTCGTTCGCCAGTTCACCGTGGCTTCGGCATCGTAGCCGGGCTCGCTGGTCAAGGCTTTGACGATCTGGCCCTCGTCGGTGGCCAGATAAATGTCGTAGGAGGGGTAGACGGCCCAGACATAGCCCTGGCTGCGATCGGGCGGCGGCGGGCACTCTTCTCCGCCGGCGTGCGTGGAGGCGTAGACGATGTGCTTGCCGTCGGCGAGGAAATAGCCGCACGTGGTGCGCCCTTTGCCGGTGGAGACCAGGCGAACGTCGGAGCCGTCGGCGTTCATGATGAAGATCTGGTCGCACCGGTAGGGCTCGCGCGTCGATTGGAAGATCAGCCGCTTGCCGTCGGGCGACCAGTACGCCTCGGCGTTCTGGCCCCCGTGGGTGAGCTGGCGGAGGTTTGCCAGCCGGGGCTTGGGCGCGGGCTCAAGCGGCGCTGCCAGCAACAGGACCGTCAGGCAAATTCTGCGATGCATCGGGATCGGTTGGCCGGCCGCCGCACGGCTGCCGGCGGACGGCGTTGCTTCCATCATAGCGATCGAACCGGCCGGGGCCGGTTTGCTACAATCGTGTTGCCGTAAATGCGATTTGGCGGTCTGATTTCGATGCGCTGAACCGGCAGGAGATGGATCATGGCGGACCTCAACAAGCTCTATCAAGCAATCCTCACCGGAGACCAGAAGACGGCGGTCGCGGTCACCGAAGAAGCGCTGGCGGAGAAGATCGACCCGCAGGTGCTGATCAACCAGGCGATGATCCCGGCCATGAACGAGGCCGGAGCCAAGTTCGAGTGTGAGGAGTATTTCGTACCCGAGCTGCTGCTGGCGGCGCGGGCCATGAAAGCATCGCTGGCCCTGCTGCGCCCGCTTCTGGCCGAGCGCGGCGCCGAACCGGTGGGCCGCGTTGTCATCGGCACCGTCAAGGGTGACCTGCACGACATCGGCAAGAACCTGGTGGCGTCGATGCTCGAAGGCGGCGGCTTTGAGGTGCACGATCTGGGCGCCGACGTGCCGGCCGAGAAGTTCGTGGCCGCCGTCCGGGAGAAGAACCCGCACCTGGTCTGCATGTCCGCCCTGCTGACGGTCACCATGCCCGCCATGCGCACCACCATCCAGGCTCTGAAAGAGGCTGGCGTGCGCGACCAGGTGAAGGTGATGGTCGGCGGAGCCCCGGTCACCCCGGATTACGCCCGCGAGATCGGCGCCGACGGCTACGCCGATAACGCCAGCAGTGCGGTGAAGAAGGCCCGCGAGCTGCTCGCGGCCTAAGAGGTCGCTGGTGGCCTCCGGCCGCACCATCCTCACTGACGGCGCCTGGGGAACCGAACTCCAGGCGCTCGGGCTCGGACCGGATGAGCTGCCCGACCTGTGGAACCTTTCTCATCCGGAACGGGTCGAGCAGGTAGCGCGCGCCTATGTGGAGGCGGGCAGCGAGATCATCCTCACCAACACGTTCCGCGCCAACCGGCTGGCCGCCGCCGGGCGGGCCTCCGAAGCCGAGCTCGCCGAGGTGAACCGGGCCGGGGTCGCGATCTCGCGCCGGGCCGCGGCCGGGCGGGCGCGCGTGTTTGCTTCGATCGGCCCGAGCGGCAAGCTGCTCATGGAGGGCGCCATCACCGCGGACGACTTGCGCGCCGCCTTCGCCGAGCAGGCCGAGGTGCTCGCCGCAGCCGGCGCCGACGGTCTGGTCATCGAGACCATGTCCGACCTCACGGAAGCCTCGATCGCCGTCGCCGCCGCGAAAGCGACCGGCCTCCCCGTCGTCGCCTGCATGGTCTTCGACTCGGGGAAGAACCGCGACCGGACGATGATGGGCGTCACGCCCGAGCAGGCCGCTGCGGCGCTGGCCGAGGCGGGCGCCGACGTCATCGGAGCCAACTGCGGCAACGGCATCGCCGGCTACGTTCCGGTCTGCGCCCGGCTGCGCGCGGCCACGCACCTACCGGTCTGGATCAAACCGAACGCCGGCCTGCCCGAGCTCGAAGGCGGCCGTGTCGTCTACCGCACCGCGCCTGAGGAGTTCGCCCGTTGGGTGCCGGATCTGGTGCGCGCCGGCGCAAACTACATCGGCGGTTGTTGCGGCACCACTCCGGCCTTCATCCGCGCCGTGCGCGCCGCCCTCGAGGAAGCATGCGCCTGAAGCTCCTCAGTTGCGAGATCCTCTACCGCGAGATGTGCGCGGCCGTGGCCCGCTCGCCTCATCAGGTGGATGTCGAGTTCCTGCCCAAGGGCCTGCATGATATCGGCGGCGCGGGCATGTGTGCGCGGCTCCAGGCGGCCGTCGACAAGGTCGACGCCTCGCTCTATGAGGCCGTTCTGCTCGGCTATGCCCTGTGCGGCAACGGCGTGGCCGGTCTGACGGCGCGCAGCCTGCCGCTGGTTCTGCCCCGCGGGCACGACTGCATCACGCTGTTTCTGGGCAGTCGTCGCCGCTACGAAGAGTATTTCTTGAGCAACTCCGGCGTGTATTTCAAGACCACCGGCTGGATCGAGCGCGGCCAGAACCTGGAGCAGCTCGGACTGACGCGGGAGAAGACGGGCGTCGGCATGAGCTATGAGGAGCTTCTCGCCAAATACGGCGAAGACAACGCCCAGTACCTCTGGGAACAGCTCGGCGGCTACACGAAGAACTACCGCAAGCTGACCTACATCGAAATGGGCATCGAGCCCGACGGGCGCTTCGAGCTCGCCACCCGGCGGGAGGCCGCCGAGCGCAACATGGAGTTCGAGAAGGTTCGGGGCGACATGCGCCTGATCGAAAAGCTGGTCTCCGGCGATTGGGATCCGGAGGAATTTCTCATTGTGCCCCCGGGCCATCGCATCGTCGCCCGTTACGACGAGGCGATCGTCGGCATCGAACCGGCGCCCTGAGCCGGTCCCCGCCGCATGGCCGCCCCGGAGCTGATCAGGGTTCGCCTCGAGCCGCTCGGCCGGCTTCTCGAGGTGGAGCGGGGAGCGCCGCTCCGCGACCTGCTGTTCGCCTACGGCGTCGAGTTCCCGTGCGGCGGCCACGGCCGCTGCCGCAAGTGCCGCGTGCGGCTGCTCGAGGGCCGCCTGCCTTTGACAGCGGACGAAGAGAAGATCCTCTCGGCGGAGGAGATTGCCGCCGGCTGGCGCCTGGCCTGCCGCGCGCGCGCCGTCGAGGAGATCACGCTCGAAATCGGCCAGTGGGAACTGGCGATCCTCGCCGACGACAGCGCGATCGCCTTCACGCCCCGCTCCGGCTACGGCGTGGCCGTGGATGTGGGCACCACGACGCTGGTGGCGCAGCTTCTGGATCTGGCCACCGGCCACGTGCTCGGCGTGCGCTCCGCCCTGAATCCGCAGACCGTGTTCGGAGCCGACGTCATGAGCCGCGTCCAGGCCGCCCTGAGCCCGGAGGGGCTTGAGCGGCTGAGCTCGCTCATTCGCGACGCCATCGGGGGGTTGATCGCCGAGCTGGCGGCCTCGGTCCAGGTCGAGATCGGCGAAGTCGTCCTGGTGGGCAACACGGTGATGCACCATCTGTTCTGCGCCATCGATCCGGAGCCACTCTCTCACTACCCCTTCCGCCCCTCCGAGGAGGGACTCAAGAACTACCGCGCGCACGAGCTCGGCTGGGAGCTTCCCGGTGATCCCCTCGTGCAGTTCTTGCCCTGTCTCGGGGGCTTCGTGGGCAGCGACATCCTGGCAGGAATCCTGGCCACCGGGCTCGAGGAGGCCGAGGCGCTTTGCGGCCTGCTTGATCTCGGCACCAACGGCGAGATCGTCTTCGGGAACCGGGACGGCATTTTGTGCGCCTCCACCGCCGCCGGTCCGGCCTTCGAAGGGGGCCGGATCTCGATGGGCATGCGGGCGGCCACCGGCGCCATTGTCGAGGCGAGTCTCCGCAACGGCTCGCTGGAGTTCCATGTCCTGGGCGGAGGACGGCCCCGCGGCATCTGCGGCAGCGGCCTAGTGGACGTCGTGGCGGCCGGGCTCGAGCTGGGGCGCATCGCCCCGAGCGGACGGTTCACTGACGCCAGCCGCGCCTGGCCGCTGCTCGATCCGGTGGTGCTGCTCCAGCGCGACGTGCGGGAGCTGCAACTGGCCAAGGGCGCCGTGGCGGCCGGCGTGCGGCTGCTGCTCGGAAGCCTGGCGCCGGCCAAGCCCGAGCGCATCTGGCTGGCCGGGGCCTTCGGCAATTACGTCGATCGCGCCAGCGCGCGCCGCATCGGGCTCATCGAGGCGCCGCTCGAGCGGATCTCTCCGGCCGGCAACACCGCACTGCTCGGCGCCAAGATCGCCCTCCTGCGCACCACGGCCGGCGAGCGGGATTTTTCCGCCTTGCGCCGCAAGGTGCGCCATGTGCCCCTGGCCGACCATCCGGACTTTGAAGAGATCTACGTCGAGTCGATGCTCTTCCCGCCGGCCTGAGCGGGCGCGCGCCCCAGGGAATTCCCCGAGCGGTCCTCTAAGGCGAAATTCTTCTCAAGATTCCGGCGACGCGGCCGATGGAAGGGGGAGCCGGAACGCCCCCCGCGCGGGAGGGACGCCCCGGCCGTATGCGGAGAACACCTGAAGGATGGCGGCGAAGCTCCTGTTGATTTCCGACGCATGGCACCAGACAGAGATCGAGGCGATCACCGGGGAGCTGGCGGGTGCGGAGCTCGAACGAGCAGGAAGCGGTCAGGAGGCGCTCAATCTTCTGGAAGCCTGCCGCGTTGACGCCGTCCTGGCGTGTTTGCCCCTGGCCGAATGGACCCCGGAGGAATTGCTCGAAGGGATCCAGCGAATCAACGTCTCCCTGCCGGTCGTTTTCCGCGACGCCGCCGGGTCGCTCGCGGCGGCGGTCCGCCTGGCCCGCCTGGGCGCCTGGCATTACGCGGGACCGCAGGAGGGCCCGCGGGAATTGGCGGAACGGCTGCTGGAGGCGGCCCGCTTCTACCGGGACCGGGAGGCGGCCTCCGGGGCGGGCGACCACGCCGGGGAGCCGTGGCGCGCCTTCTTGGTGGGCGAAAGCCGCCCCATGGAGCAGATCCATCAGGTGATCCGCCTGGTCGGCGCGCGTCGCTGCACGGTGCTCATTACGGGTGAGACCGGCACCGGCAAGGAGGTGGTGGCTCGCGCCATCCACAGCGCCGGCCCGCGCTCGAAGTTCCCCTTCGTCGCCGTCAACACCAGTGCGCTGCCGGAGAACCTGCTCGAAGCCGAGCTGTTCGGTCACGTCAAGGGCGCCTTCACCGGAGCGGTGGCCAACCGCATTGGCCGTTTCGAGCAGGCCCACCGGGGCACGATCTTCCTCGACGAGATCTCCGACATGCCGCTCGAACTCCAGGCCAAGCTGCTGCGCGTTCTTCAGGAGCGGGAGTTCCAGCGGTTGGGCAGCTCGGAGACGATCAAGGTGGACGTACGCGTCATTGCCGCCACCAACGTCGATCTCGCCGAGCGCGTGCGCCAGGGCCGTTTCCGCGAGGACCTGTTCTACCGGCTGAATGTGGTGCCGCTGAATATTCCCCCGCTCCGGGAGCGCCGGCGCGACATCCCGCTGCTGGTGCACCATTTTCTGGAGAAGATCTGTCGCGAGGAGGGCCTGGAGCGGCGCGAGATCACCCCGGAGGCGCTCGCCCGGCTGATGCGCTATGACTGGCCGGGCAACGTGCGCCAGCTCGAAAACGCCGTCGAGATGGCCGTGGCCTTGAGCGGCGATCGCCGGCTGCTCTACCCGAGCGACTTCCCGTTGCCGGCCGCACGGCCCCGGCCGGCAGCCGCCACCTCCACCCCGGTCATCGCCGTGCCGGACGATGGCCTCGATTTCGAGGCGACGGTGAGCCGCATCGAGCGGGCTTTGCTCGAGCAGGCTCTGCGCAAGACCGGGGGCAACAAGAAGCAGGCGGCCGAGATGCTGGGCCTGAAGCGCACCACTTTCACGGCCAAGTGGAAAAGCCTCAATGAGACCGGCCGCGCGCAGGCCTGCGGCGCCGCGTAAGCCCGCCCCCTACGGCGCCGTCCAGGGCTGGGCGTAGCTCGGCTGCTCGGTATATCGTTTCAGGCCGAGCTCGAGCCGGATCCGGCTGCCCGCCGGCAGCTCGACGAGCAGATGCCGGCTGTCGATCGAGCGCGCCGGCGGATCGCAGGCGCCGCAGCGCACCTCGGTGAACCGGTGTTCGCCGAAAGCGCCCGCCTGCACCAGCAGGCGCCGGTCGGCGAGCGGGTTCACGTTGACCAGCGACAGAATCACGCGGGAGCCTTCTACGCGCTCGACGAGCGCCGCCACGTCCTCGGGCAGTCCCGGCCGGCGACGATCCGGATCGAAGTGGCGCACGTGCGCCCGCAGAAGGCCTCCGTTGAAACTCGGGAAGGGCGATCCGGTGGTCATCTGGGCCAGGCCGTTGGTGAAGACGGGATTCTGCTCGGTGACCGTCTGGCTCCTCCACGGGTGCTCGAAGGCGCCGCTGCGGATCCGCTCCAGGGCGCGCAGCATCTGGGCGTATTCGGCTCGCAGGATGCGCACGGGCCAGTCCGGGTTCCGGCCCGCCAGGTACATCAGATGTGGAGCTTCGTTGTAGCGGTTCTGGTTGCGGTGGGAGAAGTCGTCCCGCACGTGCGTCCAGTCGGCCAGCGTCCCGTCCGGGCGCCACCGCTCCGCGCCGGGCGCCGGAGGTTCCGGGGAATCCGCATAGGCGTAGGCATGTGGACCGTGTTTGTTGCCCTCGCGCACGCGCTCAAGGCGCGCCCAGTCGGCCGGATCGAGCGAGGCGTGCCAGAGATGGCTCAGAATGTGCGGCTCGAGCGGGCGGTAGTCCTCCCAACCCTCCGGTCCGACCTTGTAGGGCACGAGAAGATCGCCGTCGGCCGTGACGATCGCGCGACTCAGGAGGGCATCCACCTGCGAGCGCAACAGCTCGAGATAGCGCGGCTCGCCGCTGAGCAGGTGCGCGCACTCGGCGGCCGTGACGAGCGCGTTGAAAATCATTTCGACCGAGTAGCGGCCGCTCCAGCCGAAGAAGCCGCCCCACCACTGCCCGTGGCGATACTCGCCGATCTTGCCGCTCAGGCCGACATTGTCCGGGATGACGCCGCCGTTGGCCCGGATGCGTTCCATCCACGCCTCGACGTAGTCGAGCACCCAGCGCCGATATTTCTCCTCCCCGGTGTACAGAAACGCGTTGGTCACCAAGCCGGTGACGGCGAGGTTCATCGGCACGTCCCCGCGCAGAACGACTTCGTCGAAAAGCTTCTGGATCCGGGCGCGGCGGGCAGGATCCTCGTGCCATCCGGGTTCCAGTTTCTCGACCAGCGGAGAGAGGCTGGCGTGGCCGTAATCGAGCAAGTACTGCGCTTCGAGGTGAAACAGCGGCCCGGCGCTGCCCGTCAGCGGCGAGCGCACGAGCCGCAAGTTCGGGTCGTAGTTCGGCGCCTCGGGGTCTTCGCCCAGGTAGAAGCCTGCGAAGCGGCGACTGCGGTCGATATTTTCCGGAATCGAGGGATCGGCCAGGCCGAAGTACTGAAAGCCGGCATAGCCCTCGCTCAGATGCAGCATGTCGTCGTGCCGGACGAACTCCTCGCGGAGGCGCCCGCGTGCCTGCCATTGCCGGGTGATGCCGTTCCAGGCTTCAAGCGCGCGTTCGAAGACCCACTCCTCGCCGCCGAGGGCGTAGAACAGGGACCAGTTGGCGAACGACTCGTAGTCGTCATCGGGCTTGCCGCCGCGGCGGAGCGTTCCGCCACGATGGGTAAAGGCGCGCCAGTAGACCCTGGCGGCGGCGTTCATATCGGAGATGAGCTTCCGCTGGAGGACGGCCCAATCGGGTGGTGCGCCGCGCGAAGTGGCCTGGACGGAAACCGGAGGCGGCGTCGGACCGCCGGAGGCGGCAGCCGCAGCGAAGAAGAGAACCAGAACCGCCGGAAGCGCGCCGACCATCTCCGGCTGATCCTACCAGATCTCAGCTCGGAGGCAACGGTAGCCGCCGGAGGGCCGCTCCGGTTTGACACCGCCGCCGCGGTTTCGCTAACCTGAAGTAACGACAGGTCTCGTACGGAGAACGTCTGTTCATGAGCACCCATTTCCCATCGGCCAAGAGCATCGAGCGCACCTGGTATCTGATCGACGCCAAGGACGCCGTCCTCGGACGCGTCGCCACCCAGGCCGCCACCTTGTTGATGGGAAAGCATAAGCCGATCTACACCCCATTTCTGGACACCGGCGACCACGTGGTGATCATCAACGCCGACAAGGTCCGCCTGACGGGCAACAAGGAAGAGCAGAAGATTTACCGTCATCACACCGGGTATCCCGGCGGGCTGGTGGAGACCAGCGCGCGGAAGATGCGCGCCACCCGGCCGGCGCGCATGGTCGAGCTGGCGGTGGCGGGCATGCTGCCGAAAACCAAGCTCGGCAAGCGGATGTTCCGCAAGCTGCGGGTCTATGCCGGCGACAAGCACCCGCACCAGGCACAGCAGCCGGTCCCGGTGAGCCAGTGAAACGAGCGGAAGGTTTCGAGTGGCAACAGCGTTAGTTCAATACCAAGGCACCGGCCGGAGGAAAAGGGCCGTCGCGCGCGTGTTCCTGCGGCCCGGAAAGGGCCAGTTCATCATCAACGGGCGTCCGCTCGAGGAGTACTTCCCGGCGCCGACCGCTCGGCATCTGGCGCGCCAGCCCTTGCTCGTCGCCGAAGTGGCCGACAAGTTCGACGTGCTGGTGAACGCGCACGGGGGCGGTCTGAGCGGGCAGGCGGGCGCGGTCCGGCTGGGCATCGCGCGCGCCCTGTGCGAATTCAATCTGGAGTTGCGTCCCAAGCTCAAGGAGCAGGGCTTGCTGACGCGCGATCCGCGCCAGCACGAGCGCAAGAAGTACGGCCGGCCCGGCGCGCGGAAGCGGTTCCAGTTCTCCAAGCGCTGATGGTTTCTCGCCGGCAGTTGAAGGAGGGCGCCGCCGGGGCGCTCTTCGTTTTCTCTGCCGTTCCGGGCAGCGCGGCACAACCTGCAAATCTCGTTTGGACCGCAGGCCGGTACGCCGCGCGGCCTTCGCCTAAGGAGGTAGTTTGCCGCAAGTCACAATGAAGGAATTGCTCGAAGCCGGCGTTCACTTCGGGCACCAGACCAGACGCTGGAATCCGAAGATGAAAGATTACATCTTCGGCGAACGCAATGGCATTTACATCATCGACCTGCAAAAGACGCTCAAGCTCTTTAAGGACGCCATGCGCTTTGTGAGCGAGATGGCGGCCCAGGGCAAGACGGTGCTGTTCGTCGGCACCAAGCGCCAGGCCCAGGAGGCCATCGCCGAGGAGGCCAAGCGCTGCGGCATGTACTACGTCAACCACCGCTGGCTGGGCGGGCTGCTCACCAACTGGGTCACCGTGCAGAAGTCGATTCAGCGGTTGCGGGAGCTCGAGGCGATGGCGCAGGACGGCGCCTACGAGGGGCGCTCGAAGAAGGAGATCCTCCGGCTGGAGCGCGAACGCAAGGCGCTCGAACAGAACTTGAGCGGCATTAAAGACATGCCGGGCCTGCCGGACATCCTGTTCGCCGTGGACTCCAACAAGGAGGCCATCGCCGTGCGCGAAGCCCGCAAGTTGCGCATCCCGGTGGTGGCGGTGGTGGACACCAACTGCGATCCGGACATGGTCGACTATGTGATCCCCGGCAACGACGACGCGCTCCGGGCGATCCGCTTATTCGCCTCCAAGATTGCCGACGCCGTGCTCGAGGGGCGGGCGCTGGCGACCGAGCAAGACTTCGCCGCGGTGCCGGCGAGTGCCGAGGCTGAGGAGGCTCCCGCAGAAGAGGCGGCCGTCGAATACAGCAAGTACCTGGATCCGCGTTACTCCGAGCAACTGATGTCGGAGAGCCTGAGCCAGGCGGGTTTGGGCGGCTCGGCGAACCCGCCCGGCGCCGTGCCGGAGGAGGCGGCGGGCGAGACGGCTCTCGATAGCTGAAGGCTTGCCTCGCGGCTGAGCCCGGGCTCGCCCAAGGTCGAATCAAACCAGAACAGGCAGGGAAGGAATCGATATGGCGGAGATCACCGCGCAGATGGTCAAAGCGCTCCGGGACCGCACCGGGGCCGGAATGATGGACTGCAAGAAGGCATTGAGTGAGGCCAAAGGCGATGTCGCGCAGGCCGAGATTCTGTTGCGCAAGTGGGGGCTCGCGGCCGCGGCCAAGAAGGCAGCGCGCGAGACGCGGCAAGGCATCATCGGCTCCTATATCCATGCCGGCGCACAGCTCGGCGTGCTGATCGAGGTCAACTGCGAGTCCGACTTCGTCGCCCGCACGCCGGACTTCCAGGAGCTGGTTCACGACCTGTGCATGCAGGTGGCGGCGGCCGATCCGCAGTTCATCCGCCGCGAGGATGTCACGCCGGAGATCCTCGAACGCGAGCGCGAAATCGCCCGCGAGCGGGCGCGCGCCGAGGGCAAGCCG
Organism: uncultured Bryobacteraceae bacterium; assembly: GCA_938003835.1. Taxonomy (GTDB): domain Bacteria; phylum Acidobacteriota; class Terriglobia; order Bryobacterales; family Bryobacteraceae; genus CALKXJ01. The sequence continues at coordinate 180,603 of CALKXJ010000002.1, read as the reverse complement.
GAAAAGGTGATTGACCGGATCGTCGAAGGCCGGCTGGAGAAGTTCTTCGAGGAGGTTTGCCTGCTCGAGCAGCCCTTCATCAAGGACAACTCCATGACCGTCGACCAACTGATCAAGTCCAAGATCGCCAAGCTGGGCGAGAACATCACCGTGGCGCGCTTCGCCCGGTTCAAGGTCGGCGACAGCACCGGGCCGCAGGCGGCCGGCGGGAAGGGCTGAGGCGCCGGCCCCGATGCCGAAATACCAGCGGATCCTGTTGAAGCTCTCGGGCGCCGCCCTGGCGGGAGAGTCCGGTTTCGGCATCGACCCGGAACGTCTGAATGAACTGGCGGCAGAGTTGGCCGAAGTGGTCCGCGCCGGCGTGCAGTTGGGTCTGGTGGTGGGCGGCGGCAACTTCTTCCGGGGTCTCGATGCGGCGGCCCGCAACATGGACCGGGTAACCGCCGACCACATGGGCATGCTGGCCACCGTCATCAACGCTCTGGCGTTGCAGGACGCGCTCGAGCGCCACGAGATTCCCACGCGGGTGATGACCGCCATCGAGATGCGCGCGGTGGCCGAACCGTACATCCGCCGCCGGGCCATCCGGCACCTGGAAAAGGGCAGGACGGTCATCTTTGCCGCGGGCACCTCGAATCCCTACTTCTCCACCGACACCGCGGCGACATTGCGCGCCCTCGAGATCCACGCCCAGATCGTGGCCAAGGCCACCCGCGTCGACGGGGTGTACGATCGTGATCCGGAAAAGCACCCCGACGCGGTGCTGTATCCGGAGATCTCATACCATGAGGTGCTCTCCCAGGCCCTCCAGGTGATGGACGCTTCGGCGATCGCCATGTGCCGTGACAACCGGCTACCGGTCCTCGTGTTCAACTTCACGGTCTCTGGCAATATAATGCGTATGGCGATGGGTGAGCCCATCGGAACTCTGATTCACTGAGCGACTCGAATGAAACCCGGCGAAGCTCCTGCATCGGTCAAGGACGTGGAGGCGAAAGCCAAGGCGCGCATGGAGAAAGTCTTGAGCGATCTCCAGCAAGAGATGGCGGGCATCCGGACCGGCCGCGCCTCGATCAGCCTGCTGGACGGGATCCGTGTGGACTACTATGGCGTGCCGACGCCGCTCAACCAGGTGGCCACCCTCCACGTGCCGGAACCCTCGTTGATCACGGTGCAGCCGTGGGACGTCTCGCAGATCGGCGCCATCGAGAAGGCGATCCGCGCCTCGGACCTGGGGCTGAACCCAAGCAACGACGGCAAGATCATCCGCGTCCCCATTCCCCCTCTCACCGAGGAACGCCGCAAGCAGCTCGTCAAACACCTGCATGGCGTCACCGAGGAGCACCGCGTGGCGGTGCGCAACATCCGCCGCGACGCCAACGAGAGCATCAAGAAGCTGGTCAAGGATAAGCTGATCAGCGAAGACGACGAGCGGCGGGCGCTGGAGGCGATCCAGAAACTGACCGACGAATACATCCAGAAGGTCGATCAGGCCTCCAAGGTCAAGGAAAAAGAGATCCTCGAGATCAGATAGGGCGCGCGCGGGATACAATCCCCGTTGATGCGCTTCACTCGACGCCGACTACTCGCCTCTGCGGTTTTGCCTGGCTCGGTCGCCGCTGGCGGCCAGGAAGTCCCCGCTCCGGCCTGGGAACGTCGTCTCCGGCAGGCCGTTGCGCTGTTTCCTGCCACCGTCAACCTCTTTGCCAAAAACCTCGATACTGGCGCCGTCTTCGGCATCGGCGAAGACGAGCCGGTGCGGACCGCTTCCACAATCAAAGTGGCGATCATGGTGGGCGTCTTTGCGGCGGTGGCCGAGGGCCGGGCGCGCTGGGAGGAGCAGCTCACCCTGCGCGAAGCGGACAAGGTCGGCGGCTCCGGGGTGCTGCGGGAATTTTCCGACGGCGTCCGCCTGCCGCTCAAGGACCTGGTGCATCTGATGATCGTCGTCAGCGACAACACGGCTACGAACCTGCTGCTCGACCGCATCACCGGCGACGCCGTCAATCGGGAGATGGACAGGCTGGGGCTTTCAAAGACCCGCGTGCTGCGAAAGATCCTGGGCGGAGGCAAGGACGTCAAGCCGGTTCCGAGCGGCTGGACGGAAGCGGGCCGGAAGCCCGAGAACCAGCGTTTTGGCATCGGCGTGAGCACATCGCGCGAGATGGTGATGCTGCTGGAGAAGATCGAGCGCGGCGAGGCGGTAAGCGGCGAGGCCTCGCGCCAGATGATCGAGATCCTCAAGCGCCAACAGTATCGCGACGGCATCGGCCGCAGGCCTTCCGGACTCGAAGTTGCCAGCAAGTCCGGGGCGCTCGACCGGCTCCGCAGCGATGTGGGCATCGTCTATGCGCCCGGAGGGCGCCTGGTGATCGCCGCCACCTGCGAGGATCTGCCGGAAGTCGACTATTCGCCCGACAATATCGGCAACCGCTTCATCTCGAAGCTCACGGGCCTTCTGCTGGAAGGTTTGGCGGCCAGGCAGGGATAATGGAAGGAAGAACGCTCGACGCCGACGACGCCGATGCGGTTAAGCCGAAGGACCTTTCTGATCTCCTCCATCACCGGGCTGGCTTCGATTCCCGCCTACTCGCGCTTTCTTGAGCCGGGCTGGCTGGAGGTGACCGAAAAGCGCGTTCCGCTCCAGGGCCTGATGCGCAGGCTTCGCGTGCTGCACCTCTCCGACCTGCATTTCTCCGAGAGCGTGCCTCTTGTGCAGATCGAGCGGGCCATCGAACTCGGCCTGGAGCGGGGTCCGGAGATGGCCTTCCTGACCGGCGACTACACGACGCGGACCGTGCCCGACCCATCCGCCTACTCACGCGCGCTGCGCCGCCTGCGGGACGCCGTACCCGCCTTTGCCTCGTTCGGCAATCACGACGGCGGGCGCTGGGCGGCGCGCCACGGCGGCTACCGCGATCACTCCCTTCTGCGCGGCGTGCTCGAGGACGCCGGCATCGAATGCCTCCACAACGCCAGCCGGCTCGTGAAGCTCCCCGGCCAGGAGGTGCTGGTTGCCGGCGTGGGCGATCTTTGGTCGCGCGAAGTCGATCCGGAATCCGCTTTCCGCGATGCCCCCGTCGGCCGGCCCACTCTCGTGCTCGCCCATAACCCGGACACGCGCTTCCCGCTTGCGTCCTTTGCCTGGGATCTGATGCTGAGCGGTCATACGCACGGCGGGCAGATTGTCATCCCGGTTGTCGGCTACGTGCCGTTCCAGGCGGTTCGCGATCGCCGGTTCCTCGAGGGCTTGCAGAGCTGGGAGGGGCGCCTGGTTCACATCACCCGGGGCGTCGGCAACCTGCTGGGCGTCCGGTTGAACTGCCGGCCTGAGGTCAGCCTGCTCGATCTCGAGCCCGCGCGCGACGCCGGCTCATAACCGCGCGATGCTCGGCCGGGCGCAAGCCTGATCTACAATTGGGAGAAACATTCCGAGGGGGGCGTGCCATGCCTCGCACTCGCATTCTACGCTCGACTGTGGCGGGCGCCGGCGGCCTGTGACTCGCTTTCGCTCTCAGCCAGCAGCCCCCGGCGGGCCTCACCGTCGAGGCGCTTGCTCCGGACCTGCACGTCATCTTCGGCTCGGGCGGCAATGTCGCCGTGCTCACCACGGACGAGGGCGTCATTCTCATCGACGACAAGTTCGAGCGCAATGTGCCGGAGATTCTCGAGAAGGTCAGAGCCATCACGCCCCGCCCAGTGCGTTACATGATCAACACCCATCATCACGGCGATCACATCGGAGGCAACGCGCGCCTGATGGAGTCGGCCGAGATCATCGCTCACACGAACGCTCGCGCCAACCTGGTGCGCAACTCCATGCCCGGCGCCACGCGCCTTGCCTTCAACGACGCCTTCGAGCTCTACCTGGGCGGCAAGCGGATCCAGGCGCGCCACCTGGGCTTCGGCCACGCCAACGGCGACGTGGTGATTCTGTTTCCGCAACATCGCCTGCTGCACACCGGCGACCTGTTCGTGCGCGGCACGCCCTTCATCGACTACGCCAGCGGGGGCTCCTCGGAGACCTGGATGAAGACGCTCGACAGGATTCTCGAGCTCGAGTTCGACACCGTGATCCCCGGCCACGGGTCGATCTCCAGGCGGGAGGACATCGTCCGCTGGAAGGCCGACTTCGAGACCGTGCGCCGCCGGGTCCGGGAACTCAAGCGGGCGGGCAAGAGCCGCGAGGAGGTCGCGCGTGAACTCAAGCTCGACGATCTGGCGGGCTGGTCGATGACCGGCCTGTTCGCCAAGAGCCTGCCGGGTCTGTACGACGAACTGGCGCCCTGACGCCTACCAGCGCAATTTCAGGCTCACTTCGTAGCGCTCCTCGGACTTCATCATCTCCTCCCAGGTGATCATGCGCTCCTGGTAGGCGGCCATGCGCCCGAGGATGCAGCTCAGGTTGCTTCGCACCGACTCCTCGGCGTTGTTGAAGGGCTTCGCCGAACGGATGCTTTCGACGAAGAGCTTGACGTTGTTGATGGCGCCCTGGCGGAAGGTGTCGTCCTTCTCCGTGCCCAGCCAGGCGTTGTCCCCGGTGATGCGGACTAGGCCGCCGTAGTGCGAATCGACCGCTCCCTTGATGCCGAACAGGCGCACGCACAGGTCCGAGAAGCTCCGGGTGAGCTGGTGGGAGCTGAAGGCCACCTCGACATCGTTGGGATACCAGAAGGTGACGATGAAGTGGTCCCAGGCGTTGCCGGCGTCGTAGTCGGTTCCGCTCCAGTCGGTGCGGCCGCCGGTGCCGATGGCGCGCAGCGGATGAGCGTCCAGGTACCAGTTGGCCAGGTCGATGACGTGGATGTTCTGCTCGACGATGATGTCGCCGCCAAGTTCGCGATCCATGTAAAAGTTGAGCACGCGAGCCAGGCCCGGGTCCATACCCGGCTGCGCCTTGTTTTTCGACGGCCGCCCCGCGAAGTAGAATACCTGGCCGAGTTCGGCCTTGCCGATGTCGCCGCGGCGAAAGCGCTCGACCGATTCCTGAAAAACCGGCTGCGCCCGCGTCTGAAAGTCGACCAGCAGCGTGAGGCCCTTTTGGCGGGCCAGGCGCGCGCTCTCGAGGATGCTTTTGCAGCCGGGAACGTCCACCGCCACCGGCTTGGCGACGAAGACGTGCTTGCCCGCTTCGATCGCCGCGCGCACCTGCTCCGGATGGAAGTAGGTGGGCGTTTGGATGACCACACCGTCGAGCCTGGAGTTCGCCAGCTCGCGATAGGCTTCCGGGCCGTAATAGGCGCGGGAGGCATCGACCTGGAACTTCGCCCGCGTCTCATCCAGATGTTTGCGCACCACGTCGGCCAGCGCGACGATCCGCGCGCCCGCGTACTCAGGAAAAAAAGGCCCGATCCAGTTGCCACGGCCGCCGCAGCCGACGATGCCGACCTCGACGGCCGAGTTCGCCTGCGTGCCGAAGGCCGCTTCGGGCTTGACGATCAGCAGCCCGCTCGAGGCGGCCAGAAACTCGCGGCGTCCGGTTTTCTGTTCGTTCATGTTCGACCTCCCGGTCGGCGCCATCATATCGCGGATCTTCAGGGCTTGACCAGCGCCCCGTCGAGCGTGCGGTCGAGCGGATAGGGACTGCCGTCGGTGATGGGCTGCAAGGGGTACTTCGCCGCGAGCCTTTCGTCGATGTCGATGCCCAGGCCGGGCTTGTCGCTCCCGTAGAGATACCCTTTCCGGATCTCGCCCATGCCCGGCATCATCTCGCGCACTGAATCCGGGAAGTGATTTTCCTCCTGGATGCCGAAGGCCGGGCTCGAAATGTCGACGTGATAGGCGGCGAGCTGGTTGACGGGGTCGTTGTCACCACCCTCCTGAAAGGCCGTCTTGACGCCGAAGACCTCGCACAGCGTCGCGATTTTCTTGGCCTGCGTGATGCCGCCGACGGCCGACACCCGGCAGCGCACGAAGTCGATCAGCCGATCGGTGATGAGCGGCAGGTACTCGAACGGGTGGGTGAACAGCTCGCCCACCGCCTGCGGCGTCGTGGTGACCTGGCGTATGTGCTTGTACCAGGCGATCTGCTCCGGCGGCAGCACGTCTTCGACGAAAAACATCTGATAGGGCTGCATGCGCCGCGAGAACTCGACCGCGTTCATGCCCGTCAGGTGCGAATGGACGTCGTGGCAGAGTTTCGGCTCGAAGCCCACCTTCGCCCGGACGTAGTCGAACAGCTTGGGAATCGTTTCGACGTACAACTCCTCGTCGAAGGCCGGCCCGGCGTGACCACCCTCGGGCCGGCTGCCTTGCCCGGCGGGAATGAAGCCGCCGCCGCCATATGGCCCCAACTGCACCCGGATGTAGCGGTAGCCGTTGGCCATCGACCGCTGGACGCTCTCGACGGCCGACTCCCGGTCATTGCCTCCGGCATGGTCGTAGCAGGGCACGGCGTCGCGCACCTTGCCGCCCAGCAGCTCGTAGACCGGCATGCCGGCGCGTTTCCCCTTGATGTCCCACAGAGCCATGTCCACGGCGCTGACCACGTTGTTGTTCACCGGCCCGTTGCGCCAGTAGGTCCGCAGATGCATCGCCTGCCAGAGGTCCTCGATGCGGTCGGGATTCTTGCCGACCAGATAAGGCGCCGCGTGCCGCTCGAGCGCCGCCATGACGGCGTGCGTCTGGAAGTGGTTGCTCGCCGAGCCGATCCCGTACAAGCCCGGCTCGCTGGTCAGGATCTTGACGAAGACCCAGCGGTAGCGCGCGCCGCCGCTGGTGGCGATGACCTTCACCTCCCGGATGGTGAGCGGCGGAAGACCCGCCGTGCGCCGGCTCGCCTCCTGGGCGGCCGAGGCGGGAATCACCCCCACGGCCCCGAGCGCTCGAAAGAAATCGCGTCGCTTCATCGCTGCCTCCTTTGGTAGATAATAGTCGCACGGTTTCATGATCAGCTAGGACCGGCATCGAATCGACAAGGGAGAAGGTATGGCAGGATCGCCTACAAGCCGACGCAGGTTTCTGGGCGCCCTCAGCGCCGCTTCCTACCAGCGCGTCCTGGGCGCCAATGACCGGTTGCAGATCGGCATCATCGGCTACGGCCTTATCGGCGCCTATCACACGGAAACCTTCAAGCGGCAGAAAGATGTGGAGATGGTGGCGGTCTCCGACGTATACCAGCCGCGCCTGGAGGCGGGTTTGGCCGCCTGCGGTCCGCGCGCCAAGGGCTACAAGGATTTCCGCCAGTTGCTCGACAACAAGGATGTCCAGGGCGTCATCGTGGCGACGCCCGACCACTGGCACGCCCTGATGACCATCCTGGCCTGCGCCGCCGGCAAGGACGTCTATGTCGAAAAGCCGCTCACGCTGTTCGTGCGCGAAGGCCGCTGGATGGTGACGGCGGCGCGCCGCTGGAAGCGCGTCGTGCAAGTGGGCACGCAGCAGCGCAGCGGTCCGCATTTCCAGGAAGCGCGCAAGCTGCTGCGGGAGGGCATCATCGGCAAGATCCACAGCGTCCGGATCTCCTCCTATCGCAACATCATGCCCGGCTTCGGCTCACCGCCGGACTCCGAGCCGCCGCCCGATCTCGACTACGATCTGTGGCTCGGGCCCGCGCCGAAGCGCCCCTATAATCCGCACCGCGCCCTGTATCATTTCCGCTGGTTCCAAGACTACTCCGGCGGCCAGATGACAAACCTGGGCTCGCACGAGCTCGACATCGTCCACTGGGTGATGGATGTCAAAGGGCCGCACAAAGTGGCCTCCCTGGGCGGCCGGCTGGCGCTCACCGATGACAACGGCGATACGCCCGACACGCAGGATGCCATCTTCGAGTATCCGGGCTTCACCGTGGTGGTCTCGATTCGCGAGGCCTGCGCCGGCTTTCGCGAACCGTTCGCCTTCTGCGGCACCAAGGGCGCGATGGCGCTCTCGCGGAGCGGCTTCGAGGTCCGCCCCGACATGAAGGTCCATCCGCCGAACCTGATCCCGGAGTGGTCGAATCCGCCCGGTCATCCGCCGCGCTCGAAAGCCGAACCGGTCCCCTGGACCCAACCGCTCAAGCGCTCCGGCTCGAGCGACGAGCAGATGGAGCTTCATGTGCGGAACTTCCTCGACTGCATGAAGAGCCGCCAGCGGCCCATCGCCGACGTCGAAGACGGCCATTACACGACGACGGCCTGCCACCTGGCGAACATCGCGTTGAAGGTCGGCCGTCTCATCCGCTGGGACGTAGAGAAGGAGGAGATCATCGAAGACCGCGAGGCCTCGGCGCTGCTCGAGCGGCCGTATCGCAAGCCCTGGGACGAAGTCCTGAAGAGCCTGAACCTATGACGCGGCGCACATTCCTCACCGTGCTCGGCTCAGCGGCGGTAGCTTCGGGCGCCCGGCGCACCACGATGGGCTTCAGCCCGGACTCGTTCCCGGCCCGCCGCATGCGCGCGGCGCACGAACTGCTCGAGCTCTGCGCCGAGGTCGGCATGGGCGGCTGTCAGGGCTCGCTCGCTTCGCTCGAGGCCGACTACGCGCGCCGGCTTCGCCGGCGCAAGGAGGAGCTGGGCCTCTACCTCGAGATTCAGACCCGCCTCGCCGGAGACGATCCCTCGGAGTTCGAGCAGACGGTCCGCATGGCCAAAGAGGCGGGCGCCACCAGCCTCCGGGCGGTCTGCCTCAGTGGGCGGCGCTACGAAACCTTTTCGACGCTCGAGGAGTGGAAGGCCGCCGTCGCGGACTTCCATAAGCGGATCGCGCGCACGGTGCCGATCGTCGAGAGATACCGGATGCCGCTAGGCCTCGAAAATCACAAAGACTGGACGCTCGAAGAGCACCTGGCGCTGCTCGAGAAGTATTCGAGCGAGTATCTGGGCGTGTGCCTGGACACGGGCAACAACATTTCGCTGCTGGACGATCCCATGGAGGTGGTCGAGAAGCTGGCGCCTTTCACCGTCAACACCCACGTCAAGGACATGGGCGTCGAAGAGTACGAAGACGGCTTCCTGCTTTCGGAGGTTCCCTTCGGCGACGGGCTGCTCGACCTCAAGCGTGTTTTCGATCTGATCCGGCGGGCCCGGCCGCAGGTGAACTTCTCGCTCGAGATGATCACGCGCGATCCGCTCAGGGTGCCGTGTCTCACGGAGAAGTACTGGGCAACCTTCCCGGATCGGAACGGGGTCTATCTGGCCCGGACGCTTCGCCTGGTGCGAGCCAACCGTCCGCGGCGGCCGCTGCCGCGTGTCGAAGGGCTGGACCTCGAAGCACGGAAGCGCATCGAGCGCGACAACGTCGAACGCTGCATCGAGTACGCGCGAAACCACCTGGGGCTGGTGTAGACCACCAGCCGGGAATCGCCCGCCTCGCCCCGGAGTAGCGCTTCAGAGGACAGCCGGCGCCAGATTATATTCGATCGCGACCAGCCGGAACTTCCCGTAGGGGAATTCGCCCTCCGGCCTCAGCCACCGTGCTTCCCCGTAGCCCACCGCCTTCCGGCCATCCACCTGCACGTAGCTTTTGACCGGGGTCGACCAGGGGTAGTTCTCCATGTGCTTGCCGTCAGTGGAAAAGAAGCGGTCGTTTGAAACAAAACCGGTCAACTCTCCGGAGGCGGCGAACTCGAGCCGGGCGGTGATGGTGATGCCGAGATGGGTGAACTTCGCCACCGCGGAGAAAGGACCTTCGGCTTCCCAGAGGATTCGTTCGCGGTCGATCAGGGCCGCCGGCGCCAGCAGGCACATGTCGTTGAGCAGCGTGACGGTCTCCGCCCGGTTCATCTCGGGTCCTCGGGCGTCGACCACCTGGAGCAACGAGGCCACTTTGATCTGCATCGTGGCCGCCTCGCCGCGGAACATGTGCAAAGCCTCCATCGGTACACCGTAGCGAGAGGCCTGCATGCGAAACAGGCGCGCCGGCGGGTCAAAAAAGTTGTACTGCTCGGCGGTGAACTTCATCCACGGAGAATCGAGCCCGTTGCGAAACTCGCCCTCGAACACCGCTCTGAAATTGTGAATTCGCGGCTTTCCGACCGCGCCCGCGAAGACCACATAGTTCCGCACCGGCGGCGGCAGGTGATTCAGGTCCTCCTCGGTAACGAGACCGGCGTCGCGCACCCGGGCCAGCTCTTCCCGGACCGCTGCCCGGAACCGGTTGCCGTAGCTCGCCGGGCGAGCCTCCAGATACGCGGCCATCACCGGCAACACCAGGATCAGGTTGGCGATGGTGCCGAACTTGGCGTCACGCCACGCCAGAAGAATCACGAACTGCGATACCGCCACCGCCGGCAGCGCCGGCCGCCACCAGGAGCCGTGCCCTTGCCAGAGCAGAATCGCGGCGGCGAGGAAACCTGCGGCGCACAACAACCAGAGGAGGCCCGCCGGGCGGGAAATCGGCCGGCTGAGCTGGGCAAGCTCGGCCAGCCCCCAAGCCTTGGCGAAACCCAACAAGTGAATCACGCCGTGAAGGCCGATCAGGACGCCGAGGGCGAATCGCATGCGGCACCTCCTCGAAGTTTACCCTTCGCCGAGGGCGCAGCGGGCCGGAGCAGGCCTTTACTTGACCCGGTGGTGATCCCAGCCCACCGGCATCTCCCGCCCAATCGCGCCGGGTGGCGGTTCGTCGGGATCTTTTTCGTATTCGCCGGGTCGCTTGAACACGATCTCCCAGTTGGACTGCCCGTGTATGTACAGACGACCGATATGGCCGACCAGCGTATCCGTCTCACCCTCGCCAAGGCCGATCACCTGCGGATAGAAACCAGGGCGATAGCCGATTTCGTGCCCCGCCAAGAGCCGCCTGGGCGTCGACCAAAGCTCCGCACGGGCCAGGTCTGGGCTGTAGCTGATGTAAATCCCCTCCTGGTTCCACTCGGAGTTGCAGCAGGCCCGATTCATCAGCATCACCCACCGTTCGAGATGCCTGTTCCAGTGCACCGCCGGTCCCCAGAACGAATCCGGATCCGAGCGCTGCCAGGCCTGGTTGGCGGGAAAGACGGGCGTGACCCTGCCGCCCAGCCCCGGCTCTCGCCACTCGCCCCGGTAATACTTGTGGACCACGCCCGCCGGGTTGTAACGGGCCTCGAACGGCAGCCGCGCCGCCGCCACGCCCTGCTCGGAGACGTCACCTCCATAGTGGGTGAACAGGAAATAGAAGTAATTGCTCGCCGGGTCGAAGACGACCGAGAAATCCCCGTTTCCGCCGGCGAAAAAGTCATTTTTGGCACGGCAGTCCACTGGGGCGCCGGAAGTCAAGATGATGCCCAGGTCCGCGAAGGTGCGGCCGCCATCGTAGGAGACGAGGGCTCCGATCCGCGGCGCGGTCAGCCCGGTGCCCGGACAGAGCCCCTGCGGCTCCTCGTGATACCAGCCGAGTAGCGTTCCGTCCAGGTCCATCCACACGCTTTCGATCCACAGTTGGCGCCCGCGGCCGGCCCTGACCCTCACCGGGACCGGCTTGCCAAGCGAGAAGGCGTTGAGACCCTGAGCGACGACGGGACGCCCGGTGGAGGTGAAGAACTTCACCTGTCCGTCCTGCCACAGCATAGGGCTGTTACCGTCGACAGGAAAGGGAATGGCGACGGGAGTTGCCGGACGGAGTTGGGCCTGTTGCCCCATCGAGACGAAGGGCGCCAGCAGGCTAACGGCGAGCCAGCCGGCCAGACGGACGCGCATAACTTGTGCCTCCGATGGCCTGAGTGGGCTCACGGCCGGACGGCTCCTCCTTCTTAATTCTTAAAACGTGGGAGCAGGGGCCGGAGGTTACACCACAGCCCGCGACCCTCATCGGACGGCTAAAATTGCCGCGCGGCTGCTTTGCTCGCGAGCGTGGTTGACTTACGCGGCGGTAGTCACTTCTGACGGGCGCCGCAGACTGTACGGCGCCAGGGGAGCCCGGCCGTTCTGCACCGGCAGTAGAGCCCGCTCCCCTTCAAGCTCCTGTCGGACCGCAATCGCGCCCGAGGCCTCGTCGATGGAGAGATCCCCGCAAAAACCTTCTGCGGACGCGGCATGAATCAGATTTTCGACTGCACAGCCGAGGCTCTTGAACAGGGGGGCATCATCGGGATCGACCACCGGACATCGCCGCGCGAAATCGGGGAGAACCGTGACCTCATTCCGAGCCAGGCGAAACCTCCACGGCTGCGTGTTGTGGCTGGAGGCGGCTAGCGTCGCCAGGCGCACCAGCTCCCGCCGGGCGAGCGCCTGATCAGTGGTTTCGGCCATCGCGCGCCGAATCGCTTCCGCCGCACAATCGTACGCTTTCGGGCCTGACATGCGAGTCTCCCGGGAGGTGGGTGGGTGCCAGTAAGGACCGGCAGTGGCTCAGCGGCTCGGCTTGGGCGGGCCGCCCCGAGGGCGGTACTTGAAGGTGCGCCAGTCCTCGGCGGCCAGCCCGTTCAGATCCCAGACGACGCGCCCGGCGCGGATGGTCAGCTCCGGAACCAGCCGCCTATCGGCCGTCAGGCGCGCGCCGGCGGCGTCGATGTAACCGAAGTTCCCACGCTCGAGACGCAACAGGGTGACGTCGGCCACGGCTCCGACGTCGAGATGGCCGAGCTCCGGCCGGCGAATCGACTGGGCCGCCGCCCAGGTCGACATCCGGATGACGTCGGCGAGCGGGGCGCCCAGCACCAGGATCTTCGACATGACGTTGACCATGTCCTTCATGCCGGCGTTCATGCTGCCGCTGTGAAGGTCGGTCGAAATCACATCCGGCCAGAAGCCCTGTTCTGTGGCCGGCACGGCGATGTTCCAATAGAAGCTTCCGCCGCCATGCCCGACGTCGAAAAGGATGCCGCGCTTGCGCCCGGCCCACATCGCGGGATTGAGTTTCTTATCGGGCAGCAGCTCCTGGCGGTGGCCGGAATAGCAGTGCGTGTATATGTCGCCGCGGCGCAGTTTGTCCCGGAGCAGCACATCGAGCGTGCGGTTCCGGCCGGTGTAACCGAAATCCACCATCACGGGCAGCCCCAGCGCCTGGCCCGCTTTCAACGCGTTGTCCAGGTCGGGCCAGGCGTCTTTGGCGTAGTGGGCGACTTTGAAGCCGACGATCACGTCCGCGTGCGCCTTGGCCATCTTCACGGCCGCTTCGGGGTCCATGTCCTGCTCGTCGTTCTCACCCTTCTCGGCCATCCCGACGCCGCTGATGTTCAGGAAAGCGAGCACGCGGGTGCGGGCGCGGTCGATGATGCGCTGGCGGAAGTCGGGGAAGTTCCGCCAGCCCGCGGTGCCCGCGTCGACCATGGTCGTCACTCCGGTGCGGAAGGAGAAGGCATCGGGCTGCACGCTCTGGTCGCCGGTGAGCGCACGCTGACCGGTGCCCGTGTAGACGTGGACGTGGATGTCGATGAGCCCCGGCGTCACATAGAGGCCCGAGGCATCGATCACCTGTCGCGCCTGAGAGACGGGAATGTTCTCGGCCACGCGCGCGATCTTGCCTGCTGCGATCGCCACGTCACGAACGGCGTCGACGCCGTTCTTCGGGTCGATGACGTGGCCGCCTTTGATGAGAAGATCATAGGAGGGCTGAGCGGCGAGGGCGCCGGCCAGCAGCAAGGCGCTAGCGATACGTCGCATACGCGGATTATACAGTGCTGCGGCGGTTGACTTCCCCCGGCGGCGCCCGCATACTGGCAGCGGGAGGCAGAGCCAAAGGTGAAACGTTTCGCTCTCTCCCTGATCATCGCGGCGGCGCTTTTCCCCGGCTGCCGGCGTGCCGGGGAGCCGGCACCGATCGGGGCCTCTCCGGAGCGTTTCATCAGCGGTCTGGCGGGCCTGGAAGCCGTAGCCCTCGGGCCGCAAGGCGTGCCGTTTGCCGCGCTTGCCGACACCGGGGGTCGCATCCTGCGCGTCGTCGGGCCGAATCGCACGCACTGGCTCGCTGAAACCGGCGGCCGGCCCGCCGCTCTGGCTTTCCTGCCCGATGGGGATCTGTGCGTGGCGGACCGCGCGCGGGGGGCGATCTATCGCGTGACGCCGTGGGGCCGCGCGAACCTGATCGCGGACTGGCTGGGTTCTCCTGAAGGCGTGACCGTCGACGCCGAGGGCAACGTCTGGTTCACTGACTCGGCCCGGGGCGCCATCTACCGCATGAAGCCCCCGCTAGAGGCGGAGCCCGTCGCCACGGGCGTGCCCGGGGCCCGCGGCATCGCCGTCTGCGCCAAAACGGGCCGCGTCTGGGTCTCGGCGGCCGACAGGCGAATCTGGATGCTCGAGCCGGGCACGGACAAGCCGCGGGAGCTCGCCGTCCTTTCCGGCGCCGGCGAGCCGGCCGGCCTGGCGCTCGATGAGCAGGGTCGCCTCTATGTGGCGCGCGACGGCGGAGGCGCCATCTCCGTGTTGGACTCGAGCGGCGCCCAGGTCGCCTCCTACCGGCTGCCCGGCGCCCGCGTGGTGAGCCTCGCCTTCGGCGGCCCGGACTGGAATACCCTTTACGTGGCTGAAGCCGGCGCGGGGGAGATCTTCCGTCTGCGTCTCGAGGCGCGCTCGCAGACTCTCCCCTGGGAGCCGCGACAGGCGCTTCGAATCACCTCGCCGCGAAACGGCGACATCCTGAACCGCCACGACGGCGAACTCACGCCGCGCGGCCTGGCGGTGAAAGTGGAAGGGCTTGCCTCGGCGAGCCGCTCCGTGCTGGTGAATGGCGCTCCTGCGGAGGTGGCCGGCGGCCGGTTCCGCACCCGCGTCGTGCTCGAGAAAGAGCGCAATGAAATCGTCGCCGAAGAGGCCGGGGGCGCCCGCGACGCCATCCAGGTGTTCTGGGACCGGCGGTCAATGCCCCGCTACCGGGTCTCGACCGACGACAACATTCGTTTCCTCAAAGACATTGCCCGCAACGCGGACAAATACGGCTCGATCTTCGACCACGCGTATCTGGCTTTCTGGCGCCGGATGCACGAAAAGTTCGGCGCCAAAATCCACCACAACATTTACTACGAGATGCCCGGCTTCAACCTCACGATGATGCCCGAGAAGTTCAAGGGCGAGTGGCGGCAGAACGCTTCCTGGATGCGCCTTTCTTTTCATGCCCGCGCCAACGATCCGGACCGCCCTTATGTGCACGCCTCGCCCGAGGAGATTCTCGAAGACTACCGGCTGGTGACGCGCGAGATCGAGCGTTTCGCCGGTCCGGAGATTCTGAGCCGGTTCACCACGATTCATTGGGGCGAGGCCACCGAGGCCGCCGTGGCGGCGCTGCGGCGCCAGGGGGTGCTCGGGCTGGTTGGATACTTTTACCTCACGCGCGACATTCCTGCGGTAAGTTACCATCTGCGCCAGGAAGAAACGCTCCATCTGATGAAAAGGGACTACTGGAAGGACACGAAGCTGGATGTGCTGCTGATCCGCCACGACATCGTCATCAACAACGTCCCGCTCGAGGAGATTCCGGGCTATCTGGAGCGCGTGGCGGCCGATCCCCATCAGGGCGAGGTCATGGAGCTGATGATCCACGAGCAGTACTTCTATCCGGACTACCGCGCCTACTTACCCGATTTCGAGCAGCGTGTCGAGCGGGCCATCGAATTTGTCCACCGCCGCGGCTACCAGCCCGTCTTCTACGAGGAAGGTTTTCTGGGGGCCGGTCCCTGAGCCGCCGCGCTCCCGCGGCGTCAGTTCTTCGAATAGACGAGGTTTCCGTCGAGGAAAGTGCGGAGAATCTCGGTCCTTCCGGTCGCGGGATCCTGACGGAACTCGACGATGTCGGCCCGCTCGCCCGGTTCGAGCCCGCGCTGGCGCCCCGCGATGCGCCCGACCCGCGCCGGGTTGCGCGTCGCCATGGCGAGCGCCTCGACCAGCGCCAGACCTGCCAGCCGTTGCAGGTTTTCAATGCCCCGGTCCATGCGGAGGGCCGAGCCGGCCAGCCGGTCCAGCCCAGCCAGGGTGACGCGATTGTCCGGATGCAGCTCGATTTCGACGCCTCCGATGGTGAACCGCCCGGGAGGGCAGCCCGCCGGCATCACCGCGTCGGTCACCAGGACCGACCGCTCCACGCCTTTGGCCCGGATCGCCACTTTGAGGAACGAGGGCGGCAGGTGAATGCCGTCGGCGATGAAGCCGGCTGCCAGGCGATCCTCGGCGAGCTGGTCCCAAATGTAATTGGGGTGGCGTGGCAGGACGGCGTGCGCGCCGTTGCCCAAATGCGTCGACATCGTGGCGCCGGCGCGGACGGCGTCCTGGATCTGAGCGGAGGTTGCCATCGTGTGGCCGATGCTGACCACTACGCCCTGGTCGACCAGGGCCTCGATGTAGCGCGGCGCGCCGGGCCATTCCGGCGCCAGCGTCACCAGGCGCACGGCGCCCTCGGCCGCCTCCTGCCAGCGCTTGAATTCCTCGAGATCGGGCGGGCGCACCCACTGGCGCGGGTGGGCGCCCCGGGGGCCGTCCTCGGGCGAGATGTGGGGACCCTCGACGTGGAAGCCCTCCATCGCTGCGCCCTCCTTCAAGGTGGCTCGTGCCCGTGCCAGGTTGCGCAGCGCGCCCAGCATCTCGTCCGGGTCGCCGGTAATGACGGTCGGAAAGAAGCGCGTCACTCCGGTGGAGAAAAGTACGCGAATCGAGCGGGCGATCTCCTCCTGCGGCGCCGCCGGCGAGTTGTAGTCCACTCCGGCGAAACCGTTCACCTGGAGATCGATGAAACCCGGGGCGAGAAAAGGCAGGTCCGCCGCCGGTCCGATCAGAGGATCCACGGAATGAATCACGCGGTCGAACGAGAGCCGCACCGCGCTGGAGGTGCTGACATCCACTCCGGTCAACGTCATAGCATCAGCCGTCTGTTACCACTTTCCCACATCCAAGCCGCGGCCGGACAGTAGTAAACTCAGGCAGAGACCGGCCATGACCCGCAGGGAGTTCCTCAGCGCCGCAGCGGCCCTCCATTGTGCGGAAGCGTTGGAGCGGCGGCCGCCTAACATCGTTTACATTCTCGCCGACGACCTCGGCTGGGGCGACCTGGGCTGTTACAACCCCGACTCGGCGATTCCGACGCCGCACGCTGACTGGCTGGCCCGCGAAGGCATACGGTTCACCGACATGCATTCGCCTTCTTCAGTGTGCACGCCCACGCGTTACGGCATCCTCACCGGGCGCTACGCCTGGCGCACGCGGCTGGAGCGGGGCGTGCTCTGGGGCTACTCGCCAAATCTGATCGAACCCGGTCGCATGACGGTTGCCTCCCTGCTTGGCGACCGCGGCTATCGGACGGCGGCGATTGGCAAATGGCACCTCGGCCTGGGCGAGCAGGAGAAGACCGACTACAGCAGGCCCCTGCGACCGGGCCCGCTGGACCACGGCTTCCAGTACTTTTTCGGCATCCCGGCGTCGCTCGACATGGACCCGTATTTATACGTCGAGAACGACCGCGCCGTCGCGCTGCCCACCGACCGCACTGAAGGGCGCAACCAGCCGCGCGGCGTCTTCTGGCGCCCGGGGGCGATCGCTCCCGGGTTCCGCCTCGAGGAGGTGCTCCCCACGCTGACTGAGAGGGCTGTTGGCTGGATCAAATCCCAGACCGCCGACCGGCCGTTCTTTCTCTATGTTGCTTTCGCTTCCCCGCATACGCCCTGGCTTGCCGGCCCGCGCTTTCGCGGCAAGTCCAAAGCAGGCGACTACGGCGATTTCGTCGCCGAAACTGACGACGCCCTCGGGCGCATTCTCCGTGCGCTCGATGAGAAGGGGTTGGCTCAGGAGACGCTCGTGATTTTCACGAGCGACAATGGCGCGCATTGGACGCCGGAGGATCAGGCGCGTTACGCCCACCGCGCCAACGCCGCCTGGCGGGGCATGAAGGCCGACATCTGGGAGGCCGGCCATCGTGTTCCGTTTTTAGCGCGCTGGCCGGGGCGCATCCGGCCGGGCACCACGTCGGACCATCTGGGATGCCTGACGGATTTCATGGCGACCCTCGCCGAAATTCTCGGGGTCGAACTTCCGCCGGAGGCCGCGGAAGACAGTTTCTCGATGCTGGGCGCGCTGCGGGCCCGCCAGGATGCCAAGCCCCGCCCGGCCGTGATCCACCATTCCTCGGAAGGCATGTTCGCCGTCCGCGAGGGACCTTGGAAGCTGATCCGGGGTCTCGGCTCCGGAGGCTTCAGCCAGCCCCGGCTGGTGGAGCCCAAACCGGGCGAGCCTGCCGGCCAACTCTATCATCTGGAGCGGGATCCGGGCGAGAGCGTGAATTTGTACCAGAAGCATCCCGAAGTCGTCGCCCGCCTGGAACGCCTGCTCGAGGATGTGCGCCGCACCGGGCGGAGCCGCCCGCGGTGACGGAGAGGCGATTGTGGACTTGGAATTGCGTTTACGCCTGTAACAGACGACCGGTGCTTACGGCTTGACAAAGCCGCTTTATGGACCTATTCTTGGGATAGGGGTTAGAAAAAACGTAGTTTGTGTCGTTACGGGGTATTCCTCCAGGGAGTCACCACTATGCGAAAAGTTAGCCTTTTGACGGCGTTGGCCGCGGCCATCGCTCTCGTGCCGCCGGTCCGCGCCCAGGTCCTTTACGGTTCGATCGTTGGAAGCGTCGTCGATCAGACCGACGCCGTGGTGCCGAACGCCACGGTGACGATTACGAGCCGAGAAACCGGTCTTACCAGGGAAACAACCACGGACCCTGCCGGTCGTTACTCGCTGGCGAACGTCTTGCCCGGCACTTACGATCTCAGAGTTTCTGCGACGGGGTTTCGCACCCTGACGCAGGAAAATGTCATCGTGTCCATCAACGCCGTGACGCGTGTCGATCTGCGGCTCGAAGTGGGCGCTGTCACCGAGCAGGTGACCGTCACCGCCGCCGCGGCAATGCTGCAAACCGACAAGTCCGACGTGCGCGCGGAGATCACCAGCCGGGAGATCACCAACCTGCCGCTGGCCAACTATCGCAACTTCCAGAGCCTGATCAACCTGGTGCCGGGCGCCACGCCGGCCAACTTCCAAAACGCGGTGGTCGATACGCCGGCGCGGGCGCTCACGACGAATATCAATGGCACGCCGCGCAACAACAACAATGCCCGTGTCGACGGAGCGACCAACGTATTCGTCTGGCTGCCGCACCACATGGTTTACGTGCCGCCGGTGGAGGCGATCGATACGGTCAGCATCACCACCGGCTCCTTCGACGCCGAGCAGGGCATGGCTGGCGGGGCGGCCGTCACGGTGGCGACCAAGAGCGGCACGAACGAATTTCACGGAGTGTTGTTCGAGTATCACGACAATCAGCGTTTGCGCGCAAGAAATTTCTTTTTGCCTCCGGACCGGGGCAAGGCAAAGTCGATCTTTAACATCTTTGGCGGGACGCTCGGCGGCCCCATCAAGAAGGACAAGCTGTTTTTCTTCGGCAGCGTCGAGGCCACGCTCGAGCGGAGCGGAATCTCGCCCTCGCCGTATTCCGTACCGACGCAGGCGATTCGCAACGGCAACTTCAGCGGATTGACGACGACGATCTACGACCCGGCGACGGGCAATCCGGACGGAAGCAACCGCTTGCCGTTTCCAAACAACCAGATCCCGGCGGCACGCATCAGCCCGATCAGCCGGCGGGTGCAGGAGAAGGCCCCGCTGCCGAACCTGCCCGGCGTCTCGCAAGGGACGTTGAGCAATTACTTCAACTCGGGCACGGAAAAACTGGACCGGAAGAACTACGATGCCAAGATCAACTGGAACCCGCGCGCGGCTTTGGCCATCTGGGGCAAGTACAGCCGGATGGACGCGCCGGTGAATTCGGTCTTCGCGCTGGGTGAAGTGGGAGGCCCCGGTCTGAGCCGCGCCGGCGTGGGTACGGGCGACACCAACGTCAACATCATGACCTTCGGCCACACCTGGACCGTGTCGCCCACGCTGGTGCTGGACAGCACCTTTGCCTTCACCAAATTCGACCAGAGCGTCGTCGGCCCGGACCACGGCAAAAACATCGGCTCGGAGGTCTGGGGGATCCCGAATACGAACGATCCGGTGGTGACCGGCTTTGCCGGCGGCGCCGAGCAGGTCAAGAAGGCCTGCCCGCCGGCGGCCAACGGCGCCTGCTACAGCGGGATGCCGACCATCGTTCATGGCTTCACCTCGTGGGGCAATATTTACGGCTGGCAGCCGCTGTTCCGCCGGGAGCGGGCCTACACCTACACGACGAACGCGACCAACATTCGCGGAGCGCACGAGCTGCGCTGGGGCTTCGATCTGGTGCGCTATCACCTCGATCATTGGCAGCCGGAGATCAGCAACGGCCCGCGCGGCTATATCGAATTCGGCGGCGACGCGACCGGCACGCGCGGCTACACGGCCAACTATCTGAACCAGTACGCCGGCTTCCTGCTCGGCCTGCCGACCTTCATGTCCAAGGCGGTCCAGTTCTTCGAGATGACCAACCGCGAGTGGCAGTTCGGCTGGTATGTCCGCGACCGCTGGCAGCTCACGCGCAATCTCACGCTCAACCTCGGCCTGCGCTACGAGTACTATCCGCTGATTACGCGGCGCGACCGCGGCATCGAGCGCTGGGATCCGGCGACCAACCTGGTCTATCTGGGGCGCATCGGCGGCAACCCGGACAACGTGGGCATCAGCGTCAGCAAGAAGCTGTTCGCGCCGCGCGTGGGCTTCGCCTGGCGCCTGACGGAGAATACCGTGGTGCGCAGCGGCTATGGCATCACCTATGATCCGCTCCCATTCTCGCGCCCCCTGCGAGGATTGTATCCGGCCACCATCGGCGCTACCTTTCCCACCGACAGCCCCTATCTGCCCGTGACGACGCTGGACCGGGGCATTCCCGCAATCCCGCTGCCGGATATCAGCCGGGGCATCCTCCCGCTGCCGCCTTCGGTCGACATGGGTCCACGGAGTCCTTGGGGCGGTCAGATTCATCGCGGCTATATCCAATCGTGGAACTTCACGGTGGAGCGTCGCTGGGTCAGCGATATCGTTACCTCGATCGCTTACGTCGGCACGCAGGTCGTACACCAGTTGGCGGATCGGGACATCAACGCGGCGCCTCCCGGTGGCGGTCCCGCCGGGCGTCCGCTGGCCGCCACCCAGGGCAGGCGGATCGCGGCCAACATGTGGGACGGCTGGATCAGCGGCAACTATCATGCCATGCAGGTGGCCATCAACCGGCAGTTCAGCCGCGGCCTGTTCTTGAAGGGCGCCTACACCTGGTCGAAGACCATCAACATGACCGACGACACCGGCTGGGCCGGCATGCCGCTGACGAACTGGCTGCCGGCGATCCGCCGCAACCGCGCCGTCGCGGGCTACGACCGCACGCAGATGTTCACGATGGGCTTCCTCTACGAGTTGCCCTTCGGTCCCGGCAAAACCTGGGCGCAGAGCGGGCCGGCCTCCTGGTTGTTGCGCGGCTGGCAGACCAACGGCACCTTCGCCGCCTATAGCGGACTACCGTTCACTGTCGTGGCTTCCGGCGCCGAGCTGAACATGCCCGGCAGCGTCCAGACGGCCGACCAGGTGGTCCCCGGCAAGGTCCGCATCATTGGCGAAATCGGACCGAACAAGACCTGGTTCGACCCGCTGGCGTTCCGCCAGCCCACCGGAGTGCGTTTCGGCACCACCGGGCGCAACACGATGCGCGGCCCCGGCCTGTGGAATCTTGATCTGAGCCTGTTCCGGAGCTTTGCGCTGACGGAGCGATGGAAGCTGGAGTTTCGCGCCGAGGCCTTCAACGCCACCAACACGCCCAAATTCGCCAACCCGTCGGCCAACGTGGCTGCCCTGCGCCTGAACCCCGACGGGACCGTCCAGGCCCTGAACAACTTCTCCTCGATTACGAGCACCCTGACGGCGCTGGCGACCCCTTCGGAGCGCCAGTTCCGTTTCGGTCTGCGGCTGAGCTTCTGAATCGGAAGCAGGCAGGGACCGCCTCGGTGAGCTGCGGCAGAAGCTTACCGGGAATGGTCCCTGCCTCTCCGCAAAGCCCGGCTCTCCTTGCTAGTCTGGTCAGGGTGGAATCGCCATGCCTACCAGACGCCGTTTTCTTCATGGACTCGCCGCAACTGGCGCCGCTGGGGTCCCGGCGAGCGCCCCCATGCAAACGACCGGCGAAAAACTCGGCATCGGATTGATCGGCTGCGGCGGGCGCGGGGCCTATCTGGCCAGCGTGGTGCAGGCCCTTGCCGCCGAAGGCGAGCCGGTCGAGCTGGTCGCCGTTTGCGACATCTACCGGCCTCGCCGGGAGCGCGTGGCGCAGAAGTTCTCGGCTAAGGCCTACGCGCGGGTCTCCGAGCTGGTTGCCGATCCGCGCGTCAAAGGCGTCATCATCGCCACGCCGGACCGCGCCCACGTCTACAACGCGCTCGAGGCCACGCGCGCCGGCAAGGACATCTACTGCGAGAAGCCGCTCACCCACTGGCAGCAGTTCGAGCCACTCAAGGAGCTGGTGCGCGAAGTGCGCGCACGGAAGAACATCTTCCAGGTGGGCGCTCAATGGGTCTCTGATCCGCTCTGGTTGCGTGCTGCTGAAATGGTGCGCCAGGGCGCCATCGGGCGCATCACGCATGCCCAGAGCGGCTACTTCCGCTTCGGCGACTCGGGCGAGCGGGGCATGCCGGTGGAGGATCCCAACCTGACGGTCGGGCCCGATCTGGATTGGGACATCTTTCAGGCCGACGCCCCGCAACGGCCTTTTTCGGTCTCCCGTTTTTTCCAGTGGCGCATGTACATGGATTACTCCGGCGGGCCGGCCACCGACCTTTATCCTCACCCAATGACCCGGCTTTTCAAGGTCCTGGGCGTCGGATTGCCGGTGAAGGTCGTCGCCGTCGGCGGCCGCTGGGTCTACAACGGCGAGCGCGACGTGCCGGATACGTTCGACCTGCTGATTGAGTATCCGGAGAAGCTCACCGTCGCCATCCTAGGCACCATCACGAACGCGAGCGGCATCGACACCGTCATCCGCGGCACGGAAGGCACAATCACCTTTGCCGACGGCGGCTTCGAAATTGAACCGTCGCCCACTTCGTCGAAAGGCCGGCGCAGAGTCGGTTACCTCAACTCCGACCGGGAGCACATGAAAAACTTCCTCCAGTCGATGCGCAGCCGTAAGCCGCCCAACTGCGACATCGAGCTCGGTTACCGCGTGCAGGTCCCGCTCATCATGTCGATGCTTTCCTACGTCCATGGCAAGGTGGCGTACTTTGACGCCGCCACCGAGTCGATCCGCTTGGGGTGAGAGATGCTGCGCCGCCGAGACCTGCTTCTGGCCGCCGCGCCGGCCTTCGCTGCCGGGCCCCTGCGTCTCGTGGACGTTCCCGGCGAGAGGCTCGAGGTGCTCGCGGGCGGCACGTTGCTTGCCGCTTACCGTTACAGCGCCGCTCGCCCCAAGACCTACGTCCACCCGCTCTGCCTGCCGGATGGCCGGCCCGTAACACTCGACGGACCGGAGGATCATGTGCATCACCGCGGCCTGATGGTCGCCTGGTCAGAGGTGAACGGATTCGACTTCTGGGGTGAGGTGAATCCTGCACCGCACGGGCAAATCGTCCACCAGCGCTTCGAGCGCCGCCAGGCGACCCGTGCGGCCGAAATCGTCGCGGTGAATCACTGGATCGCCGACGGCAAACTTCTTCTGGTCGAACGCCGCAGGTTGCGCGTGCCGCCGCCGGATCGCGACGGCACCTGGCTGGAATGGGGGAGCGAGTTTGAGGCGGCTATGGCGGTGCAGCTCGCCGCCGGCAAGCACGTCTACAACGGCCTTGGCGTCCGCGTGACGCCGGAGATGAACGGCGGCCAGGCGCTCAACTCGCGCGGCACGTCGGCGATCGAAGCGGCCAACGGCGAGCCGGCCCGCTGGTGCGCCTACTGGGCCGCGGGCGCCGGCGTGGCGCTGTTCGACCACCCTTCGAATCCGCGCCACCCCAACGCGTTTTTTGTTATGAACCAACCGTTCGGCTATCTGAGCGCCGCGCCGACCTTCCGGGAGCCGTTCTCGCTCGCGCCCGGCCAGCGTCTGCGCTTCCGCTGGGGCGTGCTGGCCTTTGCCGGTACGGCGCATGCTGGGATGCTCGACAAACGCTTTGAAACCTGGTCCAAGGAGAAGTCATGAGCGAATTGCTGGGAGCTGCCATCCTGGGCACCGGAGACGTCTCCGGCGAGTACATCAAGGCATTTCACAAGAACCCGCACACCGAAGTTAGGGCGATCCTCAGCCGCGAGGCCGCCCGGGCGGAGGCCAAGGCGCGGGAGTACGGTCTGGAGCGTTGCCGCGCCTACACCAGCCTGGACGAGCTGCTGCGGGCCGACGACATACATGTCGTCGCCGTCTGCACGCCGCATCACTTGCACGTGGAGCAGGGCGTCGCCTGCGCCCAGGCGGGCAAGCATGTCATCGTCGAAAAGCCGGTGGCGCTCGATCTCGAGGGTCTCCGTAAACTCGATCGGGCCATTCGCGAGGCCGGCGTGCGCAGCGCCGTCGGCTTCGTGCTGAGGTGGAACCCGCTCGCTGAGACCATCCAGGCGATTCTGGCCGAAGGCCTCCTCGGGGACCTCTATTACGTCGAGGCTGACTACTTGCACGGCATCACCAGGGATTACCGGCTGTACCCCTGGCTGCGGCAGCGGGCCTTCGGCGGCACGGCGCTGCTCACGGCCGGCTGCCACGCCGTCGACGCCGTGCGCTGGTTTCTCCGGAAAGAGGCCCGCGAGGTCTTCTGCTACGCCAATGCGAGCCGCGGCAATCCGCTCGATTACGAATACGAGCCGAACAGCGTCGTCCTGATCCAGTTCGAGGACGGCGTCATGGGGAAGGTGGCGACCTCGCTCGAGCATATGGCGCCGTACACCTTTCCGATCACTCTCATGGGCAACCGCGGCGTCATCCGGGACAACCGGTTGTTCACCAAGATGTGGCCGGGGCAGACCGGCTGGGCGGTGATCCCGACCGTACTGCCCGACAGCGGCGCCGTGACCCACCATCCGTTCATGCAGCTTGTCGCTCACTTCGTCGATTGCGTGCTTTCAGGAACGGAGTCGCACGTCAACGTCGCCGACGCGGTGAAGACGCACGAGATCTGCCTGGCGGCGGAGATTTCCAAGCTCGAAGGCCGCCCCGTGAAGCTGCCGCTCGCTTAAGCCGCGCTCCGATTCGCGCCTATTCTGCCGCCGGCAGGCGCACCTTGGCGAGATAGATCGCCGGGCGGCCTTCGTGCGAAGAGTGGTAGCTAACCCACAACAGCCCCTGGTGCCAGGCCAAGCCCGGGTAGCTCGAATCACCGCCCAGGGGTAGACTCAAGAACTCCTTCAGAGCCGGCTCCTCCTCGTCCAGCCAACAGAGCGCCGTCCGGACAGCGCCGTCGTCGAGAGCGCCCGCGGCGACGATCCGGCCATCGGGCACGCGAAGCAGGTTCGGTGCGGTGAGGCGCTTGCCCAGGTCCCGCCATTGCCAGAAACGATACGGAGGCCGGCTGCGACCGAGCAGCGTCGTGCCGGAGCCGCCGTCGCGTCGCACCAGGCACAGCGAGCTGTCGTCGTTGTTGAACAGCAGCGTCGCTTCCGTGGGTGTCGCTTCGTCGTAGATCTTCTCGGAGACTCGCTCAAAGCGCATTCCCTGCGGACCGACGTACAGCCGTAGGAAGCGCTGCTCGGCCGTGCTATAGCCGATGCTGTAGGCGTTGCCCCGGTGCCAGTTTACCCGCCACAGCCACACGTCCGGATCGCCGATCTTGAACGGATCCGCCCAGTCGCGGCCGTCGAGCGAAAACCAGGTCAGCGTCTGGAAACGGCTCGACTCAGAGCCTTCGTAACGGGCGGCGGCGGTCAGCATCAGCCGCCGGTCGGGCGTGATGCTGAGCTTTGGGTCCCGCAGATCGGCGCCCGGCGAGCTCACCACCGAGGAGGGCGCCCAGTGCTCGCCATCGGCGGAGGTGATCAGCCGGATTACGCCATCGCTCGAGAAGCGGTCCGTTCCCTCGCGGAAGGCGCAGAACCAGCGATCCCGGAAGCGCACGAGATCGGTGAAAGCGTTATGCGTTCCGTTGGCCCAGATGCGCGCCAGTCCGATGAGCTCCGCCCGGCGCGGGGCACGGGCCGGCGTGCCGATCGCCACCCGTTCCTGCCCGGAGTCGGACGGCAACGAGCCCAGGACCTCGGTTACCGGGCGCGGGGCGGGCAAGGGAAATCTGGGCGGCTCCTCGTCTCCGGAGGCGACGAAAGGAATCCCGCACAGTGCGGCAAGACAGCCGATCCAGAGCGCCGTCCGCCTCTGTCGGTCCATCTACTTCTCATGCTAGCAGGCGCGAAACCCGGCGCCGGACGCCCCGGTGGATTTTACAGGCCGCCGCGGATTATGCTACCTACACCATGAAGCGAGTCCAGTTCCGCAACCGGCGCGCTGTCCGGATCGAAAACTCCGCCCTGCGCCTCACCGTGCTCGAGGAGGGCGGTCATGTCGCAGAGATCTTGCACAAAGCCTCAGGGATCAATCCCCTCTGGATCCCTCCCTGGCCCTCGATCGAGCCGTCGCGCTACGATCCGCAGCGGCATGCAGAGTATGGCCATGACAGCGAGAGCCGCCTGCTGGCCGGCATCATGGGTCACAACCTGTGCCTGGATATCTTCGGTGTGCCTTCGGCCGAGGAGGCAGCGGCGGGCCTCACCGTGCACGGTGAAGCCTCCGTCGCCAGCTACGAGATCGACGGCGATGAGGCCGTCCTCCGGATGCGGGCCCGCCTGCGCGAGGCGGCGCTCGATTTCGAGCGCTCGATCCGGCTCGAGCCCGAAGGCGATAGGATCGAAATCACCGAGACGGTCGAAAACCTCACCGCCACGGACCGTCCCGTCGGCTGGACCGAGCACGTCACGCTGGGCCCGCCGTTTCTCGCCCGCGGCGTCACCCAGATCCGCGCTCCGGGCAGCCGCTCGAAGGTCTTCGAGGAGGATTTCGCGGCTCCGCACGGGCGCCACATCCCCGGGGCCGAATTCGACTGGCCGCTGGTGCCGCTGCGCGGCGGCGGCTTCCAGGATCTGCGCGTCTTCACCGATGCCGAGGCCTCCGGCGGCTTCACCGCCAATCTGATGGACCCAAGCCGCGAGCTCGCCTTCTTTGTCGCCTACTCGCCCGCCTCGCACCTGGCGCTCGCCTATGTCTGGAGGCAGGCCGACTTCCCGTGGCTGGGCATCTGGGAGGAAAATCGCAGCCGGCACCAGCCGCCCTGGAACGGCCAGACGCTGGCGCTCGGGCTGGAGTTCGGCGTCTCGCCGATGCCCGAGACGCGCCGGCAGATGATCGAGCGGGGCCGGATGTTCGGCGCGCCCTGCTTCCGCTGGATTCCCGCCCGGAGCAAGGTGCAGGTCACCTACCGGGCGTTCCTGCGCGCGGCCGAACGGGTTCCCGAAGAGGCGGGCTGGGAGGGATTCTAGCCGGCCTAATCGGTTTCACAGGCTGCTCAAAAGCCGGCCAGGGTTTCAGGATCCATGTTCCCGCCTGAGAGGATGACGCCGGCCCGCTCGATGCCGGGCGGCAGGCGCCGGAACAGCACCGCCGCGGCGGCCACGGCGCCGCTCGGCTCGACCACGATCTTCAGGCGCGTGAAGAAAAATTTCACCGTCTCCTTGATCTCAGCCTCGCTCACGAGCAGGATGGCGTCGACATTCTCCCGCAGGATTGGGAAGGTAATCTCGCCGGGCTGAGTGGCGCGCAGGCCGTCGGCGATCGTCTTTGGAACCGGTATTTCGACACGCCGGCCGGCTTCGAACGATAAGTACGTGTCATTGGCCAGCTCCGGCTCGGCGCCGAAGATGCGGATCGAAGGTTTGAGCGACTTGGCGGCAATGGAGCAGCCGGCCAGCAGCCCTCCGCCGCTTACGGGCGCGAGCAGTGCGTCCAGATCGGGAAAGTCCTGGAGCAGCTCCAGCGCGGTCGTGCCCTGCCCGGCGATCGTCAGGGGGTGATCGTAAGGGGGAACGAGAACGGCTCCCGTCTCCTCGGCGATCCTGCGCCCGATCGCCTCGCGGCTCTCGCGGTAACGATCGTAGGTGACGATGGTCGCGCCGCGGGCGCGTGTCGCATCGACCTTCGACCGCGGGGCATCGTGCGGCATGACGATCGTCGCTCGCGCGCCCACGGCCTCGGCGGCGATCGCCACGGCCTGCGCGTGGTTGCCCGACGAATATGTCACGATGCCGCGTTCGAGCTCCTCGCGGCTCAGCGAAAAGATGAAGTTCGAAGCGCCGCGGATCTTGAACGATCCTCCGCGCTGGAAGTTCTCGCACTTGAAGAAGGCCGCCAGGCCCGCTTCGGCGTTGAAGCTTCGCGATGTCATCACCGGCGTGCGGTGCGCGATCGCACGGATGCGCGCCTCGGCGGTCCGAATGGCTGCCAGATCGATCGGCGGTTCGGGTTTCAATAGCCCAACCTCTTATCCACCAGGTTCCGCAACGGCTGCCCGGCGCGGAACCGCTCGAAGTTTTCCAGGAAGACTTCCATGGCCGCCTCCTCCCAACCGGGAGTGTGGTCAGCGCAGTGGGGAGAAAGAAGCACGTTTTTTAGCCGGTAGAACGGGTGGCCCGCCGGAAGCGGCTCCCTATCGAATACATCCAGCGCCGCCCCGCGAATCCAGCCTTCTTCGAGGGCGCGGACCAGGGCGTCCTCGACGACGGTCGGCCCCCGGCCGACGTTAATCAGCACGGCGGTCGGCTTCATCGCCCGGATTTCCGCCTCGCCGATTAACCCCTGCGTGTCGGGCGTGAGCGGCGTCGCCACGACGACGTAATCCGAGCGCGCCATGAGCTTCGCCAGGCGCTCGACCGGCAAGACTTCCTCGGCATAGGGGTCGTTCTGGCTCAATTGCGGCCTTCGCCGCACCGCCAGCACCCGCATGCCGAAATCCCGGGCGCGGGCCGCCACGGCGTGGCCGATGTCGCCGTAGCCGACGATGCCCATCGTCTTGCCGAAGATCTCCTCCACGTCGAAGCGGTCCCAGACGCCCGCCTCCTGCTGCCGCACCATGCGGCGGAAATCCTTGGCGAAGAAAAGGGCCGCCCCTATGGCGAACTCAGCCAGCGACCGGCTGAAGACGCCGCGCGAATTCGTCAGAAGCACCCCCGATTCGACCAGCTCGGGAAAGAGGTATTCGTTGACGCCGGCCGAAAGCGAGTGGACCCAGGCGAGTCGCCTCGCCAGCCGGAAGACTGCTTGGAGCCTCTCGCGCCGTGCCTCGCGTCCGAGCAGAATCTGCGCCTCCGGAGCCACCTCCGTAAAAGCCTCCGGGGCTTCTCCGACCGTCACGCAAACTTCGCCCCGGAGCCTGGTGAGCAGGCGGAGCACCGGCGCCGCGGGATCGGAGACGACGAGCAGGTGGAGCGGCGCCACGGCTCAAAGCCCCATCACCTGAAAACCGGCGTCCACGAAGATAATGTTACCCGTTACGCCGCGCCCGAGGTCGCTCGCCAGGAACACGGCCGTGTCGGCCACCTCGGCCGGATCGGTGTTCCGCCGGAGCGGCGCGCGTTCGGCCACCGCGTCGAGCACTTTGATGAAATCCTTGACGCCGCGGGCCGAGGCGGTCTTCACGGGCCCGGCCGAGATGGCGTTCACCCGAATGTTGGACGGGCCGAGGTCGCTTGCCAGGTAGCGGACCGCCGCCTCGAGCGCCGCCTTGGCCACGCCCATGACGTTGTAGTTCGGCACCACGCGCGTGGCGCCCAGATAGGTGAGCGTGAGGATCGAGCCGCCCTGCCGCATCAGGGGCGCCACCGTCCGCGCCACGGCCACCAAGGAATAGGAGCTCACCTCTTGGGCCAGCAGGTAGCCCGAACGCGACGTCTCGACAAAGGGCCGGCTCAGATCCTCGCGGTTGGCAAAAGCGATGCTGTGGACCACGCAATCCAGTTGCGGAAGCGCCTCCTTGAGCGCCGCCGCCAGGCCCTCCAGCTCACTCTCCTGCGTCACATCGCAGCCGAGCACGAGCTCGGCCCCAAGCTCGGCGCCCAGCTCCTCGACGGTGGCCTTCTGCCGCTCGCCCTGGTAGGTGAGCGCCAGCCGCGCACCCTCACGGCGAAAGGCTTGGGCGATGGCGTACGCAAGACTCCACCGGTTGGCGACCCCGAGCACGAGGGCCGTCTTCGCTTCGAGCAAACCCGCCATGAACCGGCCATTTTACCGCAGCGGTTGCGGCCGGCCCTCAACGGGCGAACCGCCCGCAAGGATCAGTCGAGCGAAGGCCCCAACTTCGCGACGTTGACCCATTTTGGGAAACGGGATTGCGAGCTGAACTTCACAACGGCAAGGCCGCCGGCGGCCGGAGGCAGAGGCCGTCGCGCTCCCGATGCTCGGCGTATTGGGGCAAGGCGGCTTCAGCACAAGACACCGAAAATCGCCGTTGCCTTGCCCTGACATCGAAGTCCGCCCAGAGCCACAGACCGAGGCGGCATTTCGGGTCCGCCGCGACGCCGGCCAATCGCAGCAGCGCTTTTCCGGTGGGGAGTTCGACGATGTGCCAACTCCATTCGCTCTCATAAGGGATGATTTGCCTGCCGTAGCCGTCGGGCCGCGCCGCATACATGCGGATGTGGCCTTCTGAAGAGCTCTGGCGAACCGGAACCGCCGCACCGTTCAATGTCGCCTGGCAATTGCTCGGCTGGTGCTCCCGGCCGGGATGCTCCACCAGGAGCAGGACCTGCGCCCGGGCCGCCTGCGGCGGGACCTGCACGGCACACTCCAGCTCGAAGGCGACTGTCGGCAACCGCTCGCCCTTGCGGCGGATCCAGGCGCTTAAGGGCAGCTCCACGGCTTGGAGCTTCTCGAGGGCGCCGCGCAGTTCGCCGCGGGCATGAACGGGAACGCGCCGCTCGAAGTCGGGCTGGCCCGGCACGAGCCAACGCAGACGATCCGTATTCCAATCCGGCGCCGCCAATGTGCCTGACTCCGAGGCGTACCAGCGCCCGCCGATCACCACAGGCTCCCTCAACTGAGCGCGCGGCAGGATCTCGACGAACAGCAGCTCCCACGGGGCCAGGCGCAGCGCGAGCGTCGATCGGCCCGTGAGCCCGGCGGCCAGTCCCCGCCGGTAAGGATACTGCGTGTAGCAGACGGCGTCGGCAAGCTCCCGCGGCGCCCCCGCCGCGCCCAGATCGAGCACGTATTCCCTGGTTTCGTTGCTCGGATTGCGCACCGCGATCACGCCGCGCGCGCCCAGCCAGTGGGCGTAAGCATAAGGCTCGCCGAGCTCGACCCGGGACCGTAAGACCTCGGTGTTGCGCAACAGCGCCTGATTGGCGCGCGCCCAGCGGAGCAGGCCTGCGTAGACGCGCCAGTCGTCGGCAGTCATGAAACGGGGGTTGATGTACGTGGCGACGAAGAAGCGGCCGCGCCCGAAGGCCATCGCGGCATGGTTGGCAAACCCGCCGCCGGGATCGCAGTGCACGATGTCGAAGTACTGGAGCGCGTTCTGCGGCAGCCACACCTCATCGAGCGAAGAGAAGATGAACCATTCGCGCGCGTTGGTGTGCGATTCCCGATACTCCGGCGCCGGCCCGATGCCCGCCGGCAGATCCCCGCCCGAGTTCGCCCACACCGTATCGGAATACTTGAGGATCCACGGGCTGATGTAGTTGGAGTACGAGTTCAGGAAGGTCGGCTCCGTCACCAGATCGGAGTTGGCCTTCTTGGAAACCTGGAGCAGCTCGAGGGCATGGCGCGCCAGGGGTTCCACCGAATCCTCACCCGGCAGCAGGTCGTGATGCGGCTTGTCTTCGCGAGCGATGAAGCCGTCGTATTTGATGTGTCCCAGGCCCCATTCGGCGATAAGCCGCTCCAGTTGCCGCTTCGTGCGTTCCCGGTAGGCCGGGTCGGCGAGCGAAACACCGGTTCGGTGCCAGTGTCCGGGCTGGGCCCAGATGACGAAGAGACCGTTTTTCTCCGCCCACTCGTAATCGAGCGAACGGGGATAGATCCCGCTCGGCGACATCCACAGCCCGAGCTTGCCTCCCGCCTGCTCGACCACCGTTCGAAGAGGCCGGAACCCCTCCGGCAGATTCTTCTGGTCGATCTCCCAGACGCTCTGCGGGTCGGTCCATCCTTCGTCGATGGTGAAGATGTCGAAGAAGACGCCGTGGGGCTTCCGGAGCTTCTCGGCAAGCTCTCGCGCCAGCGCGACCAGCTCGGTCTGCCCGATTCTGAGCGGAAGCGTCCACCAGGAGTTGTAACAGGCCACCAGACGCGGCGGCGCCAGCCGGATCTCGTCGATGTAACGAAGGAACGCCGCCCGGACCTTGCCAGGTTCGGCGACGCCCACCACCGTCGAAACCAGAGGGCTCCATTCCGCCGTCAGCCGCAGACCCCCGGGCCGGCTGCGGAGCACGAAGCCCTCGGGGCCGTACTCATTGAATGCGGCGACGAACTCGACACCCGCCCAGAGGCTCTCGCAGAAGATGGGATGGCTGCCGTAGGGAAAGCGGTCTCCCCGGAGCGATTGCCACGGACGCCGGATTCCTTTCCAGTTGTCCAGATCGGCCCGCAGCAGCCTCGGACCCGATCGCCGTTCGGCACAAAGAGAGATCTGCTTCCGAAGATAATCCCTGCCGGGCGGCAGCGTGTAGTCGACGCGGAGGGTGGGGCCGCCCGGCCGCGAGTACTCCAGGCGGATCCGCTCGGGCTTCGTCTCGGCGAGGGTAGCGGAAAAATCGGTTGCCGCGAGCACCGCGCCGTCGTCGAATTCGAGCGCGAAGTCCGCCTCGGGCAGAGCGAAGGACTCGCCCGTGAGGCGATGGGTGAGAGCGCGCGCCACTCGGCCGCGCGAATCGACCGAAACCTCGAACCTCAGCGCTGGGCTCTCGAGCGCCGCGCGCGCCGGGGTTCGGAGAAAGGGCAGCAGAACGAGGTTGCGGGCGAGCTGGCGTCGGGTCAACGCCATGGTTTCTTCGAGCCTCCGGAATCGATAGTCAGAGATCGTTCAGAATGAGTGTACCTTCCAGATACAGCACCGCTTCGCCGGCGATCTTCACCCGCTCGCCCAAGTGTTCGCAGTCCAGCTCACCGCCCCGGCGCGAGATCTGGCGCGCCTTCAGCCGGGACTTGCCGAGGCGCTGCGCATAGAACGGTATCAGCGTGCAGTGCGCCGAGCCGGTCACCGGATCTTCGTCGATGCCATAGGGCGGCGCGAAGAAGCGTGAAACGAAGTCCACCTCCTCGCCCGGCGCAGCGACGATCACCGCTGCCTCGAGCTCGGCCAAGGTGCGGAAATCCGGCCGGAGGGCGGCCACGGCCCGCTCGTCTTCGTAGGTCACCAGAAAGGAATCGGCCTTGAGCACTTCGATCGGCTCGCCTCCTAGCCCCTCGAGCAGGCCCGCAGGCGGCTCGCACGGCCTCGGCGGCTTCGACGGGAAATCCATTACCAGGAGTTCCCCCGCGCGCGTGACGGCGAGTTCGCCGCTCAGCGTGTCAAAGGCGACCCGCCCCGCTTCCGGTTCTAGGCGGTTGAAAATGACGAAAGCCGCCGCGAGCGTGGCGTGCCCGCAAAGTGCGACCTCGACCGCCGGCGTGAACCAGCGCAGCCGGTAACGCTCGCCTTCGCGCACGAAAAAGGCGGTTTCCGAGAGGTTGTTTTCCGCCGCGATCGCCTGGAGCAGCTCGCCGGGCAGCCAAGCCTCGAGCGGGCAGACCGCCGCGGGATTTCCGTGAAAGAGCCGGCTCGTGAAGGCGTCCACCTGATAGATCGGAATCCGCATGCTTTCCTCAGTGTAGACAGAGGCCCGGCGGTATACTACACACTTGACGATGAAGCGCTATCTCGCATTCGATCTCGGTGCGGAAAGCGGCCGCGCCATGCTGGGCTCGATCGGCGACGGCCGCCTGGAACTCGAAGAGCTGCATCGCTTCCTGAATACGCCGGTGCGTCTGCCGACCGGTCTGTACTGGGACACGTTTCGTCTATGGCACGAGATCCAGCAGGGCCTGCGCATCGTCGCGCGCGAACGAAAGCTCGGCTTGGACGGCGTGGCGATCGACACCTGGGGCGTGGACTTTGCGCTGCTCGGCGCCGACGGCGCGCTGGTGGACAATCCCCGCCACTACCGCGACAGCCGAAACAACGGCATGGTGGAGCGCTTGTGCGCGGCCGTCCCGCGCGAGGAGATCTTCGCCCACACGGGCATTCAGTTCATGCAGCTCAACTCGCTGTGCCAGCTCTATGCGATGAAGCTGGCCGGCTCGCCCGCGCTCGAGATCGCCACCCGCCTGCTGTTCATGCCCGATCTGTTCAACTACTGGCTCACGGGCGTTCAGAAGGTCGAGGTCACCATTGCCAGCACGTCGCAGTTCTACAATCCGGCGGCCCGGCGCTGGGCGACGGAGCTGTTCGAGCGGCTCGGCCTGCCGGTGCGGATCCTGGGCGAGATCGTCGAAGCGGGCACGCTCCTCGGGCCCGTTCGCGCCGAGGTGGCCGAGGAGACCGGTCTCGATCCGGATACGCCCGTTTTCACCACCGCCTGCCACGACACCGCCTCCGCCGTGGCTGCCGTTCCGGCCGAGCGAGACGGCTGGTGCTACATCAGCTCCGGCACCTGGTCGCTGATGGGCGTCGAGCTGGATGAACCGCTCATCAACGACGCCGTGCTGGCCTACAACTTGACCAACGAGGTCGGCGCCGCCGGCAAGATCCGCCTGCTCAAGAACATTGCCGGGCTGTGGCTGCTCCAGGAGTGCCGGCGGGCCTGGGCGCTCCAGGGCAACGAGTATAGCTACGCGCAACTGGCCGAGATGGCCGGCGCCGCGCGTGCTTTCCGCGCCGTCATCCAGCCGGATGTCTTCCTCGAACCCGGGCGGCTGCCCGAGCGGATTGCCGACTATTGCCGGAAGACCGGCCAGGAGGTGCCGGAACAGCCGGGCGAGATGTGTCGGTCGATTCTCGAAAGCCTGGCGCTTCGCTATCGTCAGGTGCTCGAAGGCCTGGAGACGATCCTTGGACGCCCGATCGCCGTGATTCACATCGTCGGGGGCGGCTCGCAAAACCAGGTGCTCAACCAGTTCGTCGCCGACGCCACCGGCCGGGAAGTGATCGCCGGGCCGGCCGAGGCGACCGCGGCGGGCAACGTCCTGATCCAGGCGATGGGATCGGGCCTGCTCGGCGGGCTTCAAGATGTGCGCGAGGTCGTCCGCCAGTCGTTCCCCCTGAGACGTTTCGAGCCCCGGCATACCGCCGCCTGGGACGAGGCCTACGCGCGATTCGAGCGGCTGGGAGCCGGCGTCTCCGGTTGAGGGTTTCCCCAGGGTGGGTGAGCGTTCCGCATTGGGTGTGGGATTCTCCCCACCCGCGCCGCCACGGATCGGTTAACCCAAATGAAATCAACGGGCTGGGTTTGGCACGCAACATGCCCTTCAGAGGGCAACTAAGTCGTCATTGACTTAATAGCATCCCCGGCGGCGAGACCCAGCTCGCCGCTTGCCCCTCCGAACGGGCCTCGGCTTCCCCTCCCCGAGGCCCGTTGTCCTTTCCGAGTTCCCTTCGAGCGCCGGGTTCAGCCGGCCCGCAGCTCCACCCCGCGAGTGGTCACCAGGTACTTGGCGAGCATCGCTGCCTTCTCCCAGGCGGGTAGCATCTCCTCGCCCCGCACATAGCGGAGAAACTGCCGGGCCACCTGCGCGAAATGGGCCTCGTGGCCGACCCGGTAACGGTCCGGAATCGTGACGCGGAACTCCTGCTCGCGCCGCTCGAGGCCCGTGCCCGGCCAGTCGCGCTGAAGGGCGGCGATGCGCCGGGTAAGCGCCTCCTCGATGCCGGCCTCGCAGGGAATCACGTACAGCTCCGGCTGGTAGCCCTCCGGCTCGCCCTGGCGGACCTCGATGCGCGAGCGTGTGCCCTGATAGGAGGCGAAGTGCGTGTCACCGGCGCCGGGAGGGGCCTCATAGTTCCAAAGCGCTTCCACCGTCACGTGCACCCCCCGCAGCCTGTAGCGGACCCGGTTGTTGCACAGGTAATGGAGCCGGCCGTTTCGAACATAGCGTTCGAGTGAGTCGGCGAACGCGGGCTCGCCCGTCACGCGGCGGTACTCCTCGAGCGTCAGCACGGTCGGCCATCCCTCGCCTGTGAGGACTTCGATGTCGGTACGGTAGTCCAACTCCACCTCGGACGCCAGCGTCCAGGCGACCAGATCCACCAGGTGCGTGCCGACGTCGGCCAGCGCTTCGCCCTGCTCGGCGACGTCAAAGAACCACGCCGGCCGCAGGAGCGGCGTGTCGGCGACCAGCTTGGCAATATGATGCACGCTGCGCAGCGAGACCGCAGGTTCGCTCGCGCTGCCCTCCACGACCTCGCCGAACACCGCCGGATCGCGCACGAGCTCCCGCTGGAGGATCGAGGTGATCTCGTAGCGCTCGGTCATGATGTCGTAAGCCACAAGGCCACTGGCGGCGGCTCGCTCGAGCACCCCATCGAGCCGGGCCAGATCCGCCGAGCGGATGATCCAGGGCTTGTCGGCCAGAACGTGGTAGCCCGCTCCGGAGGCGCGCTCGATGTAGTCGATCTTGGCGCGATTCCGCCCGGCGATGACGGCGATGTCGCCGGCGCGCTGCCCGGTCATTTCCTCGAGGAAGCGGGGCGAGGCGAACACCTCCAGCTCCCACGCGGTCGGGTTCTCGCGCCGCGTGTTGAACTTAACGATGCGCCCGAGATGCGCCAACAAGTCCGGGCCAAGCGGCGCGAAGACCGAGGCCCGGCGAGAGACCCCCTCGTACATCTCCTTCTGCACCAGGGCCGCGTGGAAGTGGCCCGGATCGAGCGTCACAAGCTTGAGTTGGGGCATGGCTTTGCTCCTCATTGAATCACGCGCCGGCCCGCCGCCGCCTCGATCGATACAATCGTTCAGGGGAGCCGCAATCCATCATGTCCCGATCCAGACGACCGCTTCTCGTCGCCGCCCTCGTCCTGGCCGCGGTCACCGGCTGCGGCAGCCGGCAGGATTCCCGTGAAGCGATCCCTTTGCCTATGAAACAACGCTTGAACAAGTACGCCGTGGTGCGCCTGGAAGCGGATTTGAGCGGCCTTACCGAGCGTGAGCGCCAGATGATCCCCCTGCTCAAGAACGCCGCCAGGGTCATGGACGAACTCTTTTGGCTTCAAGCCTACGGCGACAAACTCACGTTGTTGGCCAAAGTGAGGGATCCCGACGCCCGCCGCTACGTCGAGATCAACTACGGGCCCTGGGACCGGCTCGAAGGCAACGTTCCGTTTCTCGACGGCTTCTCTCCGAAACCGCCGGGGGCGAACTTCTACCCGCCGGACATGACGAAAGAGGAGTTTGAGGCGGCCGTAAAGAAAGCCCCTGACGGCGGCCGCGCGCTCCAGAGCCTGTACACGCTCGTGCGCCGGGACGCCGCCGGCGCGCTCATCGCGCAACCTTACCACCAGGCGTACGGCCTGCTGCTGGAGGTGGCGGCGCGGAACCTGCGCGAAGCGGCCAGGTTGGCCGAAGACGCCGGCCTCAGGCGATACCTCGAGCTGCGCGCCGAGGCGCTCCTCACCGACAAGTACCAGCCGAGCGATCTGGCCTGGATGGACATGAAAACGAACAGGCTCGACATCGTCATCGGGCCGATCGAGACCTACGAGGACCGCCTGTTCGGCTACAAGGCGGCGTACGAGGCCTTCGTTCTGGTCAAGGACAAGGAATGGAGCCGGCGCTTGGCGCGCTACGCCGCCATGCTCGGCGAGCTCCAGCGTGGCCTGCCGGTCCCGGACGCCTACAAGAGGGAGACCCCGGGCACGGCGTCGGACCTGAACGTCTACGATGCGCTCTATTATGCCGGGGACTGCAACGCCGGGAGCAAGACGATCGCCATCAACCTGCCCAACGACGAAGAGGTGCAGCTCAGAAAAGGCACGCGCCGCCTCCAGCTCCGCAACGCCATGCGCGCCAAGTTCGACAAGATCCTCGTGCCGATTGCAGATCGGCTGATTGCCGCCGACCAGCGCCCGCGCGTTCACTTCGACGCTTTCTTCGCCAACGTGCTGTTCCACGAG
This sequence comes from uncultured Bryobacteraceae bacterium, assembly GCA_938003835.1. Taxonomy (GTDB): domain Bacteria; phylum Acidobacteriota; class Terriglobia; order Bryobacterales; family Bryobacteraceae; genus CALKXJ01. The sequence continues at coordinate 142,736 of CALKXJ010000002.1, read as the reverse complement.
GTGGCTCATGGTCTGGGCATCAAGCGCACGCTCGACGGCAAGCTCACCGTTCGCGAAGCCCTCAAGGACACTTACTCGGCGCTCGAAGAGTGCAAAGCCGACGTCCTTGGACTCTATATCATCGGCCGGCTCGCGGCCCGCGGGGAGCTGGAACGGACGGATCTGCTCGATTACTACGTGACTTATCTCGCCGGAATCTTCCGGTCCGTGCGTTTCGGGGCCTCGAGCGCGCACGGCATCGCCAATCTGATTGCTTTCCATCACCTGATCAGGGCGCAGGCAATTGCCCGCGATGACCGGGTAGGTGCCTGGCGCGTCGACGTGGGCCGCATGCAAGGCGCCATCGCCGATCTCGCCGGACGCCTCTTACGCTTGCAAGGTGACGGCGATTATCAGGCAGCCGCAGGCTTCGTCAAAGAAACGGGGATCCTCGCTCCGGAGCTCGAGGCCGACCTGGAGCGCCTGGGCGGCGCTTCGATTCCGGTGGACGTCGTCTTCGAGCAGGACTGAGACCTGCCCTCAGCGCCGCTTGGCCCTTTCCCGAACATGCTCCGGCACGAGAGGCCGACTGCCCAGGTGGTTGAATTCCTCCGCGTAACGGAAGCCGTGTTTGCGGCCGATTTCGGCGGCGAGCTCCTCGGCGAAGGCGCGCGCCAGTTCCGCCGCCGTCTCCGGCGTCAGCTCGGCCATTCGCTTGCCCGATCGGCCCGCGGCGCGAAGGCGCTCCCGCGTCTGAAGGGCGTAGAGCTGGTTGGCTGTCTTGAGCTCGGCGATGGCGCGCAGTTTCACTTCCATCGTCGAGGTGATATCCACCGCGCGAAGCGACGCGGGGCCCTCGCCTCCCTCCCTCGGCCGGTACGGCCGGTAAGGACTGTAGAAGTAATACTGGCGCGGTGCATAGCCGGGATAGCCGATATAGGTCATCTCCTGGAGGAAGTAACTGCCTCCGCCGTAGGGCGCCTCTTCGGCCATGCGCCCGACCCAGTAAGTATCTTTGTCGTCCAGATAGTGTATGTACCAGTCCGGGAAGAAGAGGATCTCCGGCTTCCAGACGCGGAACATCGTCATCACGTGGTTGCGCAGCTCGCTGGTCGAGATCTGCCCGAACTCTCCGCTCGGATAGCCGAGACAGAGCACCTCCTTGACGCCAAGCACCCGGGCTGCCCGCTCGCCGTCGGCGTTGTTGGCCAGGCGGGCCCGGGCCGGCGCCAGCCCGACAGCGTCCTTGTCCTCGCTGCCGAACAGGAGCACGTAGACCGGGCGCCCCTCGGCGACCATCCGCGCCAGCGTCCCGCCCGCGCCATAGAGATAATCCCGCGAGTTCGCCGCCACCACCATCACCGGCCCAGGCGTCTGGGCGGCACCACAAAGTGCAGCCGCAATGAGCGCCAGGACCGAGACCGGCGCCCTCATTTCTTCACCGCCCGCTCGAGCACATACGGCGGGATCGCCTCGCGCGGTCCCACGTAGTTGAACTCCTCGCCGAATTCCAAGCCATGCCGCCGGCCGACCTGGGGCGCCAGCTCCTCGACCAGCGCCGACGCGAGCCGCCGCGGCGCCTCTTCGTCTCCCGCGCGGAGCGCGATGCCGGTCTCGAGAGCCAGCGCCCGGTTCCGCGCCCGCAGCATGCCGATGGCAATCCGTTTCGCCAGAAAGGTTCGGCCGATGTCCACGCCGAGGAAGCGCGAAGCCTCCTCGCCGCCCTCCCCGGGCCGGTAGGGCCGCCCGGCCGCATAGAAGTACACTTCGGGAACGCTGTACGGCTTCAGGCCCATGTGCGCCAACTGCGGCGAGAACATCGCCCCGCCGCTATAGCCCCAGGCCTCCTCGGCCATCTTACCCACCCAGTAGTGATCCCAGTCTGCTTGGAAGTGCACGTACTGGTCGGGCAGGAAAATCTTTGCGGGTCGGAGGTGGCGGATGAGTGCAAACAGTTGCTCGCGCATCTCGGTGCTCGAGACCTGGCCGAGCTCGCCGCTCTTGTGTGAGAGATAGATCGTGTCGCGAAACCCCAACAGCTCGGCCGCCTCTTGCGCTTCCTCGACGTTCGCCCAGCGCGCCTCGGCCGGGCTCAGTCCCGCCGCGGCAGCCTTCTCGTCGTTGCCGAACTGAGCCACGTAGACCTGATAGCCGTCGAGCGCCAGGGCCGCCAGCGTCCCCCCAGCGCCCCAGAGGTAATCGCCCGAGCCGGCCGTCACCGCGAGCACGTTCAGGTTCTGCTCGGCGCTCAAGGGCGCAACGAGTCCCGCCAGCCCCGCCAAAAGCCACCAACCACGGCCGCGCATCGTGAATCGGCAAACAATTCTATCTCAACCGGGGCGCCCGCCCGGGCCCGGTGTGATATAAAAATCCGAAGCAGCATGGCGCATGGGCTTCGTTTGGTGGCGGCTTGTCTGGTCGGGTTCGTCGCCCCAGCAGCCGGGCCGCTGCCTTTGCTAGACCCCCCGCCGGGCAAGACCTTCCTAGCGGTTCTGCCCCACCACGACGACCACACGCACGAGTACGGCTTCGGCGGGCTGATCGCGCGCCTCATCGACGAGGGCTATCGAGGTTACTACGTCCGCGTCACCAATGACGAGAAGGACGGCTCGGCCGGCTGGGGCGAAAACGACCTGGTGAACGAGCGGGAGACGCAGGAGGCGGTCCGCGCGCTCGGTATCGAGGAGGTCATCAGCCTCAACTGGCGGAACGACCACATGGACTCGATCCCGCACCATGACCTGCGCGCCCAGTTGATCCTGCTGCTGCGCCGTTACCGCCCCGACGTCGTGCTCTCCTACGATCCCTGGGGACACTATGACCGGAATCCGGACCACCGGAAGGTCTCCCGCGCGCTGGCCGACGCGCTCGCCCTCTCCGGCTTTGCCAACGTGCACCCGGAGCACCTGGCGGCGGGCTGGAAGCTGCACCGCGTCCCGTTCGTTTTCTATGCCCAGCGCTTCGACTACGGCAAGGGACACGAGCCCAACGTGGCCGTCGCCCTCACCGAAAAGCAGGTGGCTCGCAAGGCGCGCGCCTACTGGCTCCACCGCAACGTCCGCGTCCACCCGGAAAGCGCCCGCGCGCTGCGGGCGGCGCTCGATGCACGGGGCCTGCGCGTCCCGGAGCTCGAGGGGCTCTCCGACGAGGAAGCAACGATCCGGATCCAGGAGTGGCGCATGTACTGGATCTCGGCTCGGCACGGACGAGAGAATGGAGTGCCCTTTGCCGAAGTCTTTTACTTCGTCGGCGAGTGGGACCATTTGCCGGGGCTCAAGGACTACCTGCGCGAGAACGTGCGACCGAAATGAGAAGCCTCGCTTTACTCGCCCTGCTCGCTCTCGAAGCCGCCGCCGCGCCCTTGCCCGCCGTCAAAATGCCTTCGGGCCGCCTCTTCATGGTTATCCAGCCGCATCATGACGACCACACGACCGACTACGGCTTCGGCGGGCTGATCGCTCGGCTGGTGGACGAGGGCTGGCGCGGCGTCTACATCCGCGCTTCGAATGATGAAAAGGATGGCGCGCATGGCTACGCGCTCAACGACCAGATCAACCTCAAGGAGTGTCTCGAGGCCTGCCGGATTTTGGGCATTGAACGCGTGCACAGCCTGAACTGGCGCAACGACTACATGGACCCGATCCCCACCCAGGAGCTGCGCGCGCAACTGATTCTGCTGATCCGCCTCTACCGCCCGGATCTGGTGCTTGGGCATGATCCCTGGGGCCACTACGACCGCAATCCGGACCACCGCAAAGTAGCTTGGGCCATGGCCGAGGCGGTCTGGATGGCAGGCTACGCCGGCGTGCACCCGGAGCATCTGGCGGCGGGCCTGAAACCTCACCGCGTGCCGTATCTGTTCCTGAAAGCGCGCGTCGACTACGGCCGGGGACACGAGCCCAACGTCGTCGTCGAATTGAACGAAAGCCAGATCGCCCGCAAGCAGAAGGCCTACTCGGCGCACCGTAACGTCTACGCCAGCCCGGCCATGGCGCGCGCCATTCGCAAGCAGCTCGCCGCCGAGGGCCTGTTCGTGCCCGAACTCGAGGGGCTCAACGACCAGCAAGCCGCGGTGCTCATCGAGGAGTGGTACATGGAGTGGATCTCGCGCAAGCGCGGCGAAGAGAACGGCCTGCGCTACGGCGAAGTCTACTGGTTCCGAGACGAGTTCGATCACCTGCCCGGGCTCAAAGACTACCTTCGGGAGAACGCCGTCCAACCATGAGAGGGCTCTGCTTTTCGCTGCTCGCTGCGGCTGTTGCGCTTGCGGCCGCCCCGCGCGCCGCCGCCCAGAAGACTCTCCTCGTCATCACGGCGGACCAGACCGACTACGTGCTGGCCGCCGGCGGCGCCGTCGCCGCGATGATGGCCCAGGGCGCCACAGGCTACCTCATCCGGGTCACCAACGACGAGAAGGACTCCTGGGATCTCGCCCCCGAGGAGACGGCGCGGCGTGCCCGGATGGAAAGCGAGGAGGCCGCGCGCATCCTGGGCTTTCGCGAGGTGATCTCGCTCGGCTATCGCGCCGGCGAGCTCGGCGGCGTCTCGCCCACCGAGCTGCGCGACCGCCTGATGTTCTACATCCGGCTGCACCGGCCCGAGGTGCTCTTCATTCCGAATCCCTACGCTCACTACGTGGAGGTGCTCGACCGCTTCTACGCCGGCCAGGCGGCCGAGGAGGCGCGCCGCGCGGCTGCGCTCGAGAACTTTCAGCCGCCCTTCGCCATCGCCGGGCTCAAGCCGCATCTGGTGCCCGAGCTCTACTACTACGCGCAACCGGTCGATCCGCGGCGCCGCGAGCCGGAGGGCCCGGCGACCTTCGTCCCGCAGCCCAAGGTCGTCGACATCACTCCGATGATCGAGAGAAAGCTGCGCGCCGCCAAAGCGCTCAGAACCGCCAACTACAGCCTGGCGATGCGCATCCGCCAGCGGCTGGAGGAAACCGGCCGGCGCTTGCCGCTGCTCGAGACGGTGAACGAGGCGGCCGTGGAGAAACTGGTGGAAATCAATGTCCGCAAGTTAGGTGAAATCGGCGCGCAAGGCACCAGGTTCAAATACGCCGAGGAGTTCCACTACGCCGGTCCCGAATACCGAATCCCAAAGAGTTACCGGGACTGAGAGGTTATACTCGGGGTTGACATGTTGCGCTGTGCGTGGCTGGCGCTCGCCGTAGCGGTTCTGGCCGCGCAGACGGCTCCTGCGGTCTCCGGCCAGCAGCCTTTGCGAGTCACCACCCGGATGGTGGAGGTCAGCGTGGTGGCCGAGACGAGCCAGGGCGAGCCGGTGAGCGACCTCCGGCAGGAGGATCTTCGCCTTCTGGATGAAGGCCGCGAGCAGCAGATCGCCTTCTTCACCCCGGCCTCCGCGCTCGGCCGTCCTGCCAGGCGACGGCCGGCGCCGGGCGCTTTCTCCAACCGGCCCGAGGAGGCCGGTGCGCCCGCCAGCCTCACCGTCATTCTCTTCGACGGCCTCAACACCCGCATCACGGATCAGGCCTATGCCCGGCGCCAGGTGGTCCGGTTCCTCGAACAGCTCCGGGAAGGAGATCGGGTGGCCCTCTATGTCCTGGGCCGCGGGCCGCGCATCCTCCAGGATTTCACCGGCGATCCGGCGGTCCTGCTCAGGGCCCTGCGCAACTATACCGGCGAGCCTTCCCCCACGCTCGATGCGCCGCTTTACGATCCGGTGGTCTCGCCGGAAGAGCATTTCGGCGCCTGGCTGGCCGAGCTCTCCTTCAACTTGATCGACTACTTCGAAGAGGACCGCGCCTTTCGCACCGCGCGCTCGCTGATTGCCATCGCCAATCACCTGGAGCGCCTGCCCGGCCGGAAGAACCTCATCTGGGTCTCGGGCAGCTTCCCGATCTCGATCGAGCTGGACCAGCTTCCGCGCCCGTCCAGATCGGGCCGCCGACCCCGTTCGATCTCCCCTGAAGTGGAACGGGCGGCGCGGGCGCTCAACAACGCGAACCTGGCCGTCTATCCCGTGGACGCCCGCGGCCTCATCGCCCCGCAAGAGTACCGGGCTGACCTGTCAGTGCTCGGCGAACGGATCCCGGGGCGCGATCAGGCGATGTTCGCCACCATGCGCCTGCTGGCGCAGCGGACCGGAGGGCGGGCTTTTTACAACAACAACGACCTTGTCGGCGCCATGCGCCGGGCCGCCGCCGACGCCGGCCGGACCTATCTAATCGGTTACTACCCATCGCACAACGACTGGAACGGGCGCTTCCGCCAGATCAAGGTCGAAGCGCGCCGGCCGGGCGTGGTCCTCTATCATCGCGGTGGCTACTTTGCCCAGCCTGAGGAGCCGGATGAGGCCTGGTATCGCGAGCGGGTGCTCGAGAGCGCCATCTGGAGCCCCATGGACGCCACGCGAATCGGCCTCGCCATCCGCCCCACCCTCACCGCGCCCTCCAAGCTCGATCTCGATATCGAGATCGATGCGCCCGACGTCGTCTTTCGGCCGGCCGCGCAGCCGGGTCTGTTCGAGTGCCGGCTCGATGTGTGGATGGTCCAGCTTGACCGGCGGGAACAGCAGCTTCAAACCGTGGCGCGAATCAATAATCTCCGCCTGAATGAGGCGACCTACCGCCGGGTGATGGAAGCAGGCGGGCTCCGCCTGATCGAGCACCTCGACCTCGCTCCGGAGGCCACGATCCTGCGCGTGCTGGTGCGCGACATCACCTCCGGCAACCTCGGAACCGTAACGGTCCCCGTCCGCCGCCTGGTGAGCGGCGGAGCGCAGGGGCAAACCAGACAGGAGAACGCTCAATGAAACTCACTGCGACGCGAAGGACGTTCGCCAAACTGGCGGCGCTCGCTGCCGGCGCTTCGCCGGCCTTGCCGGCCGCCGGCCGCACCGCGGACGTTTACGCCCGCCTGGGCGTAAGACCGGTGATTAACGGTGTGGGCACCGTGACCATTCTCGGGGGCTCCATCATGCCGCCGGAGGTCATCGCCGCCATGGAAGAGGCTTCCCGCCACTTCGTCAATCTGGTCGAGCTTCAGGAGAAGGCGGGCGCGCGCATCGCCGAGCTGCTCAGTGTCCCGGCCGCCATGATTACCGCGGGCGCTGCGTCCTCGATTACGGTGGCCACGGCGGCCTGTGTAGCCGCCCCCGACGCCGGCAACCTGTCCCGCCTGCCGGACACCACCGGCCTCAAGAACGAGATCGTGCAGCAGCGGAGCCACCGGAGCGGCTATGAGGCGCAGATGCTGCTGGTGGGCGTCAAGATCGTCTGGGTGGAGACCCGCGAGGAGCTCGAGCGCGCCATCAACGAGCGCACGGCGATGATGTTCTTCCTCAACAAGGCCGAGCCCGAAGGGCGTATCAAGCGCGAGGAGTGGATTCGCGTGGGCAAGGAGCGCGGCGTGCCCACCTTCAACGACGCCGCCGCCGACGTGCCCCCGCCCTCGCGCCTGTCCGAATACGTGCGGCAGGGCTTCGACCTGGTGGCCTTCTCCGGCGGCAAGGGCCTGCTGGGGCCGCAGTGCTCGGGCCTGTTGCTTGGCCGAAAAGACCTGATCGAAATCGGGCGTCGCGCCATCAGCCCGCACGGCGGCATCGGCCGGGGCATGAAGGTCGGCAAGGAGGAGATCGTGGGCCTGGTGGCCGCGGTGGAGCGCTACCTCAAGGTCGATCATGCGGCCGAGCGGCGCCTGCTCGATCAGCGCGCCGGAGAGTTCCTCAAGATCCTCGGCGGCTTGAGCGGCGTCCGCGCCTCGGTGGATGTGCCCGAAATTGCCAATCACGTCCCGCACGTCGTCCTCGAATGGGACGAAAGTTCGCGCAGGCTCTCGGCGAAGGATGTCGTGGAGCGCCTGCTGGCCGGCGACCCTCCCATCGCTGTCTCCCAGGCGGGCCCAACCGGCCTGCGCGTCTCGATGTGGATGTTGCGCGGCGACGAGCACCGTCTGGTAGCGCGCCGGATCCGCGAGATCCTGGAGGCGGGCTGAGCGTGCGCCGCCCGGGCCGGCTTGAACTTCCGGCCAAAGTGTGACATCGTCTCAGGTGAGATGAGTAGCACCAACACCTCCGCCGCCCTCGGTAAGCTTCAGGCCGCCGCTCCCATGCGCTGGCCGGTGGTTGTGCTGCTGGCCCTGGGGATGGTTATCGCCTACTTCGATCGCGTGAACCTCACGACCGCGATTTCGCCCATGGCCGAGCAGTTCGGCTGGGACAAGGCGCAACAGGGCCTGGCGCTTTCAGCCGTATTCTGGACCTACACGCTGTTTCAGATCCCGTCGGGCATTCTGGTGGATCGCTTCGGAGTGCGCACGCCGTATCTGATTGGTTTTCTCCTGTGGAGCCTCGCTTCGGCGGCGACGTCGCTGGTGACCGCGCTCAGCGGCCTGGTGGCCATGCGGTTGCTCGTCGGCTTGGGCGAGTCGGTCGTCACCCCGGCCAGCATGCGCTACATCCGGCTGCACTTCGACGAGCGGCAGCGCGGCCTCGCCGTGGGGCTCTACATGACGGGAACCAAACTGGGGCCGGCGCTCGGCCTGCCGCTATGCGCGTACCTGGTGGCGGCGCACGGCTGGCAGATGATGTTCATCGTTATCGGCCTGGCCAGCCTCATCTGGCTGGTGCCGTGGATGCTCTGGGTGAAAAAGGACGACATCGCGGCCCTGCCCCGCCCGCGCGAAGCTGCCGCGGTGGCGACCACGGAAAGCTTCAAGCGCGTCTCGGCCTGGGAGATTCTCCGCAGCCCGGTCATCTGGGGCGTCATCCTCGGCACCTACTGCTACATGTATTTCGTTTACTATTGCATGACGTGGATGCCGCTCTATTTCAAGGAGCGCCACGGCATGTCTCTCACCGAGATGGGCTGGTACAGCGGCATGGCCTTTGCCGGAATGGCCATCGTCGGGACGCTCGCCGGGGCGGCGGCCGACTGGGTGATCCGCCGCGGGCATGACCCCATCAACGTGCGCAAGGGCTTCACCATCGCCGGCTTTATCCTGGCGGCCACGCAGACCATCGGCGCCTTCAGCGACTCGGTCGACGTGGCCGTCTTCTTCGCTGTCTTCGCTCTCTGCGGGCTCGGCCTGGCGATGCCCAACTACTGGGCCCTCACGCAAACGCTGATTCCCGGCGGCAGCATCGCCATGGTGGTGGGCATTCAGAACACGGCGGCGAACCTGGCCGGCATCGTCGCCCCGTGGCTGACCGGCTGGCTGGTGGAGAAGACCGGCAGCTTCGATGCGCCGATCAAGTTCATCGGCGCCTGGCTGGTGCTCGGCGTGTTGGCCTATCTGGTGCTGGTCCGCCGCAAGTACGCGCCGCGGCCGGTTTAGCTCGCCCCGGTCCGCTGGCGCCGCTGCTGGATCAGGTTCTGCGCTAGCGTTCGCGCCGCGTTGTTAACCATCGCTCCGTCGGAGCCGCAGGCCAGGAAGCGGAAGCCCAGCCCGTGATAGCGCGCGAAGTCGTCCGGCTTGGGCATGAGCACGCCGGTGGCCTTGCCGTGCCTGGCCGCCGCCGCGGCCGTCCGCTCGAGCGCGGCCTGGAAGCGCGGGTGATCGAACTCGCCCAGAATGCCGAGGCTCATCGACAGGTCGAGCGGGCCGATGAAAAGCACGTCGGCGCCGTCGACGGCGGCGATCTCCTCGACATTGTCCAGCGCCTCGGCCGTCTCGATTTGCAAGACGCCGAGCAGCACGTCCTTGGAGGCCTCGACATAGCGGCGGAAGCTCACGCCGAACTCACAGGCCCGGTTCATCGACGCCACGCCCCGCACCCCCAGCGGCGGATAGCGCAGCGCCGCCACGCAGGCGCGGGCCTCGGCGGCCGAGTTGACGCGCGGAAACATGATGCCGTGAGCTCCGAGATCGAGCACCCGGTGCGCCCGCTGGCGCTCGTGGGATTCGACGCGAATCACTGCCGCCGCTGCGGTGTGCTCGAGCGCCTGGAGCTGATGCAGGATGTTGGCTTCGGTGCCCGAGCCGTGCTCGATGTCGATCACCACAAAGTCGAAGCCCGCCTTGCCTACCATCTCCGCGGTGAGCGATGAGCCGAGGTTCAGGAAGCAGCCGAGCAGCGTCTGGCCCGCGCCAAGTCGTTCCTTCAGATTCTTCATGCCGAGATTCCCTGTCGCGCGGCCCGGAAGGCCGCCAGCCCATTCTAGCGGAGCGCTGGCGGCGCCGGGGCGTTGCTATGCTGAAAGTAATCCCGTGATCGTCGAAACCCGCTACGTTCGCTTCGATTCTCTTCCGCTCGACTGCGGGGCCACGCTCGCCCCGGTGGACGTGGCCTACGAGACTTACGGGGAGCTCAACGCCGACAAATCCAATGCGATTCTGATCCTGCATGCCTTCACCGGCGACGCCCACGCCGCGGGCATCAGCCGCGAGACCGGCCAGCCCGGCTGGTGGGATTCGATGATCGGGCCGGGCAAGGCCTTCGACACCGACAAATACTTCGTGATGTGCACCAACGTGCTCGGCGGCTGCCGCGGCACCACGGGTCCGAGCTCGATCAACCCCGCTACCGGCAAGCCCTACGCGCTCGAGTTTCCCGTCATCACCCAGGCCGACATGGTGCGCCTTCAGAAAAAGTTCGTCGACTACCTGGGCATCGAACGGTTGCTGGCTGTGGCCGGCGGCTCTATGGGGGCGATGCAGGCCCTGCAATGGGCGGTCGACTACCCCGACGCCATCGCTTCGGCAATTCCCATCGCCGGCACCTGGCGTCACAGCGCCCAGCAGATCGCCTTCAACGAGGTAGGCCGGCAGGCCATCATGGCCGATCCGGACTGGAACGAAGGCAATTACTACGGCGGCCGCCCTCCGGCGCGCGGCCTGGCCGTGGCGCGCATGATCGGCCACATCACTTACATGAGCGACGAATCGATGCGCGAGAAGTTCGGCCGGCGCCTGCGCGGCAAGGAGAGCTTTGGCTTCCACTTCGACATCGACTTCGAAGTCGAGAGCTATCTGCGCTACCGCGGCACGAAGTTCGTCGACCGCTTCGACGCCAACTCCTACCTTTACATCACCAAGGCGATGGACTATTTCGACATCACCAACGGCCGCGGGTCGCTGGTGGCGGCGCTCGAAAAGGTCACCGCGCGCTTCCTGGTGATCAGCTTCACCTCCGACTGGCTCTATCCGAGTTACCAGTCCCAGGAGATCGTCAACGCGCTGCGCAGCCTCAACCGCGACGTTACTTACTGCGAGCTCACCTCCAACTACGGCCACGACGCGTTTCTGGTGGATGTCGCCGAGCAGACGGAAGTGGTTCGCGGCTTCCTGGCCAGCACCTTTCGGGAGATCCAGCGCCGGGGGACCAGGCGCGCCATCGGGCCTGTTCCGGCGGTATCATAAGCACTTCATGGCCGTCGAGGATCGAACCGCCGCGGAGGACCTGCGGCCGATGGGGCCCGCTCAGCCGCTTCATCGCGGTCCGTTCGTGCGCGAGCTGCTCGGCCGCAGCGACTACGCCATCATCAGCGAGTTGATCGAAGAGAACAGCCGCGTGCTCGATTTGGGCTGCGGCGACGGGGAGCTGCTGGCCTGGCTGGCCGAGAACAAGGGCGTCGAGGCCCGAGGCATCGAGATCAACGTCTCGAAAGTGAAGCAGGCGATCGCCCGCGGCGTCTCCGTCTACCAGGGCGATATCGACCAGGGCCTCACCGACTATCCGGAGCAGGCTTTCGATTACGTGATCCTCAGCCAGACCCTTCAGGAGACCCGGCGCCCGCTCCAGGTCCTGCGGGAAATGCTTCGCGTCGGCCGTCACGCCATCGTCGCCTTCCCCAACTTCGGGCACTGGAAGGTCCGCCTGGCCCATCTGGTGACCGGCCGCGCGCCCAAGACGCGCCTGTTCCCCTACGAGTGGTACGACTCGCCGAACATCCACTTCCTCACGGTGAAGGATTTCGAGGAGCTGGCCGCGCGCGAGGGCTGGCGCATCGAGCGGCGCATCTGCCTGGCCGGCCACCACACCGTCGCGTTCCTGGCCAACCTGTTCGCCGAGGTGGCGGTCTTCATGATCTGCTGCCCGGAGCCGCGCCCCGGCGCGCGCCGCCTTTAAACAAGCCCGCTGATGTCGATCAGGTAGATCTGGCGGCCATTGCCGCGATGCGGGGAATCGATCGTAATTTTCTTGCCGTCGGGGCTCGAGCGAGGATGCAGATCGCAGCGCCACTCGCCGGTGTATTCGGGCGGCGAAGAGAAGCTGCCGAGCTCCAGGCGCCGCCCGGTGGCGACCTCATAGAGATAGAGGTGCTGGTGGCGCTCGCGGTCGGGGTACGTGTCATTGAGGATCCACCGATTGCCGGGCAGATAGGAACAGTGCCCGTTCTCCGTCATCACGCCCGGGCCCACCACTTCCACCCGCTCCGTCTTGTCGTGGAACAGATAGAACCTATCGCCGTGCGAGGGATGCCAGGCCCAGGCGAGCACCGTGCCCGGGTCTCGCCAGATGAAGTGGGAGGTGCGCCCGTAGGGGTCGAGCACGTAGAGGTCCGAGCCGTCTGCGCCGGCCGTAAACATGCGCGTCCCGAAGCCGCTCCCGTGGCGAGGCCCGCGCCAGCGGTGCAGGAAGATGAACCGCTTGCCGTCCGGCGCCACCAGCAGGTGGTTGAACCAGTGCGTGGCCCGGCCCCAGTCCTGCGCGCCGGAGGGGATCCGGACCGCCTGCGCGACGGAGATGATGAGCTCCGTCTTTCCGGTGGCGAGATCGACGCGCCAGATGCCGGAATCCTCTGGTGCGGCGACGTCCCGATTCGGGTCGGCGAGGCCCCCGTAGCCGTAGCCCGGCCGTACGTGATTGAGCCGCCGGAAATCGGTGGTGACGGCCCAGCGGGCGTCCGGCGCCAGGGCGTAGATGGGCGCCGCAAGCGTCCGCTTCTTGCGGCTCTTGATGTCGAGGATGTGAGAGACAAACCGGTCTCCTGCGCGGTCGTTCCAGATTACCTCCCGGTCCGAGCCCGGCAGCCACTGGAGCATCGCGCCCTGCTGCCAGTTCCAGGCGCGGGTTGTGCCCAGCTCGATCCAGCGGTCTCCGCCTTCGGTGTCCACCATCCCGATGGCGATGACGTCGTCGGGCCGCGGTGAGCGGTGCTCGAAGCCCACCTCCATGCCGAGCGCATACCGGCTGGCAGGGTCGAACTGGAGCTTGTCGTAATAGCCGAACCAGTGGAATTTCGGCCCGCGTGTAATCGGGCGGACGGGCGCGCCGGGACTCGCCGCGGCGGCAGCGAGCCCCGCCGCACCCAGAAGCTTCCGCCGCGTCAGCCGCATGAGCCGGCTCAGCCTTCCTCATCCACCGGCTGGTAGCCGAAGTTTTCCAGCTTGCCCGCCAGGTAGTTCTCGTAGGCAGACATGTCGAAGTGGCCGTGCCCGCTCAGATTGAACAGGATGACGCGCTTGCGGCCTTCCTCGCGCGCCGCCAGCGCTTCATCGACCGCCGCCCGGATGGCGTGAGCCGACTCAGGCGCCGGGATGATCCCCTCGGTCTGCGCGAACTGGAGCGCGGCATCGAAGACGGCAAGCTGGGGAAAGGCCTTGGCCTCGAGCCAGCCGTGCCTGAGCAGGTGGCTGCACAGAGGCGCGGCGCCGTGGTAGCGCAGGCCGCCGGCGTGAATGCGGGGTGGCACGAACTTGTGCCCGAGCGTATACATCTTGAGCAGCGGCGTCAGGCCTGCCGTGTCGCCATAGTCGTAATCGAACCGCCCGCGGGTCAGCGAGGGGCAGGCCTCCGGCTCGGCCGCCAGCAGCCGCACCGGGGATCCGTTGAACCGGTCGAGCAGATAGGGCAGGGCGATCCCGGCGAAGTTGCTGCCGCCGCCGAAACAGCCGATCACCACGTCCGGCTCCTCGCCTGCCAGCGCCATCTGCTTCTTGGCCTCCAGCCCGATCACCGTCTGGTGCAGGCAGACGTGGTTGAGCACGCTGCCGAGCGAATAGTTCGTGTCCGGATGCGTGGCGGCATCCTCCACCGCCTCGCTAATGGCGATCCCCAGGCTGCCCGGCGAGTCCGGGTCCTGCTCGAGGATCGCCCGGCCCGACTGCGTGCGGTCGCTGGGGCTCGGGTAGATCTCTCCGCCCCAGGTGTTGATCATCAGCCGGCGGTAGGGCTTCTGGTGATAGCTCACCTTGACCATGTAGACCGTGCATTCCAGGCCGAACAGGCGGGTGGCGAGCGCGAGCGCGCTGCCCCACTGCCCGGCGCCGGTTTCCGTGGCCAGGCGCCGGATGCCGGCTTTCTTGTTGTAGTAGGCCTGCGCCACCGCCGTGTTGGGCTTATGGCTGCCCGCCGGGCTGACGCCTTCGTACTTGTAATAGATGTGGGCCGGTGTGTCGAGCGCTTGCTCCAGTCGACGCGCGCGGTATAGCGGCGTGGGCCGCCACAGCTTCAGGATGTCGATCACCTCGCCGGGGATGTCGATTTCCGGCTGCATCGACATCTCCTGTTCGATCAGACCCATGGGGAAAATGGGCGCCAGATCATCCGGCGTCAGCGGTTTCATAGTGGCCGGGTGTAGTGGCGGGTCCATCGGCTCTTTAAGCGATGGCAGCACATTCACCCAGTGCGCAGGCATCTCCGCTTCGGTCAAGACGTACTTGGTGGTCTCGGGCATGAGGGCTCCTGGCTAGAGAATGAAACCGTTTATTGTAGAACAAGCCGGCCCGCGGGGCGTCTGCCGGCGACCTAGCCCGCCTTGCCCGAAGTCGTCCCTTTTTTCGGGCGGCCCACCAGTCGCCGCGGATCGAGCAGGTGCCGGGGCTCGAACTGCTGCCTGGACCACTTCGAGCCCGGCTCGAACCGGATCCCGAGGAAATAGCCGATCTCGCGGTAGATGCAGTAGCGGACCGTGCCCGTGAGCTCCCCGTTCGGATGCGTGATCGTGACGATGGTCTCGAGCGGAATGGCCACGTCCAGTTGCAGGCAGGCGCCGGAGAGCGAAATGTCCTCCAGGTTGGCCACCGCGCGCCGCCGCCGCCCGGAAGTGTCCTTCCATTCGACCTCGACCAGGTCGGCGCACAGCAACCGGGGTTCGCTACGGCGGTCCTGCATACACCCAACTATCGGCGCGGGCGGGGCGAACAATTAGTAGTCCAGCCGGGCGTGAGCACGACTGCGGCTATTATACCGCCGGAATCAGTTCAGGTACCCGAGACTTTTGAGTTGGCGCAGGCGCTCCCGGCCCGCCTCCGGCGCCTGCCGCTCAGCCGGCTGATAGCAGGCCCGCACCTGCCGCAGGTGTTCGCGCAACTCTTCCAGCGCCCGGCGCCCGGCTTCGGCCTGAGCCGGGGCGGAGGCAAGCAGGCAGCGCGACTCGCGCGGGTCCGAACGCAGATTGAAGAGCTCCTCCCGGTGCGTTCCGAGCCGCCGGATCAGCTTATAATCCCCGTGGAAAATCACCGCCTCGAGCTCCTCCTGATAACAGGTGCCGGCCTGCACCAGCGCGGAGGCCTCGCTCGCCGGCCTCCGGCCCGCGGCCAGCGCCGCCAGAGACGGAGCGCTATAGCAGGCCCGCTTGGGCCGCAGGCCACACACCTCAGCGAGGGTCGGCGTCACGAACTGGTTCGACACACGCGGCGAGTAGACGCCTTTATGGCGTGATCCCGGGAATTTCACGAGCAGGGGAACCGACACCACCTCGTCGTACATGCTGTGGCCGTGCTGATATGCTCCATGCTCCCAGAACTCCTCGCCGTGATCGCTGGTAAAGACGATCAGGGCGTCCTCGTAAAAGCCCAGGCGCTTGAGGACGTCCATCAGCAGGCCGACCTGCTCGTCCAGGTAGCGCACCTCGGCCAGATAAAGCTGGCGGACCCACTCGCGCTCCTCCGCCGTCAGCAGCCGCGTTCCCGCCACCACTTCGACGTGCTGATCGAACGACGTTCCGATGCCCGGCGGGACCTTGCCGGCGGGCAGGAAGCGCTCCGGCGGGCTGTAGGGAACGTGCGGATCGAAGTAGTGGATCCAAAGAAAAAAGGGCCCGTCGCGGTGCTGCTCGAGCCAGTGCCTGGCAGCCTGCGTGACCTCTTCGGTTCCGCCGCGATGGTAGCGCGAAGGCGCCAGGCGCGCCAGCAACCGCCGGCCCGCGGCATCGGCTTCCCACGGCCAGGGCCGCGGGTAATGCACATACTCCTGGAAGCCCTTGTACAGGTTGAGCCGCGGATCGAGCACGGGGTTGTCCGTGATCGCAGCGGTCTTGTAGCCCGCCTCGGCCATCAGATCCGCGATCGTCGGGATCTCGTCGGCCAGCCGCGAGGTGATCCAGAACACCTCGTGGGCAAACGAGGGCAGGCCGGTCAACAGGGAAGCCGTCGAGGGGAGAGTCCACGAGGCGGCGCTGTAGGCGTGCCGGAACAGAGCGGCATCGGCGGCCAGCCGATCCAGGTTCGGCGTCGGGTTGCCCCCGGGGCTGTAAGCCGAGAGCGCATCGGCGCGCAGCGAATCGGCCGAAATCAGGATGACGTGCTTCACCGCGGGGTCGCCTGGCGCTGCCCCGCCTGCCCGCGTCTTGAGGAAATTGTCCCGTTCCCAGAGCGCCACCGCCCCCACAGCCAGCAGCCCGGCAAAAACGGACGCTGTCAGCCGCGCGGCCCAACGCGCCGACGCACGCCAACTGAGCGCGCCAAAAGCCACCAGGAGCGCGCCCGCCGTCATCGCGGCGCCTCTCGGATGCGCAAGCTGCGGATCGCGCGCCGGGTTGAAATACCATGCGGCCAGGACAGCGAGCAGCAAGAGGGCCGGTAGAAGGCGGCTCATCCGGGCGCCCCACGATAACAGGCGGAGCGAAGTTGCCGGGCTGGTCAGCCTGTCATAAACTATCCGGGCAAGCGCCGCCGCGGCCACCAAGGTCACCGCGCCGCGCAGGAGTCCCGTCCAGCGAAGCAGTTCCGCCGACAGCAGTCCTTCACCGGAGATAAGCGCGAATGAGAGGACGAGAAAAACCGCTGCTGCGATCGCCACGGGTGTCTCCCGAAGCCCGCGCCGCCGGGCCAGGCCCCGGAGCACCCCGTACCAGAGCAGGAGGAAGGCTACGAAGGCAACAGCGGCCGTTGCGGCCAGCGGCGGCAGGATCTCACCGAGCGTCGGCCACGATTCCGGAGAGCGCGGAAAGGCGATGAGAATGTCGCCGGCGCCGATCAGAAGCGCCGTGACCAGTGCAACCAGCAGGGGCGTAGGCTTAGCTCGCGGTTCGGCGATGTTGTCGCTTTCTTCGTCGTTGACAGGTATCATCGCGGAATCTGAGTACGGGATGGGGCCGCTGCCACAGCGTCTCAATCGCAAAGATCTTATATTCTATCAACCTGGAGCCGTGCCCCGCCTGTGTTAGGTTGAGTAGCGTGGAGCTGGCGCTCGATCCTGTCGAAGTCCGCGTCCTCGGAGCGTTGATGGAGAAGGAAGTTACCACGCCGGACTACTATCCGCTCTCGCTCAATGCCTTGGTGCACGCCTGTAACCAGAAGAACAGCCGCGACCCGGTCGTCGAATACGACGAGCAGACTGTCATGGAGGCGCTCGAGCGGCTCCGCCAGAGAGGCTTGGCAGGCACGATCACCGGAGCGGGGATGCGCGTGCCCAAGCACCGTCAGAGGCTTACCGAGCGGCTCAACCTCGGCCGCCGCGAAGCGGCTTTACTGTGCGTGCTGATGCTGAGGGGAGCCCAGACGCCGGGCGAGCTGCGCGCCCGCAGCGCGCCGCTTTACGAGTTTTCCGACGTCGAGGAAGTGGTCAGTTGCCTCGAGCGCATGCAGCAGCAGACGCCGCCGCTGGTCGCCATCCTGCCGCGGCAACCCGGCAGTCGCGAGCACCGCTACGTCCACCTGCTTTCCGGGCCGCCTCCAGCTTCAGCGGAGACGCCTGCCGCCCTGCCGACGAGCGCCCCGGCCCGCCGGGACCGGCTCGCCGCTTTGGAGGCCGAGTTAGCCGCGCTGCGCGCCGAAATCGACGAGATCAAGCGTAGGCTGGGACTCCTTGCCGGCTAGCGTGCCCGAGCGCGAATTCGCGAACAGCTCTGGGGGATGGCGGAGAGGGAGGGATTCGAACCCTCGATAGAGTTTCCCCTATACACGCTTTCCAAGCGTGCGCCTTCAGCCACTCGGCCACCTCTCCGGCGCCGCCATTGAGGGCTTCCCCTCCAGTCTATCGCGTCGAGCGGCCGGCCGTCGCCGCTTACGGGTCGATCTTGCCCCGGTAGAGGAAGTCCCGCCCGCGCAGGTACCACTCCGGCCCGAGCGGGGACTCGACGCGGCCGGCGGCGCAAAACTTCCCCGCATCCATCCCCAGCCCACGCAAAATGCCGCGAGCCACCTCTTGCTTGCCCAACTCCGCTTCGCGCGCTTCGGCCAGCGCCATGTCCTCGGCCACATTCCGCCGGATGATCCACCGCGCCGAGAGCGGCCCGTCGAGACGCGGCTCGGCGGCGCCGCACAGATAGGACCGCAGCGGACCCAGCGCCGCCGCGTCCGAGCGGGCCTCGAGCGGCGGCAAGCGTCCCGCATGGGACTTGGCCGCCGGCGCCACCACGTCCGAGATCCGAATCTCCATGGGGTAGATGATCCAGCGCTTGTCGAAGTGCAGTTGCGCGTCCAGCTTCATCCGGCCCGGCGGTGCATCCGCCGGGACGAAGACGTCGGCCAGGAAGCTCTCGGCCGTCTGGTTGGGCAGGCCGTGGTAACGGTCCGGCACGTGGCTGATGTAAGGCGTCTTGATCTCCACCAGCAGATCCGGAACCCAGCTCTCGCCCACGCGCGTGTACATCTCCTTGTAGACGGTGACCTTCAGGATGTTGGCCGGGCTGTCCACCACGTAGAAGTAATAGATCTTGCCCGGCGGGGCTTCGACGACGATCCGGAACGTCGAGTGAGAATTCCGCGCCAGCAGCGGCGAAAGGATCTCCCGCGGGCGCCCTTCACGATCCTGGGGCACAATCTCGCCGAACGGATCCACGCGGCGGAACTCGGAGAGGACTCGTAAAGACTGCGCGGTCAGCGCTGGAGCGATCAAGAAAGCGGCAAGCCGGACGAGTTGCGTCACACCTCTCGGCGGCGGGTCCTGGCGAGCCGGCGCCGGGCTTCCTCGAGCGCCCTGGCCTCGGCCTCCGCGGCGCTGCCTGCCGCCGCCCGCGCCAGCGTGGCCCCGGGATCGGCGCTTTCGACACGGGCCCGGTACAGATCGCCGGCCCGATAGCTCGCCACACGAACCGGCCAGCCGTCAATCAGCAGCGGACGTTCGCTGTAGGAATCTGCTCTCACCGGTCCGCCTCAGGCTGCGGCTCCGGCGGCGCCACGCTCGACGGGAGCACCGACCAGGTTTCCCCATTCCGTCCAAGAACCATCATAGTTCTTCACGTTATCCAGCCCCAACAGGTAGCGCAGCACGAACCAGGTGTGACTGGAACGCTCGCCGATGCGGCAATAGGCGATGACGGGCTTGGAGCCGTCGATACCGTGGGCGGCGTAAAGCGCGCGCAACTCCCCCGGCGACTTGAAGGTGCCGTCGTCGTTGCAAGCCTTGCCCCAAGGAATGTTGCGCGCCCCCGGGATGTGCCCTCCCCGCTGGCAGGTTTCAGGAAGCCCCGGCGGCGCCAGGATTTCGCCAGTGAACTCGGCCGGGCTGCGCACATCCACCAGCGCGGCCGAGCCCTTCTCCATCGCCTCGCGGACTTCGTCCAGGAAGGCGCGCAGGGAGAGATCGGGCGCCGAAGCTTGGTAATCGGTCCGAGGCACGGAAGGCACTTCCGTAGTGAGCTCCCGGCCTTCGGCCAGCCACTTCTTGCGACCGCCGTTCATCAGCCGCACGTCGCGGTGGCCGTAGATCTTGGCCTGCCAGAAGGCCCAGGCGGCGAACCAGTTGTTGTTGTCGCCGTAGAGAACGATGGTCGTGTCGTTGCCGATGCCGGAGTTGCGCATCAGCTCCTCGAACTGCTCCTTGCTCAGGATGTCCCGGCGGAGGGTGTCACACAACTGCGTGTTCCAGGCCCAGGCGATGGCGCCGGGGATGTGGCCCTCGTCGTAGGCGGCGGTGTCCACGTCCACCTCGACCAGGCGCACGTTCGGGTCACGGCCATGCCGGGCGACCCAGTCTGTCGACACGAGCACCTCAGGATGAGCGTAATCAGTCACGAAAACCTCCTCGGAGCGGATCGCTATAGTCCCAATCTACATCGAGATTGCAGTCTTTAGCAACTCCCCCGTCTCGCTTACTTGAGCGGCCCCCGCCGAGGCCTCGCACCGGTACAGCCGCGGCTCGATGCCGAAGCGATTGCGGTAGGCAGCCGAGATAGACTCCTCGAACCGCGCACGCTCGCCCGGCGCCACCAAGGTGACGGTACAGCCGCCGAAGCCCCCGCCGGTCATGCGCGAGCCGTAGACGCCCGGGATCGCGAGGGCCGCCTCCACCAGAAAGTCCAGTTCCTCGCAGCTCACCTCGTAGTCGGTCGCCAGGCTCCGGTGGGAGGCCACGAAAAGCGCGCCCATGGTCTGAAGGTCTCCGGCGCGGCAGGCCGCGATGAATTCCTCGACCCTCCGGTTCTCGCTGATGACGTGGCGCGCACGTCGCCGCGCCACGCGGTCGACCAGTTCGAGATGCTCGGGCCGGGCGTCGCGCAGGCTCTCCACCTCCGGGTGCTCGCGCCGGATCGCCTCCACCGCCTGGCGGCACTCGGCCACCCGGTCTCGGTAGGCCGTCGCGCCGAGCGCGTGCTTCACCATCGAGTTGACCGCGACGATCGCGATCTCCTCGGGCAGGCGCACGAGTTCCGATTCCAGGCTCCGGCAGTCGATCTTGAGGGCGCAACCCTGGCGGCCGAAGACCGAAACATACTGGTCCATGATGCCGCAGGGCATCCCGACGAAGGAATTCTCCGCCCGGCGCGCCAGGCGGGCCAGCTCGAGCGGCTCGATCGGGCGCCCGTCGAGCAGCGCCAGCGCCGTCGCCACTTCGAGCGCGGCCGAGGAGCTCAACCCGCCGCCGAAGGGCACCGTGCTGTCGATGAGGAGGTTCACCGGCCGGATCTCGTAGCCGGCGCGCGCCAGCTCGACGGCGACCCCGGCGACGTAGTCGCCCCAGTCGCCCGCGGGTTCGAGTTCCGCGGCTCGCGCTGCCGGCCACGCCCGTTCCTCGCCGGTGTTGGCCGAGTAGACGCGCAGCAGCTCCCCTTCCGCCGGCGCTGCCGCCACCCAGCAGGCCAGCTCGAGAGCGATCGGCAGCACGAAGCCCAGGTTGTAGTCGGTGTGCTCGCCGATCAGGTTCACCCGTCCCGGGGCACGCCACAGGCGCGGCGTCGCCTGCCCGCCGTAGCGAGCCCGAAAGGCTTCGATCAGCTTGCGCGCCTGGCCATCCATAGCAGCACCGCCCCGAAAGCAAGAAACAGCACGCCGCTCACCAGGTTGACGTTCGTCTCGGCCAGCGGCGCACGCTGGTCCGGGTAAAGGAGTCCCATCAGGCACAGCAGCGCGCCCAGAATCACGAACAGCAGCCCGCTCGGCAGCCTCAGGTCCCACATTGGGTTCACCAGAATATGAGGTTCAATAAGATGCAAATGACGCCGGCGGCCACCGAGAGCCAGACCGGGCGCATGTACCAGACCACGCCGGTCTCGCGCGGAATCGGGGTCACCCCGTAGACCAAACCCTTGAGTTCGGCTTCGGGTCGCGGCCGGCTCATCAGGCTCACCGCGATCGTCACCAGGAAGCAGGCGCTCCAGGCAAAGATGGCGATCCAGAAGTTCTGCGCCATCACGGAGGGGAACTCGTGGAGCCGGCCGAGCCAGCCTCCTTTGCCTTCAGCGAGGGTCAGTCCGTGCGTGGCGGCCGCCGTCGCCGTGCCCGCCAGTAATCCGGTGAAGGCGCCGTGGCCTGTGGCCCGCTTCCAGAACATGCCGAGCAGGAAGGTGGCAAACAGCGGCGCATTGACGAAGCCGAAGACCAGTTGCAACAGGTCCATGAGGTTGTTGTAGAGGGTCGCCAGGTAGGCGGCGCCGATCGACAGCAGCGTGCCGCCGACCGTCGCGATGCGGCCCATCAGCAAGTAGTGCGAATCGGGCGCGCCCCGGCGGATGTAGCTCTGGTAGATGTCGTAGGTCCAGACCGTGTTGAACGCGGTGACGTTGCCCGCCATCCCGCTCATGAAGGAGGCCATCAGCGCCGTCAGGCCGACGCCGAGCATCCCCTGCGGGTAGAACTGGGCCATCAGCGTGGTGATCGCCTGGTCGTAGTCGTAGCCGGCGCCTTTGGCCGGGAGCGTGTAGCCCACGTCCATCTTCGTCAGCGCCATCGCCGCGATGCCGGGCAGGATGACGACGAAGGGAATGAACATCTTCGGGAAGGCGCCGACAATCGGCGTCAGGCGCGCCGCGGCCATCGAATCGGCCGCCATGGCGCGCTGCACCACCAGGTAGTTGGTGCACCAGTAGCCGAACGAGAGGACGAAGCCGAGGCCGGCCACGATGCCGAAAACCTCGACGCCCATCGGGTTCTGGGCGGGGCTCGCCGTGTACTTCCAGGAGTGCGACCACGCCTCGGGAAGCCGCGCCGCCATCCCCTCCCAGCCGCCGGCGCGGGCGACGGCGAACCACGCCAGGGGCGCAAAGCCCAGAACGATCAGAAAGAATTGCAGCACCTCGTTGTAGATGGCGCTGGTGAGGCCGCCGAGGAAGGTGTAGATGAGCACGATGGCCGCCGCCAGCACGATGCTCGCCGTGAAGCTCCAGCCGAGCACGAGCTGAAAGAGCAGGCCCAGGGCGTACATCGAGATGCCCGAGCTGAAGATGGTCATGGCGGCGAAGGTCACGGCGTTGAAGGCGCGCGTCTTCTCGTCGAAGCGGAGCTTGAGATATTCGGGCACGCTCCGGGCCCTCGAGCCGTAATAGAAGGGCATCATGAAGACACCGACGAAGAGCATGGCCGGAATGGCGCCCACCCAGTAGAAGTGGGCGGTCATGATGCCGTACTTAGCGCCGGAGGCGCACATGCCCACCAGCTCCTGCGCGCCCAAGTTCGTGGCGACGAAGGCCAGGCTGGTAATCCACAGCGGCACCGAGCGCGACGAGGTCAGGAAGTCGGACGAGGTGGTAACCCGCTTCTTGAGCAGCCAGCCAATGCCCAGCACGAGAGCGAAGTAAAGCGCCAGGATCAGGTAATCGACGGCGTGGAGTTTCAAGTCGGTTCTTCCGAAATCGGCCAGTTTAACAGATTCCGGAGGTCTAAGCGGGCAAGATGGCCGAAGCTGCCGATAAAAGATACAGGTGCAGATTCTGCGCCATCGGAAGGAGAGCGCGCATGCGGGTTCGGTGGATGATCCTCTGCCTTGCCTTCGAGGCCGGCGCAGCCGGATCGGCAGCCCAGGTCGACTTATCCCGGTTGAGCCTGGAGGAGCTGCTGGAGCTCGAGGTCACCAGCGCGGCGCGCAAGCAGCAGCCGCTCGCACACACGCCGGCGGCCGTCTATGTCATCACGCAGCAGGAGTTGCGCCGGAGCGGCTTCACCACGTTGGCCGAGGCGCTGCGACTGGCCCCGGGTCTGCAGGTTGCGCGCGTGAACTCCTCCACCTGGGCCATCTCCGCGCGCGGCTTCAACAGTATTTTCGCCAACAAGCTGCTCGTGCTCATCGACGGCCGCAGCGTCTACACGCCCCTTTATTCCGGCGTTTATTGGGAGCTCCAGGACCTGCCGCTCGAGCTCATCGAGCGAATTGAAGTGATCCGGGGCCCCGGTGCGACGATGTGGGGCGCCAACGCGGTCAACGGAGTCATCAACGTCATCACCAAGCACGCCCGAGACACGCAGGGCGGCCTGCTGACCTTCGGCGGGGGCACTCCGGGAGACGCCTTCGCGGCCCTGCACTTCGGAGGAAAAGGAGGATCGAACCTTTCTTACCGCGTTTACACGAAATTTGACCGCCACGGGGAGTTTCTCACCGCCAGCGGACAGCCGGCCGGCGACCCCTGGTCGAACAGCCGGACCGGCGTCCGCCTCGACTGGGAGATCGGCCCGCGCGATGCGCTGACCCTGCTGGGCGACGGCGTCCAGGTTCGCGCTCGGTCGATCGCGCTTTTGCCCGGATTCACACCTCCGTATTTGGGCGAGGCGCAACTTGTCCAAACCTCCACCGGAGGGAATCTGCTTACCCGCTGGACTCATCAGCACCGCCGGGGGGCGAGCTCGACTCTTCAGATCTACTACGACCGTTACGATCGGGCGCTCCGGTTCGTCACCGAGGCGCGTGACACCATTGACCTGGATTATCAGCATCGGAGCCGGCCGGCGGCTCGCCATGAGCTGCTGTGGGGCTTCGCCCTCCGGCACAGTGCAGACGACGCCCCGCCAAGCCAAATCGTCTCGTTCACGCCGCGTTCAGAGAGCATCCGCCTGGGCAGCGCCTTCGCTGCCGACGAGGTGGAGCTCATCCGGGAACGGCTCTGGCTCCAGGCGGGCCTGCGGCTGGAGCGCAGTAGTTACCTGACGCTCGAAGCGCAACCGACGGCGCGCATCCTCTTTGCTCCGGCAACCGAGCACCACCTTTGGGCTGCCGTCTCAAGAGCGGTTCGAGCCCCTTCGCGGGGCGAGCGTAGCGTCGCGATGCTCGTCTCGGTAGAGCCTCCGGCGGCTTCGGCCGAAGCGCCGGCTCCGGCTCTGCCGGTTGCCACCTGGCTTTTCGGCCATCCGGCCTTCGGTCCCGCAAGTCTCATCTCCTTCGAGGGGGGCTACCGCGGCCGCCCCTGGAGGAACATCTCGGTGGACCTGGCGCTATTCTTCCATCGGTACCGGGGTCTCCGCTCCGTCGAAGTCGGGCTGCCGTCTGCCGCCGGGGAGCCGGTCCTCCATTGGTCGCGGCGATACCAGTTTGCCAACGCCAGCCGCGGCCGTAGCGGCGGCCTGGAGGCGGTGGTTCGCTGGGAGCCGCGCCCCAGTTGTCGCCTGACGGGGATGTACAGTCACCTCGCCTACGAGGTCGGGCTCGAGCCCTCGGCCGACCTGTTTCGCACGACGAGCGCCGAGTACACTCAAACCCCTCGCCACCAAGGATCGCTGCGGTGGTCATGGGATCCGAGCCGCAGATGGCAGATCGATGCCGCCCTTTATTACACGGGTGAGCAACGCCCCTTCCCCGCTTCCGCGAGTCGGCCGCCGCCGCTGGCACCTGCCTGGCGTGCCGATTTGCGCCTGTCCTGGACTGCCCGGCAGAACCTGGAATTGAGCTGGACGGGGCGAAATCTCCTCGACGACCGGCGTCCCGAGTTTATCCCCGAAGTGTGGCTCCGGCAGCAGGAGGTGCGCCGGGGCGTTTACGGGCAGCTGCGATGGTGGTTTTGAAGCGCCCTGGAGCACGGAGCCGTTGGATCGCCGTCGCGGCTTGGCTGATTGCGCCCCTTCTCGGCGCCCGCCCGGACGGAGACGGCGTCGAGGAGTGGCGGCTGAAGGCCGCCTTCGTCCTGAACTTCGCCCGCTTTATCGAATGGCCCGGCGAGGAGCAAAACGCACGGAAGGAGTTCGTCTTTGGCATCGTCGGCGAAACTCCGGTCGGCGAGGCCCTCGAGGAGCTCGTCCATGGCAAGACAGTGAACGGGCGCCGCATGGTGGTCTGGCGGAGAGTTCCTGTTGCCGAGCTGGGCAACTGCGACGTCATCTACCTGGCCGGTTCCGAGCAACAGCGCCTCGAACGACACCTCGAACGGCTGCGAGGTCAGCCCGTGCTGACCGTCAGTGACCTCCCCGGCTTTGCGGGGCGCGGGGGCATGATCGAGCTGTTCACGGAAAGCAACCGTGTGCGCTTCGCCATCGATGTCCGGGCGATGCGCGCAGCGGGTTTGACGCCCAGCTCGAAGCTGCTGGCCCTGGCGCGCCTGGTCGGCGAATAGGTGGCTCGCATGAGGCTGGCTCCACGGAACTCGATCCGGCATAAGCTGACGCTGGTGATGCTGGGGGCCGGCGGCGTGGCGACGCTGCTGGTCACCGCCGTGGTAGTCATCCAGCAGCTTCGTTTCGGCCGTGCCGAATTGAGACGCACGCTAGTCACGGTCGCGGAAGTCGTCGCCGCCGGAGCGGCGGCCCCGCTCGCTTTCCAGGACGCGCGGGCAGCCGCAGAGACGCTGGCGACGCTGGGAGCGGTGGAAGCGGTGGAGGCGGCCGCGATCTTTGACGCCGAAGGGCATCTGCTGGTGAAGTACTCGAAACCGGGCCGCGAGGGTTCGCCGATTCCCACCGATGTCCCGCCGCCCGGGGCGCGCCAGTTCGGTGAGGTCCTCGAGGTGGTTGCGCCCGTCAGCGCCGGCTATGAAACGATCGGATCTCTCTGGCTACGCGCCTCGACGCCCCGCTACTCACAACTGCTCGCCGGCTATCTGCCGTTGACGGCCGCCCTCGTGCTCGGCGGCGGAGTACTGGTGTGGCTGGCCGCCAGCCTGCTGCAACGGATCCTGTCGGAACCGATCCTCGCGCTGGCGCGCACAGCCGCTCGCGTCTCGGCCGAAGGCAACTACGGGCTGCGCGCCGTCAAGCGGAGCGATGACGAAATCGGCCAGCTGGTGGACGCCTTCAACCTGATGCTAGAGCATATCGAGCAACGCGACGAGGCGTTGCGCCGCTACCGCGAGCATCTGGAGGAGCAGGTTGCCGCCCGCACGGCGGAACTGATGCGCGTCAACGAGGAGCTCCGGCGGGCCAAGGAGGCGGCCGAAGAGGCCTCCCGCCTGAAAAGTCAGTTCTTGGCCAACATTAGCCACGACCTGAGAACGCCGATGAACGGCATCATCGGGATGACGGCGCTTGCCCTGCGCACCGAGCTCGACGAGCAGCAGCGCGACTACCTGACCACCGTGCTCGAATCGGCCGAGTCGCTGCTTTGCCTGCTCAACGACATCCTGGACTTCTCCAAGATCGAGGCCGGAAAACTCACTCTCGAAGAGATCCCGTTCGATTTGCGCGAGCTCGTCGAGCAGACGGTGAAATCGCTCCGAGTGGACGCCCAGTCGAAGGGCCTGACCGTCAACTGGAAGGTCGATCCCGCCGTGCCGGCACGCCTGACCGGTGATCCGACTCGCCTCCGGCAGATCCTGAACAACCTGGTGAGTAACGCGATCAAGTTTACAGAGCGCGGGCAGGTCGACGTGGAGATCAAGCTGGTGTCGGCGACAGACGGGGAGGTCTTCCTGCATATCGCGGTTCGCGACACCGGCATCGGGATTCCGCCGGAGAAGATGGAGACGATCTTCGAGCCGTTTACCCAGGCCGACGGCTCGACCACGCGGCGGTTCGGAGGAACGGGGCTCGGCTTGAGCATCGCCTCCCGCCTGGCGAGGATGATGGGCGGGCGGATCTGGGTGGAAAGCGAGGTCGGCAAAGGAAGCACCTTCCATGTCGCGTTGCGCTTCGCCGTGGCGCAGCCGCATGCCGGCCAGCCCGCCGCGACCGAGGTCGAGGCCGGCAGTCACCCGCGGACGGCTCTGCGCATCCTTCTCGCTGAGGACAATCCGATCAACCAGAAGGTGATCGTCAAGATCCTCGAGGTCGAAGGACATCAGGTCACCGTGGCAAGCGACGGAAATGAGGCCGTCGAGCTGGCGGGGCGCGAAGCGTTCGACCTGATTCTCATGGACGTTCAGATGCCCACGATGAGCGGCCTCGAAGCGGCCCGCCTGATCCGCGAACGCGAGCACGTCACCGGCGGGCACATCCCCATCGTCGCCCTGACCGCCTCGGCAATGAAAGGGGACCGCGAGCGGTGCCTGGAGGCGGGCATGGACGATTACCTGAGCAAGCCAGTGCGCCCGGATGCCCTGCTCGAACTCATCAGCCGCTACGCGCCGTCAGCGAAGGCTCTTCCATCGCGGTAGCGAAACCGTCGTGCGATAGTTCGAATCGTTATAGTCGGGGTTGCGCACCGGCGCGTAGATGCGTTTGCCCGGAAACGGCCGGTCCTGCGTGTAGATCCAGACGCGTTCAGTGTCCCAGACGACGATCTCGTCGCGGGCGTCGCCGGTCAAATCCGCCACGTGGTAGGCCAGATCCGGGTGGCCGTCGTCGGGAAACATCACCACGCGCCGGAGGAAGCCGTCGATCAGGCCGCCCTCCCGCACATTGGCCGAGAGCATGGCGAACTCCTGCCCGTCGCCCCGCCAGTTTACCGGCAAAACCGGGCTGCCCGAGTGAATGGGCTCGCCCTGGAGCAACAGGTTGCCGTCGCTGTCGAACAGCGAGACGATGCCGGGATTGCGCCAGTAATTGATGGTCATCAGTTGCAGGCCGGCCACGTCGGTGCGGTATTTGGCGATGCTGGGGCTCTGCGCATGGCCGATCCGCACATGCTTGAGGGTGTTGCCGTCCTTGTCGAGCACGATGTAGCCTTCGTCGCTGCCGCAGGCGTAGACGCGAGGCGGCGCCTTCGCCTCGCCGCTGAAGTTGCCCATGGCGATGCCGTCGGCGTGATCCCGAAAGTCGGCGTCGCGGCTCCAGATGAGCTTGCCTTCCGGGCTCCAGAGCGCGTAACCGATGAGGATCTCCTCGCGGCCGTCGCCATTGACGTCAAACGGATAGGGGTAGTGCCCCGTCTGCCCGCTGCCGTGCCAGAGCAGCTTGAGCGAGCTGTCATAGACCCAGAAGTGGCGGTAGCGGTCCTTAATGAGAATCTCCTGGCGCCGCCCCCGGCCGGCCAGATCGAAGAAGGCGATCGAGTCGCCGTGGTTGAGCTTGTACGGCCGCTCGTCCATGCCAGCGGGGATCTCGGGCACCCAGGTCCGCCTGAGCAATTTCCCGGTGGCGCCCTCGAGCACCTGAAGCTGGAAGTCCCGGATCAGAACAACCTCGTTCTTGCCGTCGCCGTCGATGTCGTGGATCTGAAACGGCGTGTCGTTGGTCAGCAGCCCGTTGCGCGGATCGGGCCGGCCGAGCTGCCAGAGCACCTTGCCGTCGAGCGTCACCGCCGTCAGCGCGCTCAGATGATCGAAGGCGTCGCCGCGCACGCGCGGGATGTTCTGGCCGATCAGCATGTCGGCCTGGCCGTCGCCGTCGAGATCTCCGAAGCGCACGTTGCGACCGGCGCCGAAGCCCGGGGTGGCGAACTTCTTCCAGACGACGGGCCGAGGATTCTCGGCGCGCAACCGTTCGAGCTCCATCTCGCGCCGGGCGATCCGGCCCTGAATGGCGCTTATGACGGAATCCGGCGCGCTGACGCGGAATTCCATGAAGCGGGCGGGAATGTTGGCCGTTACACCGGCCTTGCCGCGCGCCAGCTCGCCGTCGCGCGCCTCGACGAGGAGCTTTCCGTCGACATAGGTCCGGATGCGCTCGCCGCTCGTTTCCACCTTCAGCCGGTAGTAGCGCGTGACGTCATAGTCGAATGGGGCCGAGCCCAGCTCGCGCCACTCGGCCAGGCGGAACTCTTTTTCGAGCGGCAGGCGCAGGGCCAGGCGCACCCGCTTGCCGCCGGTAAGCGCGAACAGGTAGTAGTGCCGGTTGGTGCGGTAGCGGAACACCAGGCCTGCCATCTCGTCGAGCGAAAGCGGCTTGACGCTCACTTCGACCGTGTAATCGCTCCACTCCTCGTCGCCGGTGATGAAGATGGGGTTCATGATCCGCGCCAGCGGATTCACGGTGTGCTGCTCGAGATACGGCTTGCCTTCCTCGTCGCTTACGAGCCAGGCGTCCAGATGAATGATGGCGTTGGCCCACGGCTCGAGCGGCACGCCGCGATGCGCGAGGTAGTGATACTCCTGAATGGCCGCGTTCAGTTGTCCCACCGGCTGCGAGAGCCACCCGGGCGGGAAGCGCGAGAAGTCGTCGTAAAACAGATCCGCTGCGCGGCCGGGGGCGCAGAGGGCAACCGCAACGGCGACCCGCAACAAGGATTTCATGCGGCCGCCTCCGAAACCAGGTCCGAAACCGGCTTGAGCAGCATTTTCTCGGAGACGCGCAGCGGCAGCGTGGTGAGGATGACGGCGACAACTCCGGTGGCCGGATCGGCCCAGGCCAGAGTCCCGGTGGCCCCGGCGTGGCCGAAGGCGCGTGGCGAGCAGGCCCGGCCGAAGCTGCCGGGCGCCACCACGAAACCGATTCCCCGCGGCTCGTTCAGGCCTGCCGTCTGATTGGTGATCATCGCTGCGGCGGTCTCTTTCTTGAGCACGCGGCCGTCGGGCGCCAGGAAAGACTCGAGGAAGCGGGCGATGTCGGGCGCGGTGGAGTGCGCGCCGCCCCAGGGTGCCGCCAGATTCCGCCAGTAGGGGCTGTTCCAGTCCCAGCTCGAGGTGTCCTGGCGTCCGCCGCCGTAGAGCGGTTCGGCCTGCTCGGTCTGGCAGCGCATGGTCTCGGAGATTTTCATCCGCCCCAGCCCGAGCGCGGTCCGGCGCATGCCGAGCGGGGCGAAGAGCTCCTTTGCGAGAAATTCCGGGAAGGGCCGGCGGGTGATCCGCTCAACCGCCTCGGCTGCCAGCAGAATGCCCATGCTCTGGTAGCTGACGCGCGTCCCCGGCTTGAAGAGCAGCGGCGTCCGGATGGCGCGCTCGACGAACTCCTGGAGCGGCGCATGGCGCTTGCGCAGCTCTACGTTCTCCGGCAGCTGGTCGGGCAGCCCGGAAGTGTGCGTGAGCAGGTGGCGTATCGTGACCAGCTTGCGGTCGCCTTCGGCGAATTCGGGAATGAACTTGTGAACGGGATCGTCGAGTGAGAGCTCACCCCGGTCGGCCAGGATCATCACCCCGGCCGCCGTCATCGGCTTGGTGATCGAGGCGATGAGGAAGACCGCCTCGGGCGAGCGCGCCTCGCCGAAGCTCCGGGCGAAGCGGTAGCGGCCCTGGCGCACCTCGAGGGCGGCCGCGCGCACCTTGCCCTCCTCGACCGCCTGCGCGATCAGCGCGACGGCTTCCTCGATCTTCTGCTTTTTCAAAGCTGCTTCCAGAGGTGTCCCACTCATCAGGAGCGCTCCCCTGAGCCAGTCTCTGCGTCGCATCGGTTGGCTCCTTCAGTCGAAAGGCCAGACCCGCTCGACGGTCCGGCCGAGGATCCAGCGCTTGTCCTCCTCGTTCAGGAACTTCATCTCCTCCCGCACCAGCTTCAGCGCGCCGGCATAGCCGCAGTAGCGTTCCACCAGCGGCCAGTCCGTGCCCCACATGAGCCGCTCGGGACCGAAGACGTCGTAGAGCCGCCGCACCTGCTCGAGCGAGTCGCGGTAGGGATACGGCTGTTTGGAAAGCGACCAGGTGTGCGAGATCTTGACGAAGACCTTCGGGTACCGGGCCAGCGCCAGCAGCTTGCGGAGCTCCTCGGGGCGGTCCGGCGGCGTATCCGCCATGTGGTCGATTACCACCGTGAGATCCGGGAATTTGTCGATGAGCAACGCCACGTCCGGCATGCGCGTGACGGGCGCCAGGATCGTCATCGGCACCCCAAGATCGCGGCAGCGCTTCCACAGCGGCGGCATCAGGGGCCCGCGAATCCAGTCGCCGCTGGCATCGGCCGCCGGGCTCAACCGCACGCCGTGAAAGCCCGGCTGCTCCATCAGGCTCGCCAGATGGTCCGGCGCCGCCGGATCGAGAGGATTCACCCGCGCCACGCCCTTGAAGTATTGCGGGTACTTCTTCAGGACGTCCGCCAGATACCGGTTGTCCCAGCGATAGTAGATCACCTGGATGATCACTGTCCGCTCGACGCCGTTGGCCCGCATCAGCTCGAGCAGCATCTCGGGCGTGGCGTCCTGCTCCGGCGGATTCCTGGTTTCCGGCGCCCACGGATATCGGGGATCGCGCACCCAGACGTGCACGTGCGGGTCGATGATGCGGAACCTGGGCGCAGCCCCGATTGGACTCGCCAGCGCGCCCGCGAAGAGTTCCCTTCGGCTGATCCTTTCCCTCATCGGTAAATGGGCTCGAGCTTCTCCTCGATATAGCGCCGGCAGCGCCGGAAGCTGTGCTCAGGACTCACGGGCGTGTAGTGATGGTCGATGATGATCCAGCCCTTGTAGCCGGCGCGCCGCAGGATGCGGTGCAGGGCGGGGAAGTCCAGAACACCGTCACCCAGATCTTTGTTGGAAAGCATGAAGGTGGCGTTGTGCGTGCCCGCCTTCTCGATCTTACCGTTGGGGAGCTTGAGGTCCTCCGTCGCGTAGCTGTAGCGGACGTCGACGTAATCGGCGAGCACGAGCCGGTGGGCGTACCTGTCGAACAGCCCCACCACGTCGCAGCCGCCCAGGTAGAGGTGTATGGTGTCCGGCGCCCAGTTGAACCGCTTCGGGTCGGTGTGCCGGAGCAGATACTCCACCTCGTCCTGGCTCTCGACGAGCTGGCCCTGGGAGTGGTTGTGGAGGCCGGCGCGGACGCCATATTCGAGGCAGAGCTCGCCCAGGCGGTTGTAGAACTCGCAGGCGCGCCTCAGATGCTCCCAGACGAGTACTTTGTTGACCCGGCGGGGCGAGAAGACGGCCAGCTCGGTGGCGCCGAACTGCTTTAGCAACTCGCAGGCTTTCCGGGCCTGCGCCAGGATCGCCGGCTGCTGGTCGGGCTCATCGGCCTGGCCGCCAAAGGAGAGCGTCGCCAGGCGCAGGTTCCGCCGAGCCAGCTCGCGCTCGAGCACCGCCGGCGGCATGTTGTAGCGCTCGAGGGAGGCGGGCCAGCCCGTGAGCCGGAAACCGTCGAAGCCGGTGTCCCGGATCAGGTCGAGCATCTCGGTGAAGCGGGCCGAGCCGTCGTCCCGCCACTGCGTGGAGGTCCACAGGAACATGCTCACGGCCCAGCGGATGCTCCGATCCTCCGCCGCGGCCGCCGCCAGGCCCTCCCGCAGAGCGCCGAGCGATGCCGCCCATTGCGCCAGGAACCGCCGCCTGTTCAAGTTCCGCTCCTCCCGACAAGCTTAGTACAGCCGGCAGGCGGCGGCAGAGGCGGGACCGGCTATTGGGCCCGCTGGCTGCGCAGCTCGTCGAGTTTGGCGCCGAGCTCCTCCATGCGCCGGTTGAGCGCCGCAAGCTGCTCTTCGAGCGGCGCCGTGATCGAGGCGAGCGTCTTGGAGATCCGCTCGTCCACCAACTTCTCTAGCCGCCCGGCGCCGCGGCCCACCGATTCGGAAAGCTGCTTGAGCCGTGCGCCGGCGGCTTCGTTCGCCTTGCGAAGCTCCTCGCGCACGGCGGGCTCGGTGGCGCGCCCTTTCTCGACGGCCGTTTTCATCAGCTTGCCGCCCTGCTCGCCGGCCAGCACCACCAACCCCAGGCCGGCCCACCAGACGTTGCGGAGCAGGTTCACCAGCGGATCAGGCGCCGGTGGGGCCTGCGTGCTCGTCTCCTCCCTGATCGGTTCTTCCATCGCGAGTCTCCTTTTCCATCTCGGCCACCGCCGCCTCGAGCTCTTCCAGGCGCCTGGTCAACCGCGCCAGCTCCTCCTTGATCCGGCGCACCGGGCCGTGCCGTTCGAGCGCGCGCTCGACGGCCCGGCTGATGCCCTGCTGGAGCTGCGCCCAGCCGCTTTCGGCCGACTGCGTTCCCCAGCGGACCACCTGATGGAGCAGCTCCACCGGGGGCAGGGCGCGCTCGGCGCCTTCCACCTCGACGATGATTTTCGTCAGCGTCTGCGCGGTCAGATCCTCGCCCGTGGCGTTGTCCAGGACCTGGATCTGGTGGCCGGCGCGGACGAGGGCGGCCAGTTCGGCCAGCCGGACATAGCGTTTCTCGTGGGTGTCGTAGAGCTTGCGGTTGTCATAGCGCTTGATGAGGCGCGACATGGGTGGCTGTCTCGTTTATAACGCACCGCGTCATGAAAGTCAAGTCCCCGGCTCCGGGTACTCCACCCCTACCAGAAACAATCCGCCGGCCGGCGCCGTCGGCCCCGCCTTGACCCCCGCGGGCGCGCCCAGCAGCCACCTGAGCCGCGCTTCTTCCACGTTCCCCTTGCCGGCCTCGAGAAACGTCCCCACCAGATTCCGCACCATGTGCTTGAGAAATCCGTTGCCGCGTACGCGATAAATGAGCCGTTCCCCCTCCTCCAGGAATCTCGACATGTAGATGGTGCGGACCTTCGACAGGCCGAGAGCGTCGCTTTTGTCCGAGGCGGCGAACGCGCCGAAGTCGTGCTCGCCCTCGACGAGCGGCGCCAGCGCCGCCATGCGCGCCACATCCAGCGGGTAGGGGTAATGGTGCACGTAGCGGCGCTCGAAGGGCGAGCAGATCTCCCCGCGCCAGATCCGGTACTCATAGGTTTTTGCCAGCGCGTGGCGAATCGGATGAAATTCCGGCGCCGCCTCCTCGACCGCGAGCACCCGGATCGACGGGGGCAACAGGCGGTTCATCGCCCTCCGGAGATTGTCCGGCGGGATCGGATTGCGCAGGCTGAAGGCCGCCACCTGTGCCAGCGCGTGCACCCCGGCATCGGTCCGGCCGGCGCCCGTCACCGCCACCGGCGCTCCTTCGATCTCGGCGAGCACCCGTTCGAGCGTCCCCTGGATGGTCGGCAGCTCCGGCTGGATCTGCCAGCCGTAGTAGTCCGTGCCGTCGTAACAAAGCGTGATCTTGATCCGCCTCATCGAGAAGGGGACGCCCGAAGGAGCTTGGTTGCTCCGGTGGAAATGCCTACTATAGCATTGAGATTTCGAGGAACACCCTTAGCGCAACCGTTCGTATTCTATCCAGAGGCGTTAGGCCTGACGACAGGAATCCAAAGCAGATGATGAGCCTACGAAGCTTGGGAGTTGTATTTTGTGTTCTCTTGATCCTGCTGCCGCCGGCGTCGGCGCAGCAGTGGTCCTGGCAGCAAAAGCAGCGGTCCTGGTTCACCGATCCGTACCGGCCGAAGGAGATCGAGCCGATCAACCTCCGCGATTCCGACCGGCTGGAGAAGCTTCTGCGCGCCGGTAACCTGTATCTGTCCTTGCAGGACGCCATCGCGCTGGCGCTTGAAAACAACCTCGACATCGAACTCCAGCGCTACGGCCCGCAGATCGCCGCGGCGGACCTGATGCGCGCTCAGGCCGGCGGTTTGCTGCGCGGCGTGCCGCAGACGGTGCAGGCCGGTCCGGAGAGCGTCGAGGCCCAGGTTACGGGCGCGGCGCCCGGTACCGGAGCCGGCGTCCGGCGAGGCGCGGCTGCCGCCGCGACCGGTTTCGACACCGGCGGCGCCACCACGGCGGTCGAGGCCGGCGGCGCCGTTATTACGCAGACCGGCGTCGCCACCCCGGTGCTCGATCCGCGTATTTTCTTTCGTTACAACTACAGCCACCGCTCCAACCCGCTGAGCAACACCATTACCACCGGTGTCACCTCGCTCATCTTCGACACCCACACCGGCAACATGGGCTTCGAGAAGAACTGGCTCACCGGCACCAGCCTGAGCTTCGGCTGGAACAGCGACTATTTCGAGAGCAACAACCTGCGCAGCGACCTCAATCCTTCCTATTCCACCAACTTTCAGTTGCGCATCACGCAGAGGCTGCTGCAAGGCTTCGGGCGCGCCGTCAACGGACGAAACATCCGCATTGCGCGCAACAACTTGCGGGTTTCGGACCTGGTCTTTGAGCAACAGGTGATTGCCACGGTCTCCTCGGTGGTGAAACTCTATTGGGACCTGGTCGCCTATGTCGAGGACGTGCGCGTCAAACAGCAGGCTCTCGGCCTCGCGCAAAAACTCTACGAGGACAACCGCAAGCAGGTGGAGATCGGCACGCTCGCCCCGATCGAGATCGTCAGCGCCGAGGCCCAGGTCGCGCGCCGGCAGCAGGAGCTCACCGCCTCCGAAACCCGGCTGTTGCAGCAGGAGACCATCCTCAAGAACGTTCTGAGCAAGACGGGAATCGAGAACCCGGCGCTGGCGGCAGCCCGCATCATCCCCACCGACCGCATCCAGATTCCGCCCGAAGAGGAGATCCCGCCGCTCGAGCGCTTGGTCGAGATCGCGCTGAAGAACCGGCGCGAGCTCGAGCAGACGCGCATCAACATCGAAAACACGAAGATCGGCATGGCGGGTAGCCGCAGCCAGTTGCTGCCGTCGCTGGACGTGTTGACCTTTTTTAACAACAACGGTCTGGCCGGCTCCCCCAACTTTCTCGCCCGGCCGCCCTTCGTCCCATTGGTGGATCCGCTGGTGGCGGGCAGCTTCGGCAGGACGCTCGAGCAGGTCTTCCGGAGGAACTTCCCCGATTACGGCGTGGCTTTCCAGCTCAGCATCCCCATCTACAACCGATCCGCCCAGGCCGACTACATCCGTGACTCGCTGCAACTGCGCCAGCAGGAGCTGCGCGAGCGGCAGCTATTGAACAACGTCCGCGTGCAGGTGCAGAACGCCCAGATTGCGCTCATGCAGGCCCGGGCGCTCTATAACGCGGCCGTCAAAGAGCGGATTCTTCAGGAGCAGACGCTCGAAGCCGAACAGAAGAAGTACGCGCTGGGCGCCTCGACCGTCTTCTTTGTCATTCAGTACCAGCGGGATCTCGCTCAGGCACAGTCGAACGAAGTGGCGGCCATGGCGGCCTATACCAAGGCGAAGGTGGATCTCGAGCAGGCGCTTGGCACTACGCTCAACACGTACAACATCGAGATCCAGGAGGCGCTCTCCGGAAGGGTTTCGCGGCCGCCCGATCCGGTTCCCGCCCGTCCCTGAAGCGGGCGGGCCGGGCGCGTTTCGATTTGGAACAGGGGTTCCGGTTCGGCACGCTCCACGGCCGCTGCCGGGTCTGGGAACTGCCGTAGCGCTCGCGCTTTCAGAGATCGGGGTTTGGCCCTCGAGTTGCCTCTCCCTGCGTCGATGACACCACGGAAGGGCTCAAGGAACCGGCGGGCCGCCCTCCCATTC
Organism: uncultured Bryobacteraceae bacterium; assembly: GCA_938003835.1. Lineage (GTDB taxonomy): Bacteria > Acidobacteriota > Terriglobia > Bryobacterales > Bryobacteraceae > CALKXJ01. The sequence continues at coordinate 106,039 of CALKXJ010000002.1, read as the reverse complement.
CAACCCCTGTTTTCCTCGCTAACCTCCGACGAGCCTTCACATAACACCCCGCGCTTTCTCCTCTCCGGCCCGTCTTCCTTGAGTCCTTTGGGGTCTTGGCAAGCCCCGGCGGCTTGCCCGCCGGGCTGACAAGGCAGCGCCAGCGTCGAACTTGCGTCACGACTAGCGCAGGCTCAAAGCGGAAAGCGCCCGCGGCGAATCGGCCGTGTCTCGCTTTTCTTGCTGGGCGGCGGGCCTTCGCCGGCGCCGATCGCCTGCCGGTAGGGAAGGGGACCGAAGTTGAGCTCCTCGGCAGTGAAGCGCAGCGGGCGGTCGAGAACCATATCGAGCGTCGTGCCCTTGGCCAGCATGGCGTCCGGCCCCCGGCTCAGCAGTACCCCCACCAGGCCGGCCGTGGCGCCCGCGGCGGCGCCGATGCCAAGCCCTTTTCCGACATTGCCGCCCACCGCTCCGGCAATGGTGCCCACCGAGGCGCCCGTGGCCGCCGCCTCGCCGATATTGCGGGCGTCGCCGCTCTTGTTGCCCTCGCTCTTGATGGTGCCTTCCTGGCGATCCAGATTCTCGCTGGCCCGCCCGTCCAGGCTGCCGATGCGCGCCCGGAAGTCCCGGGTGACGCCGTTCGGCAGCGTCAGCGAGTCGAAACGGACGTACAGCTCGCCCCGGCCCTTCACCCGACCCGGCCGCTTGACGTGGGTGACCGTGCCGGCCACGTAGCTGCCCGGCGGAATCACAATGCGCCCGTTTACCAGAACCGGAAAGACGGTTTCAAGATAAATCCGGTCGCCGACGGCGGAATTCTTCGTGCTGACGCTGTTGATCATCGCCAGCGGAATGCGCGTGCCCGGCTCGAGCACGTACACCTCTGCTTCCGCTGCGGTGCTCTGGGCGTCGCCGGCCGGCGCTTGTGGAGCGGCTTCAGTTTGCGCCCCGACGAGCAGCGGCCCCAGACTGAATATGGCCAACCAAACAGGCTTCATCGTTGCCCCGTCTCGCCCTACTTGATGCTACACCATTCTTAACGCCGGCCGCGGGAAAAAGGTTGCGCCTTTACTTTCAGTTGGGTTCGACTGGCAGGTAGACCCCCGTCGGGCTCAATTCCTCGCCCACGGCCAGACGTACCTCCGGATTCTTCCCCGCAGTCGCCGGCAGGCGCAAGTTGATCTGATACAGGCCGGCGAATCCCGGCGTGACGCCGGCATAAAGAATGTTCGAGGGCTCCACGACGAGCCCGTCGAGGAAGACTCTGAACTCGGAAAGGCGCTTCAGCGGGGCGGCCGCACGCGGGATTTCGCCGGCGGCAAGCGGCGGGACCACCTCGCCCAGCCCGGTGGCGTAAAGCACGACCACCTCCCCGGGCTGGGCGGGGAACTCCGGCGTAGCGAGAACTCCGCCTGGCCGAACCGCGATCGCCGTCTCGGCATCGAGCTGATAAAGCGCCGGGGCGGCGGGGCGCAACCGGATCTGGACCTCGGGTCCGGCGCGGCCGTCCTGAATGAGTTGAAGCCGCGCGGGACCGGGAAGCAAGTCGGCCGGGATCAGCAGATTGATCTGGTTGGGGGACACGTAGTAGATGCCGGCCGGAATGTTCTGGATCAGCACGCGCACGCCGGTGCCGGCCAGCGTCGTCGGCAGGCGTCCCTGGCGGAGATCGCCGGAGGAAAGAGCCCTCGTCTGGTGCGCCAGGTTCTCGCCGTAGAGCGTCACGATGGTGTTCGGCGCCAGGCCACCGGCCAGATTGCTGGCGTTATTGACGAGGCTGGCGGCCGAGTAGGCGGGCGACGCCCCTTTGCCGATCTGCTCCGCCGCGGCGAGCATGGAGACAGCCAGCGCCGCCAGCAGCCAGGGGGCTGCTCGCATCGGAGCCCGAATTGTGTGCGTGCATCGATAATTATACTGCGAATTTTCTGGAATTCCGCGAGGGTGAGGCCTGATTCTGGGAGGATATTTCTGAACTCCGGGGCGGAATTTTCCTAGGCGATCTCCCCCCGGGGAGTGATCCGCTCCGCCCCCACGTACGGCACCAGCGCCTGGGGCACCACCACGCTGCCGTCGGCCTGCTGATAGTTCTCCACGATCGCCACCCAGGTCCGCCCCACCGCCAGGCCGCTGCCGTTCAACGTGTGCACGTACTCGGACTTGCCCTTTGCGGTCCGGTACCGGATCCCCGCGCGCCGGGCCTGAAACGCCTCGAAGTTCGAGCAGGAGGAGATCTCTTTGTAGGCCCCCTGGCCGGGCATCCAGACCTCGATGTCATACGTCTTGGCCGAGGCAAAGCCGAGATCGCCGGTCGAAAGCGCCACCACACGATAGGGCAGGCCCAGCTTGCGGAGGATCTGCTCGGCGTCCCGCGTCAGTCCCTCGAGCTCCTCGTAGCTCGTCTCGGGCCGGCAGAACTTTACCAACTCCACCTTCTGAAACTGGTGCTGCCGGATGATGCCGCGCACGTCCTTGCCATAGGAGCCGGCCTCGCTGCGAAAGCAGGGCGAATAGGCGCACAGCTTGATGGGCAGGCGGTCGGCCTCGAGCGTCTCCTCGCGGAAGAGATTCGTCACCGGCACCTCGGCCGTGGGGATCAGCCAGAGGTCGTAGTCTTGGATCCGGAACAGGTCCTGGGCGAACTTGGGCAACTGGCCGGTGCCGAACAGAGCGTCCGAGTTGGTGAGGAAGGGCGGCAGGACCTCGGTGTAGCCGTGCTCGCGCGTGTGCACGTCGAGCATGAAGTTGATCAGGGCGCGTTCGAGCCGCGCGCCCAGACCGACATAGACGGCAAAGCGGGTGCGGGCAATCTTAGCGGCCCGCTCAAGATCCAGGATGCCGAGCGCCGGGCCGAGATCCCAGTGGGCTCTGGGCGCGAAGTCGAACTGGCGCGGCTCGCCGAAGCGCCGCACTTCGACGTTGGCCGTCTCGTCCGGGCCGACCGGCACCGACTCATGGGGGAGGTTCGGGATGCCGGCCAGCATCTCGCGGAAGGCGTCCTCGAGCTCGCGCAGATTCTCCTCGAGTTGTGCGATCCGTTCGCCGATCTGGCGGACCTGGCGCTGCCGCTCCTCGGTGTCGACTGCGGCCTGCCGCAGCCGGGCGATCTCGGCGCTTTCGACCTTCCGCCGCGCCCGGAGCTGCTCGGTCTCTGTCACCGCCGCGCGCCGCCGCCGGTCGAGTTCGACGAAACGGTCGACGTCGAGCACGAAGCCGCGCGTCGCCAGCCGCTCGCGGATCGCTTCGAGGTTCGCGCGAAAGTAGGCCAGATCGTGCATCGACTCGGGTCCCGGTCCGGCCGGGCGGAGCTTCTCATTCTACGGACCGCCGGCGCCGGCCCGCAACTCGGCCCGGCGGTCAGTCGATGCGGATGTTGTAGTGCTCGAGCGTGGCGCCGAGGGCCTGCTGCGCCCGCGCCACCGCCTTGTTGAACTCCAGGCGCGCCGCCACGACGCGCTGCTTGGAGTCGGCCAGCTCATTCTGGCGCGTCAGCACCAGAAAGTTGGTCGACTCACCGGTCTGAAACAGGCGGATCTCGCTGGCGAGCTTCTCCTCGGCGGCACGGGCGCTGGCTTCCGCGGCGGCGATCCGTTGCCGCGCCGACTGGATGGCCTGGAAGGCGTTGCGCACCTGCGCCTCGACGAGCAGCTCCATGCGGCTGCGTTCGAGCTCGAGCCGCCGGCCGGCGATCGCCGCCTGGGCCAACTGCGCCTCCGCCATGCGATTCCGCCCGGTGAAGTTCACTTGAAGACCGGCAAAGGCGGTCGGGTAGCGTCCCCGGAAGACGCCGTCCAGCACGGAGCCGTAACCGCCGATCTGGTTGGCGGGAACGCCGCCGAAACTGACCGGGGGCAGCGGCGCGAGGCCGGCCAGGCGGGAGAGTTCATTGAGTCGGGCCACCTGCACTTGGCTGATTTCAGCGAACGGGTTCTCGCGCAGGGAGACCTCGCCGGCCAGACCCGAGGAGACATAGCCGGCGAGCAGGTTCACCTCGGGTTTGGTCTGGTTCTGGGCCAGCGTCTTCTGGATCTCGGTGGTCTCGCGCTGGCGCGCCAGCGCCCGCAGCTCGACGCGTGCAGCCAGCGCGCGGTTGACTGCCGCGCGCAGGTCCTCGATGTCCGGGGCCTCCAGCGTCCGCGTGTCCACCGGCACGATCTCGTCGTTCCACAGCGGTTCGTCGCGGCTCGAGGTGATCAGCAGCTTCAGGGCGTTTTCGAGCTGGGTCACCTGGGAGACGGCCGCATACCAGGTGTCGACGCGGCGCTCGAGTTCGGCCTCGGCGGCGGCGATCTCCACGGGAGCGAGCGTGCCGCTCTCGATCATGCGCCGCGTGCGGGCGAGCTGCTCCCGCGCCAGATTCACCGCCTCGGAGGCAACTTCGACGCTCTGGCGCGCGGCCACCAGGTTCCAGTAGGCCTCCTCCACCCGGGCGATAACGTCGATTACTTTGAGCTCCACCTGGTCGCTGGCCAGATCCACCTGCGTGGCCGCGATTCGGAGATTGGCCCGTTCGCGGTCGATCTCGCGGTTGCGCGCGAGCGGCACCACGAGCGTCGCCCCCAGGCGCGAGACCAGAAACGGCGTCAGCGTCACAAACGGATTCGTCGTCGACTGGCGGTAGTTTTCAAAACTCAGGTTGAGCGCCGCGCCGGCCCAGGGCAGGCGTTGGTCGAAGTAAAAGTTCTGTGAGAAGTTCTTTTCCACCAGCTTGCCGCCGGTTCCCATGAGCGGCGAGCTGGTGGGCGTGGTGCGGTCCTCGATGCCGGGCGACCAGCGCAGGCGCGGATCGAGCCAGCCGCGCGCGCCCCGCCGGGCCTCGACGGCCGAGGAGACGCCCGTCTTCTCGATCTGAATGTCGAGGTTGTTGCGCAGGGCCATTTCGATGGCCTGGGCTAGCGTCAGCTCGCGTTTGATGACGCCGACGCCGACCCGCGGCGGCATCTGAACCGGAGCCGCCACGAGAGCCGGCACGGCGATCAGTGCAAGAAGAGTCTTCGGCATGGGTTCACCTCAACAGGCCCGTGACGCCGGACCAGGCCCGCCTCAGCGAACCGGCGCCGGCGCCGGCCAGCGCGCGCAGGCGGGCCCACAGCGGCGCGTGCGCGATGTCGTCGAAGATCGAATAGGCCACCGGAGTGACCAGGAGCGTCAGCAGCAGACACAGCGTCTGGCCGCCGATGACCACGATCGCCACCGTGCGGCGCGAGCCGGAGCCGGCGCCGCCGCCGAGCGCCAGCGGAAGCATGCCGGCCACCAGCGACAGCGTCGTCATCAGGATCGGACGCAACCGGTCCCCGCAGCCGCGCAGGATCGCCTCCAGCCGGCTCACCGGCTCGGCCCGGCGGATCGCCTTGATGTGGTCGATCTGCAAAATCGCGTTTTTCTTGACGATGCCGAACAGCACAAAGATGCCCACCGAGCTGTAGATCACCGAGAAGTTCTCGCCCGCTACGATGAGCGACAGCAGCGCGAACGGCACCGAAAGGGGCAGGCTGAGCAGGATCGTCACCGGATCGATGAAGCTCTCGAACTGCGCCGCCAGCACCATGTACATGAAGGCGATGGCCAGCACGAAGGCCATGAAGTAAGCCCGCCCGGCCCGGCCGAACTCCTTGGTCTGGCCGATCAAGCCGGTGCGGTACTCGGGCGGCAGGTTGAGCTCCTCCACCGTCCGGTTGAGCACCGCCAGCACGTTGCTCAGGGATTGGCCTTCGACGATGTTGGCCTGAATCATGATCTGCCGCTGCCGGTTCCAGCGCATGATCTGCGTCGGTCCGGTGGTCTCGACGAACTCGGCTACGTTGGACAGCGGCACGTTGCCCAGCTTGGAAGAGGGAACGTAGAGGCGCTCGAGGGCGTCGGGCGAGTTTCGAAACTCTTCGGAGACGCGCAACTGCACGTCATAGCGGTCCTCGCCTTCACGGTAGGTCGTCACCTGCTCGTCGCCGCCCACCAGCGTGCGCAACGCGGTGGCGATCGAGGCGACGCTCACGCCGAGATCGGCCGCCTTGTCCCGATTGATCCGCACCTGGACCTCGGGCTTACCCGGCTCGTAGGAGCTGTCCAGATCCCTCACGCCGGGCACCTCGCTCAGGCGCTGCATCAAGACAGAAGAGTATTTTTCGAGCTGGTCGAGATCCGGCCCCTGGATGTAGAACTGAAGGTCGTACCGGGTGGCGCCCTGGATCAGGGCAGGCAACTGTACGCCGATGGTGAGATCCCGGAAGCGGGCGAGCCGCTGGCGCGCCATCAGCATCAGCTCCTGTTGGCTCTCTTTGCGCTCCTCCACGGGAACGAGTTCGACAATGACCGAGGCGCGGTCCACTTGCCGGCGGATGTCGGCGCCGATGCGCGTCAGCAGCGCGCGCACGCCGGGAAGCTGCCGCAACTCCGCCTCGACCTGTTTCATGACCTCTTCGGAACCCTGAAGCGAGGAGCCCGGCGGCAGCTTCACCGTGACCTCGAACTGGCTCTGGTCGTCCTGCGGCAGGAAGTCCTTGCCGATGCCGATGGCGAGCGGAATCGAAGACAGCGCTACCAGCAGGCTGCCCACTACGATCGCCCACCGGTGCGTCATCGACCAATAGAGCATGCGCCGGTAGGGTGAGGCGATGGCGCGGAAGAAGCGCGTCTCGCGGCTCTTGGGCCGACCGCCGTTTTCGGCAACCTTCAGATAGCGCGAGCACAGCATGGGCGTCAGCGTGAAGCTGACGAGCAGGGAGACCATGATGGCAAAGGCGGCCGTGTAGCCGAAGCTCGACATGAAGCGGCCGATCAGGCCCTCCATGAATGCCACCGGCAGGAAGATGATCACGAGGCTGAGCGTGGTCGCCGTCACCGCCAGGCCGATGTCACGCGTGGCCTCGATGGCCGCCTGCATCGGGGGCAGGCCCTTCTCCTCGCGGAACCGGTAGATGTTTTCGAGCACCACGATGGCGTCGTCGATCACCACGCCCACCATCAGCGTGAGCGCCAGCATGGTGATCTGGTTCAGCGTGAAATCCATCCACTTCATCAGGCTGAAAGTGGAAATGATCGAGGTCGGGATGGCGATGGCGGCGATGAGAGTCGACCGCCAGTTGCGCATGAATAGCAGCACGATGAGCGCGGCGAACAGCCCGCCTTCGATCAGGTGGCGTTGAACCGCTTCGAAGGAGCCCTGGATGAACTTTGACTGGTCGCCGCTATAGGTGAGCCGGAAGTCGGCCGGAAGCGCCGCGCGGAGCTCCTCGACCCGCTCCTTTACCTTGTTGATGACTTCGAGGGTGTTCGTGCCGGCTTGCTTACGCACCTCGAGCACCACCGCCGGCTCGCCGTCCAGGCGGGCCAGCGAGCGCGGCTCGACCACGCCGTCCACCACGTAGCCCACGTCGCGTACGCGCACCGGCGAGCCGTTGAGGTTCGCCAGGATGACGGTCTCAAAGTCCTCCGGCTTTTCAATCCGGCCCAGCGTTCGTAGCGTCAGCTCCTGCCGCCCCTGGTCGATGCGGCCGCCGGGGACTTCGACGTTCTGGGCGGCGATCGCCGCGCGCACCTGGTCGATATTCAGGCTGTAGGCCTTCAGGCGATCGGCGTGAAGCCAGATCTGGATCTGGCGGGTGCGGTCGCCGACCAGCCGGATCTGGCCGACGCCGCTCACCGTCTCCAGATTCTTCTTCAATCGGTCATCGACGATCCGGGTGATTTCGCGCAGATCGCGGGGAGCCGAAACGGCGATATTGATGACCGGCGCCGCGTCAATGGCCAGCTTCTCGACCACCGGGGGGTCGGCGTCGCGGGGGAGCTGGCTCAGAATGCCGTTCACCTTGTCGCGAATCTCCTGGGCCGCCACGTCGACGTCCTTTTCCAGAACGAACTGGACCGTGACGATCGAGATGCCCTCGGCCGAAAGCGAGCTCAGGTCGTCGATGCCGGAGATGGTGTTGACCGCCTCTTCGATGCGTCGCGTGATCTGGCTTTCCACCTCTTCCGGCGCGGCCCCACGCAGCGTGGTGGTGATGGTGACTATGGGGAATTCGACCTTGGGAAAGAAGTCCACACCGAGCTTGCGGTAGGAATCCAGGCCGAGCACCACCAGGCTGAGGATGAGCATGGTGGCGAAGACGGGTCGTCGGATACAAATCTCGGCGATCTTTTGCATAGCTCAGTCTCCGGACGGGGACCCCTGCTCGAGCCGGACCGGGGCGCCGTCCACCAGCTCGGCGAGCCGGCTCACCGCCACGAGCTCACCCGGAGCAACGGCTCCATCCCGCACCTCGACCCAACCTTCCAAGCCCGTACCCAGGCGCACCCGCTTCTCCACGGCGCGCCCGTCACGGACCACGAACAGCTTGTTCAACCCGGCGACGCTGTAGACGGCCTCGCGCGGCACGACGACCACCTCGGCGGCCCGCTCGGTGACGAGCTCGACCTGAACGAACATGCCGGGGCGGAGCCGGTCGTCAGGAGCCGTCAGGCGGGCCTCGGCGGTGAGCGAGCGAGAACGGGGATCGAGCGCCGGGTTCAGCTCCCGCACCACGGCGCGGAAGCTGGCACCGGGGACCGCGTCGGTGGTGAAGCGCAACTCCGTGCCCACGCGGACGGCCGCCGAGGCCGATTCGGGAATCTCCACCCGCAGGCGCAACGGATGGGGCTTCACCAGCGTGACGATCGGCGTGTTCTCGCGCAGGTACTGCCCGGGCGAGGCCATCCGCTCGGAGACGTAGCCATCGATGGGTGCCCGGACCGTGGCGTCGGCCAGCCGTTTCTCCGCCAGTTTGACCTCGGCCCGGATCGCCCGGATAGTGGCCAGCGCGGTCTCGAGCTCATGGCGGGCGGCATCGAGCGCCGCCTCGCGCGCCCGGTAGGCTTTCTCGATCTCGACGAAGCGATCGGTGGCGATGTCGCCGCTCCGAACCAGCTTGGCCGCCGACTCGTACCGCGTGCGGGCATCTTCGAGGAGGGCCTGAGCCTGCCGAATGGCCGGGGTGGTCTCCGGGACAACCTCCTCCTGGCCGGGCTCCAGACCGATGCGGGCCAGCGCCTGAGCCAGCGAGGCGCGGGCCCGGTCGAGCTGCAACTGGAGCTCGCGCTTGTCCAGTTCGGCGATCACGTCGCCGGCGCGCACCCGCTGGCCGAAATCGACCCGGAGCAGGGCCAGCCGCCCGGCCACTTCGTTGCTCACCGTCACCGTCTCGTCGGCGGCGAGCGAACCGGTCACCGCGATGTTGCGGACCACTTGGCGGCTCTCGGCACGCGCCACCTTGACGAGCGGGGGATCGGCGGGCGCCGATGCGGCTTCCACCCCGGATTGCGAACTCCGGCTCTTGCAGCCGGGGAGAATCACCAGTGACAGCAACAGGGTGCTCAACAGCGCACGCACAGCTCGGCTGTTCATTTCCTTCGTGTCCTTTCCTGCGAGATCCCTTCGAGAAAGATGTTGACGATGGTCTCGATGAGCTTCTTTTTTCGCCGCGCCAGTCGGCGGTCACCGAAGATGACTTCGGCCAAAGCCTGATGGGCGATCATCCCGGTGAAGCCGCGTGCGGCCAGGTAGGGATCCAGCTGGCGGAACGCCCGGGCCGCGATCCGCTGCTCCATATAGCCGGTCAGCATCCGGTAGTAGACGGCCACGTGCCGCTCGAAGAACAGATCGGCCAGCTCGTGGCGGTCCAGGCCGCTATGAAGGAGCAAGCGGACGATCTCGGCGTGGCGGCGGTGCCAGTCGAAAATCAACTCGCCCAACCGGCGGAGGAAGCGTGCATCGTCGCCTGCCGCTCGCGCGGCCTCGAGTCGGGAGTCCCTGGCCTGCTGCTCCATGCGGCAGACCGACTCGATGATGGCGGTGTAGAGGTCCTCCTTGGTGGCGAAGTGCTGGTAGAGGACCGGCTCGGTGACGCCGGCCGCCAGGGCCAGTTCGCGCGTGGTGGTGCCCTTGAAGCCCTTCTCGGCGAACAGGCGGACCGCCGCCTGCACGATCGCCGAGCGGCGCTCGGCTGCGGATAGCCGCACTTTCCTGCTGCGGCGAGTGGTCATGGAAGCTAGCGTCTACTAATTTAGCAAATACTAAAAACGAGCATAGCACCGGATTTGTTCCCGGTCAAAAGGCGCGCCGCCCGGGTCCGCTTCCGGCCCCGGGGGGCGTGCTATGCTGGGCCAGGGAGAAGGTGTTCAGCCGCCAGCGGCGCAAGAGGCGATTTTTGTTCGGCTTGGCCGATATTGCCCTCACCCTGATCGCCTTCGAACTCGCCTATCGCACCCGCCTCGCCCTGCCGCTTGAGCGCGTCTTCTTTCTCGCCCCGCCGGTGCAGGCCCTGCTCATGGGCGCGGCCGCCGTGCTGTGGCCGCTCGCCGGCATCGGCCTGCGCGTCTATGACCGGCTGGAGGCGGAGTCGGCGCGCGTGATCCTCCGCGACACCCTGCGCCAGTGCGCCGCGGCCGGCATCGCGCTCATCCTGATCGAGTACGCTTTGCGGCTGGACTTGTCGCGGTCCTTCCTCGCCCTCTTCCTGCTCTATACCTGCCTGCTGCTGAGCCTGTTCCGGCTGAACGCCCCGCGTCTGGTCGGCTGGTTCCGGCGAGGCTTCTCCGAGCCCTACTATGTTCTGATCGCCGGCACCGGGCCGCGCGCGGAGCGTCTGGCGCGCCTGCTCGAACGCTCCGAGGCGTTCGGGGTGCGCCTGCTCGGTTTCGTCCTGGCGGATCCCGAAGAGGAGCCGTTGCCGCCGGCCCTGGCCGCGCGCTACCCGGTACACCCGCTCGAGGCGATTCCGAAACTGCTCGACACCCAGGTGATCGATGAGATCATCTTCGTGGTCGACTCCAGGCGTCTCTCCGAGCTCGAAGACGTGCTCCTGATGTGCGATGAAAGCGGCGTACAGACCCGCGTCGCGGTCGATTTCTTTCCGCACGCCAACAGCGAGGTGTATCTCGATCGGCTCTACCAGACCCCGCTGCTCACCTTCTCCGCCGCCCCGTCCGATGAGCTGCGCCTGATGGCGAAGCGCATTGTCGACATCGTGGTCTCCGCCGTCCTTCTGGTTCTGCTGGCGCCCCTGATGCTGCTGATTGCCGTGCTGATCCGCTTGACCTCGCCCGGTCCGGCGATCTTCCGCCAGCAGCGTTGCGGGCTCAACGGCCGCCGCTTCACCCTCTACAAGTTCCGTTCGATGTGTGAAAATGCCGAAGAGTTAAAGCCCAGGCTGGCGCACCTGAATGAGAAGAAGACGGCCTTCAAGATCGCCAACGACCCGCGCGTGACGCCGCTCGGGCGCTGGCTGAGGAAGTTCTCCCTCGATGAGCTGCCGCAACTGTGGAACGTGCTGCGGGGCGATATGTCGCTGGTGGGACCGCGGCCGCCGGTGCCGGAAGAGGTGGACAAGTACGAGCGCTGGCAGAGGCGCCGGCTGCGGATGCGTCCGGGCCTGACCTGCCTGTGGGCGCTCGAGGGGCGCGATCAACTGGAGTTTGACACCTGGATCCGGAAGGATCTCGAGTACATTGACAACTGGTCGCTGGGGCTCGATTTCCACATCCTCATGCGCACCATCCCCGGCGTGCTGACCGGGAAAGGAGCCCACTGACATGCATCTGGTTCCGACTCAGGATGAAGTCATCGCCCTGCTGCGCGAAACCGGGGCGCTGCGCGAGGGCCACTTCCGTTATCCCTCGGGCCTGCATTCCAACCAGTATCTTCAGGTGCCGCTGGCCATGCGCTACTATCAGCACCAGCGGACGCTCAGCGTGGGCCTAAGCCGCCTGGTGCGCGCCAATCCCGAGATTCGCGCCATCATCCCGGAGCTGTCGATCGTCACGCCGGCTACGGCCGGCCTGCCCGTCGCCTACGGCGTCTGCGAGGCGCTCCGCGCCCACCAGGTCTACTGGGCGGAGAAGAACAACGAAGGCGAGCCGTTGCGCTTCCGGCAGTTCCTCGAGCAGGTGCCGGGCGAGAAGGTGCTGATCGTCGATGACATCCTGCGTACCGGCAAGAAGCTGATGGAGCTGAAGAACCTGCTGGTAGCCAACGGGGCCGAGGTGATCGCCCTGGCCGTCGTCGTCTATCAGCCCAATCCGGAGACCCCCAGCTTCGACCCGCTTCCGTTCTACTATCTCGCCAAACTGGAGGGCTGCTGCTTCGGCGATGAGAAGAGCTGCCAGCTCTGCAAGGAAGGCATTCCGATTCAAGAGGTCTGGATATGAAAAAGCTGCTCGTTTTCGCCGCTCTGGCCTCCGCTGTCGGCGCCCAGGACTTCAAAGCCGGCGTGGCGCGCCTGAACATCACGCCGGAGGGCCCGATCTGGCTGTCGGGCTACGCTGCCCGCACGAAGCCCTCCGAAGGCAAGCTCACCGATTTGTGGGCCAAAGCGCTGGCGCTCGAAGACAACAAGGGCGGCCGGTTTGTGGTGGTTACCGTGGACCTGATCGGCTTGCCGCGGTCGCTCGCCGAGGAGGTCGCCGCGCGGGTCCAGAAGCAATGGGGACTCGATCGGGCGCGCCTGCTGCTCAACGCCTCGCACACGCATACCGGGCCGGTGGTCTACCCCAACCTGATGACCATGTTCCAACTCGACCCGGCCCAGGAGCGCGTGGTGAAGGAGTATGCCCGCATGCTGGCGGACAGGCTCGTCGAGGTGGCGGGCGCCGCCCTGGGTGATCTGTCGCCGGCGTACCTCGCCTTCGGCCAAGGCCAGGTCGGATTTGCGGTGAACCGCCGCCAGTTTACGGCCCAAGGCGTCCAGCTGGGAGTGAACCCCGACGGCCCGGTGGATCATTCCGTTCCCGTGCTGCGAGTGAGCAACCCGGATGGCACAATCAAGGCGGTCCTATTCGGCTACGCCTGTCACTGCACGACGCTCACGGCCGAGCACTACAAGATCAGCGGCGACTACGCCGGCTACGCGCAGATGGAAGTCGAACGGGCCTACCCCGGCGCCACGGCGATGTTTCTGACCCTGTGTGCGGGGGACCAGAACCCGAACCCGCGCAGCCAAGAGGAGCTGGCGGTGCGTCACGGCAAGAGCCTGGGCGCGGAAGTCGTGCGCGTGCTCACGGGTGAGGTCAAGCCGGTGCGGCCGCCGATCCGCGCCGCCTTCCAGGTGGTCGACCTGCGCTTTGCGCCGCACACGCGCGAGCAGTTCGAAAAGGAGCTCGCCAGCGGCGACCGGTTCCGCGTGGCGCGGGCGCGCCAGATGCTCCAGGCCTATGACGAGCGCCGCCCGGTGCGGCAGGTGCCCTATCCGGTGCAGGCCATGCGCCTGAACAACGACCTCACCCTGGTGGCGCTCGGTGGCGAGGTGGTGGTCGACTACGCGCTCCGCGCCAAGCGCGAGTTCCCGAAAGAGACGCTGGTGGTAGCCGCCTACTCCAACGACGTCATGTGCTACATCCCCTCGCTGCGCGTGCTGCGCGAAGGCGGCTATGAAGCCGACACTAGCATGATCTACTACGGCCAGCCCGGCCCGTTCAGCGAGGAGGTCGAAGAGACCGTCTTCCGCACGATCCACCAGGTGCTGCGCCGCGTCGGCGTCAAGGGCGGCCGCTGACCGCGATCGAGCTCAGACCGGCGCCGGTTCCGGCCGCAGGAAGTCGAAGTCGCAGCCCTCGTCGGCCTGGGTGACATGATCGAGAAAGAGCTTGCCGTAGCCGCGCCGGTAGTGCGGTGGGGGCGGCTGGAAGGCGGCCAGGCGCCGCTCGATCTCCTCCGGCTCGACCAGCAGCTCGAGCCTGCGCTCCGGCACGTCGAGCAGGATCTCGTCGCCGGTTCGGACGGCGGCGAGCGGCCCGCCTATGGCCGACTCCGGGGCCACATGCAGGACGACGGTGCCGAAGCTGGTGCCGCTCATGCGGGCATCGGAGATGCGCACCACATCCTGAATGCCCCGCTCCAGCAGGACCTTGGGCATCGGGATGTGGCCCCACTCCGGGAAGCCGGGCGCGCCCACCGGGCCGCAATTCTTCATCACCAGGACGGTGTTCTCATCGACCGGCAGGTCCTCGCGCTCGATGAGTTCCTTCATTTCCTCGTAGCGCTCGAAGACGAAGGCCCGGCCGCGATGGCGCAACAGGTGCGGAGAAGCTGCCGTCTGCTTGATCACTGCCCCGCGCGGGCAGAGGTTGCCGTAGAGCACGGCGATGCCGCCTTCGCCTGAAAGCGGCGCCTCGAGCGGGCGGATCACGTCGCGGTTCCAGCAGGGCGCCGCAGCGTAGTTCTCCGCGATCGTCTTGCCGTTAACGGTGAGACAGGAGCCCTCCAGCAACGGCAGAATCTCGCGCATCAGCGCCGGCAAGCCCCCAGCGTAGAAGAAATCTTCCATCAGGAATTCGCCCGAGGGCTTGACGTTGGCCAGCCACGGCGTGCGGCGCGAGATGCGGTCGAACTCCGTGAGCTCCAGCTTGATGCCCAGCCGGCCGGCGATGGCGATCAGGTGGATGACGGCGTTGGTCGAGCCGCCGAGCGCCATCAGCGTGGTGATGGCGTTCAGAAACGCTTCGCGCGTGAGAATCCGCGACGGCCGCAAGTCCTCTTGCACCATCTCGACGATGCGCGCGCCGCTCAGCTCGGCCACGGCCAGCCGGCGCGAATCGGGCGCCGGGATCGAGGCGCAGCCCGGCAGCGTCATGCCGAGCGCCTCGGCCAGGCTGGTCATGGTGGAGGCCGTGCCCATCACCATGCAATGGCCGGCGCTGCGCGCGATGGCGCCCTCGAGCTCGCACCACTCCTCGTCGGTGATCCGGCCGATCCGGTAGAGGTCGTACAGCTTGCGGCCGTCGGTGCCGGAGCCGAGCTTCTGGTTTTTCCAGTAGCTCGTAAGCGCCGGCCCGCCGGGCACGACGATGGCCGGAATGTCGGCGCTGGCGGCGCCCATCAGTTGCGCCGGTGTGGTCTTGTCGCAGCCGCCGAGCAGCACGACCCCGTCGAGCGGATAGCAACGGAGGCACTCTTCGACGTCCATCGCCATCAGATTGCGCAGCAGCATCGAGGTGGGCTTGATGAAGGGCTCGCCGAGCGAGATGGTCGGGAACTCGAGCGGCACCCCGCCCGCCTTCCAGACGCCGCGTTTGACCGCCTCGGCCACCTCGCGCAGGTGGCGGTTGCAGTGGTTGAGTTCGCTCCAGGAGTTGGCGATGCCGATGACGGGCTTGTCGGCGAAGATGTCGGCGTGGAAGCCCTCCGAGCGCAGATAGGCGCGGCGGGCAAAGGCGTAGTACTCCTTCTCGAAGAACCAGTCCCGGCTGCGCAGCGGCTTCTTCCTCATCGCGGGCGCCTCTTCGCGTCGTGCTTGTCGGCGAAGTTCAGATACTGCTCCCAGTCGTATTCCGTGACGTCGTGCTTGCCGGTGCGGATGTGGTAGCCGATGGTGCCCATGACGGGCTGGTTGACGGGGGGCATCTCCCGGGCGGGCAGGCCTTCGAGGCCGAAGAGCCGGTAAACCGGATCGGCGTGCAGGGCGGCGAGAAACTCGCCTTTCGGGTCGGCCCAGAGGTCCTCCTGCGCGCTCGCCACGTAGACCGGACGGGGCGCCATAAGCGCGATCAGCATGTGCTGGTCCACGGGCAGGGCGTCCTCGTTGTCGTTGTACTGGTTGAAGTTGTCGCAGAACCAGTGCGGAAAAGCAGTGTTGATGCGCTTGACCGTCTCGCCGAAGCGCCGCCGGCTCAGCGCTGCGCCGCCGCAGCCGGAGTTGTTCGAGATGACGATGGCAAACCGCGTGTCGGTGGCGCCGGCCCAGAGCGCCGTCTTGCCGAGCCGCGAGTGGCCGATCACGGCGACGCGGCGCGCGTCGATGTCTTTGTCGGTCTCGAAATAGTCCAGGGCGCGGCTCAGGCCCCAGGCCCAGGCGCCGAGGGAGCCCCACTCGTCGGGCTCGGGCCGGCTCTGGCCCGGCTTGTAGAACAGGGGATGGATGCCGTTCTGGAAACCGTCGTCGAAGTCCGGATCGATGTCGCCATAGTAAGCCGTCGCCAGCCCGTAGCCGCGGGCCAGGATCCGGTCGATCGCCCAGCGGCTCGCCTCCGCCCCGCGCGACTCCTCCGTCGCCCGGTTGTTCACCACGCCCTTGCCCGGGCGCATCCAGGACGGGCTGATCGGCACGGCGGGATCGGAGGTGACGGCATGGTTGCCTTGAAAGTTCAAACCGACAAAGACAGGCACAGGGCGCCTCGCCCACACGGGTAGGTAGATGAGAAGGTCCATCTTGGGGCCGTCCTCGCGGCCGTCAAAGAGCACGGTCACCAGTTTGCGAACCGCTTTGCCTCCGAGCGCCTGCCGGTCCGTCGATCGCAACCGGAAGCTCGTTTGCTTCAAAGGCGGCGGCATCTTGCCGTAGACGTGGGTCTCGAACAGCCGGAGAAGTTCCGGCCGGCGGCGCTCGATCCACATCTCTGCCGTGGTGACGCGCTCGCCGCTTGAGAGCACGAGCGGATCGGGCAGCGTGTAGGCGGGGACCCTGGCCTCGTCGTAGTTGACGTCCTGAGGCTGGCCGGCGAGCGAGAGGCCGCAGGCAGCTAGAACGCAGACGCGGATGCCGACCTTCATGTCCGGTATCATAGCCGATTGCCGCCGGCGCAGCTTGACAGGGGCCGCGGAGCCGCTGCTACTCTGTTAGAGCAGCCCGCCGGCCTTGAATGCCATCGAGTTTGAAAACGTTTCGAAAAGCTACCCCATCTATGAAAAGGCCGCCGACCGCCTGAAAGAGCTCCTGACCTTCAACCGCAAGAGCTTTCATCGCGACTTCTGGGCGCTTCGTGACCTGTCGTTCGAAGTGCGGCGGGGCGAGACCTTCTGCGTCATCGGGGAAAACGGCGCCGGCAAGAGCACCCTGCTCCAGCTCATCGCCGGGATCCTGACGCCGAGCGCGGGCCGGCTGAGCGTCAACGGGCGCGTCTCGGCCCTGCTCGAGCTCGGCGCGGGCTTCAATCCGGAGTTCACCGGGCGCGAGAATGTCCACCTGAGCGCCGCCATCCTCGGCTTCTCCCCGCGCGAGATCGCCGCCAAGTATCCGAGCATCGTCGAGTTCGCCGAGATCGGCGAATTCATCGACCAGCCGGTGAAGACCTACTCGAGCGGCATGGCGGTCCGGCTGGCCTTTGCCGTGGCCATTCACGTCGATCCGGACATCCTGCTGGTGGACGAGGCGCTGGCGGTGGGCGACATCTACTTCCGGCAGCGTTGCATGCGCAAGGTTCACGAGCTGCGGGCCGCCGGCGTGACCATCGTCTTCGTTTCCCACTCGATGAGCGATGTCAAGGCGCTCGGCGACCGCACGCTGTGGCTGGACGGAGGACGCGTGCGCCAGCTCGGCGACACCGCGCGCGTGGTGGCCGGCTACATGGCGGCGATGGCGGAGAAGGACGCCGCCTATCTGAAGCTCGCCAGACGCCCGGCGGCGGCCGCGGCTCGGGAGTTCGAGCGCCGCCCGCCGCCCGAGATCATCGAGACCATCCCCAACATCGACCACCGTCACGGCAGCGGCCGGGCCGAGGTGCTGGGCATCGCCGTGGTCGATCCGCAGGGCCGGCCGCTCGCCACGCTCGAGCCGGAATCGACCGTCGTCGTCCGCATCAGCGTGCGCGCCCGCGACGCCATCGCCCGGCCCAATGTCGGCTTCGTGATGCGCAACCATCTGGGTCTGGACTTCGCCGCCACGAACACGCTGAGGGAAGGTTTCGAGCTTCCTCCCATGCGCCCCGGCGACATCTACACGGTCGACTTCCACCTGGATCTTCCGCTCCTGTATCCGTCGCACTACTCCTTCTCGCCGGCCATCGCCGACGGCTCGCTCGTCGAATACGAGATGTGCGACTGGATCGACAACGCCATCACGCTTCAGATGGGCCCGCCACCCGGGCCCGTCTACGGCTACATCCACCTGCCGTGCCGCGTCGAGCTGAACCAGCGGCTGCTCCAAGCGGCGCCTGTCATGGAGAGAGAGCTTGCTTGAATTCACCGGAGAACGGGTGGTTCCCGGCAAGGTCAATCCGGACCTCTGGAATGAACACCGGGCCCGGTATCTGTTTGCCCGCCCGCTGTGCGCCGGCCGCCGCGTGCTCGATCTCGGCTGCGGGACCGGCTACGGCGCCGCCGAGCTGGCTTCCACAGCGGCGCAGATCGTCGGGCTCGATTTCTCGGCGGAGGCGATCCGCTTCGCCCGCGCTCATTTCGCCGGCCCGAATCTGGCTTTTGTTTTGGGCGCGGCGCCGGAGTTGCCGTTCCGCATGGCGAGCTTCGACGTGGTCGTCGCCTTCGAGCTGATCGAGCATCTGGCCGCCTGGCAGCAGACGCTCCGGCGCGTGCGCGAAATCCTCGCCGCCGGCGGTTGCTTCATCGTCTCGACTCCGAACCGGCTTTACTATGCCGAATCCCGCCGGCTGTCCGGCCCCAATCCGTTCCATGTCCATGAATTCGATTTCGAGGAGTTCCGCAAGGCCCTGCTCGAAGTCTTCCCGAACGCCGTTTTTTACTTGCAGAACCACGCCGCCGGAGTCGCTTTCCAGGCTCTCGAGTGCGGGGCGGCTGAGCTGCTGGTTGAGAACCGGAGCGCCGAACCGGCCGGGGCGAACTTCTTCGTGGCCGTTTGCAGCGCCGGCGCGCTCGAGGCGCCGCCCTCGCTCGTCTATGTGCCCTCGACGGCAAACGCGCTCAAGGAACGCGCCGAGCATATCCAGTTGCTCGAGAGCGAACTGGCCACCAAGGACAGGTGGCTTGCTGAACTTCAGGAGAAGCACTCGCGTCTGGTGGAAAGCTTCGAGCAGCTCGAAGAGGAGCTCGAGGAGCGCAACCGCTGGGCAGCCACACTGGACGAAGAGCTGGCTAAAGCCCGCGCGGAGATCGAGCGCCTGAACGCCGAGCTCGCCGAGCAGGCGGCGGGCTACGAGGCCAAGATCGCCGCCCTCGAGACGGAAAAAGACGCCCTGGCCGCCTGGGCGCGCAGGACGCAGCAGGAGCTCGACGCCAAGCTCGCGGAGCTGGCCCGGTGCGTCGAGCTGCTTCACGAGGCCGAGCGAACCGTCGAGGAGCGCACGCTCTGGGCGCAGCGGCTCGATGCCGAGGTGCGAAGGCTGGAGGCGCGGCTGAGCATGATGGAGGCTTCGCGCTGGATGCGCCTGGGGCGCAAGCTCGGCCTCGGGCCCCAGGTTGCCGGCCAGTAGCATGAGGCCCGTTCTCCGCCGCCTGCTCGAGCTTGCGCTGCTGAGCCTCTCGCCGCTGATCGTTCTCGTCTCGGCTCTGACGCTGGCCGTTGCGGATCTGCTCTGGCTCGTCTTCGGCCGCCGCCTGGCGCCGCGCGATGACCGCCCCCGAACCGAGGCCGTCTCGATCGTTATCCCGAACTGGAACGGCCGGCATCTGCTCGAGAAGTTCCTGCCGTCGGTGGTGGAGGCGGCCCGGCAGATCGCCGGCAGCGAGATCATCGTTGTCGACAACGGCTCAACCGACGCGAGCGCCGATTTTGTTCGGCAACACTTCCCCGACGTCCGCCTGCTCGAGCTCGGAAAGAATCTGGGCTTCGGCGGGGGCTCCAATGCGGGCTTCCGAGCCGCGCAGCACGACATCGTCGTGCTGCTTAACAACGACATGCGCGTGGCGCCCGATTTTCTTCGGCCGCTGCTCGACGGCTTTCGCGACGAGAAGGTCTTCGCCGTCTCCTGTCAGATCTTCTTCGGCGATCCCGGGCGGCGCCGGGAGGAAACAGGCTTGACCGAGGGTCGCTGGGAGGCGGGCCAGTTGCGCGTTCGGCACCGCGCCGATGACCGGATCCGGCGCGCCTTTCCGTGCTTCTACCCCGGCGGCGGCTCAAGTGCGTTCGATCGCAGAAAATTCCTCGAGCTGGGCGGCTTCGACCGGCTGCTCGACCCGTTTTATCTCGAAGACACCGACCTCGGCTATCTCGCCTGGAAGCGCGGCTGGAAGGTGCTGTACGAACCGCGGAGCGTGGTTTGGCATGAGCACCGCGGCACGATCGGCCGGCGCTTCACGCCGCGCCAGATCGAGGACGTGCTGCGGCGTAACTTTCTGCTGTTTTGCTGGAAGAACATCCACGAGTGGCGGCGCCTGGGCGCGCACTGGTGCGCCGTGCTCGGCGCCGCTTGGCTGAGCTTCTTCTTCGGCGAATCGCGCGAGCGGGCGTCGCTGGTTGCGCTCGGGCAAGCCTTTCTGCGGCTCCCGGCGGCCGTGCGCTCCCGCTGGCGCGCCCGCCGCCTGGCCCTGATCTCCGACGCAGAGGCTTTCCGGCGCCCCCGCGGCGATTACTACCGCGATCGGTTCGAGGCGCCCCTTGAGGTCCGCGAGCGCCCGCGGGTGCTTTTCGTCTCGCCCTACCCCATCTGCCCGCCGGTGCATGGCGGCGCCGTCTTCATGCTCCAAACCTGCCTGCACCTGGCGGCGTTGTGCGAGCTGCACCTGATCGTGCTGCTCGACAGGCCCGAACAGGAGGCGGCGCACCGTGAGCTGGCCGCTCGCGTCGCGTCGGCCGAGTTCCTGGTCCGCTCCGGCGCCCCACCGCGGTCGCTCGCTTCGCTCGAACCGCACGCGGTGCGCGAGTTCCGAAACGAGGAGCTGCGCTGGCGGATCGAACGCACGATTCTGCTCGAGCAGATCGACGTCATCCAGCTCGAGTATCTTCCGATGGGCCAGTATGCGGGCGAGTACCGCCGACTGGCGACCTTCCTGTTCGAGCACGATGTTTACTTTCAGTCCGTCCGCCGCCTCTTGCCCGGGCTGAATGGTTCCTGGCGCAAGGCCCAGGCGGCGCTCGAGTACATGCGGGCGCTGCACTACGAGCTCGCTCTGCTCCCGCGGCTCGACGGCGTCGATTTTTGCAGCCCCGAGAATGCCGCCTACGTCGCCGGCTTCCTGCCCCGGCTCGGCGAGAAGGCGGCGGCGGGCCTGCGTTCCGGCATCGACGTCGCCTCTTATCGGTTTGTGGAGCACGGGCGGGAACCCGACACGCTGCTGTTCGTGGGGAGCTTCCGCCATCAACCGAATCTCCAGGCGCTCACCTGGTTCGTGGGGGCGGTGTTGCCCGCAGTCTCCGCGGCGCGGCCACAGGTCCGGCTGATCGTGGTCGGCAGCGAACCTCCGCCTTCCTACGGGCTGCCGGCGGCGGGCGCGGCCGTCGAGCTGCGAGGCGAAGTGGCTGACATCCGAGAACCGCTCGAGCGCTATGCCGTCTTCGTCTGCCCCATCCTCAGCGGCTCCGGAGTCCGTGTGAAGCTGCTCGAGGCCTTCGCATGCGGCATCCCCGTCGTCTCGACGCGCCTGGGCGCCGAGGGCTTGAGCGAAGTCGACGGCGAGCTGTGCGTGCTAGCCGATGAGGCGGAGGCGTTTGCCCGCGGCATCCTGCGGCTGCTCGAGGCGCCGGAGGAGGCCCGCCAGATGGCGCGCCGGGCGCGCCGGAAGGTGGAGAACGATCACGACGCGGCGGTGCTGACGCGCCGGCTGGTGGAGCGCTACCGCGCCACGCTGCTCGCCAAACGCCGGGCCCAGTCCGGAGCGGCCGAGCAGTCTTGTTGGCCGGGGACAGATCTGATATAGTCAATGCGAGAATGCCACGGCATTCCCGGCGAGTTCACGCTGGAAGGCAGGAAAGGATGGTGTCTCGTGAGTTCTGAAAAACACACGGACGTTCAAAAGAGGCCACAAGCCGGCTTCTCACGCCGCGGCTTCATCCGCGGCGTAGGGCTTGGCGGAGGCGCAGTCGGAGCAACGATCTTCCAATCGACGGCAGAAGCGGCGCCGCCTGCTCCGGCCGCACTGGGGCCGGGCGAGGTGGCGATCACGCTTTCCATCAATGGCAAGGAGCACAAGTTGAACGTGGAGCCTCGCCTCACCCTGCTGGACGCGCTGCGGGAGCGGCTCAATTACACCGGCGCCAAAAAGGTTTGCGACCGGGGCACCTGCGGCGCCTGCACGGTGTTGCTCGATGGCAAGGCCGTCTACGCCTGCTCGATCCTGGCCATCGACGCCCAGGGCAGAAATATCCAGACCGTGGAAGGGCTCTCGCAAGGCAGCGAACTGCATCCGGTCATGCGAGCGTTCGTCAACAACGATGCCCAGCAATGCGGTTACTGCACGCCGGGCTTCGTCGTCGCCGTGAAGGCTTTCCTGGACGAAAATCCGAAGCCGACTTACGAACAGGTCAAGGACGGCCTCGGGGGCAACCTCTGCCGTTGCGGGACCTATGTCGGCATCCGAAAGGCGGTGCTTGAGGCCGCCCAGGCGAGGAGGTAGTCATGCCCGAATACAAATGGCCTGCGATGAACGCCCGCCGCGTCATGGGTCAGCCTCTGGACCGCGTGGACGGCCCGGATAAGGCCAGCGGCCGGGCCAAGTTCAGTACCGACATCAAGCGTCCGAACATGCTCTACGGGGCGTTGTTGACCTGCCCGCATCCGCTCGCTCGCGTCCGCAGCGTCGACGTGCACGAGGCGGAGAAGATGCCTGGCGTCCGGGCGGTGGACGTCATCTCCGGTCCCGGCACCGAGATTCAGTGGGCGGGAACCGAGGTGGCGGCCGTGGCCGCTGACACCTACCAGCAGGCGCTGGACGCCGTTCGGCGAATCAAGGTCGACTATGAAATCCTTCCCGGCCACCTGGTCAATGAGGCGGATCTGGGGAAGGCGCAAGCCGCCAACCGCGCCAAGCCGGCCGGCGAGGTCGTCTCCGGAGACCCGGACACAGCTTTCAAGGAGGCCGACGTGGTCTCTGAGGGCGAATACGGAATTCCGGTGCTCGCCCACTGCTGCCTGGAGCCCCATGGCCAGGTGATTGCTTGGGACGGCAACCAGGCGGAGTTCTTCGCCACCACGCAGGCGGTTGTGGCTATCGGTAACGATCTGGCCAAGGGTTTAGAGATTCCCGCCGATCGCGTCCACGTTCGCCAGGACCACATGGGCGGCGGATTCGGCAGCAAGTTTCAGGCCGAGCGCTGGGGCTTGGCGGCGGCGCGGCTGTCCCGAGCCGCCGGGGGGCGTCCGGTGAAGTTGCATCTGGACCGGCGCACCGAACTCGAGATTGCCGGAAACCGGCCTTCGTTCTTCGGCAAGATCCGGCTGGCCGCCAAAAAAGACGGCACCATCACGGCCTGGGAGTCGACGACCTGGGGCACCGGGGGTATCGGCGGCGGCGGCTTGAGTGCCGCGCTGGTCCCCTACGTGTTCACGAAAATCCCCAACAAGCGCGTCAACCATACGGCGATCTCGACCAACTGCGGGGGCGCCCGCGCCTGGCGCGCTCCCAACCATCCGCAGGTCTCCTTCCTCACCTGTGCGGCCATGGAGGATCTGGCCGCGAAGATGAAGATGGACCCGCTCGAGCTGTTCTTGAAGAACGTCCAGTTCACGGCCCGGCCGGAGGTTTACGCTGCGCAGCTCAAGAAGGCGGCCGAGATGGTGAACTGGTCCAAGAACTGGCATCCGCGGGGCGAGGGCGGCAAGGGACCCGTCAAGCGCGGCTTGGGCATCGGCATCGCCACGTGGGGCGGCCTGGGCCATAACAGCCAGTGCCGGACGACGATCCATCCGGATGGAAGGGTCGAAGTCGAGCTGGCCAGTCAAGACCTGGGCACGGGCACGCGAACCGTCATCCATCAGGTGGCGGCAGAGAGCCTGGGGCTCCGGGTGAGCGACATCACCGTCAAGATCGGCGACAATCGCTACCCGGTGTCGGGCTCCTCGGGCGGTTCGACGACCGTCGGCGGCGTGTCGGCCTCGACGCGCAAATCGACGCTCAACGCCCTGGAGAAACTTTTCGAAATCGTCGCTCCGGCTCTGGGCGCGCCGGCCAATCAGCTGGAAGCCGTCGACGGCAGGATCCAGGTCAAGGGCAACCCGGCGAAAAGCATCGCCTGGCGTGATGCCTGCAAGAAGATGGGCGTCAGCCCGATCTCGGCCATGGGCGAGAACGACCAGCGCAATCCCATGGGGCTGATCGACCAGGGTGTCGGCGGTGTACAGATCGCCGATGTGAGCGTCGACACGGAGACCGGTATCGTCAAGATCAACAAGATCGCCGTTGTACAGGACTGCGGCTTGATCATCAACCCGAAGACCGCCGAGAGTCAGTGCCTCGGCGCGACGATCATGTCCATCTGCGGCGCGCTTTACGAGGAACGCATCATGGACGATCAGACCGGGCGGTTCTTGAACGCGGACATGGAGTTCTACAAGCTCGCCGGAATCAAGGATATCGGCGAGATCGAGGTGCACCTGGACATTGCGCCGCACCATGACGGCCGCGGCGTGATCGGGCTCGGCGAGCCCCCGGTGGTTCCCGGCATCGCGGCGATCTCCAATGCCGTGGCGAATGCGATCGGCGTGCGCGTGCCCCGCCTGCCGATGACGCCGGACCGGGTGCTGGCCGCCCTGGAAAGGAGGAAAGCCTGATGCAGCCCTTTGAGTATGCCAGTCCGAAGACCTTGCAGGAGGCTCTGAGCCTGCTCGGCGCCTCTTGGGCCGACGCCAACATCCTAGCCGGCGGAACCGATTTGATCAGCCTGCTGAAGGAGTACATCCACACGCCGAAGCGGGTGGTCAACATCAAGGCCATCCCGGAGCTCCGGGGCATCGAGAAGACGTCGGCGGGCTTGCGGATCGGCGCAGCGGTGACGCTGAGCGAGCTGCTGGCCAATGCCGAGGTGCGCTCCTCCTACCCGTCGCTTATCCAGGCGGCGCAGGGCGTCCACTCGATGCAGATCCGCAACATGGGAACGATCGGCGGCGACCTGTGCCAGCGGCCGCGCTGCTGGTATTTCCGCAACGGCTTCGGCTTGCTCGCCATGAAGGACGGCAAGAGTCTCGTTCCGGGTGGGGAAAACAAGTATCACGCCATCTTCCCCAGCCCGCCGGCCTACTTCGTGAGCGCCTCGAGCTTCGGCCCGCCGCTCATTGCCCTAGGCGCCCGGGTGAAGATCGCCTCTTCTTCGGGCACGCGCGAGGTGCCCTTGGAGAAGTTCTTCCTTGCCCCGAAGGATCCCAACATGCGCGAGGTGGATCTCAAGCCGAACGAGATCCTCACCGAGATCCTGATTCCGGCGGCCGCGGGGGTCAGGAACGCCACCTACGAGGTTCGCGAGCGAGAGACGCTGGACTGGCCTCTGGCGACGGCCTCCGTCGCGCTGACGATGAAGGGCAATCAAGTGGCGAGCGCCCGCATCGTCATGGGGCACGTCGGGCCGACGCCGGTCGTGGCCGCGCAGGCGGCCAAGGTCGTTGCTGGGAAGACGATCAACGAGTCGGTTGCCGAGCAGGCGGCGCAAGCGGCGGTCGCCGGCGCCAAGCCGCTCAGTCGCAATGCCTATAAGGTGCAACTGGCGCGGGTGGCGGTCAAGCGCGCGCTGCTGGCGGCAGTGGCCTGAGGGGGTGTCTATGGACCGCAACCTGATACGTCTGATGGACCGCTGCGAAAACCTTCGCTGGAAGGGGCTCTACGTCAGCGGCGAGGAGGGCCAGTCGCTGTCGGGCAGCGGCGACCGGCTCTTCTGGTGCGTCAAAACGCAAACCTGCCTGGGACCGGACGGCAAGCTGGTCGACGACTACGAGTGCAGTCCGGCCCGAAGCTGCTACCGGGCTCTCTAACAACCCTCCTCTCGGCGCGGCCGGGCCGTGTTTCGCCCGGCCGCGCATCGTGATACACTCAAATCAAGAATCCTTCAGAGGAGGTAGAGTATGCGTTTGTCAATGACGACTTGGGTTGTCTGTCCCTTGCTGGCTGCCACGCTCGCCTTCGCCGGCTCGATTCCCTCGACCCGCGTGGAAGGCAATTACGTCGAGGCGCGTACGGCCGAGGTCTATACGGGGCCGTGTTTCGCCAACTCCGAAGTGGGGCTGGTGGGCGACCTGGCCGTGCTCGGCTGGAAAGTAACCAGGGGTTCCTGGCAGGGGGTGAAGCTCGACGGCCTCGGCGTGGTGGCGGCCATCAAGGCGAGCGCCACGCTGGGGGACGTCACCTCGAGCGCCTACCCGGTCAAGTCCGTCCTCATCATCGACGAGCGGGCTGACGCGGCGCAGCGCGAGGCGCTCAAGAACTTCGCCCGCCGCATGGGCGGAGACCTGCTCGACAACATCGTCCGCGTCGAGTATCGCCCCATCGAACTCGAGGTGGAGAATGGCAACGTGCTCGGCGGCGTGGCGAAGCTCCAGGCCGGCGAGCTGGCCCGCATCGAAACCCGGGCCATCGAGACCCGCGATTGCGTGTGCAGCAACGAGGAGCTGTATTACCTGCCGCTGACCAAAGTCGGCGAATTGAAGGCCGCCTACACGCTCGCCCACTCCTTCCAGGGCAAGGGGCTTGGCGTGAGCTGGGAGTCGCCGTACAAGCGCAGCGCCTTCATCGCCGATTTCAGCTATCAGGAATAACAGCCGCCGTTTTCGCTCTCTCCGGCGGCTAGAATGATGGGTTGCCCGGCGTTGTTCCGATCCTCTTCGGGGCTCTCTTCACTCTGGCCGCCGGTTATGCTTCCGGGCGGCTGATCACGTGTCGGCTCCCGTTGCCGGAAACCATCCGGCTGGCGGTGGGCTCGGCCGTCCTTAGTCACCTGACCCTCCTTCTCTTCGCTTTGGGTGCCGGTCGCGCCTGGGTTCTGCTGGCGCTTGGCGCCGCCCTCATCGCGGCTGCGGGCTGGTTCGCCCGCCCCGCGCGGCCGCCGTGGCGGGCGCCCGAATGGTCGATTCTCGCGGTCCTGACGGGCTACGGACTCTTCTACCTCGTCCACGCCCTTGCCCCGGAGATTCAGCCGGACGGCTATACCTACCACCTCGGCCTGCCCGCCGAATGGCTGCGCCTGGGCGCCCTGTCGCCGCGGATCGGTTTTTACGAAATGCTTCCGCACGGCATGGAGATGCTCTTCGCTTTCGCGTTCGCCTTCGGCAAGCATTCGGCCGCCAAGCTGGTGCACTTCGGCTTCCTGGTGGCCACGATCCCGCTGATGGTCGCGCTGGGGCGGCGGCTCGGGCTTCCGGAGCGCGCCGCCTGGATCGGAGCCGGCCTCTACTTCTGCGCCCCGGTGGTGGGGACCGCCGGGACGGCGGCGTACAACGATGCCGCTCTGGTCTTCTTCCTCCTGGCGACACTCTATTTGCTGGTCGCCTGGTGGCAGGAGGGGCGGATGGCTTATTTGCTGCCGCTCGGACTGGCGGCCGGCTTCTGCTACGCGATCAAGCCGACCGGCTTGCTCGCCGCACCGGCGGTCATTGCGATCGTGGCGCTTCGAAGGAATCTCCGGGCCGTTGTTAGCGTGGCCGCGGCCGCGGCGGCGATGATTGGCCCCTGGATGGCCCGTAACGCCCTGCGCACCGGCAACCCGGTGGCGCCGCTCGCCAACCGCCTTTTCCCCAATCCGCATTTCCACATCGCGACCGAGATGGAGCTCGCACGCGCGCTGCGGTCCTACGAAGGAGTGACCTGGAGGAATCTGCCGTGGGAACTGACGGTTCGCGGCGGGCGCTTGCACGGCTACGCCGGCCCGGTCTTCCTGCTGGCGCCGCTGGCTCTTGCCGGACTGCGCCGCCGCCAGGTGCGCCTGCTGTTGGGCGGCGCCGCCCTGCTGGCCGTTCCCTGGCTGTTCAACATCGGCGCGCGTTTCTTCATGCCGAGCCTGGCGCTGCTGGCTTTGGCGCTCGCGGCCATTCTGCCTCGCCGCCTTGCCTTCGCGGCTCTGTGTGCCCAGGCGATCCTCTGCCTGCCGCCGGTGGCGGCGGCTTACGCGGCGCCGGGCGCCTGGCGCCTGGACGGGGTGCCGTGGCGGGCCGCCCTGAGACTCGAGCCGGAACGCGAGTACCTGCGCCGCATGCTCTGGGAGTACCGGGTTGCCGAGCTGGTCGAGAGCCGCCTGCCGCCCCATGCGCGCCTGCTCGATCTGGTCGGGCTTCCGACGGCCTACCTCTCCCGGGAGGCGGTGGCGCCCTGGCAGTCCGCGCCCACCGACCGCCTGGGTTATGCGCTACAGATTGCGCGCCTGATCGAGCGCGGCGTCTACTCCGACGTCGAGGCGCGTTGGCCGGAGACGGAACTCGCTGCGATCCGCTTCGTGCAGACCGCTCGGGGGGAGTGGCAGTGGGGCATCGCCGAGGTGCTCCTGCGAAGCGGTGCGAACCCCGTGCCGTTGCCGTCTGGATCGAGATTGGTGGCGCGGCCCAATGTCTGGGAAGCGCCGCTTGCTTTCGATCACAACCTCATCTCGCGCTGGGGCACGTGGGAGCCTGCCCGCCCCGGGATGTATCTCGGCGCGGAGTTCAGCCGGCCTTTACGCCTGGATGGGGCTCGGCTGACCCTGCTCACTCACGAACAGCCCGGCGAGATCCGCTTCGAAGGCCGCGCTCCGGGAAGCGGGTGGCAGGCGCTGGCGGCCTCGGTTCGCATCGAGCCGCGCCCGGCACTGAACCTGCGGCGCAGCGCCATACGCCTGCTCCGGCAGGAGGGCTTCGCCTGCATCGCCGTTCACGCGCGCCCGTCCGGCTACGGCCCGGTCGGGCAATCGATGTACGAACGGCCCGCGGACTGGGGTGTGGAGCTGCTCGGCGAAACCGACGGCGTCTATCTGTTCGCGGTGCGTTGAGCGCCTTTGCGGGATCGATTCAGTGCCGGAAGTGCCGGATGCCGGTGAAGACCATCGCCAGCCCAAGCCGGTTTGCCGCGGCGATCACCTCGTCGTCGCGTACGGAGCCTCCCGGCTGAATGACGGCCGTTACGCCATGCTTGTGCGCCTCCTCGATGCCGTCCGGGAAGGGAAAGAAGGCGTCGGAGGCGAGGACGCTACCGGCCAGGGGCAGAATGGCTTTCATCGCGCCCACCTTGACGGCGTCCACGCGGCTCATCTGGCCCGCGCCGGCGCTCAGCAGGCGTCCGGGCTCGGCGTAGACAATGGCGTTCGACTTGACGTGTTTGACCACCTTCCAGCCGAACTCGAGCGCCTGCCATTCCCTCTCCGTGGGCCGGCGCTCGGTCTTGACCTCAAGCCGCGCGCGGTCCAGGGTTTCCGCATCCGGCGTCTGCGCCAGCACGCCGCCGGTGATCGACTTGATCACCAGCCCGTCGCCGGTCGCACGGCTCACCCGCACCAGCCGCAGGTTCTTCTTGCGCCCAAGCACCGCCAGCGCCTCCGGCGTGTAGTCGGGGGCCGCGATCGCTTCGATGAAAGTTTTTGCGATCTCGCTGGCGGTTTCCTCGTCGAGGGAGCGGTTGAAGGCCAGCACGCCGCCGAAGGCCGAGACCGGATCGGCCTCGAAAGCGCGCCGGTAGCTTTCGGCCAGGCTTTCGGCCTCGGCGCAGCCGCAGGGGTTGGTGTGCTTGATGATGGCCGAAGCCGGCGCCTCGAATTCCAGAATGAGCTGCCAGGCGGCGTCGAGATCGACCAGGTTGTTGAAGGAGAGCTCCTTGCCCTGAAGCTGTTCCGCGCCGGCAAGGCCGGCCGCGCCCGCCGCATACAGCGCCGCCTGCTGGTGCGGGTTCTCCCCATAGCGCAAGCTCATGCGCCGCGGCAGGCGCAGGCGCAGCACCGCGGGCAAGGCCTCCTCCCGGTCGACCGGGCGGTGATCTTCGAATGTGATGCGGGCCAGGCGCGCACTAATGGCGGCGTCGTAATCGGCGGTAAGCGCGAAGGCCTTCTGGGCAAGCTCGAAATGGGTCGCCGCCGACAGGTTCCCCGCCGTGCGCAGCTCCGCGAGGATGCGCGGATAGTCCTCCGGCGAAACCACGACGGCGACGTCCTGCCAGTTCTTGGCCGCGGCGCGGATCAGGGTGGGGCCGCCGATGTCGATGTTCTCGACGAGCTCTTCGAGCGAGACTCCCGCGCGGGCTGCCGCCTGCTCGAAGGCGTAGAGGTTCACCACCACCATGTCGATCAGCGGGATGCCGTGCGCCTCGAGCGCGGCCATATGTTCGGGTTTCGAACGCACGGCGAGCACGCCGGCGGCGATGCGCGGATGGATCGTCTTGACGCGCCCGTCGAGCATTTCCGGGAAGCCGGTCACCTCGGCCACGTCCTGAACCGACAGGCCGGCCTCCCGGAGCAGCCGGGCCGTGCCGCCGGTGGAAAGCATCTGGACGCCGAGCTCCGCCAGGCCGCGGGCGAACTCAGCCAGCCCGGTCTTGTCGGTAACGCTGAGTAGCGCGCGCCGTATCGTTGCCATGAGTCTTCATTCTATCGAGTGGGATCGGAGACAATAGCAGCGTATGCCCCACTCGGTTACTCTCATCCCCGGCGATGGCATCGGTCCGGAGGTCGCCGAAGCCACGGTGCGCGCTGTCGAGGCCACCGGTGTCCCCATCGAGTGGGAACGCGCCGAGCTCAATCAGGAATTGATCCGCGAAACGGGCGGCGCCATCCCGGAGCCGGTGCTCGACTCCCTCAGCCGCACGATGGTCGGCCTGAAAGGGCCGGTCACCACGCCCGTGGCGGCTGGCTACCAGAGCCTCAACGTCGCCCTGCGGAAGCGGCTCGACCTGTTCGCCAACGTGCGCCCGGTGAAGACCTTCCGCGGCCTCACGACCCGCTATGCCGACACGCCGATCGATCTGATCATCTTCCGGGAGAATACCGAAGACCTTTATTCCGGCCTCGAGAACGAGGTAGTGCCCGGCGTGGTCACCAGCCTGAAGGTCATCACGCGGAAAGCCTCGTTGCGCATTGCCGAGTACGCGTTCCGCTTCGCGCGTCGGGTCGGCCGCAGGAAGATCACCGCCATCCACAAGGCCAACATCATGAAGCTGGGCGACGGCCTGTTTCTGCGCTGTTGCCGCGAGGTGGCGGCGAAGTTTCCCGAGATCGCCTATAACGAGCTGATCGTCGACAACGCCTCCATGCAACTGGTGATGCGGCCCGAGGAGTTCGACATCCTGCTGATGCCGAACCTCTACGGCGACATCATCTCGGACCTGGCGGCGGGGCTGGTGGGCGGCTTGGGAATCGTGCCGGGGGCGAACATGGGCGACGAGCACGCCGTTTTCGAGGCGGTGCACGGCAGCGCGCCCGATATTGCCGGCCGGGGCATTGCCAATCCGACCGCCCTGATGCAGTCGGCCGCGCTGATGCTCTTGCATCTGGGCGAGGAGGCTGCCGCACGGCGCCTCCAGCGCGCCATCGAGCAGGTTTATCTGGAGGGCAGGTATCTGACGCGCGATGTGGGTGGCAGCGCCACCACGCGCGAGTTCACCGACGCAGTGATCGAGAAACTGGGCTAACCGGATGGGGAAAGCGAGCTTGTGCCGCCCCGGCGCCCGAACGGGGTTCCGAAGATGCCGGGCGGTTCCTGGTAGTCGACAGGCAGAAGATCGACCGCCGGGCCGCGGTCTGGGCCGTCTCGGGAAATCTGTTTCCTCACGAGCAAGGCAAGGGAAACCCGAAGAACACCTATGCCTGCCCACAGATCCGCTTGTTTTTTTCTTTGGCCGCTCCTGAGCTGGCTTGGTGTTGGGTTCTGTAGCGCCCAGATCACAATCCATCTGGGTGCGGAGCTGGCCGATTCCCCAATCCGTCCCTTGCTGGGGGTCAATGCCGGCCCCACTCCCTCCGGTGAGCCCGGCAATGCCGAGCTCACCTCCCGCTACCGGGAGATCGGCGTCACACTGATCCGGACCCACGACTACTATGGCGCGCTCGACATGCCCACCCTCTACCCTGACCAATTCGCCGACCCGGCGGCCGCGGCCTCCTACGACTTCACCCACTCCGATAACGTTTATCGCGCGATTCTCGACGGAGGCTTCGAGCCCTATTTTCGCATCGGGGATTCCTACAACAATGTCCGCCGCATCAGCCATCTTGCCAACTGGGTCCAGGCCGCCGTGCAGGTGGTGCGGCATTATCAGGATCCCGCTCTGTGGGGACGCGCCCCGCTACGCCACGCAGAGATCTACAACGAGCCTGATAGCCCCCACTTCTGGAGAGGCACGCGCCTGGAGTTCTTTGAATTATTCGCCCAGACCGCCAAGGCCCTCAAGCAGGCTTTTCCCGGTCTCAAGGTCGGGGGCCCGGGCTTCGCCCCAAGCGGCTTTCTGGCGCCCCAGGGACGCAGCATGTCTGGCGGCCTGGTGCAGTACTGTCGCGCGCAGGGCATCGAGCTGGACTTTCTCTCCTTCCACGTCTACACGAACAACCCGGCTGACTACGCCGCCGCCGCTGCTTACTACCGCAATTTGTTAGACGCGAACGGCTACCACGCGACGGAATTGCACATCACGGAGTGGAACACCGAGAATCCCGGGCGCGCCGACGGCGACCCGCACCTCCGCATCGGCGCCCGCGGCGCGGCGCTGAACACTGCTGCCTGGATCCAACTTCAGGATCACAAGGTGGCCGTTTCCGCCTTCTACCGCGGGAACGACACCTCCCCCGCCTTGCCGACCTTCTATGGCCTGTTCTTCGCCGACGGCCGGCCGAAACCGGCGGCCGAGGCGTTCGCGCTCTGGGCGAAGATGAGCGCTTACTCGCGCCGCGTGGAGGCCAGCCTGACCGGCGCCGGCCAACTCCACGTGCTTGGCGGGCGCAAGGCAGCCGGCGAATTGGCTCTCCTCCTCGCCAACCCCGCTTCCGTCGCCACACCCTGGCGCGTCGAAGGCTCGAGCGGACCCGTAGGCGTGATCACGCTCCACGAGATCAGTCCCGACTCGAATTCCGTCCGCCGGGCCAACCTGAGCAGCCTGGCGGCGGAGATTCCCGGCCACTCCGTGCAATTGATCGAGGTGAAGAATTTGGCGGCCTCCGCCGTGCGCGCCTTCTCCGCCGCCTCCTTCGTGGAAGGCGAGGCTGCCCCCGGGTCTCTTGCGAGCGTTTTCGGCTCCGGCTTGAGCGGCGCTTCGGTGGTGATTCGGGACGCTGCCGGACACTCCGAGCCGGCCCCCGTGATCTACTCGTCGCCCAGCCAACTCAACCTGCTGGTGCCGGCAGCCGTGTCGCTGGGCCGAGCCACGCTGACCGTTTCCCGTAACTCCGGCGACGCTCAGGAGACTGAACTCAACATTCTGGCTGTGTCTCCGGGCATATTCACCGCGAATGCGGACGGCCGGGGCGTCCCGGCGGCGCGCCTCATCCGCGTACTGTCGAATGGAGAGCGCGCCGTGGAGTACGTCTTTCGCTTGGATCCGGCCACTAGCCGCTTCCTCGCCGCTCCGCTTTCGGTGGGCGAACCCGACCAGGAGACCTACCTCGAGCTGTACGGCACCGGCATTCGCGGCCGCAGCAGTCTCGGCGCAGTCTCGGCGGTCCTTGGGCAGACCCCGTGTGAGGTGTTGGCAGCGCAAGGCCACTCCCTCTACGCGGGGCTCGATCAGGTCAACCTGAAGCTGCCCGGCACATTGCGCGGCCGAGGGGAGCTGACCCTGGTGCTCACCGTAGACGGCCGGGCCTCCAACCCCGTGACACTGGCTTTCCGGTAAGCCTTCTTACGCACCGGCCTGAACTCCTCGTCGATGGCCCCGCTGCTGCCTCCTTGGGAAATGCAGGCATGGCGCCTTCTGCGCGCCGTCGAGTTAGATTGAGAAAAGGAGGCAGAAAAAGCGGAGCCCCTGTTGAACGAGGCGCAGCGCCGCCGTTTGCTTGCCGGCGCCCGGCATGCCGACAAACTCCTCGGCGAGATCGAACAGATCCTTCGCGCCGCGGAGTCGAAGTCGCCATTCCCGAAGTACCGGCCGGATGTCGCCCCGCATCAGGCCCGGCTGCTCGAGAGTCAGATTGCCCGGTTCCGCAGCCACTTGAGTCGTGCGCTAGCCGCCGCGGGCGTCCGCCAGGAGCGGCCCCCGTTCAGCGCGCTCGATGCGGTCCGTGTCACGCTGGCTTTCGTCCGCATTGCGGTCCAGGAAATGGCGCCGGAGCATCTGCGGGGCTACGGCGCCCTCCCCGAAGCCGCTGCCACTGAGCTGCGCGGGCTGGCCTCCGAGCTCGAGGGGGTTCTGAGCTCCATCGACCGCAGCCTGGCGCTCGGCGCCCAGGCCGACCTGGCCGCCCGGATCGACCGTCTCGATCCGGCGCTCGAGGAAAAGCGACTGCTGCGGATTCTGGATCGCGCCGTGACCGAATGCGAGCTGGCCGAGTTTCGCGCCCCGCTGCTGCACCTGGTGGAGCGTGCCGAGTCGCGCCAGTTCGAAATCGCCGTCTTCGGCCGGGTCAGCAGCGGCAAGTCTTCGCTTCTGAACTCGATTCTGGGAGTGCCCGTGCTGCCGGTGGGCGTCAACCCGATCACCACTGTTCCGGTGCGCCTCGTGCACGGCGAGCAGAGCCGGTTCGAGGCGACCCTGAGCAGCGGGCAGGTGGTGGAAGGGGACCTCGGCCGGCTCGAGGAGTACGCCAGCGAGGAACGGAATCCGGGCAACGAGCTCGGCGTCATCCGGCTGGTGGTCAAGCTGCCGAGTCCGCGCCTTGCCGCGGGTCTGGTCTTTGTCGACACGCCGGGCCTCGGCGCGCTGGCCACTGCGGGTGCCGCCGAGACGCTCTCCTACCTGCCCCGATGCGATCTCGGCATCGTCCTGGTGAGCGTGGCCACGCCGATCAATGAGGAGGATCTGGCGACGCTCGAATCCCTGGTGCACGCGGCCATCCCCGTGCTGGTGGTGCTCAGCAAGGCCGATCTGGCGCCTTCAGAGGAACTCGAGAAGGCGCTCGCATACACGCGGAAGCAGATCGAGGCCCGCCTGGGCAGGATCGTCGACGTGGCGCCTCTCAGCACCCGTCCGGGACATGAGGCGTTGCTCGAGAAATGGTTCGATCAGCACCTGGCGCCGCTCGAAGGCCGGCACCAGGAGCTGGTCCGGGATTCGCTCCGCAGGAAAGCGGGCGTGCTCGCCGAGCGGGTGGCAGCCGCCCTGGCCGCCATTCTCGGAGAGGAAACGCCGGCGGGGACCTATGACCCGCAGAAGCTCGAGAGGGCCGAGCGCGGGCTGCGGGAAGCGGCGGGAAGAATCGACGAGGAGCGCCGCCGGTGTCTCGAGGCCACGGATCGCCTGCGGCGGCTGGCGAGCGAGGCGATCGAGCGGGCTGCCCGGCAACTGGCTTCCTCCGAGACGGCGGTCGAAGCCTCCGTCGTGCTCGCCCAGGCGGCCGGCTCGGTGGCGGCCGAGGCGGCTTCCGACATCGCCCAACGGCTCCGCAGACTTGCCGAGGAGCTCGAGTCGGCGCGGCGGGATGCGGCCGACTTGGTGGCGAATGCGCAGAGGCTGGAGGAGGGTTCGCTCGAAGAGCTGGTGCGGGAGCTGCCGCGCTGGGAGCTGACCCTCGCCGACGTCCAGATCCGCCGGCCGCGCCTCGCTTTCTCTCAAGCGATGGCGAAGGCGTGGCTCGAGCGACGGCTGCGGCTCGAAGCGGGGGAAAGGCTCGAGGCGGCCTTCAACCTGTATGGCCGCGCGCTCGAGCGGTGGGTGCGCGAACGGCTCGCGGATCTCCAGGACCGCTTCGAAGCGGAGGCCGATTCGCTCCGGGCGCAGTTGGCCCGTCTGGAGACGCGCGGCGCCCTCCCGGCCGAGCAGCGCCAGAAGATGGAGCGAATCCTGAAGGAGCTCGACGCGGCGCGTCTTTAGCCTTCCCGGCCGTTCGACCGCTCGAGCCCCTCCCGGAGCGAGCGCACCAGTTCGAGATCGGCGCGGATCTTCGGGGCCTCGCTGACGGCCGAAGCCACCAGTTTCTCCACCGTCGCCACCAGGCTGTCCAGCCGCCGGATCGCTTCCTTCTCAAGCGACGCCAGCTGGGCGGTGACGATCTCCTCCCACTGGGCGGCCAGTCGCGACAGGTTGACGATGACCAGATCCGAGACGCGCCGCTCGAAGTGACGCCGAACCATACCTGCCACCAACCGCATCGGCACGAGGAAGGAGACCAGCTCCCAGTCGTGATCGAAGATCTTGCCGATCCGGACGTCGGGCGAGCGCGGGCTCTCCAGGTGAAGTTCCATCTCGGTGGTCTTCAGCGGAATGCCGAGCGCTTCCAGGGTGCGCTCCGAGAGACGGTTTCGGAAGTCCTGGAGCGCCTGGGAAAGCTGCCGGGCGGCGCGCCGCGCCGGCTCGGCGAAACTCTGGCGGTGCCGGGCCGACAGAGCCGCGATCTCGCGCGCCAGCTCGGCCGAAAGCCACGCTTCGAAGCCGCGAATCGCCTGGCTCAGGCTGCCAGTCCAGGCGGGAAATTCCCGCGCGAGTCCGACCAGCAGGCGCTGGGTCAGCGCGTAGCTTTCTTCGGCGAGCAGCGCCTCGAACGCCGGGCGGCTCCCGGCGGCGGCGTGCCGCACCAGGAGACGAAGCGCCAGGCGGGCATCCTCGATCGATTCGCCGCTGCCCAGAATCTTCTGCCGGAGCGTCTCGCGCTCGGAGTCGGCGATTTCGGCCGATTTCAGGGCGAGGTTGAGGTAGCCGGCGCACTCATCGAGAAGCGAGGCGAGCTTGTGCCGCAAGATGGCCGCGTGTTCCTCACCCGCGCGTGCCTGCACCTGAGCAAGGAGGCTTTCCTCCAACTGCTCCCGCAGATGCTCGAAGCCCGGCCGGACCGAGTAGGGGAAGACCGGCACCGGCCCGCCCCAGTACTTGGCGAGCTGGCGCTCGACAAAGTCGATCACCTCGGCCCGTTCCTCTTCGCTGAGCACGTCCACCTTGGTGAGCAGCAGCGAGATGTTAGGCGTGTAGCGGCTGATGTTGCGAATCAGCTCGATATCGTGCTGCGCCAGCGGCGGATCCACTCCCACGGCCACCAGCGCCAGCCCGACGTTGGGCAGCCAGGCCAGCGAGGCGTCGGTGTTGTGTTCGAAGACGCTTTCCAGGCCGGGCGTGTCCACGAAGCGGATGCCCCGATACCGCTCTATCGAGGGCAGCTCCACCCGCACGGAGAGAACCTGTTTGCGATTTTCCGGATTCTGCGTCTCGGAAACGTAATCGGCGATCCGCTCGAGCGGGATCGTTTCCCGGCGCCCGTCAAGATACCGCACCAAGGCGCGCGGGCGCGCTCCGTACTCGATCTCCGTAACCACGCTGGTGACGGGAACGACGCCCACGGGCAGCAGCGGACGGCCGAGCACGTGATTCAGAAAACTGCTCTTGCCCGCCTTGAAGCGCCCGAACACCGCCACATTGAGGACTTTTTCTTCGGCAAAGGCCCGGCAACTTTTGAGAAACTCCTCGAGCGCTCCGATCTGGTAACGCTCAGAAAGTTCCTCGACGACCTCCAGCGTTCGGGCAACGGTTTCGTCACTGAGTGAGGCAGGTTCACACACATTCATGAGATCACACCATGGAACAGAGTGCGTCGATGCGGAGCGGCAGGAATTTCACTCGCCGCCCGGAATGATACTCGGCCCGTTCCGCCAAGCGGCACATCGCGATGATGTGACCGGGATTGCCTTGCGCCGCCGCCAGAACTTTGGGCCGGAAATCATCGAGATCGAGCGATTCCAGCCCGAAGCGCCGCGCCGCCTCCTCGAACAGGCGGCGGGCCTCGGCGCCCGAGAGCGGACCGAGCGCCAGCTGCTGGCGGGGGTCCCAGAGCAGCTTGCGGAGATGCCCGAGGCTCTCCGGCGAAGTCGCGGTCACGATCAGGCAGGCCCCGGCCAGGTAATAGATTTCGCGCAGGAAACGGTAGGTCCGGGGCTCGACTTCGGCGACGTCTTCGAGGACCAGCGGGCGCGGCGCCGCCTCGAGCGAGGCGAGAACCGCTCCCTTCAGGGAAATGCTCGGGGCACGGCTGAGATCCGGGTACCGGGCCAGGCGCACGGCGAGTTGGGCGGCCAGATCCGCAAGCAGCTCATGCAGCACCTGCGCTCCTGACAGCCAAACATGGGGCTCGCCGGCGCGCGCCAGCGCCTCCTGGATCAGCCGCGTCTTGCCTGCCCCAGCCGGTCCAAATATCAGGCGGGACTCGCGCCGGCGCAGGGCCGCCACCAGATGGCGGAGCTCCCGGCGGCGCCCGATGAAAGGAATCACAGGGGAAGATCGCCCGGGGTTGCTTGCCGCAACGGAACTCATCATGACGAAAATCTCTTACCGGGTTCGCTGGGGAGGGACTTAGCCAATCACTCCCACAACAGAACCG
Organism: uncultured Bryobacteraceae bacterium; assembly: GCA_938003835.1. Lineage (GTDB taxonomy): Bacteria > Acidobacteriota > Terriglobia > Bryobacterales > Bryobacteraceae > CALKXJ01. The sequence continues at coordinate 68,096 of CALKXJ010000002.1, read as the reverse complement.
CCGTAGGAGTCATTGGCCGCGGGAGACGGCGTTGAGCGGACTCCACCGCTTTCACTCTCTACTATATCGTCGTTTCGCCCGCCGCACTTAGCGCCGGTTCGAGCCTGTTTCCGTCGGCCGGCGCAAGGCGAGAAAGACTGCGGCGGCTGCGACCTGCGCGATGACGGCGAGGGCGAGCAGGCCGAACAAAGAGGCATCATAAAGAGCGCCCAGCGCGGCGCTGCCCGCAAACCAGGCGAAGCCGTAGCCGGCGTTGAAGAAGCCGTAGGCCGTGCCGCGGCGTTCCGCCGGAACCATGCCTGCCACCGCCGCGCGCATCACCGACTCCTGCGCGCCCATGCCCACGCCCCACAGCGCCATGCCGAGCAGCGCCGCGTGGAAACCTCCCAGGAAAGCAAGCGGGGCCACGAGCGCGCTCACCAGCGAGACCGCCGCCAGAACCGGGATGCCGAACCGGTCAAAGAGCCGCCCGAAGACCAGCGCTGCGATCGCGTCCACTCCCATCGCGACGGCATAGAAGATCGGGATCCAGACGTCGCTAACGACGCCGGTTCGCTCGAAGTGAAACGCGATGAGAGGGAAGTCAACGTAGCCCACGGCCACGAGCCCGACGGCGCCGAGGTAAAGCCAGTAGACTCTCGCCAGTCCCTTCGATTCCAGCGGCACGCTCGCCGGCTCGAGATCCTGCGGCCGCGGATACAGAGCCCGGGCCACTAGCAGCACGGCGATCGCCGCGGCCGCCGGCACGAGCAGAGCGGCAAAACCGGTCCTGTACCCTGCGCCGCCGCGGAGGATCGCGGCGACCAGGAGCGGTCCGGCGACGGCGCCCACCTGATCCAGCGCCTCGTGAAGGCCGAAGGCCCAGCCCGCGCCGAGACGCGCCGTGGCATGCGATAGCATGACATCGCGCGCCGGCGTGCGCATTGCTTTCCCGATGCGCTCGGCGATGAGCAGCGCCGCGGCCAGCTCCCAACGCCCGGCCAGCGCCAGAAGCGGGACCGCGGTGAGGTTCACGGCATAGCCGAGCAAAGTAATCGTCCAGTAGCGCCGGGTGCGGTCGGCGACCAGGCCGGCTACCAGCCGGAGGCCGTAGCCGACGAGTTCGCCAAAGCCTGCGATGATGCCGACGGCCGTGCCGGTGGCTCCCAGGGTGGCCAAAAACGGCCCGGCGATGCTCCGTGCGCCCTCGTAGGTGGCGTCCGCCAGCAGGCTCACCAGGCCGAGCAGCACCACGAACCGGAGAGCGCGGTGGGAGCCAAGGGCGTCGGCGCCTGGCCGGGGCGGGGCAGAGGACATGTTCGAGGCGCGTTGCGCCGCCCTCCGGCAATCCTGCCGGCCGGCTGCGCGCAGCCGCTATAGTATCATACGAATGGAATCCCCACCGGCTGGAGTGGCGGAACTGGCAGACGCACGGGACTCAAAATCCCGCGCCCTTCCCAGGGCATGTGGGTTCGACCCCCACCTCCAGCACCACGCCGCCGCAACGCTCAGGGGTCACGACCCTCGCGCTGACGGCGTTTCTTTCCGGGTGGTGAAGCCTCGCTTCCGCTGAGGTTCTCGGCTGGCCGAGCGAGAACGTTTTGCCTGCGGGAGCGCCCGCAGCACTTCCAAGGCCCGGGCGACGTTGACCTGCCCCCAGGGGCAGAGCCGCATCAGACGGGCCACTGCCTGCTCCGGCGTCCGCCGGCCCAGTCGCACGCTCCGCACGACGCAGACAACTAATGCGCAGTCGACGGCGTTATCGTGAGCGCAGATCATGGCGGCCAGCTCCCCATCGCCGGCGGCGGCTGCGCCGGAGGCATCTGCTGCGGGCGGGAGCGGCGGGCTGTCCTTCATGAAAAGTCTGGGGTGCGGCGGGCCGCAGCCGAGATTGTATCAGAAGCGGGGATCCCGCGCAGGAGGAGGAATTTCTTGCAGCGTGGCGAGCTTTGCCAGTATACTGAAGATCATAGATGTAACGGATCTGGTTACCTTATTAGTGCACCACGAGGTCGCCGGAGTGCGATGAAGCCCCGAAGCACGAGCACAGCCCTCAACCTCTTGCCGGCCAAGGAGGATTTGGCGCTCTTCCTGTCGCCTCGGTGGATCCACGCCGTAGCCGAGGAGATCGAAGCGGCCAAGCGTGCCGACCAGTACTTCATGAACTTGGTGACGGAATTTTCCCTCCGGGTGCTGTACCTCGTGGAGGGGATCCCGCGCACTCTTCGCCGTTTCTATGGCGGACGAGCTCAGGCGCAGATCTTCGTGGACCTGTACCGGGGCAGGGTCCGGCGGATCGAGGTCGGTCCGGCGGCCTCCGAAGAGCCCGTCGATGTGCGCGTCACCGTCCCTTATAAGATCGCCCTGCGGCTGTTTCTGGGCGAGTTGAGCCCGGCCGTGACGATCATCAACGGCGAGATCAAGGCCGAGCCGGCGGCCGAATTCCGCCGCTGGCCTCTGATCGCTGCGAAGGGACTGGTCACGGCCAACCGGATCCTCAAGACGGCACGGAAAGTGCCGACGGCCTTCGAACCGCATCCCAACGGCGGCCTCAAGCGCCGTGGCCGCTGAGGCGCTGTCCCGCCTCCTCCGCCTGCGTTAGAATCACAGCACCATGCGAGTCTTCGATCATGTGGGCATACCTGCCGATGAGCAGCATCCGGAGGAGATGTACGTTCCGGCGACCAAGGTCTGGGTGACCGATCCGGCGCAACATCCCTACCGCGTCGAGTATCTGCGTTTTGAACCCGACAGCCCGGTGACCAACGAGGTTCGTTATCTGCCCCACATCGCGTTCCGGGTGGAGAACCTTGACCAGGAGATCGCGGGCGAACGGGTGGTGCTCGGGCCGTTCCAGGCGACGCCCGACCTCCGCGTCGTCTTCATCGTCAAGGACGGCGCCGTATTCGAATTCATGGAAAGCGCCCAGCCGGGCCACTGGTTTCGCAAAAGCTGAAGGGAAAGGAGGCGGCACGGGATGACACGGCGCGCGTTCACCTCCATGCTGGCCGCGGCGCCGCTCGCGGCTCAATCCGGACTGCGGAAGCTCAAAGACATCGTCATTTACTCGGACGAGCTCTACTACAGCGCCTTCCCTTCGATCATTCGCCGGCGGGACGGTGAGCTGATCGTCGCCTTTCGCCGCGCCCCGAACCGGCGGCTGATGGGCGAGAAGGCGGCGACGCACACCGACCCCAACAGCTATTGCGTCCTGGTCCGCTCGCGCGACGGCGGCGAGACCTGGACGCGGGAGCCGGAGCTGATCTCGGCGCATCCCTGGGGCGGCTCTCAGGACCCGTGCCTGATCCAGCTTCGCGACGGCTCCATCCTCTGTGCCTCCTACCTGTGGACCTGGCTCGACCGCAAGGCCGGCGCCAAGAGTCAGGCGACCGAGGAGCGGGATCAGTACGTCTTCCAGGGCGGCTACCTGATGCGCTCCGAAGACGGCGGGCGGAGCTGGAGAGGCCCGATCTACCCGCCCCCGCTCCCTGGCCGCGACGTTCGCAATGGTTTTGGCAAGCCGCTGCCGGTCTATAACCGTGGCGCCATGTGCCAGGGCCGCGACGGGCGGCTGTGCTGGGCCGTCGCCTATCCCAAGCCCGCCCCGCGCCAGACCGACGTTCACCTGATGATCTCTTCGGACCGCGGCGACACCTGGCAGTACGCCTGCGTCGTCGCCACCGACGAAAAAGTGGTCTTCAACGAGACCTCGCTCTATGAGACGCCGAAGGGAGATCTGGTCGCCTTCCTGCGCACTGCGGCTTTCGACGACCATACCGTCGTGGCGCGCTCGCGCGACGGTGGCCGGAGCTTCGAGCCGTGGCAGGACGCCGGCTGGCAGGGCCACCCGCACCACGCCGTCCGCCTCGAGGACAACCGCGTCTTCCTGATTTACGGCTATCGCCACCCGCCTTACGGCATCCGCGCCCGGATCCTCGACGCCGAATGCACGGATTTCGCCACGGCCCCGGAGTTCGTGCTGCGTGACGACGGCGGCAACGGCGACCTCGGCTACCCCTGGGCTGTGGCCCTGCCCGGCCGGCGGATCCTGGCTGTCTATTACTTCAATCAGAACGACGGGCTACGGCACATCGCCGGCACCTTCCTGGCCTATTGAGCCGGTGCGGGGCCCCGTCAGTGGTCCCAGGGCATCCGGGCGGTGGGCTGGTTGGCGTAACGGCGGTCGCGGATCAACAGCTCGCCGCCGGCGCCCGGCGCCAGCTTCACCACGAACCACGACGCGCCGACCGGCCTGTGCTCGCCGGCGTGCTCGACTTCTCTGATCTGGTGCTCCCCGTAGGCGCCGCCCTGGACAACCACCGTGCGGGGTTCGACCGCGTTGACGTTCACCAGCGTCAGCCGGACCGAATCGGCATCCATCGCCGTGATGAGCGCCGCTACGTCTTCCGGTAGCCCGGCGCGGCGCCGCTCCGGGTCGAAGTAGCGCAGGCGCACGTGCAGCACGCCGAAGAGCCGGTCGAGATTGTTATCGATGCGATGGCCGCCGCAGGTGAGCTCCACCAGCGCGCGCGTCGAGACCGGGTTGAACTGCATCGCCCAGTCGGCCAGGCGACTGTCCGGCGTGGTCGGGTCCCGGCGCAGCCGCTCCATCTGCGCCCTTACGTGTTCGAGCTCGCGCCGCAGGGCCCTCTCCGGATAGTCAGGCTCCCTGCCGGCCAGAAAGCCGATCCAGTCCTGCTGGGGCAGGCGCGCCCGGTCGCGCTCCTCCATGGTCCAGGTCCAGATCTTGGCGAGCTCGTGCGTGAAGGTGTACTCGCGCAGGCGGTACCAGCCCTGATCGCCATAGTTGTTCGGCACCATGAACCGCCCGTTCACCTCGCGGCCGTGCGAGTAAAGGATGTCGATCTGCCGCCGCAGGGGATCGATCCAGCTACGGTCGCCGGTTAGCAGGTAGGCGTTGGAGAAGCCCGGCCACATGCCCCAACTGGCGAGGCTGCCCTCGTAGCTCTCGCGGTCCCACATGAAGATCCCCTTGTACCACTTGCCGCCGTAAGCGCCGCCGATCGTTCCGTCCAGGCCGATGTTGCCGGGAATGATGCCGCCATTGGCTTCTGTGCGCTCGCGCCAGGCGCCCACATATTCGAGAATCCAGTCGCGGTACTTCGCCTCGCCGGTCACCAGAAACGCGCCCAGGGCGAGGTTCGTCGCCGCCAGGTTGAGAGGGTTATCGCCGGCGGCCGACTCGAAGACCGGGTCGCTCACCGCCTTGAGCATCTGGGGGTACTCGGCCTCGAAGTCGAGCATCTCGGTGGTGGAGGTCTCGCTATGCAGTAGGTGGAAGCGGCCGGGGACCGGATCGCCGATCCAGTCCTCGGGCTTGAGCGGCCGCAGGAGCGGCCCCTTGGAGCCGTTCAGCACGCTCCGGATGATGCGATGCTTCGGGTCGTAATTGGGCGCCTCGGCGTCCTCGTTCAGATACAGGCCGGCGAAGCGGCGCAGGCGGCGCTCGTAACGGGCGTCATGCGGATCCGAGAGACTCTGGAAGAAAAAGGCGCGGAGTCCCTCGCCGGCGTGCAGCCAGTCCGTGTGCCGGTAGAACTCGCGCCAGTAGACGCCGTCGCGGGCGATGTCGGTGGTCTTCGTGGTGACCTTCGTATACTGCTCGAAGTGGCCCTCGAGCGCCTTGCGATAGAGCGCCAGGACGGCGTCGCCTGCGCCCAGGGCGTGAAACAGCGTCCAGTTGTGAAAAGTCTCGATGGCGTCGTCGGTGCCGTCCAGGATGCCCCAGCGCGCCACATGCATGAGATAGCCGCGCTCGTCGAAGTAGTGCTCATAGAAGCGTTTCACCGCCTCCGAGCCGGCGCGCAGCAGCTCGCGCTCGAGCAACGCCCAGGCGGGCGGCGTCATCGGCCGGCGAATCTCGACGGTGGTGGTCGCCACAGCCGCCGCGACGGACGAGACCGCCGCTGCGGCAATCGCAAGCCTGAAGAAGTCCCTGGCTGGCATCTCCCCGATTCTAGCCCCGAAGTATCCTAAGAAAACGGACCGAACAAGACAAGGAGGTGCCACGGATGGACCGGCGAGAATGGATCGCCCGCATGGTGTTGCTGGCTGCGGCTCCGGCCTGTCGGCGCCGCCCGCGGCCGGAGATACGGCCGCAACCCGCTCCCACCGCGGTTTACTGGAACCGCGCGCCGCTTCAGCCGAATGCCTTCGCGCCCTTGCCCCTCGGCTCGATCAAGCCACGCGGCTGGCTGCGCAACCAGCTCGAGATTCAGGCGGCGGGCCTGAGCGGGCATCTCGACGAGTTCTGGCCCGACCTCGGGCCCGATAGCGGCTGGCTCGGCGGCACGGGAGAAAGCTGGGAGCGAGGGCCGTACTATCTGGACGGCCTGGTGCCGCTCGCCTGGTTGCTCGAAGACGAGCGACTCATCGCCAAGGCGCGCAAATGGTTGGACTGGACGCTCAACAACCAGCGGCCTGACGGCGCCATCGGGCCAGACCCGGCGCGCGGCCGCTACGCCGCCGACTGGCAAGCGCAAGACTGGTGGCCCAACATGATCATGCTCAAGGCGCTCACGCAGTTTCAGGAAGCCACCGGCGACGAGCGGGTGATCCCGGTGATGTCCCGTTATTTCCGCCATCACCTGGCTCAGGCCGACCAGCGGCCCCTGATCCGCTGGGCCCAAATGCGGTGGGCCGAGGAGATCCTCAGCATCGTCTGGCTCTACAATCGCACCGGCGAGACCGAATTGCTGGAGCTGGCGCGCAAGCTGGCCGGCCAGGCTTTCGACTGGAAGGCGCATTTCGCCGATTTCCGTTTCCCGGAAAAGGTCCGCCGCGAGCAAACCAATCTCTCCACCCATGTGGTCAACAACGCCATGGCGATGAAGACCTCCGCGGTCTGGTGGCAGGTTTCGGGCGCTGAGAGCGACCGCAAGGCGATCTACCGGCTGCTCGAGGTCATGGACCGCTATCATCTGCATCCCAACGGCGTGCATTCCGGCGACGAGCATTATGCCGGGCTCGATCCCTCGCAGGGAACTGAGACGTGCGCCGTGGTCGAGGGGATGTTCTCATTGGAGATGCTAGCGGCGATTCTGGGAGATCCGATGTTCGGCGACCGCCTGGAGCGCATCGCCTTCAATGCCCTGCCGGCGCCTTTCAAGCCCGATATGTGGGCGCGCCAGTACGACCAGCAGCCGAACCAGGTCCAGTGCAGCATCGACAAGAACCGCAACTGGACCACCAACGGGCCCGAGGCGAACCTTTTCGGACTGGAGACGAACTTCGGCTGCTGCACCGCCAATATGCACCAGGGTTGGCCGAAGTTCGCCTCGCACCTGTGGATGGCCACGCGCGACGAGGGGCTGGCGGCGATCGCTTATGCGCCCTCGCGGGTCGATGCGCGCGTGCGGGGCGGCGTCGCCGTCGCCATCGTCGAAGATACGGAGTATCCGTTCGAAGAGACCATCCGACTGCGGGTGTATCCGGAGAGGCCGGCCGTCTTTCCGCTGTACCTGCGAGTTCCGGCCTGGGTGCGCAGCGCGAAGCTTCGCGTGGGTGACGCGGAGCTAGCGGCAGAGTTACGCCCGGGCTCCTTCCATCCCATCGAGCGACGCTGGGGGCCAGGTGACTCGGTGGAGCTCGTCCTCCCGATGCCCGTCGAAGCGGAGCGCCACTGGCGGAACTCGGTCGTGCTGCGGCGCGGGCCGCTCGTGCTGGCGCTCAAGATTGGGGAGCAGTGGAGGAAGATTCGCGGCGAGGAGCCGCATGCCGATTGGGAAGTCTATCCCACCACCCCCTGGAACTACGGCCTGCTGATCGACCCGGCGCGCGCCGCCAGCGAGGTGACCATCGAGCGACGCCCCCTGGGCCGCAATCCGTTTCTTGGCGACGAGGCCCCGATTGTGGCGCGCGTCAAGGCGCGGCGGATTCCCGAATGGACGATGGTGAACAGTTCGGCCGGTCCGTTGCCGGTCAGCCCCGTTACCTCCGCCCAGTCCGACGAGGAGGTGACGCTCATCCCCTACGGCGCCGCCAAACTGCGCATCACGGCATTCCCGTTGATCGCCCGGTAGCTTTAAAGACGCAGGTCGTAGCCGGCGGCGCGCAGCCCGTCGATCAGTCGCGCCCGGATGGCGCCGACCTCTTCGGCGGTCAGGGTGTGATCGGCGGCAAAGACGCTCAAACGCCAGGTCAGGCTCTGCTTGCCTTCGGGCAACGGCGGGCCGCTGTACTGGCGAAGGAAGCGGATCGATTCGAGGTTCTCGCCCGCCAGCTCCACCAGGCGCTTCTCGATGTCGCCGGCCAGATCGCGCAGTCCCGCGACGACCGACAGGTCGAAGGCGCTCGAGGGGAAGCGCCGGAGCGGCTGATAGCGCTTGGGAGGCGGCCCGAGCTCGCGCATCTTGCGCAAGTCCACATCGAGGACGGCGGCGCGGCCGGCGGCCAACGTCGGGTGAAGCTCGAAGAGCCGCCCGAGCGCGCACTCCCGCCAGCGGAGCTCCCAGCTCCGCGCGGGATGTTCGAAGGGGCGCGCGGAGGCGGGCCGCACTTCGCAGCCCGGCATCAGGCACTCGGCCAGGCGCTTAAGCTCGAACAACCCGGGGCGGCCGTCGCCCTCGCGCTCGTAGACGGCGGCGGCCAGATGGTCGATCTCGTCGGGAAGCTCGCCTGGGCGTTTGTGAATTTCGTAGCCGATCTCGAACAGCCGGAAGGAATCGAAGTGCCGGCTGTTATCGAGGAGGTTCTTCCAGATACCGGGAACGAGGCTCTTCCGCAGCAGACCCTGGTCGCTGGCGATGGGATTGAGCACCGCGACATGCTCGGCCGGATCGAAGCCGAAGCGCCGCGCCGTCTCCTCGCTCACGAACGAGTAGTTGTACACTTCGGTGAAACCCTGCGCCGCCAGCATCTCGCGTACGGCATGATGGAACGTGCGGAGCTCGTTGGCCGGGGGCGGCGCCGAGGGGATGAGCGGCGCCTGCGGCGTAATCGAATCGTAGCCGACCATCCGGCCGACCTCCTCGACCAGGTCGTCCTTGATCGAGACGTCGCGCGTCGCGCGCCAGCTCGGCACGCTCACCAGCAGCCGCCGCGGCGACTCCTCTTCGACGCCGAAGGCGAGCGCGCGAAGAATCTCCACTACCTGCTCGCGCGCCACCTCCCGGCCGAGTTTTCGCTCCATCCAATCGAGCTCGAGTGCGATGCGGGGCGGCGGAGGCAACTCCCTTTTCGCGTCGGCCAGCCCGCCGCTCAAGCGGATGCCGGGCGAGATCTCCTGAAACAGCTCGATCGCCCGCGCCAGGCCCCGGACGGTATTGGCCGGATCCTGGCCTTTCTCAAAGCGCATCGAGGCGTCGGTGCGCAGCTTGAGCCGGCCCGAGGTCTTGCGAATGCTCGAGGCGTGGAAGTTGGCGCTCTCGAGCACGATGCGCCGCGTTCCGGCGACGATGCCGGTGTCCAGGCCGCCGATGACGCCGCCAATGGCCACCGGGCCGCGGGCGTCGGCGATCACCACGGTCGCCGGATCCAGTTTGTACGTCTCGCCGTTGAGCGCCACCAGGAACTCCCCAGGCGCCGCCGTGCGCACGAAGATCGTGTTGCCGCGTAGCGTGTCGCGGTCGAAGGCGTGCATGGGCTGGGCGAGCTCGGCCATGATGTAGTTGGTCACATCGACAATGTTGTTGATCGGATTCAGGCCGATCGTCTCGAGCCGGTAGGCCAGCCAGAGCGGGGAGCTCTGCACGGAGACCATTTCGAAGGTGAGGGCGCTGTAGCGCGGGCACAGCTCGTCGTTGAGGATCTCGATCTCGAGGTCGGCCGCGGCCTCGGGCAGCCAGTCCAGCCGCACCGGATCGCGCAAGGGAAGCCGCAGGATCGCCGCCACCTCACGCGCCAGGCCGAGGTGGCCCCAAAGATCCGGCCGGTGCGTGATCGATTTGTTGTCGATCTCGAGCACCCAGTCCGGCCGGCAGCCGGGGATCGGCTCGCCCGGCTCGGCCAGGAGCTCGAGAATGCCTTCGGCGTCGCGGTTGACGCCCAGTTCGGCCCCGCTGGCCAGCATGCCGTCGCTCACGACGCCGGAGATCTCAAGACACCGGATTTCGCCGCCGGGCAGCGCGACGCCGGCGGGCACGTAGGCTGAGGTCATTCCCGGGCGGCAATTCGGGGCCCCGCAGACCACCGTTTTCAACCCGTAGCGGCCCGTGTTGACGAGAACCTTCTTGTTGCGCGTCCCCGGGATCGGCTCGGCCTCCACGACGCGCGCGGCGCAGACCTTCGCCAGGTGCTCGCCGAACGGTTCGACGGCCTCGCACTCGGCCGTCTTCATCGTGATGAGATGGCCGAGCTCCTTCGGGCTCACCTGCACGCCCTCGACGAGTTCGCAGATCCAGTTGTAGGAGAATTTCATCAGCTCTCGAGGTCTTTCGGCAAAGAATCTAGAACTGCATGAGGAACCTGAGATCGCCGCTCTGGAAGAGGCGCACGTCATCGATGGCGTAGCGCATCATCACCAGCCGGGTAAGACCCAGCCCGAAAGCGAAGCCCATCCACTCCTCCGGGTCGATGCCGCTCATGCGCAGCACGTTGGGGTGGACCAGCCCGCAGCCGAGCTGCTCCAGCCACCCGTTGTACTTGCAGACGGCGCAACCGGAGCCGCCACAAATCAGACAGCGGATGTCCAGCTCGAAGCCTGGCTCGACGAACGGGAAGTAGCCGGGCCGCAGGCGCACGCTTACCTCGCGGCGGAAGACCGCGCTCAGCATCTGCTTCATGAAGTAGACCAGGTGCGCCACCGAGACCTCGCGGTCCACCATCATGCCTTCGAGCTGGTAGAAGGTGTGTTCGTGGGAGGCGTCGACCTCCTCGTTGCGGAAGACCCGGCCCGGGGCGATCATCCGCAGCGGCGGTCCCAGCCGCTCCATGCCGCGCACCTGCACCGGCGAAGTGTGGGTGCGCAACAGGTGGCCGCCTTCCACCCAGAAGGTGTCCTGCACGTCGCGCGCGGGGTGATCCGGCGGGATGTTGAGCGCGTCGAAGTTGTTGTACTCGGTCTCAACCTCCGGCCCGCTCAAGACCGTGAAGCCCATCGAGAGGAAAACTTCCTCGATCTCCCGCTGGACCTGCGTGACCGGATGCAGGCTTCCCGGCCGCGGTCCGGGCGCCGGCAGCGTCAGGTCGAACCACTCCGCCTCCAGGCGCTGCTCGAGCGCGCGGCGGTGAAAGGCTTCCTTCCTGGCCTCGAAACTCCGCTCGAGCTGCTCCTTGGCCGAGTTCAGGATTCTTCCCACACGCGCCCGCTCTTCAGGCGCCAGCGTCCCCAGTTGCTTGGAGAAGCGCGCCAGCGCCCCTTTGCGCCCCAGCACCTCGATGCGGACCGCTTCGAGCTCTTCCGGGCTTCCGGCCGCTTCGATGCGCTCGAGCGCACGCGCGGCGAGCGCCTCCAGTTCCTTTTCCATCATTTCTGCTCCGCCTCCGCCGGCAGGAACAGCTCCTCAGCCTTGGCCAGCTCCATGGCCAGGTGGTTCAGATAAAACAGCAGGGCCGGGCGCGGGTACTTGGACCGGAACTTTTCGAAGGCGCGCTGCTGCCAGCCCTCGTTGAGCCACGCGGAGGCATCCAGATCCTTCTCGAAGAACCCGTCGCGGTGCGGCACGCCGAGAAAGTCGAGCACGTCGATGATCATGTCCAGGTGCGAGACCAGGACCGCCTGCGCGAGATCCGCCGCCAGGGCTTCGTCGCCCTGGCCGATCCGTTCCCAGAAGCGCGGCGTGACGCGCCGCAAACCCTCGACATTGAGCTTCGGCAGGTGTGCGCGCGCTTTCAGGGCTTCGTAGAGCTGGTAGGTCCTGAGTTTCCCAATCGAAATCGAGCGGACGAGGCCGGCAAACCCATCCTGTCCAAGTGCTTGAAAAATCTGGCTGGTCTGCATTCGCTCGGCGGACCGCCGGCACGCTGTCGGCGGAACTATTTAGCGTAACACAGCCTCCGGCTGAAGCCTTGGGTGGGCTACAATGAGAGGTTTTGGTCTGATCTTATGAGCAATGTCGTCATCCTCGGCGCTCAGTGGGGCGACGAGGGCAAGGGGAAGATGGTGGATCTGTTCTCCGAGCGGTTCGACATCGTCGTCCGCTACCAGGGAGGGCACAACGCGGGCCACACCGTCTTCATCGGCGATCAGCGCTATGTGTTGACGCTGGTGCCAAGCGGCATCCTGCGGGGCAAGCAGGTGGTCATCGGCAACGGCCTGGTCATCGATCCCGCCGAGTTGATCCGCCAGATCGAGACGCTCGAAGCCGCCGGCGTCGATGTCGCCGGCAAGCTCGCCGTCAGCAACCGTGCCCACGTCATCTTTCCCTTCCACCGCACGGTGGAGAAGGTCTCCGAGGCGCGCGAAGGGCGCACGGCGATCGGCACCACCTCGCGCGGCATCGGCCCCTGCTATGAGGACAAGGTCGGCCGCCGCGGCATCCGGATGGCGGACCTGGTGGACGAAAGGGCCTTCCCTGAGCTGTTCCGCGCCCTGGCCGAGGACAAGGCGACGCTGGCGCGCGCCTTCGGCATCCAGGACAAACTCGATTACGGGGCGATCCTCGAGGAGTATCTCGCCTACGGACGCCGGCTGCGCCCCATGGTCTGCGATACCGCCCGGCTGCTTCATCAGGCCGTCGGCCAGGGAAAACGCATTCTCTTCGAGGGGGCCCAGGGCTCGATGCTCGACATCGACCATGGCACCTATCCATTCGTCACCTCCTCGAACGCCACGGCGGGCGGCGTGGCTACCGGCGCCGGCTTCCCGCCGACGAAGATCGACGGCGTCGTGGGTGTCTCCAAGGCCTATGTGACGCGGGTGGGCGGTGGTGCCTTCCCGTCGGAGGCGCTGGATGAGGCCGGCGAGCGCATCCGCAATGCCGGCGGCGAATACGGCACGGTGACCGGGCGGCCCCGGCGCTGCGGCTGGTTCGATGTCCCGCTCATTCGTTACACGGCGATGATCAACGGCTTCGACAGCCTGGCCATCACCAAGCTCGACGTGCTGGACGGCCTCGAGGAGATCCTGGTCTGCGTCGGCTACCGGCTGGACGGCGAAGAGATCGAGGAGATGCCCGCCGCTCATGGGGTGCTGGCCCGTGTCGAGCCGATCTACGAGCGGCTGCCCGGCTGGAAGAGTTCGACGCGCGAGGTGCGCCGCTTCGAAGACTTTCCCCCGAATGCGCGCGCCTATCTGCGCTTTCTCGAAGAGCGGACCGGCGTGGAGATCGGCGTCGTCTCGATCGGCGCCGAGCGCAACCAGACCGCCGTGGCCGAAGGCTCGCGCCTGGAGCGCCTGCTCGGCCCTCTTTCCTAAGAGGCCGGCCCCGATCGCCGGCGGTCCGTCGTGGTCATATACAATCACGGTGTGAAACGTCCGGCGGTCGTCTGCGCCGCGTTGGGACTGCTGGCGTGCGGAGATTCCTCCCCGGACGCTGGGACCGACGTCGAGCAGTTCCTCCGCATGTACAACACGGTGGACCAGCGGCTCTACACGGTCGCCATGGAGGCTGCCTGGCAGGCCTCGACCGACGTGACGGAGGAGCACACCGGCCGCCGCATCGGCGCCGATTCGGCGCTGGCCGCCTTCCGCGGCAGCCCGTACGTCATCGAGACCAGCCGGCGATTGCTCGAGGCTCGCAAGGACGAGCTCTCCAATCTCGAATTCCGGCAGCTCGACAAGATCCTGCTGAACGCCGCCGAATCGCCGGGGACCGCTCCCGACATCGTCCGCCGCCGCATCGAGGCCGAAGCGCGCCTGGGCGCGATCCTCGACGGCTTCACTTTCTGCCTGGAGCGGCGCGGGGCGAGCTGCCTGAAGCCGGTGACGCCCAATGCGATCGACGAGGTCTTGCGCGCTTCGACAAATCTGGCGGAGCGCCGTCGCTACTGGGAGGTCTCCAAACAGAGCGGACCGGCTCTCAAGCAGGGTCTAGCCGAGCTTCGCGATCTTCGCAACCAGGTGGCGCGGCAGCTCGGCTACTCCTCCTACTTTCACCTTCAGGTGGCCGACTACGGCATGTCGGTGGCCGAGATGTTGAAGCTGATGGAGGAGACGGTGGCGGCCGTCAAGCCTCTCTACGACCGGCTCCACCGCTTTGCGCGCCTGCGCTTGGCCGAGCGCTACCGCCAAAGCGTGCCGGAGAAGATTCCCGCCCACTGGCTGCCCAACCGGTGGGGCCAGGCCTGGGGTGGATTGATCGAGTCCGTCGATCTCGATCCGCTGGTGCGGCGCCATCCCCCGGAATGGATCCCGCGGCAGGCCGAGCGTTTTTTCGTTTCCCTGGGAATGGCGCCGCTGCCGGAAACTTTCTGGAGCCGCTCCGACCTTTATGAGCTGGCGCCCGGCTCCGGGCGGCGCAAGAACACCCACGCTTCCGCCTGGCACATCGACCGGGACCACGACGTGCGGTGCCTGATGAGCATCACGCCGAGCTTCCGCTGGTTCGAGACGGTCCATCACGAGTTCGGTCACGTCTATTACTACCTGGCGTACTCCAATCCCGGGGTGCCCCACGTGCTGCGCGAAGGGCTCAACCGCGCCTTCCACGAGGCGATCGGGGAGCTGACGGGCATGGTGGCCCGCCAGCCGGCCTATCTTCGCGCCATCGGACTGCTGCCTCCGGAACGCCAGATCGATCAGCAGCAACTGCTGCTCAACGAGGCGCTGGACGACGCCATTGTCTTCATCCCGTTTGCCGCCGGCGTCATGACACGCTTCGAGTACGAGCTCTACGAGAAGGAGCTTCCCGTCAGTCAGTTCAACCGCCGCTGGTGGGAACTCGTCGAGGCGTACCAGGGCATCGTGCCGCCGGCGCCGCGCGGCGAGGAGTTCTGCGACGCCTGCACCAAGACCCACATCATCGACGATCCGGCGCAGTATTACGACTACGCGATTGCGGCGCTGCTCAAGTATCAACTCCACCGGCACATCGCCCGGCACATCCTCAAACAGGACTTGCGCGACGCCAACTACTACGGCAGCCGTGCCGCCGGGGAATGGCTGGGCGGGATCCTGCGGATCGGGGCCACGCGCGACTGGCGCGACGTGCTCCGCGAGGTCACCGGGGAGCAGGTCTCGCCGGCGGCTCTGCTCGAGTACTTCGAGCCGTTGCAAGCGACCCTCGAATAGCGGTGTTCAGGCGCGCAGCCGGGCGGCGGCGATCTGAGCGATATCGAGGAGCTCAGGCGGGCTCGGCTGCGCGGCCAGCGCGTCGCGGAACATCGTCTGACAGAAGGGGCAGGCGGCGGCGATCACCCCTGCGCCCGTGGCGAGGAGCTCCTCGGTGCGCTCCTGGTTGATGCGCTTGCCTTTCTCTTCCCCCAGGAAGGCGAGTCCCCCTCCGGCGCCGCAGCAGAAGGAGCGCCCGCGCGTGCGGCGCGACTCGGCAAGCGGTCCGGCCAGAGCCGCAACGCGCCGGGGCTGCTCATAGCTTCGCCGGTAGCGGCCGAGGTAGCAGGGATCGTGGAAGACCACCCGGCGGCCGCCCTCCTGCCGTTGGAGCCCGCCGGCCAGACGGGCCAGCAGCTCGGAATGGTGTTCGATGGGAGGGGCTTCCCCCACCTGGCGCCAATCCTCGCTGATCGTCCGGACGCAGTGCGGGCAGATCGAAAGCAGCCGCTTGACTCCCGCTTTGTCGATCTCCGCCAGGTTGAATTGGACGAGTTCTTCAAAGACAAGGTCGTTGCCGAGACGCCGCGCGGCATCGCCGCTGCAACGTTCGCGGCGAAGCACGCCGAAGGAGATCCCGAAACGGTCGAGAACCTCGGCGAGGGCGCCGATGGCGGCGCGGCCCTGGGGGTCGTAGGCGCCCATGCAGCCAAGCCACAGGCAGTATTGCTGGGAGCCGTCATACAGGGGCAGGCCTCGGGCGGTGATGAACTTTTCGCGCTCCGTGGAAGGCAGCCCGAGCGGGTTGCCGTGGCGCTCGAGATTGAGCATCAGCCGCGTGCCGTGCTCGTCCTCCCACTTGCCGGTGTTGACCGCGCCGCGCCGCAGCCCGACGATCAGGCTGAGATGCTGGATGCCGACCGGGCACTGATGCTCGCAGGCCCCGCAGGTGGTGCACTGGAAGACGGCCTCTTGCGCCAGGTGGACTCCGAGCAGGCTGGCTCCGGCGCGGGCGCCGTTTTCATTCAGGAACCGGCGGAATCCCAGCACGATCTGCTTGGGATCGAGCCGCTTGCCCGTGTTCGTGGCCGGGCAGTGCTCGGTGCACCGGCCGCACTCGACGCACGTGTAGGCAGACAATGCCGCCAGGCGGGTGATGTCGCGGCCCGACTCGAGACCGAAGTCCTCCTCGCCGGCGAGCGGCGGGATCGTGGCGAAGCCCTCGCGCTTCAGGAACACGGTGATGGGACTGAGCGCCAGATGCAGGTGCTTGCTGCGGGGGATCAGAGGCAGAAAGACCGCCAAAGCTATCGTGTGGCTCCACCACACCAGACGCTGGTTGCCCTGGCCCAGGTATTCGGCCAGATACGTCAGCATCAGCGCCAGGATGAGCCCGGCGATCAGGCCCGATTCGAGCGATAGCGGTCCCAGCCACTTCGGCCGCACGAGGAACCGCCGGACGGCCAGGCCCGTGATGGCGCAGGCCACGGCGGCGGCGAAGAGGGCAACCGCGGCGAAGTAGGCTCTACCGAACGTGCTCTCGCGGCTTACGAGTTCAGCGCTGAAGCCGCGGGCCAGATGGTCCAGCGTCGCGAGCGCGAAGGCGCAGAATCCCCAGAAGACCACGGCGTGCGCCAGGCCCGCCGCCGGCCGCTCGCGGATGACCTTGCTCTGAAGCAGGACCTCCAGGAGAAAGCGGCGAAGGCGGGGCGTGAGCGGGCGCAGGCGGAACCCGGCGTCCGGGCGCGACCGCACGATGTTGCCGATGATGCGCCTCAGGGGCATCGCGGTCAGCGCTACCGAACTCGCCAGCAGCAGCGCCAGCAGAAGCTGTTCGACCCCCGTCGGCTCGCTCATCGCGGTAGAACCACGAATGTAACACTGTCGGAAGCGCCGGCTCCGCTAGAATGGACCGCGTGGAGGTGGGCGCTTGCACCTTGTAATCTCCGGGGCGGCGGGCTTCATCGGCTCCCACCTGTGTGACCGGCTGCTGGCCGAAGGGCACTCGGTGACGGGACTCGACAATCTCGTCACCGGCTCCCGCGCCAATCTGGCTCATCTGGAGGGTCACGAACGGTTTCGCTTCCTGCTGGCCGATGTCACCGAGCCGGTGGAGATCGACCGCCCGGTCGAATTTGTGCTGCATCTGGCCTCGCCCGCCAGTCCCGTCCACTATCTCGAGCGCCCGATCGCCACGCTACGCGCCGGCTCGGACGGCACGCGGAATCTGCTCGAGCTGGCGCGCCGGCACGCCGCGCGTTTCCTGCTTGCCTCCACCTCGGAGTGCTACGGCGACCCGCTCGAGCATCCCCAGAAGGAGACCTACTGGGGCAACGTCAACCCGGTCGGTCCGAGATCCTGCTACGACGAGAGCAAACGCTTCGCCGAGGCGCTCACCATGGCCTACCACCGCGAGTATGGCCTGAAGACCCACATCGTGCGCATCTTCAACACTTACGGGCCGCGCATGCACGCCGCGGACGGCCGGATGGTGCCCGCCTTCATCATGCAGGCGCTGCGCGGGGAACCGCTCACCGTCAACGGCGACGGGCTTCAGACGCGCAGCCTCTGCTATGTCGACGATCTCGTCGAGGGGATTCGCCGCCTGCTCGACACCGAGGAGCGCTACCCGGTGAATCTCGGTAATCCGGTGGAGATCACCGTCATCGACTTCGCCCGGCTGGTGCTGCGCCTGACGGGCAGCTCCTCGCCCATCGAACACCGGCCGCTGCCCGAGGACGATCCGCGCCGGCGCTGCCCGGATATCTCCAAGGCGCGGCGCCTGATGGGCTGGGCGCCAAGGGTGTCGCTCGAGGAGGGGCTGGCCAGGACGATCGAATACTTCCGCAAGCTTCTCTGAGGATTCCTCACTGGCGTATGCCCGCCGGCGAGACGAGCGCCTGCGGCCGCACCCAGATCTTGCCCGCCGCGGCCAGGCCGAGTTGCACCACTTTTCCCCGCACGCGCAACGTGATGGTCTGATCGACGTTCCGGGCCGTGACCTCGAGCGCGGCACCCGGGCGGATCTCGAGCCGGTCGAGATACTCGAGCAGGGCGCGGTCCCGGTCGAAAATCGTCTGGACCTCCACCGGCGTCTCTCCGCTTACCTCGGACAGCGGACGCCAGCCACGCTGCCGGCGCTCCTGCGCCGAGATCAGCCCCGTGCGGCCGCCGAGCGGCGAGCGTCCGCCCGGGCCCAGTTTCTCCACCAGCAGCCGCTCGAAATCTTCCGAGACGGCGTGCTCGAGCTGCTCGGCTTCATCGTGCACCCGGAACCACTCCATCCCGAAGATCTCCGCCAGCATCCGCTCGATTAGTTGATGACGCGCGAAGAGGCGGGTGGCGATGTCGCGGCCGGCCGGCGTGAGGCCGATCTCCCCAGTCTTGCGGACCGTGATCAGGCCGTCTCGCTGTAGTCGGCGCACCGCCATCGCCACCGCCGGGGGCGAGACGCGCAACCAGCGGGCGAGCGTGGCGGCGATCACCGTCTCGCCTTCGGCTTCAGCCTCGAGGATCGCCTTGAGATAATTCTCCTTTGAGGTCGTGATCCTCACGCGCCTCAAATTGTAACGAAAATGCCGATCTTGCCCGCTTGCCGAGCCGTGAAACCGCAGGCCCTCGTTGCGTGCCTGCTCCTGGCCGCCGCCGCGGCCGCCGCCGATAAGGCTGATCTCGCCGTGGTGCACCGCATCAAGGCGGAAGCCTTCGACAACTCCCAGGTGATGGACCACCTGTTTTATCTCACCGACGTCATCGGCCCGCGCGTCACCGGTTCGCCTCAGTACCGCGCCGCCGCCGAATGGGCTGTCGAGCGCCTGAAAGCTTATGGCCTGACGGGCGCGCGCCTGGAGCCCTGGGGACCGTTCGGGCGTGGCTGGTCCTATTCGCGTTTCGCCGCGCACCTGCTCGAGCCCTCTTACGCGCCCCTCATCGGCTTCCCGCTGGCCTGGAGCCCTTCGACCGGAGGCCGCATCACGGGCGAGCCGGTTCTGGCGGTACTCAAGTCGGAAGAGGATTTTGAGAAACACCAGGGCAAGCTCGGGGGCAAGATCGTCCTCATCGACGAGGCGCCGCCAGCGCGCCTAAGCACGGAGCCGCTGGCGAAACGGCTCTCGGAGTCAGAGCTGGCCGAGCGGGCGCTGGCCGAAATGCCGCAGCCGCGCAAGCCCGGCAATGACGAGGAGCAGGACAAGCGACGTCGTTTCGTCTCCCGGCGCAACCAGTTCCTCCGGGACGAGGGCGCCCTGGCCGTGCTCACCGCCGGCTTCCGCAACGACGCGAATATGATCTTCGCCTCCAAAGGCGGCAGCGAAGATCCGAAAGAGCCGGTGCCGCCGCCCATGATCGCGCTGGTGCCGGTTCATTACAATCGCATCGTGCGCCTGCTCGAAAAGAAGGTGCCGGTGCGGCTGGAGCTTGAGGTCGAGGCCCGGTTTCACGACGAGACGCTCGAGTCGATGAACGTCATCGCCGAGATTCCCGGCCGGGCGAAGAAGGACGAGATCGTGATGCTGGGGGCGCATCTGGACTCCTGGCACGGCGGCACCGGCGCCACCGACAATGCCGCCGGCTGCGCCGTGGTGATCGAGGCGGTGCGGATCTTGAAGGCGCTGAACCTCCCGATGGACCGCACGGTCCGGCTGGCGCTTTGGGCCGGGGAAGAGCAGGGCTTGCTGGGTTCGAAGGCCTATGTCAAGCAGCACTTCGCGGATCCGGAGACGATGGAGCTCAAGCCGGAGCACGCGCGCCTGTCCGCCTACTTCAACCTCGACAACGGCACCGGGCGGATTCGCGGCATCTATCTGCAAGGCAACGACATGGTGCGGCCCATCTTTGAGGCCTGGCTCGAGCCGTTCCGCGACCTGGGCGCGACGACCGTCACCATACGCAACACCACGGGCACCGACCACCTCTCCTTCGACGCCGTGGGCCTACCCGGCTTCCAGTTCATCCAGGACCCGATCGAATACGGCACGCGGACGCACCACTCGAATCTCGATGTCTACGACAACGTGCAGGCGGGCGACCTGATGCAGGCCGCCGCGATCATGGCCTCCTTCGTCTATCACGCCGCGACGCGGCCGGAAATGCTTCCCCGGAAGCCGTTGCCGAAACCGAAGCCAAAGCCCAAGGCGGAACAGAAGCCTCCGGAGCACTAAATGGTCCCGAAGCGCACACGACGGATCGGCACGCTGGCGGCGCTCTTGCTCGCCGTTTGGCCGGCGGCCGCCTCCGAGACCGAGCTCGACCGCTACGTCGCCGAGCCGGATCCGGCCTATTGCTGGCGCCTGGTGGCCACGATTCCCGTCCCCGCGCTCGGCTTTCGAACCTATGTGCTCGAGATGACCTCGCAGCGCTGGCGCTCGGAGGCGGAGGTCGACCGGCCCGTCTGGCGCCACTGGCTGCGGATCGTCGTCCCGGCCTCGGTCCGCTTTTCGACCGCGTTCCTGCTCGTAGCCGGCGGTTCGACCGACGAGCCGCAGCCCGCCGGGGCGGACCTCGCGTTGGGCCTTGCCGCCGTGGCGAGCCAGACCGTGGTGGCCGAGATTCAGGCGGTGCCCAACCAGCCCCTCCTGTTCCGCGACGAGACTCGCCCGCGGAGCGAGGATGCTCTGGTGGCTTACACCTGGGATCAGTTCCTGCGGGGCGGCGACGAGCGCTGGCCACTGCAACTTCCCATGACGAAAGCCGCCGTGCGCGCCATGGACACCGTCTCGGCCTTCCTCAGGACTCAGGAAGGCGGGGGCCTCACCATCGACAAATTCATCGTCTCCGGGGCGTCCAAGCGGGGCTGGGTGGCCTGGCTTGCAGCCGCCGTCGATCGCCGCGTCGTGGCCGCCGTCCCTCTGGTCATCGATGTGCTTAACGTCGAGGCCTCGTTCCGGCACCACCGGCAGGCCTACGGCTTCTGGGCGCCCGCCGTCTCCGACTACGAGGAACTAGGCGTCATGGCCTGGCTCGGCTCCCGCCGCCAGCAGGCGCTGCTCCGCCTGATCGATCCGTTTTCCTATCGGGACCGGCTGGCGCTCTCCAAGTACATCGTCAACGCCTCAGGCGATCAATTCTTCCTGCCGGACTCCTCCCGGTTCTACTTCGACGAGCTGCCGGGCGAGAAGTATTTGCGCTACGTCCCCAACTCGAGCCACAGCCTGGAGGAAAGCGATGTGCTGGCGTCGATCCTGGCTTATTCGCAGATGATCCTCGCCGGCGTTCCGCGCCCGCGCTTCTGGTGGGAGTTCGCGCCTGGCGGGGCAATCGTGGTCCGCGCCCAGGATCGGCCCTCGGAGGTGAAACTCTGGCAGGCGACGAACCCTTCGGCGCGCGATTTCCGGGTGGTGACCATCGGCCGCACGTGGACAAGCAGCCCGCTCGAGGCGGGCCCCGGCGGAAGCTTCGAGGCACGCCCGTCGCCGCCCGCGCAGGGCTGGACCGCCTTCTTTGTCGAGCTCTCCTATTCCGTCGGCGCTTTCATGCTCAAGTTGACTACGCCGGTCCGCGTGATTCCCGAGACGATGCCGTTCCCGGCGCCTCTGGCGGCTTTCTCGGCGGCCACGGACGTGCCACTGACCGCGCCGGAGGGAATCGTGAGCCTCTACGGCAGCGGACTGGCTGCCGCTGCCTTGGTGGCTGTCCCGCCGCTGCCCGCCGAGCTGGGCGGCGTCGAGGTGCATATCCGCGATTCGCGCGACCTGGTGGGAAAAGGTTCGCTTTCCTTCGTTTCGCCCGCCCAGGTGAATTTCGTGCTGCCTCGAGAGGTGGCGCCGGGACTTGCGCGGGTGGCGCTGCGCCGCCACGGGCAGGAGGTGGCCGCGGGCGCCCTGCTGGTCGAAGACGTCGCGCCGGCCTTCTTCAGCGCCAACGGCGACGGCGCGGGGGTCGCGGCCGCGCTTTCCGTGACGGTCAAGCCGGACGGGCGCCAGATCATTCGTGAGATCTTCGACGCGAACGCGCCTCCGGGCAGGCGCCGGCCGGCGCCCACGAGCCTCGGGGAGCCGGGCGACCAGGTGTACCTCTCCCTGTTCGGCACCGGCTTGCGCCGTGCGCCGGGCGAGGCCTCAGCCTGGGTCGGCGGCCTCGCGGTCCCCGTGGCCGGCCCGGTGGCCCAGCCCCAATTTCCCGGGCTCGACCAGGTCAATCTGGGCCCCCTGCCTCGCGCGCTGGCCGGCCGGGGCGAGGTCCCCATCGAGTTCACGCTTCGCGGGAAAGCCGCGAATATCGTAACGGTGAATTTCCAATGAAGCATCGCTTGAGTTGCCTCGCTGTACTGCTGGCGGCCTGGACGCTTCCGGCCGCGCCCGCGCTCGCTGCCGAAAGGGCGCTTGACCGCTACGTTGCCGAGCCGGATCCCGCCTATCGCATCAGCCTCGTCCGGAGTTATCCGAGCCTCGACGAGACGACGCATGTGCTCGAGATGACGTCGCAGACCTGGCTCACCCGGAAAGAGGTCGACCGGCCGGAATGGAGGCACTGGCTGGTAATCGTCGTTCCCCGGAAGCTGACCAGCTCGATCGGGCTTCTCTTCATCGGCGGAGGCAAGAATGGCGATGCCGCGCCGGTGGCCGCCGACCCGATGCTGGTGCGGATCGCCAGGAACACGGGCGCCGTCGCCGCCGAACTCCGGATGGTTCCCAATCAGCCGCTTCTCTTTCATGGCGAGCGCCGTCCCCGCAGCGAGGATTCCCTCATCGCCTACGCCTGGGACAAGTTCCTCCGCACCGGGGAGGCCAGGTGGTTACCCCGCCTGCCCAT
This sequence comes from uncultured Bryobacteraceae bacterium, assembly GCA_938003835.1. Classification (GTDB taxonomy): domain Bacteria; phylum Acidobacteriota; class Terriglobia; order Bryobacterales; family Bryobacteraceae; genus CALKXJ01. The sequence goes on along the minus strand of CALKXJ010000002.1, from coordinate 45,259 downwards.
GACCAAGGCCGCAGTGCGCGCCATGGACACGGTGACGGAGTTTCTCAAAAGCGAGGCGGGCGGCGGGCTCACGGTGGACCGGTTCGTCGTCTGCGGAGGCTCCAAGCGTGGCTGGACCACCTGGACCACGGCGGCGGTGGACAAACGCGTGGTGGCGATTGTGCCCTTCGTCATCGACCTGCTGAACCTGGAGCCCTCGATGATCCACCACTGGCGCGCCTACGGCTTCTGGGCGCCGGCCATCGCCGACTACGAACAGATGGGAATCATGAACTGGATGGGCACGCCCCAGTTCCGGGCGCTGCTCCGCGAGGTGGAGCCGTACGAATACCGCGAGCGCTTCACCATGCCCAAGCTGATCGTCAACGCCACGGGCGACCAGTTTTTCCTGCCGGACTCCTCCCAGTTCTACTTCGACGACCTGCCGGGCGAGAAATACCTGCGCTACGTCCCCAACGCCGATCATTCCCTGCGCGGCTCGGACGCCGCCGAGACCCTGGTCGCCTTCTTCGAGGCGATCATTCGTGAGCGGCCGCGGCCGCGTTTCTCCTGGACTCTGCCGCCCGAGGGCGGCATCGTGGTCAAGACCGAGGATAAACCGCAGGCGGTCACCCTCTGGCAGGCGACCAACCCTGCGGCGCGGGATTTCCGCCTGGACCGCATCGGTCCTGGGTTCAAGAGCTCGCCGGTGGAGGACGAGGGCGGCGGCGTTTACCGGGCCCTGGTTCAGGCGCCGCCCAAGGGCTGGACGGCGTACTTGCTGGAGCTCACATTCCCGACCGGTGGCCGCTACCCGCTCAAGTTGACCACTCCGGTCCGCGTGGTCCCGGACACTCTGCCGCATCCGCCTCCCAAGCCCCGCCGCAAACCTCCCATCCGGTGGCAGCCCGGCGGTGTAAACTCTTTCGGGCGGTGAGCGTCTGTCAAAGTGATGGGCGCCGTGGCCGGCGAATGGGCGGCGGGTGCGGGCGAGGTGGCACGCGCGGAAGAGTTCGACCACTGGATGCTCTTGGAACAGCGGCGCATCTTCAACCTCTGCTACCGGCTGCTGGAGGACCGGGACGAAGCCGATAGCGCCGCGCAGGACTCGTTCCTGAAGGCGTATCGGGCGTTGCGGAACGCCGGGGCGCCACCGGTGGGAGACCGGGCGAAGTGGCTGACGCGGATCGCCGTGAACACCTGCCTGGACCGGTTGCGATCACGGGCCTGGAAGTTCTGGAAGCGGAGGCCGAGCGCGGAGGACGAAGAGCTCATCCTGGCAATGGCCCCTTCCAGGGCGCCGTCGCCTGAGGACCGGCTCTTTGCGCGCCAGATCGAGGCGCGGCTGGCTGAGGCGCTCCGCCAGCTCTCGCCGCGGCAGCGCGCCGTGTTCTTGCTCAAGCATTACGAGGACCGGCGCCTGGAGGAGATCGCCGAGATCCTCGGGCTCGACGTCGGCACGGTGAAGGCCCATATGGCCCGCGCATTGAGCAAATTGCGCGAGCTGTTGAAAGACTTGTACGGGGCGCAGCGAACGCCCCGGAAGCGGGGTGAAGTTGACTGAGGGAAGAAGCATGCACACCCATCTGAGCGAGGAGGAGCTGGTCGAGCTCCTCTACGGACTGGGTCCGGATGTTTCGCTGCTCGAGTCGTGCGAGTTTTGCCGGAGGCGCTGGCAGGACCTGCTCGAGCGGCGGAGCCAGTATCTGGAGGCGTTGCCGCAACCGTCGGAAGCCTTCCTAGCCGAGCAGCGGCGGCGCATCTACCAGAGACTCGAGGCGGACCGGCGCCCGCACTTCGGCCTCCAGCCTGTGCCGGCTCTGGCGGCGCTGGGCGTCCTGGTGTTGGGCTTGCTCCTGTCGCTGCCTGCCCCCGAGCGCCAGCCGACCCGGGCAGCCGCCGATCCCCAGTTCTTTGCCGAGATCTACGCGCTGGTCGAGAGCGCCGAGCCGCAGGCGGCCGGGGCGATTCATGCTCTGTTTGAGGAGCAGCCATGAGGCTCGCGTTGCTTTGTCTCGTTCTGCTTGCGCCGGTGCAGGCGCAGCCGCCGCGCGCCTACTTCCCCTGGTGGGAGAGTCCACTGGCGCGCGAACTCAACCTCTCGGAGCAGCAGCGGGAGAAGATCGCCGCCATCGTCCGGGAGAGCCGCGCTTCGCTGATTGACAAGCGTGCCGCCGTGGAAAAAGCCGAAGCGGAGATCGAGGACCTGTTTGCCGAACCGGTTCTCGATCAGGCGCGGGCCGAGCAGGCGATCGACCGCTTGGTGACCGCGCGGGGCGAGCTCACGCGCGCCTTCACCGAGTTGAGTCTCCGGTTACGCATGGTGCTGACTCAGGAGCAGTGGAAAAAGTTGCAGGAACGGCGTGCCCGGTGGCGGCCGTTCGGAGTGCGGCCGGGACCGCCCGTCCCGCCGGGACCCCCGAAGCCGAGACGCCCCAGACGAGAGCGGTCGCCCGACTACGAGTAAGTGGGAGACCGGCCGCGGACCGGCAGGCGCAGCCGGGTCGTGCTGTTACAATGGAAGCACAACCCGGTCTCCGATGCTGGCCACGCAGACACTCGCCGAGGAAATCGTAGATCTCAAGCGCAAGCGTCGCGCCATCCTGCTGGCCCACCACTACCAGGAACCGGAAATTCAGGAGCTGGCCGACGCGGTCGGCGACAGCCTGGAGCTGGCTCGCAAGGCGCGCGATTTCGAGGGAGACGTCATCGCCTTTTGCGGCGTCTGGTTCATGGCCGAAACGGCGAAGGTTCTCAACCCCAATCGGATCGTCGTGGTTCCGGACCGCGAGGCCGGCTGTAGTTTGGTGGACGCCTGTCCGGTTGAACAGCTCCGGGCTTACAAGCGCCGTTATCCGGATCACGTCATCGTCAGCTACATCAATACCTCGGTCGAGGTTAAGGCGGAAAGCGACATCCTCTGCACCTCGCGCAACGCGGTCAAGGTGGTAAATTCAATTCCCCGGGACAAGACGATCCTGTTCGTCCCGGATATCAACCTGGGTAACTACGTCAAGCGCCAGACCGGCCGCGAAAACCTGCGCGTCTGGCAGGGCGCCTGCATCGTCCACGCCACCTTTTCGGCCCGCCGCGTGGCCGCCATCAAGACGCAGCATCCCGGCGCCCTGGTGGCCGCTCATCCGGAGTGCCCGAAGGAGACCCTGGCGATGGCCGATTTCGTCGGCTCCACCTCCGCCATCATCGAGTGGTGCACGAGGCACCCGGCCGAGGAATTCATCGTGGTCACCGAAAGCGGCGTGCTGTACTCGCTCGAGCGGCTGGCGCCGGGAAAGCGTTTTTACTTCGTCGCCAACGAGCAGTGCAACTGTAGCGAGTGCCCTTACATGAAGCGGAACACGCTCGAGAAGTTGCGCGACGCGCTGCTCAGGCTGGAGCCCCGCGTCGAACTCGAGCCGGAGCTGATCCGGCGCGCCCTGGTGCCCATCGAGCGCATGCTCGCCCTCTCCTGAGCCGGGGCCGCCATGTCCGCCGAGGCTCTCATTGACACCTTCGGTCGTTTGCACGACAACCTGCGCATCAGTGTCACCGACCGCTGCAACATTCGCTGCTTCTTCTGCATGCCGGAGCACCCGGTCGAGTTCGTTCCCCGGGCCGAAATCCTGGGCTTCGAGGAGATCGAGCGGTTCGTGCGCATCGCCGTCGGCCTGGGAGTCCGAAAACTGCGCGTCACCGGGGGCGAGCCGCTGCTGCGCAAGGACCTGCCGGTGCTGATCGGCAAGCTGAGCCGCATCGAAGGAGTGACCGACCTGGCGCTCACCACCAACGGGCTGCTGCTGGCCGAGCTGGCCCGGCCGCTTTATGAGGCGGGCTTGCGGCGCATCAACATCCATCTGGACACGCTCGACCGGCAGCGCTTCCTCGAGATCACCCGGCGCGACGAGCTCCATCGCGTGCTGGCGGGCATCGACGCCTGCCTCCGGATCGGCTACCGGCCGATCAAGATCAACGCCGTGGCCGTCAAGGGCCTCACCGAGCCGGACATCGTTCCGCTCGCCCACTTCGGGCGGCGCCACGGCCTCGAGGTGCGCTACATCGAGTTCATGCCGCTCGATGCCCAGGGGCTCTGGAGGCCTGACCGGGTCCTGACCGCCGACCAGATTCTGGAGATTCTCGGCCGGGAGTTCGGCCCGCTGGTGCCGGTTCCCGACGGTGACCCACGTGCTCCCGCCGCCGAGTACCTCTTTGCCGACGGCGTCGGCAAGATCGGCTTTATCGGCTCAGTGAGCCGGCCGTTTTGTCTCAAATGCAACCGCATCCGGCTCACCGCCGATGGCAAGCTGCGCTACTGCCTGTTCGCTCTGGAGGAGACCGACGTCAAGGGTTTGCTCCGGAGCGGGGCGTCCGATGAAACGATCGCCGCGACGATTCGAGCGACGGTTCGAGCCAAATGGCTGGGTCACGAGATCAGCTCCAGCCGCTTCGTCGCGCCGCCCCGCCCAATGTACGCCATTGGTGGCTGAGGCGTCTCGAACGGCAGCCGGATTCCGCCTGGCCTTCCTGCTGCTGGCCGGCGCCTTGCTTGCCCAGGGTCAGGAGATGATTTCGTCCCGTACGGCCGGCGGACGGGCCTGGATCGAGCGGTTCGAGCGAGACCTGGAGGCGGCGTCCTCCGCGCCGAGACTCGTTTGCAGCGTGCGCCCGCTCAGGCCGGTCATCAACTTCGCCCTTCGCTACCAGGCGGGCTACGAGGCCAGCCTTCCGGTGGATCAGTTCCCCGAGAGCGCGACGCAGCTCTACACCCGCTTCCGGGTCACGTCGCTAGCCACCGGCGCCCGCTACTATTTCCGCCGTACGGGAACCTTGCCGCCGGGCTTGCGCCGCCGCCGTGATCAGGCGGGTCTCGCCGGCGGCTTTCTCGTCGGCGAGGGCGATTACCGTGTCGAGTGGCTGGTCAGCGACACGGGCGGCCGCGTCTGCCGGAAGTCCTGGGACATCCGCCTGCGGCTCAAACCGGCAGAGAGGGAAATGGCGGCTCCGATGAGGGCGGGCGAGGTGGCCCCCCTGGCGCTCGCCTCATGGCGGCGCCAGCCCGCCGTCAGCCGCGAGACTCACCGCGTGGCTGTGTTCCTTCATGTCGCCCCGGCGCATCCCCGCTCGGTCCAGTTGGGGCCGTTCGATCAGGCTTTGCTCGTGACGACGCTGGTTTCCTTGCTCGAGCAGACATCATTGTGGCCCGTCTCGTTTCACGCCATCAGCCTGCACCGCCAGCAAGAGCTGTTACGGGCGCCCGGCTTCGACGAGAAGGTCCTGCGCGAGCTGCGCGCAGCCATGGACGAGCTCGAGCTGGCGACGATCGGGATCGAGCAGTTGCGGGCCGCCGACGGCGCCGCCCGCCTGCTGGCTTCGCTGGCGTCCGAGCAAATGGCGGGGGCCGAGCCGCCGGAGGCGCTGATCTTCATCGGTCCTGCGACGCGCGAGGGGGCCGGCGACCTCCGCCGCCTGCTCGGAGCTTTGCCGGACCCCCCTCCACCAGTGTTCTACCTCCGCCTGAACTATTTCCCGAGCTGGTTTCCTTTCGGCGATCCGATCGAGAGGCTGACACGGGCTCTCGGCGGCAAGGTCTTCCAGGTGAGCAACCCGCGGCAATTCGCCCGGGCCCTGCGCCAGATCGAGGCGGCGCTGCGCAGGTGAGGCCGGCGGCCGGGAATGGGCGTTTCCGGCCCGTCCTTCGGGCGGGATCAGCTTCCGGAACCCCCTCCGAGGGCCGCTTCAAGTCTTTGCCGGAGGCCGGCGAGCGCCTCGCGCGGCAAGCTGCCCTGCGCGATGCGGGCGCTGCCGCCGCCCCGGCCCCCGACCTCGGCCAGAGCCGTCTTGAGGAGCTGCCCGGCGTTCAACCCCGCGTCCTCGGAAACCGCGAGCAATACCGCCGGCGGCTCCTCGAAGGTTGCCAGGAAGATCGCCTTGGCTGAAGCGGTGAAGCTCTGTGCCTCTCGGCGCAGCTCGTCGGTGATGGCGCCCGCGGCCGAGTGCCGCACCAGCCGGCGCAGGCCGCCTGCGTCGGGCGCCGCCTCACGGTAGAGTTCACGGCCTCGCGCCGAGGCGAGCTCGAGCGCCAGCCGCGCCCGGCTCTTTTCCGCCTCCACCAGGCGTGCCTGCTGCGAAGCCACCAGCGCCGGGGCTTCGTCGAGAGGCGCCGAGAACAGGCGGGCGATCTCCGCCAGGGCATCGTAGTCAGCCCGCGACCGTGCGATCGCGCGCCGCCCGCAAAGAAACTCGATACGGAGGTTGCCGCGAACCTTCTCCGTCCGGCGGAGCAGAACGAGGCCGATTTCGCCGGTGCTCCGGACATGGGTGCCGCCGCAGGCGCTGCGGTCCAGACCGTCGATCTCGACGATTCGGAGCAGGCCCTCGCGGTCGGAAGCACGCCGCAGTCCCTCGGCTTGGGACGCCTCCTGATAGCTCACGCGAATCTGGCGATTCTCGAAGATGATCTCGTTCGCCTGCCGCTCGGCCTCCTGGAGCCGTTCGGGTTCGAGCGCCGGGACGCCCACGTCAATGGTCGAGATGTCCCGTCCCAGGTGGAAGCTGAGCGTCGGGGCGCCGTGATGCCGGTCCAGTACGGCCGACAGCACGTGCTGGCCGCTGTGCTGCTGCATGTGATCGAAGCGGCGCTCCCAGTCGAGCTCGCAGTCGACCACCTCAGCTTCGACCGGCCGGGCCAGACGGTGGCGGATCCATCTCCCCTCGTCGATCACGTCGATTACGGGGACCTGATTGATCCAACCGGTGTCGTGCGGCTGTCCTCCGGAGGTGGGGTAGAATGCCGTCCGGTCCAGATAGACTTCCAGGCCGTCGCAGGAGCGCTCGAGGATTCTGGCCCGGAATTGCCGCAGATAGGAGTCGTCGTAGTAAAGACGCTCAGTCATTCGATGGCCAGATCGACGGAGTTCGTCCGATAGCCGGGGCCCTCGATGCGCAGGGGAATCCTCTCTCCTTTCGGCGCGTTCTGCGGAACGTAGACGTTGATCTGGAACAGACCCACGAGACGGGGCGTCAAGCCGGCGTAGAACGGCTCGACGGCGACGCCGCCCGTGAGTCCGGCGCCGAAATAGACCCTAGGCGTGGGCACGATCCGCGCCAAGGGTTCCGCTTCAGGCGACGCCTGGCCGAGCCCCACCGGCGGCTCGGTCTGGCCGAATCCGATGGCATAGATCACCAGGGCGTCGCCCGGCCGCGCCGGTCGGCTTGGAATCCCCGGCGTCGGCGGGATCGGGAAGGTTCCGTCCTGGTTGACGATGATGCCGTAGTCGTCAATGCCCAGGCGCAGCAGCAGCGGGGCGCGCTCAGCTACCTCCGCGGTAACGACATTGCTCGCTTGGCCGTCCCTGAGCACCTGGACGCTTACCACGCCGGGCGGCACCTCGAAAGGCATCTGGAAGTTGATCTGTCCGTAGGAGGCATAAAAAAGCCGGGCGGCGATGCCGTTGACGTAGACCTTCACGCCTCCCAGTTCTTCGGCGAGCGGAATCGTCCCCTGCACCGGTTCTCCATACCGGAACTGTTCGCCGTAGAGCGAAGCGATGCCGCCTTGAGCGATCGGGTCGCCGCCGCCAAAGGTGTTATTGGTGACGCCGCCGAAGGCGATGAGCGGCGGCCTCTGCGGCGCAACTTCGAACCTGACAGGCACTCGGAGCGGCGAATTGGCCGCGTTCGACTGGATGGTGACGGCGCCCTCGTAAATGCCAGGCACCAGGTCTTTTGGGTCTGCGGTCACGGAAACCAGGCTCGGAGCATCCACCGCGGCTGCCAGCCAGGTTCCGCCGCCGGAGACGGTCGTCTCGACGCCGCTCAGCCTGAGCTCACCCAGGCCGCGGTTGGCGACAACGAGAAACCCCTGCGCCTTGATGGCGCCCTGAGCAGCTCGCAACTCCAGGCGGGCCGGCGCCAGACGCGCGATCGGGTCACTGGTGACGCGCAGTGTGACGGGGACCGTCTTGTTGTCCGGAGCGAAGCCCGAGCCGGTAACCTCGACGCGCCCACTGTAGGTGCCCTCGGCCATCTCCGGCAGATGGCGTACACGGATCCGGTACGGAAGCACGAAGCGGAAGCTCCCCAAGCCTTCGAGCGCCACCGAGAGCCAGTCGCCGCCGCTCTCGGTGCTCGCTCGCGCCTGGATCGGGTGATTGGTCTCGAAGAGCAGGCTGTCGGTGGAGCCGTTAGGCGCGACAAAAAAGTCTGCCCGATCGGGAACGCCGCCGCCCGCCTGCACCGTCACGGTCACCGTCTGCGGCGCATCCCAGGCGTTGGGATCGCTCACGGTGAGGACGCCGGTGTGGATGCCGCGGGGCAGCGCCGCCGTTCGCAGGCGGATCGCAATCGGCAGGCACGCGCCCGCCCGCGCAGAACAGGGACGAGAGCCCCCGACTGACGCCGCCAGCCAGGACGCGTTCGAGGAAACGGTCAACTTCAGGGCGCCGTCGCCGATGTTGAAAGCCTCGATGGTCTGATCCGGGCCATCGGCTCCCACTGGGACCGAGAGCGGACCGAGCGCCGCCGTCGTCAGCCGCAGGATTGGATGGGCGTGCAGAGTCGCCGCGCTCCAGAGGGCCGGCCAAACCAGCAGCGCCAGACGTGTCAGCCTCAGACCCATTCGAGCGCACCCTTCTTGTACGCCCAAATGTAGCCGACAATCAGGATGCCCAGAAAGACCGCGACCTCAGCCACTCCGAACCAGCCGAGGACCTTGTAGCGCACCGCCCAGGGGAACAGGAAGATGGTTTCCACGTCGAAGATCACAAACAGGATGGCAATGATGTAATAGCGGACGGCGTACCGGCCGCGCGCGTCCGAAACGGCTTTGATGCCGCACTCATAGGCCTCGAGCTTCGTCTCAAACGGCGAGGACGGCCTCAGGATCTTGGCCAGCAACAACAGCGCCAGCACGAAGGCGAGGGCAATCGCCATGAACAGAAACAGCAGGACGTAGCCTTGCGGCATGGATTCCCTAATATAGCACGCGCCTCCGGCGCGAGGCCAGCGCCGAGCAACGCCGGGGACTGCCGCCGCCCCGGTTTCGTTCCATAATGGTGACTGTGAAACGCTTCCTTCGGGACCTTCGCGAACAGATCGAGACGATCTTCCGTGAAGACCCGGCTGCCCGAAGCGTGCTCGAGATCGTACTGTGCTACCCGGGCTTTCACGCCGTCATGGCGCACCGGGTGGCCCACCGGCTCTACAGGGCCGGCGTGCCGCTGCTGCCCCGCCTCATCTCACAGATGAGCCGCTTCTTCACCGGCATCGAGATCCACCCTGGGGCGAAGATCGGCCGCCGCTTCTTCATCGATCACGGCATGGGCGTGGTGATCGGCGAGACGACGGAGATCGGCGACGACGTGTTGCTCTATCAGGGCGTGACTCTGGGAGGGACGGGCAAGGAGAAAGGAAAACGCCACCCGACGATCGGGAACCATGTGGTGATCGGCAGCGGCGCCAAGGTGCTCGGCAACATCACCATCGGAGATCACGTGAAGATCGGCGCCGGTAGCGTCGTGATCCACTCTGTGCCCGACCACTCCACCGTAGTCGGCGTGCCCGGGCGGATCGTGCGCCGCCACGGAGTGCCGCTCACCGACGCGGAGGTTCTCGAGCACGGCCGGCTACCCGACCCAGAGGCCCAAGCCATCGAAGAGCTCACCCGCCGCATCGAGCGTCTGGAGGATGAGCTTCAGGTTCTGCGGCAGCAGACCGAACTGCGTTTGCCCCAGCGCGATTAAGGAATTGGCAGGCGGTCAGGATTTGGCCGCCCCCTTGACGTGGCACTTGTTGCAATTGCCTTTCGACTCGAAAGCCGGCCCGCCGGGATGATGGCAACCACCGCAGGAGATCTTCTTTTCCTCGGCCACGCGGTGCATCTTCTCCTTATAATTGAGCGGAGCCTTGGCCTGTGGGAAGAGTTTATCGTGGCAAACCTTACAGTCGTTCTTGGCCCGCTCGACATGCTTCGTATGATCGAAGGTGACATTGCCCATCTTCGACTCATAGACGATCTTGTCGGGGGCCTCCGCCGCCACGACAGCCAGTCCGACAAATAAAGAAAGGCAAATGATCATTCCGGCGACTGCTTTCATCACGCAAGCTCCTTCCGAGTGTTTCTTCGTTTCTACGTGATCTGAGTGGGTGACGCCTGAGACTCAGACTCTGTTTCAGGATAATACAATCTGCTTTCGCTTCTCAAGAAGCGCCGCACCGGGCGGCTTCGGAAACCGCCGGGCGCTCGGCTACAATTGAACGGTCGGAATCGAGGAGATCGATGAGCCAGGCTGTGAGTCTTCCGGGCCGGTTGGCCTGTCTGCTGTTGCTGCTCGTCGTGACGGTGCGCCCTGAAGGCCTCGACGTCGTCAACCCGGAGGAGGTGGGACTCGCCTCCGACCGGCTGGCGCGAATCGACGCCGTCATGGAGGAGCACGTCGCCAAACGCCAGATCGCCGGCGCCGTCACGCTCGTGGCCCGCCGCGGCGCCATCGCGCATTTCAAAGCCTACGGCATGCGGGACGTCGAAGCCAAGCGGCCGATGCGTACCGACACGCTGTTCCGCATCGCTTCCATGACCAAGCCGGTGACCAGCGTCGCCGTCATGATGTTGTACGAGGAGGGCAGGTTCCTGTTGAGCGACCCGGTCTCGCTCTACCTGCCGGAGTTTGCCCAGATGAAGGTGCTCCCGCCCGAGGGGTCCGCCGAAACCGAGCCGCAGCCGGCGCGGGGGCCGATCACCATCCGCCACCTGCTGACCCACACCTCCGGCCTGACCTATCACTGGAACAAGCGGTTGGGCATGGCCTACAAGGAGGCGGGCGTCCCCCACGGGCTGGTGGAAGAGGAGGGCACGCTGCGCGAGAAGATGAAGATCCTCGCCAGGCTGCCGCTGGTCCATCATCCCGGCGAACGCTACGAATACGGGCTTTCCACCGACGTGCTCGGCGCGCTCGTCGAGGCCGTCTCCGGCATGACGCTCGAGGAGTTCTTCCGGAAGCGGATTTTCGAGCCGCTCGGCATGGAGGACACGCAGTTCTTCGTGCCCGACGACCAGGTGCAACGCCTGGCGGTGGTCTATCAGCGCGAGCAGGACGGGCCGATTCGCCGCGCCCCCGACGGGCCGATCCCCGGCGATGTGGGCCTCGTCTACTCCGCCACCTACCCCTACCAAAGCCCGAAACGGTATTTCTCCGGCGGCGCCGGCCTGGTCTCGACCGCCGAGGACTATGCCCGTTTCGCCCAGATGCTCCTCAACGGTGGCGAGTTCGATGGCATTCGGCTGCTGAGTCCGAAGACGGTCGAACTGATGACGACGAACCACGTGGGCCCCGTCGAGGCGAATCTGGGCTTCGGGCTTGGCTTCGGCATCATCCGCGATGAGCGGGATCTCAAAGAGCTGGCGAGCATCGGCCGCTATGGCTGGGGCGGATTCTTCTACACGGACTTCTTCATCGACCCGCAGGAGGAGCTGATCGGAGTGTTCATGACGCAGCTTCACCCGAGCGGCAACCTGCGCTTGCACGAGAAATTCCGGGTGCTGGCGACGCAGGCGATCGTCGAGTGAGCCGGTGGGCGGACGACTCAAGACTCAGGCGCTCTCCGGCTGGTATTCCACCACGAGCAGCGTCACGTCGTCGGCTTGCGGGGCGCCGCCGGTGAAGCGATCGAGCTCCTGGACGAGCAGCGCATGCAGCTCGGTGCAGCTTGCCTGCGCGTTCTCGCGGACCAGCCGGTGCAGGCGCGGCGTCTCGAAGAACTGCCCCTGCGGGTTGCGCGCTTCGGTCAGCCCATCCGTGTAAATGACCAACTTGTCGCCCGGCGCCAGGCGCTCGCGCTTGACCTCGTACGCCGCCGATTCGAGCATGCCCACGGGCAGCCCCGTCGGCTCGAGCAGCTCGATGGCGCCGGAGCGCCGCACCACGAGCGGAGGACAGTGCGCCGCGTTGGCCCATTCGAGCTCTCCGCCGGAGCGAAGCACGGCGTAGAAGAGGGTCGCGTACTTCTCCCCCTGGGTCCGTTCGAGCAGGAACCGGTTGAGCTGCGCGAACATCTCCTCGATCTCCCCGGGTTCGCCGGCCGAGCGGAGTGCCGCGCCTTGCAGCAGGGCCGCAAGCAGCGCCGAGCTGACCCCTTTGCCGCAGACATCGGCGACGACGGCCGACCAGGCTTCCGGGCCGATCTGGATGACGTCGTAATAGTCGCCCCCGACCTGGCGCGAGGCGATGCTCGAGCCGGCCGCCCGGAACCAGCCGCCGGCCGGCAACCGGTCCGGCAGCAGGCTCTGCTGGATCAGCCGCGCGATGCGCAACTCCTCCTCGAGCGCCTGCCGGGCGCGTTCCTGCTCGAGCAGCCGCGCGTTCTCCAGTATCGTCGAGGCCTCGATGGCAAGCGACTGGAGCAGTTCGCGGTTTCCGGCCGAAAGATCCGCCGAAGCCCGGCGGGAGTCCAGATAGATCAGGCCCACGGTCTCGTTGAGGCTCGTGGTCATCGTTTCGCCGGGATCGGAAGTCCGCACCCGGACGAGCGGCACGGCCACCACGCTCCGCAGCTCGAGATTGGCCACCGAGCCGTCCGGCCGCACGCCGCCGAAGGGGTCGAAGTTCATCGACAGCAGCTCGCGCCGCTCTCGGAGTGCGCGGTGAATCAGGCGTGTGGGCACCTGGAGGGCCTCCTTGGGAAGGCTCATGCCGCTCGAATCGCGCGCGACGCGGATCCCCAAATCCTCGCCTTCCTTGAGCAGCAGGAAGCCCCGCTCCGTGCCGGTGATGGTGAGAGCCGCGTCGACGACGGCGGCGAGCACATCGTCGGTCGAAAGCGAGCTTTGCAAGGCCCGGGCGACCTCGAGCACCGCCCGGAGCTTGATCAGGTTCTGCGCCGCCGCCGGCACCGCACCGGCGTCAGGCAGATTCTCGAGCAGGCGGCCCAGCTCCGGCGCCTCGAGCGTGAACGTCAGCTCATCGGAGTCTTCGAAGCCCAGACGGATCACATCGCCGGGCCGGAGGGCGCGCCGGCGAATGCGTTCCCCGTTGACCGTCACGCCGTGCTTGCTCTCGAGATCCTCAATCACATACGCGCCGTCTTCCTCGATGATCTGGGCATGGCGCCGGGAGGCACGGGTGTCGCGGATCACCAGATCGTTGTCAGGCTGCCGGCCGATGGTGAACGGCGTCTTCTCGAGAGCGATCCGTCGCCGGTGTCCCGACGGGCTGGTAACGATCAGGCAGGCCTGGCGGCGCGGTCTGTCGCCCGGCGGGTTCATCATGCCGTCGGCGAGGCGGCGCGGCGCCCCCGGGACTTGACGACGGGCACCGGCAGGGCTTTGGCCTCTTCCAGCTCGCGCGCGCGGAGGAGCTGGCAGTGCGAGCAGTAGCCGCCGATTTCGGTGCGTGCCAGCACCACCTGGAAGCCGAGGTTCTTCTCCACCTGGTGCCGGAGCCGCTGTAACGGCTCGCCGAAAAACTCCTCTACCTTGCCGCAATTCAGGCAGATGACGTGAGCATGCTCCTGCTTGAGCCGCGTCTCGTAGTAATGCTGGTCTCCCTCGAGGTGCATCAGATCGAGTTCGTCGATCAGCCGGGTCTCCTTGAGCATTTTCAGAGTCCGGTAGACGGTGACGCGATTGATCTTCGGGTCCTTGGCCCGAGCAAGCTGGTAGAGGGCTTCCGCGTCGAGATGTTTGCCGGAGCCGTCGATCAGATCGAGCAGGATCTGCCGCTGCCGGGTGAGCCGCACGCCGCGCTGCGCGAGAGACGTTTTGATGCTCTTCGGGGCCATACGATCGCCTGCCGCCAGTGACGGACCTTTCCCTCCACTATACCGCGTGGCGTCCCTCGAGTCCGCTCCAAAGGCTACCATGAGACGATGAGTGCCGACGTCGAGTGCCCGCTGTGCGGGGGCACCGGGTGGAAGGTCCTTGACCGTGACGGCATCACCGGGGTGGAGCGCTGCGAGTGCGCCCTGACGGACCGGGCGCGCCGCCTGGAGGAAAGAGCCGGCATCCCGCCCCTGTACCGGGAAGCCTCTTTCGCCAATTTCTCCACGCTGCCCGACAACCCGGTCGCCAATCGCATTCTGACCGCTGCCGTCACCGCCGCGCGGGCCTACGTGCGCGACTTCCTGCCGGGCACGACGCGCCGCGGGCTGCTCTTCCTGGGCGAGCCGGGCACCGGAAAGACACACCTGGCCGTTGCCGTGCTGCGCGCGCTCATCTCGCGCTGGGGCGTCGAGGGCGTCTTTTTCGACTATCAACACCTGCTTGAAAAGATCCGTTCCGGCTACGACCCCGCATCCGGAGCGAGCGACCGCGAGGCTTATCGCGTGGCGCTCGAGGCCGAAGTGCTGCTGCTCGACGATCTGGGCGCCCATCGCGTCACCGAATGGGTTGAGGACACGATCACGCAGATCATTACCTACCGCGCCAACCACGGCAAACCGTTGCTGGCCACCAGCAACCTGCGGGATCCGGAGGCGGGCGATGCGCCGTTGCCCGGAGGCGTCGCCGGGGAGATAACCGGCAAGTACTATCTGGCGGAGAGGATCGGCCCGCGGGCGCGGTCCCGCCTGTTCGAGATGTGCCGGCTGATTTCGACTCGCGGCGCCGAGGACTATCGCTTGCGCAAGGCGCGGATGCCCGGACTCTAGCGCTCTCAGCCCGCGCTCTCGCCTGCGGGCGGCATCTCCTGGTCGCCGCTCGGCCCGTAGATGGACGGCACCTTTGCCCCCATCGGCCGGAGATAGGTCGAGAGCTGGCCGCGGTGGTGAACCACGTGCAGCCAGTCCATGTGCAGAAACAGCGCCCGGGAGGCGCGAAAGAGGCCGAAGAAATCCATCGTCTCGGCCAGCACTGCGCCCGGGAGCGCCCGGATCTTCTCGATGAGTCCCGGCGCGGTCCGCTCGTACCAGGTGACGATATCGGCCGGTGTGCGAACTTCCTCGGGCATGCCGGCCTCCTTTGGCCACTCCCCGGCCAGCACGCCTTCCAGGAACCAGACCTCCGAGGCGGCGATGTGCCAGGCCAGCTCCATCGCGCTGCGCGACTTCTCGTCCGGCCGGTACGACGCCTTTTCGGCCGGAATCGCCAGAATCACCTTCCGGGTAGTCTGCCATTCGTTCTGAAGGCCCCCGAGCACCAACCCCGTCAGAGACTCCGCCTGTTCTGCGGTGAGAATTTCCATGGCTCCTCCAGCTCCTCTCAGCTAGGGGATCGCCCCGGCGCGGTCAAGCGCGGGCCTCAGAATTTACCATTGCGAACTTCAAAGTGAGTGGGCTTGTCGAGCAAGGGGCCGCCGATCCGGATCCACTGGGCGATGCCGTCCAGCATCTCCTCGAGGCTGACCCGAGGAAGCCCGAAAAGACTGTGGCAGCGGGAGGCGTTATTGAGCAGCGCGGTCTCGGCCTCCTGGCCGATGATTTCCGGTTCGATGCCGAACCGGCGGCCGAACTCGAGGGCGATCTGGCGCACCGAAAGCGTGCCCGGCCCGGTGAGGTTGAGCACGGCCGGCGGCGAGGCGCACAACGAAAACGACCGCAAGGCCACCGAGTTGGCGTCTCCCTGCCAGATGACATTGACGTGGCCCATGGTCACATCGACCGGCCGCCGCTCCCAGACCTTGCGCGCGACGTCCACCAGCACGCCGTAGCGCAGCTCGACGGCGTAGTTGAGCCGCAGCAGCACCACCGGCGTGCCCCGCCGCCGGGAGACGTATTCGAACAGGCGCTCGCGGCCGAGTACCGACTGGGCGTACTCGCCGATGGGCCCGGGGGGCGTCTCCTCGGTGGCTCCTCCGCCCGACACCGGCACCAGGGGATAGACGTTGCCGCTCGAGAAGGCGACAATGCGCGAGGCCGCCCAGCGCTCGGCGGCGCGCGCCGCCAGCAGCGTGTTCATTGCCCAGGTCATCGCCTCGTCGCCGGTGGAGCCGAACTTCCGCGCCGCCATGTAGACGACGTTCTCCGCCTCGGGCAGCTCGCCGAGGCGGTCGAAATCGAGCAGATCGAAGGCGATGGTTTCCACCCCGCCTTCCTCGAGCCGGCGCCGCGCCTCGGAGTTCGAGAAGCGCGAGACGCCGATGATGCGCCGGCGCCGGCCGGCTTCGCGCGAGGCGCGCGCCGCCCGGAGCGCCAGGCTCGGCCCCATCTTGCCGGCCACGCCCAGAATCAGCAGGTCGCCTTCGAGTTTCCCGAGCGCCTCGACATCCTCGGCATACGGGCGCGCGAGCAGCTCCTCGAGCTCGGTTTCGGTTTCGATCCTCATCGCTTGTAGCCGATTTTGCGGAGGAATTCCTTGCGGTGCGCCACGTCCTGCTCGCTCTCCACCCCTTTGGGGCTCGAGCCGTCGATGACGCCCAGTACGCCGCGCCCCTGCTCGGTCTCGGCCACGACGACCTCGACCGGATTGGCGGTGGCGCAGTGGATGGTGCAAACCTCGGGCACTTCCTTGAGCCGGCCAAGAATATTGATCGGATAGCCCTCGCGCAGCGCGATGACGAAGGTATGGCCGGCGCCGATGGCCTGCGCGTTGCGGATCGCCAGCGCCTTGAGCGTCTCGTCGTTGCCGTCGGCCCGCACCAGGCACGGCCCCGAGGCCTCGTTGAAGGCGATGCCGAACTTCATCTGCGGCACCGTGTTCACGATGGCCTCATAGACGTCTTCGACGGTCTTGATGAAGTGCGTGTGTCCGACGATGATGTTGCCGCCTTCGGGAATTTCCAGACGAACGACCTTGAGCTCCATAGAGTCTCCTCCACGATATCACCGGCCCGGCGCCTTACGGCTTCTCGGCGTCCATGAAGTGATAGGCGATCATGTGGCAGATCACCAGGTGGGCGTCTTCGATGCGGCCCATGTGCATGACCGGCACATGCAGGTTCAGTTGGGCCAGCTCCCCCAGGCGCCCGCCGTCGCGACCCGTGAGCGCCAGCGTGCGGCAGCCGATCGAATTGGCGTATTCCACCGCGCGGAGGACGTTGGGAGAGTTGCCCGAGCCGCTGATGGCCACCACCAGATCGCCCGGCTGGGCGAAGTTCTTGAGCTGCTCGACGAAAACCACCTCGTAGCTTAGGTCGTTGGCGTACGCGGTGATGGTGGGTAGCGAGTCGGTGAGGGCCTGGATGCGGAACCGCTCCGGACGGTTGAAGCTGGCGCCCTTGACCATGTCGCAGACGAAGTGCGAGGCCGTGGCGGCGCTGCCGCCGTTTCCGCACACGAAGATGGTCTTGCCCTCGCGGCGCGCCTCGCGGAACCACTCGATGGCCTGCGCCACCTTGGCCAGATCGATGCTCTCGAGCGCGCGCAGAAGTTCGCTCCTGTATTCCGCCGGATAATTCATGACCTTCCTTTCCGATCCTATCGCGACGCGGCCAGTGCGAGCGCCCCGTAAAGAACGCTGTCGTCGCCGAGCGCGGCCGGGACGACGTCCAGCCGTGCCTGCGACCAAGAGGTGATCTGCCGGCGGAGTTCGGCCCGGAGTGGCCCAAACAGCGCCTCGCCCGCCTTGCTGATGCCGCCGCCGATGACGATCCGCGCCGGATTGAGCAGCATGATGACGGCCTTCAGGCCCAGCGCCAGATCGACGACGTAGCGGGCGACGAAGGCCGGATCTTTGAGGAGCTCTGTGGCGGGGCGGCCGTAATCGCGTTCCAGCCACAGGCCGCTGCACATGCGTTCATAGCATCCGCGCGCGCCGCAGAGGCATTCCGGGCCGTCCGGGCGGGTGGTCAGGTGGCCGACCTCGCCGGCATAGGAATCAGCGCCCCGCCAGATGCGGCCCTCGGAGATGATGCCGCCGCCGATGCCGGTGGACAGCGTCATGTAGAAAAGCGGGTCGTAGCCGACGCCCGCCCCGTACAGCGCTTCGCCCAGTGCGCCCGTGTTGGCGTCGTTGTCCATGACGCACGGGATGCCGAGCTCGGCTTCGATCTCGGCCGCCAGCGGCACATTGCTCCATCCGCCCACGTGGGTCGAGAGCGCCACGCGTTGCTCGCGGAAGATCACCGGCCCGCCGAAGCCGATCCCGCAGCGTTCAATCCGCTCTGCCTGCTGCCAGAGCCGGGCGATCGCCAGGATCTGCTCCATCATCCAGGCCCGCCCGCCTTCGCGGTCCGTGGCGCGGGATTCGCGCCGCTTCATGCGCTCGCCGTCAAAGAGCGCCATGGAGAACTTCGTGCCGCCGATATCGATCGCCAAAGTCAACATGCCGCCGCTCTCAGCACCTCTTCGGGCGAGGCCGTACCGGTGCCCTTCTTCATGATGGTGATCGAAGCGATGAGATTGCCGAAGCGCGCGGCCTCGATCGGAGAGCCGGTGACCCTCAGCGCCAGCGCCGCCCCGGCCGAGAAGCTGTCGCCGGCGCCGCATATGTCCACGGGGTTCGCCACCGGACGGGTCGGCACCCAGCTTTCGCCCTCCGGCGTCACCACGAGCGCCCCGCGCGCGCCGTGCGTGACCACCAGAAAGGGCGCCCCGACATGCCGCCGCAGCCGCTCGAAGTCGACCTCGCCGAAGGCGCGGCGGCAGGCCGCCTCGGCCTCCTCCCGGTTGGGCTTGACAATGACGCCGCGAAACAGCTCCGCCCGCATGCGCGAGTCCACCCAGAAGACCTTCTCCGGGAACGCGGCGGCCAGCTCGCGAAGCAGTTCCCGGACCGCGGCGGTCACCACGCCTCCCTGCGCCGTCTCTGCCTGGTCGGACACCAGGATGACGTCGAAGTCCCGCGCGTGGCGCCGGAGGCGATCGACCACTTCGCGTTCCAGCTCTTCGGGCAGCGGACGGTTGTTGATGAAGTCGACGCGGGGCAGGTCCTCGACGCCGGTCTCGGCGTTGAGCAGCTTCGTGTAGGTGAAGGTCTGGATCCTGGCGCTGGTGACCAGCAGCTCGGACTCGATATGGCGGGCGCGAAGGGCGCCGACGAGCTCGTAGGCGAAGCCGTCTTCGCCGATGGCGCCCAGAACCGCCGTCCGGGCGACCCCCAGCGCCGCCAGGTTGTTGGCCACCGTGCCCCCGGCGCCGGGCGTGACCTCGGTGCGGACCACCGCGATGCGCGCCAGGCCGGTTTCGCGCGAGGGCTCCGTGGCCGCCGGGTCGTATTCACACCAGCGATCAAGGCAAATGTCGCCGACAACCAGCGCCGCCAGATTCCGCAACCGCTCGAGGATTTCGCCCGCGTTCATTCGAAGCTCCGGAGCAGCCGCCACAGCGCCGGTAGCGTCGCCCGGTGCGGGCCGCAGAAATAGAAGCTCTCCCCGCCGTCAGCCACCGTACGCACCAGGATCGTCTTGTGCGGCCGGAAGTAGTAGCCGGGATCGCTCTTGTCGAGCTCTCGATGGATGTCGCCGCGGATCGGCACGATGTCGAAGACCGCCGTGGCGAAGTGCCGGATCACACGCCCTTCCTGATGCGCCACGTTGCGCGCCATCGCCAGAGCCTTGAGATAAACCTCGGGCGCCATGACGGCGGAGCCGAAGCTGAGCAGCACGCCGCCTTCGAGCCGCTCCACCGTGCGGGCAAAGATGAGGAAGTCGCGGTAACTGGCTTCGCCGAAGGCCGCCCCGTCGCAGTTGGGATGTTCGTGGAGGATGTCGTAGCCGATGCCGACGTGCACGGTGGCGGGCACCGACCTTTGCCAGGCCGCCGCCAGAATGCTGAGGTCGCGGTAGGGAAAGTCGCTTTGGGCGATCCTTCGCCCGACGTTTTCCCCCAGGCCGAGCGAGCAGGCTGCCGCTTCGCGCACCACATCATTGAGCTCGCCGGTCTCGCGCCACAGGCCGAATTCGCCCGTCGCGATGTAGCGGGCAACGCTCTCGGTGGTGGCGCCGATGCGGGCCAGTTCCCAATCGTGAATGGCCCCGGCGCCGTTCATCGCGATGTGGTCGATCCAGCCCTGTTCGATCAAATCGATCAGGTGCCGGCTGACACCGGCGCGGACCAGATGCGCGCCCATCATGAGAATTCGGGCGCCGCCCCGGCGGCGGGCTTCATCGAGGCGCGCCGCCACCCGGGCGAGCTCCGGGTGGGAGAACTCCGGCGCGGGGTCGTCCAACCCCAGCCAGGCCTCGACGCTCAGATCGCTCTTGCGTTCGGCAAGCGGCTTCACCTTCAGCCGCGAACGGTCGAAAATCGGATACTTGGAGCTCACCGCGGAAACAGCAGGCGCAACAGTTCGTCGCGTTCCAGATAGTTCGGGATAATCAGATCCGCACCCACGCCGGCCAGGCGGCGCCGTTTCCATTCATTGATCTGCCGGCACTCAGGCTCGTCGGTAGCTACGCCGACGGCGACGCCGCCCACCTGCTTGACGTTTTCGATCTCGACATAACCGTCGCCAAAGCCGAGCAGCTCCTCGCCGCGCGCCTCGGCGGTCGAGATGATGCGCTGGATCAGGATGGCCTTGGAGAAGCTCTTGTAATCGTCGAGCGCCCCGTAGACGCCCCCGTCGAAGTACCGCGTCAGCCCCAGAAGCTCCGCCTCGCGCCGCATGTAGACCTGATCCGTGCCGCTCGCCAGGTACATCTTCAGGCCGCGCTCCTTCAGGCTTTCGAGCAGCTCAATCGAGCCGGGGACGAGATATTTTTCCGGCGGCGCCTCGCCCCGCTCGAGCTCGGCCACGCGGTCCTTGATCCGCTCCCAGAGCAGGGCGAGGTACTGGTGCTTGTACTCGAGCGGATCCTTCGGCGTGCCGCCGCGTTTGCGCACCTCCTCGGCCAGGGCGATCATCTGGTAAATGGTCTGCTTGCCGGTGAGGCGCCCCACGTACTCCTCGACCACGGCGCGCAATTCGGCTTCGCTTTCCCCGGTCTTGAGGTCGGCCAGAATCTCCACCATCATCGGCACCATCACCTCGACCCATCCGGAGCGGATGAGCGAGAGCGTGCCGTCGAAGTCAAAGAGAACCACCCGCGCGCGCTCGGCCGACACACCGGGCCGTAAACATTCGATCATCGCTCCCATCCTACGAGATCCCAAGGTTTTCGCGCCTTGCGCCCGAGCAGGCGGTTGGCTTCGGCGTCGCCGTCGCACTCTTCCTTCTGCGCGTTCCAGACGAGCTTGCGCCCCGTTAGATACGCGATGTTGCCCAAGTGGCCCACCGTGGTGGCCCGGTGACCGGCCTCGACGGGCGCGGCGGGCTTCGCCAGGCCCCGGATGGCGTCGATGAAGTTCCGGGCGTGCTGCGGCGTGGCATCGGGGACGTTCTTGCGCCGCGCGGCGATGCGATCATCCTCGGGAAAGATTTCGTAGCCGATGCGCTCGGCGAAGATCGTGCCGTTGGTCCCATAGAAGGCCATCCCGTGCGGCTGGTCGTAAGGCCCGCGAGCGCGATAATATTCCATCCCTGGCGTCCTGCCGCCCATGCCGTGCGCATTCAGGCTGCACGTCTCATAGGAGAGGATGAATCCGGGGTATTCGTACGTGACCTGCAAGACGTCCGGCATCTCTCCGGCATCGGCCAGCGCGAAGCGCCCTCCGGCCGCCGCCACCGTCACCGGCGCGTCCCGGCCCATGATCTGGTGGACCGTATCGAAACGGTGGGTACCGAAGTCAGTGATGTACCCGCCGGCATAGTCCCAGAAGAACCGGTAGGTGCCGAGAAAGCGCTTCCGGTTGAAGGGGACCCACGGCGCCGGCCCGAGGTAGAAGTCCCAGTCCAGGCCCGGCGGCGGCTCGGAATCCGGCTCCCGGCCGATCCCGTCCGGATAGGTGTTGAAGTAGTTCCAGACCCGGACGAAATGGACTTGGCCGAGCGCGCCGCTCTGAACGATTTCGGCGAGCTCGGCAAAATGCGGCGCCGAGCGTTGCTGCGTGCCCGTCTGGACGATCCGGCCGGTGCGCCGCGCCGCCTCGACCATGGCGCGCCCCTCGCGGATGTTGTGCGCCAGCGGCTTCTCCACATAGACATGCTTGCCTGCCTCGCAGGCCAGAATTGTCGGGATGGCGTGCCAGTGGTCGGGGGTGGCTACGAGAACCGCGTCCAGATCTTTCTGCTCGAGCAGGTGGCGGAAATCGCCATAGGCCCGCGCTTGCGCCCCGGCCCACTCGCGCGCCTTGGTGCGGTTCGGCTCGTAGACGTCACAGACCGCGCCGAAGAGGGCGCCGCCGGAGTCGCGCATGTGACGCGCCACGTACATGCCCCGTCCTCCGCAGCCGATGAGGCCGACCACGACGCGCTCGCCGGCGCCCGCGACCCGACGCGCCGAGGCGGCCGTGAACAGAAAGGTCCTCCGCTGCATGGAACCATCTTATACTTCACCCCGCGCGGCGCTTAGAACAGCGCCAGCTTGATGCGCAGGAACTTCTTGGGATTGGCCCGGAAGTCCTTCATCAGCTCGTGCATCTCCCGGGTGGTGCCGTTGAGCGATTCGTACAGTTGCGGATTCACCAGCAACTGGCCGAGCGTGCCTTCGCCCGTGTTTACCTTCTCGAGCGTCTGGTCCAGGCGCTCGACCACGCGGGCGATCTGCCGGTGAAGCTCCTCGTCCTTGAGCAGCTTGCCCGCGGTGCCCCTGCCCTCGTTCAAACCGGCAATCAGCTTGCGCGCCTCGCCGATGGTGGAGCGCAGCTCGTCGTAGACCGCCGGATCTTTCAGGAACTTGCCGGCCGTGCCCTGCCCGCCTTCGATCTCTTCGATCAGCCGGTCGACACGCGCCACCGTGGCGCGCACGTCGTTATAGACGCCTTCGTCATAGAGGAGCTTTCCGATGGTGCCTTCGCCGCGGTTCAGTGCCTCGGTGATCTTGCGCGCCTCGGCGACGGTGCCGTTCAGATTGTTGTACAGCGACTCGTCGGTGAGCAGCTTGCCGATGCTGCCCTTGCCGGCTTCGACGTCCTCGATGATATCCGAAGCGCGCTTGACCAGCCCCCGAACCGCCGTCATCACCTCGTAGCCCGAGGCCACCACTTCCTCGAAGCCCCGCGTGTCCAGGCTGGCGATTTCGCCGCCCGGCTCCACCGTCGCCTGCGCGCGCCCGCGCTTGATGTTGATGTACTTGGCGCCGAGCACGTTGAGCGCCGCCACGGTGGCGATCGAATCCGTGGGGATGCCGCGCAGCGTCTCCCGGTCCACCTCCATCTCGACCCGGACCACCCGGTTGGGATCGGCCTCACCGGATAACGTGACGCTGCGGATCTCGCCGATGAGGATCCCGTTCAGCCGCACCGGAGATCCCGGCGTAATGGCGTAGGAATCGTCGAGATAGGTGTAGATCTTGACCCGTTCGGCGAAGAAGCGCCGTTCGCCGGTGAGCAGGAAGACCAGAATCGCCAGCAGCAACAGGGCGACGGCCGCCATGATGCCCACCTTGAGCTGGGCCCATCGAACTCTTTTGGCTGATGGCATTTCTCTCTTCCTTTTAGTTTCTCAGAGGTTTGACGAACTTTTGGACGTACGGATCGGCCGAAGCCTCCAGTTCCGCCTGCGACCCCTCGAACACCAGCCGGCCCTCGCGCATCACCAGGAACTTCGTGTCGGAGGCGGCGTGACGCCCGTCGTGCGCGAGCGGCTCGATCCGGTTCGTCGCCGGGTTGTAGCGGAAATTCGCTAGCAGATGCCCGTCCTGGTAGCGATGGGTGACGATCACCGTGGTGGTGTTCTTGGTGTCGCGCTCCTTCAGGATCAGGGTCATGATCGTGTGGGCGGTGATCGGATCCAGGCCCGCCGTCGGCGAATCGTAGAGCACCAGCGGCGGCTCGGTGACGTTGGCGCGGGCGATGCCGACGCGGCGGCGCATGCCTCCGGAGAGCTCGCTCGGGTACTTCTCGAGTGTATGCTCGAGCTCCACGCGCGCGAGGGCGGCCTCCACCCGGGCCCGCACCTGATCGCGCGGGCAGCGCAAGGCCCGCTGGTTCAGCAAAGGATAGGCGACATTTTCCTCGATGGTGAGCGAATCGAACAGGCCGCCCTCCTGAAAAAGAATGCCCACGCGGCTGCGCAGGTCCACCAGCTCGCTTTCCGGTATCGCCGTGATGTCGCGGCCGAACAGCCACACATGGCCCCGGTCCGGCTTGACGAGGCCGATGGCCGTCTTGAGCAGCACCGTCTTGCCGCTGCCGGCCGCGCCCAGGATCACGCAGGATGCGCCGGGGAACAAAGCAAACGAGACGTCGTCGAGCGCCGGCTGCTCGTCGAAGAACAGACTGACGTGCTCGAAGCGGAGGATCGGTTCGCCGCGATCGCCCGTCATTTCGCGATCACAGACTCACGAAGAACTTCCCGATGAAGAAGGTCAGCACGAACACCCAGACGGAGGCCACCACCACCGCCTTGGTCGTGGCCAGGCCCACGCCCTGTGTGCCTCCGGTGGTGCGCAGGCCGTAGAAGCAGCCCACCAGCGCGATGACGATGGCGAAGACGAAAGGTTTTATCAGCCCCTGGGCGATGTCGTTGTACTCGAGCGAGCGCCAGGCCATGCTCCAGTACTGCGACGAGGTGGTGAGGTTCAGCATCGGGCAGGCCACCACCCAGCCGCCGAACATGCCCACGAAGTCGGCAATGATGGTGAGCAGCGGCAGCACGATCGCCGTGGCCACCAGCCGCGGCTTGACCAGCTTTTGCACCGGATCGGTTCCTAGGGCGCGCATGGCGTCGATCTGCTCGGTGACCTTCATCGAGCCGAGCTCGCTGGCCATGCCGCTGGCATTGCGCCCGGCCACGAGCAGCGCCGTCAGCACCGGCCCCATCTCACGCGCCAGAGTGATCGAAACGATCTGCCCGACCTGATCGGTGGCGCCGTACTGGTTGAGCGCCCGCGACATCTGAAGCGCCATCACTGCGCCGGCGAAGAAGCCCGTCAGCATCACGATCGGCAGGCTGCCCACGCCGATGATATCCATCTGAATGGTGATGTCGTCGACGTAATGGGGCTTGCGGAACAGGTTCCGGAAGGTCCGCCCGGTAAGGAGAAAAAACTCTTGAAAGGCGAGGATGGGCGGCTTCAGCAGATCGAGCAAGACCGTGATGCCTCGTCACCTCGATGCTACCATACCTGCGATGAAAGGCCTGACCGACATCGCGGGCATCCGCGTGGGACACGTCTCCGACTACGAGGCCCTGACCGGCTGCACGGTCGTGCTGTGCGAAGCCGGCGCCGTGGCCGGCTGCGACATCCGCGGCTCGGCCACCGGAACCGAGGAGTTCGACGTGCTCTCTCCCCTGCACCTGACCGGCCGGATCCACGCCGTCACTCTGGCTGGCGGCAGCGCCTTCGGTCTGGAGGCGGCAAGCGGCGTGCGCCGGTTCCTCGAGCAGAAAGGCGTCGGCTTCCCCACCCGCGCCGGGCGCGTGCCCCTGGTGCCGGCGGCGATCCTCTACGATCTGGGCATCGGCAAGGCCAGCGTGCGGCCCACGCGCGAGATGGGCGAGGCGGCGGCCGCCGCCGCCACCGACGAGCCGGTGATCGAGGGGGCCGTGGGGGCGGGCACCGGCGCCACGGCGGGGAAACTCTACGGCATGAGCCAGGCCATGAAGACGGGCATCGGCTCCTACTCGCTCGAGCTCGAGGGCAGGCACGCCGGCGTCCGCGTAGCGGCGCTGGTGGCCGCCAATCCCTTCGGCGACATTCGCGATCCGGAGACCGGGCGGCTCGTAGCCGGCGCTCGGCGCTCGCCCGACAGCCTGGAGCTGGCCGACACCGCCCGCCGGATGCTCGAGGGTGTGGCGCCGCCGGCCGGTTTCGCGCAGAACACCACACTCGCCGTCGTGGCGACCAATGCCCGGCTCACGAAAGTGGAGGCGACCAAGCTCGCGCAACTGGCCTCGATCGGCCTGGCGCGCGCGCTCAGCCCGGCCTGGACGACGCTCGACGGCGACCTGGTCATCGCCTTATCGCTGGGCGAGGCGGAGGCAGACCTGAACACCCTGGGCGTGGCCGCCGCCGACGTGGTCGCCCGCGCCATTGTGCGCGCTGCCCGGAAAGCGCCCTCTCTCGGCGGCCTGCCGGGGCTAGCAGGCTGAGGCTTCGATTTGACGTCCGCCTCCGGGGTTCGTTATTGTGAAAAATCCCGGTAGAGGCGCGGGACCCAAGAGTACGCCGGTCGCTGTTCGGGGCGCCTCCGAGGCCGGCCGAAAGGGGGAAAATTCCCGCCGAAACTGCTGCGGGCAGGCGCCGCCCGTTGCGGTTGGGGGGCCAGGCTAATACCTGCCCACTGTCATCCGGTCAACGGATGGAGCGCTATCGAGGAACGAAGCATCGCCTTCCGTGCATCTTCCTCTTCCCGCTCCCGGCCGGTTCGGGCAAGCATGAGAAAACTGTTTGATCTGGCGCGCCGGCTCATCGACATCGAGTCGACGACCGGCAGCGAACGGCGCATCGGCGAATACCTGCGCGAGTATCTGGCTCCGCTGTCGGCGCGCTATGAAGGCGGAATCGAGCTCTGGGAGGTCGAACCGGACCGCTTCAATGTCTTCGCCTGCTGGGGGCGGCCTGTGGTGACCTTGTCGACCCACCAGGACACTGTGCCGCCCTTCATCCCCTCCAGCGAGGACGAGGAGTTCATCTGGGGCCGCGGCGCCTGCGACGTCAAAGGTCTGCTCGCCGCCATGCTGGTGGCGGCCGAGGAGTTGCTCGAAGAAGGCATTCGCGATTTCGCGCTGCTGTTCGTCGTCGGCGAGGAGCGCAACAGTGTCGGGGCCTTCCACGCGGCCCGGTGCGGCCGCGGCTCGCGCTACCTGATCAACGGCGAGCCGACCGAGAACAAGCTGGCGCTGGGATCGAAAGGCGCGCTGCGCTACGAGCTGTATGCCGAGGGGCGCATGGCCCACTCGGCCTATCCCGAGCTCGGCGAATCGGCCATCGAGAAGCTGCTCGACGTGCTCGAGGCGCTGCGGCGGCTCGGGCTGCCGCGCGATGAGCTGCTCGGACCGAGCACGCTGAACATCGGCACCATCGCCGGCGGCCGGGCGCCCAACATCATCCCGGACTTCGCCAAGGCGGAGGTCATGATCCGCCTGGTGAGCGACGCCGAACCGGTCCGCGAGCTCGTCCGGCGTGCCGCCGCCGGGCGGGTGCGGGTCGAAGAGGTGCTCGCCGTTCCCGCCGTGCGCCTCACCGCTTTGGACGGCTTTGAAACCACCGTTGTGGCCTACACCACGGACATTCCGGCCTTCGGGGACGCCTGGGGCCGGCCCTTCCTCATCGGACCCGGCTCGATTCACCTGGCGCATACCGCCGAGGAGCGCGTGCCCAAGCGCGAGCTCGTCGAGGCCGTCGGAATTTACAAGACGATGGTCAAACGATTACTCTCTCAAGGTTAAGGTCAACGTATGTCATCGAATAAAATCGAAGTGGGAATTTTGGGCGCCACCGGCATGGTGGGCCAGCAATTTATTAACTTTCTTCAGGATCATCCCTGGTTCGAGATCGCCTGGCTCGGCGCCAGCGACCGTTCGGCCGGCAAGAAGTACCGGGAGGCCACTTACTGGCGCCTGGACGGCGTCATGCCCGCGAACGTGGCGGATCTGATGGTGAACGAGTGCAAGCCGGGCAACGCTCCCAAGCTGGTCTTCTCGGCCATGGACGCCTCCGTGGCCACCGAGATCGAGCGGGCCTTCGCCGAGGCCGGCCACTTCGTCGTCTCCAACTCGCGCAATCACCGCATGGAGCCGGACGTGCCGCTGCTGGTGCCGGAGATCAATGCCGGCCACCTGAAGGTGCTCGACCGGCAGGCGGCGCGCGGCTGGAAGGGGCGCATCATCACGAACCCGAACTGTTCGACCGTGGTGCTGACGATGGCCCTGGCGCCGCTCAAGCCGTTCGGCATCCGCAAGGTCATGGTGACGACGATGCAGGCTCTCTCCGGCGCCGGCCATCCGGGGCATCCCGCCTACGACGCCAACGCCAACGTCATCCCCTTCATTCGGAATGAAGAGCCGAAGATGGAAAGCGAGACCCAGAAGATCCTGGGCGAGCTGATCGACGGCAACTTCGTGCCCCATCCGATGAAGGTCAGCGCGTCCTGCAACCGCGTTCCGGTGCTCGACGGCCACACCGAGACGATCGCCGTCGAATTCGACGAGAAACCGTCGCGCGAGGCGATTCTCAGCGCCTTCCGGAGCTTCCGGGGCGTGCCGCAGGAGCGAAACCTTCCAAGTGCTCCCCCTTGCCCGGTCATCTACATGGAAGAGGAGGACCGGCCGCAGCCGCGCCGCGACGTGAACCGCTTCCACGGCATGGCGGTGTTCGTGGGCCGGCTTCGCGAGTGCCCGGTGCTGCACTGGAAGTTCCTGGCGCTCGGTCACAACACCGTGCGGGGCGCCGCCGGCGCCGCCGTGCTGAACGCGGAGCTGCTGCGCGCGGAAGGATGGCTGGACTGAGATGATCGTGATGAAATTCGGCGGCTCCTCGGTCGCCAATGCCGAAGCCATCCGTCGCGTCACCTCGATCGTCGCTGCGCGCCAGGACCGCCGCCCGGCGGTGGTGGTCTCCGCCATGGGCAAGACGACGGACCGGCTGCTCGAGATCGGCTCGAATGCCGTGGCGGGCCGGCGCCAGCAGGCTCTCGAGCTGCTCAAGAGCCTCGAAGAGTACCACTACCAGGAGGGGGGCCTGGTTGACGGGCGCGTCCGCGCTCTGTTTGAGGAGCTGGGCGAGCTGGTGCGAGGCCTGGCGGTGATGGGCGAGATGACGCCGCGCTCGGTGGACGCCCTCTCCAGCTACGGGGAACGACTCTCGAGCGTGATCGTCACCGAGGCATTCCGGCGCGCCGGCCTCGACGCCGTGCATGTGGATTCGCGCGAGGTGATCGTCACCGACGACCGCCACACCGCCGCTTCGCCGCTCTACGCCGAGACCTATGCCCGTCTGGCCGGGCGCCTGCCGCCGCTGCTCGAAAAGCAGATCGTGGTGATGGGCGGCTTCATCGCCTCGCGCAAGGACGGCGTCACCACCACGCTCGGCCGCGGCGGCTCCGACTTCACCGCTTCGATCGTCGGCGCGGGCATCGGCGCCGAGGAGATCCAGATCTGGACCGACGTGGACGGCCTGCTGACGGCCGACCCGCGCGTGGTCAAGAACGTGCGCCGGGTCAGGGTGATCTCCTTCGAGGAGGCCTCCGAGCTCGCCTACTTCGGCGCCCGCGTGCTGCATCCCTCGACGCTGCTGCCGGCCATAGAGAAAAACATCCCGGTGCTGATCCTGAACTCCTACCGGCCGGAGGTCGAGGGCACGCGCATTGTCGCCGAGCGGGTGCCGTGCACCAACGTCGTCAAATCGATCTCCTCGAAGCGCAACATCACCGTCGTCAACATCACCTCGACGCGCATGATCGGCGCGCACGGCTTCCTGCGGCGCATCTTCGAGGCGTTTGAGCGGAGCCAGACCTCGGTCGACATGGTTTCAACGAGCGAGGTCAGCGTCTCGGCCACCATCGACCGGCCGGCGGCGCTCGCCGCCATCCGGAGCGAGCTCGAGCAGTTCGCTCAGGTGGACGTCGAAGACAACCAGGCCATCGTCTGCATTGTGGGCGACAACATACGCTACACGCCCGGCGTGGCCGCGCGCGCCTTCCGCGCTTTGGGGGGCATCAACATCCGGATGATCTCCCAGGGGGCCTCGCGGCTCAACCTCGGCTTCGTCGTCGCGAACCAGGATCTCGAGGCCGCGCTCGAAGCGCTCCACGCGGAGTTTTTCACCGAGGTCGATCCGAATGTCTTCGCCTGAGCGGCTCCGGCTGGCCCTGGTCGGCTACGGCAAGATGGGGCGCATCGTCGAAGCCCTGGCGCCCGAATATGGCTTCGAGGTGCGCCTCCGGCTCGACGTCGACAACAACGCCCGCTTCGAAGGGCTCACCCCGGAAAACTTCGCGGGCATCGACGTGGCCATTGAGTTTTCCACGCCCGAGGCGGCGCCGGAGAATCTCGTCCGGCTGGCCGCCCTGGGCGTCAACGCCGCCACCGGCACCACCGGCTGGCTGGGCTCGCTCGAGCGCGTCCGCAGCGCTGTCGCCGAGCATCGCACCGGGCTGGTCTGGGCTCCGAATTTTTCCATCGGCGTGAACATCTTCGCGCGCCTGGTGGCGGATGCGGCGCGCCTGGTTGCGGCGCACGCCGACTACGGCGCCTGGGGCTGGGAACTGCATCACGACGCCAAACGCGACGCCCCGTCGGGCACCCTGCTGATGCTGGTCGACGAGATGCGGCGCGCCGGTTGGGACCGCGCGATCAGCACCGCCTCGAATCGCGCCGGACGCCATCCGGGCGTGCACGAGATCGGCTTCGACTCCTCGGCCGACACCATCACCCTGCGTCACACCACGCGCACCCGCGAAGGCTTCGCCCGCGGGGCGCTCTACGCGGCGCGCTGGATCGTGGGCAAGCAGGGCTTCTTCGAGTTCAAGGACATCCTGTTTTCGCCGCCCGCCTGAAGGCTTCGCTCACCAGTTGACGTCGATGTGCGGCAGGCGCCGCGAAGAGCCGGTAAGCACGCAGTGAAGCTGGAGCAGGGCATACAGAAGGTCGTCGGCGCCGGTGATCGCTTCGTAGTGCTGCGCCGAGCCCGCCGCCCGAAACAGGCCATTTTTGGCGAATACCTCGAGCGCCATGTCTGCGGTCTGCCGGGCGAACTCGAGATAGCGCCCCCGTTTTTCCTCACCGAGCGCCGCCTCCTCGCAGAGCGCCACCATCAGCGAAATGACCTGCCCGGCGGCGCGCGGCCAAAGGTGCGCCCTTTGTTGAGGCAGACCCTCGGCGAGAAATCGCTCCGCGACGGCTTCGACGGCGTCGAGGAAGCGCCGGTCACCGGTTTGCCGGTAACGGGTGTAATCGAGCAAAGCCCGGCCGGAGACGCCGGCGCTTCCGTAGGCCATGTCCCAGAGCGGACCGAGAGCGGACGGGCGTGGCCGGGACGGCCGGTTCGATGTCGGCGCCGGGTTCGAGCTGGCCGACAGCAACTCGCTCGCCGGATCCGCAAAGGCGCGCTCGTCGAGCTGGCGGACCAGGCGCCGCCACGGCTCCGTCCGTGAGGGCACCAGCGAGGCCGCCTCCCAGAGCAAGGCCCGGAGAGTTGGGTCGGCCGAGCGCTCCGGCTGCCAGGCGCCCGGCTGGATCAGGAGGCTGAAGGGCTGCGGCCGCAGGCCGGTGCGGCTCTCGATCAACGTCTCGGCGCGCTCGATGAACTTCGCCTCGCGCGTCTGCGCGTAAGCATGCGCGTAGGCCCAGATGTAGAAACCGGCATGCCGAGGGTAGGCCGCTCCGGTGGAAGGTCCGTAGCGCGAAATGGCCGCATGCCGGCTGTAGTCGCCGACATGCTTGTTGCCGATCTGCGCCGTCCACAGGGCCTCGGCGAACCGCACCGCTCGATCCGGATCGATCGCGTAGAGCTTCTCCCAAAAGGGAAAGCGGCGGTAGACCTCATAGGTGTCGGCGTAGCCGCGCTCGTGGAGGAAGTCCCAACTGGCATGCTCACCGGAGTACATCAATCCGGTGACCGGGCTCTGGCAGCGCGTGAGCCAGAAGCGCAGGCAGGCGTCGGCGTGACGGGCGTAATGAGCTTCGCCCGTCAGCGCCGAAAACTCGTAGAGCGTGCGTAGCAGGAGGATGTCATGCTCGAGGTTGTTGCCGATGGGGGCACGATCCCCGGCCCGGACGCCCGGCGGGGGATCCGGGATGCCGTGGCCGACCGCGCGAAGCTGAGCCGCGCGCGGCGGAAAGAACTCTTCGGGCAGGGAGGTCACCGGCAGCGAAAGCGTTTCGAGGTCGAGCATTGCCGCAAACAGCGGCGAATGCTCCACCCCGTAACGGTCCGTGCCCCTCTCGATCATGGTGTCGAGAAAGACACGGACCGTTTCCCTGTAGCGCTCGGCGGGCGTTGCCTCCAGACAGAAGCCGAGCGTCAGGGCGAGCAGCCAGCGTCGCAACTTTCAGAAGACTCCTCGGATCGAAAGCTGGATCACCCGGTTTCCACCCGCGGTCTGAATGACGCCGAAGGTGGCCTTGTTCGCCATGTTCGTGCCCGGGCCGTCCCATTGCGGGCTGTTGGTGATATTCGCCGCATCGGCCCGAAAATCGAGATTCAGCCGTTCGTAGACGCGGATCCGTTTGATGAGGGAAGCGTCCATGGTCTTGCGGTGAGGCGCGCGCAGCTCGGCAAAGTGCGGCGGCTCGGGTGAGACCATGTATTGGGTCGGCAAGGAGGCGAACGCCTTGGTGTCGAAGTACGGATTGAGCACCTCGCGGGTGACCGGATCGATCCGGTCACCGATCCGGTCGCGGATCGGGCCGCTCAGCGCGGCGTTCCGAAGCCGGTAGGGCCGGCCGTTGCTGTCGGAGATCGATAGCGGCGTGCCGGAGCTGTAGTAGAAGCGGCCGCTGAGGCTCCAGCCGCCGAAGAGCGCTCCGAAGACGCCCCCGTTGTGAAGCCACGGCCGCCCCTTGCCGAACGGCAGGTCATAGACGAAGGCCAGATTCGTCACGTGCGGCCGGTCCATATCGGAGATCGCCCGCCAGTAGCGCTTGTTGACCAGGCTGCTCAGATTGTTCTCGATCATCTTCGAGATCGTGTGGTTGAACAGCACGGTCAGGCCGTGCGTCAGCCGCTTCTCGACGTTCAGGAAAACCGCATGATAGACCGTTGTGGCGGCGTTGGTGCCTTGCTGGCTGACGGAGGTGAACTGCGGATAGGCGAGCCAGAACTGCCGCTGCGCAATCGTGCTGGAGCTGCCGAGCGGGCGGTTGGCCGGCAGGACCCCGTAGAAGGGATTGGGCACGCGGGTGTTCTCAGCGGCGCCCAGCTCCAGGTATCTGTCCGGCTTCTCGTTCAGGTTGAAACCCTGGAAGCCCTTGACGCTGAGCATCCGCACGAAAGCGGCCTCAATTCGGGTTTGCGCGGGCAGTGCCTGCTGGATGCCGAACTGCCACTGCTGGGCGTAGGGCAGCACGCGATCCTGCGCCAGAAACGAGATCGAGTCTCCCACGCGCGCCGCCAGCCGCTCGGAGGCGCCGCTCGGCCGGGGTACGCCCTGCGGAAACGGAGCGGCGAGCGTCGTGTAAGGCGTCACGCCCCGATCCACCGTGCCCACGTAAGGGATGGAGGTGGAGAAGGTCGGCGGGATCGCCAGCGTGATGTCCTGGTTGATCACCCCGCTCGAGTAGAACAGGCCGTAGCCGCCGCGGATCACCGTGGAGGGCAGCAACTGGTAGGCGAAGCCGAAGCGGGGGCCCAGGTTGTTCCAGTCGGTCTTGCCCTGCCGCCGGCTCACATTGTCGACGCCCGCAAAGATCAGGCCCCCTCTGAGATCCAGGCCGGGAACCTTGACGGGATTGGCGGCGTAGTAATCGAAGCCCCAGCTCAACTGATTGAACCGCTCCGTGTAGGGCGTCTCGACCTCCCAGCGCAGGCCGATATTGAGCGTGAGTTTGCGCGTGATCTTCCAGTCGTCCTGTACATAGACCGCGCTATAGTAGCTGCGCAGCGCGTAGGGCGCCGGGCCGGAGATCGCGCCCGAATCCGGTATGCCCATCAAAAGACTGGCCATGGCGGTGCCGCTGACGCGACTGGACGCCGCGACGAACGGGTCGGAGACGGTGAAGGTGGGCCGAAAAGTAAAGTAGCCGGCGGCCTGCGAGTCCGGGCTGATCTCGTTCCAGTTCACGATGCGGAAGTCGCCGCCGAAGCGCAGGTTGTGGGCGCCGCTCAGTTGGGTCAAGGCCGGCGTGATGACGTAGGAGTCGTTGGCGCGGATCTTGAAGCGGTGCCCGATCATGTAAAAGCCTTCGCTCATGTCGATGCCGGGCCAGGCCGGCCGCATCTGGTTGGCAAGGATATCCGGGTGGAGCTTGAGAACCTTGGGATCAAGGCTGTTGCCCGAGAAGACCGTGTCGCTCCAGTAGCGGCTGAAGGCGATTCGGAGTGAGCCGAAGGCGGTCGGCGAAAAGGTGAAGTCGTCGTTGAGGCTGGCGTTATAGAAGTGCCGGAAATCGGCATTCGGCGTCCCGCCGATGGGGGCGCTGCGAAGCCCTTGCGGGATCGCGCTGAAGTGTACGCCATAGTCCATGAAGGCGAAGCGGCCAAAGAGGCGCTGCCGGGGGCTGATGACATGATCGATCCGCTGGCTGATCTGCTTGGAAGGCACGCTGGTGCTGGATTGGGCCACCCAGTTGTAGAGGCCGATCTGGGCGGGGACGTTGAGATTGGGGGCGGGGTAGACGGACATGACCGCCCGCCCCGTCTCGTTGTGCAGCGATCCGGGGATCACGTTGCCCGGGAAGGGCTCTCGGGTGACCTTCGTCCCGCTGACGACGCTCGAGTACGGATTGTAGATGGTGAGCGGCGTGCCCTGAGCGTTCAGCGTCTGCGAGAAATCGCCCTTGCGCTCCGCCTCCGTCGGAACGCGCGCCGAGTAGGTGGTGCCGCCCTTGCTGCCCTCCCATTGCACCGAGGTGAAGAAGAAGGTTCGGTTGCGGCCGTCGTAGAGCTTGGGTAAATAGAGCGGTCCTCCGAGCGTGCCCGAGTAGAACTGGCGGTTGTCATCGGGCCGGGGGACGCCGCGTTTGTTGTTCGTCCAGGAGTTGGCGTTGAAGATCTCATTGCGAATGAAGCCCTCAAAGGAGCCGTGCAGGTCGTTGGTGCCGGAACGGGTGGCATAGCTGATGACGCCGCCGTTGGAGTGCCCGTAAGCGGCGTCGAACATCGTGGTCTGCACGCGCAATTCCTCGACGGTGTCCCCGGAGGGCGAAGTTCCGATCGAGCCCCCTTGCCGGGGCATGACGACCGAGGCGCCATCGACGACGATTTCGTTGCGCCCCATGGTGGCGCCGCCGCCGTGGACGCTGAAGAAGTGCTGCTGCGAGTCGGCAAATCGCCCGCCGAACCACTCCGATTCGCTGCGCACCCCGGGGGTGAGCGCAATCAATGAGAGCGGGTTCCGGTTCGGAACATAGAGCATGTCGACGAAGCGGCGCTCGACCACCTGGGCAATGTCGGCCGAGGCGGTCTGTAGCAGCGGCAGCTCGGCCGTGATGGTGATCGATTCGGTCGGCGTTCCGACCTCCAGCTGCACATTGACTTCCAATTTGTCGCCGGTCCGGATCGTGATGCCGGGCCGGACGAGCTTCTTGAAACCGCTCGATTCGAATGTGAGGGTGTAGTTGCCCGGTTCAAGATTCGGTAGCAGGTAGTTTCCCTCGGCGTTGGTTGCGGTGCTCAGCCGGACGCTGGTTCCTTCGCGCTCGGCCACCACCCCGGCGCCGGGGATGACGGCGCCCGTCGGGTCCGTTACGCGCCCCAGCAGACTGCCCCGGTAGTCCTGAGCCAAAAGCCCGACCCCGGTGACCAGGGTCAGGGCGAGTAGTCGACGCATCGATATTCTGCCTCCCGCTCAATGATGGGAGGACGATAGCCGGCTGTCAAGGAGCTCTTGGTGCAGCCGAGGTTAGCTACCGGTCGTTAACTGCGATATCCTGGGAGAAGTTAAGAGGTTGCCCGCTGATGGTCACCGAGGAGAGGCGGCGCCAGCTCGACCGCATTCTCAACTCGGAGACGTTCCGTCAAGCCGGCGGTCTGCGGCGGCTCCTGGCTTATCTGGGCGAGAAATCGCTCAACGGCGAGGCCGACCAGCTCAAAGAGTACACGGTCGGGCTGGAGGCCTTCGGCAAGCCGCCCACTTATAACCCCCAGCAGGATGCGTCGGTTCGGGTCCAGGCGGCCAAGCTCCGGCAGAAGCTTGAAGAATACTACCGCACGGAAGGCTCCGGCGATCTGGTGCGGGTCCAGTTTCCCAAGGGACGCTTCAAGCTCGAATTCGAGACCCGACCACAAGAGCCGGTGCCGAGGAAGACGTGGCTGCCCAAGCTGCTGCTGGCCGGCCTGTTTGGCGCGCTCCTCGGCGTTGCGCTCTCGCTGCTCGTGCTCCTGCCAGTTCAGCGCCACCCTGCGCCGCCGGCCGTGGCATGGACGCCGGCGCTCGAGGAGCTGTGGCGCCCGTTCCTGACCAGCTCCCGGCCGCTCCTGATCGGCCTTGGGACACCCATGTTCGCGCATCTGGGCCGGGTCTTCCTCCGAGATCCGGCGGCCAACGAGCCACAAGAACTCGACCTTTCCCCGTACCTGGCCGCCCTCCGCCGAGGGTTCCCAGAGCTGGCGCCTGTGCCGACCTACCTGTACACGGGCGTGGGCGAGGCGATCGGGGCGACGGAGCTCGTGCGGCTGCTCGCCGGCCGGCGCCGTGAGGTCAACATCAAACGCTCAACTAGCGTCTCCTGGGAAGACATCGAACGTCAGGACGTCATCTTTCTAGGTTCCACCAAGTTCAACCCCCAGCTCCGGGAGTTGCCGGGGGGGCTGGAACTGCTGATGGTTCCGGGCGAAATCCTGAATTTGAAGCCGCGGCCGGGCGAGCCGGTGTCGCTGCGCGGCGAGTGGCCGCCCGAGTCTCCTTACCGGATCTCCGACTATGCTCTCATCACGCGCATTCATGGGCTGCATCAGCGAGGCGAGATCCTGATCCTCGGGGCGAACTCGACCGAGGGAACGCTCGCCGCGGTCCGCTATATGACGCAGCCGTCCTACGCGGCCGATCTGGTCGCCAGGCTCAAGGAGGGAGGGCGCCTGCCTCGCCACTACCAGGTGGTGCTTCACGCGCGCCTGAAGCAGGGCATGCCGGTCGAGGTCAGCTATAAGTTTCACCACATCCTGGGCGAGGAGCGTTCCACCCAACAAACGCGCTGAGGCCGCCTGCCGGGCCGCCTCCGCTCGAGCCGTCCTCGCCTTGATAATCTATCCCGAAGGAGGTGCACGATGTTTACCGGATGCGGCACCGCGCTGGTGACCCCGTTCCGTGCCGATCAGTCCCTCGATGAGGCGGCCCTGCGGGCTCTGGTGCGCCGGCAGATCGAGGCGGGCATCGATTTCCTGGTCCCCTGCGGCACCACCGGCGAGAATCCGACCCTCACGCGCCGCGAACACCTGCGTGTCGTCGAGATCACGCTCGAGGAGGCCAAGGGCAAAGTTCCCGTACTGGCCGGCGCCGGCGGCTACAACACCGCCGAGGTCATCGAGCTGGCGCGCGAGGTCGAAGCCCTCGGCGCCGACGGCATCCTCTCCGTGACGCCTTATTACAACAAGCCGACCCAGGAGGGCCTCTACCAGCACTTCAAGGCGATCGCCGCCTCGGTGCGGATTCCCATCGTCGTCTACAGCGTCCAGAGCCGCACCGGCGTCAACGTGCTGCCGTCGACGCTCGCCCGCCTGGCCGAGATCGACAACATCATCGGCGTCAAGGAGGCATCGGGCAACATCGGCCAGATCGCCCAGGTGGTGGCGCAGACCCCGGAAGATTTTCTTGTTCTCTCCGGCGACGACGCGGTGACGCTCCCCCTGATCGCGCTCGGGGGCAAGGGCGTCATCTCGGTGGTCGCGAACGAAATCCCGGCGGAGATGACCGCCCTCGTCAAGGCGTGTCTGGACGGGGACTTCGCCACGGCCCGCCGGCTTCAGAAGCGGTATCTGGCGCTCATGGACGTCAACTTCATCGAGACGAACCCCATACCGGTGAAGGCGGCCCTGGCCCTGATGGGCCTGCTCGAGCCGGTCTGGCGGCTTCCGCTAACGCCACCCTCGCCCGCCAGTCTCGAGAAGATCGAGCGGGTTTTGCGCCAACTGGGATTGCCGATCGAGCGGAGGGTCCACGTTGCAGGCTGAGATCGAAGCGCTCTTTGACGCCCGCCCCGAGCGCTACGAGGAGCGTCATTTCGAGCTGTTCCAGCGCTTCAAGGACGCTCTGAACGCCGGCCGCATCCGCGCGGCCGAGCCCGATGCGGGCTCGCCCACCGGCTGGCGCGTTAACGGCTGGGTCAAGAAGGGGATCCTGCTCGGCTTCCGCATGGGCGAGCTGGTCGACATGTCGATCGATCCGTCGCGGCAGCCCTGGTTCGACAAGGCCACCTGGCCGGTGAAGCGCATCACGGCCGCGATGGGCGTGCGCATCGTGCCCGGCGGCTCGAGCATCCGCGACGGCTGCTATGTCGCGCGCGGCGTCACCTGCATGCCGCCGATGTACATCAACGCCGGCGCTTGGGTCGACGAGGGCACCATGATCGATTCCCACGCGCTGGTGGGCAGTTGCGCCCAAATCGGCCGGAATTGCCACATTTCAGCCGGCGCGCAGATCGGGGGCGTGCTCGAGCCCGTGGGCGCCCTGCCCGTGATCATCGAGGACGAGGTGCTCGTCGGAGGCAACTGCGGCGTCTATGAGGGAACGGTAGTGAAGCGCCGCGCGGTCCTGGGCACCGGAGTCATCCTCAACCGTTCGACGCCGGTCTTTGACCTGGTCAACGACCGCGTGATCGCCGCCGACGACGAAACGCCTCTGGTGATTCCACCCGAGGCGGTGGTCGTCTCCGGAGCCCGGGCGGTGAAGAGCGGCCCGGCCGCGGCGCACGGCATCAGCCTCTACACACCCGTGATCGTCAAGTACCGCGACGCGCGCACCGACGCAAAGATCCGCCTGGAGGAACTGCTCCGCTGAGACTTGCTGAATCCCAACATTTATAACTTTGCAGGTCAGGCCTGGATGAAGCCAAACCATTGTGCGTTTGCTTTGTTGCTGGTGGGGATCCTCGTCGGCGGCTGTCAGCAGAAGAAGACGGAGCCAGCTCAGGATATCAGGATCATGGAACTCGACAAGTTGCCGAAGGTGGCCACTTACACCGCCTACCGCACCGGCGGGCCGGTCAACCTCGACGGCAAGCTGGAGGAGCCGGTCTGGAAACAGGCGCCCTGGTCGACCCCGTTCGTCCATCTCATCACGGGCGAGCCGGGCTTTTTCCCCACCCGTTGCGCCGTGGTCTGGGACGACGAGTATCTTTATGTCGCCTTCGATGTGCCTGAAACCTACGTCCGCGCGACGTTGACCCAGCACGACGCCGATATCTGGATGGATAACGACGTCGAAGTTTTCATTGCTTTCAAAGACACTTACTTTGAATACGAGGCCAATGCTCTCGGGACGATCCTGGACATCTTCTGGGTCTGGAAGGACGCCTGGGTCGCCGGCCGGCCCTGGTTCGGCCGGGCGGACCTCGAGCCGAAATCGCCCCGGACGCTCACCATGGCCGGCATTTCCCAGAATCGCCCCCATCCCCGCGGCTGGCGCTACGGCTTCCGCGACTGGAACATGCCCGGCTTGCGCCACGGCATCTCGATCCAGGGGACGCTGAACAAGGACGACGACATCGATCAGGGCTGGACGGTCGAGATCGGCTTCCCCTGGTCGGATCTCCGCCAGTTCGAGCCGGAGCGGGCCATGCCGCCGAACGAGGGCGACCAGTTGCGCATCGACTGCTCACGGTTCCAGCATTACTATCCGTCGGGTGAGGAGATTCCCGGCACCGACGCCGGCTGGGCCTGGAACGTCCACGGCTACTGGGATTCGCATATCCCGGAGCGATTCACCCAGGTGACCTTCACGCGAAGAACGGCTGCCGAGGCCGCGCGGAAGTAGAATGAGTCGATTTCGCGCGCTGCCGGCCGCCGTCATCCTCACCGCTGCCCTCGCCGGCTGTGCCGGAAGAAAGGACACGAGCGTGGAGCTGGAGAAGGTTGCCCGCTATACCGCCTACCGCACTCCGGAACCGATTCGCATCGACGGCCGGCTCGAGGAGGCCATCTGGAGACAGGCGCCGTGGTCTCCACCGTTTGTCGACATCGTCACGGGCGAGCCGGCCCTCTTCCCCACCCGCTGCGCCATCGTCTGGGACGACGATAACCTTTACATCGCTTTCGATGTACCTGAACCCTATGTCCGCGCGACGCTCACCGAGCGCGATTCGCCGATTTACAACGACAACGACGTCGAAGTCTTCATCGCCGGAAAGGACGCTTACTACGAATTTGAGGTGAACGCCTTCGGAACCATTTACGAGGTCTTCTGGATCTGGAAGGATATCCACCGGCCTGGCGGACCCTACTACGGGCGGCCGGAATTCGATCCGGCGAAACAGCGAACGGCGACGCTGGCCGGCGTGGGCGGCCACGTCCATCCGCGCGGCGAGCGCTGGGGCTTCATGGACTGGGACTTTCCCGGCCTCGAATGGGCGGTGCACGTCGACGGGACCATCAACCAAGACGACGACATCGATCGCGGCTGGAGCGTCGAGCTTGCCTTCCCCTGGCAGGGCTTGCGCGATCTGGCCGACGGCCGCCCGCTGCCGCCCGCCGGGGGCGACCTTTGGCTGATCGACTGCTCGCGCTTCCAGCACTTCGACGCCAAAGGGGCGCCCCTGCCCGGCGCGCCCGGCTGGACCTGGAACCGCCACGGGCACTACGACTCCCACATCCCGGAGCGGTTCACCGAGGTGGTCTTCAGCCGCCGCGCTCCGGACGCTCGCGCCGGCCGCTGACCGCCCCACGGGGCGCGGGCGTGCTACCTTCGTAATTTCCGGCTATGGAGATTCCGAGCAGCCTCGAGACCCCGACGGGCAAGTCGGCGCGGGAACACCCCCCGATGCTTGCCCCGGGCAATACCCTGCCGTTCGTGCTGGTGACGGCGCTGTTTCTGTTCTGGGGGATTCCAAACAACCTGAACGACATCCTGATCAAGCAGTTCATGAAGTCGTTCGAGATCAGCCGTCTCCAGGCGGGCTTCATCCAGTCGGCCTTCTACATGGGCTACTTCCTGCTGTCGATGCCCGCCGCGCTGCTCATGCGCCGCCACGGCTACAAGGCGGGCCTGGTGGTGGGCTTGCTGCTCTACGGCACGGGGACTTACCTGTTCTGGCCGGCCGCCCACATCCGCGAGTACGGCTTCTTCCTGTTTGCGCTGTTCGTCATCGCCAGCGGGCTGGCGTTCCTGGAGACCGGCGCCAATCCCTTCGTTGCCCAGCTTGGCGATCCGCGCACCTCGGAGCGGCGGCTCAATTTCTCGCAGGCCTTCAATCCCCTGGGCGCCGTCACCGGGGTGCTGGTCGGCACGGTCTTCATTTTCTCCGGCATCGAGCTCACTCCGGCCGAGATCGAGGCGATGAAGGCCGCCGGCACCTACGACGCCTATCTCGAGCACGAGACGATGCGGGTTGTAACGCCCTATCTCGTGCTCGGTACGGTGATGTTTGTCTGGGCGCTGCTGATCCTGCTGACCCGCTTCCCCAAGGTGGCCGAGGAGGCCGAGCCGGACCAGGCGCGGCACAAGGGGCGCTTCCGTGATCTGTTCCACCACCGCCACTTCGTGCTCGGCGTCATTGCCCAGTGCTTCTACGTCGGCGCGCAGGTCGGCACCTGGAGTTACTACATCCAGTATGTGCAGGACTACACGGGCCTGCCGGAGAAATCGGCCGGCTACTTTCTCACCGGGACGCTTGTGGCCTTCGGCGTCGGCCGCTTCACCGCCACCTGGCTGATGAAGTACGTCCAGCCGAGCATCCTCATGGGCATCTACGGGGCCATCAACATAGGGCTGATCGCCGTGGCCGCCGCCTTCCCCGGCTGGGTGGGCGTCTGGGCCGTCTTCTTCACCAGCTTCTTCATGTCGCTGATGTTTCCGACCATCTTCGCGCTGGGCATCAAGGAACTCGGGCCCAACACGAAGCTGGGCGGCTCGCTCATCGTGATGGCCATCATCGGAGGCGCGATCTTCACGCCCCTGATGGGTCTGGTCTTCGAGCTGACGCGGTCGATGGCGCTGGCCATGCTCATTCCCGGCGTCTGCTATGTCTTCGTGACCTACTACGCCTTTGAGGGCTCCAAGATCCGGCCGCCGCGGCCGTCGTTGCGCCCGGCTTAGAACGGCGCCACGCGCACGCGGATCCGCAGGAGGATGCGGCCGATTGCGGCATCAGAATATGGAATTTCGAGGACCGTGCCGTGGCGCGTGCGCGGGGGGATCGGCACGGCAAGGGGCCGGCGGAGGCGCCGGACGCCCTGGCCGCCGCACGCGAGGCAGGGGAAGGGCCACTCCCAGCCGCTTCCGCCGCAGGCGGGACAGGAGGCTGCCACCGGGAGCTCTATCCGGAGCGTCGTGCCGAGCAGGGCTTCCTCCGGACGGAGCGCGGCCTCCAAGGCAATGATGCTGGCCGGAGGGGCCTTGGCCGCCAGCCGGGCCGCGAATTCGGCCCAGAGCTCGCGTGACCAGGGTCGGGAAGGTTGCTCCGCCGGCGGCGCCGCGGCGGCTTCCAGGCGGCGCTCGGCCGCCTCCAGCTCGCTGTTATATTGCCGGCGCCGCTCCGGATCCGAGAGCACCTCGTAAGCCTCCAGGATCTCTCGAAACTCCGGGGTGCTCTCCGCGCCGGCCCGGTCGGGATGGTAGCGCTTGGCGAGTTGCCGGAAAGCCGCGCGTATTCCCTCCGCACTTTCACCGCGGGAGACGCCAAGAATCAGATAGTAATTCTTGATCGCCATCGCGCGTCGCAGCTAGCAACGTGCTCCGGCGAGGGGCGGACGCCTTCAGCCGGCTTTCACCGTGATCGTCCGCGGGCGGGCGCGCTCCACCTTGGGGAGCTTCAGCCGCAACACGCCGTCCTTCATCGTCGCTTCGATCCGGCTCTGGTCGATGGTGTCGGCCAGGGTGAACTGCCGGAAGTAGTTCCCCGTCTGAAACTCGCGCAGGACGTCGGTTTCGTTTTCCCCTTCCGGTCTCGTGACCTCGCCCCGCAGCGTGAGCACGTTCTCTCTCAAATCGATGGTTAGCTTCTCGGGCGCCACCCCCGGCATGTCGGCCAGCAGGGTCAGCCCCTCGGCGTTTTCATAGATGTCCACGGCGGGCTCGAAGACCGGGCCCTCTCGCGTCTGCTCGGCGCGCCGCGCGGCGGCCCGTCCGGGATCCAGTTCCTGTTCTCGAATCATCGGGGAGTCCTCCTTTGGCTTACGAACGCACCGCAATCTTCCTCGCCTTCACCGCCTCGGCCTTGGGCAACGTGATGGTGAGGATACCGTGGCGGTAGTTGGCCTCCACACGGTCCGGATCGATGTCGCCGGGCAGGGTGATGCTGCGGTTGAAGGCGCCGCCCACACGCTCGCGGCGATGGTAGCTCACCCCGTCCTGCTCGATCGGGATCTCACGCTTGCCGGCTAGAGTCAGCTTGTTGCGCTCCACCGAGATGTTCAGCGCGGCGGGATCGATGCCCGGCAGTTCGGTACGGACATAGAAGTTCTGCCCGTCCTGCGTGACGTTTATGGGCGGGAAGACCCCCGCCGGCGCCGCCGACGGCGCCTCGGCCTCGAGCAGATCGAACAGGCGCTCCATTTCGCGCCGGATCCGTGCGGGGTCGGGGAAACCCCCTCGGAAAGGAAACGAGCTTGACGGCCACGTTCTTCGCATCTTTTTCCTCCTTGCATCTGGCGCCAGACCGGCTCCGGCGCCACCCGGGGCGCCGGAGCGGGCGCGGCGAGCTCAGGCGGCGGCGAGCTGCTTGCGCTCCTCGCCCACCTGGATCTGGATTCTCTTCGGCTTCACCTCAGCGGCCAGCGGGATCCGGATGTCCAGCACGCCGTCGTGCAGGCGCGCCTCCAGCGCATCGAGGTTCAGGCCGTTCGGCAGGTCCACGGTCCGCTCGAATTTCCCGTAGGGGATCACGTG
This sequence comes from uncultured Bryobacteraceae bacterium, assembly GCA_938003835.1. GTDB lineage: Bacteria > Acidobacteriota > Terriglobia > Bryobacterales > Bryobacteraceae > CALKXJ01. Next base: position 1,801 of record CALKXJ010000002.1, on the reverse strand, counting down.
CCAGACGGCGTCCTCGCGGCCGAAGTTCTCCGGAGCCTTGCGCTCGCCGCGGATCTGAAGCTGATTGCCCTGGATGGAAAGGTTCAGGTCCTTTTCGGTGACGCCCGGCAGGACGACGCGCAGGTTGAGCGACTCGTCGGTCCAGCCGGTCTCGACGGGCGGAGCGAAGCACCACTCCGAGGTCGTCTCGCCGGCGCTCCAGCGTGCGGGCAGGGTCTGCTCGAACAGCCGGTCCATGGAGCGCCGCAATTGCTCCAGTTCTTCAAACATTCTGGCAAACATCGTCGCTTGTTACCTCCTGGTTGAAGATTGAGCAACGGATGCGGGCCGTCGCGGTGGTTGGCCCGGCATCTAGAGACAGTGTACACCAGGATCTTCATCTTGTCAAGCATATTTTCTTAGCATGCTAATATCATATTTAGAGTCTGATTCCTGAAACCTCTCACCCCCCACCGTCGTCCCTCTCCTTGGCGAGCACCTGCCTGCCGCCCCTTCCCCCGCTCAGACGCCTTACGGCTCTCAATCCGGGAAGCGGACGCCGGGCTTGGTGCATCCCTAAGGTGCGTTTCCCATGCCCACCAACAACCGTTTGGCCAAGTACCGCTCCGCCCTCGAGGCCAAGCTCGCCGAGCTCCTCGCCTCACGGAGCCGGCGCGAGGAGATTACCATCGAAAAGGCGCCCGACGCCGTCGACGACCTCCAGCTCACCACCCTGCGCGAGCTGGCGATCAGCAAGCTGAATCGCGACTTCCGTCTTCTCCGCGAGGTCCGGGCCGCTCTGGCCCGCCTTGACGAGGGCACCTACGGCATCTGCCTGAACTGCGAGGAGCCGATCGCCCCTCGCCGCCTGGAGGCGATTCCCTGGGCCGCCTACTGTGTCCGCTGCCAGGAGGCGATCGACGCCGGCGAGGCCGAGGCCGCCCCCGACGGGGAGTTCGACCTTCTCGACCCCGGGGTCATTGCGGAGCAATCCAAGTAAATTGCGATTTCGCTTATACTTGCCGGCAGATATTGACACTCCTCCCAGGAGAGTGCTAATAATGGTCTTCGAGGGCTCTCCTCCCGGAGAGCCGCCAACTCTCACCTGAGTGCACCAAGGAGGAAGGCAAACATGCATTTGCGTCCGCTTTACGACCGCCTGGTCGTCAAGAGGATCGAGCAGAAGGAACAGATGCAAGGGGGCATCATCATCCCCGATTCCGCCAAGGAGAAGCCCCAGGAGGGTGAGGTCATCGCTGCCGGCAAGGGCAAGCGCCTCGAGGACGGCAAGATCATCCCCCTGGAGGTGAAGGTCGGCGACAGGATCCTGTTCGGCAAGTACTCCGGTAACGACATCAAGATCGATGGCGAGGAGTACTTGATCCTGCGAGAGGACGAAGTCCTCGGCATTATCGAGAAGTGATCTGGGAGGTATCGAATGGCAGCCAAGCAAATTGTTTATAGCGAAGAAGCGCGTCAGGCGATTCTCCGCGGTGTGAACATGCTGGCCAACGCCGTGAAGGTCACGCTCGGGCCCAAGGGCCGCAACGTGGTGCTCGAGAAGAAGTTCGGCGGGCCCACCGTGACCAAGGACGGCGTCACCGTGGCCAAGGAGATCGAGCTCAAGGATCCGCTCGAGAACATGGGCGCCCAGATGGTGCGCGAAGTGGCCTCCAAGACTTCCGACGTGGCCGGTGACGGCACCACGACGGCGACGCTTCTGGCCCAGTCGATCTTCCGCGAGGGGGTCAAGGCGGTGGCCGCCGGCGCCAATCCGATGGCCCTGAAGCGGGGCATCGAGAAGGCCGTCGAGAAGGTGGTC
>CALKXJ010000001.1 GCA_938003835.1 uncultured Bryobacteraceae bacterium | reverse complement strand
TTCTCCGGTGACGTCGAACCCCGCTCGGTCGCCTACGTCGGGCGGGTGCGGGTGGACCGGGACGCGAGCCCGGCCTGGGTCCGCCTCGACCACCCCGACCTGGGCAGCGTCACCAACGCCTACGACCGGGTGCTGGCCTGGCTCCGGATCGTCGATACCTGAGCGGGGACGCTAGGTTCGGGCCGTGACGCAGGTACGCGAGCCCGGCCCCGTGGTGCCGTCCGCTGCGTCCTCGGCCCCGAGCGGCCCCGGCGCCCCACCGGCGGCGGCCCGGCGCCCCCCGGTACGACCCGGCCCGCAGCGCCCGGCACCGCTGCCGATCGAGTTCTGGCGCTCGGCGCTCGGCAAGAAGTGGGTGATGGCCGTGAGCGGCATCGTCCTGCTGGGCTTCGTGCTCGTCCACATGATCGGCAACCTCAAGGTGTACCTCGGGGCCGAGGCGATCAACCGGTACGGGGAGTGGTTGCGGGAGCTGGGGGAACCGGCCCTGCCCCGCACCGCGGCGCTGTGGATCGTGCGGGCCGTGCTGGCCGGCGCGTTCGTCGCCCACGTCGTCGCCGCCGCCCAGCTCACCGCCCTCAACCGCCGGGCCCGGCCGGTCGGCTACCGGTCACCCCGCGACTACGTGGCGGCGAACTTCGCCTCCCGCACGATGCGCTGGACCGGGGTGATCGTCGCCCTGTTCGTGGTGTTCCACCTGCTGGACCTCACCTGGGGCACCGCCAACCCCAAGTTCGTGCGGGGTGAGGTCTACGACAACATGGTGGCCAGCTTCCGGCGGGTGCCGGTGGCGATCGCCTACATCGCCGCCAACGTGGCGCTGGCGATCCACATCTTCCACGGCGCCTGGAGCCTGTTCCAGACCCTGGGGTGGAGCAACCCCCGCCTCAACCCGGCCCGGCGCTGGTTCGCGGCCGGGTTCGCGGCGGTGATCGGGATCGGCAACATCTCCATGCCGCTGCTCATCGTCACCCGCGTCGTCGGCTGAACGGGAGGGGCCGTGGGAACCGTCGACCTGGACCCGAAGGTCCCGCCGGGGCCGCTCGCCGAGAAGTGGGACCACCACCGTTTCTCGGTGAAGCTGGTGAACCCGGCCAACCGCCGGCGTTTCACCGTGATCGTCGTCGGCTCCGGGCTGGCCGGCGCCTCCGCCGCGGCGACCCTCGGGGAGCTCGGTTACCGGGTGGAGCTCGTCACGTTCCACGACTCCCCCCGTCGGGCCCACTCGATCGCCGCCCAGGGCGGGATCAACGCCGCCAAGAACTACCGCAACGACGGCGACTCGATCCAACGGCTGTTCTACGACACGATCAAGGGCGGCGACTACCGCTCCCGCGAGGCCAACGTCTACCGGCTCGCGCAGGTGAGCGTGGAGATCATCGATCAGTGCGTCGCCCAAGGGGTGCCGTTCGCCCGCGAGTACGGGGGGCTGCTCGACAACCGCTCCTTCGGCGGCGCGCAGGTGAGCCGCACCTTCTATGCCCGGGGTCAGACCGGCCAGCAGCTGCTTCTGGGTGCCTACCAGGCCCTGGCCCGCCAGATCACCGCCGGGACGGTGCGCCTGTGGAACCGGACCGAGATGCTCGACCTGGTGGTCCACGACGGTCGGGCCGTGGGGATCATCGCCCGCGACCTGGTGACCGGTGAGCTGCGCCGCTTCTCGGGTCATGCGGTTGTCCTGGCGACCGGCGGGTACGGCAACGTGTTCTTCCTGTCCACCAACGCGAAGGCCTCCAACGCCACCGCCGTCTGGCGGGCGCACCGGAGAGGGGCGCTGTTCGCCAACCCGTGCTTCACCCAGATCCACCCCACCTGCATCCCGGCCTCCGACGAGTTCCAGTCGAAGCTCACGCTGATGAGCGAGTCGCTGCGCAACGACGGGCGCATCTGGGTGCCGCTGAAGAAAGGCGACAAGCGCCCGCCGAACGAAATCCCGGAGGAGGAGCGCGACTATTATCTCGAGCGACGCTATCCGAGCTACGGGAACCTGGCGCCGCGCGACATCTCCTCGCGCGCAGCCAAGATGGTCTGCGACGAAGGCCGCGGCGTCGGCGAGACCGGCTACGGCGTCTACCTGGACTTTTCCGAAGCCATCCGCCGCCTGGGGCGCCGCACCATCGAAGAGCGCTACGGCAACCTCTTCGAGATGTACGAGCGGATCACCGGCGAGGATCCCTACACGCAACCCATGCGCATCTACCCGGCCACCCACTACACCATGGGCGGGCTCTGGGTGGATTACCGGCTGATGAGCACCATCCCCGGCCTCTTCGTCGCCGGCGAGGCCAACTTCTCCGATCACGGCGCCAACCGGCTGGGCGCCAGCGCCCTCATGCAAGGGCTCGCCGACGGCTACTTCATCCTTCCCTATACGGTGGGCGACTACTTGGCCTCCACGAAGCTCGACCGCGTCCGCCCGGATCACCCGGCGTGCCGTGAAGCCGAAGAGTCCGTGCGCCGGATCACGGCACGTCTTCTGGCGATCAAGGGGCGCCGCACGGTGGATACCTTCCACCGCGAGCTCGGCAAGATCATGTGGGAGTACTGCGGCATGGCGCGGAACGCGCGGGGCCTGGAACACGCGCTCTCGAAGATTCCCGAACTGCGCCAGCAGTTCTGGGAAGATGTGCGCGTGCCCGGCGAAAACGAAGAGGTTAACCAGTCGCTCGAGAAGGCCGGCCGCGTCGCCGACTTTCTCGAATTGGCCGAGCTGATGTGCCTGGACGCCCTCGAGCGCGACGAGAGCTGCGGCGGTCACTTCCGCGAAGAACACCAGACCGAGGACGGCGAGGCGGTCCGGGACGATGAGCGGTTCTGCCACGTGGCGGCCTGGCAGTATCAGGGTCCGGATCAAAGACCCATCCGCCACATCGAGCCGCTCGAGTTCAAGTACGTGATTCCGACGGTACGGAGCTACAAGTGATGCGGATCATCCTTCACATCTGGCGGCAGAAGCACCGCGACGCACCCGGCAAGATGGTGCGCTATGAGGTGGAAGACGTCAATCCCCACATGTCGTTCCTCGAAATGCTCGACGTGCTCAACGAGCGGCTCATCGAGCGCGGCGACGAGCCCGTGGTCTTCGATCATGATTGCCGGGAGGGCATCTGCGGCTCCTGCGGCTTTGTCATCAACGGCATCCCCCACGGCCCCTTGCGCGGCACCACCGTCTGCCAGCTTCACATGCGGCATTTCAAGGACGGCGATGAACTTTACCTGGAGCCGTGGCGCGCCCGCGCTTTCCCCGTCATACGGGATCTGATGGTCGATCGCTCGGCCTTCGACCGCATCATCGCCGCCGGCGGCTTCATCTCCGTGCCCACCGGCTCGGCCCCCGACGGCAACGCCATCCCCATTCCGAAGGAGGTCGCCGAGCTGGCCATGGACGCGGCGGCCTGCATCGGCTGCGGCGCTTGCGTGGCGGCCTGCCCGAACGCCTCGGCCATGCTCTTCACCGGCGCCAAGATCAGCCATCTCGGGCTGCTGCCGCAGGGCCAGCCCGAGCGCGAGCAGCGAGCCATCGCCATGGTGGCTCAGATGCAGGCCGAGGGCTTCGGCGCCTGCACCAACGTCGCCGAATGCGAGGCCGTCTGCCCGAAAAACATCAAGATCGAGAACATCGCCCGGATGTTCCGCGACTTCATCACGGCAAGCTGGACACGGCGTCCGCCGGTGGAGCGCTTGGGAGGCGCCGGCTAAAACTAGAAAAAGAAGTGGCGGGGACGACGGGACTCGAACCCGCGACCTCCGACGTGACAGGCCGGCGTTCTAACCAACTGAACTACGTCCCCGCTCTCGGACTGCCCATATCCTAGCACGCCGCAGCCCTTCAAGACAACTACCTCCGGAAGCCCCACTGGAGACCCTCAACGGCCGTCTCCTCCCCGCGGAAGTGATTCCATACTTATTTATCCTTTGATACACTTTGGGCATGGCCATCCAAATCACACCCCTCGATCCGAAACAAGCCACGCTCCAGGTCAAGGCCGACCTCGCCAAGATTCTGGGCGAGAGCGGCCCGATGAGTCTCCAGATCGAAAAGGTTTCGGCTCACCCCGGCAAGAACAGCCGGCGGATCGCTTTCAACATCCGCCTCCGTCGCAAAGGCGCCGAAGAACCGGAGAAGGAGCCGGTGGTGTTGCGTTTCAGCTCGCGCGACGCCCGGCAACTGGCAAAGGTTCTGGCGCAGGCGGCCGATGAGGCCGACCGCCTCGCTTAGGGGACGCCCATGTCGTGCACCCGCTGCTTGTTGAGCCGGCGGCGGTTTCTGGCCGCCTCGACGGGCCTGCTGGCGCCGCTTGGCAGGCCCGTCGCCGCCGCCCGGCCCGGTCCCTGGGCCGAGCCGGCCATCGTCCGCAAGGTCTACCTCGGCGCCCCACGCGCCGGCTGGCCGCGCCCGGACGTCGACCTCGAACAGGACGTCGCAGCCATCGAAGCCCAGTTGGCGAAGCTCCAGCGCACCTACCCGGCTCATGTGCGCCTCACCGGCGGCGAGCTGATCCGCACCGACGCCGAGCTCGCCTCCTGGCTCGAGCACCTGGACGAGGCCGACGCCGTGCTCGCCTTCAACATGGTGACGATCATCTACCCCCGGCTGCGCAAGATCGTCGACACCGGCAAGCCGACGCTGATGTTCGCCGTGCCCTATGCCGGGCACGACTGGACGCACGCGGTGGCGATGGCGCAGAAGGGCATGCGCATCGAGCTGGTGGCTTCGAGCGATTTCGGGGATCTCGAGCCTTACTTTCCGCTCCTACAAACCATTCATCACCTCCGTTACAGCAAGGTGCTGCTGGTTGCGCCCGAGCGCGCCCGCCCGGCCACGGACGGCTACGCGCGCCAGTTTGGCACCTCGTTCGGCTTCCCGAGCTATCTCGATCTCAAGGCCGCCTACGAAGGCGCGCCGGCAGCGAAGGCGCAGGCCATGGCCGAGGAGTTCATCCGGGCGGCGGAACGCCTCGTCGAACCGAAGCCCGAGGAGATCGCCGACTCCTTCCGCCTGCATCTGGCCATCGAAGCGCTGCTCGAGGCCGAGAAGGCCAACGCCATCGCCATCGATTGTCTCGGCGGCTTCGGCCGGGGCGAGCTGCCCGCCTACCCTTGCGTCTCCTTTTCCCGGCTCAATGACGCCGGCCGCTACGGCGTCTGCGAGTGCGATCTGGAGTCCACGATGACGCAACTGCTCGTGACTTCGTTCTCGCGAATGCCGGGCTTCGTCTCCGACCCGGTCTTCGATACCAGCCGCAACGAGGTCATCCACGCGCACTGCGTCTCGGCCACGCGTCTTACGGGCCTCGACCGGGCGCCGGCGCCCTACCGCGTGCGCTCGCACCTGGAGGATCACAAGGGCGTCTCCATGCAGGTGCTCGCCCCGGCCGGAGGTCCGGTCACCGTGGCGCGCTTCGCCGACCCGAAAAAGATGATGGTCTCGCGCGGCGAGGCCATCGGCAACGCCGACGACGAACGCGGCTGCCGGACCAAGATCCGCACGCGGGTGCCCGATGCGGCGCGGCTGCTGGCGAACTGGTCGGCCGCGCTCAACACGGGTCCCGAGATGCCGGGCACGCGGGATCTGTTGCACCGCGTGGTTTTCTACGGCGACCACGTCCGCGATATCGAGCGGCTTGGGCGGCTGCTCGGCTTCCAGGTGGTTCACGAGGCCTGAGCCCGGGCCGGCGGCGCGCCTCACGCCGGCGCCAGAGGAGTGCGCTATCCTCATCGAGTAAATGAGTTCGGTGAGTAACGCGAACGGGTCCGGCCCGGAAGTCGCGCCGCCGGCGAGCGGATCCGCGCGCCTGGTGGGGTTAGACGGGCCGCTCGAGGGCACCGTGGTCGCGCTAGAAACGGCGGAGTTCTCCATCGGGCGCCACCCGTCGAATTCGATGGCCATTCGCGACCCTTCAGTGTCCCGGCGTCACTGCATCCTGAGGCGCCTCGCGGACGGCAGCGTCCGCATCACCGATCTCGAGAGCCGCAACGGCACCTTCGTCAACGGGCTTCCCGTTCAGGAGCGTATTCTCGAGCACGGCGATGAGATCCGTCTGGGCAGCTCGCGCCTTCTGTTCCTGGTGCGGCAGCAGGAGGAGGAGCTGCCGAGCGCCAGCCTGAAGAAAAGCGAAGACCTCGAAACCCGCACCATCCTCCAGATCCCGCGCCAGCAATCGTTGTATCTGGAGCCGAAAAAGGCTCTCGCGGCGGCGCCCTCGGCCTCGCGGCTGGCGCGCAATCTGGAGGCGATGCTGCGCGTGAGCCTGACGCTTCGCGCGGCCACGGGCGTCGAAGCGCTGGCGGGCGAGCTTCTCGAGATCATCCTGGAGGCCACGCCGGCCTCGGAGGCGGCGATCATACTCCTGGAGGCCGACACCGGCGAGGCCGTGCGTTCGATCGGGCGGTGCCGGGGCGGGGAGTCGGCCGGAAGCGTCGAGGTCCATCAGGAACTCGTCCGGCAGTCTTTTGAGCGCGACCTGGCCATCTTGAGCAGCGGCGTGCCGGCGCACGGCCGCTCCGGGACGCGCCGCTCGATGCTGGCCGCGCCGCTGGCCGGCTCCGAGCGGCCCCTCGGCGTGATCTTCCTGGCCTCCTCGGACCCGCGCATCGACTTTGACGAAGACCACCTGCAACTGGTGACGGCCATCGGCGCCGTCTCCGGCCGCGCGCTCGAAACTGCGCTCCACCTCGAGCTTCTCCGCGCCGAGAACTGCCGCCTCCGCCAGGAGATCGACCTCGAGCACGACATGGTCGGAGAGAGCCCGCCCATGCAGGAGGTCTACCGTTTCATCGCCAAAGTCGCTCCGACCGACGCCACGGTGCTCATCTACGGGGAAAGCGGCACCGGCAAGGAACTCGTCGCGCGAGCCATCCACCGCAACAGCCCCCGCGCCGCCAAGCCCTTCGTCGCCATCAACTGCGCCGCCCTCACCGAAACGCTGCTTGAAAGCGAACTCTTTGGCTACGAGAAGGGCGCCTTCACCGGCGCCATCATGCAGAAGAAAGGCAAACTCGAGGTGGCCGACGGCGGCACCGTCTTCCTGGACGAGGTGGGCGAGATTCCCCTGGCGCTTCAGCCCAAGTTACTCCGCGCGATCCAGGAAAAGCAGTTCGAGCGGGTGGGCGGCACCCGTCCGGTCCGGGTCGATGTGCGCTGGGTGGCGGCCACCAACCGCGACCTTCGCGCCGCCATCCGCAAGGGCGCCTTTCGCGAAGATCTCTTCTACCGGCTGCATGTGGTGACCATCGAGCTTCCGCCCCTGCGCGAGCGGCGCTCCGACATCCCCCTGCTGGCCGCTTACTTTGCCGACAAGTTCGGCCGGCGCCTGGGACGGCGCAATCCGGGCATCTCGCCTCAGGCCCGGACGGTGCTGATGAACTACGACTGGCCGGGCAACGTCCGCGAGCTCGAAAACGCCATCGAGCGGGCGGTCGTGCTCGGCGCCTCGGACCTGATCCTGCCGGAGGATCTGCCGGAGACGGTCCTCGACCCGACGCCGCCGGAAGCCGAGGTGACCGGCTCGCTCCACCGCACGCTGCGGGAGGAGAAGCGGCGGCTGATTCTTCGCGCGATCGAACAGGCCGGCGGCAACCAGACCGAGGCTGCCCGGGCGCTCGGGATCAACCCGACGTATCTGTCGCGCCTGATTCGCAACCTGGGCCTAAAGGACGAGCTGCGGCGGCCGGGCCGGAGCTGAACCGTGCCGCCGCGTGGGCGATCTTCTCAAGCCCGTACAATAGGAGTCTCATGAAAGCGCGCGTCTATGTTTCGCTCAAGGAAACGGTGCTCGATCCCCAGGGGCAAACCATCTGCTCCGCCCTGCGGGATCTGGGCTACCGAGAGATCACCGACGTGCGTCAGGGCAAATACTTCGAAATCGCCATTGCCCCTGAGACGGACCGCCTCCAGGCGGCACAACGAATAGAGGAGGTGGCGCGGGAGGTGCTGGCCAACCCTGTCATCGAAGACTTCCGCGTCGAGTTCCTCGACTGAAGCCGGTCATGTGCGGAATCGTCGGCTATATCGGCAGGCGAAAAGCGGTGCCCATCCTGCTCGACGGGCTCAAGCGCCTGGAATATCGCGGGTATGATTCGGCAGGGCTGGCGGTGGTGGACGGCGCCGGGCGCCTCCAGATCCGCCGGGCCAAGGGCAAGCTCCACAACCTCGAGGAGGTCCTGCGCGTCGAGCCCGCCGAGGGGCTCTTCGGGATCGGCCACACCCGCTGGGCCACCCACGGCCGGCCCACCGAGGAAAACGCCCACCCGCACCGGGGGGCGCGGGGCGACGTCGTAGTCGTCCACAACGGCATCATCGAGAATTACCTGGAACTCCGCCAGCAACTGGAGGCCGAGGGGCACCGGTTTCTCTCGGAGACCGATACCGAGGTCATCGCGCATCTGATCGAACGCAACTACGACGGCAGCCTCGAGGAAGCCGTCCGCCGGACCGTCCGCCGGCTCCGCGGCGTCTTCGCCCTGGGCGTCATCTCGCGGCACGAGCCGCAGAAGATCGTCGCCGTGCGCTCCGGCCCGCCCGCCGTGATCGGCCTGGGCGACGGCGAATATTTCCTGGCTTCCGACGTCCCGGCCATTCTGGCGCACACGCGCGACATGATCTTCTTGGGCGACGGCGATATCGCCGTGCTCACCCCCGAGGGCGTCACGCTGACCGACTTCGACGGCGCTCCCGTCAAGCGCGAGGTCTCGCACATTCTCTGGGATCCCATCATGGCCGAGAAGGGCGGCTACAAGCATTTCATGCTCAAGGAGATCTTCGAGCAGCCGCGGGCCGTGCGGGACACGCTCATCGGGCGCCTCAGCCAGGAGAGCGGCCGGATCTACCTGGGCGAGATCGACATCAGCCGCGAGGAGCTGGCCTCGTTCGAGCACATCAAGATCGTCGCCTGCGGCACAAGCTGGCATGCCGCGCTGGCCGGCAAGTTCATGATCGAGCAACTGGCGCGCGTGCCGGTCGAAGTCGACTACTCGAGCGAATTCCGCTACCGCAACCCGATCCTCGGCCCGAAAGACCTCACCGTGCTGATCTCGCAATCGGGCGAGACGGCCGACACGCTGGCGGCGCTCAGGGAGGTGAAGCGGCGGGGCGGCCGCACCATCGCCATCTGCAACGTCGTCGGCTCGATGCTAGCGCGCGAAGCCGACGGCACGCTGATGACGCATGCCGGCCCGGAGATCGGCGTTGCCTCAACCAAGGCGTTCACCGCGCAGCTTACCGCCCTGTTCCTTCTCGCCATGCGCCTCGGTCAGGTGCGCGGCCTGCTCGATGAGGCCCACTCGCGCCGCCTGGTGGACGAGCTGCTGCACATCCCGGCCAAGCTGGAAGCGGTGCTCTCCAATGACGCCCAGTACGAGGAGTTGGCGCCGCGGCTGGCGCGCGCGCGGGATTTCCTCTTCCTCGGCCGCGGCATCCACTATCCGATCGCGCTCGAGGGGGCGCTCAAGCTCAAGGAGATCTCCTACATCCACGCCGAGGGCTATCCTGCCGGCGAGATGAAGCATGGCCCCAACGCCCTCATCGACGAGAACCTGCCCGTGGTGGTGCTCGCCACGCATGATGCGAGCCAGGAGAGCCTCCTGCGCTATGAGAAGACGCTCTCGAACATTCAGGAGGTGAAGGCGCGCGGCGGGCTGGTGGTCGCCCTCGCCGTCGAGGGCGACGAGGAGATCGCCGAGCAGGCTCCGCACGTCATCTACATCCCCCCGGCGCACGAGCTCCTGCTGCCGATCCTCGAAATCGTCCCGCTCCAACTGCTCGCCTACCACATCGCTGTGCGCCTGGGCTGCGACGTCGATCAGCCGCGCAACCTGGCCAAGAGCGTGACGGTAGAATGAGCGCCAGGAGCATGAAGAGGGCCGCGGCCTCGGTTTCGCGCTTCATTTACCTGGAGCTCGAAAACTGGCGGAACTTCATTCGAGTCCAGACCGCGTGGCAGCGCCGTGTGTTTCTTCTCGGGGCCAACGCATCCGGCAAGTCCAATTTCCTCGACGTGTTCCGCTTCCTGCGCGACATTGTCGCCGTGGGGGGGCGGTTTCCAAGCCGCTGTTGCCAGGCGCGGGGGCGTTGCGAAGCTGCGCTGCCCATTTTCCCGGCGGTACCCCGAGTTGCGGGTGCTTGTGCGCGTCGGCACTGACGAAGCGCCGGATGAGTGGACATACGAGCTTCGCTTCAACCAGGAGCAGCAGCGACGCGTCACCCTGACGCGGGAGTTCGTCGCCCACCGGGACCGCACTCTGCTCGACCGTCCCGACGAGGAAGATCGACACGATCCCCAGCGCCTGACTCAAACGCATCTCGAGCAAATCAACGTCAACCGGGAATTCCGGGCGCTGGCCGAATTTTTCTCGGAGGTCAAATACCTTCACGTCGTTCCTCAACTGATCCGTGAGCCGGACCGGTCCACGGGTAAGCGAGACGATCCGTACGGAGGCGATTTCCTGGAGGAGGTGGCGCGGGCATCGGAGAAAACTCGCGATGAATGATGTCGAGCGCGCGGTTGTCGATCATGTCCTTGAACGCTTCCTCCAGACCGAACCATTGCTCGCCCGCCAGGATCGGCGTCGTGGTCGATTCCTTGAGTTCTTTGTAGTCCCTCCAGGTGGTGGTCGAGCCCGGCACGTCCGGATTGGGCAGCATGTCTTCGGCCCACGCCAGATTGTACGGCTCGAAGGCGCGGGCGTAGCGAATGCAGTCCTTGAGGCTCAACCGCCCGAAGTGGTCGGCGGCCAACAGAAACTCCTTGCCCACGACGTCGCGGGCCGCCGCCAGGTATTCGCAAAGGTACTTGAGGCCGTCCTCGGTGGCGACTCCCCTCATGTCGACGGCGCCGGGCCGGTTGCGCACCAGGCGGGTGTAGAGGTCCATCTTGATGAAGCGGAAGCCCATCTGCTTCCGGCGCAGGACCTTCTGGGCGTAGACCTTGGGGTCGACCGAACCCGGCGTGTCGCAGTAGATCAGGATGCGGTCGCGAATCTTGTCCCCGAGCAGCCGCCAGGCCGGAACCCCGTAGACCTTGCCGGCAATGTCATGCAAAGCCAGGTCGATTGCGCCGTAGCCGGAGTGCCAGAAGCCCTGCCCGGCCGACTTGCGGATTCTCGCCAGCAGCGGCCCGATCCGCAAAGGGTTCTGCCCGACGATGAAGGGCTTGAGCATCAGCGCGCTGCCCTTGTAGCCGGCGGCGAAGACCTCGCCGAGCCCGTAGACGCCCTGGTTGGTGTCGATGCGTATGATCGGATAGTCGTAGTTGGCCGCAACGGTGCACGCCCGGATGTCGGTGATCTTGAGCGCGCTCGGAGCGGAGTTCGTGTTGAGCCGCGGACTCGAGGACGCCTGAGCTCGGGCGCTCGAGCCGGCCAGAGCCGCCACTGCGCCACCGGCTACCTTCCGGATCAGATCCCGCCGGCTGAACTGAGCCGGCCGCCTGGCATCATTCCACATCGCATGTTCTCCTTTTGAAAACGCGGTTACCGACTCGGGCCCCCGCCCGCTTGACTATATCGCCGCCCCCGGCCGCCGTCAAGCTCGGCCGGCCGCAGCGTTTCCCGATCTTGTGCGTTATCATGGTCGGCGACGCTCGGCTGGATGAAAGGAGCAGGCGATGACGATCTCCCGGCGTGGATTCCTGGAAAGCGCGGCTGCGGCGGCCTGGGCGGCGCCCGGCCTGGCGGCGCCCGGCAAGAAGACCGGCATGCCGATGCGCGTGCTCGGCAGGACCAGGGCGCGCGTTTCGATTCTGGGCTTCGGCGCCGGCAGCCGCTTCCTGATGTACAAGGAGGAGGAGAAGGCGCTCGAGGCGCTCAACCGCGCCATCGACGCGGGCATCAACTACATCGATACGGCGCAGAATTACGGCGGGGGCGAAAGCGAGCGGCGGGTCGGCCTGCTGATGAAGACGCGCCGCCGGGAGGTCTTTCTGGTCACCAAGCTCCGGCCGCGCACCTACGATGAGGCCATGCGCGCCATGGAAGGCTGCCTCAGCCGCCTCCAGACCGACCATGTCGACCTGGTCCACATTCACGGGCTCGAGGGAGCCGAGGACCTGGCCGCCATCGAGGCGCCTGATGGGGTGCTCAAGGCGCTGTACCGGATCCGCGACGAGAAGATGGCCCGTTTCATCGGCGTCACCTGCCACTACGATCCCCAGATCCTGAAGACGATGCTCGAGCGGCACGATCTGGACTCGACGCAGATGGCGCTGAACGCCGCGCGCGTGGGCAGCGGCGGCCCGTCGGCCCAGCGCGGCGCCCCGGTGAGCTTCGAGACCGTCGCGCTGCCCGTGGCGCGGCGCAAAGGCATGGGTATCACGGCGATGAAGGTGTTCGCCCAGGACCGGATCCCCGACGCCTCTCCTGCCGAACTCGTCCGCTATGCGATGTCGCTACCGGTCGCCTGCGCCGTCATCGGTATGCCCAAGCTCGAGTTCCTCGAGGAAAACCTGCGCTTGGCGCAGTCCTTCCGGCCGATGCCCGCCTCCCAAATGAAGCAGCTCGCCGACCGGCTGAGCCAGGCCCACAAGGCTGCACTCGACCGCTACTTTGCCCAACACCAGGACGCCTGAGGCTGGACCGGCGGAGGCTCAGGCGTCCGACACGCTGCGCCGTTCCCAACCGGGCTTGAATAGCGAAAGGTGATACTCAGGATGGTAAGGATGCCGGGCGACCTCTTCGAAGTTCAGGTCGATGCCCAACCCCGGACCGTGCGGCACCTCGATGAAACCCTCCTCCGCCTCCACGGGGTTCGTGACAAGGTCGCGCTCCCAGGGCTCGTTGAACTCATCGAAAAACTCGTGGATCAAAAAGTTCGGGAGCGAGGCGTTCAGGTGGACGCAGGCGGCGGAGGAGACCGGCCCCTGAGCCGAGTGCGGCGCCACGACTCCGTAGTGCGCGTCGATCATGTCGGCGATCTTGCGTGTCGCCCATAGCCCGCCCAGGTTCAGCATCTCCGGCTGGAAAATGCTCACCGCCTCGTACTGGAGCAGCTCGGCGAACTGCTGCTTGCTCGAGAAACTCTCGCCCGTGGCGATGGGCACCGGGCTACGCCGGGCCACCTCCACCAGCGCCCGGATGTTCAGATGGTGCACCGGCTCTTCGAACCACGCCGGCCGCAGGGGATGCATGGCTTCAGCAAGCTGGATCGCGGTCGCCACATTGAACCGGCAATGACCCTCCACCAGCAGATCCACCGAAGGCCCGACGGCCTCGCGCACAGCCCGGATGATGTCGAGGCTGAGTTCGAACTCCTCGCGTGAGAGCGTGCGCCAGTTGGCGCCGAACGGGTCGAACTTCAGAGCGGTATAGCCGCGGCGCGCCACCTCACGCGCCTTCTCGGCAAAAGTTTCCGGCGTCCGTGGCCCGCGGTACCAGCCGTTGGCGTAAGCGCGCAGCCGGTCGCGGCAGCGGCCGCCGAGCAGATTATAAACCGGCTGGTTCAAAGCCTTCCCGAGGAGGTCCCAGCAGGCGATCTCGATGGCCGCGACAGCGCACATGTGAATCTGCGCGCCGTCGGTGTAGACGTCGCGCACCAGCCGCTGGTGCAGCACCTCGATCTGGAAGGGATCGAGCCCGAGGATAAGGTGCTTGAGCTCGTGAATCGCCGTCTCCACGGTCCGGGCGAAGTAGTTCAGCGTCCCCTCGCCGATGCCGTAGATGCCCTCATCGGTGGAGACTTTGGCAAAGACCCAGTTCTTCCAGGGGTTGCCGACAACATAGGTGTCGATGGCGGTGATCTTCATCGCAATGGCTCCTCGCCTCAGTCGTAAGGCCAGGCGGGCTTGGAGAACAGGCCCCCGTCCACCCAGATCGTTTGCCCGGTGATGAAATCGGCCCGGTCGCTCGCCAGGAACACCACCGCGCGGCCGACGTCTTCGGGCAGGCCCACGCGGCCGAGCGGCGTCAGCGCGCTCCAGGTGCCGGCATAGTCGCCCGCCTCCAGGCGCGTGCGCTCGATCTCGATCGCCCCGGGCGCCACGCAATTGACGCGGATCCTGTACGGGCCCAGCTCGCAGGCGGCCACCTTGGTGAACATCTCGATGCCGCCTTTGCTCGCCGTGTAATCCACCAGCTTCGGGAACGCCAGCTTGTTGCACCCCGAGCCGATGTTGATGATCGAGCCGCCCCCTTTCTCCTTCATGTGGAGCGCCGCGCGCTGCGTGCACAGGAAGCAGCCCTTGAGATTGGTGTCCAGCACGCGATCCCATTCGGCTTCGGTGAGCTCGAGCAGGGACTTCCAGGTCTGCACGCCGGCGTTGTTGACCAGGATGTCCAGCCGCGGGACGCGCTCGAGCACCTCGTCGAACATCGCCCGGACCTCTGCCGAGGAGCCCACGTTGGCGCGGACGGCGAACGCCTTCCGGCCCATCGACGCGAGAACCTCGACAGTGGCTTGCGCCCCGCGCTCGTCGGTGTGATAGTTGACCACGACGTCGCAGCCGGCGCGCCCGAGCTCGAGGGCGATCCCTTTACCGACTCCCTTGCTCGCGCCCGTCACCAGTGCCGTCTTGCCGTGCAGGTCCGCCGCCATCGGAAAGATTGTAGCGGATTGTCTCGCCGGAACGTCTGTGGAACGGCCCCCGATCAAGGACGTACCGCCCCAGGTTAGCGGCCGACTTGCCGCGCGGCTGGGCCTTAGAAGAAGCTGCGGATCGGTTCGAACTCGGCGTGGAACTCCTCGAGCAGCCGCGGAGCAAGCTCGCCGGCTCCGATTTCGGCCAGGATCGCCTGGGCGGACTGCTGGGAAGGCTGGAGAGTATCGAGCACCGTCCAGCCCTCGGAGTCCGCCACACGGTCGGCCACCTCGAGCAGCCTGCTCAAGGGCAGCTCGGCTCCCGCCTGGGGCTGTGGATGACACTGATGGCGGACGGCCCTCTGGATGGGCTCCGGCAAGTTCCAGGCGGCCAACGCGGCCGCCGACAGCTCCGCATGGCTGATGCCCAGCACGTCGCGTTCGCACTCCTCGAGCGTTCCGGCCCCGTCCAGATACCGGCGCCGGATCCGGCGGAACTCCTCCGGCAGGGCAGTGACGATCAGCAACAGGCCGACATCGTGCAAGAGACCGGCGGCAAAGGCCCCCTCCGGGTAGACGACCGGGATGCGTTGGGCCACAAGATCAGCCCAGATGGCCACCGCTGTGGCATGAAGATTGAAGCGGACACTCGACCAGCCTTCGGGCGCCGCCGCCCGGTTCCACATGCCAGCCAGCGACAGCGTCATCGCCGTGTTGCGCAGCTTCACCAGCCCGATGAGGCTGATGGCGTGCCGGACGGAACTGATCGTTCCCCGCCTTCCGTAAAGCGCGGAATTGACCAGCCGGAGCACATTGCCCGCCAGCACCGTGTCCTTCTCGATAATCTCGGCCAGTTGGGCGAAGGAGACGTCCTCGTAGGAGAGCGTGGCGAGCAGTTTGTTGAGCACCGGCGAGCACGGCGTAAGATCCCCCAGGCTCTTTAAGGCCTTATCCCGGTAGTAAGTAGGGCTCACCGTCAGGCTGCTCACATCCACCTATATCGGCATGCTTAGCACGGGACTTCATGGCCGCCGCTGTCGCGGGCAGCGATAATGTGAGCCATGGAGGGTTCTGCGCCGCCGGCGGCCATCGAAACCCGCGCCTTGCGCAAGGTCTATGGCGACAAGGCCGCCCTCGACGGCGTCGACTTGAGGGTGCCGGCCGGAAGCTTCTTCGGCTTCCTCGGCCCGAACGGGGCCGGCAAGACCACCATGATCCGCCTCGTGGCCAGCCTGGCCCCTCCCACCAGCGGCGAGATCCGCCTCTTCGGCCGTCCCCTGGAGACGGATTCCGCCGAGATCAAGCGCCAAATCGGGATCGTCCCCGAAGATTCGCTCCTGTTCGAGCAGTTAAACGGCGCCGAGATGCTCGAGTTCGCCGGGCGCATGTACGGCCTCGGGCGAGCCGTGGCGCGCCGGCGCGCCCGCGAGCTGCTCGAGCTGTTCGAGCTGGACGGCGCCGGCCGGAAACTCATTGCCGACTACTCCAAAGGCATGCGAAAACGGCTGGCCATGGCCGCCGCGCTCATTCACCGTCCCCGCCTGTTTCTGCTCGACGAGCCCTTCGAAGGCGTCGACGCCATCGGGGCGCGCCTGATGAAACAGCTCCTCGAGGAGCAGGTGCGCGCCGGCGCCACGATCTTTCTGACCTCGCATGTGCTCGAAGTGGTGGAGCGACTCTGCGACCGCGTAGCCGTCATCGATCGCGGCCGGCTGGTGCTCGAAGGGTTGGTGTCGGAACTCGCCGCGGGAAGCCGGACGCTCGAGGACGTCTTCGTCGAGGTGGTCGGCGCCGAACGCCGGCCGCCGGCGCTTGCCTGGTTGCACCCATGAGCGGCCTGGCGATCGTGTGGGCGCAGTGGCGCGCCGGGAGGAACCGGCTCCTCCGAGGCAGTCCCGGCCGGCGCCTGACGGCCCTCGCCCTGTTCCTGCTCTGGTATGCAAGCTGGGCTGCCGTCACTGTCTGGGCGGCCCGTACTGCCGCCACCACGGCCGATCCTGCCGGGCTTCACCGTCTGCTCGCGCGGGGGCTGCTTGTTGTTTTCCTGTACTGGCAGCTCATCCGCGTGATCGCCCTGGCCGCCGGCGCGGGGCTGGAGTGGAAGCGCCTGCTGATCTATCCGGTCCGGGCCAACCGGCTGTTCCTGGTCGAGCTCGGCGTCCGGCTGCTCGGAGGCTTCGAGCTGGTGCTCGTACTGGCCGGCGCCGCGGCCGGCCTGCTGCGCAATCCCGCCCTGCCCGCGAAGCCGGTCGCGCCGCTGGCCGTATTTGCCGTGATCAACCTATTCCTGGCGGTCGGCCTCTGCCGCCTGTTCGAGCGGCTGCTGGCGCGCCGTTTCCTACGCGAGGCGGCCTTCCTTGGCCTGGTTCTGGCGGCGGCGCTGCCGCAGGTCGCCCTCGCCCGGGCCTCGCCGGAAACCCTGGAACGCTGGCTCGGGGCCGCGACGCGGGCATGGTGGCCCTGGACGGCAGCCGCCGATGCGGCGCTAGGCAGCCCGTGGCCGGCCTGGGGAGTGTTGGCGCTATGGACTCTGGGCGCCTGCCTTTTCGCCCGCCTCCAGTTCCGGCGCGCCCTGCGCTTCGACGCTGCGGAGTCCCTCGCCAGGCACACCCGCCAGGGACGAGTCGAGGAAAGCTCCGCGCGGCGCCTGCTCGGCCGGCTCTCGAGCCCGCTCCGCGATCCCGTCGCCGCCCTGCTCGAAAAGGAGTTACTGGTGCTTGGCCGCTCGCCCCGTTTCCGCCTGGTCTTCATCATGGGCTTCACCTTCGGGCTGCTGGTCTGGCTGCCGCTGGTGGCCGGCGGCGGAGCGGAACGACGTCCGCAGGTGGCCTCCGAATACCTGGCGCTGGTCAGCGCATACGCCTTGCTGCTGCTCGGGGAGTCCACTTTCTGGAACGCGTTCGCCTTCGACCGGGCAGCGGCGCAGCTTTATTTTCTGTCGCCGGCAGCACCCGCCCGGGTGATCCTGAGCAAGAACCTGGCGTCTGCGGCGGCGGTGCTGGCCGAGGTGACGCTGGTGGCGATCGCCTGCGCGCTTCTGGGCATGTCCGTCTCAGTCGAGAAGGTGGGCGAGGCTTACGCCGTCACGCTCGTGCTCGCGCTGTATCTGGTGGCCGCGGGGAATCTTGCCTCCGTCTACTACCCGCGGCCAGCCGACCCCCGCGCGCCCTGGCGTTCGGCGGGCCGCAGCCGCTTCCAGGCGTTGCTGCTGGTCGTCTTTCCCGTTCTGGCCTCGCCGGTCGCCGCCGCGTACCTGCTCCGATGGGCCTTCGCCCGCGAAGTGGCTTTCTGGTTTGGCCTTGCTGCCGCAGCCGCACTGGGGGCGGCGCTCTACCGGCATTCGGTGCGGATCACGGCTTCAGCGCTGCTCGAGCGGCGCGAGCGTTTCCTCGAGGAATTGCGCGGTGCGAGCGAGCCGGTGCTCGCCTGAGCCGCCCTCACCACAGGTGGTAGTAGCCGTCGCGCCGCACCAGTTCGAAGCGGGTACCGAAGAGCCCTGCCAGCCGCTCCGCGGTGAGAATCTCCTCCTTGGGCCCGTCGGCGAACACCCGGCCTGCCTTGAGCAGAATGACCCGCGTGATCTCCGGAATGATGTCGTCCAGGTGGTGCGTCACCATGATGAGGCCGGTTCCCGCAGCGGCCACGCGGCGCAGGGTGTGCCGCAGCTCGTAGGTGGCGTGCAGATCGAGGCTGGCGGTCGGCTCGTCCAGCACGAGCGCCTTCGGCTCGTGCACCAGCGCGCGGGCGATCACCACACGTCGGGCCTCGCCGGTCGATAGCTCCCTCATCGGCCTGTCGGACAGGTGGGCGACTTCGAGCAGCTTCATCGCTTGCGCCGCCTTCTCCTCCATCGGCGGCCGCACTTGATGATGCGGCCAGATGCCTATGCTCGAAAAGAAGCCCGAAAGCACAATCTCCCAGGCCGTGTAGTCCCCCAGACAGGAGGCCACCAGGTCGCTCGAGACGATCCCCAGCAGTGGGCGCAGTTCGAAGATGTTCCAGGTCTCCCGCCCGAGAATGCGCAGCGAGGAACCGGGGATCAGGCGGGGGTAGCATTCGCGGGTAATCGTTTTGATCAGCGTACTTTTACCGGATCCGTTCGGGCCGAGGATGGCGACGTGTTCGCCCAGCCCGATCGACAGGCTTACGTTCTCGAGGGCGACCCGCCGGCCCCGGTTCACCGTGACGTTGCGGTATTCGATTAGCGGCGGCTGGCTCGACACAAACGTCCATTATCGGACAGCCGAACTGCCGCCTGGCGCCGTCGGAAAGAGACTTCGAGCCTCAGAGGCCGTAATAGGCCCGGTTGCGCGCGATGGCGTCCTTGTACTGCTCGGGCACCTCTTCGAGCACGAAGATCGACTCGGTGGGGCAGACCGGGATGCAGGCGCCGCAGTCGATGCACTCCTCCGGGTGGATGTAAAGCTGCGGAACGTCAGCGTAGCCGTCCTCTTCCGGTGTCGGATGAATGCAGTTGACCGGGCAGGCCTCGATGCACTCGTTGTCCTTCGTGCAGGTTTCGACGATTACGTAAGCCATAGGCCAATCTCAACACTTTTATTGGCAATTCTCGTTCCAGACGGCCTCTCCGCGCAACTCAAGGAAAGCAAAGGGAGGAGCTGTCCTGCCAGGCGCCCACGCCCCCTCCCGTTGTGTGAATCCGCGCACAGACAGGGCCCAGCCCCGTGAAAACTAGCCCTGTTGAAAAATACGACCGACTCGCCCCCCCTTGCTTCATCCCCCGGGGGCGAGACCGCCCCCGGAAAGTCAGCTCTTCTTCGAGGTCACCGCCGAGAAGGTGGCGACCGCCTGCTCGACCTTCTTGCTGCCGCAATGCGGGCAGACCACCTCGACCCGCCCCAGCTCGTCCATGTGCATCCACTTCTCGAACTCCTTCTTGCAGTCGACACACAGAAACACGTACCGCGGCATTTTCGACCTCCCTAATTCCTTACATACACCACCGGGAGGTCCGTTTCCACAACCGCGTACTTACTCCAGGCGGCGCAGCTCGCGGCTCAGCCGCTTGAAACGCGACTTCAGCTCATCGCTCGCCTCGATCACCTGGTTGAGGTCGTAGACCACGCGCGGCGTCATGAAGACCACCAGTTCCGTGCGCTCCCTGTCCTTCGACTTGCTGCCGAAGACCGAGCCCAGCACGGGCAGGCGGTGCAGGTAAGGCACACCGGCGCTCGATTCGGTGTTGCTCTCGTTGATGATGCCGCCGATGGCGATCGTATCGCCGTCGTTGAGCGTCACCTGCGTCTGCACAGTCCGCTTGGTGAACGAAGGCGACTGGATGCCGCCGGCCGGCGGCGGCTGCGGCGCGCTCACTTCCTGGTTGATGATCAGGGTCACGATGCCGCTGGGGTTGACCCGCGCCAGGATCTGGAGCGTCACACCCGAGTTGCGGTTCTGGATGCTGTTGGTAAACAGCGAGGTCCCGCCGGACTGGATCGGCGAGACCGCCTGCGCCGCCAGCGTCGGTACCTCGGTGCCGACGTTGATCGAAGCCGGGATGCTGTCGGTGGCCAGCACGCTCGGCGCCGAGATCACCCTGGCGCGCGAGGTCACTTCCTGCGTTTCGAGAAACGCAAGCAACTCGCGGCTCTTGCCCACCAGCGTCGAAATCGACAGGCTCAAGCCGTTGGCCGAGCTCGTGCCGGTGAGCTGTCGCGAGGCGCTGGGGATGCCGGAGGGCGGAGTGGCCCCCAACCGCTGCAAGAAGGCGCTCACGCCGGAGCGGAAGGCGCCGGTGAGCGAAACCTCGTAGATCTTGGCCTCGATGAGCACCTGACGCGGCGGGATGTCGAGCTCGTCGAGGAGCTTGCGGACCTGCTGGTACTCCTGCGGCGTGCCCTGAATGAGGATGGTGTTGTCGAACGGATTCGGCACGATGCGCGGCGTCCAGGCGCCCCAACCGCCTCCCATGCCGAGGTAGGAGCCGGTGAGATCCGAAGGTCCCGCGGCGGCGCGTTGTTCCTGACCGGCGGCCGCGGCGCCCGTTCCCTGCCTGGTGGTCGGCGGCACCTGCGACATGCCGACGCCCGGACCGGCCATGGCGCCCGGGTAGAAGCCCCCGTAGCCCATGCCGTAGCCGCCGAATCCGCCCATCCCGTAACCGCCGTATCCCCCCATTCCATAGCCGCCCATTCCGTACGGGCTCATGCCGTAGCTGCCCATCCCATAAGCTCCCGGCATGCCATAGCCGCCGTAGACGCCGGGCATCCCGGAGCCGCCGATCATCCCGAAGCCGCCTCCGCCGACGTAGGGATTGCCGAAGCCTGCCGCGGCGCCCGAGAAGAGGCCGTACATGCCGCCGAAGCCCATCATGGCCCAGGGGCCGAGACCGCTGTAGAGCGACATGATGGCCATCGCCAGCGCCTCGGCCCGCCCGTATTTGACCCGGTAGACGTAGTTGTCCACCGCGCCCGCGGTCACCTTCACCGGCTGATCGAAACGCTTGATCCAGCTCTCCACCTGCTCGAAGGCGCCGGGATTCGGCGCGACCGCGATGATCAGGTTCAAGCGGTCCACGGGCAGGAACTTGATCGGCGCCTGGTCCTTGCTGAGCGAGATGGCGCCCAGCACCCGCTCGAGCTCGCTCACGATCTCCGAGGGCCGGCCGTGCTGAACCTCGTAGACGCGGATCCTCTGGCTGGCCAGCGTGTCGCTGTCAAACAGCGCCACCAGCTCCATGGTGCGCCGCATGTTGCGCCGGCTGTCGAGAATCAGCAGGAGATTGGCGGGCGTGTAGGCCCAGGTCTGCGCGCCCTCGCCGATGAACGGCTCGATCAGCTTGGAGAGCTCCTCGACAGTCACATACTTGAGGAAGATCAGGTTCAGCATGATCTGATCGTCCTCGGGAATCTCCTTGACGTCGGTCTGGGGCGGGATCGGCAGCCGCGGCGCCTCCGAAAGCGGCACGATCCGATAGAGATCACCGACCTTCACCATCGTCGCCCCGTTGATGCGCAGGATCATGTCGAGCAGCGAGCGCGTGTCGATCTCCCGGATCTCCCCGTAGGTGTTGAGCGTCACGCTGCCCTTGACGCGCGGATCGAGGATATAGTTGATGCCGAGCTGGCGCGCCAGGGCGTCGATCACCTCGGTCAGCGAGGCGTTCTGAAGGCTCAGCGTGCCCGTGGGGACACGGCGCTCCCCGGCGGATGTCTCAGGCTGCGGCGCGGCAGGCGCGGCGATTTGAGGCGCGGGCTTGGCCGGCTCGGGCTTCGGCGGCTGCGGTTTCGGCTCGGGAACGGCCCGAGGCCCGAAGCCCGGCGGCAGACCCGGCGGTACCTGAGCGCACAAAGCCAGGGAAAGCAACAAGCCAAGAATCGTCCGGCCCGGCGATGACCTCATCTCACTGCTTCTCCGGTTTCTCGTTGGAGGGCTGAGTCTGCGGAGCCTTCCTGCTGCGCAGCCAGGCCTCGCGCTCTTCGCCCTCGAGCTCGCTCTTCATGCGATACCAGCGCTGCTTGCCGAATGGCGTCAGGCGCTCGAAGCGCACCCGCTCTCCTTCCTCATAGGCTTCAAGCGGCGGACGCGCTTCCGGAGCCGCCTCCGCTGCCTTGTCCGCCTCCCGCTCTTCAAACCGCACCAGGCCGAACGGCGTCTGCCGGTAGACCCATCGCTTGCCCTCCTTGTCGGTCCAGCGCCAGGTAAACGGCGCGGTCTCGACCGCGTCCTTGGGCAGCGCCGGGCGCTTCTCAGCCGCCGGCGAGGGGCGTGCCTGCTGAGCCGCCGGCCTCTTGGGCCTCTCCTTCGGCGCCGGAGCAGCCTCCTGCGCCGCCACAGCACTCGCGGCCACTGCCGCCACGACAATCCAACGAATCATTTCGACCTCCTCGATCGCGTCATTTCACCGGCTCCCACCGGCACACCTGCCCGAACGGCGTCTGAGTGACCACCTTGCGGTAGCCGCCGGAGATGGTTCCGGGCGGCGAGGTATCTCCCGGCCGGCACGCGCGGATGCCGCCGCCAATGTCGATGTCGCTCGGTCCGGCCGCCGTCTTGGTGTCGGCCACCACCGTCGCCTGAGCCTTTGGCGCAGCCGCCGGCGCCGGCGCCTCGGCCTGCTGCGGGGCCTGCTCCTCGACCGCCGGCTTGAGCTCCTCGACGCTCTTGCGAATGCTTTTGCCCTCCCAGAGGAAAGCCACCTCCGTCGCCGTGATCTCGGCCAGGGTGAACTCGCCGATCTGGTCCCCCACGCGGTAGGCGCGCTGCGGCTGTCCGGGCCGCTCGCTCAGGATCACGGTGGGACCCGCGCCGAGGTCGAGCACCCCGTAGGCGACCGGCAGCGGCGGCACCGGCTTGGGCGCGGCCACCTCGATGATCACCTCCGGGTTGCGATCGCGCGCGAACAGCAGTTTCTCGGCGACCAACAGATAGTCGGCCGCCCGCACCGGCTCGGGCGCCCGCAAGGCCGGTTCATCGACGACGGGCTCGCTCGCGGGACTTGCTTCCAACAGGCGCCGCTCGCGCTCGCGCGCCTGAGCCCAGCGCTCGCGAATCTGCCAGCCGGCGAGCAGAATGAGCGCCGCCAGCGCAAGATTCAACAGGTGCAGCCGGCGCCTCATAACGAACCTGGCCCCCTGGCCTCGGGCGCCAGCCGGGCCGGAACCAGCCCGGCCACCGTCAGGCGCACCGCGAGCGTCTTGTCCTTGGGATTGGCGCCGCTGATGGAGAGCTCCTCGGTGCCGAGCGCCTCCGGCTGCGCCGCCAGGTCCGCCAGGAGATTCACCAACTGCTCGATGCCCGCCACGAACGAGACCGTTACCAGCGCCTCGGCGTAGTGTCTTTCCTTCGCAGGCGGCCGCACCGGGCCGATCTCCTCGCTGCGGAACTCCAGCCTCGGCTCCTGCGCGGAGGCTAGCTTCCGCAGGATCTGAAGAATCTGCGCCTGGGCCTGCTGCGCCGTCTCGGCCGCGATCAGCCTCTTTTCCCACTCGGCGACCTCGGCGGTGAGCGCCTCCACCTGCTTGCGCCGCGCGGGCGCCTGGGCGGCGAGCTTGCGGACCTGAACCAGGCGCGCTTCGGCCGTCTGAAGGGAGTCCGCGGGCGCCACCACAGGCGCCGCGCCCTGGCGGTCCAGCCAGAAGCGAACCGCCAGCATGACGGCGACCGCGACGCCCAGGAGCATGAGAGCCCGCTTGTCCCGGTCCGTCAAATTCATTGCGCCTTCTCCAGAACGAGCGCCTCCCGTTCGGCGCGGATGGCGAAGCTTTCACCGCCCGTCACACGCGTCATCGGCGTCGTGAACTGCGAGGCGCGGAACAAGGGCGAGCGGTCGAGCAGCTCGACCAGCTCCGGCCCGCGCGTCGTCTCGCCCGCCAGTTGCACCGCGGAGCGCGAAAGCTGGAGGCTCGTCAACCACGTCGGGGGCTCGAGCAGGCGCGTGAGCTCGAGCAGGGCGTCCAGATCGGCGCGCGCCCGCAGGCGAAACTCGTAAATCTCGCGGCGCCGCGCGCGCAGCTCCTCCAGCTTCGTCTCGAGCTCGCGCACCTGGGCCGCCTCCGGCGTCCAACGGGCGATCTCCTGTTCGAGGGCGGCCAGATACCGCCGGTCCTCGATCCGACCGTAGGCCACGAGCACCGCCAGCGACCCGGCCAGCAGCACCGCCAGCACGAGCGTGGGAATGTAGATGGCACGGGAACTCGAAGCGCGCAGCTCCTCCGGCAACAGGTTCGCCTTCAGGGCCAACCAGGGGCAGGCCGCCGTCATCGCCGTGGCGTAGACGAGGGCGCGGCCGCCGAGATCGAGCCCTTCCGGCACCGCCACAGGCAGAGGCAGCAGATCCCAAAGGCGCCGCACCGCGCTCTCCTCTCCCAGGCGAAGCTCCGCTCGGGCCAGAGCCGCCGCACGCTCCGGCTCGAGGTCGAAGACAGCCGAAAAGACCGGCCGCGCCGCGCTTTCCCCGTACGCCTCCAGGCCCGCAGGCCCTTCCTCGAAGGCGAGGAACCCGCCCTCGGGCGGAGTGGTGAGGATGCGCGCGGCGGCGTGCAAGACCGCCGCCGAAAACGTGAAGGCCGCCACCCGGATGCCCGCCTCGGCGAACCAGGCGGCGTAGCGGTCGATCAGCTCGGCGCGCGCCATCGCCACCAGCACACCGGAGCCGTCGAGCGTGCGCGCCCAGCCGTGCACGGCCTCTTCTTCTGCGTACGGATGCAGGCCGTCGAGCTGGAACTGGACGGCTGCGGCGAGGTCCTTTGCGGAGACTCCGGGCAGGCTCAGATGCCGCACGATCAGCTCGTGCCGCGGAAGCAGCACCACCGCCGCCAGATGCGCCGCCCCGTGCCGGCGCAGGAACGCGGCGTACTCGGCGCCCCATTCAGCCGCGGGCCGCTCCCGAAAGCGCTCGATCGCCAGCGCGCCCGCCACCTCAACGCCCCAGGGCCGCACGCGCACCAGCATCACCTCGAGCCGGTCGCCGTGAACTTCGATGCCGACGCCGGTGCCCGCGGCCAGCCACCTTCTCCACTCGCCCGCCTTCATGGCCACTCGCTCAGATCCGCCGGCTCGTTGTCATGCCACCGGAGCACATGGTAGAGAGCGTCGAAGCCCGGCCCGAGAAATTTCACCGTCGCGGCGACGCTGCGGCGCAGATCCGAAAGCGTGCCGTCGTCGCGGCGCAGGCGCGCCGTCGCCCGCAGCGTGTAGATCGACAGGCCGCCGATTCCGAGCCGCTCGGCGCCCGGACCGGCAAAGCGGCGCAGCGGCTCGAGCTCCTCCATCGCGAGGAACGGCCGCACGCGCCGCCGCTCGACGAGCGAAGCCACCAGGCCCGGATCGAGGCCGAGCGAGACGAGCAGGGCCGGATCGGCCGAGTTGACGTCGAAGCGTCCCGCCGAGCCGTAGACGGAAACGCAATCGCGGAAGCCGCTTCGGCGGCGCAGGCGGCCCTCCGGATCGCGCTCGTAGGTGCCGTAGAAGAGCTCGGGCGTCATGCCTTCGACCAGCAACACCTCTTCGGTCTCTTCAAAAGACGCATGGCGCGCGCGAAAAGACGGAGTCCGCGCCAGATAGGAGCGGTCGAAGAGCGTCGGCACGCCCCCGGGCGCCGGGCTCCGCCAGTCGACGATCGCTCGGGCCGCGAGGCGCGCCCGCTCCGGCTCGGCCCCCAGGACCAGAAGCAGCCGGAACAGATCCTCCTCGCTCGCCGTGTTCAGGTTCATGCGCGCCGCCGCGGGGATGATCTCGACCACGGCGTCGCCGGTCGGAAATCGAAAATAGAGCCGCGGCATCCCCTGCGTCCAATAGCGCGGCGAGCCGTCCGGGTTGCGATGAGCCGAGCCCCAGAGCATGTAGAGCAGCGCGCGGTCAACGGCGCCTGTCGCCAGGTAGTAGCTCTTGAGCGCCTCGACCGCCGTCGTTGTGCGCTCCGTCTCGCCGCGCACCGTTGCGGCGACGGAAAAGGCGATTGCGCCGAGGGCGGCGGCCAGCCACAGCACCGCCAGCAGGGCCCCGCCGCGCCTACTGGCCGAGGTAGAGGTCATCGGCATAGGGAAGACCGGGCAGCTTGGTCACCCGCACCGCCAGCGTGGCCGTGAGCAGAGGGAGCCGGCTCGGATCATCCTCCTTGCGCGCCATCTCGATGCGGATGGCCGCAGGCAGGTCCTGACGTGTCCACGCCGGCACCCAGCGCCCCGGCGCCGGCGGGGGCAGGCGTTCAAGATACGAGAACCGGCAGAAGGCGAGCCGGTCCGCCAGCACGAAGGACTGCGGGCCCACTTCGACCGGGCGGAAGAGGATGCCCGGCCGCTCGGGGCTCGGTCCCAGGCAGAGCGCGCCGGTGGAGGCCGGCCCCCAGTAGAGAAGTTCGTTCACCACCAGGCGCACCGCGCTCATGTCCTCGGCCGGCAGAACCTGGTATTCGAGGATCCGGGGATAGCCCCGGGCGGCCTCCTCGAGCGAGAAGCTGGAGACGAACCGCATCGTCGCGGGCGCGCCCTGAAAGAAGAGGACCCGCGCCGGGGGCGCCTCTGGGCCGGAGCGACAATCCGCCACCACCGGCATCAGCCCGGCCACCTGCTGCTCGAGGATGCGCTGCACGCCGAAGACGCGCCGGTTATCAAGCAGGCGGTTGTTGGCCTTCTCCATCGCATTCAGGCCCACGCGCAAGGCGACGAGGATCCCCACGCTCAGCAGGCTCACGAGCGAGACGGCAATCAGCAGCTCGAGCAGGGTGACGCCGGCGCGAGACGCCGGGCGGCTCACGCCGGGCCTCATCGCGCCATGGCCTCCAGGGCCAGATCTTCGGGTCGAAGCACGGTCTGCCGGAAAGCCTCGAGGGCGAGCGTACGGCGCCGGCCGCCGCTCTCCCACCAGATCTCGAGTTCGATGCGCTCGAGCGCCGGTGTCCCAGCCGCAGCGCCCGGCGGGCGCTCGAACGGGGTGACGCGCGCCTGCCAGCCTCCCCGCAGCCCGGTGAGCCCGGCATCGTAAGCGCCCTCGATCACCGTGAACTTCGGCAGGTTCGGCTGGAGCAGCAGATCGTCCATCGTCCGCCGCGCCACGAGCACCGCCCGGTCGTAGTCGGCCAGGCGCGAAGCGTTCGTCAGCGACGTCGAGAGGTTCCCGAGCAGCGCCACCACCGCCGTGGCCATGATCGCCGTGGCCACAAGCACCTCGAGCAGCGTGAAGCCGCGCGCGCTCATTCCCCCTCCCCGCTTTCGATCCTCGGCACGCCCGTGATGGGGTCGACCCGCACGATGCGCCGGGCGCCCCGCCGGTTCTCGAGCTCGATCGCCACGCGCGGCAACGCGCCGCCGGGATAGAGAACGAACCGCCGCGGCTGGTCCGGCTCGAGCGGCGTCTCCGGCAGCACCCGCCGGATGCGCACGCCCTCGGGCAGCTCGAGGCTGCGCAGCTCTCCCGGCTCGCTCGAGCGCAGCCGGATGCGCCCCTCGGCCGGGGCAACTTCGAGCTCGACGATCTGCTGGCGGCGTTCGGCGCGGTTGAGAGCCGCGTTCCAGTAACCGGCGATCCCGTCCGCCGCCGCGCGAAGCCGGAGCGAATCGACGCCGGCGCTCACCGAGGGATAGCTGATCCCCGCGAGCAGGCCGATGAGCGACACCACGATCAACATCTCGAGCAGCGTGACGCCCCGGCGCCGCATCATCAGCCCTACTGGCTCTTCCAGCTCACGATGTCGGCGTTGATGCCCTCGCCGCCCGGCTGGCCGTCGGCCCCATAAGAGATGATCTCCGGCTCGGATCCGCCCTGCTGGGAGGGGTACCGGTAGACGTAAGGGTTGCCCCAGGGGTCGGGGGGAATGTCCTGCGGCAGATACGGCCCCTGCCATTGACGGACGCCCTGGGGAGGCGTCCGCAGGGCGCGCAGCCCCTGTTCCGTGGTCGGATAGGTGCCCGTGTCCAACTTGTAGGCGCCCAGCGCGGTCATGAAAGAATTGATCTGCGCGCGCGCCGCCGTGATCCGCGCCGTGTCGCTCTTCTGGAGCATCCGCGGCGCCACCAGCGCGGCAAACAGCGCGATGATGGTCACCACGACCAGCATCTCGATGAGGGTGATGCCCGCCCGGGGCGGGAGTTTTCTTCGTTGCATGGTCCTTACACCGCCACTTCGTTAATGCTCGTAATCGCGAGCAGCATGCTGAGAATCAGAACTCCGACCAGCACGCCCATCACCAGGATGATGAGCGGCTCGAACAGCGAGGTGAAGCGCTTGATCGAGGCGCGCGTCTCGGCGTCGTAGATCTCGGCCATGCGCGCAAACATCTCGTCCAGCCGCCCGGTCTCCTCGCCGACCGTGAGAAGATGGCCGGCCAGGGGCGGAAACTCGCCCGCGCGCTTGAGCGGCCCGGCGATGCCTTCGCCGCGCTTGACCCCCTGCGCCACGCCATCGAGCGAGCGCGCCATGCGCCGGTTGTTGAGAATCGCGCCCGCGATCCCGATCGACTGCACCAGCGGCACGCCGTGAGCGATCAGCGTCGCCATGGCGGCGGCAAACCGCGCCGTCTCGGCCTTGCGCAGCGCCTCGCCCAGCCCGGGCAGGCGCAGCCGGAAGGAGTCCCA
Organism: uncultured Bryobacteraceae bacterium; assembly: GCA_938003835.1. Classification (GTDB taxonomy): domain Bacteria; phylum Acidobacteriota; class Terriglobia; order Bryobacterales; family Bryobacteraceae; genus CALKXJ01. The sequence goes on along the minus strand of CALKXJ010000001.1, from coordinate 246,857 downwards.
CCAGAGCCTGCCCGCCGGCGTCGCGACCCAGGCGCGGAGGCCCGCCCAGGCCACGAGCGCCGCCAGAATCCCGATCCAGCCGTAGTTCTGAACGAAGCGGCTGGTCTCGAGCATCACGCGCGTCGGCGCCGGCATCGCCAGGTGCGATTGCTCGAAGACCGCGGCGAAGCGCGGCACCACGAAATACATGAGCACCAGAATCGATGCGAGGCCCACCAGCACGAGCAGCGCCGGGTAGATGAGCGAGGAGATCAGGTAGTTGCGCAGGTCGTCCCGCGTCTGCTCGAAGGCCGCCAGGCGCTCGAAGACCGGCGCCAGGGCGCCGCTGGCCTCGCCCGCGCGCACCATGTTGACATAGAGGTCGGAGAAATACTCCGGGTGAACCGCCAGGCTGTCGGCGAACGAGCGGCCGCCCTTGAGCACGCGCAGGACGTTGAGCACCACCTGCCGGAACTCGCTGCGCTCGGTGAGCTCGGCCGTGATCGAGAGCGCGCGGTCGAGCGGCACGCCGGCGTTGAGCAGCGTCGAAAGCTCCTGGGTGAACAGCAGGACGTCCTTGCGCCGGCGGCCGCCGAAGGAGGGCAGCCGCAACGAGAAACCGCCGGGCGGGCGCAGGCCCACATAGACGGGCGTCAGTCCCTGCCTGCGCAGCTCGGCGGCCACTTGGCGCTCCGTGGGCGCGTGGACGACGCCGGTGCGCAGCCGGCCGTCGCTCGCCACCGCCTTGAAGTGAAACGCCGCCATACCGCGCTAGAACTCCTGCGTGACGCGCAGGACCTCCTCGGCGGTGGTCAGCCCCTGCCGCACCTTCATCCAGCCGTCTTCTCTCAGGCTCCGCATCCCGTTGCGCCGCGCCGCCCGCGTGATCTCCACCGCGTCGGCGTTGGCCATGATCAGCTTGCGGATCTCGTCGTTCATCTCCATGAGCTCGAAGATGCCCACCCGCCCGGAGAAGCCCGTATGGAAGCAGCGCTCGCAGCCGGCGCCGCGCCAGACCGGGATCTCGTCGCCTTCCGGGCTGAAGCGCGTGCCGTCGGGCACCCGGCAGGCCGGGCAGATGACGCGCACCAGCCGCTGCGCCATCACCGCCACCAGCGAGGAGCTGATCAGATAGTTCTCCACCCCCATGTCGGTCAGGCGCGTAATCGCGCTCGGCGCGTCATTGGTGTGCAGCGTCGAATAGACGAAGTGGCCGGTAAGCGCCGCCCGGATGGCGATGTCGGCCGTCTCCCGGTCGCGGATCTCGCCCACCATGATCACATCGGGGTCTTGGCGGACGATGTGCCGCAGGCCGGCCGCGAAGGTCAGGCCGATCTGCGGATTGACGTGGATCTGGTTGATCCCGTCCATCTGATATTCGACCGGATCCTCGATGGTGATGATCTTGCGGTCGGTCTTGTTCACCCGCTTGAGCGCCGAATAGAGCGTGGTCGACTTGCCCGAGCCGGTCGGGCCGGTCACCAGCAGGATGCCGTGCGGCAGCGAGGTATAGAACTCCATGCGCGCCAGCATCTGCTCGTCGAAGCCCAGCCGGCGCAGATCGTACAGCTCGGTGGCGGAGCGGTCGAGCAGGCGCATGACGACGCTCTCGCCGTAAAGCGTCGGCAAGGTGGAGACGCGGAGGTCGACCTCGCGGCCCAGAGTGCGGATCTTGATCCGGCCGTCCTGGGGCAGCCGCCGCTCCGCAATGTTCAGCTTGGCCATCAGCTTGACGCGCGAAATGACGGCCGCGCGCAGCTCGCGCGGCGGCGGCTCCTGCGGGTAGAGCACGCCGTCGATGCGGAAGCGGACGCGGAATTCCTTCTCGAACGGCTCCAGGTGAATGTCGCTGGCGCGCTTCTCGACCGCCTGCGCAATCATGGCGTTGACCAGGCGGATGACGGGCGCCTCGCTCGCCATGTCGCGAAGCTGCTCGAGATCCTCCGTCCCCTGGCCGTCGCCCTCGGCCAGGCTCACCGTCTCCGGTGCGCGCTGCTCGCTCCAGTATTTTTCGATCGCGTCCAGGATCTCCTGCTCGGCCGCCAGTGCCGGCTCCACCTTGAGGCCGGTCGCGTTGCGCACCGCGGCGATGGTCTCGAAGTCGAGCGGATCGGCCATCGCCAGAACGAGCGCATCGTCGCGCACCGCCAGGGGCAGGCAGCGGAACTGCCGCAGGAAACGCGGCGCCAGCCGCTCGGTTTCGGGCGTCACCGCCGGGGGACCTTCGATGCTCGCCAGGGGAACGCCGAGCTGCTCGCTGAGCGCCGCAAGCACCTCCCGGAGAGCAACGAAGCCCAGGTCCACCAGGATCTTGCCGATCTTCTCGTTGCGCTCCCGCTGGATTTCGAGCGCCTTTTCGAGATCTTCCGGCGCGAGCAACCCCCGCGCCATGAGCATCTCGCCCAAACGCATCCCCGACCTCACCATTCTTCCAGGCGAAGCTGCGCCTCGAGCGCCGCTTCGTCGATCCGCCCGGCGGCGAAATCGGCGAGGGCGCGCCGGCGGCCCTGCATCAGGATCTGGCTCGGCAGGCCGGTCTTGTCCTCCCAGGCGTAGTAGAACAGGGTGACGCCCACCGCCACCCACTCCTCCTCGGGGACGCCCTTGAGGTTCACAGCGCTCTCCACCAACATGTCGCGCATCATGCGCTTGAGCTCGACGAGGCGCGCCAGCTTCTTTTGGCGGAGCGCGGCGATCTGTTCCTTGGTGAAGGCCGGCCGGAAGGGCGTCACCACGGCTGCGGCCACCAGGTTGAGCTCCGCCGTGAAGACCGCGCCGTAGCCGGCCAGATAGACGCCGCGCGTGGTTCCGAGCAGGTAGAACGGGTCGTCGATGGAGTAACTCTCGATCCGGCGGTCGAAGCGCTTCTCGAGAACCGCCAGTGTGTCGCGGTCCACGGGGGCGCGGCCGAAGGCCGGCGCCGCGGCGATCGCCGCCGCCAGAACGAGGGCCCGCCTCATCGCTCCTCCGCGCGCCATGCGCTCGCCAGGTGCATCACGTTCAGGCGCTTGTGAAGCACCTCGAAGGCCTGTTCGATCTGGGCCCGCTCCTCGCGGCGCCGCATCTCGAACTCCTCGCGGACCTGGCGGAGAAGCTGCGCCCGGCGCTCAGCCTCCCGCGCCTCCCAGACCGCGGCGGCGCGTGCGACGGCGTCGTCGAGCCGGCGCGCCAGTTCGCGTTCGACGATCGCTTCGATGGCGGCCTGATCCGGCGCCGGCGGCTCGACGATCACGGGCGGCCGGACGAGGGCATGCACCAGGATCGCCGCCGCCAGCAGGGCCGCCGCGGCGAAGCCCAGCCGCGGCCCGGACTGCCACAGCCGCGCCCACCAGCCCGGCGCGAGCACCTTGTCGGAAACGAAAGCGATCCGCTGGGGGATCTCCTCTTCGGCCAGGCTCTTGAGCAGCCCCTGGGTCAGACGCAACCGCTCGAGCTCTTCCCGGCAGGCCGCGCAGGCGGCCGCGTGCGCCTCCACCGCCCGCCGATCCTCGTGGGAGATCTCACCCAGCAGGTAGCCTTTCAAATCGATTTGCCCGCAACTCATCCGGCTTCACCTCGCATTCGGATCGGAGCCAGAGCCTCCTTGAGCTTCTCGAGCGCCGTGTAGACGCGCGACTTGACGGTCGAGACCGGGCAGTCCAGGATTGCGGCGATCTCCTCGAACTTGAACCCCTCGTAAATCTTGAGGATCACCGCCTCGCGCTGCTCCTCCGGCAGGCGCCCGAGAGCGCCGGCCACCGCCAGGGCCGTTTCGGCCGGCAGCATCCGGGAGACGGCCCAGGGCGGGGCAACTTCGGCGAGCTCCTCCTCCGGCCTGCGCCGCCGCAGCAACGAATAGGCCTCGTTGTGCGCGATCCGGTACAGCCACGGCGCAAAGCGCGAGGGATCTTCGAGCTTCCTCAGCGCCTGATAGGCCTTCAAGAACACCTCTTGCGTCAAGTCGAGCGCGTCTTCGCGGTCGCCGACGAGCTTCAGGAGATAGTTGTAGAGGCGCTTTTCCCAGCGGGAAACCAGATGGTTATACGCCTCGACGTCCCCCCGCCGGGCTCGGCCGACGAGGTCGCGATCTTCCACCTCCCGAAAGATCAACGCTCGGGCTCCGTTCTTCTGCTCTCCGTCTCTCTAGACGCCACCGGGGCGCGAAAAGTCGGACCGGGGCCGCTCAGGCGGCGGCCAGCCGGGCGAAGTGCACGATCAGGGGCTTGCTCAGGCGTTTGAAATCCTCGAAGCGCAGGTAGACGACATCCTGGTGCGTTCCGGCGTTGAAGGCGATCCACTCTTCCTCGGCCAGGCTGCTCTCCACATAGGTGGGCATCTTATAGAGGCTTCCGAGCGGCGGCATGGCCCCCAGCTCGCAGTCGGGGAAGAGCTCGGCCAGCTCCTTTTCCGTCGCCAGCCGCGCCCGCTTGATCCCCAGCGCCGCGCGCAGCTCCTGCAAGTCGACCACGTAGTCGGCGGGCAGCACCGCCATGGCGTAGCCTTCGTCTCCCCAGAACACCACCGCTTTGGCGAACCGATGCTGCGGCAGATGTTCGAGTTGAGCTACCTCGCGGGCCGTGTAGGCTGTTGGGTGGACGTGGTGCGTATAGGAGACGCCGTTTGCTTCGAGCATCTCCTTGAGTCGCGGTAGGATGGCCATCGCGTACCTCCTTTCGCCGGTGACGGTCCAAGTCCAGTTTACGGGAATTCGGCCGCTGGGATATCGTTTTTGGAAAGGGAAATGCGATGAGCCGTCACCTGCTGCTGACGGGATTGGGCGTCAACCCACGGCCCGGCCAATACCAGCTTGCCGGAGCGGCCGAGATCTACAAGGCAACGCTGGCGCCAGTTGCCCTTCTCCATTTGCTTGCACCTGAGAAACGCCCGGAGCTGGTTCTGGCCTTCTGTACCGAGAAAGCGCTTGCCGACAGCTTCCCCAAGCTTCAAGAGGAGCTGGCCGGCGTGGCTCAAACGGAAGCCCTCAAGACGCCTGACGGCATTTCGCAGGGTGAGATTGAGCGCTTTCTCAATGACGCGGTCAACGCCGTTGCACGGCGAGACGCCGACCGGTTGACGCTCGACCTCACCCAGGGGCCCCGGCACTTTGCCCTCTTGCTTTACCTGAGCGGGCTCTATCTACAAAGCCTTGGCAACGTCGTGATCGAAGCCGCCTATTACGCCTTCGAGTCCCCAGGGACAAGGCCGTTCTTCGACCTCAGGCCGCTGCTCGAGCTTCCCCGCTGGATTCACGCGATCGACAATTTGCGGGAGAGCCGCGACGCGCTGCCGCTGGCCAACCTGCTGCGCCAGGCCGAGCGCAAGGCTCCCCACCTCGGTCAGGCCGCCCGGCTGATGAGACTGGCCACGGAAGCCTTCGCCTCGGGCTTGCCGCTCGAGCTGGGCCACACGGCCGAGCGGCTTCTCAAAGAGTTGTTAAGGCCGCTGCGGAAGGGCCTGCGCCGGGAGTTCCAGCTTCCGCTGGCGGAGCAGATCAGCGACAAGTTCGAAAAGTGGCTGGAAAGCTACCGGCTGCTCGCACCCGCAGGGGAGGGTTGGAAGAGTAAGCTGGCGCTCACCGAGAGACTGCTGCGCCGTCAGGCCGCACTCGTCGACGACCTGCTGGCCCACGGCAACCTGCGCTCCGCCCTCGGCCTGATGGACGAGTGGGTCGTCTCCTGGGCCGTGCTCACCACTGGGGGCGTCGAGCGTTGGCTCGAGTTTTCGCCCACCAGGCGGCGGGCGGCAAACCGGCTCGGCGCCCTGGTTGCGCTTCAGCAGGATCCCAAACTCCGGCAGCGGCTGAGTCCCGAGCAGCAGGCTCTCGCGCGGTTCTGGGCCGATCTGAGCGATCTGCGAAACAGCCTGCTTCACCACGGCATGCGGCGCCAAGTGGTCACCTCAGACGACAAGGACTTTCAACCCAAGCTCGACAGCGTACGCGAGTTCTGGACGAGCACCATGCGCCATCTTCCGCAGATCCCCCTCGAGTTCGGCGACGCCGCCGAGCGCAATCTCCTAGCGAGTCCCGCAGGCGAGCGGCCCGGCGTGCTGTTCAGCGCCCTGGTCGCCCTCCGCAAACAAGAGATCTCCTGCGATACCGTACTCGCCATCTGCTCACGGCAAACCGAGCCGCGCGTCGAGGAAGCGCTCGAGCGGGCCGGCTGGCAAGGCGAGCTCCACCTGGCGCGCTTCGAGGATCCATTCGCGGGCATCGACGAACGCGCCCGGCTGGCAAAGCTGGCGGTGGAGCCGTTGGCCCGGGCAACATCAGTTTACGTCAACGTCACCGGCGGCACGACGCTCATGGGCTTGTTCGCCGAGGAGCTGGCCGGCAAGGCCCGCTCGCTGGCCAAGCCCGTCCGGCGCTTCGGCCTCATCGACCGCCGCCCGTTTGAGGAGCAGCGCATCAACCCCTGGGTCGAAGGCGAACTGCTCTGGCTGGACGCCGAGACCGACGACGAAGACGGACACTCTTCCATCCCCGGCGGGCGGTCCGCTGTAAGCTGAAAGGAAACAGAGCGGAGGCGATGCGTACCTACCCGGACTCGGTCCGCTTCCTCTATTCGCTGGGCAACGAGATGCGCACGGCGAAGCTGGGCCTGGAGCGCATGGAGGTGCTCCTGGCCGAGCTCGGCCATCCCGAGCGCGCCTGCCGCTTCGTCCACGTCGCCGGGACCAACGGCAAGGGCTCCGTCTGCGCCATGCTCGAGTCGGCGCTGCGCGAAGCTGGACATCGCACCGGCCTGTATATCTCCCCGCACCTTGTCGAGCCGGTCGAGCGAATCCAGATCGGCGGCCGGCCGGTCTCGGAGGCGCAGTTCACGCGCGCCTTCAACCACGTGCACGCCGCCGCCGAGGACCTGCTGCGCCAGGAGGCGCTCGAAGCCCACCCGAGCTACTTCGAGACCCTCACCGCCATGGCCTTCCTGCTGTTCCGCGAGCTCGGCGTCGAGATGGTGGTGCTCGAAACCGGTCTGGGCGGGCGCCTGGATGCCACCAACGTCGTTCAACCCGAGCTGGCCGTGATTACCCCGATCGATTTCGACCACGAGCGCTATCTCGGCAACTCGATCGAATCGATCGCCCGGGAAAAAGCAGGCATCCTCAAGCCGGGCGTGCCGGCCGTCTTCGCCCGCCAGCGCCCCGAGGCGTTGCGCGTTCTCGAGGAGCGCGCCTCCGAGCTCGCGATCCCGGCGGCGCACACCTCCTCTTGGCGACTGGACTCGCTCGAGGTTCACCGAGACGGCCACCGGTCGCTCATCCAGGGCCGGAGCGGCTGCCTTCATCTCGAATGCCCGCTCGCCGGCGAGCACCAGGTCGAGAACGCTCTCACGGCGGTCGCCGCGCTGGAGCTGCTCGGCGTTCCGGTCGAGGCCATCGAGCGCGGCATCAGCCGGACGCGCTGGCCGGGGCGGCTCGAGCGGGTGGCCACCGCGCCCGAGATCATTCTCGACGGGGCGCACAACCCGGCCGGCGTGCGCGCGCTCGCCGCCTACATCCGCCGTTTCTACGCCGGCCGGCCCGTCTGGATCGTCTACGGCGCCATGCGCGACAAGTCGCTCGACGAGATCGCCGGCCTGCTGGCGCCGCTCGCCGAGCGCATCATCCTGACCAGCCCGAACTCGCACCGCGCGCTGCGCGCGGAGCTGCTCGGGGCTTTCTTCGACCACCCGGCGGCGGAGGTGGCGCCCAGCGTCGAGGCGGCCCTCGAGCGAGCGGCTGCCGCGCCGCCTGAAGCCGCTGTCTTCCTCACCGGTTCGCTGCTGCTGGTGGGAGAGGCGCGCAAACTCCTGTTGCCCGCCTACAGCCGATGAAACGTGCCCTTTTCGCTCTTGCCGCCCTGTCGCTCGCCGCGCAGGTGATGACCATCGAGGAATACGAGCCGCGCTCCACGCTGGTGGTGCCCCGGTCGAGGATCGAGCGGGCCCGCTTCCCCTTTATCGATGTCCACAACCACCAGCGGGGCTCGATGACGCCGGAGGAGCTGGCGCGCCTGGTCGCCGACATGGACCGCATCAACATGCGCCTGATGGTGAACCTGAGCGGGGGCACGGGGGAGCGGCTGCGCCAAAGCGTGCGCGTCTTCTCCGCCGTCCCCAACCGCTTCGCCGTCTTCGCCAATATCGACTTCTCCGGTGTCGACGAGCCGGGCTACGGCGAGCGCATCGCCCGCCAACTCGAGCAGGACGTCGCCGCCGGCGCCCGGGGCCTGAAGATCTTTAAGAACTTTGGCATGACGCTCAAGGACTCCCAGGGGCGGCGCATCCCGGTCGACGACCCCCGCTTCGACCGGCTGTTCGAGGCCTGCGGCCGGCTGAAGATCCCGGTGCTGATCCATACCGGCGAGCCCAAGGCGCTGTTCGATCCGATGGACAAGTACAACGAGCGGTGGCTCGAGCTCAAGCTCTTCCCCAGCCGCGCCCGGCCGCCCGATCAGTATCCGCGCTTCGAGGAGCTGCTGGCGGAACAGCACCGGCTGTTCGCGCGCCATCCGCAGACCATCTTCGTCAACGCGCACCTGGGATGGCTGGGCAACGACCTGGCGGCGCTCGGGCGCCTGCTCGACCGGCTGCCGAACGTCTATACCGAGTTCGGCGCCGTCATCGAGGAGATCGGCCGGCAGCCCCGCTTCGCGCGCGACTTTTTCATCCGCTATCAGGACCGCATCCTCTTCGGCAAGGACACCTGGCGCCCGCAGGAATACATCACCTATTTCCGCGTGCTCGAGACCGCCGATGAGTACTTCGACCACGACCGCAAGTACCACGGGCTCTGGAAGCTCTACGGGCTGGACCTGCCGGCCGAGGTGCTCAAGAAGATTTACTACAACAACGCCCTGCGCATCCTCCCAAACCTGAACCGCGAAGGGTTTCCCGATTGATGCGGTAGCATGGGAGAAGAGGCCGAATGGACGCGCTGTGGATCGTCATCATTGTCGCCGCCTGGCTGATACTCTCCCGCTTCGGCCTGGGTTGAGGGCCTCGCTGGCCCGGCCGGGGGTCGGGCGATTCCTGCGACTGGCCCCGCAAGTAGGTTGCAGCGAGGCGCCGTGAAGATCCCGTTCACGCCATCTGTCTACGAGCACGCGGCTCGTTTCGTGGGCCGCTCCCCGTGGGAGGTCTCGCGCAATCCGGAGCTGCTCTACGAGGCTCACAAGGCCGCCTGGCTCGAGTACCGCCACCAGCCGGTGGTCGTGGGCATCGACATCTATAACCTCGAGGCCGAGGCTTACGGGGCGCGGGTGGTTCCAGCGAGCGACGACGGCATCCCGGCTGTAGCGGCTCTGCTCGACGACATCGAGCAAGCCGCCGAGCTTTCGCCGTTCGATCCGGCGCGCGACGGGCGCATCGCGATGGTGATCGAGGTGGGCCGCCGCCTGAGGGAGGCGCTCCGGGAAGCCGACGTCCGCATCCCGGTCGCCGGTCCCTTCTCCATCGCGTTCAACCTGCGCGGCATCAACGGGCTCTGCGAAGAGGTGGCCCTGAAGCCCGAGGCCGTCTCGCGCGCCCTGATGAGGCTCGCGGAGAACCAGGCCGCATTTTGCCGCGCCGTCATCGAGGCCGGGCTCGACGTGGCTTTCTTCGAATCCGCGGCCGCCCCGCCGCTGCTTTCCCCGCGCCAGTTTCGCGAGATCGAACTGCCGGCGCTCAAACGCATGCTGGCGATTGCGGCCGAGATCACCGGCCACGCCGTCCCGTGCATCATGGGGGGCAACACCTACCCCATCGTGGATGATCTGCTTGCGACCGGCACCGGTTTCCTGGTCACGAATGTCGAGACGAACCAGGCCGCCTTCATCGAACGGGTCTGGCAGACCCACCCCCATGTCAAGGTCCGCGTCAATATGGATCCGCGCATCGTCGCCTGCGCGGACCGCGAGGCCATCTACCGCGAAATCGACCGGATTCTGGCGATCGCGCGGCCGAACTGCCTGATGGGAACCGGCTGCCTGCCGCTCGAGACGCCGCCGGAGAACATCCGCCTGATTCGTGAATATCTGGCCTGAGGCGGCCGCACAAGCCTTCTCGCTATGATCGAAAGATCGATCCCGAACTGGCGCCGAATCGGATGTCCACACTGACGCAACCGGCCTGGCGGGTCCACCGCCGCCTCTATGACTGGGTTCTCTCTTGGGCGGAACGTCCCGGGGGCGCGCACGCGCTCTTCTGGCTGGCCTTGGCCGAGTCGAGCTTCTTCCCCATCCCGCCAGATGCGCTGCTGATCGCGCTGGTGATGGGCGCGCCGCGCCGCTGGCTTCGCTTCGCCGGCATCTGCACGGCCGGAAGCGCCCTGGGCGGCGTGGTCGGCTACGCGATCGGCCGGTTCTTCATGGACGCCGTCGGGATGCGCATCATCGACTTCTATCACGCCCACGCCTACTACGAACAGGTCCAGCACTGGTACCGCCAGTACGACTTCTGGATCGTCTTCACGGCCGCCTTTACGCCCATCCCGTACAAGGTGTTCACCATCGCCTCCGGGGCCTTCTACATGAACCTGGCGGCGTTCACCGCCGTCTCGATCGTGGGCCGCGGGGCGCGGTTCTTTCTGGTGGGCGCTCTGATTCGCTGGGCCGGCCCGCGCATCCAGCCCTTCATCGACCGTTACTTCGACTGGCTGGCTCTGGCCTTCGTCGCCCTGCTCATCGGCGGCTTCGCCGTGCTGCGCTGGGCGCGGTGAGCAGGAGGCCGGCCTCCCGGGCCGAGGCCGCCGCAACGATGCGGATCGAGGCGGCGTTCGGCCGACGAGCACCGCAGGTAAACTCTTAGCCCCGCGAGTTGGCGCCGTTCAGAGCTCTTGTCGAAATGCCGGTCGCCAGATCTTCGGCCGGAAGAGAACCGGCTTGGTGGACCTGGAGGGATTCGAACCCTCGACCTCTTCCATGCCATGGAAGCGCGCTCCCAACTGCGCCACAGGCCCACGGGGTGAGGGACGCTTTTCATTATAGTACAAGCATGGACCGGAATCAGGCTTGGGAGATCCTCTGCGAGTTCACCAAATCCGACAACCTGCGCAAGCATGCGCTGGCGGTCGAGGCCTGCCTGGTCGCCTACGCGCGCCAGTTCGGCGAGGACGAGGAAAAATGGTCGGTCACCGCGCTGCTGCACGATTTCGACTGGGAGATCCACCCCCAGGCTCCGGATCACCCGCTCAAGGGCGAGCCGATCCTGGCCGAGCGTGGCGTGAGCGAGGAAATCCGGCGCGCCATCCTCTCCCACGCCACCTATACCGGCGTGCCGCGCCAGTCCTTGCTTGAAAAGGCGCTGTTCGCCTGCGATGAGCTCGCCGGCTTCCTCACCGCCGTCGCCTACGTCAAGCCCGGCCGCAGCATTCACGAGGTCGAGGTCGACTCCGTCAAGCGGAAGCTCAAGGACAAGGCCTTTGCCCGGTCGGTGAACCGGGAGGACATCCGCAACGGCGCCGCCGAGCTGGGCGTCCCGCTCGAAGAACACATCCGGTTCTGCATCGACGCCATGCGGGCCCGCGCCGCCGAACTCGGACTCGACGGCGCCCGCTGCGGAAGGCTCTAAAGGCACCCGGCCAGCGGGGGCGCCAGTGCCCCGCCGCGCCAGTTCGCGCACGGCTCCGCCGAACCGATCAGATCCCCAAGCGTGTACCGGTCGAGCACCTCGACAATGGCCTCGTTGATGTCGCGCCAGACGTGAATCGCCTCGCACACCTGAGCCCGCGCGCAAGCCCGATCGTCCACCACGCATTCGATGATGTTCACCGGCCCGTCGGCGGCCTCGATGATCTCGCGAAGCTTGATCTCGCTTGCCGGTCGCGCCAGCACGTAGCCGCCGCGATTCCCCCACACGCTGCGCAGCAACGAGGCGTTGCGCAGCGCCGTCGCCAGTTGCGAAAGATAGAGTTTGGACAGGCCCTGCCGCTCGGCGACGTCGCGCAGCGGCACCGGCTGGTCGGAGCCGTGGCGGGCGATATCGGCCATGAGCCGCACGGCATAACGGACTCGCGTGTTGAGCTTCATGGGCGTTCAGCGCAGGCTGCGAAACCGAACCGGGCTCTCATCTCCCCCTCATTGAACTCCACTCTGATTCCGGAGTCAAGTATCTGATTTGATCCGGCCGGGCTTCCCCCTCCGCCGCAACCCCGATCCCGGCGCTTGCGTCTAAACGGGCGGCTGGTTAAGCTCGACACAGGTGGTCTGGCTATGAAGAAGAATCTGATGGCGGGTTTCGCCCTCGGCCTGATCCTGGCCGGAACGGCGGCGGCGCAATTTGCCGGCAGCCTCTACGGCCGCGGCCCGGGCTCTCGAACCTACGGCTCGCCGAGCGGTTTCGGCAACATCCTGTTTCCCGGCACCGGGACGGCGCCTCCGCTGGTGAGCCCGCACTTCCACCCGGGACCGAGTTTCGGACAGCGCCTGTCGGCCACGATCACCGGGCGACCGAGCCACCTGATCACCGGCCCGTTGGATCCCCGCCGCGCCTATCCGGTCGTCATCCCCTATGTGGTCCCGGTTTGGACAGGTTACGGCTACGGGCCCCAGGCCCCGGGACAGAACACCGTCATGGTGGTGAACCAGCCGCCCGCGCAGCCCACCGTGATCATCAACCAGTACTACAGGCCGGAGACCGCCCGCGGCGTGGTGCGCGATTACACCCGCGAGGAGTTGCCCGAGCCGGCTGCGCCCACGATGCGGTCCTATCAGGCGCCGGTGCCTTCGCATCCGGAGCCGGCCGCCCGAGCCGCTGAAGCCAAACCGACCATCTACCTCATCGCCTTCAAGAACCAGTCCATCTATCCGGCGCTCGCCTACTGGGTCGACGGGGACACGCTCAATTACATCACCCTCCAGGGCTCGCACAACCGCGCCTCGCTCGAGCTGATCGACCGGGAGTTCTCCGAGCAGCTCAACCGCGAGCGCGGGGTGGAGTTCAACCTGGCGCCGCGCTGAGCTCAGACGTTCTTGATGGGCCGCACCGCACCGCCCGGCCCGCCGTAGCGGTGCCGCCGGGCCTCCCAGCGCGCTTCGCCATACTCGTCGAGCCCCACCGTCCCGCGCAAGGTCTCGCCCTCGAGCCGCCCTTCGAAATCGAACTGAAGCCGCGTGCCCTCGTATCGTTGCGAGCTGCGAAAATACACCCGGTCGCCCTCGACGAAGCCCCGGAGGTCGCCCGAGAGCATTTCGCCGATATGCGTGCCGACGATCGTTCCGCCGTCCTGCTCGAAGATCAGGCGGTGGTCGGCGCCGCCCAGCACGAACTCCAGGCGCGCCCTCCACTGGCCGGAGATCTGGACGGGCGCGCCTGCCGGCGCCGGGGCTTCGTAGCGGGGCGGCCTGGCCAGCACGCTCGCGATCCGCTCCGCCACAACCTCGGCGTCGCCCGGCATCATCATGTAGGGCATGATCGTGATCGAACTGGCGCCGCCCCAGCGCCTCTCGCCGGTCGAGCCGCCGAGGATGATCCGAGGGTCGCCCTGGAAGAGCAGCGTTTCGAGCTCGGCGCCCGTGATGCCCCGCTCGGCGGCGTCCCAGTTGATGCGCAGCCGCGGCGAACGGTTCGATAGCCCTTGCGGCGGCAACACCTCGGTGGTGACACCGTCGATCTTCTTCACCCGGCGGGCGATCGTGTCGAGCCACCCCTCCCACTGCCGCCACTCGGCCTCGTGATCGCGCTTGACCCACATCTCCACGGCCGCCAGCATCCCCATGATCTCCTCCTTGCCGACCTTCATCGACCGGCCGAAGGCATGATGCGGCGCGCTGTGCAACCAGGCCGCCTTCACCAGATCCTTGCGCCCCAGGAGCAGGCCGGCACACTGCGGCCCGCGCAGGCACTTTCCGCCGCTATAGGCCACCAGATCCGCCCCTCGTCCCAGGTGCGGATTCGGAATCACCAGGTGCTCGGCCGCCGCGTCGACGATCACCGGCACGCCGTGCTTTCTGGCGATGCGCGAGACCGGCTCGGTGCCGAGCGGGCCGTCGTCGCCCGGCCCGGCCAGGATCATCACCAGGGCCGTCCTGTCATTAAAGGCCCGCTCGCATTCCTCGATCGTGCTCACCGTAACCATCCGCACGCCCAGCATGCGCACGGCGTGGTCATAGACATTGCGCGAGTGGCGCGGCGCGATCACTTCACTCTTGAGCCCCGTGAGATCGGGCAGCCGCTGGAGCTTCTCCGGGTCGGCGCCGGCGATCGAGGCGGCCGTGGCGAGCGTGAGCGCCGCGGCGCAGCCGGCGGTCACAATCCCCCACTCGGCCTGGGTGAGCTCGGCGAGCCGGCGGCCTACGGCCTCCATCAATTCGTCCAGATGGACGTAGTGGCGCGAGGCGTCCTCCATGGCCCGTTTGACTTCCGGCAAGGTCTGCGAGCCGCTGATGATGGTGAACGTGCCTTTGCAGTTGATCAGCGGCCGGACACCGATCGATTCGTAAATCTCCTTGCCCAGACGCAGCGCGGGCGCCGCGGCGGCGCGGCCCGGGATGAGCCCGCCGGCCAGCGCCGGAACGCCCGCGAACAGTTCGCGCCGGCTCAGCCGTCCAAACCCGCCTTCGAGCCACCGCCGAACGTCGTGAATCGCCATGGAAAGACCTCCTCCGGATACGATACTCCCTCGGCCCGAGCGCAGGCCAGTGCGCCTCGCCCGCCGGTGGGATAATAATCTGGCGATCGCCCACCGCACGGCGCGATGCACCAGCACCGGATCGAGCTCGCGGCCCACACCCACGGCGCAGCCGGGGAACGCCTGCGATATTTCGGCTTCGCGGCTGCGGTCGGCCTACTTCTGCTGCTCAACCTCACCGGCGTCCTGCGCACCGTGGCCGGCATCGACACTGCCGCGATTCTGGCGCTGGTGGCCGGCTACCGCACCTTCTACAACTCGATCGCCGGGCTCTTCGAGAAGCGCCTTTCGGCCGATCTGGCCATCTCGATCGCGGTCATCGCCGCGCTTTCCGTGGGCGAATACCTGGCTGCCGCCGAGGCGATGTTCATCATGCTGGTGGGGGAGGGCCTGGAGGGCTATGCGGCGGGCCGCACCTCGGCGGCCATCAGAAGCTTCGTCGAGCAGATGCCGCGCCGGGCGCGCCTCGTGCGTGACGGCGAGGAGCTCGACGTGGATGCGGCGACCCTGGCGCCCGGCGACCTGATCCTGGTGCGCGCCGGCGAGCGGATCCCCGCCGACGGGCGCATCGAGCAGGGCGCCTCGAGCGTCGACGAGAGCACGATCACCGGCGAGCCGCTCCCGCGCGACAAGGGGCCCGGCGACGAGGTCTACTCCGGGACACTCAACGGCGACGGGCTGCTCCGGATCCGCGTCCTGCGCGCCGGTGAGGAGACCACGCTGGCGCGGGTGATCCGCCTGGTCGAGGAGGCCCGCCGGCGCAAGTCGCGTGTCGAACGGCTGGCGGACCGCTACGCCCGCTTCTTCCTTCCGGCGCTTCTGGCCGCCGCCGCCGTCACCTACCTCGTCACCGGCAACTGGATGCGCACCGTCGCGGTGTTGATCGTCGGCTGCCCTTGCGCGCTGATCCTGGCTACGCCCACGGCCATGGTGGCGGCGATCGGGGCTCTGGCGCGCCGCGGCATCCTGGTGCGCGGCGGGAGCGTCCTTCAGTCCGCCGCCGAGACCGACACCGTCGTTTTCGACAAGACCGGCACGCTGACCGAGGGCCGGTTCGAAATCGTCCGCATCCTTGCGCTCGACGGCGACGAGGAGAAACTGCTCGCCCTGGCCGCCGCGGCCGAACGCGGCTCCGAGCATACGCTCGCGCGCGTCATCGTGGAAGAGGCGCGCCGGCGCCGGGCGGGCCTCGAGGAGCCCGCTAGCGCCCGCATCCTACCCGGTCGCGGCGCCGAATGCCTTCTCGGCGGCCGCGCCATTCGCGCCGGCAGTGCCGCCTACCTGGCGGAAAACGCCGTCCCGGTCCACGGCTCCTTGCTCGAAGAGGCGGACCGGCTCGGCGCCACCGCGGTCTTCGTGGCCGACGGCGACCGGCTGGCCGGAGCGATCCTGTTGCGCGATCGCATCCGGGCCGGTGCTCGCGAGGCCGTCCACCAGCTCGAACACCTGGGGATCACGAACCTGTGGATGCTCACCGGGGATCGCAGGCGCGCCGCTGAGGCGATCGCGCGCGAGATCGGCATCCCGAACGTCGAGGCCGAGCTGCTGCCCGAGCAGAAGCTCGAGCGGATCGGCCGGCTGGCGGCCGAGGGACGGCGCGTCGCCATGGCCGGCGACGGGGTCAACGACGCGCCCGCACTGGCGGCCGCTCGCGTGGGCATCGCCGTCTCCGGCGCCAGCGACATCACCGCCGAAGCCGCCGGCGTCGTCTACCTGGGCCGCTCGCTCGACCAGCTACCCAAGTTGTTCGAGACGGGCCGCCGCGCCGTCGCGATCGCCTGGCAGAACATCATCCTGTTCGCCGGCGTGGTGAACGCCGTCTCGGTCACGCTGGCCGGACAGGGCACGATCGGGCCGCTCGGAGCCGCCGTCGTCCATCAAGCCTCCTCGTTCCTGGTGATGCTCAACTCGCTGCGCCTGCTCTCCGCCGGGCCGCGCGAGCACGGGGGGCTTCTCCACCGGATGCGCCACCGCTTCGAGGACACGGCGGCCGCGCGCGCCGTCTCCCGGCTGGCCCAAGCGGCAGCGGCGATCGACCCGTCGGAGTTTTTCTATCGGATCGTCGCATCACGCAGGCGCCTGCTCAGGCCGGCGCTCGCGGCAGCCGCGCTCGTTTATCTGCTGAGTGGCCTTTACATGCTCGGCCCGGACGAAAAAGGCGTGATCGAACGTTTCGGCCGCCGCCAGGCCGCCTACCGCGAACCGGGCCTGCATTACAAACTGCCCTGGCCGGTGGACCGGCTCACCCGCATCCAGGCCGATCGGATCCGCGTCATCGAACTCGGCTTTCGTTCGGGCGTCGATGCCGCCGGCGCCGAACCGGCGGCCTACGAGTGGAACATCCAGCACCGCTCGGGCCGCTTCCGCAGGGTGCCGGAAGAGTCTTCCATGCTGAGCGGCGACCAGAACATGATCGAGGTCACCGCAAGCGTGCACTACCGGGTGGCGCGACCCGAGGAGTATCTGTTCCGCCTCCTCGACGCCGAGCAGACCGTGCGCGCGGCGGCGGAAGCCGAGCTCCAGGGCGTCGTCACCTCGACGCCCCTCGATGAAATTCTCACCTCGGGCCGCAAAAGCATCGAGGAGCGGGCGCGCGAGCGCCTCGGCATGAGACTCGAGCGCTACGCCGCCGGCGTCGAGGTGCTCGAGGTCCGCCTGCTCGACGTGCATCCGGCGCTCGAGGCCGTCGCAGCATTCCGCGACGTCGCGGGGGCCTTCGAAGAGAAGAACCGGTTGATCAACGAGGCCGAAGGATACGCTCGCGAGCAGGCGGCGCTCGCCCGGGGCCAAGCGGCCGCCGGCCTGATCAACGCGCGGGCGCACCGCGACGGCGTCCGCAACCGCGCCCAGGGCGACGCCGAACGGTTCCGCCGGACGGAAGAAGCCTTCCGCCAGGCGCCGGGCATCACCCAGACGCGCCTGTATCTGGAAACCGTCGAGGAGGTGCTGGCCCGCCGCCCGAAGATGATTGTCGAGGCGACACGCGGGCGCCGGCACCTCACTTTGCTCGACGATGGCATCGGCTTTCTGCCGGCTCCCCCGCCGGCCGAACGGGAGCGTGACTAGGATGAGAGACTGGAATCGATACCGCCGCCATCTGCCTGCCGCAGCCGGAGCGCTGGTCCTCGCCGGGGTCTGGCTGACCTTCTACTCGGTGCGCGAAACCGAATTCGTCCTTCTGACCGAGTTCGGCCGGCCGGTGGGGACTGTCACCGAGCCCGGGCTCCACGCCAAGTGGTTTTTCCAGCGCGCGCGCTATTTTGACCGGCGGCTGCGGCTCTACAATCCGCGGCCGAGCGAGTTCCTCACGCGCGACAAGAAAAATCTGCTCGCCGAATGCTACGCCGTCTGGCGAATCGAGGATCCGAAGCGCTTCGTGGAAACGGTGGGCGATCCGCTGGCCGCCGAGATGCGCCTGCACGATATCGTCTGGTCGGCGCTGGCTGCCTCGATCGGCACGCACGATCTGGAAGCGCTCGTTGCCCCGGCGGCCGAAGCGGTCAAGGCCGGCGATCTGCTCGACCAGGTGACCGCCTTCACCGACCGGCAGGCGCTCGAGCGTTACGGCATCCGCGTCGTCGACGTCCGCATCAAGCGCCTGAACCTGCCCGAGCAGAACAAGGAGAGCGTCTACGCGCGCATGCGGGCCGAGCGCGAACGGATCGCGCGCCAGTACCGCGCCGAGGGCGAAGAGCAGGCGCTCAAGATCCGCGCCGAGGCCGACCGCCGGCGCGAAGAGATTCTTTCGGAAGCCTACCGCGAGGCCGAAAAATTGAAGGGCGAGGGCGACGCCGAGGCGACCCGCATCTACAGCCAGGCCTACTCGCGCAATCCGCAGTTCTTCAAACTCCTGCGCACGCTCGAGTCCTACAAGAAGATCTTTGCCGACAACACCACGGCCATCCTGAGCTCGGACTCGGAGCTGCTGAAGATCCTGATGGAAGGAGAGCGCGGCGCCCGATGAAGCTCCTCGAGCCGGCCGCGTCGCCTCGCGAGACGGTTGCCAGGCGCCACCTCGGCGGCTGGTCCCTTCGCCGCCGGCTCGCCGCCGCCGTCGCCGTGGTCTGGCTCGCCACCGGCGTCTATATCGTCGGCGCCGACCAGCAAGCGGTGGTGACGCGCTTTGGCAAGGTGATCGAGCCGCGCGTCATGCCGGGCATCCACATCTCGCTGCCGTGGCCGCTGGACCGCGTCTCGAAGCTCAAGGTGCGGCAGCTCCAGCGCCTCATCATCGGCGGTGATGTGGGAGATGCCGCGCTCGGACGTTCCGATCCGCTTGCCTCGCAGTTTCTCACCGGCGATCAGAACCTCATCCATATGCGTGTGGCGGTGCAGTACTCGGTGGGCGTTCCCGCCGACTATCTGTTCCGGGCCCAGGAGACCGCCCGCCTGGTTGCCGGCGCGGTGGAGGCGGAGCTGGCGCACCGGGTGGCCGCCCGCGACGTCGACGCCGTGCTCACCACCGACAAGGCCGCTATCCAGGAGGAGGTGCGCGCGGCGGCGCAGAAGCTGCTCGACGCCTATGGCATCGGCGTGATCCTCGCCGGGGTGAACATCGAAAACGTCGCGCCGCCCGCTCTGGCCGCCGACGCTTTCCGGGAAGTGGCCGGCGCGCGCGCCGACGCGGCTCGCATCGTCAATGAAGCGGAGGGCTATGCCGGAGACGTGATCCCCCGGGCGCGCGGCCAGGCGCACGAGATGCTCGAAGCGGCTCAGGCTTACAAGCTGCGGCGCATCAATCAGGCCACAGGGGAGGCGGCCCGCTTTTCTGAAGTCGCCCGGGAGTACGCCCGCGCCGGCGCCATCCACGGCCACCGGCTCTACGTCGAGGCGATGGAGCAGATCCTGCCTAAGATTCGCAAGCTCATCGTGGACAAGCGCGGCGAGCTGGACCTGACGATCATCCGCAAGGGCGACGCCGCGGCGCCGCGAGAGCGATGAGCCCGGCGCGGCGGACGCAACTGGCCACTCTGGCGGTGCTCGCCCTCGCGGGCGGCCTTCTCGTCCTTCGCGAGACCGGCTGGCGCCTTCCGGGCCGCAGCCTGCCGCGCGGCGCGACACCCGAGGATGCTGTCTACGCGATGTTCGAAGCGGCCCGGCGGGGCGATCTGGGCGGCTATCTCGATTGCCTGAGCGGGGCGGCGCGCACCGCGGTCGATCAGGCGATCGCCGAGACGGGCAAGGAGGCCTTCGCGCGCTATTTGCGCGAGCGCCACCAGCCGGTGAAAGGAATCGCCATCACCGCGCCGGAAAGACTTTCCGAGACGGAGGCCGCCGCGCGCATCGAGTACGTCTTCGAGGATCGCAACGAAGTTCAAGAGATCAGGCTGGAGCTCATCGGAGGGCGCTGGCGCGTCACGCGCCTCGAGGCGGCCGAGACGCGAAAGCCCCGCATTCCTTACGGCGCGCCGGTCGAGTGATCCGGCGCCGCGAGGAGCTCATCGAGGAGTCTCAAGGCCACCTCCTTGCCCCGCTCGCCGACCTCGCCCACCGGTCCGACGCAGCTCGGACAGCCCGCCTCGCAGCGGCAGGCAGCGATCAACTCCCGCGCGCCCGCGAGCGCCCGGCGGATCATGCGATGAAGCGGCGCGCTCAGGCCGGCCCCTCCCGGGTAGTTCTCGTAGAGGTAGAGGTTGGGCTCCCACCTGCCCAGGCCGCCAGTGATGTCTTCCGTGATGGCGACGCCCAGATCGCGCGGATCCGACATCAGCAGCACCGCCGCGATGGCCCGGAGGGCGTTCCCCAGGCCGTAGAGGCCGCTCTGCTTCTCCGTCGGGCCAAGATCGGCAAAGCGCGCCAGGAAGGCCTCGGGAAAGTGCAACCAGCAGGCCGTGGTGTGCATCTCCTGCTCGGGCATCGATAGATTGCCCGCGCCGACGTTCTCCAGCGTATAGAACTTGATCTTCTTGAAGCCCACCACCTGGCGGTTCACCCGCACCTCGCCGTGCGCCGCCAGCGCGCCGTTGAGCTCGGAGGTCTCGAACCGGTCGAGTTCCTTCACCTGGGTGTAGTCGATGGCGTCGGTGAAGTAGTCGCACTCGACCTGGCGCACGTAGGCCTTGCGGCCCTCGTAATCGAAGCGCTCCACCTGGTACTGGCGCGCCTCGTGCAGATAGATGGCCTTCTCGTGCAGTTCGTTGAGAGCGGCGGTGAAGGCGACTTCGCCGATGACCCGCGGCTCGGCGGTTGTATCGACCACCACGAAGTTGTCACTCGTGACGGCGCGCAGGCTGATGGCGTCGGCCGGATAGGAGTCCGACGTCCAGTGCCAGGCGCCGCCCGAATGGTGCGCCAAGCGCAGCTCAGCCAGCAGCTCGCACAGCGGCCGAGTCTCGTGCGGGCCGAACTTCTCGCCGTCGCGGAGCGGCAGCTCGAAGATGGCGCACTTGAGATGGTTGACCACCAGCTCGAGATTGTCCGGATTCACGTAGGCGTGCTCGGGCGACTGCTCGAAGAAGTATTCCGGGTGCTCGATGACGTACTGGTCGACCGGGGCGCTCGAGGCCACCAGCACGGCGATGGAAGGACCCTGGCGGCGCCCGGCGCGTCCGGCGCGCTGCCAGGTCGAGGCGATGGTGCCGGGATAGCCGGCCATCACGACGGCGTCGAGAGAGCCGATGTCGATGCCGAGCTCGAGCGCGTTGGTCGCCACCACGGCACGAATCGAGCCGTCACGCAGGCCCCGCTCGATCTCGCGCCGCTCCCGGGGCAGGTACCCGCCGCGATAGCCGCGCACCGCCTCCGCCCCCAGCGTGCTCCGGGCGGCGGCATCCTTCAGGTAGGTCACCAGCACCTCCGTAGCCAGGCGATTGTTGGCGAACACCAGCGTCTGCTGGCCGTGCCCGAGCAGCTCCACGGCGAGCCGCCGCGCCTCGTTCAGATAGCTGCGCCGGATGCCGAGCTGGGCGTTGACGATCGGCGGGTTGTAAAAGATGAAGTATTTTTCTCCGGCCGGGGCGCCGTTGCGGTCCACTAGCTCGAAGGGCTCCTCGACCAGCGCCTGGGCGAGCTCGCGCGGATTGGCGATGGTGGCCGATGAGCAGATGAACTGTGGCTTGGAACCATAGAAGGCGCAGATGCGCTTCAGGCGCCGCAGGACGTTCGCCATGTGGCTGCCGTAGATGCCGCGGTAGTAATGCAACTCGTCGAGGACGACGAAGCGCAACCTCTCGAAACACTTGGCCCAGCGGGTGTGATGCGGCAGAATGCCGGCGTGCAGCATGTCGGGATTGGTGAGCACGATCCGTGCCCGCTCCCGGATCGCCTTGCGCGCATCTTGCGGCGTATCGCCGTCGTACGTGAAGGCCGCCACGGCCCCGCCCAGCTCCGCCGAGGTGGCCTCGAGTTCATGAAGCTGGTCCATGGCGAGCGCCTTGGTGGGGAACAGATAGAAGGCCCGCTGCTCGGGATCGGCCAGCAGGCGGTTGAGAACCGGCAGGTTGTAGCAGAGCGTCTTGCCGCTGGCCGTCGGCGTCACCACCACGACGTTGCGGCCGCGCCGGGCGTGGGCAAACGCCTCGGCCTGATGGCTATAGAGGCGCTCTATGCCACGCCGCGCCAGCGCCGCCTTGAGGCGGGGGTCGAGCTCCTCAGGCAGGGGAGCCCATTCGGCCTCGCGCGCCGGCAGCCGGCGAATCTCGCGGATGGGCGAGCCCGGGCGGGCGCTCAGGGCGCGAAGCCGGACGATGGCGTTTTCAATTCCCGCCGGTCGCGCGAGCGCCCGTTCCGGGCCGGAATCTTCAAAGTCGAAGGAGAGGGAGAGGTTCATGGCGCTCTTCGCCTTTTCTTTGCTATCCTAGCGCATTCGCGCCGGCAAAGAGCGCCCCCCGAAGTTATTTCGATTCGCGCATCTGCTGCGCCAAATAGTTCTCCAGGCCCATCTCGGAGATCTGGTGCAGCTCGGCCTCGAACAGGTCGACGTGCCCCTCCTCGTCCTTGACCATCTTCTCGAACATCTCGCGCGAGCCGTTATCGCCCGCCTCGACGCAGACGGCCGCTGAGGCGTTGTACATGCGCACGGCGTCGAGCTCGCCTTTCAGATCGTTCTCGAGCTGGGCCTTGACGTTGGCGCCGATGTTGGGCGCCAGCTTGATGTCGACCTTCGGCGTGCCGTCCAAGAAGAGAATGCGCTCGATCAGGCCCTCGGCATGACGCATTTCGCCGATGGCCT
Source organism: uncultured Bryobacteraceae bacterium (assembly GCA_938003835.1). Lineage (GTDB taxonomy): Bacteria > Acidobacteriota > Terriglobia > Bryobacterales > Bryobacteraceae > CALKXJ01. The sequence goes on along the minus strand of CALKXJ010000001.1, from coordinate 224,140 downwards.
GTTTGCGAAACAACTCTCCGAGGCGCTCGTAGCCCCAGTTTTCGCACATCTCCGAATGGACCATGTACTGGATGATCGCCGTCAACTCTGCGCTGAGAGCGGCGTTAAGTTCCGCGAGCACTTTCTCGTTTCCGCGCACGATTCCTCCTTCCCCCTCAGTCTAACTTAACCGAGCCTAACTTAGGAAACGCCGCTGCGGCCGCGCGCGGTCCAGCCCCGGCGGAGCAGATCGGCGGCGAACCAGGCCGCCAGCACGGCCAGCGCCAGGGCGCGCGCGAGACGGGCGAGCGTCATCTCGAGGCCCCCGTCGTAGACCAGCTCGACGCGGCAGGGGCCGGCGCAGCCAGGCTCCACCACCATCCAGCCCAGGCCGTCAGCGGCGAGCCGCGCGGGCCGCCCGTTCACGCTAGCGCGCCAACCGCGGTGATAAGAGACCTGGACGCTGATGACCTCATCCGGTGCGACGACGGCCTCGATAGCGGCCGCCCCCGTTTCCCGCCACGCGAACCGAGCGACCGGACTTGCCGGGTTTTCTATCGCAGCGTGGTAGTCGCGGATCGGATCTTCGTCCTCGATGTTGACGGGCGCCCGCCCGACGAGGGCCCGCCGCGGAATCACGTGAGCGAGCGCCGGGTTGCGCCGCGGAACTTCGTAGATCACGTCATCGCCGCGCCGCCACAGCGGGCGGAGTACGCCTTCGAACTTGCCGGCATCGCGGTAGTCCCGGTAGGCGTCGGCCGTGGCCGGACCGCTCACCACGATCGCGTCGATCCCGCAGGCGCGCAGCCACCGCACGCACCGCTCTCCGTCGCCCTGGGTGAACGGGATGCCGAAGGTCACCTTCGGAATCACCGGGTTGGTGATGCCCTGGTCGAAGCCGCCGCCGAGCTGGGGGTTGTCGGCAAAGGCGTTCAGCCAGAACTTGATCGAACCGGTGGCGAACACCCTTCTGCCCGGCAGATTCTCTTCGAGCCACCGGGCTACCTGATACTCGACCTTGTCGGCGATCTCCGCCGGACGGATCCACTTCCGCGCCTCATGCACGCCGTAGCCGGCCAGAACGAGCGTCCCGGCGACCGCCACTGCCGACAGCGTTCGCCGGGTCCGGCCGGGCAGCCGGCGCCAGGCCGCGCCCGCCGCGAACACCGCGAGCAGCACGAGCCCCATGTCCATCTCCAGGTGGTAGCGCTCCGGCTGCGGCATCAGATGCTTGCCGAACCAGTGACCGGCGAGCGTGACCGCCCCCATCACGATGGCGAACAGCGCGGTAAAGATCAGAAACGGTGGGGCGCCGCGTTTGCGAAGCGCCACCCAGATGGCAGCGGCGACCAGGAGCAGCAGCCCGCCCCCCAGCGCCTGCCAGGCGGTCATCGGGTAGTGCCCCACGGTGAACTGCGCGTTCCTCCGAATGGCGGAGAGGGTCGAAGGCGGAATCCAGGGCGCGGCGAGCGAGTAGGCCAGAGCTGCGATGGCCGCGGCACGGAGCAGCCCCGGAAGCCCGAGCCGGCCGGCCTGCGCCGCCAGGTATGCCGCCGCCGCCACGGCCAGAGCGAAGGCGCCGAGCCAATTGGTGAGGGGCACCAGCGCCAGGGCAACTGCCGCCGCAAGGACACGGGAAGGCCGAAAGCGCTCGAGGGCGCAGTGAAGAGCCAGGATCCCAAGCGGCAGCAGCGCCAGTGAGAGCACGTGCGGCCCCTCGCCGTAAACCACGAGAACATGGAGCCGCCGGGGACCGAAGGCTGTTCCCATGTCCTGCGCCACCGCCGGAACGAGCAGAGCCGAAGGCGCCACCACCGAATAGGCGAGCGCTGCAATGAGGCTCCGGATCCGATCCCCGGAAAGCGCCCGGGCCATCCAGTAAAGGGTCACCGGGCCGAGCATGTAGGCGAGGCCGCCGGCCAGGTGGTGCGCCCGCGCCGGAGAGACGGAAAACAGGGCGGCGGCCGCCGATACGAGAAAATGCAGCACGGGCGGGTAGGTGTTCTGAAACGGAATGCCGCCGAACCAGAGCGGAAACCAGTCCAACTCGCCCGGCCGCGTGAGAATCCAGCGGCTCAAGCCGATGTAGGCGGCCTCGATCGAGCCCATCTGGTCGAGGTACTCGGTGATAAGCAGCCGCCAGCAAACGGCCAGGTTCACAGCGACGATCAGCAGCACGTCCGCAACCGGACCGGCTTTCGCGGCTAGAATGAGAGTCCGGGCGGGGCGGTTCAAAGTGTCACTCCCGTCAACGGATCAGGATACATCCCGGCAGAATGCCCAATGAGGCCCGATTTCTCGATCGCCCGGCTCAGGCGCACGACATGGCTGTTTCGCCGGGCCCTGGTGACGCTGTATGAGGAGAACGGGCTCAGCATCGCCAAGGGAGCCGCCTTCTCGGGCTTGTTGTCTTTCTTTCCGGCGCTCACCACTCTTGCCCTGATCCTGGTGCGTGTGCGCGCCGAGCAGGCCGTGGAGTTGATCTCGCAGTTCTTTTTCGAGGTGGTCCCGCCGGGCGCCAAGACGCTGGTGGCGCACCGGCTGACGGCGGCGGGCGAGAAGCCCGAATCGCTGCTCGTCGTCGCGGTGGCTGTTTCGCTCTGGGCGGCCTCCGGCCTGATCCTGAGCCTGATCGAGGGCTTCAATTCCATCTACAGAATCCCGCTGGACCGGTCGCTGGTGCGGGGGCGCCTGGTGGCGATGGGACTGGTCTTCTGCACGGTGGTTCCCTCGCTGGGAGCCACCTTCCTGGTCCTTTTCGGCAGTCGCGTTGAGATCTGGGTGATCGCCCGACTCGGCATGATTGCCCCGGACCACACGATCGCCGGAGGCATCGCCCTGGCCGGCAAGCTGGTGCGCTACGCGGTGGCGCTCCTGGCGGCGGTGCTCACCACGATGCTCCTCTACAAGATCGGGCCCAACCGCCCCTTGCCGTGGCGGAACACCGCGCCGGGAGCGATGGCCGCCACCGCGCTCTGGCTACTCGCCACGCAGGGCTTCTCCTACTACGTTCGCAACATCGCCGACTACAACCTGCTTTATGGGTCGATCGGCGCCGTCATCGCACTGCTTCTGTGGATGTACTTGCTGGCCCTGATCGCGCTCTATGGCTGCGCGCTCAACGCGGAGATCGAGCGGCTGGACTCAGCCGTGCGAAGCGCCTCCTGAGCCGGCTCAACCGGCCGTCCGGAACGCCTCGTCAATCTCCACCTGATAGCCGCTCACCAGCCGGTTGGTCTGGTTCGCCATGCCCACCACCGCCATCAGCTCGGCGAACATCTCCTCGGTCATGCCCGCCTTGCGCGCCGCCGCGGTGTGCGAGGCGATGCAATAGGCGCATTGATTGGTGACCGAGACGGCCAGGTAGATGAGCTCCTTGGTGAGCGGATCGAGCGCGCCGGGGGCCATCACCTGCTTGAGGCTCTCCCAGGTGCGGCGCAACAGCGCCGGATCATGGGCGATGGCTTTCCAGAAGTTGTTGATCCAGTCTGTGTTGCGCGTTTTCATGATGTCGTCGTAGACGGCGCGCACCTCGGGTGGCGCCTCTTGGTACTCGAGCAGTCCGAATACGGCCATGTTTCCTCCTCGGAGCGAGCGGTGGACCGCCGGGCCGATGTTATAAAAATAGCATCAGAGACCTTGCGGGCGGACCGAGCTCGGATTACATCTCTTTTATTATCAATAGATTAGCGACGAATTTCCACATCCCCCTCTTTTCACCCTTGAAATCGCTGTGTCATACTAACTTATAGAAAGATTAACAGGTTGCATGACGCAGGCGGAAGAAGCGGTCACGCGCTTTCACAAGCTGCTGGAGAGCGACAAGTTCAAAGATCTCGAATGGGCTCAGGCACTTGAAGAGCAGATCCGCAGCTTGAAGCTGGCCGGCGGCTCCTGGGGCGTGCTGCCCGTGCTCCGGCCGCACTTCATCACCCGGCGGCAGTACAACAGCCTGGTAAAGGCGGCCGAGGCTCTGCTGTCGGCGATCGAACGGGTGAAGAAGATCGCTCTTTCTTCGCCTCAACTGCTCTCGCGCATGGAGCTGCTGCCGGCCGAGAAGATGCTGGCCTCGGTCGATCCGCGATACCCCTTTGCGGCGGTCACCTCGTTGCTCGACACCCAGATCGCCAACGGCGCCATGCACTTCATGCAGTTCAACGTGGGGGCGCCCACCGGCGTCGCCTCGAGCGAGCTGCTGGCCGACCTGTTCTATAACTGCGCCATCCTCAAGGAGTTCCGCAAGAAGTATCAGTTGACGAAGATCGGCGGCACGCGACATCTGCTCAAGGCGCTGCTCGAGGCCTACAAGTCGTTCGGTAAGAAGCGCCGTCCGCAGATTGCCATCCTCGAGTTCCGGCAGCCGTTCCAGGTCACCCAGTCCCGGGAGCATCTGCTGCTGGCTGAAAGCTTCCGCCGGGCCGGTTATCCCACGGAAGTCGTCTCGCCGGACCAGCTCGACTACCGCGGCGGGGTGTTGCGGGCGGGCAACTTCGAAATCGACCTCGTCTACCGGCGCCTCACCGTGCAGGAGTTCCTCGTCCGCTTCGATCTGCTGCACCCGCTCGTGCGGGCATACAAAGACGGAGCTGTCTGCGTGGTCAACAGCTTCCGGGCCGAGCTGGCGCACAAGAAGGCGATTTTCGACCTGCTCACTGACGAAACCATCACCACGAACTTCCCCGCCGCGGAGAAGAAGGCCATCGAGCAGCACATTCCCTGGACGCGGGTGGTGGCCCCCATTCGAACCACGTACCGCGACCAGGTGATCGACCTACCGGAGTTCATCCTGAAGAATCGCGAGATGCTGGTGCTGCGGCCGAACGACGTGAGCTCCGAGCAACGCGTCTGGGTCGGCGCCGAAACGAAAGAGAGCGACTGGGAGCGCGCCTTGCGCACGGCGCTGCGTTACCCCTACGTGGTGCAGGAGCGCGTCGAGACAAAGCCGATCCCGTTTCCGCTCTACCAGTTCGGCTCGCTCGAGATGAAGAACATGATCGTCGACGTCCAGCCGCACATTTACCTGGGCAAGGTCCACGACTGCTCGAGCTGGCTGAGCGAGGCAGGCTCGGGCTTTTCGACTCTCTCGGGACTGGCGCCGACCTTCATCCTCGAAGGCGCGGCGGAAACCGAGTGATCGCTCGAGGCTCGCGCGGCTACGGGGCGGCCGGTCCGTCGAGCGGGATCTCGAAATAGAAAAGCTGCTGGCCGGTGGCCGCCTCTTCAATCCCGCTGACGTAGAGGACGGCGCCCCGGTGGTTGGCGGTCTGAAAGTAGATGAAACCGCTCGCCGCTTCCCCGGCGGGTAGCATCCGCGCGGCGAAGGCGCGGCCCTCGATCTCCCAGGCCTCGAGCGGGTTCTTCTCCCGACCTCCCACGCGGGGGATCGGGTAGCGCGGCAGGGGAACGGTCTGCGGCCTCTTCGGACCGAAGAGATACCGGACTTCAGAAGCAGGCACGGCGGCCAGGCGCTTACGGTCCGGCCGCATGTATTCGAACCGGGCGGTCTCCAGCCGCAGCACCTTGTCCGAGTCGTTTTTCATGACGACCAGAATGGGCAGGACTCCGTAGCGGCTGAGGTCGAGCTTGCCGAAGGCGCTCCGCATCTCCTCGCGGGTGTCGAAGACCTCGGCGGCGACGGTCAGGCCGGCGATCGTCTGTCGGCAGGGGTAGGAGGATGCCGGCCGGGCCTGAAACGGCTCGCGCTCATCGGCTCCCGGGGCGGCGGCTATACTCAGTAGGAGCGCAACGGAAGTAGCAAACGGCCTCATGCAAATCCTGTACCGCTTGGTTCTGGCGGCTGCCTTTCCGTTCCTCATTCTCTATCTGCTCATCCGGTCCTGGCGCAACCGGCAGTACTGGAGCAGCCTGCCGGAACGGCTCGGCCGGCTGCCCGCCTCGGTTGTGGGGACGGCGGAAGGCTCCATCTGGTTGCATGCGGTTTCCGTCGGCGAGGTGCTGTCCTCGATCCGGCTCGTCGAACGGCTCCGGGCGGACTACCCTAGCCGGGAGATTTTCGTCTCCGCCACGACGCTGGCGGGCAAGGCCGTCGCCGAAGAAAAGCTCGGGGCATTGGCGGACGGCATCTTCTACGCTCCCATCGATTACTGCTTCGCCATCCGCGCCGTGCTGCGGCGCCTTCGCCCGTCGCTGGTGGTCGTGCTCGAGACCGAGATCTGGCCCAACCTTTACCGGGAGGTGAAGCGCAGCGGCGCGGCGCTCGTCGTTGTCAACGCGCGGATCTCCGACCGCACCCTGCCCCGCTACCGAGCGCTCAAGCCCCTGCTTGGAGGCGTCCTGGCTCTGCCCGACGCCATTCTGGCGCAGAACCCGCCGGCGGCAGAGAGGTATCGGGAACTGGGTGCGCCTCCGGAACGGGTGCAGGTGGCCGGCAATCTCAAGTATGACTTCGATCCGGCGCGGGCCGTGCCCCCGGAGGTCCTCGCGAGCTGGATTCGCCGCCTTGCGCCCCAGCCGCTGTGGATCGCGGCCAGCACCATGCCCCCCGCCTCGGCCGGCGACTTCGACGAGGACGATGCCGTGCTCGCGGCCTTTACGGCCCTGGCGGCGGCGTACCCGCGGTTGTTGCTCATTCTGGCGCCGCGCCGCCCGGAGCGCTTCCCTGTGGTGGCGGGGAAGCTGGAGCGGGCAGGCATCCCTTTCGTTCGCCGGTCGGCGCTCGCAGACAGCCGGGAGCTCGCCCTCCCGGGCGTTCTGCTGCTCGATTCCATCGGCGAGCTCAACAGCCTCTTCCGCTTTGCCGACGTGGTCTTTCTCGGGGGCACATTGGCAGCCCGCGGCGGGCACAACCTGCTCGAGCCGGCATTCTTCGCCTGTCCGGTCATCGCCGGGCCGCACTTTGAGAACTTTCCTGATATCGCGGAGGAGTTTCGGCGCGCCGGGGCGTTGGTGGAGATTCGGGCGCCGGGAGAGCTTTACGAAGCTGTCGTCCGCCTGCTCCGTGACCCAGTCGAGCGTCGGAGGCTGGGTGAGCGCGCCCGGCAACTGGCCGAGGCCCGGCGGGGAGCAACCGAACGCGCCTTGAACGAGATTCGCCGCCTGACCGATCAGGCGATCCGGAAGCGGCTCCCGCCTCCGGTGGTCTCAGCACTCCTGAGTCCGGCGGCCTGGCTGTGGGGCTGGGGAGTCCGTCGAAGACGCAGCCGGGCCCTCGCAGGCCGAGTGAGCCTTTCCACCCCGGTGATCAGCGTGGGCGGAATCACCGTCGGGGGTGCAGGCAAGACCCCGTTCGTACTTCATCTGGCTGAGCGTCTCTCCGCCGCCGGCCGGCAGCCGGCGATCCTCACGCGCGGATATCGCCGGCGCTTCCCCGCGCACGCCACAATCCTGCCGCCCGCGGCGACCGTCTCGACGGCCATCACGGGCGACGAGGCGCAGATCTTTCTCCGCTCGGGCGTGGCGGCGGTGGGCATCGGCGCGGACCGCTACGCCGTGGGGCGTCTGATCGAGGAGCGCTTTCGCCCGGACGTCATCCTGCTCGACGACGGCTTCCAGCACTGGCGCCTGGCGCGCTCGCTCGACGTGGTCCTCATCGACGCCCAGGATCCCTTCGGCGGCGACGCTCTTCTCCCGCTCGGAAGGCTTCGCGAGCCGGTCGAGGAACTGGCTCGCGCCGACCTGCTGGTGATCAGCCGGGCGGAACCGGGCCTGCCGCTTGCGGCCATCGAGGCACGCCTGCACAGCATCAACCCGAGGGCTCCCGTCTTCCGCTGCCGCCTCGTGCCGGTGGGTTGGGTGCGCCTGGCCACCGGCGAGATGGAAGCGCCGCAGCGATTCCGCGGCGGCGCGGCGGCGGCCTTCTGCGGGCTGGCCCAGCCTGCCTCGTTCTGGCGTACCTTGCGTGGCCTGGGATGCCGGCCGCTGGTTCGCTGGGAGTTCCCCGACCACCATCCCTACCGGCCGCGCGAGCTCCGGCGGCTGGCCGGCGAAGCCCGCGGCCGCGGCGCCCAGGCTTTGCTCACTACGGAGAAGGACGCGATGAACCTGCCCGCGGATGCCGCGGCTTTGGTCGAACCGGTCGAAATCTACTGGTTGCGGATCGGCCTCGAGATCGAAGACGAGCCGCGGCTGCTCGCCTCGATCGAGCAGCGCCTCGCCGGGCGCTCCCGGGCGGCGCCCGCCTCCACAGCCGAGCGCTGGAAGGCGTCATACTGAGGAAGAGGGAGCAGAATTCCGATGCGAAACGATGACCGCCGGCGGGGCTTCTCGCTGATCGAGCTGCTGATCGTGATCGCGATCATCCTCATCATCGCTGCCATCGCCGTCCCCAAGCTGGACAAGGCGCGCATGCACACCCAGGAGATGGCCGCCATCCAGCAGATCCGCACCATTCACACGGCGCAGACGCAGTACTACTCGCAGTTCGGGCGCTACGCCAAGACGCTCGAGGAGCTCGGTCCACCGGCGAGCGGGGCGCCCGGGCCGGCCGCGGCGGATCTGATCCCGGGCGATCTGGCAAAGGGAGAAAAGAGCGGCTACCGCTTCATTCTCCAGGCCACGCCCACCGGTTACACGATCAACGCCAACCCGGTGGTCTATAACAGCACCGGCCGAAGGAGCTTCTTCTCCGACCAGACGCTGGTGGTGCGCGAGAACTGGGGCCAGGAGCCGGCCGACGCTAACAGCCCGGAGATTAAGTAAATTGGTCTGGCTGTGGGTCGCGCTGGGCAGCGCGCTCGGCGGGGTAGGACGCTATACGGTGAGCGCGCTGGCGGCGCGGTGGATCGGCGATACCTTTCCCTACGGAACGCTGTCGGTGAACGTGCTGGGATCGTTCGCCATCGGCCTGTTCGCGGCGCTCGTCGCGCCCGAGGGGAGGTTGCTGGTTCCGACGGCGGCGCGGCAGTTTGTCATGATCGGCCTGTGCGGCGGCTTTACCACCTTCTCCGGATTCAGCCTCGAAACCCTGCGGATGCTGCATGACGGCGAGTGGTGGAAGGCCGCCTCGAACATCTCGCTCATGCTGCTCATGTGTTTGGTGGCCGTCTGGGCCGGCTACGGCCTGGGCACGCACTTCAATGAATAGAGAAAACCATGCAGATTCCGCGTGAGGCCGTCCTGCTGCGCATCTTCCTGGGCGAGGACGACCGCTATGGCCGCCGGCCGCTCTATGAAGCCATCGTGCTGAAGGCGCGCGAGATGCACCTCGGCGGCGCCACCGTCCTGCGCGGGCCGATGGGCTTCGGACATTCGAGCCGCCTGCATTCGGCCAAAATCCTCCGGCTCTCGGAGGACCTGCCCATCGTGGTCGAGATTGTCGACAGCCAGGAGAAGATCGACCGGTTCCTGCCGGTGCTCGACCAGATGATGGGCAGCGGCCTGGTGACACTCGAGAAGGTCACCGTGCTTCAATATGGCGAAGGAGCAAATCAGAAGAGGGAATGAGCAGCAGGCAGACCTCATGGGAAACTCTTGCGAGCCGGACGCTGGCGGCGCTGTGTGTTCTCGCCGCGCTCGCGGGCTGCCGCCGGCAGGAGACCTTCCCCGTCTTCGACGTGCGGCCCGCGCTTGCCACCGAGGCCGTCACCGACGATCCGGACGACCCCGCCCTCTGGCACAACCCGCAGGATCCGGGGCGCAGCATAATCATCGGCACCAACAAGGCGGCAGCGCCCCGCGGGGCGCTCGTGGTCTTCGGCCTGGACGGTAAAATCCGGCAGACGATCGGCGAGCTGGACCGGCCCAACAACGTCGACGTCGAATACGGCCTTGCGCTCGGCGGCCGCCTGGTCGATATCGCCGTTGTCGCCGAGCGCCACCGGAGCCGCCTGCGGCTGTACCGGATCGATCCCGAGGCGGGCCTGCTCGAAGAGCTCCCGCCCGCCGGCGGCATTGCGGTTTTCGAAGGTGAGCAGGGTGATTTCGCCGCCCCCATGGGCATTGCGCTCTACCGCAGGCCCCGTGACGGCGCGATCTTCGCCGTCGTCGGCCGCAAGAGCGGACCGCGCGAGGGCTACCTGTGGCAGTACCGGCTCGAGGATGACGGCTCAGGCGCCGTTCGCGCGGTCAGGGTGCGCGCCTTTGGTCTCTTCAGCGGGCGTGGCGAGATCGAAGCCATCGCCGTCGACGACGAGCTCGGCTATGTCTACTACGCCGACGAAGGCGACGGCATTCACAAATGGCATGCCGATCCGGACCATCCGGAGGCGGCGCGCGAGCTGGCCCACTTCGGCCGGGAGGGGTTCCGCGGCGACCGCGAGGGCATCGGCATCTATGCGCGCGAGGACGGGACCGGCTACGTGATCGCGACCGATCAGGTGGAAGGCAACAGCCGCTACCTGATCTTTCGCCGCGAGGGCCGGCCGGGCAACCCCCACGATCACACCGAGGTGATTAAGGCGGTGCGCGGCGGCGCCGATTCCACCGACGGCATCGAGGTGACTTCCGCCGCCCTGGGGCCGCAGTTCCCGAACGGCCTGCTGGTGGCGATGAACTCCTCCGGAAAAAACTTCCTGATCTTCGCCTGGGAGGAGATCGCCCGCGCGGGCAAGCCGCCGCTCGTCATCGGACGTTGAGGCTGCCCAAGCGTCGAGCTAAAGTTTGGGCGTCGCGGCGGCCGGCTCCGCGCCGCTGATGAGTACGCGGATCGCGACCACGCGGTTGATAGGCAGCACCCGCAGCCGGAGCTCGCTCGAGCCGGTCCCGGCCGACGCCGGGGCGCGAAACAGGATGCGGGTCTGTTCCTTGGCCTTCAAATCGGCCCGCTCGAGCTTCGCTTCAAAACCCGCCTGGGCGGGCAACTCGAGCTCGAGCGTCACCGGGCCGGGCATGCGGTTGGTCACCACCACCTCGCCGGCGCCGCCCGGGCCCAGCCGCACCTCGGTCTTGTCCACGCCGACCTGGCCCTGAATCTCCTCGGCGCTCGGCATCTTCCGCAGCAGAGCGAAGGGATTGTCTGCACCCGAACCCTCGCCCGGCTTCATCGTGCCGAACGGCGTCTGGCGGCCCTCGCCGGGCGGCTCCACATACCACCACCACTCGCCGCCGTCGAGTTTCCACAAGGTGGTGATCGGAACACGCGCCTCGGCCGAGGGGAATCCCGGCATTGCGAAATCGGTCACCACCGCGGTGACCACCTGTGCCCGGGTGAAATTCTCCGAGTAGTTGATGCGGATGATCTCGAAGCCTTTGTAGCGGGTCTTCTCGGCGGCGAAGTAGGCGTCCTTGCTGTCCTCGTGCACGACCGCGTCGGCCAGCCGGAACTTGCCGTCGACGTGCGCCTGGTAGAACAGCCGCACGCGCTCCCTTAGCGCGGCATCCACATCGGGCGGAGCTTTCTCGAATAGCGCTGTGGGAGCCTGGGCCTGGAGCGCCGCCGCAAACAACACCAGCGCCACAACGGGTGTCAGGACCATCACTTCAATTCTAGCGGCCCTCAGCGCTCGAGCGGCGTGAGATAGATGTTGCGAAAGTGGATCAGCGCCCCCTCGGACTGAAGCGCGATGGCGCCGCGGCGCTCGCTGGCTTTCGTGGCGTGATTCACGAAATCGCCGTTCACCCAGACCTTGATCTCGTCGCCGCGACACTCGATCTCCATCTTGTTCCATTCGCCGATCGGCCTCTCCGAGCCGTCCGTCAAGTTAATATGACGGCGGCCCTGCCGCCGCGTTTCGGCGTTCTCCACCTCGATGGTGGTGCCGATGACCCAGAAGTCTCCCGCGTTGTCCTTGGCGAGCTGGACCTCGATCGACTTCGGCCACGGCCCCAGCGCGTTAGGCGTCGTCGTGTGCACCAGCACCCCGCTGTTGCCGCCTTCGGTGCCCGCCGGCCAGCGCCACTCGAGCGTCAGGCGATAGTTCTCATACTCCTTGTCGGTGCGGATGTAACCGACGGGCTTGCCCTGGCAGATGAGAACGCCATCCTTGACACTCCAGACCGCCGACATCGGCGTCGTCGTGTCCTGCTGCTTGGCCTGGCTGTCCCAAAGATAGTGTGTCCAGCCGGTGAGGTCCTTGCCGTTAAACAGGGGGATCGGCTTCGGCGCGGCCCAGGCGAGGCCGGCCAGAATCGCCGGAGCGGCGGCCAGAACCGCCAGGTGTCTCAGTCTCTGCATAAACTCTCCTTCCTCGGCATCAGCGAATGTCGCGTTCCGTTTCGATGATGATCGTCGGATCGAGCGGATAGCGTCCGGTCCGCTCGCCATAGATGGCCAGCCCGCCGCCGGGAACTTCGAAGATCACCCGCACCAGGGCACGCCGCCGCAGGTTCTCGAGGAAGCCGTCGAGGCCGGCGAGCACCAGCTCGCCGCGCACCAGATAGCCGTAGCTGCCGTGATGGAAACCGGCATGGTGAGACAGCACGCCGTGGGCGTCGGCCGGATCGTCCGCCAGTTGAACCGGCTCCAGGCGGTGGCCGTTGACAATGATGTTCACCGTCGCCGGATGCTTGACAGTGTCGGTCTGCGGGTAGTCGAGCAGCGTGATCTCCTGCGGCCAGGCGAGCTTTTCGTCGCGGGCCTTCGCCGCCAGCTCGGCGAGCAGGCCCAGCCGCACGGGCCCGGCTTCGATCACCTCGCGCGGCACCTCGAACTGGTACTCCACCATTCCGGCGCCGAGGATCCAGAGCTTCGGAGCATCCCGGCGGCGTGTGAGGCGGTTGGGCGCCCCGGCGCCGCTCCAGTAGTTGGCATGAACGCCGAGCGGCGATCGGCGAAGCACCAGGCGCCGCGCATCCAGCCGTTCAACGTCCTGCCGCGCGGTGGGATCCGAGCGCTTGCGCCAGGCGATGATGTTGACGAAGTTCGCTCCCAGGCGCTTGCCGGAACCATCGAGGAGCTCCATGGTGAGCGCGCCGGTGAAGCTGCGGTCCCTGGGCAAGGTCGCCAGCAGAGGCCTTTGAGGCGTGACGCGGTAGCGCGCCCAGGTGACCGGGCGGGCATCCAGCTCGACGCGCACATCGCGGCCGAGATCGTCGACGCCCACCAGCCGCGGCTTGACGAAGACCTCGCCCTCGCGCTCCGAGAAATGGCTGACGAAGATCGGCACTTCGACGTCGGCGCCCGGCTCGGTGACGATGGCGGGCGGCGCATCGAAGCCGACAAAGTCCTCGCCTTGCAAATCAGCGACCGTCATCCCTTCGACGAAGGCGTCGTAGCCGAACTCCTTCGGCGAACGGTCATAGTTGACCAGGCCGTTGTGCTCGAACTCGATGTCGGTGAGCTCGGTGTAGACGTAGCCCTGGATCTTCTCGTGCTTGCGCAGCAGCGTGGTGAGGTACCGGAAGCCCCAGGAGACGTCGCGGTCCCCGCCGGTGGCCGACACCGAACCATATTCGGAGTTGATCAGCGGCGCCGTGTCCTGTTTGTAGCCGGGAGCGAAGTTGAAGCTGGAGCCGGGGTAGGTGTTGCGCACCACCTCTTCGATGTGCGCGCGGGCTTTCTCGTAATCGTCGATGTAAAAGTGCCAGGAGTTGATGTCGGTGATGACGTGGTCGTAGCGGTTGGGCGAGTTGTCCTCGACCAGGCGGGTCGGGTCGAGCTCCTTCGCCGCGTGGAACATCGACTTGACCCACTCCTGAATGTCGGGCCGCTGCTTGTAATCGTTGCCTCCGATGCCCCAGGTCTCGTTAAAAAGCACCCAGGCGAAGATCGAGGGATGGTTCCGGTCGCGCGCGATGGCGGCCCGCATCGTGCTCTCCCAGGCGGCGCGGGCGCGCTCGCTGTGCTCCCAGGTGGAGGGCATGTCCTGCATGATGAGGACGCCCAGCTTGTCGGCCCAGTAGAGGCGCCGCGGCTCGTCGATCTTGATGTGGATGCGCAGCGCGTTCAACCCCAGGCCTTTGGCGATCTCCATGTCGCGGCGGAGGAACTCGTCGCTCGGCGCAGTGTAGATGCCCTCCGGGTTGAATGACTGATCGAGCGCCCCGCGCAGATAGACCGGTTTGCCGTTCAGCAGGATCGATTCGTGCTTGAGACCGGGGGCGAATCCGCGGCCTACGGTACGCAGGCCGAAGTAGGTCTTGACGCGATCGACCGGCCCGCCGGTGCCCTCCACCTCGACTTCGAGGTCGTAAAGGTGCGGGCTTTCGGGCGACCAGAGTTTGGGCTGCTCGACCGGCAGGCTCGCCGAGAAGGTCGCCTCGCCCTGGCGAAGCTCGACCTCGCCCTCGGCGGCCTTCACCGTGGCATCGGGGCTTGAAAGGCGCAACCGCGCCTTGCCGTCCTGACCGCGCAGCCGGGCCTCGACCTTGAGCGACCAGGCGCCCCCGTTGTTGACGGGAACCAGCCGCAGCTCGTCGAGATAGGTCGCTGGGCGCGCCTCGAGCCAGACCGTCTGCCAGATGCCGCTCGTGAAGGTGTACCAGGCTGCGATCTGCTTGCCGGTGGGCAGGTGGCGGTCGGTGGGGTCGAAGGCGCGCACGACCAGCGTGGCCGAGCCGCCGGGCGCCAGATGCTCGGTGACGTCGAAGGCGAACGGCGTGTATCCGCCCTCGTGTTTGCCGATGAACTTGCCGTCCAGCCAGACCTGCGCTTCCCAGTCAACCGCCTCGAAGCGCAGCCAGACGCGCCGGCCGCTCCAGGCGCGGGGCGCCGAAATCTTCCGGCGATACCAGCCGATCTGGTTGCCGCTCGAGTCGGCGATGCCGGAGAGCCTGCTCTCCCAGCAGAAAGGGACGACGATCTTGCGATCGAAAACCACCCCGGGCCGTTGCCAGTTCTGCGCCAGTCCCACATCGATCGGATCGAACCGGAACTCCCATTCACCGTTGAGGTTCACCCATTCGGCGCGCTCAAAATCGGGACGGGGATGTTCGGCGCGAGGCACCGGCGCCTTCCGGCAGCCGGAGGAAAGAACCAGAGCGAGGAGGACAACGAGAAAATAAAACAGCCTGGGCACCATAGCTATCCGCCCAGTATATTCTGGCCACCGCCATAGAGACGTCGAGCCTTCGGCCGCGCGGTTGCAGGCATCAGGATTGACGGCGCGGCGTCCCTGCTTCAACCTGGCGCTTGCGGAGAGGCCTCTTGATGTCGACGGTCGCCAGACCACTGGCTTTGGCGACGGCAAGCTGGCGATCGTCGGCCGAGACGAACTCTCTCGAGCGGAGCTGGTGCGCCGCGGCGACGTGCAGCAAGTCAAGGCTGCGGGCGAGGAACCTGGCAGTGTATCGCCGCGACAGCGTGGCGGCCTCCGCGAACAAGTTCTCCAAATCCAGGGTGGTTCGCGCTAACCTTCGAGCCTCGATGTCGCTCGAGAGTTGCCGGAGAACCCCCCGGCACTCCGCGCGGGTGATCAGCCCCCGCCCCACCATTCGCTCGCATGCATTCGCCAGCTCGAGCTCATGCAGCACCGTAAGGGGAACCTGGCCGGCTTCATACGCAACAGCGCGAGCAGTTGGAGAAAAAGGCTCGGGGATATAGATCGGTATCAGAGCACTCGTGTCAACGTAGATCACCGCTCGTCCCGGTCTTCCTTCACGACGTCAGAGCCCCCGGGAACGATAAGGCGGTCGCCGAAGAGGGAGCGTGTCCGGGCCTCGAGATCCGGCCACCCGGAGGCGGGTACGGGAGTTTCGAGGGGCATCAGCCGGGCAACGGGCCGCCGTCGCCGTGTGACCTCGACGACCTCGCCCCGCTCCACACGAGCGAGAACACGTCTGAGATTCTGCTGAAGCTCCCGCACCGACACCGAGGCCTTTCTCATGTCTGACATTATGTATGACATGAGAAGCCCCCGTCAACTTGTGGGGCAGTCAACGAGCAAAATAGCCTTCGCGGTGCCGCACCCGCGCCTCGCGGCGCCCCGGCACGGACACCCGCAACCGGCGCCACTCGCCCTTGCCTGAGGGCGGTCGAAAGGTCAGCAGGTAGGACGCCGTCAGGTCTCTTGAAACGCGCTCGAATGCCTCAATGGCGTTTTGCGGTCTCCGGAGCTGGAGCCGTTCACCTCCCGTGGGCCGCGCCACCTGCTCCAGGGTATTCTGAAGCTTGCTCGATTTCAAGGCGTTCCCATAGGCGATGGCATAGACGGGCACGGACTCCCGGCGAAACCTCTCGACGGCATGCTCGAGTGTCAGGGCGCTCGCATTGTCGTCACCGTCGGTGAAGACGACCAGAGCCTTCTTTCCCGGCCTCGCGGTCAACGCCGGGGCCACGCGGACCAGCGCATCGAAGAGCGCCGTCGTGCCCTCCGCGCGGAGCCGGCGGATGGCGGCGCTGAGAGCTTTCTGCTCGGAGGTGAACTCGGCCAGAGCCAGCGTCCTGTCGCTGAAGCAGAAGACGGCCACCCGGTCCTCGGGCCGCAACTGTTGAATCATCGTCAAGGCGGCCCGCTTGATGAGCGGCAGATCCGACTCCATCGAACCGCTGACGTCCAAAAGCAAGGCAACCGAGAACGGGCTCTGCTCGGACTCGAAGATTTCCGGCTGGCGGCGCTCTCCCTCGTCGAAGAACTCGAAATCGCTCTTCGTCAATCCCCGGACCGCTCGCCCGCTGCGATCGAGGACGGCAACGTGAATCTCGACAAGCCGGACCTCGGCCCGAAAGACGACGGGCTCGTCCTGGGTAGCCGTGACGGGGAAAACCGGGAAGAGGAGGCCGAGGAAACGGCGGCGGGTCGAGTTCATGGCGTCCGGTTCACATATTCGGTCCAGGCCTTTGCGACGTCGCCGGCGGCAAGCGCCTTCCAGGCCGTGACAACAGCCGAGTAATCCCAGGGATCGGCCATCTCCAGCCGTTTCAGCAGACGGCGCAAGACCGGCTCGGCAAGAAGCCCCACGCACTCGGCCGGCAACCCCGCCTCATCCACCGCTGAAGCGAGCGAGACGAGAAACTCCGTGAGGCGCTCGCCCAAATATTCCAGCCGCAGGTAGCGCACATAGGCTTCGTATGGCGGCAAGGGGAAAAGCCGCGGCACGAAGCTGTAGGAGTGAACGAACGGGACGAGGCCGAGTTCATCGATCGCTTGGCCTCCGACGGCTGAGGCGAGCCGGCCCAGATGCGGCCATGCCGCCGACCGGGTGGTGCCTTGCCGGCGAAGGCGCCCGCACCAGTAAAGATCGGACATCGAAAGACTGTCCCAGACCGTCTTCCACAACCCTGCGTAAGCGCCGCGGCTGAGCGGTGCGGTTGCGGCCGAGGCGTGAGCCGCGCGGAGCCGGGACAGGGTTTCTTCGAGGACGGCACGCCGCTCCGCAGACAGCAACCCTTCCCAGGCACGGGCCAAAGCTGAGGTCTCTTCGATGGAGAAGGCCGCCTCAGCTACCCATTCCCGTCCCGCGAGCACACTTAACCGGACCAGCCGCAGATCCGTGCCGGTGAGCCGCTGGAGGAAGGCGTTCCGGATCGCGCCCAACTGGAGACCTTCGATATGGCGGGCCGCGGCGTTGGCGCTCGGATCGCTCAACGCGGCGACGCGGCCGGCCAGCATCCACAATCCGGCGAGCGATCCCTGGGGGATCGCCCCGACGCCCTTTTGATCGAAAGAGACGTCCGGCAGAGGAAACGTTTGCTTGATGAATTCCGTGAAGTCGCGGTAGCAGTACTTCCGGAGGAAAAGCGGGTCCTCGCGGATGAGGAGGTCTGACGGGCGGAAGTACAAGCCGAGCACTAGGCCGCGCAAACCGAGTTCGAGCCACGGCGCCAGCGCGCCGCACAGATTGCGGCTGATGCGCTCGAAATCGGCGGGATTCTGGCGGCGGCGGCAAGCCCGGCGCTCCAACTCCCGCGCGCCCCGCACCAGCTCCTCGGTGCGACGCAGGCGGAGGTAGTCGCGCATCTTGTCGTCCGCCGAATCGATCTCTCGTGCCGGTTCGAGCTCCTGGAGCGAAGGGACCGACTTTCCGATCCGTTCCGCGCTTTGCCTGGCCTGGGCAGGATCCCGGGCAGCCTCCGCGGCCGCATACAGATCCAGGATCGAGTCGATCGGCGGCAGCTTCTGAAGGCGCAGGACTTCATGAAGGTCTTCGCGACGCCGGCGGCCCAGCAGCGACTCCGCGGGGCCCAATAGCGCGTCCTCGACGGCCTCCTGAAACTTGCCCGGAGCGGCCTTGAGCTCGCCCGCCAAAGCGCGTACCGCTTTGATGGCCGCAGCCGCTCGAGCCGCGCGGTCGCCCGCAAGTCGGAACTCGTCCGAGAGCTGGCGGAGAATGGCGGCGGATGCGGCCTCCGGCAGCCGGCCGGCCCGGCACAGCAGACCCTCGAGGAGCACGACATTTTCCCACAAGCCGAGCGCGAGGTTCGCCTCGAGGGTGTTCCCCGGGATGAGACGGAGCCAGGAGAAAAAGGCGAGCAACTCGGTTTCGCCCAGCCCCGGCAAGGCCGTCAGGAAGGGCACCGCCCATGGCCAGCGGGGAAACTGCTCGGCCAGGATCAGCGCTTCCCGCGGGGTGAGATCCCTTCCAAAGGCGCGCTCGATGTGGGCCACGGCCAGAAAGTTCTCGAGCTGTGAACGGCCGCCTCCCGCGTCGTACCGCTCGCGGGCCGGCCGCTCGATGATCGCCTCCTCCTCGGCCGGCTTGGCGCGCGCGGCGCGCTTGGCCAGCCGCGCGACCCGCGAAAGGTCGCTCGCGCCTCGAGTGACCTGCCAGACCTCCGGCCCGCCGGGGAACCGAACTCGACCCTCGGAGTCGAGCGGGAGGTCTCGAATCAGCTCGGCCAGCGGATTCTTCACGCGGCGGCGGTCCACGTCGGATCCCCAACCCGAGGAGGTTCTCGCGAGCTCATAAAACCGCCTGGCGCGCTCCGCAGTGCGGAGAAACCACGCCTGGCGTTCGGGCGTCGTGGCGTGCAGTTCAGAAAAGAAGGCGAGCAAGGCACCGTCCCGCTTGCGGAGCAACGTTTCGACGAACCGGGTGCCCTGCCGCGGGCTCACCCCGGCAAGCGCTTGCCAGATCGCCTCGGCGGCCTCGCCGCCGGGAGTCGCGCAACGGCCGTCCTCATCGATCGTCAGTGCGGGTCCGTAAAAGTAGAGAAGATCCGCATAATCGTCGGCGAGCCGGCGAATCCCAGAGCGTTTTCGCGATCCGCCAGAAGCTCGCTCCAGGCCTTCGCCCCCAGAACGACCCGTGCGCGATCGTCACGGATGGCAATCGTGAACGTGCGGTTTTCGCGGACGGCCTCCGCCATCCCTTCCTCGTCGAGCTCCAGTGCCGCCGCCAGGGACTGCCGCCGCGACAACTCCCCGCGGGCCGGCATCTCCACCTGCGCCGTGCCTCCAGACCTCCTGAGCCGGTAACCGAGCAGCTCGAGGGCCCTGCGGCTGCGGCGGTCGTCCTGCCGCGAGCCCAGTTGAATCGTCACGACGGTCGCACCGACCTCAGGCCGGCCAAGCCGCCGGAGTTCGTTCAGTCGCTCGTAGTGCTCGAGCAGCACCTCCACGCGCCGGGCCCATTCCTTCGAACCCTGCGTCTCAGCCAGCTCGACCGCCGCCCGGGCAAAGAAGATCAGATATTGCCCCGGCTCGCCGTGCCTGGGCACGCCGCTCAAGTTCCGCAGCAGCGAGACGCCGCCGGGAATGACCACGGTGTTTTCCTGGTCGGTGGCAAACGAAGGGTTCTCCTGCTCCGGCAAGCCCAGAAGTTCGGCTGCGGTGTCGCTCCTCCCATCCCGGAGAGCCGAAAAGATCGCCTGCCGGCGCGCCTCTTCGAGCTCTTTCGACTCGCCCTTTTTTGCGAGAGCCTCGAGATAACGGCTCCAGGCCCTCCCCGCTTAATCTCCTCCGAAGAGATCTTCGATGCGCGCCTCAAGGCGCAGCAGAGCCGGATCCGGAATTTCCCCAGCGGCGGCCCGGATGGCCGCGCGAGCTTCCTGGTGAAGGTTCAGGGCCAGCAGCGCCTCCGCGCGCGCCAGATGCAAACCCACCGAACGCGGCGCCCGCTCGAGTCCTTGCGTGGCGGCTTCAAGGCTTGGTTTCCAGTTGCCTGCCGCCGCTTCCAGGCGGGCGACGCCCAGGTAGCCTGCTTCGAGGTCCGGATCAACGCGAATCGCCCGTCGCCAAAACTCGAGCGCGCGGGGAGCTTCACCCACCACCTCCCAAAACTGGGCGTACCGCGTCAAGGGCGCAGCCTCTTTCGGCACCAGGGCGTCGCTCTCGAGCAGGGCCTCCCGAGCCTCCTCAGTCTCACCCGAGGCGATCAGCAGTTCGATGTAGCGAATTCAGCGCGGCAGGGGATCCCTCTGCCGTCGCAGTCCCTCGCCGAGCGCCTGACGCTCCCAAAGCCCCGCATCTTTCGGCAGGATCTCGACGGCGCGGCGCAGAACAGGCTCGGCTGAGGCCGGCGGGGCCGATTCCGAGACCGCCACGGCGTAGCGGCGCCAGAGCTGCGGTTCCGCCGGGTGGATCTCGATCAGCCGCTCGAGGAAGCCTACAGCGGCAGAGTAATCCTGGATGCGTTCGGCAAGCCCGGCGCCGGTGAACAGCGCGCGGTCCCATACCGGCAATGCGGAAAGCGCCCGGCTGAGCCGGCCCAGCTCGGCCGCTCCTGCCGCCTCAGCGCTGGCGGTGGTTTCCGCATCGACCAGGCGGCCGAAAGCCGGAAACGCAGGCAAGGACAGATCGGGAGCGACCGCCGGATACCAGAGCCCCCCTGCCGCTGACCGAAATGCGCCGGATCTCGAACCCCGCGCGCCCGGGGCGCGGCCGGGAAGGGGCCAAACGCCGGAAGCCAGGTTTCCTGTTGCGGAGGCCACAATTCGAGCCACGCCCGCCCCTCTCCCAACAACTGAAAGATCCTGGCGTGAACCTAATCCCGCAAGACGCCCTCCGGGAGTGCGGGCGCCCTGCCAACCCAAACCAGCCGCGACCATGTTTCCCGAGCGGCCGGAATCGACGTGGCCAGCAGATCATAGGTGCGGAGCGGATCCCCGGCCTCGCTTGCCTCCTGCGGCTGCCCCTCCAGCAGCTCGCGCAAATTCCTCTCGAGCCGGGCGAAGCTGCGAATTTCCGCAACCGGAAAGATCTGCCCGTCTCGCAGGACGGAAAGCTGGATTCCGGCGGCCTTGCCCGTTGCGGCCAGCTCCTTGCGCAACCAGGCGGAAAGCTCCGGGTGGTCGGCGGGCTCGAGCCATTCGGCGACGATAACGACCCGGACGAGCCTGCTCGCCAGAGCGGGCCGAATCTCCGGAGCGGCTGTTTCGCCGGCCAGCGCCAATGCCTGAGAAATCTGCGCGCCCTGCCGTTCGGGCAACAGGATCCGCAGGGCACCGCCTGCGGGAGGTCCCACCCAGGAGAGAAACAGAGCCAGCGACGCCACCACCCGCCGCTGCATACGCGGGAAAATTAATTCCGCGGTGTTTTCTTGTCAAGACTCCGCAACGGCCGGGTTGGGGCCGGCAGAGCCGGCTCAGTGATCGCGATCGATCACCAGCTCGACGACGGCGGCCAGGGCGCGTTGCGCGGGCGAGGCTGGAAAGCTGCCGATGATCGAGCGCGCCTGCTCGGTGAAGATCTGAGCGCGAGCCAGCGCCCGCTCAATGCCATTGCGCCGCTCGACAAAGTCCAGGATCCGGGAGAACGGCACCCGTTCGTAACTGTTGTCGCGTAGCACCGTCTCGACCATCCGGCGCTCTTCCGGGGCGGCCGCCTCGAGCGCGTAGATCAGTGGCAGGGTCACCTTGCCTTCCCTCAGGTCGTTGCCGACCGGCTTGCCCAGAACCGCCTCGCGCGAGGTGAAATCGAGCACGTCGTCGACAAGCTGGAAGGCCATGCCCAGGTGCCAGCCGAACTCGGCCAGGCGCGATTCCGTGGCTTCGTCGCCGCCGCCGGCGAGCGCGCCGAGGCGGGCGCAGGCTGAAAACAGGCTCGCCGTCTTGCGGTCGATGAGCTCCTCGTATTCGGCTTGCGTGATGTCGATGCGGCCCAGGCGCTCCAGCTGAATCAGTTCGCCCTCGACCATCAATTGGGTGAGCGCGATCAGGATGTCCAGGAACTGGAAGTTGCGCAGCCTGAGCGCCACCTGGAAGGCCTGCATGTAGAGCCAGTCTCCGGCCAGCACGCAGGTGTGGTTACCCCAGATGATGTTGGTGGAGGGCTTGCCCCGGCGCGTCTCGGCGACGTCGATGACGTCGTCGTGGACGAGCGTGGCCGTGTGGATCATCTCGACCACGGTGGCCAGCCGCAGCGCCAGCTCGTCGGCCCTTCCCACCAGCCGCGCCGCCAACAGCACGAGCATCGGACGCAGGCGCTTGCCGCCACTCGATTGCAGGTAACGGCCGATATCGGTGACCGTGGCGACCGAGGCAGTCGACTCCCGGGCGATCTCGCGCTCCACCAGCTCGAGATCCTCGTGGACAAGCTCGAAAATTTCCCGCGCCGTCATCGACTGCCGAAGCTGGTCGCGTCCCATGAGAATGGTTTCAGTTTACTGACAGCCATCGCCGCCAGGCAAACACAGCCGCTCGAAGTTTTTCGAAGTTTCCGCCGCCAGCCCCTCGAGCGGCTCGCCGCGAAGTTCCGCCAGCCGGCGGGCGGTTTCCACCACCCAGGCGGGCTCGTTCCGCTTGCCCCGGTGCGGCACCGGCGCCAGGTACGGCGCATCGGTTTCGACGAGGAGCCTCTCGAGCGGAGCCAATCGCGCGGCCTCGCGGACTCGCACCGCCTTGGGGAAGGTGACCATGCCGGCGAAGCTCAAGAAAAAGCCGAGATCGAGAGCCCGTCGCGCCTCCTCGGGTCCCCCCGAAAAGCAGTGCATGACGCCGTGGAGACCCGCGGACCGGGCATGCAGCTCGAGCATCGCCATGGTGTCCTCCCAGGCCTCGCGGGTGTGGATGATCACCGGCTTGCCAGACTCCGCCGCCAGGCGCAACTGCTCGAGGAAGACCTCCCGCTGGCGCTCCCGGGGCGAAAAGTCGTAGTGATAATCGAGGCCGATCTCTCCCACCGCCACAACTTTTGGATGCCGGACGAGCGCGCGCAGGTGGTCAAAGTCGGCGGGCGCGGCCTTGGCGGCGTCATGCGGATGGATGCCGACGCTGGCCAGAACCGGCGGGTAGCGTTCGGCCAGCCGGATCGCCGCCTCCAGATCCGGCGGGCCGTCGCCCGTGCCGATGGCCAGGATGCGCCGGACGCCGGCCTGGAGCGCCCGCTCGATGACCCGCTCGCGGTCCTGGTCGAACTGCCGGTCATCGAGGTGGCAGTGCGAGTCCGTCAGGTTCATGACAGGCGCGCGCCGGCCGGGACGTCCTCGAGGAATCCCACCAGGACCGGCTTGCCGCCTTCGGGGGTCGCCGCGACGATCATCCCGTTGGACTCGATGCCGCGGAGCTTGCGGGGCTGCAAGTTCGCCACAATGACCACCTTCCGGCCGATCAGGCTCTCCGGGGCGTAGGCTTCGGCAATGCCGGCGACGATGGTGCGCGGCTGGGGCTCGCCGATGTCGACCTTGAGATGCAGCAGCTTGTCGGAGCCCTTGACGCGCTCGGCAAAGCGGACTTCGCCCACGCGCATGTCGATGCGGGCAAACTCCTCGATGCTAATGCGCTCAGTCGCCGGCGCGGCCGCCGTGGAGGGTTTGGGAGCGAACAGGGCGGCCTGCCGTGCGGTTTCCTGCGCCTCGAGCTCCCGCATGCGCTCGATGGCCTGGGGCGGTTCGATGCGCGGGAAAAGGGCCCCGGGCGTCTTTACCGCC
Source organism: uncultured Bryobacteraceae bacterium (assembly GCA_938003835.1). Taxonomy (GTDB): domain Bacteria; phylum Acidobacteriota; class Terriglobia; order Bryobacterales; family Bryobacteraceae; genus CALKXJ01. The sequence continues at coordinate 200,581 of CALKXJ010000001.1, read as the reverse complement.
TGGCCGGCCGGCAACTGGCCCCAGGCCAGCTCGCCCAACCGGACCTGCTCAAGCGGGCCCTCCATGCCGAGCTGGTCCCAGATCCGCTCGGCCGAGGCCGGAATGACCGGCCAGAGCAGGATGGCGGCCACACGGAGCGCCTCGGCCGCAGTGTACAGCGCCGAGTCGAGACGCTCAGCGGCGCCCGGCTCCGAGCTTCGCGCCAGCTTCCAGGGCGCCTCCTCGACGATGAAGCGGTCGATGCTCGACAGCAGCGACCAGATTGCCTCGAGCGCGCGGGAGAACTCGAAGTTCTCGAAGTGGGCGATGGCGGCGCGGATCGTGTTCTCGGCCGCCTGTGCGATCTCCGGCCGCACGCCCCCGGCGGGCGCCGGGATGCGGCCACCGCGATACTGCTGGATCATGCTGAGCGTGCGGCTGGTGAGGTTGCCGAGCCCGTTGGCCAGATCCGCGTTGTAGCGGCCCACCAGGGCGTCGTAGCTGAAGTTGCCGTCCTGCCCGAAGACGATCTCGCGCAGCAGGAAGTAGCGCAGCGCATCGATGCCCATCACCTGCTGGATGGGCGTCGCCCGCACGATGTTGCCCTTCGACTTGCTCATCTTGTCTTCCTGAAACAGCAGCCAGCCGTGGGCAAAGATGCGTTTGGGCAGCGGCCAGCCGGCGGCCATCAGGAACGCGGGCCAGTAGACGGCGTGGAAGCGGACGATCTCCTTGCCGATCAGGTGCAGATCCGCGGGCCAGAGGTCCTCGCCGTCCACCGCGCTGACGTAGGTGGTGAGGGCGTCGAACCAGACGTAGAAGACGTGCCGTTCCTCGCCGGGCACCGGGATGCCCCATTTGATGTTGGTGCGGGTGATGGAGAGATCGCTCAGGCCCTGCCTGACGAAGGAGATCACCTCGTTGCGGCGCGTCTCCGGCAGGATGAAGTCCGGCTGGCGTTCATAGAGTTCGAGCAGCCGGTCCTCGAAGGCCGAAAGCCGGAAGAAGTAGTTCTCCTCGGTGACGGTCTCGGTCGGCCGGCCGCACTCCGGGCAGGGGTCGCCCGGTTTGGCTTCGCTCACGTAAAGGTTGTCGTGGATGCAGTACTGGCCCCGGTATTCGCCCTTGTAGACGTAGCCGTTGCGCCGGCAGGCCTCGAACAGCTCGGCCACCTTGCGGTGATGGCGCGGGTCGGAGGTGCGCATGAAGCGGTCGATGCCCAGGCCGAGGGTGCGCCACTGCTGCTCGAACTCGCGCGCGATGACGGCGACGAATTCGGCCGGGGCCTTTCCGGCGCGCGCGGCGGCCCGCTCGACGTTGACGCCGTGCTCGTCGCTGCCGGTGGTGAGCACAGCGCGGTAGCCCTGCATCGTCTTGAAGCGTTTGATGAGATCGGCGACGATCGTCGTGTAGGCGTGGCCGATGTGCGGCGCCGCGTTGACGTAATAGATCGGGGTGGTCAGGTAGTATTTCATCGGCTGTCCTTCAGATACGCGCAGGCGGCCTCGGCGAGAATCTCGCGGAGCGGCGTGCCGGTGGCGAGCGCCAGCCGCCGGCAGTCCTCGTACTCGGGGGCGAACTGGCCACGGTCGCTGACCTTGACGCGAACCTTGCCGGCCGAGGTCTCGACCTCGACGGTGCTCCGTGTGGCGACGCGGCGCTCGGCGGCCAGGAAGCGCACGCCGAAGGTCGAGGTTTCACGCAGAATCAGCTCGGCCAGCGCCTCGCGGTCCTCCGGCCGGGCAATGACCCGCAGCAGCGTTCCCGGCCGGTTCTTCTTCATCACGAGCGGTGAGAGGCTCACGTCGAGGGCGCCGGCCTCGAGCAACCGTTCCATGGCATAGCCCAGCACCTCCGGCGTCGAGTCGTCGATGTTGGCCTCGAGAATCGCCACGGTGACCGCCTCCTCGGCTCCGGTTGTCTCGCCGATGAGCACGCGAAGGACGTTGGCCTGTTCGGGAAAGTCGGCGTCGCCGGCCCCGTAGCCGGAGGCGATGAGCCGCATCGGCGGCAAGGGGCCGAACCGGCGCGCCAGCGTGGCCACGATCGCAGCGCCGGTCGGCGTCGTCAGCTCCTTCTGCGGCCCGCTCGAGTAGACCGGCTTGCCTTCGAGCAGGCGGGCGGTGGCGGGCGCCGGTACCGGCAGAACGCCGTGCTCGGTGGCCACCGTCCCGCCTCCCACGTTGATCGCCGAACAGTAAACCTCCTCGACGCCGAGCAACTCCAGGGCGATGCAGGCGCCGGCGATGTCGGCGATGGAGTCGGCCGCCCCCACCTCGTGAAAGTGAACCTTCTCCACCGGGACGCCGTGGACGGCGGCCTCCACCGCTCCCAGCCGCTCGAAGATCGCCTTGGCGTTCTTCGCAGCCCGCGCGGGCAAGCCGGCGGAGTCGATCAGCCGCAGGATGTGAGAGAGGTGGCGGTGGCGCTCGCCTTCGGGCGGCTTGACGCGGAACTTCGTCGCGGCGATGCCACGGCGCCGGGTGCGCTCGATCTCATAGGCGGCGCCGGTCGCAAGCGACCGCAGCGAAGCAAGAAATGCCTCGGCGTCGGCGCCGGCGTCCAGGAGCGCTCCCACGGTCATGTCGCCGCTGATACCGGAAAAGGCGTCGAAATAGCAGATTTTCATGGGATCAGTTTGGGGAGCAGCTCGCCGGCCTTGCCGCGGAGCGAACAATCGACCGAGGCTGAGTAGGGCGTCTCGTCCAGATTGACCTCGATGATGCGGGCGCCCGAGCGCCTGGCCAGCGGAACTAGGCCCGCTGCCGGATAGACGACGGCGGAGGTGCCCACCACCAGCAGCAGTTCGGTTTCGGCGACGGCCCGCTCGGCCCGCTGCCAGACATCGGCCGGCAGCATCTCGCCGAACCAGACCACGGCAGGGCGGAGAAGGCCGCCGCAGGCGCAACGGGGCGGCATCTCGTCAAAGGCGAGTCGCTCATCGCGCCGCTCGAGGCCGCAGCCGGTGCAGCGCACCTCCCAGATGTCGCCGTGGAGTTTCAAGATCTTCCTGCTTCCGGCCCGCTCGTGCAAGCCGTCGACGTTCTGTGTCACCAGGTGGAAGCGCGGCGCCCGCTGCTCGAGCCGCGCCAGCGCATAGTGGCCGGGGTTAGGCTCGGCGCGCGCGATCAGCCCGCGGCGCCACAGGTACCATTCCCAGACGAGCTTCGGGTCACGGGTGAAGGCCTCGGGCGTCGCCAGATCCTCGGGCCGGAGTCTCTTCCACATCCCCCCGGCGCCCCGAAAAGTGGGAATGCCGCTCTCGGCCGAGATGCCGGCGCCGGTCAGGGCCACCACGCTCGAGGCGCTTTGAATCCATGCCCGCGCCTGTTCCACGAAATTTCATTATGCAATACCGGAACGGCGACGCCCCCGGGACGCGGGCCGGAAACGAGCGTACAATTGCCTTCCGGAGAACACCGATGATGGAAACGCCAGCGACGAAGGCAGGATCCCTCCCGCGACGCCGGTTCCTCCAGGCGACGTCGGCTACCTCCGCTTCACCCAGCCCGATGGCTCGACGATCCGCACCTTCCCCGCAGACGAGCGGGTCTATCGTGCTTACGGCGTCGATCCTCCCCCTCCCTCCCCGTGGGACCCGGAGAAAGAAAGCCGGCTCCGGGCCCTGCTGGACGATGCCGCCCGGCGGGGTTGGGAGATTCTGCTGTTCGGCCCACCGCCCGGCGGCGGCGCGCGCCCGCTCGAGGAGGACCCCTTCGGCGCCATCGGCTACGCGGCTGCGGTCCAGGACGCCATAAACGCCTATCCGCAGGCGCACGGCGTGATCATCGACGGCGCCGGAGAACACCACTACGAGCTGGCCTTTCATCACGGCGGCGAACTGTTCGAGCTGCGCGCCTGGCAGCGCGCCCGCTATGCGGCGCTCGGCCTGGGCCTGGTCCGGTATCACGCACCCGGGGGCCTGGTGGCGGCGCTGGCACGGTTCGATCTCAACGAGGACGCGCCCTCGTGGCTTCGGTCGCGCCAGGAGTACTCCGTGGGCTACTTTGCCGCGGTGCGGCGCCAGATCGACGGGCTCAACCGCAAGATCAAGCTCGCCACCATTCCGCGCACCGCCGCCTTCTCGGCGCTGACCACGCAGGACTACTACCGGATGCATCCTTACTTCGACTAGGTGTTTCCGAAGCACTGCTTCTGGCACCGTGGCTTTGACGGCATGTACGGCACCGTCGCCCGGTGGGTCCAGAAGATCGCGGAGTGGAACCCTACGTTGAGCGAGCAGGACTGCTTTGCCGTGGTCAAGGCCTGGTTCGGCATCGAGCTGCCCGGCGTCAACTCGCTGGCCGACATGGAGCTCGGCTTCCCGGACGAGTTCTTCGACAAGATCGTTTACCAGGAGACCCGGCGGGTGCTCGAGGCCATCGGTGACGACAACAAGGTGATTGCCTGGGTCTCGACCGGACGGAAGCCCCATGCCGGCGATCCGATGCCGGCGCGAGATCTGTACCGGATCCTGACCGCCAGCGCCCGCGCAGGCCTCAAGCGCTTCCTCTTCCATCCGGATCCGGACCTCGGCGCCGCCGAATGGAGCGTAATTTCGCGACTCTGCGGCAAGAGCTGGCGCGAGGCGCCGGGCGGCTACTGGCCCTCGGACACGCCTCTGCCAAACTCGTTCGACGGCGGCCGCAAACCCAGAGATGGCGAATAGCGCCGCAGCCGGGGAGGCGCGAGCCGGGCAGGGATCCGGCGCTTCGATCAGCTCTTGAGTGCAGCCGAAATCCGCTTGATGCGTTCGACGTTGTCGGCAATCTGATCGGAGAAGCGCGGATACATGCCCACGATCATGCCGTCGTTGGGCTTGATGTTGCGTAGGGTGAACTCGAAGGCCTCGTCGATTAGTTTGGGCGAATCGATGAGGCGGCCCGCGGCGAGCACCTTGTAGGCGAGGCAGGTCTTCTTCGTGTTGCGGATCGCGTGGCACATCCGCGGCGGATCCTCCGGCAGGTAGATCTCGCCGATCGGTCGGGTTCCCAGGATCTTTCGGAACTCCTCGGGCGTGCGCGTCAGGTAGTAGAGGGAGGTCATGTAGAAATCGGCCTCCCAGTTTTCCTCCTCGGCCTGCTCGAGGAACGCCGGGTCGTGCGTGGACAGGCCCGCCATCACCCCGGCGTCGCGGACACGCTTGAGAAAGTCCCGGATCTCACCCGTGCGGCCGGCCCGCCGTTTGCGTTCGGCCGACCCGCCATGATGGACGATGCCGATAGGGCCGAGTTTGGCCATCTGCCGCACGAGCGCAGGATCCTCCTCGAGCTCGCGGTGGCTCAAGAGAATCCACTGGATCGTGCCGCCGCGCTCGCGGTAGCGTTCGAGATCCCCCATGCCTCGCTCGTGATGGGAGAACTGCCAGGTGTTGATGCCCAGGCGCTCGCAACGGGCGAGGATCTCGCAGACCCGGTCGCGATCTGCCCACTCGGTCATGTGGTTGCTCAAGATCCGATTGAAGTGGGAATAGCCGTGAAACGGGTTGGCGCCGATGATCAGGCGCGATACGGTGAACTTGCCCAGCTTCAGGGTGGGCATGTCGGCGTTGGTCCCGGGCGTGACCAGTCTGCCGGAAACGGAAAATGGCGCCTGGGCCGCGAGCGCCTCGGCCTCCGGGTCACAGGCCATCGAGAGGCCGGCGGCAGCCGCCGCGTGCAGGAACTCTCGTCGTCGTTGACGCATAGCACCCCTCGGACCGTTCTACCGCACTTCCGCAGGAGATGTCCAGCCGGGGGATGCCGGCGCGCCGTGGACCGTCAGGCGCCGAAAGACTGGCCGCAGCCGCAGGTGGTCCGAACGTTCGGGTTGGTGAACTTGAAACCGGAGCCTTCGAGCGTCTCGACGTAGTCGACCTCGGCGCCGTCCAGGTACAACATGCTGGCCTGGTCGATGAAGACCTTCAGGCCATCGTAGTTGTAGGTCTTGTCCAGAAGCTGCGGATTGTTCTCGAAGGCCATGGAATACTGAAACCCCGAGCAGCCCCCTCCGACCACGGCGATCCGAAGCCCGGCAGGCTTGGGATCCTGCATCTCGAGGATCTCCTTGACCTTTTCCACGGCCTTGGGCGTCATCCGAAGCATTGGTTCCTCCACCTCCTCGCGGGAACTGCGCTCTCCGCTTTCATTGTACAAATTTGCGCGTTCCGCACTCTCCCTCTCCAGATGCGGGGTCCCGGCGGAAGGTCGCAGGAATCTGCTATGTTGATGCAGGATCCGACCCGGCCCTCATGCCGGCAAAGCTGCCTGAAACCAGCAGGATCTGGGTTACGTCGCACGAGTTGTATGAGCAGCGTGACGGCGGCGCTTCCGTTTCCGGCAGCCGGTGAGCAGACTCGGATCGATGGCAGAGTGAACGCGAACGGCTCCGAAGAAGCGGCCCTCGTCCGGAGAGTGCAGGCGGGCGACGAAACGGCCTTCCGCGAGATCGTCGAGCGGTATCAATCCAAAGTCTTTTCCATTATTTACGGAATCCTCAGGAACCGCAACGACGCCGAGGACATCGCCCAGCAGGTCTTCGCCAAGATCTATTTCTCGATCGGCAGCTTCGACTTTCGCAGCAGCCTGCTGACGTGGATTTACAAGATCACCGTCAACGAGTGCTACGACTACCTGCGCAAGAAGCGCGTCCGCAAGCTGGTCTACGAGAGCGACTTCACCGAGGAGGACGCGCTGCGGATGATGAACACCGAGCAGCCGGTCGAGCAGGTTCGGGCTGTCGACACGGTGCTGGCGCAACGCGACCTGGTGATGAAGCTGCTCGAGCGGATCAGCGAGGAGGAGCGGACGCTGATCCTGCTCAAGGAGGTCGAGGGGCATTCGGTGGAGGAGCTGGCCGAGATGACCGGGCTCAACCAGAATACAATAAAAGTGAAGCTGTTCCGGGCCAGGCAAAAGCTGCTGCGCGCGGCCAACCGGCTGTTGCGCCGTAGCGGGATGGAACCAGCGCTGTGAAGAGCTCGGGGGCGCTGGGGCGAGAGTTTTGGCAAGCGGGCACCAGACCCGCGCGAGGACATGGCGGCTTGTTTTGAGGGAAGAGACGATGCATCAGCCCATCAGGGAACGCCTTGAGCAGTATCTGGGCGGGACGGAGGGCGCCGAAGGCGTCCGGGCGATCGAGTCACACTTGGCCACCTGTCGCGAGTGCGCCCGCGAGGTCGCCGCGATGCGGCGGCAGGCGGCGTTCCTGCGCCTGCTGCGGCCCGGCGGCGTCTTCGAACCGGAGCCGGGCTTTTACGCCCGGGTCTGGGAGCGGATCGAGGCCCAGCGGTCGAACTCGATCTGGAGCCTGCTGCTCGAGCCCGTTCTGGCCAAGCGGCTGGCTCTGGCCTCGCTGGCGCTCCTGGTCCTGCTGAGCGCGCTCGCGGTTTCGCTCGAGACCGAGCCGGTGATTCCGCCGACGGCGCCGGAGATCTTCATCGCCGAAGATCCCATCGGGCCGCCGCTCGGCGCCGACCCGATCCAGGACCGTGACGTGGTCCTGGTGAACCTGGCCACCTACGAGCACTGATCGGGGATTTATGGCGGCGCCTCCGCGTCCCAACTGGCGCAACCCGCGAATCTGGTTGATTCTTCTTCTCGTTTTCTTATGCGGTTCGATGGCCGGGGCGCTCGCCTTCCGCTACGGATTTCACAACTCGCCTGCGCCGCAAGCCCCTTACTGGAGCGAAGCGGGTAAGGAGATCTCCCTGCAACGGCTCCAGAGGGAGCTGGATCTAACCGAGCAGCAGTCGGAAGAGATTGCCCTGATTCTGGACGACTTCGTCAAATACATGCACTCGCTTCAGGTGCAGATGGATGAAGTGCGGGCCGACGGGAAACGTCGCATCCTCAACGTCCTCGACGAGCGTCAGAAGAAGAAGTTTCACGAGATGCTGAGCGGGCTCTCGGAGCGAAAATCGCGCTGAGACCTCCGACGCCGTGGCCGGCCTGCGCGCGGCGCTACCATAAGAAGCGTATCGCCGATGCCCTTCGCCTCCATCCCCGAAGCCCTCGAGGACATTCGCGCGGGCAAGATGGTCGTCGTCGTCGACGACGAGGACCGCGAAAACGAAGGGGATCTGACGCTGGCGGCGGAGAAGGTCACCCCCGAGGCGATCAATTTCATGGCCAAGTACGGGCGGGGCCTGATCTGCCTGGCGCTCAGCGAGGAGCGCTGCGACGAGCTTCAGCTTCCCCTGATGTCGCCGACCAACACATCGCGTTTCGGGACGGCCTTCTGCGAGGCGATCGACGCCCGCGAGGGAATCACCACGGGCATCTCGGCGGCGGACCGGGCCCGGACGATCCGCGTCGCCATGGACCCGGCGACCCGCCCGCAGGATCTGGCGCGCCCCGGCCACGTTTTCCCGTTGCGGGCCAGAGCCGGCGGCGTGCTGGTGCGGGCCGGGCAGACCGAGGCGGCGGTCGATCTGGCGCGGCTGGCAGGCCTGGCGCCCGGCGGAGTGATCTGCGAAATCATGAACGACGACGGCACGATGGCGCGCGTGCCGGAGCTCGAGGAGTTCTGCGCCCGCCACGGGCTGAAGCTCATCTCGGTGGCCGACCTCATCCGCTACCGGCTCGAACACGAGCGCTTCGTGCAGCGCAAGGCGGAAGGCCGGCTGCGGACGCCCTATGGCGAGTTCCGCACCATCGCCTACACCACCAGCATCGACAACGAAATGCACATGGCGCTGGTGATGGGCGACATCGGCAGCCGCGAGGTGGTGAGCGTGCGCATGCACACGCGCTGCGTCTACGGCGACGTCTTCGGCTCCGTCGATTGCGAGTGCGGCCGGATCCTCGAAGCTTCCCTGCGCCGAATTGCCGGGGAGGGCGCCGGCGTGCTGGTCTACCTGCATCAGAGCGGGCCGGGAGTCCAGATGCTGCGGCGTGGCGGCGAGGGCGAGCTGCTGCCGGAGCTGGTTTCGCACGGCCGCCGCTTCATGCACTACACGACACCAGACGGCCAGCGCCTGCTGCAATTCGAGAGTGGCATCGGCGCCCAGATCCTTTCCGATCTCGGCCTGCGCAAGGTCCGGCTGCTGACGAACCACCCGCGCAAGATCGTCGCGCTCGAAGCCTTCGGCATCGAGATCGTCGAGCAGGCGCCGGTGAAATAGGCGGAACCCCGCCTTGGAGTTTGCGCGTATAGAAGGCAGGTGAGCAAGATGGCAAAGCTCAGATCGCTTCCGGGTTTGGTCCTGTGGCTGGCGGCAGCCTACTCCGCCGCGGCCGCGGACACGGCGCTGTTGAACCTGCTTCCCCCGGACGCCCAGGTGATCTTCGGCGTCCAGGTCGATCAAAGCCGTTACACGCCTTTCGGCCAGTATGTTCTGGCGCGCCTCGAAAAGGAGGACGGCGATCTCCAGCAGTTCATCGCCCTGACCGGCTTCGATCCGCGGCGCGACATCAGCGAGATTGTCGGCGCCGGCCGCGGCGACGGGAAGCAGGGCTTGGTGTGCGTGCGGGGCCGCTTCGACATTCCCAAGATCCTGGCTGCGCTGCCGCGGGAGAGCGCCGCCCCGGTCCAATACCGTGGCGTAACGCTCGTCTCCGGTAAGGGACCCCGGTCGGCCGGCGTGGCCTTCCTCAACGGTTCGCTCGCAGTGGCCGGCGAGGGCGATCTGGTGCGGGCCGCCATCGACCGCTGGCTCGACGGCGGAAAGCTGCCCGCCGAGCTGGCCGCCCCGGCGGCTGAGGCGAGCTCGCGCTATGACGTCTGGATGGCGACTGCCGCCTGGCCGGCCGCGCTCGCGGATCGGCTTCCGCCGGAGAGCGGCGGCGCGGCGGTCAAGGGCGACCTCATGCGGGCGATCGAGCAGATGAGCGGCGGCGTGAAGTTCGGCGCCCAGGTCACCCTCGCCGGCGAAACTCTCCTCAAGACCGATAAGGACGCCGCGGCGCTGGCCGACGTGTTTCGTTTCCTGGCAAGTTTCATCCAGTTGCAGGCCAATACCGAGCGTGCCCAGAGATTCGTCGATTTCGCCCGACGCATGGAGATCGCCGCCGAGGGCAACCGGGTCCGCGTTTCCCTCACCGTGCCGGAAGCGGAGTTCGAGAAGCTGTTCGAGGGGCTCGGCGGCCGTCCCCGCCAGCAACCGAAGAGCAACTGATGCCTCTGTTGCCGCAGGGCCGGCGGATTCCTAGGCGAGCTCGAAGGGGAGTGGCTGGGGGGCAGGGATTCGAACCCCGATAGGCAGATCCAGAGTCTGCAGTCTTACCATTAGACGACCCCCCAGGATCGCCAACTGTTATTTTATCACTCCTGGGCAGTCGCCGCGGCCGGGTGGGCTTGCCGAGAACTCGCCGGCGGTCGCGCCGCACGCCCCGCCCAGGACCGGAGATAGCTCACCCAGCTTCGCTCGGCGCCCGGAGCGTCGAAGGTCTCCCGCCAGAACTCGATCAGCTTGCGTCTGCGTTGCCGGGCGCGCGCCGCGAGCGCTTCGAGCAGCTCCGCAGGGGCGCCGTCGCCGGCGGCGCTTCGCACCAGCCTCTCCGTGATGACGCAATCGTTGATGTCGCCCAGATACTGCTGCACCTTGCGCAGTTGCTCGAGGCGGGAGCTCAGGCCGGGGCCGTAGATCGGCTGGAACAGCTCGAGCGTGTAGCGGAAGCGCTTCGTGCGGATCCGGAAGGCGTGGAGCGTCTCCAGGTCCGCTTTCTTGCGAAACGTCTTGCGGCCGGCGGCGAAGTACTCGGCGGCCAGCACAGGCAAGACCTGGCGCGCCGCCTCCGCCGCGGTCATCGAGGAATCCCACTGGGGGACCGGCTGCTTCTTCATGGCTGGTCCAGCCCCAACGCCGCGCGCCACTTCTCCGACTGGTTGGAGTCGGTGAAGCGCCGCAGCTCGTCAGCCAGCGCCGGTTCGGCCTGTTTGCGCGCCTCGGCCAGATGCGCCCGCAGCGCCCCGTCCTTGTCCGCCTCGAGCGACTCCACGAGAGCCATGGCGATGTCGAGATCGCGTACGCGGCCCGCGGTGTCGCGAATACGCTTCAGGCGCCGCCGCACTTTCTTGACCGGCCGCTTGGGAAGCAGGGAGGCGAAGACCGCCAGGCTCTGGCTGAAGCGCCGGATGGCGACCCGCAGGTCGTGGATGGCCTCGACATCCATGCCGCGCGAGGCGCGGTGGACTTCAAAGACCAGCCGGCCAAGGCGGGCCGTGATCTGCTGCCGGGCGTAGCGGGTGATGTCAGCGCTCGCCAGCACCTTTGCCTCCAGGCGCCGAACCGTTCGGCCGCAGCTTTACCAGCGCCAATGGGCGCTCGTAGATCTGCTCGAAGATTTCGGCGGCCCGCTCGCCCGCCCAGGTCTCCAGGTCGGTGTCGGCCGACGAACTGAGGTAGACGATGACGTTGCCGTTCCGCACCTGGCAGTCCATCCGCTCGATGAGTTGCTGGTGGCTGCGATCGAGGCTGTCGGCCAGCCGCAGCAGCGGCGCCAGCAGCAACACCACCCGTTGCTCCTCGGCGGAAAGTTCCCGGAAGGAATCGTGCCGCGGGGCGGGCATACTCTTTCGATGATACCGGCAGAGCAGGGCGATCAGCTTCTTTTCCTGCGCGGTAAAACCCGGCAGGTCCGAGTTGGCGACGATGTAGGCGGAGTGCTTGTGGTGGCCGGTGTCACTGATGTAGTGGCCGACGTCGTGAAGGTGGGCGGCGGCCTCGAGCAGCTTGCCATAGGCGGCCGGCAGGCGGTGCAAGGGTTCGAGGGATTCAAACAGCGTGGAGGCCAGCCGCGCCACCTTGCGGGCGTGTGGAACCGAGACGCCGAAGCGCTGCGCCATGGCCTCGACCACGCGCCGCTGTTCGCGCGACAGGCGCGCCCGCTCCTTGCCCACGCCGCGCTCCAGCAGATCCGCAATGATGCCGTTGCGGAGGCCCGCCGCCGAATAATGGATGCCCGGCAGGTTGAAATCCTCGATGATGCGGCGGAAGACGGCCGCGCCGGCGATGATGATCTCGGCGCGCCTCGGTCCGATGCCGGTGATCTTGCGGCGCGCGGGCAGATCCTTCAAGCTGACCTCGCGGAGGAACCGGCCTACCTGTGCCGCCGAGGCCCGCAGGCGGTCCGCCTCCTCGCGTCGCGAGCGCGGGATGCGGTGCACGGCGGACACCAGGGCGGCTGCGGTCGCCGACGTGGCGATGGCTCGCTGCCAGGGGCCCCGCCCGATGCGCTCCACGGCCGCGGCGATCTTCTCGTGGACATACTCGTCCAGCCGGTGCAGCTCGACCTCGAGCGGCGGGTCGTGCCGGAGGAACAGCTCGGTGAGGCGCAGCGCCCCGATCTGTCGTGAAAAGGCGGCGCTGAGCCGGCCGTTTTCCGAGAGAATCAGCTCGGCGCTGCCGCCGCCGACGTCGATCATCAGAACGCGGCCCGCCGGATGCGGCCAGACGCTCTGCACGCCCAGGTGGATCAGGCGCGCCTCCTCCTGGCCCGAGATCACTTCCACCGGAACCCCCAGCGCGGCCGAGGCGTTATCCAGGAACTCCTGCTGGTTGCTCGCATCGCGGACCGCGGCAGTCGCCACGGCCCGAACGCCGGCGAGGTCGAAACGTTTGAGCAGCCCGGCCATGCGCCCCAGTACGGCGCAAACCAGCCCCATCGCTTCCGGGCTGATCAGGCCGCTGCGGAAGACGCTTTCGCCGAGGCGCGTCACCTCGCGCTCCTCCACCAGCGTTCGCGGCGGCTCGCCCGGCAGCACTTCGGAGATGAGCAGGCGAACCGAGTTGCTGCCGATGTCCACAGCGGCGTAAGTCGCCATATAGGGATATAATAGGGTCTTCCTGCCAAGCGGATGCCCTACTTCGTGCCGAATCGTAACCCGGGGAAACTGATCGTTGTCGAAGGCATCGACGGCTCCGGAAAATCGACGCAACTGTCGCTGCTCAGCCAGTGGCTGCGCTCGCAAGGGGTGGCCGTCGCCTTCAGCGAATGGAACTCCTCGCCCCTGGTGCGGGACACCACGCGGCGCGGCAAGAAGAAGCAGCTCTTCACGCCCACCACGTTCAGCCTGATTCACGCCACTGACTTCGCCGACCGGACGGAGCGCTATATCCTGCCGATGCTCAAGGCCGGCGCCGTGGTCTGCGCCGACCGGTACGCTTACACCGCCTTTGCGCGCGACGTCAGCCGCGGGGTGAGCCGCAAGTGGGTGCGGAACCTTTACCGGTTCGCCATCCGGCCGAACCTGGCTTTCTATTTCCGCGTGCCGCTCGAAGTGGCTCTCGGGCGGATTCTGGGCGGGCGCACCGCCATCAAATACTACGAAGCGGGCATGGACCTCGGGCTGAGCCGCCACATCGAGGAGAGTTTCCGCATCTTCCAGGGGCGGATCCTCGAGGAATACGAGGCGATGGCCGAAGAGATGGGCTTTTTCATCATCGACGCCACGCGCTCCATCGAAGAACAGCAGAAACAGATGCGGGAGATTGTCGAGCGCCAGCTTGGCGAAAGCCTGCGCTCGGAAGTCCTCCGCGTCCAGTGGGTGAGTTCCAGTGACTCCACTTACGCCGCTTAGTTTCTACGGGGAACCGTTGCCCGGGGTCGACACCTCCGAGTTGCAGGGGAAGCTGATCGTCATCGAGGGGCCGGATTGCGTCGGCCGGACCACCCAGATCAACCGGCTGCGCGCGTGGCTCGAGAATCAGGGGCATGCGGTGTTGCACACTGGCATGGCGCGCTCGGCACTCGCCGGCAAGGGCATTCAGCAGGCCAAAGAAGGCAATACGTTCGGCCCGCTGACGATGACCTTGTTCTACGCCACCGACTTCGCCGACCGGCTGGAGAACGAGATCATCCCCGCGCTGCGCGCCGGCTTCGTCGTGCTCACGGATCGTTACATCTTCTCGCTGATGGCGCGCGCGATCGCCCGCGGCGCCGACCGGGCCTGGATCGAACAGGTGGCCGGTTTCGCGCTGGTGCCGCACGTCGTCTACTACCTGCGGGCTGAGGTGAAGGATCTGGTGACCCGGGTCGTCGTCGGCCGGGGCGCCTTCGACTACTGGGAGAGCGGCATGGACCTGCGCTTCGGCTCGGACATGCACGAGAGCTTCGTGCGCTATCAGAGCCGCATCATCCGCGCGCTGGACCGGATGGCCGCGCGGCACGGCTTCGTCATCATCGACGCTTCGCGCAACCCCGACGAGATCTTCCGGGACCTCCAGCGGCGCATCGCGCAACTGTTCGCGCCGGCTCGCGCCAGGGGCGCGGCGAAGAAGGCTGCCCGAAACGCCTGAGCGCAGCTCCGGCTAGGCCGGCGCCGCCGTCTTCAGCCGGTAGCCCGAGTCGAGCTCCTGGTGAACGAGCAGGATCTGGTGGATGTCATAGGGGTGCGTCGGCCGCCCCGTCAGCGCGTTGCGAAGCACCTGAAAGACGTGCTCGAGCCCTCGGGCGTCGTCGATATCGATGTCGGCCACCCACCGGTTGCCGCGGGCGAAGAAGGTGAGCTGGAGGTTGCCGTAGCTGTCGCGCGTCTTGAAGCTGCCCGCCGGCGAATACCCCTTGGGCGGCGTGTGCAGGGCCCCGGAGACCGGTTCGAAGATCTCCTCAGCGACGCTGTGTTTGACCTCCTCGCGCAGCTCCTTGGGAACGGAGGCAAAGAAGCGGTCGCCGCGGATCTCGAGCAGCGCCGAGCTCTCGGCGGCCAAATAGGCGACGACGGGCTGGCCGTTGGCCAGGAGCGTCCGCCGGCACTTGGCCAGGATGTTCAACAGGCCGGCGCGGCGGATCGGGTCGAGATTCAGGTAGAGATCCTTGCCGGCGTGGCCGCTCTGGCCGAGCACGGCCTCGCTGCGCTCGAGCAGCCGGCGCGCGCCCTCGGCCAGATCCTCATAGGCAGGGAAATCGACCCGAACCACCTTGTGCGCATCGATCGGCAGATAGATCAGCCGCGTCGGGCCGGAGTCCGTCGCGGTGGAGACGAAGCGGCGTACCGGCCGGTAGGAGGGCGCGCTGATCTCGAGCAGATAGAGGTTCTGTGGCGGGCCTAAAAGGTGATCCACCACCACTTCCTGCCCCAGATCGAGCCCGGAGAGGCGGACGTGATCGGTGACCGTCTGGTTTCGGAGCAACACGTCCGCTTTTTCACGAATGAAATTTCCGTAAGCGTCCAGGACCCGGAGCCTGAGCTTGCCGTCTCGCGCCATCCCGCCAGTCCCTCCTCCACGGTTACAGTACCATGACCCGACGCGGACAAGCCAAGAGCCCGCGACAATTGCTCCCGCCCGGCGCGGTTCGCTAAGCTCGAAGCAATGAGACTCGTCTGGGCCGTTCTGCTCGCCGCGCCGGCCTGGGCCGGGGATTTTACGGGCCGGCTGTGGTCATCCATTCAACCGATTTACCAGCGCACCCTCGACCATCCGTTTCTCAGGGGCCTGGCCGATGGCAGCCTTCCTCGCTCGCGCTTCGAGTACTATCTGGCGCAGGACGCCCTCTATCTCGGCGGTTTCAGCCGGGCGCTCAGCCTGCTGGCGGCGAAAGCGCCCCGCGAGGAATGGTCGCTCACGCTTAACCGGCACGCCGTCGAGGCGCTCGAAGTCGAACGCAAGCTGCATGAGAGCCTGCTGGGTGCGGGGCGGCCGGCGGCGACGATGGCGCCGACCAATCTGGCCTATACGAATCATCTCATCGCGACGGTAACTCAGCGGCCCTTCCTGGAAGGCCTGGCCGCGATGCTTCCCTGTTACTGGATTTACTGGGAGGTCGGCAAAAACCTGAAACAGCGGGGATCAAAAGACCCCGACTACCAGCGCTGGATCGATCAATACGCCGCCGAGGAGTTTGGCGCCTCGGTGCGCCAGGTGCTCGGGATGATGGAGGCGGAAGCCCAAACGGCGGACGCGGCGACGCGCGAGAAGGCGCAGAAATTATTCGAACTTTCCGCCCGCTATGAATACATGTTCTGGGACATGGCCTGGCGCGAGGAGGGCTGGCCGCCGTAACCCAACCCGCGCGAACGGCCGCGCGAAGACTTGGTCCGCGAATTGCTGAGGAGAGGGTGATGCAGGAGCACGGCCAAAACGGGAAGTATCGGCCGCGGCTGATCTTCTGGGAATTGACAACCGGTTGCAATCTCAGGTGCATACATTGCCGCGCCAGCGCCACCGAGTTGATGTCGCCGGCCGACTTAAGCTACGCCGAGTGCTGCCATGTGGTAGACGAGATTGCGGAATATGCCCCATTCATCCTCGTGCTGAGCGGGGGCGAGCCCCTCTGGCGCCGCGACGTCTTTGACATCGCCAGGCGAGCACGCCTGCGGCGGCTGCGCGTCGCTCTGGCCACCAACGGCACGCTGATCGACGAGGCGATGGCGCAAAGGATCGCCGAGGCGGGCATCGAACGGGTCTCGATCAGCCTGGATGGGGCCGACCGCGCCACCCACGACACCTTCCGCGGGCATCAGGGAGCTTTCGAAGCGGCCGTGCGCGGCATCAGGTGCCTCCAGGATCTGGGCGTCTCCACGCAAATCAACACCACCGTTTCGCGCCATAACGCTCACCAGTTGCCCGAGATTCTGAAACTCGCCGAGGATCTCGGCGTCGACGCCTTCCACATGTTCCTGCTGGTGCCGGTCGGCTGCGGGCTCACCATCAAGGACGAGCAGGCGATTCAGGGCGAGGAGGCCGAGCAGATCTTGACCTGGTTTTATGAGCGCTCGCTCGAGACGCGCCTGGAACTCAAGGCCACCTGCGCGCCTCATTACTACCGGATTCTGCGCCAGCGCCGCGCCGAAGCGCGCCGGGCCGGGCAGGCGGTTCCGGAACTGCCCTCGACGGGGATGCACGCCGTCACCAAGGGTTGCCTGGCCGGCAGCGCCGTCTGTTTCATTTCTCACCAGGGCGAGGTTTACCCCTGCGGTTATCTGCCGGTGTCGGCGGGCAGCCTGCGCCGGCAGCGCTTCCGGGATATCTGGGAGCATGCGCCGATTTTTCGCGAGCTGCGCGATCCGGCAAACCTGGAAGGCAAGTGTCGCATCTGCGAGTTCCGCAATGTGTGCATGGGCTGCCGGGCGCGCGCCTATGGCATGACCGGCGATTATCTCGCCGAAGAACCTTTCTGCATTTACGAGCCGAAACGCACTCATGTCGACGACAACCGAAGCCCGGTCTCCGGATAGGAAAGCCGCCGTGCAGGATAACCGGGCCAAATTCCTCGAGCGCGCCATGTCGCGCCACCATTACTCGGGCGACGCGCTCATCGAGGTCCTGCACACCGCGCAGGAGCTCTACGGGTATCTGACGCCGGAGCTGCTGAAGACGATCGCCCGGAAACTGCGCCTGCCCCCCAGCCGGGTGCTGGGCGTGGCGACCTTCTATCATTTTTTCTCGCTCGCGCCCAAGGGCGAGCATTCCTATACTGTGTGCCTGGGCACGGCCTGTTATGTGAAAGGGGCGCTGGGACTGCTCGAGACGCTGGAGCGGCGTTGCGCCAAGGCCGGCTCCACCTCGGCCGACGGGAAGGTCAGCGTCAATACGGCGCGCTGCATCGGCGCCTGCGGCCTGGCGCCGGCCATCATCCGCGACGGCGAGATTGTAGGCCGCGTGACGCCGGAGATGCTCGAAGCCGAGCTCAGCACGTTGGGGATCCGATGACCGTCGAAGAGCTTTTCGAACTCCATTCCGAGGAACAGGCACGCCTACGGCGCCTGGAAAACCGCATCTACTGCTGTACGGCGGCCGGCTGCGTCTCCTGCGGCGCCGAGGGCCTCCGTAGCGCCATTGCCGCCGCCATCAAGGCCGAGGGGCTCGAAGGTCGCGTCGAGGTCTGCGGATCGGGCTGCCTCGGATTGTGCAGCAAGGGACCTCTGGTGCGCAGCGCCGCCGACGGCGCGCTTTACGGAGAGCTGCCCCCCGAGGAAGGCGCCCTGCTAGTTCGCCCGAATCCGATCGACCGCCAGCGCCTGGCGGCGAAGCGGCTGGACACGAACGCCCCGTTCTTCGCCAGACAGCTCAAGATCGTGCTGGCCAACTCCGGCCAGGTCGACCCGGAGCGGCTCGCCGACTACATCGCCGCCGGCGGCTATCAGGCTCTGGCCAAGGCCGTCACGGAGATGACCCCGCAGGAGGTCATCGAGGAGATCAAACGCAGCGGCCTGCGCGGGCGTGGGGGCGCCGGCTATCCCACGGGACTCAAATGGGAGCTGGTGGCGCGGCAGCCCTCGCCGGTGAAATATGTCGTCTGCAACGCCGATGAGGGCGATCCCGGCGCCTTCATGGACCGCAGCGTGCTCGAAGGCGACCCGCACCGGGTGCTCGAGGGGATGGCGATCGCCGGTTACGCCGTGGGCGCCCAGCAGGGCTACATCTATGTGCGCGGCGAATACGGGCTGGCGATCCAGCGCCTCCAGACGGCGATCAAGCAGGCCGAGCGCGAAAAGCTGCTCGGCAACCGCGTCTTCGAGACAGGGTTTCAGTTCCGTGTGGACTTGCGCATCGGCGCCGGCGCGTTCGTCTGCGGCGAAGAGACGGCGCTGATCGCCTCCATCGAAGGCAAGCGCGGTCAGCCGCGCCAGCGGCCGCCCTACCCGCCCGAGAGCGGCCTCTGGGAAAAGCCGACGCTGATCAACAACGTCGAGACCTTCGCCAACGTGCCGCCCATCATCACCGAGGGAGGCGACTGGTTCGCCTCCATCGGCACGGAAACGAGCAAGGGCACCAAAGTGTTTGCGCTCGCCGGCAAGATCGCGCACACCGGATTGATCGAGGTGCCGATGGGCACCACGCTGCGCACCATCGTCTTCGAGATCGGCGGCGGCGTGCCCGGCGGCAAGTTCAAGGCGGCGCAGACGGGAGGGCCGAGCGGCGGCTGCATTCCCGAGCAGTTCCTCGACGTGCCGGTCGACTACGAATCGCTCACCAACATCGGCTCGATGATGGGCTCCGGCGGCCTCATCGTCATGGACGAATCCTCGGACATGGTCGACGTGGCGCGCTTCTTCATGGAGTTTTGCATGGACGAGTCCTGCGGCAAGTGCATTCCGTGCCGGGCGGGCACCGTGCAGATGCACGACATCCTGAGCCGGCTCACGCGCGGCGAGGGCACGGCCGAGGACATCCGCCTGCTCGAGGAGCTGGGCGCATTGCTACGGGAGACCAGCCTGTGCGGGCTGGGTCAGACCGCGCCGAATCCGGTCATGAGTACGCTTCGCTATTTCCGGCATGAGTACGAGGCCAAGCTGGCCTCGGGAGGACGGCAATGAGCGTCAAGACGCTGACGATCGACGGCAAGATGGTGACCGGCATGGCCGGCGAGACGATCTTCAACGCGGCCTGGGAGGCGGGCATCCGCATCCCGCGGCTGTGCCACGTCGGCGGCGTCTCCGACGTCGGCGCCTGCCGGCTCTGCCTGGTCGAGATCGAAGGACAGAAGAAGCTGCTGGCCGCCTGCCTGACCCCGGTCGAGGAGGGCATGGTGGTCCACACGAACACCGAGCGGCTGCGCGCGCACCGGAGGCTGATCCTCGAGCTCTTGTTCGCCGAACGCAACCACGTCTGCTCGGTCTGCGTGATGAACGGCCAGTGCGAGTTGCAGGATCTGGCCGCCGAAGCGGGACTGGACCATGTGCGCCTGCGCTACCAGTTCCCCAAGCTCGGCGTCGATACCAGCCACGAGCGCTTTGGCCTGGACCACAACCGCTGCGTGCTCTGCACCCGCTGCATCCGCGTCTGCGATGAGGTGGAGGGCGCGCACACCTGGGATGTGAGCGGCCGCGGCGCGCGCTCCGTCATCATCGCCGACATGGGCGAACCCTGGGGGCAGTCGGAAAGCTGCACCAGTTGCGGCAAGTGCGTGCAGGTCTGCCCCACCGGCGCGCTGTTTTCCAAGGGCAGGGGCGTGGGCGAGATGCGCAAGGACCGCCGGTTCCTCAAGTACATCGTTACGGCCCGGGAGAAGCACCAGTGGATTCGCTAACCAAGAAACCGCGACTGGCGACGGTGTGGCTGGGCGGCTGCTCCGGCTGCCACATGTCGTTTCTCGACCTGGACGAGCGCCTGTTCGAGCTCCACCGCCGGGCCGAGATCTGCGCCTCGCCCTTCACCGACTACAAGGACTTCCCCGAGGTGGACATCACGCTGGTGGAGGGGGCGGTGACGACCGCCGAGCAGCTTGAGGAGATCCGGCACGTTCGCCGGCGGACCAAGATCCTGGTAAGCTTCGGCGACTGCGCCGTCACCGGTAACGTCACGGCGATGCGCAATTTCTTTTCCGTCGATGACGTGCTCGACCGGGCGTACCGCGAAACGGCCACGCAGATCGTCGGCATCCCGTCGGGCAACCCGGCCGTGCCCCGCCTGCTCGATCGCGTCCGCCCGGTGCACGAGGTGGTCAAGGTGGACTACTTCCTTCAGGGCTGCGCGCCTTCGGCCGAGGAAATTTATCGTCTGTTGATGGACCTGCTCGATGGCCGGACGCCCGCGCTGGCCGGCCGCAAGTTCGGAAGCTAGCCATGGCCGAGAAGATTGTCATTCAGCCTGTCACGCGCATCGAGGGACACGCGCGCATCTCGATCTACCTGGGCGACGACGGCGCCGTTGAGGCTGCCCAGTTCCACGTAATCGAATTCCGCGGCTTCGAGAAGCTGTGTGAGGGCCGGCCGTTCCACGAGATGCCCGGCCTGATGTCGCGAATCTGCGGCATCTGCCCGGTCAGTCACATTCTGGCGAGCTCCAAGGCGGGCGACATGCTGCTCGGCGTGGAGATTCCCCCGGCGGCGGAGCGCCAACGCCGGCTGATGAACTATGCCCAGGTGCTCCAGTCCCACGCGTTGAGCTTCTTCCACCTTTCGGCGCCCGATCTGCTGCTCGGCATGGATGCCGAGCCGGCGCGGCGCAACATCTTCGGCCTGATCGACGCCGAGCCGGAACTGGCCCGGCGCGGCATTCGGTTGCGCCAGTTCGGCCAGCGCATCATCGAGGTGCTGGGCGGCAAGCGGATTCATCCGAGCTGGGGCGTTCCGGGCGGCGTAACGAAAGTGCTGGCACGGGCCGAGCGCGACGAGCTGCTCGGCTGGATCGAGGAGGCGCGCCAGAGCCTTAACATCGCGCTCGAGCGGATGAAGAGCCTGCTCGATGGCTTCCAGCAGGAGATCCAGAGCCTTGGCAACTTCCCGTCGCTGTTCTTGGGCACGGTCAACGAGGAGGGCGAAGCCGAATACTACGACGGCCGCATCCGCATCGTCGACAGCGAGGGCAACATCGTTGCCGACGGCCTCGATCCGCGGCGCTACCACACCTACCTCGGCGAGGCAAGCGAAGAGTGGTCCTTCATGAAGTTCCCCTATTACAAACCGCTCGGCTATCCCGGCGGCATGTACCGGGTCGGGCCGCTCGCGCGGCTCAACGTGGTTCGCGCCATGGGGACCCCGCTCGCCGATCGCGAGTTGCGCGAATTCCGCCAGCGTAATGGGGCGGCGCGCAACGAATCGTTCTACTATCACCTGGCGCGCCTCATCGAGATGCTCCATGCGGTGGAGCGCATCGAGGAGCTGCTGCTCGATCCCGAGATTCTGGGCGACCACGTCCGGGTGAATGCCGGGCAGAACCGCTTCGAAGCGGTGGGAAGTTGTGAAGCGCCCCGCGGCACGCTCTTCCACCATTACCAGGTGGATGAAGGCGGCCTGATGAAGCGCGCCAACCTGCTGATCGCCACCTCGCAGAACAACCTGGCGATGAACAGGGCCGTCGAGCAGGCGGCGCAGCGTTTCGTCACCCCGGGCCGTCTTACCGAGGGAATGTTGAACCGGGTGGAGGCGGCCATCCGCTGCTACGACCCATGCCTGTCCTGTTCGACGCATGCGCTCGGCCTGATGCCGCTCGAAATCGAGCTGCGGGACCGCGCCGGGCGCCTGCTCGACCGGCTACGGCGCTAGCGGGAAGCCCCGCCGAAATTGGGGATTGAGTGTACTGTCCCCGATTTTCAGGGGAAGAGGCGGTAGCCGGACCGCGGCGGAAACCAGCCCGAAACCAGCGCCAGGCGCCGGCGCAGCCATTCCGGCGGTAGGTGCTCCGGACCCGTGCGCACGGTGACATCATGCCAGAGCGCGTGGACGTATTCGGCGAAGGTGGCGGCAAACGAGGCCCGCGCGTAGCGCTCCAGCCGCCTTCGGCTGCGCGCCGCAACCCGGCTGGCAACAAGCCGGCGTTTCTCCTCGAACGCCGTTTCGTCGATCTCGCCGGTAACGCCTGCCTGGATCTCCCGGTCGAGCGCCTCGAGCCACGCCGCATACTCCGCCGCTTCGAGCCGCTCCCAAAGCGCCTGGCCCAGGCAAAGCAGGGCTTCAAGCGCCAGGTCGTGCGCCTCGACACCGGCCGCGGCCAGCTCGATCTCGATCGATCCTTCCCCGGCCGTCCACCGCGACGACCAGTCCGCCTCGGCCGGCTCGAGCCCGATGCGGCAGCGGCCGAGCCGCGCCCACGCGCGCTCGGGCACCGCCTCGAGCGCGGGCACGAGGAACTCCCGCACGGCGGGCTCCAGTTCCGCCGGCGGCTCGAGAATCTCGAAGTGCGCGGCGCCGGACATCGTACCTCCTATCTTTCCTAATCCGGCGCGTTAGGATCGAGTGGGGAGCGATGTGGCCGGCAACTCTGATGCTGGCGCTGTGGCTGGCTGCGGGCGAGCGACCCCTCGAGCTCCGCGGCGTGATCGAGCCGGCGCCCGGGATGGTGCTGGTGACGCTGCGGGGCGCCGATACGCCTTACTACGCCGAGACCTACACGGACGGCCGGGGCCGGTTCCGGTTCCGTGGGCTTGCCCCGGGCGCCTACACCGTCGCTGCGTGGGTGGAAGGTGCGGGCGAGCTTCGCCAGACGGTCGTCGTCTCGGCCCGGCTGGCCGATTCGCGCGGGCGCATTCAGGTGGTGCTGGCCGCACCGGCATCACCCTCGGCGGCCATCAAAAGCCTCGAAGAGCGCGCGAAAATCTCCACAAGCCAGCTCGCTGTGCCGCCCCGCGCCCTCGAGGAGTATCGGAGAGCCGAGAAGCGGCTGAATCGGCGGGACGTCGAGGGCGCTCGCAAGCACCTGCTGCGCGCCGTGGAGATTGCGCCGCAATTCGTGGCCGCCTGGAACTACCTCGGCACCCTCGCCTACCAAAGCGGCGACTACGAGTCGGCCGAGAAATTCTTCCGCACGGCGCTCGAGCACGAGCCGGGCTCGTTCACTCCCGCCGTCAACCTGGGCGGCACTCTGCTTTCGCTCAAGCGCTATCAGGAGGCGCTTCCATACAATGAGCACGCCGTCGCCGAGCGGCCTTTCGACGCTCTCGCCAACTCGCAGCTCGGCCAGAACTACTACTTTCTGGGCGACTTCGAGCGCGCGCTGCGGTACCTTGAGGAAGCCAAACGGCTCGATCCTTCTCACTTCTCTCAGCCGCAGCTCGTGCTGGCCGACATCCATCTGCGTCGCGGCGAACGCGCCCGCGCCATCGCCGAGCTCGAGGACTTTCTCGCCCGCCACCCCGATTCCCGCAACACCGAAGCGGCGCGCCGCTGGCTGGAGCAGATCCGGGCGAGGTGAAGCGGCTCGGGCGACTTTCTGCTACAACTGATGCAGATGAAAGCTCTACGATTTCCACTGGCGCTCCTGGCGCTCGTACCGGTTGCGATCTTCGCAGCCGGCCCGGCCGAGGAGGGTTTCGTTTCGCTCTTCGACGGCGAGACGCTCCACGGCTGGCTGCTGGTTTACGGCAAGAAGAGCGGCCGCGGCTACATCGTTGAAGACGGCAGCATTGTCTGCCCGGCCGATGGCGGCGGCAACCTCCTCACGGTGAGAGAGTTCGCGAACTTCATCTTTCGCTTCGAGTTCCGCATGGAGCCCGGCGGCAACAACGGCGTCGGCATCCGCGCTCCTCTGGCAGGCGACATCGCCTATTCGGGCATGGAGATCCAGATTATCGACGATGACCATCCCAAGTACAAGGGCTGGCTGAAGCCGGTGCAACGCCACGGCTCAATCTACGATGTTGTCCCGGCCAAACCGGGCTATCTGAGGCCGGCGGGCGAGTGGAACCAGCAGGAGATTGTCGCCGACGGGCGCCGCATCCAGGTGCGGCTGAACGGCCATCTCATCCTGGACGCCGATCTGGACGAGATCACCGATCCGGCCGTGCTCAAAAAGCATCCGGGCCTGGCCCGCACGTCCGGGCATATCGGCTTTCTCGGACACGGCACGCGGGTGGAGTTTCGCAACATTCGGATCCGGGAGTTACCCTGAAGAATCGAGAGGCGCGCCGCCGGCTTGTGTCCGCGCGGGAAGCGCGTAGAGGAGAATGACGCCATGTTGTCCAGCATCTTGGTGGCGACCGATGGTTCCGATGCCAGTGACCGCGTCGTGGATTGCGTGCGCGGGCTTGCCCAGGTGGGCAGCCGGCAAGCGTCACTCGTGCATGTCTTCCACGTCCGCGATGTCGGGGGATTGTATGAATCCTTGCAACGGAGCATGATGCCGCGGCTCGAAAAGCAGGCGGAAACGTTGCGCGCCGCCGGTTTCCAAGTGCGCATCGAAACGCCGCTCGGCTTTCCGGCACACGAATTGCTCCGCATTGCGCGCTCGACCGGTGCCCGGTTGCTGGTGGCCGGCACCCATGGCGCGTCGCTCGCGCGCGACAAATTGCTCGGCTCGACGGCCTCCGAGCTGCTACACCGGCTCCAGTTGCCGATGCTATTGATTCGCATCCAACTGACGGAGGAGGACGGAGGGTTGCGGTGCCGTGCCGTCTGTCAGGAGATGTTTCACCGCATCCTTTTTCCCACCGATTTTTCCGACAATGCCGAGCACGCCTTTGTTTTCCTCCTGCATATCGTGCGCGAGACAGGCTCCCGCGTGACACTGCTTCACGTGCAGGACCAAAGCCGGATCGAGCGCCATCTCAAGCACCGCCTGGCCGAGTTCAACCAGATTGACGCCGAGCGGCTGGCGGGAATGAAGCTGCGCCTGGAACAAGCCGGCGCCGCGGAAGTGACAACCGAGATCCCCTACGGTCACCCCATCGAAGAGATTCTCAGTCGGGCTCGCAGCGGGGACCATTCCCTGATCCTGATGGGCGCACAAGGGCGCGGTTTCCTGGCGGAGATCTTCCTGGGCAGCGTGGCCAATCAGGTGGCGCGCCTGGCACCGCTGCCGGTTCTGTATATCCCCGCGTTACGCTAAGATAGGGAATCGTATGCCCGTCTACGAATACCGTTGCCTAAAATGTGGCAGAGAATATGAAATTCGTGCCAGTATGGCAGACTACAGCCGCGGTCTGAAGACGATATGCCCCGACTGTGGAGCCGAGGAAAGCGAGCGCCTCATCTCGCTGGCGGCGATTCTCCACGGCACATCCCGCAGCAGCGGCGGCGGCGCGGCCGGCTGCGGCGGACCTTCCTGCTGCATGGGCGGTAACTGAGGCCCCTCTCGGCGGCCGCTCATTCCTGGCGAGGCTCTGCCTGCCAGGAGGCCGCCAGGCGGGCGGAGGCGGCCTGCAATTTGCCTATGGCCGCCTGATAGGCCTGAACGAAGAGGTCCCGGGCAGCCTCCTCGGCGAGAGTGCGCGTGCCGATCATCGCTTTCAGTTCCTCCGGCCCACGCCCCGTTTCAAGCACGAGCCGTCCCGTTCCGATCATGGTCTGGGCCGCCGCCTTTTGCGCGGTCGCCCCATCCAGCCCCGCTGCGGCGCAGGCGTCCCGCAGCGCTTCCAGGACGGGGAAGAGATAGGTGGGGCCGACAGCCGTCAGGGCCGTGATGGCTTCCATCCGGTCCTCCTCAACCCGGACCGTCTCGCCGAACAGCTCGAGCAGCGCATCGACCAAAGGCAGATCCGAGGCCGTGACCCAACGGCCCAGACAGTGCGGGTTCATGCCCGCGCCGATGAGCGAGGGCGTGTTGGGAATCATCCGCAGGACCTTCACGCCCGCACCCGCGCTTTTCTCCATCCACTCGGTTCGAACCGC
Source organism: uncultured Bryobacteraceae bacterium (assembly GCA_938003835.1). Lineage (GTDB taxonomy): Bacteria > Acidobacteriota > Terriglobia > Bryobacterales > Bryobacteraceae > CALKXJ01. The sequence goes on along the minus strand of CALKXJ010000001.1, from coordinate 174,694 downwards.
CGCCGCCAGGGAAACCAGCAGCGCTCCGGCGCGTAGCACATCGCGAACCTCTTCGAGCACCGTTTTCACGGCGTTCGGCGGCACACACAGGAAAACGACGTCCGCAGTGGCAGCCGCCTCTCGATTGTCCCGTGCCGCCCGCACGCCCAACCGCTGTGCCAGCGCCTGGGTCTTCTCCGCAGCGATGTCGGAGACGCAGATGGCCCCCGGCGGAACTCCGGACTGCACCATGCGCTCGGCAAAGACGCCCGCGATGATGCCCGCGCCAAGGAACGCATACTGTCTCTCCAACAGAATCGACGTACTCATTGTTGCTGACCTCCCCATGCCGATTCCCTGTGCCGGTCGCCGCGCGGCGATTCTCCAAGGTTTCCACGCGGCTCCCGCTCGGGCCGCGCCGCACCCGGTCCTCCGGCAGCGCCCGCGCCCGGCTCGCCAGAGTTGACGTCAGCGGTAAACCGGAGCGCGAGAAAAGCCCTCCGGCAACGCCAAAGCCTTACGCCCCGGCGTTTACACTTGAACGCCATAAATGTGGACGAGCGACAAGTAGATACCGATCAGCACAAACACCACTCCGGTTGCCGGCCTCGCATAGCGCTCCAGCGCCGCCATCCGGTTAAACGTGGCACTGACTGACCGCACTCCGGCAGCCAGGAGCCAAACAAATGCCAGCACCGGCAGCCCGGTTCCGATCCCGAACAGAGCCGGAAGCCCCAGCGTGGATTCATGTCGCAGCGCGAGCGGCAGGAGACTGCCGAAGTATAACGCGGCCGAGACGGGACAAAATGACAGCGCAAACAACATTCCAAGTAAGCCGGCGCCCCAGACTCCTCCGCCGGACAATTTCCGTTCCAGCCGTTCCGAAGAAACCTGCGTTGCGAAACGAAATTCGAGCAGCCCCAGCAGAAACATGCCGACCACGATCAGCAAAGGCCCCAACCACTTGTTCAGCTGCGTCTGCAGGAGTAGCGAAAGCTGGGGTACGGAGAAAAGACTGGCCGCCAGGAGCCACGCCAGCACAACATATATGACGGCCCTGCCGAAAGTATACAGTGCACCGGCGACGAGGACCAGCCATGGTGAGCGCATGCCCTTGCTGAGCCAGGAAATCGCCGCAATGTTGGTCGCTAGCGGGCATGGGCTCACGGAGGTTAAAACACCAAGCCAGAGGGCGGCGCCGTACCCCAACAGGTTTCCTTCGGTCATAGTTTTTTCAAATACTCAGAAACTTCATTCTGAATATATGCGGAGAAGGTTTGCCGATCCGAGACCAGGCGCCAGACCCATTCGAGGTTCTTCCACTCCGCCTGCCGACCGTCTTTGAGGCGCACGATCACCACCGACTTGGTGAACAACTCGTAGTCGCGAATGAAGTGCTGGTTTTCGGGAAGCTGGACATTGGTCGGGCGCCACTCGATCAGGCCGGTGCGCAGTCCGTCGGCAAAGGCGGTTCGAAGAGTCTGCTCCGTCAGAGCCTCAATCCACCGGCAGGTGGGACAGCGTACCGAGGTGTGAAAGTAGTAGACGAGGATCTTGCTCCCGACAGCAGGCGGCGCGGCCGGTTGCTTCGCAGCGGAGGGCGTCGCGACGGCGGCGCCGGAGCCTCCGGGCGCAGGAGCGCCGGATTGGAGCTGCTGCCGCACGATGGTAGCCAGGCTGACGCCCACAAACGCCAGGAGCGCATACTTCAATCCCGTCTTCGCGGACATTTCTCTTCCCCGGCTTACGCCATCTCCTGCGCAAGAATCGCCATCAGCTCGTGCGGCGGCGGGACGCGCCCCTGCACGGCGACTTTGCCGTTGACGACCAGGGCGGGAGTCCGGCGGATGCCGTAGCTCATCATCTGCGTGATGTCGGTAACCTTTTCGAGCTCAAAGACGACGTTCAGCTCGCGGGCAGCGGCTTCGGCGTTTTCGGCCAGCCTTCTGCAATTAATACAACCAGGCCCTAAGATCTTGATCTGGAATCGAGTGTCTTGCATCTCCGCTCCTCATTCATGAGAGTCAACAGGGTGAATGGAACCCTCCCGCGCCGGCAGGACCTGAGAGTCTGCCGTAGCGCCAGCCCCTTCAAACGAGCACCACCTCATCCGCAGTCGCGTTTCGGGTCTGGCGAGCCTCTTTTCAGGCATATCTGTCCGAAAGGATACCACGGCGACTGCCTCGCTGCAACGAACGGGAAAATGTCGACCGACGCCTCGGATTCCGCTCCTCGGGGTTACCCACTTCCGCGCTGCGTGTCGCCGGGATTCCCCGCACCACCGCCGAAAGCGGCGTAACGAAGCGAACTTGCGCAAGCCGCGGCAGGCGCGCGCCGACGCCTGGGGAATTCCGAACGGGGAGATGGCCAAGGAAACGAGAAAAAAGAGAATCAGCTCTTGACAGGCAGAGCCGGCTGTGTCATAATCTCATGTGGATATCCGAATATCCTTGAAAGGATATGGAGCCGCTGCATCGGATCCTCAAAGCCATCGCCGAGCCCAATCGGCTTCGGATCCTGAACCTCTTGCTGGAACAGCCCCTTTGCGTCTGCGAGCTGGAGTTCCTGCTCAACCTGCCCCAGCCGCTGCTCTCCCGGCATCTGGCCTACCTGCGCAGTGCGGGTCTGGCGACCGACCGGCGACTCGGCATGAGGGTGCAGTACTCGCTGGTGAAGGGCAATCCGATAGCCGAGTGTCTGAGCTCGTGCTTGCGCAGCCTGTTGGATACCGAGGAATTGTACCGGCGCGACCGGGCGCGGTTAGAAGATTGGAAGCGTGCCGAAACGGTGCCAGCTTCAAGAAACCAGTTTTTGTGAACTTAGCAGAAGGAGCAAGTCATGAATATCAAGATTCTCATGTGCAATTGCAAAGGTTTGTGCGATTCGTTCAAACGGACCGATTTCAACACGCTGCCGTTCCAGGTGGAAAGCGAGCTGGACGTCAGCTATGTGGCGCTGCACCCGCAAACGTGCGGGCAGGGTGGCAATCAGGCGCTGAAGGATATTCTGAAAAGCAGCGATGGCGATACCTGGGTCATCAGCGCCGCTTGCGCCCCGGAGGCGCAGGACAAGCTGTTCCGCCGCCTCCTGCGCCAGACCGGGTTTCCCGCCGAGCGTTTTATTCCGATCGACATCCGCATGATGGACAACGAAGGGGTCCTGCAAAAGGTCAAGGCGAAGGTGGAAGAGCTTCTGCAACGGGAGGCAGGCCGGGAGTTGGCGCCCGAAGAGCTGATGGCCGGCTGCGAGTGTACTGATTTGACGGGTGGTGTTGCTCAGTGAGGAGGCGCATATGCCGAAGCTGAAAGTGCCCCGGGAAAAGATCCCCTGGTATCCGACCGTCGACCCGGACCGCTGCATTCACGACCAGGAATGCATTCAGTTCTGCAAGAACAATGTGTTTGATTGGGACGAGGCACTGAGCGTTCCGGTGGTGGCGCACCCTTTTAACTGCGTGATCGGGTGCGATGCCTGCGCCAAGATCTGCCCGTCGGAGGCGATCTCGTTTCCGCCGCTGGAGGAGTTCAAGGCCACGCTTCGGCGCCTCATCGCCGAAGCGCAGCGGGAGCAGCAGGAGCAGCCCATTCCGGTGGTGCAGTAAGCCGGCCTCGGGCGGCACAACGGGAGCGCCGCCTGGGGAAGATCTGGGCGGCATCCGGAGAGCGCGCCGCGGCTCACTCGTCCCAGAAAGGAGTTCGGCTGTGCTCGAAGTCAGCGATGTACATCTCATTCTCGGCGGCAAAGCGGTTCTTCATCACCTGAACTTGCGCGTCCACGAGGCGGAGATCCATAGCATTCTCGGCGCCAACGGGACGGGCAAGTCCACGCTGGCGGCGGTGCTGATGGGCCTGAGCGGGTATCAACCTGCGAGCGGACGGATCGTATTCGACGGGGAAGAGATCACCCGCCTCTCCGTGACCGAGCGGGCGCGCCGAGGCATCACTCTGGCGTGGCAAGAGCCCGCCCGCTTTGAGGGGCTCACGGTCGCCGAGTACCTGCGGCTCTCTCAGCGCAACGCCAAAAGCCCGGCACTCAGCCCGGAGCAATGCTTGGCCAAGGTGGGGTTGAGTCCGGAGAAGTACTGGAAACGTGCAGTGGATGCGACGCTGAGCGGCGGAGAACGCCGGAGGGTGGAACTGGCGTCCGTGCTCGCGATGCAACCCCGGCTGGCCATTCTCGACGAGCCGGATTCCGGAATCGACGCTCTGTCGATCGGCAATATCGTTGACGTGATCCGAACTTTCGCCCGCAATGGGACCGCCGTGCTGCTGATCACCCATCACGAGGAGGTGGCCGCCATCGCCGACCGGTCCTCCTCGCTGTGCGGCGGCACCATTCTCAAGACCGGTGATCCTGTCGCAATCGCCCGTTTTTTCCGCAATCATTGCCAGGAATGCCAGCACGTGAACGTCCCGATCCAGGAGGAGGTGCACTATGCCTGACGCCTCAGCCGGGTTGACCGTTTTGCCCAGCGCGGCTGCCGACTTTGAAATACTCTCGGACTCCTATGCAACCAGCGGCGGAGATGCGGCGGGCCTGCGGGATGATCGCATCGCCAGTCTCGTGGTGAGCCATCACCGAGTCCTGCGCGCGCACAGCATCCCCGGGGTTCGCATCGAAGGAAGAGAGACGCCCACGGGCGCGAGGGCAACCATCACGGTGCAGCCGGGAACACTGGCGCCCGCTCCCGTCCACTTATGCTTCGGCGTGCTTCCCAGGGAGGGGCTCCAGGAGATTCAGGCGGAGTTCTTCATCGGAGCAGGTGCGCGGGTAAGCTTTCTCGCTCACTGCGCATTCCCGAACGCGGTTCACGTCCAACACGTCATGGACGCGCGCATCCATTTGGCTCCAGGGGCGGAAATGGAATATTCCGAAACTCATTATCATGGACCCGCCGGAGGGGTCGAGGTTCTGGCCAAGGCTCGGATTGTGCTCGAGGAGGGCGCTTCCTATAAGAGCCTGTTCAAGCTCGTCGAGGGTGCGGTGGGGAATCTGCGGCTCGACTATCAGGCGGACTTGCAAAGAGACGCGGTGTGCGAACTGGACGCCCGGATCTACGGCAAGTCGGAGGATCGCATCACGATTAACGAGTCGCTTTATTTGAATGGGGAAAATTCACGGGGGCTGGCCAAGAGCCGCGTGGTCGCCGCCGACCGGTGCGTGAGCGAAGTGATCGGAGAGGCCGTCGGAAATGCGCCCCATGCCCGGGGCCACGTCGACTGCGTGGAGATTCTCAAGGGTCCCTTCGCGCGTGCCAGCGCCATTCCGAAACTGACGGTCATCGACGAGCGCGCCAAGCTGACCCACGAAGCGGCGATCGGGAGCATCGACAAGAAACAGGTGGAAACCCTGATGGCTCGCGGCATGTCCGAGGAGGAGGCGGTGGACGTGGTCGTCAAAGGCCTGCTTCGCTGATCGACGGCTGCCTCTGCTGCGAGAAGCGTCTCCAGGGCTGGCGGACACATTTGCGGCGATGGACTGCCCGGCGGGATGGCGGGATTCGCCGCGCCGCTTAGCGGTCTTCCGCCGGATGCGGCGGCAACGAGCGGCGCAGACGCACGGCCGCCTCTCTGGCCATGGTCAACACCGGGCACCAGACGGGAGGAATGGCAGGATCTTGCTCGCCCTTGGCGAGGCGCTCGAAACCCTCGCGCATCTTTCTGAGATTGATCACGCTCGCGACGAACATGATCGCCATGCCCGCCATGACGGCGAGCGCCGACCAGAGAAGCGCCGTCAGCCATGGCGTAGCCGGCGCGAGCGCACTCTTGAGGATCGCCGCCGCCACAGCCGAGCAACACGCCCAGGCACCCATCACCGCCAGATAGGCCGGAATGTTCTCTCGCCGGAACAGCTTGCCCAGATCGTCGGGCGCGGATGGGGATGAATGCGACATGGAAGAGCCTCCTTTACGAATTGCGACAACAGTTCCCTGCGACGGCAACCGGTCGACACCGTGGGTTCGGCGGACCTGGAGGGAGCCGAACTTCGGTTTCCTGTCCCCCGGGCCGCCCCAGTACTCCCCATTCTAAGGCGCGGGGGAGGCGGCACGAGCACCTCCTGCCGGAGCAAGTAGGAGCCGGGGCGAGCAAAGAGCTTTGGGGGTTGACACGGCCGGTAGTGGGATGTAGAATCTCCGTGGCCGGGAGCAGAAAGGGGAAGGCCCGGCCGAGCGGAGGGGAGTGCCTTGAGGTTCGCGGCGGCGAGTCGGAAATGGAAAATCCCAGTCAGTGAATTGCGGAACGGCGCGATCCGAAGCTGCGAGCGCCGGTTCGGCAGGAGGTTCGAGTATGTGGAATCAACTCGCTCGGCCATCAGACGCCCTGCGATATTTCCATCCCGGTTGGTTCGCTTCGGTCATGGGAACCGGCATCTTGGCCGTGGCTACGGCGCACTCGGCCCCGTTTGCTCCCTTTCTGGGGGGCGTGGCGCTAGGCCTGTGGGCTCTGAACACGGCTCTCTGCCTGATACTTCTCGTTCCCTGGATTGCGCGGTGGGTTCTTTACTTTGACGAGGCGTGGGCCGACGTTTCTCACCCTACCCGAGGCCCGTTTTACTCCACTTTGCCCATCGGGTTGCTCGTTCTGGGGGTGGACTTCTCAGCCATCGCTCGCTCGTACCTGGGAACCAGCGTCGCCATCCCGATCGCCCAGGGCCTATGGGTCGCGGGCACCCTGTTGGCTTTCTTCTTCGGAGTTCTCATTCCCTTCCGGTGGTTCAGCAGTCCCTCTGTCGCGGTCGAGCAAACCAACGGCGGGTGGTTCATGCCGCCAGTGGCCAACATTGTCGTGCCGGCGAGTGCCGCGCCCTTGATCGCCACTTGGGGGTCGGCGGCGCTGTGCTCGTTCATGTGCCTGGTCTCTTTTGCCTTCTTCGGGATTGGCTTCTTCCTGTTTCTCATCGTCACGGTCTTACTCATCGCGCGGCTGATCTATCATCCGTTACCTCACCCTCACCTGGCCCCGACCTTGTGGATCGGCCTAGGACCAATTGGGGTGGGAAGCCTCTCGCTGGTGCGGCTATCCAGCACAGCAAGTCCCCTCTTCGGAGCGCACGCCGACGCAGCCCGCGTTTTTCTGGGGCTGGCTTCCGTATCGCTCTGGGGATTCGGGGTGTGGTGGCTGGTCTCAGCGATCGTCCTTACGGTTTCTTATCTTCGCGAACCGTTCCCGTTTGCGATGAGCTGGTGGGCGTTCACGTTCCCGCTCGGTGCCTTTACCGTGGCCACCTACCTCCTGGCGGACGCCTACGGTAGCGCCCCCCTGCGAGTCTTCGGTTTTGCTCTCTGGGTGTTGCTTGTCTTCTTTTGGGTGGTGGTAGTCGTGCGAACGGCGGCTGCGACATATACAGGAGCTCTGCTGGGTCCGCCGGCCCCGGCGGCGCCCGCTCGATAAACGTTTGCCGGCAGACGGAGGCACGGAGTCTTCCGAAGCATGATCGGATGCTTTCCGGAAGGGATGTGGCGGCCATCCACGGCATCACGGCAGACGCCAACAGCGGCCATTTCTAACCGCTCTCGTGCTTGAGAGGATTGTGCCTCGACGCGGGACTTCAAATCGGCCGCCGCCACGCAAGCCTCGTCGGCAGCGATTCGTACCCGCAAGGGAGCCGGAGCCGGAGGCATTTGCGGGCGTTCGCCATCACCCGATCGAACAATTTCTTGGCCTCCTGGGGCATTTCCGGACGCTTGTGGCGTGAACCCGAAAATGTAAGACCGGCCCAAAATCGTTCCCGTACTTCCCCGGCACGGTGGATACCGGCAGCTTGCCCAGCCGGGCCGCGCCGGGAAGGCCCCGTCGCCGTCGATTTCCCTGGGAGCGCCGCTTCACACTTTGAAGCGCATTGAAGCAGTCCCGCGCCAGCAGAGATCTCATGCGCCCGCACAAGCCGTTACCCTCCCCGGCCGGTTCGGCAGTCCGTATGCGAACTCCGATTCGCCTTCGGCGGGAAAGCTCCTGAATTTCTTCGCTTGAGCCCTCACAGCAAGCGGTGACGCTTCATCGCCTTCGGGTGAAACAGGGGGCACGCTCTTCCGCCCGATTCCAGCCGACTCCGAGCCCCTTTGCGGAGCCCTGAGGGCCCCCAAAGCAGGGTAACGGGCGGCGGAGCGATTGCCGACGTCCGCCTCGAAAGTTCACCCTGCAAGCTTCTTTTTTACACGTTCTTGCGCGGAACGCCGATTGGTGGAGTTGACCGGCCTGCGCGCCCGAACCCTCGCGGAGCGCGCCGCAATTCTGCGCGATGTGCCCGGTTCGTCGATCTTTGATCACACCAATCATCTGCTTCTTTCTCATCACCTTGACAAGGCTGGTCGCCTTCTTCCCCATTTACCGCACCTATGTCGAAAGCCAGGATCAGCGCCCGACCGCCGCAGGAGCCGGACGGCCAAGCGTTGCTTCTCGGGGCCTGGGGTGCTTGAATCCCTTTACTAAAAGACCGGCTCGTGATGGTCGACTTCGTGATTCATCACCCTCACGAATTGCTCGACACCAGAAAGGCGGCCCTGGCGAATCCGCATCAGGGTAGAATCGCGAAAGCTAAACTCCACCGGTTCGACTCCGGGCGACGCGTTGGGGCGGGGCGGACAGGGGAAACGGATGACCCGCCCGCCCTCGAACGCTTCGGCGCGCTTGCGGACGACGTCGGCCTTCGCGATCAAAGGGATCGGCCCGGCGAACGGCGTCACACAGTTGTTCAAGGGCTCCAATCTCGGCTTTTCTCGAGAGCAATGCCAGTCCCCGCACGGGGAGATCCCTGTGCTCTCCTCACCGCTCAACACGCCAAACGGAATCGCGCCCATGTGCGCAACTCACAACGGGCCTGAAGCCGCAACCGCCGGGCGCCAGGGACAGGCCTGATGGGTGCGCTGCCGGGCTTGATCTTCTTAGCCCAGAGCAGCGGGGCATATCTTCGGGGCATCAGGTATCCCTCTAGACAGTTTTCTGTCCTGGCTACTTTCCGAGAATCTTTACTCGGCTTGACAACTTTCCTGTCTGCGCAAAGATCGGTCGGGCGACTTTCGCGAACCCGTTGGCATCGTTCTGGATTGCCGAGTAGGCTTTAGGAGGTTGGCTTTAGCCGGCAGGCGAATCGCCGCGGCGGGCCGAGCCGAACCAGAACGGCCGACTTGAAGATTTGCCCGCAATCCTTCAAGCCCCCGGAGCCCCTGCCCCCTCACCAAGGCGGGTGCGCCTGACAACGCCACCTCCTTGCCCGAGGAAGGATGGCAGGCCAGCGTTGCCCGTCACCCGCCCGCGCGTCTCCGTCGGATTCGAGCGTTCCCCGGCACGGCGGGCGCCCTCGGCCTCCGGCGGACTCTCGGCTGAGGTTTTCGATACAGATAGGGGCGTGGCCGGTTCGTTATACTGAAAGCAAACTCACAGGAGAATCCCGTCCATGTTTGATCTGTTCCGCAGCCGCGCCAAGGCGGTGCGCTATCTGCTCGGGGCGCTGCTGATGTTGGTGGCCATCTCCATGGTGGTGACGCTGATCCCGGGTTTCGTCGGCGCCGAGTTCGCCCCGGAGAACATCATTGCTGAAATCGGCGACGACGTCCTCACGGCGCGCGAGGTCCAGATCATCGTTCAGCAACAGTTGCGCAACAACGCCTTTCCGCGCGAGATGGCAGGCGTCTATGTGCCCCTGATCGTCAACCAGATGATCGCCGACCGCGCGGTCGCCTACCAGGCCGAACGCCTGGGCTTCCGGGTCACCGACGCCGACGTCGCCCTGGTGGTCGAGAGCATGATGCCGCAGCTTTATCAGGACGGCAAGTTCGTCGGCCGGGAGGTCTACGCGCAGGTGGTGGCGCAGCAGATGAACATGAGCATCCCAGAGTTCGAGCGGAACGTGCGGAAGCAGATCCTGCTGACGCGGCTCTTCAACCTGGTCCTCGAGGGCGTTGTGGTGAGCGACCGCGAAATCGAGGAGGAATTCCGGAGAAGACACGAAAAGATCAAACTCGACTATGTGAGCGTCTCCCCGAGCGACTTCCGCTCCAAGGTGGGCGTGACCGCCGAGGAGTTGAAGGATTACTACGAGCGGAACAAGGCGAGCTTCCAGATCGGCGAGAAGCGCAACGTTGATCTGATCGTGGTCGAAGAGGCGGGCGTGGCCAAGGCGATTCAGATTCCGGACGAGGAGCTGCGCCGCATCTACCAGTCTTCGCAGGAGCGCTTCCGCACGCCGGAGCGCGTCAAGGCGCGTCACATTCTGCTAATGACCGCAGGTAAGAGCGACGAAGAGAAGGCCAAGGCCAAGGCCCAGGCCGAGGATCTTCTCAAGCAGCTCAAGGCCGGAGCGGATTTCGCCGCGCTGGCCAAAGCCCATTCGGAGGACTCGGGCACCCGGGACAACGGCGGCGATCTCGGCTGGATCGTGCGCGGGCAGACGGTGGAGAACTTCGAGAAGACCGCTTTTACACTGAAGCCGAACGAACTCAGCGACGTCATCGTGACCGAGTACGGCTACCACATCATCCAGGTGCTCGATAAAGAGCCGGCGCGGTTGCGGCCATTCGAAGAGGTGAAGGGAGAGCTGGCCAAGGAAGAGTCGACGCAACGGGTCTACGACCGGATGCAGGAGCTGGCTGACCAGGCGCGCGCCGAGCTCATGAAGAATCCGACGCAGGGCGAGCAGATCGCCAACCGCCTGGGACTGCGCTTCCTCCGGCTGGAGAAATTCACCCCGGGCGACCCCATTCCCGGCATCGGCGGTGGCGCGGACCTGGAGGAGGCAGTCGGCTCGCTGGCCAAGGGAGGCGTGACCCCGGTGGTCCAGGTGGGGACGAACCGCCTGGTGGTGGCCGCCGTCACCGAGGTCTTCCCGGCGCGGCAGGCCGAGTTCGCCGAAGTGGAAGACCGGATCCGGGAAACCCTGATCACGCAGAAGGCGCAGGAGATGATGCAGCAGACGGCGAAGCGGCTCGAGGAGCTGGTGAAGAGCTCGGGCGGCGACCTCGAGAAGATCGCCCGGGCGCTCGGGCTGTCGGTGAAGAGCACCTCCGAGTTCGGCCGGGGAGAAACCGTCGAGGGGATCACTTCCACGGTCTACCTCGAAGAGGCCTTCAAGGCGCCGGTGGGCCAAGTGGTGGGTCCGATCAATGCCGCCGGTCAGGTCCTGGTGGTCCGCGTCACCAAGCGCGTCGAGGCCGACATGAGCAAGCTCAAGGAGGAGCGCAACGAGATCCTCAACGCCCTGCGCCGGCAGAAGGCGCAGGAGCGCAAGGAGCTGTTCGAAGACGGCATCCTGGCCCGGCTGATTCAGGAAAAGAAGGTCAAGATTCACGACCGCAACATCCAGCGGCTGACGGCCCTGTACCGGAGCTAGCCGGGGCAGCGGCGGCCGTTTCTTAAAACTCGATTCGCAGCCGCCGGCCGGTGACGACCAGCAGATAGTCATCGCTCGTCGTGGAGGAAACCGGAATCGTGCTTCTTCCCCCCAGCTCGAGCGTCTCCACTGCACCGGTGTTGAAGTTGAGCAGCCGCGCCGTCAAGCGCTTCTCCGGCACCTCCAGGCGGATTTCGAGCGGCGCCGCCTCCGGCACCCCCACCCAGTGCGAGCCGAACCGTTCCAGGCGTCTCGTGCGGAAATAAGCGATCCAGAGCGGATTTCGCGCGTCCTTGAGCCAGGCTAGCTGATAGCCGCCACGCGCCTGAACCGGGCGCCGCACGCGCTCCGGCTCGAGCTTCAGGAACTCCTCCACCGCCATCCCCTCGCCGCGCTCGAGAGAATAGCGGATCGGAATCCCCACCTCGAGCGACCTCCAGTACGCCGCGAAGATCCTCTGGAGATTCTCGTCTTTCTGTTTCTCCCGGTTCAGTTCGAACCCCGGAAACTCTCCGGGCTTGAGTGTCGCGTAGCGCGTGTTGTCCTGAAACCTGCGGTAGAGCTCGCCGATCTGGACCGTCACCGGCGGCCGCTCGGGCCGGAAATCGACGGGCAGCGCCCGCAGCAGGCGCGCCGGCCAGCGGTACTCCTCCGGGAATTCGTTCGTCCATTGCAGGAAACCCGCTTCGCCGCCCAGCAGGCACAGCCAGATGGCGTCGCGGTGACTCGAGCGCTTGAGCTTGGCCGGAACCGGGCTGTTGAAGAGCCCCCACTCACCGTAAAAACTCGGGATGCCCGCGTTCATGATGCGGCTGCTCGCCGCAGTCGCCGCGGCGAAGTCGATCTTCTCGTTCTCCCCGCTTAAGCCCGCGTAGGCGTGCGGCGAATAGAAATCCACTCCGGCGGCGTGCACCCACTTGAACGGATCGTAGCCGGTTATGCCGAAGCCCGGGTGCGAAAGCGTCACCAGCATGCGCGGCAGCCGCTGCTTGATCGCCCGCACAATCTCCCGCGACCAGCGGATTTCGGCATCTTCGAGCGGAAACTGAAAGCGCCGCCCGTCCCAGCCCTGCTCGTTGTAAATCTCCACTGCGAAGACCTGGGGCTCGCCGGCGATCCAGTCCATCGCTTCCTCGAGATACTGCTTCTGGCAGGCCAGAACATCCGGGTCCGAGAAAAATTCCTTCCTCGTGACCCGCTTGCCGCCCTCGATGAACGCCTTCTGCGCGGGGCTCAAACGCGCCAGCTCTTCCCTGCTATACCTCGGTAGCACCCGCCGCTCGATCGAATTCCGGCGGACGTAGACCGACGAGCCCGGCTCCGGCAAGATCTGCTGGAGGAACCGGATGCCGTAGCGCCGCCCGACCGCATACGCCCGGTGGAAGACCTGCCTGAGCTCGGGATTCAACTTCCCGCACAAGTCGAGAACGTCGTCGCCCACGCGCGCCCTGGCGAACAGGCGCAGCGCGGTGACGCCATCGGCGGCGAGCTGCCGGAACCACTGGTCCATCATTTCGTCGGAGGCGTCCCAGAGGTCGACGTGGCCCTGCCCGTCGGTCAGCTGCGCCGACCAGATGAAGGGCCGCACGCGCTCCATCTCCGCTTCGCTCAGCTCGAGCCTTGCGAGCGGCAGGACGTTGGCGTGGAAACCGCCGAGGGCAAAATACAGGCGCCCGGCGGCGGAGCGCAGCAAGCCGTCCTTGCCCAGCCGGATCTCGTCCTCGGGCGCAATCCGGCGGCCAGCCGCCGTGGTCGACCAGCGCACTAGCGTTCCGGCCGCGAGCGGAAGTAGGAACTGACGGCGGCTCAAAGCATCGTCCGCTCCCACGCCCGTCGCCTCCCTGCCCCCATTCTCCCCCTGCCGGGGTCAGCGACGCGGCGGGAGGATTGAATCGACGCCGGGGCGAATGCCGTAAACCGGACCGAGCTTTTGATACTCCACGGCGGCCCGCGCGTTCCAGTCCCAGACGATCTGGCCCGCTTTGACCGTCAGCTCGCAAAACAGGCGAGAATCGCCGGAGAGGGCGCCGCCGCCGGCGTCAGCGAACCGGAAGGAACCTTTCTGGAGCCGCCAGACGGCGATGTCGGCCGGCGCGCCTTCGCCCAGATGACCAAGTTCGCTCCGCCGGATCATTTCGGCCGGCGTCGAGGTGGAGGCGCGGACTACCTCGATGAGAGGCATGCCCAAGGCGAGCATCTTCGACATGGTCGTCGGCATGTCGATCATGGCGCCGTTCATGCTGCCCGTGTGCAGGTCGGTCGAGATCGAATCCGGGTAGAAGCCCTGCGCGACGGCGGGAGCGGCGTTGCGAAAGACGAAGCTCCCGCCGCCGTGGCCGACATCGAAGCGGACGCCGCGTCGCCGCGCCTCGCCGAGATAGCCGTACAGCTTGCCGGATGAGTCAACCCAGGGCACCGGGGCGCGGAACATGTGCGTGGCGATGTCGCCGGGGCGCAGCCGCTCCCCGACAAGCCGGTAGAAAGGGCGCTCAGGCAGGAAATTGCCGAAGTCGACCATTACCGGCAACCCAGCGAGCCGGCCGGCTTCGACGGCGCGATCTACCGCCTCCCAGTCGGGCTTGCGATAGTGAGCGGTCTTGACGCCCACCACCACGTCGGCGTGCTTGCGGGCCAGGCGTGCCACCTGGGCCGGGTCGAAGTCGCCCTGCTCGACCATGTCGCTGATCATGCCGTAACCGGCGATGTTGATGAAGGCCAAGACGCGCGTTTTGGCGCGGTCGATGACCGTCGTGCGAAAGGCTTCGAAGTTCCGCCAGCCGGAGCTGCCGGCATCGACCATCGTCGTGACGCCCGTGCGAAAGCTGAAGGCGTCCGGCTGCACGCTGTTGTCGCCCGCCCAAGCGTCGGGAATGGCGGTGTTATAGAAGACGTGGACGTGCAGATCGATGAGGCCCGGAGTCACGTAAAGGCCCGAGACGTCAATCTCCCGCTCGCCCGAGAGGTTCCGGTCTATGGCGGCGACGCGCCCCTGGCGCACGGCGATGTCGAAGACGCCGTCGCGTTTGTTCCTCGGGTCGATCACGTGGCCTCCCTTCAGCACCAGTTCGTAGCGGGCCTGGGGCAGGCAACCGAGAGGCAGCAGCAGCAGCGCGGCAAGAACTCTCATCGCATTTCGTTCCGATTCAGTGTATCCGACCCGGGCTGCTTGTGACTCGGGTTACTTCCCTGGCGCCCGGCCCCGAATAGAATGGGGCGACGTTCTCGATGCGGACCGCGATTGTTCTTGTCCTCGTGTTCGCTTCCAGTCTCGACGCGGCGTCGCCGCGCAAGGCCACCTTCTACGGCAGCCTGCGCAGCCGGCTCGAGATCTGGGACTGGTACGGGAGCGCAGCCGAGAACCGTTATGCCTTTAGCGGCAACCTGATCCGGCTCGGTCTCAGGCAGAGCCGGCCGCGGTGGGACTGGAACCTGGAGCTGGCGGCGCCCGTGCTCCTGGGGCTGCCCTCGAATGCGATCGCCCCTCCTCCGCAAGGAGCGCTCGGCCAGGGAGCCAACTACTTCCTGGATTCTGGCCTGAAACGCAACGCCGGGATGATCTTTCCCAGACAGGCTTCGATCGCCTTCCACGGACACAACAATAGCCGCCACCGGCTCGAGCTCGGCCGGTTCGAACTCTCCGACGGCGCGGAGCTGACGCCGAAAAATCCGGCCCTGGTTGCACTGAAAAACACGCGGATCCGGGAGCGCCTGATCGGGCCGTTCGGCTTCACCCACGTCGGGCGCAGCTTCGACGGCTTCCATTACGGCTATCAGGCGCGAGGAGGGAAGCTGACCGTCGTCGGCGCGGCGCCCACGCGCGGCGTTTTCCAAACTGACGGATGGGGCTGGGCCGGACCGGGGTTGGGCTACGTTTCCTGGGCGCAACCGGTGGGCAGCAGCGGGGCCGGCGAGTGGCGCCTGTTCGGCCTCTACTACGAGGACGGCCGCAGCGTTCTGAAGGTCGACAACCGGCCCGCCGCCGCGCGGAGCGCCGACCGAGACACGATCCGGATCGGCACCTTCGGCGGGCACTGGGTGCAGATCTTTCCCAGCGGGGCCGGCAATGTGGATGGGCTCGTCTGGGGCGTCCTCCAGACCGGCCGCTGGGGAAGGCTCGATCATGCCGCCTGGGCGCTGGCCGCCGAGGGAGGCTGGCAACCCAGGGGCGCGGGACGGCTCCGGCCGTGGTTGCGCGGCGGAGTCTCGCTTTCGAGCGGCGATCGGGACCCCTCCGACAACCAGCACCAGACGTTCTTTCAGATTCTTCCCACGCCGCGCATCTACGCCCGGTTCCCGTTTTACAACCTGATGAACCTCGAAGACTATTTCGGGACGCTCATCCTGCGGCCGCACCCCAGGCTGAGCGTGCGGAGCGACGTGCACGGGCTCCGGCTGCGCGAGCGCGCGGACTTGTGGTACGCCGGCGGAGGCGCATACAATCCCTGGTCGTTCGGCTATGCCGGGCGGCCGGGCCGGGGCGAGCGCTCGCTAGCCACCCTGGTCGACATCAGCGGCGACGTGAATGTAAATCAGGCGCTCACGCTCACCCTCTATTACGCCCGCAGCCAGGGTAAAGGTGTGCTACGGGCCATCCATCCGGAGCGGCCCAGCGCGCAATTCGCCTACCTGGAGCTTACCTGGCGCTTCTGAGCGGTCCCCTGCCGCCGTACGGAGAATTTCCCCCCGCCGCCCGACACTATTCCCTCAGAAACCCGCGTGCGCCCTCCGCGGCGGCCTAAAGCTGAGCCCCGGAGGCGCCGATGGATTGCGAGCGGAGAAGGGCCGTGATCGAGCGAAGGTTTTTCGAGACCCGGCTGCCGAAGGTCGTCCTGGACCGGATCAGCCGGTACGCCGGAGAGGGCCGCGAGCTGCGCGCCGTCTTCGGCCCTGATGGTTGCCGCCTAGTGGCCGTCGCCGCCGGATGCGTCCCCGCCGTGGTGCTACGCGCCGACACGCACGAACAGTTTGCCCAACTGCGGACCGCCGTTTTGCTGGAGTGGGAGCGCGCCACGCGCCTACTTCGCGTCCGGCGGGGCCGCGCGGGCTCACCGGAACCGCTGCCCGCCTGAGGCGGCTCCTGGGGCGGCAGCGTCAGTCGCGGAGGTGGATCTCGACGGTGAGATTCTCCTGTGGCGGGGCGAGTGTCACTGTCCCGGCGACGACAGGGACTGGGGCGCGGTTGACCCAGGCGCGCTCCTCGCCCGCGGTGCGTAGCACCGTCAGGTGGACCTGGCGGTTTCGAACCACCAGGCGGGCCCTCACCTCGTCCAGAGCGGAGAGCAGCCGCGGGCGGATGCGCAGCTGCGCCGGCTCCGGCCGCACCCCCAACAGGTGATGGACGAAAAAGATCATCAGCTCGGCCCAATTCCACGGGACGATGCCAACAGGGACCAGCGGGGGCGTAGGCCGCTCCCCATAGAACTCCAGCCAGCTTCCGGCCCGACCGCCGGGCGCGTCGAGTAGCCAGTGGAGCGCGCGCCAGACCCGTTCGTGGTTGCCCGCTTCCAGGTTCGCGCGCGCGATGAACATCGTCGCGAAGGGCCAGCCGCCGGGCGAGTCGGGCTCCGAGGTGACGTGGTAGCGCCCGTAACCGCCGCCCTGCCAGCGCTGGTTCCAGAGCGTCTCGAGTTCGTCGAGCGTCTTGCGTGCCAGCTCCGAGGCCGGATCCACCAGTTCGAGCGCCACCGGCAGCGCCATCGTGGCGTCCGGTTCGCAGTAGGAAACCTTCTCCTCGCGCAGCGGCATGCCGGCGGGAAAACGCGTGCGGTCGGCCGGCTCGAAGGTTCGCTGGACCTCGCCGGTCGTCAAGCGACGTTTGATGAAGCGGCCGCCGTCGACCAGCGCGAAGCGGGGGTGCGCGAGCAGGGCCTCGCGCATGCGCGCCGCGGCGGCCTCCCACCGCGCGGCGCTCGCTTCGTCACCCATGCGCCGCGCCATCTGGGCCGCCCTGGGCAGGCCGGCGATGTTCCAGACCTGGTAGGCGAGCTCGAAGCCCTCCCGCACGCCAAAAGAGGCGTCCCGCTCCCAGAACTCGCGCGAGTTCTTGAGCAGGCCTGTTTCCTCGAAACCGAATTCGGGCCGGAGAACGTAGTCGGCCACGGCGCGGATCTTCGGCCAGTAGCGGCGGATGAGGATGTCATCGCCCGTCCAGGCCCACCACATCCAGAGCCCATAAAGCAGTTCGCCATTTTGGTCGAGCTCCATGGTTTCGGCGGTGCGGAAGCGGCCGGCCTCCACCGTGTTGCCGTCCTCGCTCACCGAACGCGTGAGGATGCGCTCGAAGACGCGGCGCGAGGCCTCGTCATGGCCAGCCAGTAGCGCCCCAATGGCGGCCATGGTCTGATCGCGGACCCATTCGAAGTTGTACTGCCAGATCGAGCCGTCCATCTTGCCCGAGCCGGCGATGGCAGCCCGCAGTCCGGTCGAGGAGGTGCGAAACAGATGATCGAGTCCCGCGTGTCCCGTTCGCAGGCGGCTCCGGCGTCCCCAGTCCTCCGCCGTCTCGGCACGGACCCGTTCCAGGCCATGCCGCAGAAACTGCCCCCGTGACGCGTCGAGAAGTAGGACAAAGGTAGCGCTTGCGGCGCCGCCAGGCGGGATCGACTCGAACCGCGCTTCGAGGTGCCGGTCGCCGGTGAGGACGCTCTGGAGGCTGAAGAGGGCGAGGCGGTGGTAGCCGATGGCCGTGATGGCGCCTTCGAGGCGGTCCACTTCGTACTCGTCGAACAGCACCCGGTTGGCGTCCAGGCGCACGATCAGGCGCGCGCTCACGGAAGAGGGCCCCGGGTTCTCCACCGCGATGGCGCGCACCAGCGCCGGCTCGTGGGCCGGGCACCAGAACTGTTCCCGCACCCGGCAGGCTCCCGCCGGCCAGGCCAGCGTCACGGTGGGAATCTCATCGGGATAGTCCCACCGGATTTGGCCTGAACCAGGTTCCGCAGTGTATTCGACGCCATTCACCCAGACGGCGGCGCGCGAGTTACTCAAACCACGTTCCGGGACGAAAAGGAAGGTGCTGAACTTGCGCCCGAAGCGCTCCGGAGACATCACGAGCACGCCGCCGTGAGTGGCGGGACCGGCCTGGTGCGCCGCCTGAACCGCCGCAAAGATCAAGCCGTTGCCGAGAACGAAGTATTCCACCCCGTCGAGCGTCGTCTCGAAATCCCGATGCAGGCTCTGGCGAGATTGTGCCCGGGCGCCCAAGCCGGCGGCCACCGCTCCGGCAAGACTCGCCAGGAAGGTCCGTCGATCTGAAGGCGCGATAAGCTGGTAGGCGCATTTCTCCTGTGTAGAGGTAGAAGCGATGCGGCTCACGACAATTCCCTCTTTCCTTCTGTGGGCGTTTCTCTCCATTTTCTGCTTGGCGGCGCCCGGCGAGGAAATCGTGCTCGTTGTGGGGCAGAAGATCGCCGATTCGGTCGGCTTCTACACCGAGGACGGCAAGCTCCTGGCGAGCGTTCCAGTAGGGAAACATCCCCACGAGATGGCTCTCTCGCCGGACGGCCGCTACGCCTACGTCACTGACAACGGCATCCTGTGGATGACCGATGCGGGCGAGGGCGGCAACACGATCTCGATCATCGATCTCGAGCGCCGCACGCGGGCCGGCGTGATCGATCTCGGGCCGTACCGGCGCCCGCACGGCCTCGCCGTCGATCCGCGCACGGGGCGGCTGGCCGTGACCATCGAGAACCCGGACGGGCTGCTGCTCGTCGATCCGGCGGCGCGTCAGGTCCTGCGCCGGTACGACACGCAGGGCGCCGACCCGCACATGGTGACGCTCGGGCCCCGCGGAGAGTGGGCCTTTGTCAGCAACACGGCCTCGGGCACCATCGCCGCCGTGCATCTCGAAACAGGCGCGCTCAAGCTGATTCCCACCGACGCGCGGCCCCAGGGCGGCGTGCTCTCGCTCGACGGCAAGTTCCTCTATGTGACCAACTCGGAGGGCAACTCGATTTCGATCATCGACACGGCGCGCCAGGAGCGGATCGGCACGATCGCCACCGGCAAAGGACCGGGCCGGATCGCCATCACCCCGGACGGCCGCGAGCTCGTCTACAACCTACAGGCGGGTGAGGGCGTCGGCATCGCCGATATCGCCTCCCGCAAGCAGGTCGCCGAAATCCGCCTGCCCGGCCCGCCGCTTTCGCTGCACCTTTCCGCCGACGGCCGGCGGGCCTATGCGGGCATACAGTCGCTCGATCAGGTGGCGGTGGTCTCGGTCAAAGAGCGGCGGCTGCTCCGGACTTTCGCGACAACCAAAGGCGCCGGGCCGGACGCTGTGCTCGAGATCCGCGCGGCCGAAGCGCGCGCGGCCCAGCCACGACTGGAGGAGGCCGAGCGGACCCGCTGGTTCCGCGAAGCCAAGTTCGGCATGTTCATCCACTGGGGGCCCTACGCCGTGATCGGCCGCCATGAATGGGCCCGGCACATGCTCCAGATCCCGCAGGCCGAATACGACAACTACGCCCGGCGGTTCAATCCCGTCCGCTACGACCCGGACGCCTGGGTGGCCCTGGCGGAGCGGGCCGGCGCGCGCTACATCGTCATCACCTCCAAGCACCACGACGGCTTCGCCATCTGGCGCAGCAAGGTGGGCGACTACGACATGGAGATCACGCCCTACCCCGGTGATCCGCTCAAGGAGCTGGCCGAGGCGGCGCGCCGCCGCGGCATGCGCCTGGGTTTCTACCACTCGATCATGGACTGGCACCATCCGGACTACCGGCCGCGCCGGGCCTGGGAGTATCCGGACCCGAAATCCGGCGGGAACAACCTGCGCTACGTCGAGTTCATGAAAGCGCAGCTCCGCGAGCTGCTCACCGAGTTTGGCGAAGTGGCGGTGGTCTGGTTCGACGGCGAATGGGAGAACACGCTCAAGGATCTGGGCAAGGAGGACGAAATCTACGAGTTCGTCCGCAACCTCCAGCCCAACACGCTGATCAACGACCGTCTTTACCAGCGCCGGCCGGGCAACCGCGCCGATTTCGGCACCCCCGAGCAGTACGTACCCGACACCGGCCTCACCGACCCGAGCGGCAAGCCGATCCTCTGGGAGGCCTGCGTCACCATTAACAACGATAGCTGGGGCTATAACAAGTACGAGACCGAATTCAAGACCGAGCGCGACCTGATCCGCATGCTCATCGAGGTGGTGAGCAAGGGCGGCAACCTGTTGCTCAACGTCGGTCCGATGCCCGACGGCCGCATCCAGCCGGAGTTCGTCTCGCGGCTGGAGGCGATCGGCGCCTGGATGCAGCTCAACAGCGAGGCGATCTACGCCACCACGGCCAGCCCCTTCCCGCGCCTTCCTTTCTTCGGCCGCGCCACGGTGAAAGGCAACCGGCTGTATCTGCACGTCTTCCAGTGGCCCGCCGACGGCCAGTTGCGCGTGCCGGGCCTGAAGAACCTAGTCCACTCGGCTCGGCTGCTGGCCGACCCGGCCGCCCGGCTTTCCGTGCGCCGGGAGGGAGACGACGTCGTCGTTGCGCTTCCGGAGGAGCCGCCCGATGAGGTCGCCAGCGTCGTCGCGCTCGAGCTGGACGGTGCCCCCGTCGTCACGCCCTATGCGATCCGTCCGGGCGCCGACGGCGCGGTGACGCTCGGCGTGGAATCCTGCGAGATCCGCACCGACTTTGGCCAGCGGGCGAAGAAGGAGAATGCCCTCGGGCGCGTCTTCCTCACGCAGTGGAGCCGTGCCGTTGACGTGCCGGTCTGGACCTTCACACTACCCAAAGGCGGCCGATACCGCGTCGAGGTCAGCTACGGCGCCGGCCGCGCATCGGCTGGAACCGATTTCGCCATTGTCACGGCTTCAGGCAAGCTGGCAGGCAAGGTGGAGCCCACGGGCCACGACTGGGTCTTCAAGACCTTCACCGTCGGTGAGCTCGAGCTGGGCCCGGGCGAGCAGAAGCTCGAAATCCAGGCCCAGCCGCGGGGCGGGCCCGCGATGCAACTCGAGCGTGTGGTGTTGAGGCCGGTCGCCGCGCGCTAGACGGAGCGCAGGTCGGCGGCGTTGGCCTGAATCTTGCGCACCGCTGCGGCGATCTGCTCCATGTCCTGGCGCGTGCCGAGCAGCATGGTCTGCGTGAGCCAGACGGCCTCCTGGCACAGCCGGTCGTTCATCGGGCACTGGTTGCGCTCTTCCCACTCGTTGAGCAGTTTCTCCGGGTAGATGCGGCGGTAGCCCTTCGAGTTCAGGACGTTCTTGATGAACGGCTCTTTGTTGAGCGGGCTGTAGCCGGCCGAGCAGGGAATGCCCTCGGCGCGCAGCGCCTTCAGGAAGCTCTGGAGCGGAGCATCGGCGAAGGCCTCCTTGCGGTAGCGGAACATGAACAGGTGGTAGGCGTTCCGCGTGCACCCGCTGTAGGTCTTGGCCACCTGGATGCCCGGAATCTCGTTCAGCATCTGGGTAAGATAGGCGGCATTCTGCTCGCGCAGCTTCGCCTGCTCCTCCAGGCGCGTCATCTGCGCCAGTAGCAGCGCGGCCTGGAACTCCGTCATGCGCTCGTTGGAGCCCTGGGCGCGATAGGAGAAGGTATAGCCGCCGACGCCCTTGCCGCGGCCGTTGTTGTGGAAGGCGTAGGCCTTCTCGGCGAGCTCGTCATTGTTGGTGAGCACGGCGCCGCCTTCGCCCGAGTTCAGGTTCTTCGACGCCTGGAAGCTGAAGCAGCCCGTTGCGCCGAGCGTGCCCACCTTCTTGCCGCGCCATTCGCCCAGGTGCGCCTGGCAGGCGTCCTCGATGACGGGAATTTTGTGCTTCTGGGCGATCGCCATCAGCGTGTCCATGTTCACTGCCGCCCCGCCCAGATGCACCGGGATGATGGCGGCCGTACGTTCGGTGATGGCCGGCTCCACCTTGGTCACATCCATCTGGAAGGTCTCGATGTCGGTGTCGACGAAGATGGGGATGGCGTGCTGGAGCAGCACGACGTTGATGGTCGCGATGAAGGTGTAGGGCGGGACGATCACCTCGTCGCCAGGCCCCACGTCCAGCGCATTGAGCGAGGTGAACAGGGCGGCGGTGCCGCTGGCGGTGGCCAGGCAGTGTTTAGCGCCGGTGAGCTGGGCGTACTTCTGCTCGAAGCGATTCACGACATCCCCGTAACCCCGGAACCACTTGCCGCTGCGCAGCACTTCCATGAGACCGTTTTCTTCGGGGCTGCCCACCACCGGCCAGCCGGGAAACGGCGCCTTGCGCACCGGCTCGCCGCCGAGCACGGCAAGTTTTGAATTGGAACCGTAGGCCAGGCCGAGCCCGCCGGCGCCCGCCGCGGCCACGAACTGTCGACGCGTCACGCTATCAGCCATCAACACAACCTCCGCACTATGATGTTACTCTCATCCGAAGCCCGATGCATCCTGACGAGGCAACCCTGGCCGAGCTCCAGGCCCAGGTGATCGCCTGCGAGCGCTGCGAGCGCCTCCGAAGCTACTGCGCCGCCATCGCTCGCACCAAGAAGAAAGCCTGGCGCGACTGGGAATACTGGGGCCGTCCCGTGCCCTCGTTCGGCGATCCGCAAGCGCGCCTGTTGATCATCGGCCTGGCCCCCGCGGCACACGGCGCCAATCGGACCGGCCGGATGTTCACCGGCGACCGCTCCGGGGATCTGCTCTATCGGGTGTTGTACCGGACCGGGTTCGCCTCCCAGCCCGAAAGCCGCTCGCGCGAGGACGGCCTCGAGCTCCGGGACGCTTACATCACCGCGGCGGTGCGGTGCGCCCCGCCGGCCAACAGGCCGACGCGGGAAGAGATCGCCCGCTGCCGCGAGTACCTCGAGCGGGAGCTCGATCTGCTCGCCAACGTCAAGGTCGTGGTGGCGCTGGGGCGCCTGGCCTTCGATGTCTATCTGTCAGTGCTGCGCGATCGCCGTCTGGTGCGCCGCCGGAGCGCGTTCCCGTTCGCGCACAACCGCGAGCACCGTATCGCACCCGAACTTCCGGTGCTGATCAGCTCCTACCACCCCAGCCAGCAGAACACGCTCACCGGGAGACTCACCGAGGCCATGTTCACGGCCGTCTTCCGCCGCGCGCACCGGCTGATCGAGCGGCAGGACGCCGGCGACAGGGCTACAGCGAGTTGATATAGGCGATCAGGTGCGCCAGTTCGTCGCCGGAGAACCGCGGCCAGGCGATCCCCTGCTTCCTCATCTGCTCGAGCATCTCCGGGCCGTGACGCCAGACCGCCGAGATGAAGGCCGTCGCGTCGAGCTCGCCGGCGAGCTGCCGGAAGGCAGGAGCGCCGCTCCCCTCGACACCGTGGCAGGAGGCGCAGCGCTTCTCCTGAACGACCTGGGCGCCTTTGGCCGGGTCCCCGGCATTGTCGAAGTACTGGATCGACCACAGATAACCCACCAGGCGGGTCATCTCCTCGGGACGCAGCTCCTGCGCGCGATCGCGCATCTGGGGCGCGTGGTTCCACATCGCCGCCGCCAGGCCGGCCAGCGTCTGCCCGCTCAGGCGTCCGGTGAGCGCCTGCGCGCCCGTGTGGCAGCCGGCGCAGCCTTTCTCCCGAAACAGCAGCTCGCCCGTCGCCGCCGAAGCCGGGGCGAAGCGTCGCTCGCGGCGCGCCCGCTTGGTGGCGGGCAGATTCTGCACAAAGACGAGCAGGTCGGTCATCTCCTGCGCCGAAAGCTGAGGCCAGCTCGCCTTCGATCCCATGGCCGCGAGCATCTTCGGCGCATGATTCCACATGGCGCGGGCCAGCTCGATCGGGTCGGCCAGCGACTCCCACTTGCTGATCGGGGGCGCGCCCGCAGCACCGCCCGAGGTCTCTCCGTGACAGCCGTTGCAGCCTTTGGAAGCGAACACTTGCTTGCCGCGCCCGGCATCGCCCGCTTGCTCGAAGTAGCGCGCGGTGTAGAAGTAGGCGAACAGATCGGCCGACTGCTGCACGGTGAGCTGCGGCCGGCGCACCCGCGCCTGCTCCATGGCCGACCACATCTCGGGCGCGTGGTTCCAGAGCGTCGCCGCCAGCAGCGAGGGCGTGTACCGGCCCTCGGGCTTGCGCGCCAGATCGGGTGCGGTCTTGCCGCCCTGCCCGTTGAAGCTGTGACAGGCGACACACCGCTGACTGCTGAACAGGCGGGCGCCTTCCCTGGCATCTCCCGGAAGCATGGCCGCCAAACTGGCCGACGCCAGAAAGATCAGGCCGCAGAAAACTTTCACTGTCCACATCACTCTAGCTACCTCGGTCATTGCGGATGAACCCGTGCGAAAGCTCTTCCTGCATGAGGCTAACGGGATGGTTGACGGACTCTGGCCGCGCCGGCATCCCCGCCCCTCGCGGTGGAGATTTCGCCCCTCAAGAAAAAGGGTGCTCTTAGCTTATCACAGCCGGACGGCAAACCTCAGCGGCCGAGCTCGACGACTTTGACCGAGGCGGGATCAAGGACCTCCACGCGTTCGACCGCCGCGCCTTTGGCGCCGAACTGTGCCGGTTCGACCCGGAAGCGGAACCGCAAGGCTTCGTCGCCATAGTTGGCCAGAAAGACGGCCAGCGCGCCGTCCTCGGCCTGCCACAAGCGCCCTTCGGCCATCGGGGCCGAGCCGCGATATTTCTGGTTCCAGCCGAAGACGTCCTCGGTGAACCGCGGCACCGGATCGAGCGGCTCGACCGGCTCGAGCAGCCGGCCGTAGGTGAGGTACTTGCCGTAGCCGGCCCGGGTCTGAGCGCAGAGCTTCAGATAATTCACCTTGGCCTCATGGCCGGGCTCGAACAGGCGCAGGTTCATCCACCCGTTCTGGCGGCCGTCGATGAGGGCCTGGCCCTGGGCATAGCGGAAGAAACGGTCGCTCTGGTTGTAGTCGCACGGGCTGCCGAAAAACAGCGTGTAGCCGCTGTAGACAACCTGCATGAGCGGGATCTCGCGGTCCGACGGCTGCGCCCAGGTGAGATTGGCGTCCACCAGATCCAGAAACAGCTCGTCGGCCCCCTCGCTCGTGATGGTGATCTGGCGGCCCGCCCGCTCGGCCACGTTGCGGACCTTGCGCAAAAGTTCGCGGTTGCCGTCGGCCCAGTAGCGGCCCCCGCCGAGCGGGTGGCCGTGGCGGGCGTTGAAGCACAGCTCGTGCTCCATGGCCGAGATCTGGTCGACGTAGACCCCGTTGACGCCGTACTCGCTCACCAGGCGCTCCACCAGCCGGGCGATGGTGTCCCGCCAGAAGATCTGAGAGGGGCACATCGACAGCAGGCGCCCGGCGGCCTCCGAATACAGGTGATGGCGGAAGCCGCCCGCTTCGTCGACGATGGCGCTCGGGGCGAACTTCTCCCAATCGGGGATATTCATGTCCGCACTGGTGCCGTTGATATAGGGCATCACCAGGATGCCGCGAGAAACCAGCTCGGCCACGCGCTCCTTGAAGCCCTCCTTGGCCGGCAGGAAGTGCGGGTAGAGGTTGTCGAACGGCATGTGGTGCCAGTTGTACCAGTGCAGGGCGGTGGGCACGCCCATCTGCTCCTGAGCGGCGATGAGCGGCGCGTTCAGCTCGTGCGGGTCGGCCTCCTCGCCCGCGGCGGCCGGCCGGTGCTGCACCCACTGGGCCATGTCGGTAGGCGGAGCGCTTCCCGGGGTGTCCTTCCATAACCAGCTTTCGCAAACCCAGAAGGCCGCCTCTCGCGCCAGGCGGGGCACGCTGCGCCGGGATAGCCTGCCCGCCGACGCCCATTTCTGTTGAAGGGCCCAGTTGCGGTAGTGCCGTGCCGCGGCCACCCAGCCTCCCTGGTAAGTTCCGAACTCCACGGCGTACCAGTCCGGCCAGTCCGAGCCGGCCTGGCCCATGTTTTCCGGGAAGTGCACGACGGCGAGCTGGACGCCCGGCTCGATGAGGAAATCCTTGGCGCGGCCCTCGGAATCGCGCGTGCCGAGATAGAGCGAATTTTTCCCGTCGTGGAGCGAACAGAACTGCATGGGCCAGGAGCCCGAGGGGTGGCGCCCGCGGATGCGCTCGCGCCACCCTTTGAGAAGCTGCCCGCCGCTGGCGAAGACCGGACGCGCGATGTCGTAGGCGCCCGCGGCGGGGAACCCGCTGACGGCCGGAAAGGCGACGCTCGAGATTCCCCAGTAGTCGCTGTGGTTCTCGACGAACAGGCGCCAGAGGGCGATGCCCGAATCGCGCGCGAGCTCGACCGTGACGCGGACCGTGAGCGCCTTGTCCTCGAGCCACCACCGCAAGTCGTTCCACTCCATCACCGCACGGCGGACGCCGCCGGGGAGCGCCTCGAGGCGCGCGTAGGTAGCGGGCCGGTAGTTGTTGTCGGCGGTGCGCGTCAGGGTGCCGCGGCCGAGAGTGAGCTGCCAGAGCAGGCGTTTGCCGCCCGTCGCCGCCAGATGATTGCGGCCGGTGGCGAGATCGACCAGCTCGCTCAGGCCCAGGCCGCCGGGCTCGAACACCAGGCGGACGTGATCGTTGGCGAGAACCAGTCCGCGCGCAGGATCGACCGGCTCGGCCGTTTGGGCCGCCCCGAGCCCCGCCGCCACGAGCAGAGCCAGAATGATTCGGTTGGTCATGGCGGCCAGGACACCGCAGCCTGCCTAGACCTTTGCCTTTTTCCGGGCCGCCGCCACCTTCTTCAGGAGCTCCTTAGCGTCCTTGTTGTCCTTGATCAGAGCCAGTGCGGCTTCCGCGCTGTCATAGACGTCCTTGAGCCGGTGCGGCTGGTCGAGCTTCTTGGGACCAAACATCTCCCCGACGTCATAGAGACCGTTGGCCACGGCCAGCAGGAAGACCGGGCCGGCGATCTTGGCCTCCCCACCCGCAAATGCCGCCCGCGCCTTCGCGGGGTCCTTGGGCGCGTTCACCGCCTGGGCGCCGGATCGCAGGATCTCTCGCCGGACTACTTCTCGTTGCATGGCGAGGATCTCACCCTCAGGGATCATCTGGCCGACGGCGAGCTTCTTGTACTGCACCGGATCGTCGAAGGACGCCTCCGGCAGCTCCATCGCGAGCGTCACTTCCTTGTCCTTGTTGGTGTTGATAAAGCGGTAGGCCACGCGCGCATACTGCCAGGCGGTGTTGCGGGCTTTGACCTTGTACTCATTGGCGACGCGCCGGAAAGCAGCCGGGTCCTTACGGTTTCGATCGGCGCCCTCGTTCAGCTTGTCGGCCAGCTCCATGTAGGCCCGAGCCAGCCCGATGGAGGTGACGAGCGCCCAGGGCTGGGCCTTGGCCGCCAGCTCGTTGTCGCTCTCGGCCACTTCGACCAGCAGGTCCGTAGCGCGGTCATAGTCGCCCGCTTTGAATGCCTCCTGCGCCCGGAGCCACTTGAACTCGGGCGTTCCCGGCGCCGGGGGCGGCGGCGCCGCCGGGCCGCACGCCACGGTTGAGACCACCAGAAACATCGCGAGCACCATCCACGCCTCGGCCCGCGCATCCTTGAGCTGAGTCTTCATAGGTCCTCCTCGTCGATCGACTCGTGCGCGCTTCTCAAGAAAAGAACGGTGCCATCGACGGCCGGCCGCCGGGCCGCATCCCGCCGGTCAACCGTCTAGAGTCATCTTACGCCAATCCCTCCGGTTCCGGACGAACAGGTCCGTTAAGGGCCGCCTCCGTCCTATCGCCAGCGGAACAGGCGCAACGCGGTGATAAAGCTTATCACGAGCCAGGAGGCGATGACGGCCGCCTGCGGGCCGAGCGAAACAAGCGGCGCCCCTTCCAGCATGTTGCGGCGCAACGCCTCGTTCACCGCCGTCAGCGGCAGCAGCCGGATGAAGGGCTGCATCGCGTCGGGAAAGCGCTCCGAGGAGAAGAAGACGCCGGAGAAGACCCACATGGGCAGCATCACGAAGTTCATCAGCCCGCTGGCGGCCTCGATGGTGCGCGCCCGCGAGGCGATCAGCAGTCCCAGCGAGGTGAAGGTCAGCGAGGCCAGCACGCAGATCGCCAGCAGTTCCCAGAGGGCGCCGCGCACCGGCACGCCGAAGATCCACACCCCAAAGCCGAGCAGAGCGAAGACCTCGACGAGCAGCAGCGCCAGGCGCGAGAGCAGAAACGAGAGCAGATACTCGGTGCGCGACATCGGCGAAGCCAGCAGGCGTTTGAGCAGCTTCTTGCGCCGCGCGTCGACGATGGCGAAGCCGATGCCCCACATGCCGCTGCCCATCAGGTTCAGGCCGAGCAGGCCGGGAATGAGGAAGTCGATGTAGCGCGAGCCGGGTTCGCGCACCACATCTTCGGCGACCGGCACGAGCTCGCGCGCGCCGGCGGCACGCTCGGCGGCGCGTTCAGCCAACAGCCGGGCGGCGCGCGCCTCGGCGACATTCTCGTCGTAGCGGAGCCGGAGCGCGCCGGCGGCATCCCGGCTCGCATAGAGCAGAATCCGTCCCCTCCGCAGCGCCTGCTCGGCGGCGGCCGGAGTCATCACCTCGACGGTGAGAGACGGTTCGATGGCCAGCCTCTGGGCCAGCGCTACGTCGGACGCCGCAATCCGCAGCCGCTCCGCCGGCCGGCTTTCAAAGGCGATTCCCAGACCGGCCGCCAGCAGGATGGGGAAGATAAAGACCCAGAAGACCGCCTCCGGCTCGCGCCAGAACTCGCGGAAACGCACGAGCGTCAGCTCGACGAGCGAGGGCGGCAGCAGCAGGAAGCGTTCCCGGCGGCGGCCCGCAGGAGCAGAAACCAGCGTCTCACTCATCGCGCAGGTGCCTCCCGGTCAGCGCCACAAAGACGTCCGCGAGCGAGGCCGAATGGGTACGCAGCTCGGTGACCGCCAGGCCGCGGCGCCGCAACTCTTCGAGCAGCGCCGGCACCGTCCGGTGCAGCTCACCGACCCGGAGCTGGTAGCTCGAATCGACGCGGCGCGCCGCGACGACACCCTCGATCCTCTCAAGCTCGGCGGGCGCGAGCGCCGGCTGTGCGCCGTCGACGGCGAATTCGACGACGTGGCCCGCACCAAGCCGGCCGACGAGCTCCGCCGGCGTGCCAAGCGCGATGATGCGGCCGCGGTCGATAATTCCCACGCGGTCGCACAACCGCTCGGCCTCCTCCATGTAATGCGTGGTGAGGATCACGGTGCGGCCCTCGCATTTGAGCCGGCTGATCAGCTCCCAGAGCTGAAGCCGCGCCTGCGGATCCAGGCCCGTGGTCGGTTCGTCCAGGAACAGCAGGTCCGGATCCCCGACCAGCGCACAGGCCATCGCCAGCCGCTGCTTTTGGCCGCCCGAAAGCGCTCCGACCCTTGCCTTCCGTTTCTCCTCCAGCTGCACCATTCGGATCACCTCCTCGACGGAGGGCCCGCGGCGATAAAAACTCCGGAACAGCCGCACGGTCTCCTCAACGGTGAGCTTCTCCGAGAGCTGGGTGTCCTGAAGCTGGACGCCGAGCCGCTGGCGCAACTCGGCGGCATGGCCGGCCCACGTGAGGCCGAGCAGCTCGACCGTGCCGCCGTCGGGCTCGAGCAGGCCTTCGCAAATCTCGATTGTCGTCGTCTTGCCCGCACCGTTCGGACCCAGCAGGCCGAAGCATTCGCCGGGCCAGACCTCCAGATCGATGCCGTCGACGGCGACGACGTCGCGATAGGCTTTGCGTAGGGCTCGAACGAGCAGGGTGGGAGGGCCGAGCGGCGCTGCCAAAGCTCTTATTTTAGCGGGCCGGAGGCTCACTCCTGCGGGGTCTTCTCGGCGATGAGCCGGCCAAGATCGGCCAGGAACTCCTCGATGGATTTCGTGCCCAGGTCGCCGTGGCGGCGGTTGCGCACCGCCACCGTCCCGGAGGCGGCTTCACGGTCGCCCACCACCAGCATGTAGGGCACCTTTTGTAGCTGCGCCTCCCGGATCTTCAGGTTGACCTTCTCCTTTCGGTCGTCCAGGTGAGCGCGCACGCCCGCGGCCTTCAGGCGCGCTAGAACCTGGTGGCCGTAGTCGACGTGCCGATCGGTAATCGGCAGAACGACAACCTGCACCGGCGCCAGCCACACCGGGAAGGCGCCCGCGTAGTGTTCCAGCAGAATGCCGAAGAAGCGCTCCACCGAGCCGAACAGCGCCCGGTGAACCATCAGCGGCTGGTGCGGCTTGCCGTCCTCGCCGATGTATTCGAGCTCGAAGCGCCGCGGCAAGGTGAAGTCGAATTGAATGGTCGAAAGCTGCCAGGTGCGGCCGATGGCGTCCACCAGCTTGACGTCGATCTTCGGGCCATAGAAGGCGGCCTCGTCGGGGACCACCTTCGCCTCCATCGAAAGGCGCGCGACGGCATTCTTGAGCGCCCGCTCGGCCAGCTCCCACTGCGCCGGTTCGCCGTCGTATTTTCCGCTGGCGCCGCCGTCCCAGGTGGAGAGCTCCGCCTTGTAATCCTCGAAGCCAAAGGTGCGCAGCACGTCGAGCGCGAAATCCAGGCAGCCCACCACCTCGTCCTCGATCTGCTCCGGCGTGCAGAAGATGTGCGCGTCGTCCTGGGTGAAGCCGCGCACGCGCAGCAGCCCGTGCATCACACCCGAGCGCTCGTAACGGTAGACGGTGCCGAGTTCGCCGTAGCGGATCGGCAGGTCGCGGTAGCTGCGCTGCCGGTCCTTGTAAATCAGGATGTGGAACGGGCAGTTCATCGGCTTGAGCTGGTACTCGGCATCGTCCAGCTCCATCCGCCTGAACATGTTCTCGGCGTAAAAGTTGTAGTGGCCGGAGGTCTTCCACAGCTCGGCGCGCGCCACATGCGGCGTAAAGACTAAGGAGTAGCCGCGCGCCAGATACTGTTCGCGCATCCAGTCCTCCATGATCTTGCGCACCAGGGCGCCCTTGGGGTGGAAGAAGATCAAACCCGGACCGGCCAGCTCCTGGATACTGAACAGATCCAGTTCCTGGCCGAGCTTGCGGTGGTCGCGCTTCTTAGCCTCATCAAGCTGTTTGAGATAGGTTTCGAGCTCCTGGTGGGTGAAGAACGAGGTCCCATAGATGCGCTGCATCTGGTGGTTGCGTTCGTCGCCCTTCCAGTAGGCGCCGGCGACCGAAAGCAGCTTGAAGGCCTTGATGCGCGAGGTCGATGGCACATGGGGTCCGCGGCAGAAGTCGACAAAACGCGGCCCGAGCGTGTACTCGGTGAAGACGTCGCCGGCCTTCTCTTCGATGAGCTCGCACTTCATGTGCTCGCCCATCTCGGCGTACTTCTTGAGCCCCTCGCTCTTGGGCGTGAGGATGCGCTCGTAGGGGAGATCCTGCTTCTGGAGCTCCCACATCTTGGCCTCGATCTTCTCGAGATCCTCGGGTGTGAAAGGCTCGTCGCGCTGAAAGTCGTAAAAAAAGCCGGTTTCAGTTGCCGGGCCGATGCCCAGCTTGGTTCCCGGAAATAGCTCGAGCACGGCGGCGGCCATCAGGTGGGCCGTCGAATGGCGGTAGACCTCCAGCGCTTCGGGATCCTTGGGGGTGAGAATCTCGAGCGTGGCGTCGCTGGTGAGCGGCCGGGTCAGGTCGTACAGTTCGCCGTTGACGCGCGCCACGACCGCTTCCTCGGCCAGCTTCCGCCCGAGCTTTCGCGCGATCTCGAGCGGCGTGGTGCCGGCGGGCACCTGTTCGCGGCGGCCGTCGGGAAGCGTTACGGTGATCTCACTCATAAGGGGTCGGGAATTCTAGCCTAGCATGCCCGTTGCTATAGTAGAGACAGGGTTTTCCCGCCTCCGATGGAACAGACCACCGTTGCGGCGGAGCTCAACGGCGACGCCGCCCTCGTGGCCCGGGCGCGCCAGGGCGACGCCTCCGCCTTCGAACAGCTCGTTCAAAAGTACGAACGCAGAATCTTTCGCCTCGCCAAAAACATCACCAATAACGATGAAGACGCTGAGGATGTGCTCCAGGAGACCTTCCTCAAGGCTTATTCCCACCTCGACGGCTTTCAGGGTAACTCGAAGTTTTACACCTGGCTGGTGCGCATCGCGGTGAACGAGGCGCTGATGAAGCTTCGCAAGCGGCGCTCTGACAAGACGGTCTCGCTCGACGAGGGCGTCGATACGGGCGAGGAGACCATGGTGCGCGAGATCGCCGTCTGGGAGGACGATCCCGAGCAGAAGTACTCGCAGGAGGAGATCCGGGCCATCCTGCATGAAGCGATCGCCTCGCTGCGCCCGGCGTTTCGCACGGTCTTTATCCTGCGGGACATCGAAGAGCTCTCCACCGAGGAGACGGCGAACCTGCTCGAGCTGTCGATTCCCGCGGTGAAGAGCCGCCTGCTCCGAGCGCGCCTTCAGTTACGGGAGCGGCTCACGCGATTCTTCAAACGCAAGGGGGATGACATCTTTGCTTACCTGTAAGGACTTTCTGACGGCGCTCAACGAGTACCTGGACGAAACCGAAGACGCCGAGCTGCGGCGCGAGGTGGAACGCCACGTGAATGAGTGCCCGAACTGCTGGGTGGTCTTCGATACGACGAAAAAGACGCTGAAAGTTTTCAAGGGCGTCGACTTGCATCCCCTTCCCGAGGAGGTCCACCGCCGCCTGATGGAGCGGATCCACCAGCGCATCGGAGGCGCAAGCAAGCCGCAGGCCTGAGGCGGTCTCCGGGCGATGGTGTCCGGTGGCGGACTGGCCGCTCGCTGCTAAGCTGGAAGCAATGTCCCGCCAGTGGGTTCTCATCGGGTTGTGTTGCGCCGCGACGTGCCGTTTGTGGGCTGAGCTGCCGCCGCTCATCGACCGTGAGCTGTTCTTCGGCGATCCGGAGATTGCCGGGGCGCAGATCGCCCCCGACGGCGCACACATCGCCTTCATCAAGCCGCTCGAAGGCGTGCGCAATGTCTGGGTAAAGAAGACCGAGGAGCCCTTCAGCGCAGCCCGGCCGGTGACGGCGGAGAAGAAGCGGCCCATCGGCGGCTATTTCTGGAGCCGCGACAGCCAGTACATTCTCTATGTCCGCGACAACGACGGCGATGAGAATTTCAACGTTTACGCCGTCCGGCCCTGGGATCCGCCCGCGGTTGGTTCGCCGGCGCCGGCCGCGCGCAACCTGACCGATCTCAAGGGCGTCCGGGCCAACATCGTGGCGCTGCCACGCTCGGAGCCCGACATCGTCTATGTGGGTCTCAACGACCGCGACAAGGCCTGGCACGACCTGTACCGGCTGCGCATCTCCACCGGCGAGCGCACGCTGGTGCGCGCCAACACCGAACGCATCACCGGCTGGGTGTTCGATAACAAAGACCAGCTCCGCCTGGTGAGCCGTTCGGCCGAGAACGGCGACCACGAGATTCTCGCCGTGACGCCGGAGGGCCTCCGGAAGGTGTACGAGTGCGGCGTGCTCGAGACCTGCACCGCCGTGCGCTTTCACAAGGACAACCGCCGCGTGTGGCTGATGACCAACAAGGGCGAGGCGAATCTGATCGGGCTGGCGCTGCTCGATCCCGGCACCGGCCACGCCCGGCTCGCCGAGACCGATCCGGGTGGGCGCGTCGATCTGGCGCAGCCCATCTTCTCCGAGCTGACCGACGAGTTGCTGGGCGTCGTCTTCATCGACGAGAAGAGCCGGATCGACTGGCGCGACAAGCGCTACGCCGCCGACTGGAGGTGGCTCCAGGCGAAGCTGCCCGGCAAACAGATTTCACCCGGCTCGCGCACGCGCGACGAGCTCGTCTGGCTGATCAACGCCTCGGCCGACACCGAGCCGGGCGAGACCTACCTGTTCGACCGGCGCAAGCGGCGTCTGGTGGCGTAGTACCGCATCCGCGAGCGTCTCCGGCGCGACTGGCTGGCCAGGGTCGAGCCGATCCGCTATCCCTCCTCGGACGGCCTGGAGATTCCCGCCTATCTGACGCTGCCGCCGGGTGTCGAGCCGCGCAAGCTGCCGCTGGTGGTGGTGCCGCACGGCGGGCCCTGGGCCCGCGACGTCTGGGGCTATCACAGCGTGGCGCAATTCCTGGCCAATCGCGGCTATGCCGTCTTGCAGCCCAACTTCCGCGGCTCCACCGGCTACGGCAAGCGCTTTCTGGACGCCGGCAACGGCGAGTGGGGCCGCAAAATGCAGGACGATCTCACCTGGGGCGTCCGCTACCTGGTCGACAAAGGCATCGCCGACCCGAAACGGGTGGGGATTCTCGGAGCCTCCTACGGGGGTTACGCGGCGCTGGCGGGCGTGGCGTTCACGCCGGAGGTTTACGCCGCCGCCGTCTCCATCGTCGGCCCCTCGAACCTGATCACCCTGCTCGAATCGATCCCGCCGTACTGGGAGGCAGTGCGAAAGATGTTTTACATTCGCATGGGCGATCTCTCCACGCCCGAGGGGCGCAGGAAGCTCATGGAACAGTCGCCGCTTCATGCGGCGGCCAGAATCCGGACGCCGCTGCTGGTCGCCCAGGGCGCCAACGATCCGCGTGTGAACAAGGCCGAATCGGACCAGATCGTCGTCGCGCTCCGGGACCGCAACTTCCCGGTGACCTACCTGGTGGCGCCGGACGAGGGCCACGGCTTCGCGCGGCCGGTCAACAGCATGGCGGTCTTCTTCGCCGCCGAGGAGTTCCTGGCCCGGCACCTGGGCGGGCGCTACCAGCAGGACGCCCGGCCGGAGGTGGCGGCGCGGCTGGCCGCGATCCGCGTGGATCCCAAAACGGTCTCCCTGGCATCCAAGAATTAGTGATGGTCCGGCAAGCAGCGTTGCTCCTGGCAGTTTGTGCCGCGGCGGTTGCCCAGGAGCCGCGCGAGATCATCCTGCGCTCGCTCGGCTCCTATGAGCGCGACCTCGATGCGCGGAAGAACTACACCTTTCTGGTGCGCAACGAGCAGCGCCGGATGGACGGCGAGGGGCGCCCGAAGAGCGTCAAGAGCGAAACCCACGAGGTGCTGATCCTCTATGGCGCCTCCTACCGCCGCTTGGTGGCGCGCAATGACCAGCCGCTAACGCCGGAGGAGGAGCGCGAGGAGCAGCGCAAGCTGGACAAGGAGCTCGAGCGGCGCAAGAAGGCGGCGGCGCGGGATCCCGCGAAACTCGCCCGCGAGGACGAGCGGACGCTCGAGGAGCACCGGAAGCTCATGCGTGAGATCGCCGACGCCTACACCTTCTCGATCGTGGGCGAGGAGCCGGTCGGCGGACACCCGGCCTGGGTCATCGATGCCGAACCGCGCCCGGACTTCCGGCCGCGCACCGATCGCGGCCGCATCCTGCCGGGCTTCCGCGGGCGCCTCTGGATCACCCAGGAGGACTACCGCTGGGCGAAGGTCGAAGCCGAGGCGATCCGCACGGTCTCCTTCGGCTGGATTCTGGCGCGGCTCCAGCCCGGAAGCCAGATTGCCTTCGAGCAGCGCCGCCTGGAGGAGGAGCTGTGGATGCCCACTTCGGCGCGGATGCGCATTCTGGCCCGGGTCGCGCTGGTGAAGAAGTTCGACATGGAGGTGGAGGTCACCTTCTCGGACTACCGGAAGTTTCAGAGCGATTCCCGCATCGTCGACGTCGCGCCGCTCGGCCAGGCCTCGGGCCGCGCCGGACCCTGAGCCGGACACGGCCCCCGAAAATACGGACACCGGTAGCAATGGCTGCCCTCCCGCAAGGGGAATTCCACCTTCTCCTGGGCCTCGCGGAAGGCGCGAACCGTTTGGCGAGCAGCTTCCATCGAGGCTTCATCGAGAGCCACCGGGAGCGCCTCATCGCGTCGCAGGTAGAACACGAGGGCGCGATCGGGCAGCCGGCCGGTGAGGCGTTCGAGCGCCAGAGCATACAACCGTAGTTGAAGAGAGTGGGCGTCCTGACGCGGAGGGTCGGTCGAAGCGTCGGTCTTGTAATCGATGAGGACCATCTCGCCGCCCTCCTCGAACCAGAGATCGATCTGGCCGCGCAGGATGATCCCCTCGAGCTCGAAGGCGAAGTCGAATTCGCGTTCGGCGCGCGAGGCATTCTGAGCCCGGCGTCCCAGTGCGGAGTCCCGGAAGAGGCGAGCCAGCGCCTGAGCCTCGGCCTCTTCGACCTGCTCGCCGGCCAGCAGGCGATGCACTTCGGTTCCGATTCCGCTACCGCGGACCGGCGCCGGCCGCAGCGTCCCGAGCCAATATTTTCGGGGACAGTATACGAATTCCCCAATTTCGGTGACCGCCACCCCCGCATCGTGCTGGCCGCTAACCTCGGCCGCCGTGACGGCCTCTGCCGCCTCCTCGGCGATGATCGCCGGCGGCGGGAAGGTGTTCTCCGGCGCTTCGCGTAGTACGAGCAGGCGCACCGGCGGCCCCGCCCCGCCGAGCCGGCGAATCTCGTCGGTGGCCTCCGTTGCTTTCTCCACTGGCACGCGCTGTGAAACCAGACGCGACCAATCCGAACCATGAGCCTTGTCGCCCATCGCGCAGCTCAACACCAGATGCTCCTTGGCCCGTGTCATGGCCACGTAGAACAGGCGCATCTCTTCGGCTCCGAGCTTGCGCTTCAGCTCCTCTTCCGCCTTGCCGTAGATCGGATCGGAAACTGCCTTGTCGGAAGCCGGATCGCGCCACTTCACGCCGAAGCCGTGACTGGGCGAAAAGGCGATCGGATCGAGATCGTTGCGAGCCCGCTGATCGAGCCCGGCGAGGAAGACGATGGGAAACTCCAGGCCCTTGGCCCCATGGATGGTCATCAAGCGCACCGCGTTGGCGGCCTCCGAAGGCGGCGCCTCAGCGAGCGTTGCCGCTTCCCGCAGCGCGGCGATCTCCTCCAGAATCTCCGCCAGCGGCCCGCGGTCGCGCCACCACAGCCCGCGGACAATCCCGAGGAATCGTTCGACGTTGCGCCGCGCGAAAGCGGGCAAGGCGGCGAAATAACCCGATTCGTCGAGGGCGCGCACCGCCATCCGATCCGGGCTCAGCACGTCCCGGTTTCGCCGGAACTCGGCCACAAGCTCCCGCAGCCAGGCCAGGCGCTCGCGCTCGGGTTCCGGAATCTCATCGAAGCCCTCGCCGGCTAAGCACCGCCAGAGCCCGCCGCCGAACTTCAGCCGCAGCAGCGTCTCGTCGCTCGCCCCGACGAAGGGAGCGCGCAGCAGGCCCGCCAGCGCCAGCTCGTCCCGGGTGTTGGCCACCACGCGCAAAAAGTGAATGACATCGATCACCTCGGGGCACTCGAGCAAGGTCCGCCCGCCCACCACCACACACGGGATGTCGAAGTCGCGGAGCGCGTCCTCGATCGGCGCAAGGGTGTCGGCTTTGCGGGCAAGGACGACGATGTCGGAAAACGGCCGCGACCATTCGCCTTCGATCTCGCGGATGCGGCGGGCGATCGCGCGCGATTCGATTTCGCGCGCCGGGGCGGAGGTCTCCGCCGCCGCGACAATTACCTCCACCGAGGGCCGATCCTTCGGAGCAAACTGAGCCGAAGCCTTGAGTCGCCGGGGCTCCAGCCCCTCGGCGCCATCGAGAATCGTCTCCGCCGCCTCGAGGATGTCGGCGCGGCTGCGGAAGTTTTCATACAACGTGTCAATGTAGTGGCCGGAGGTGCGCAGCCCGTCGCGGTAACGCCGGAACAGTTCCGGCTCCGCATGACGGAAGGCGTAGATCGACTGATTGATGTCGCCCACGCCGAAGAACCGTCCCGGGCGGCGAACGTGCTCCAGGATCCGCCACTGTAACGGATTGGTGTCCTGGAGCTCGTCCATGAGGATGTAGTCGAACTGCGCGCGGACCCGCTCGGCGACCTCCAACCGTTCCTCGAGCAGCCGCAATGCGGACTCCTCGAGATCGGAAAAATCGAGCGCCGCGCGGGCACGCTTCTTCCCGCGATACACCGCGTCGAGACGCCCGAGCGCATCGATCAAGAGCGATCGCAGGGGATGAAACAGGTGGGAGACGAAAACGCTTCTCGCCTCGGGCACCGCTTCTTCGCGAATCCGCTTGAGCTCTTCCTTGACAGAGCCGGCCAATCCGCGCAGATCGATCTTCAAATCGCCGAGCGCATCGAACATTTCGCGGGCGGTCTGCGCCCGCAACGCTTCCGCCAGCCACGCCGCCAGTTGGTCCCTCTTGGCCTGCCGGTTCGCGGTGTTCCACGCGCCGCGGACCTTGATCAGCCGCGCGAGATCCCGGAGGATCTGCCGAAACGTCGCGGCAGGGTCGCCCTCAGGTTCACGTTTTAAGGCCTCCCAGCCGGTCCCGGCCACACGCACTGCCCGGTAGACCGAAATGAGCGCGCCGGCCAGATCCAGTTGAAAGCTGCCGCCCCGCGTCGAAACGGCGAGCGACTCGAGCAGCTCGCGGAACACCTCGGGCCGTTCGGCAAACAGCGCATCGAGGGCCTCCTCGGCCGCCTCCTCGAGCAGCGGGTCACTTTGCGTCTGCTCCAGCACGCTGAAACCCACATCCACGCCGGCCGCGATGGCGTTTTCGCGCAGCAGGCGCGCGCAGAAGGCGTGGATCGTCGACACCCAGGCGCGCTCGATCTGGCGCCGCAGCTCCGGCTCGGCCTCGAACTCTTTCACCAGCCGCTTCTTCATCTGGGTGGCGGCCTTTTCCGTGAAGGTGATGGCGAGAATCCGCGCCGGCGGCACGCGCTCTCTGCGCACCAGCCAGGCGAACCGAGCAACCAGAACCGTCGTCTTTCCGGAGCCGGGACCGGCGTCGACGCAGACGTCCTGGCCCAACCGCTCGGCCGCTGCCGTTTGACTCGGCGTCATGTCCCTACAGCTCCTCCGGCGCGCCGCTCGGCTGCCAGCTCGCCGACGCGGCAGATGTCGGCGAAGTCGCAGAAGCCGCAGATCTCCTCATCGGCGGGTGCGGGTTCGATGCGACCCGAGAAGATCTCACCGATGGCGCGGCGGCTGGTGTCTTCAGCAAGCCGGATGCGGGCCTCGAGCACGTCCGGGGCGCAGCTTTCCCCCTTCGTTTCGAGGCCCGGCACCGGCAGATGCCAGCCGTTCCATTTCGTCTCGCCCCGCAAGGTGCAAAAGAGCACGCCTGCCGGTTTGTAGTCGAGAGCCTCGCGGACCGCAGCCAGATAGAGCCCACCTTGCACCTTTTGGCCCGCCTCATGAGCGGCGACGAGCTCCCGCAGGCGCTCGGCCGAGGAGTACTTGTAATCGATCACCAGGGCGCGCCTGCCGGCGAGCACATCCAGCCGGTCGATCCGCCCGCAAAGGGTGATACCTTCGTCGAACAGCCACTCGAACTCCGTCTCGAGCGTCTGCTCGACACCGAAGCAGAGCTCCGCGGGCGGGAAGCGCCGCAGGTTGGCCAGCAGCTCCAGCCGCACCGCCTCGCGGCGATAGCCCACCGGAACGCGCGCCTCCTTGCAGGCCGCCTCGAAAATCGGCTCGAAAACGGTCTCGAGCGCCTTGCCCTCGGCCAGCGCTTTCAACACCTCGTGCACGATCTTGCCCTGAAGCAGAGCATCCAGCCGGTCAGCGGGCGCCGCCGGCGGCGCCGCAAGCCCGAGAGTGTAAGAGGCAAAGAAACGGAACGGGCATTCCAAATACGTCTCGATCGAGCTCGGCGAAAAGCGGGGGTGGCGCGCCCGCAGGATTTCGATGAGTCCGGGCGCCTGGATGCGAGGGAACGGCCGCTCAGGCTTCTCCCGCGCCGCCGGCCGGCGGATCGGAACCGCGCGAACCTCCCCGAGACCGCTCCGGCGGAGAAACTCCTCGAGCAGGAAAGAGCGCAGCGTCTCGTCGCCGTTGTCGTCGTAGCGCGGATAGCTGAGCACGAGCTCCTGGGTGGCCCGGCTGGCCGCCACTTCGAAGAGAAACTCCTCCTCCTGCGCCCTTTCGGCCGCCGTCACCAGCGCGATGCCCTGCTCGCGGAGAGCCATTCTCACCCGGTCGCCGAGCAGCGGATCCTCCGTGTGATGGCGCGGGAAATCCCGCTCGAGCAGGCCGCAGACAAAGACGACCTCGAGCTCCCACTGGCGGGCCTCGTAGACGTCGATGACGTGGACGACGTTGCGGCGGCCGTCCGGGGGGCGGACCGCGCTGGTGGCCAGCGCAGCTTCGATCTCCCGCCAGAAGTCTCCGAGGCCAAGCGCACAATCGAGGCCCACGGCGGTGGCAGCTTCGTCCACCGCTGCCGTGAAGACCTCGAGCGCAGCGATGTGAGTCCGCCAGATGAGCGTCTGGGCGTGGCCGGCGCCCTCCGTGATTTCGGGAAGAGGAAAGAGCGCAGCGAGCGCTTTGAGATGCTCCGCCCAGTCTTGCGCGGGAGCCTCGCCCTCCGGCCACTCCTCGAGCGCACGAAACGACTCGAGCAGCCGCCGCAGGGGGCCGCTCCGGGCAAGCTCGATCACGGGCTCCAGACCCCGGCCGGGCAGGCGGAGCATCAAATCGAACTCGAGGCGGTCGAGTGTCTTCGATGCCGGACAAAGCCGCAGGGCGCTCAAAAGCCGCTCGTGGTCCCAGCCGGCCAGCTTCGCTTCCACCAGGCGCACCAGGCGCGCCACCGCCGGATGCTCGGCCGCGGGCTCGGCGAAATAGAAGCGGGCCGGGATGCCGAACCGCTCGAGGGTCGTGCGCAGCAGCGGGACGTACGGCTCGAAGCTGCGCACCACGACGCCCATGGTTCGGAACGGCCGGCCCCGGCGGGCATGCTCGAGAATGCGCCGCGCGATCTCCTCGGTCTCCTCGAGCTGATCGCGCGCGGCCACGCAAACCATCTCGGGTTCCGCCCGGCAGCGGCTCAAGCGCTCCTCCCGGCGGATCTCTCGCTCGAGCGCTTGTCGCACCGGCTGGGCTCCGGGCCAGTCCGGCAGAGCCAGCACCACCTCCACGCACCCGGCCAGAGCGCGCACCAGCTCGAGCTCCACCGGGGCGAAGCGGAAGAAGCCGTCGAAGAGGACTGCGGCGAGGTTCGGCAAGCCTTTCGAGGCGACACGCCGGGCAGCGGCCTGGAACCGTTCGCCGCGCGAGTACAGGCCGCGCCGCCGCAGCTCGGCCTGCATTTCGCAGAAGATTGCCTCGAGCGCCCGCGCCCACCCGCCGGCCAGGCCCGCCTGCTCGAGCCGCTCCGCGATACCGACAAGCGGCGCCCCGGCCTCGTCCAGCTCCTGCCACAGCGCCACCAGCGCCGCCTGGAATCCGGGCAATCCTGCAACCGGCGAAAAGACGTCGCCGGCATGCCGCTCCAGCGCGCGCCGCGCCAGATAACCCAGAGTCGCCGCCGGAACCTCGGGCAGCTCAGGCACAAGTGACTCGACGAAGCGCCAGAGCGTCTGGATGGTTCGCGGCCGCGCCAGCAGGCCGGTGCGAGCCAGCTCATGGAGCAGGTGCTCGGCCATGGTCGCCGTCGGCACCAGCAGGCGCAGGTCGTCCCGCCCGTCTCGCGCGGCCTCTTTGAGGCGCTCCACGAGCCGCGTCGTCTTGCCCGACCCTGGCGGGCCCGCAAGCAGCACCATCGCGTGCTCAACAGTATAAAGGAGCCGCCCGCTTGTCTTGCGCCGCGCCGCAGGATACGCTGAGATTCGGAGTTGTGACTCTCATGCTGCTTCGCTTCGTCGGATTCGCGCTGGCCCTGGCCACCATGCCCGCGGCCGCTCAGGTGAGGGCTGTCGAAGAGAAGATCGTCATGCCCACCTGGGAGATCGGGCCGCCTCAAGTTCATCCGCTGTTTCCGGATGCGCCACGCGGCGACATCTACCCCTACACGCTGAACGAGATCCTGACCAACAACCGGGTGGATAAGACCTACAACGCCGTGGTGCTCGAAAACGAGTACATCAAAATCGTGGTGCTGCCCGAGATCGGCGGCCGGCTGCACGGCGCTCTGGACAAGACCAACAACTACGTCTGGCTGTACTGGCAGAAGACGGTGAAGCCCGGCCTGATCAGCATGAGCGGGGCCTGGATTTCGGGCGGCATCGAGTGGAACTTCCCGCATGGCCACCGGCCCTCCTGCTTCATGCCCGTCGACCACCGCCTGGTGAAGAACCCCGACGGAAGCGCCACCGTGTGGGTAGGCGAGACCGAGCCCATTTTCCGCATGCGTTGGCTGGTGGGCATGACCGTTTATCCGGGTAAGAGCTACGTCCGCTGCGATTACGTCTTCACCAATCCCACCAGCGTGCCCCACTCGTTCATGTTCTGGGCCACCGCCGCCACGCACGCCAACGAATACGCCCAGGCGCAGTACCCCGGCGACATGGTCACCGGACACGGCAAGCATGAGTTCTGGAACTGGC
This sequence comes from uncultured Bryobacteraceae bacterium, assembly GCA_938003835.1. GTDB lineage: Bacteria > Acidobacteriota > Terriglobia > Bryobacterales > Bryobacteraceae > CALKXJ01. Next base: position 132,370 of record CALKXJ010000001.1, on the reverse strand, counting down.
CGATTCATAACGGCGTCGACCTGACCTGGTGGAAGAACGTCCCGAATGCATCGAGCTTCTTCGCTTTCAATAATCCCTCGGAGTGGTTCGGCACCTACGACCACAAGGCGCAAGGCGGCACGGTGCATTTCGCCAATGTCCACACCATGCCCGGCAAGAAGCTCTGGACCTGGGGTTCGGGCCCGTCCGGGCGCATCTGGGAGGACATCCTCACCGAGGGCGGCGGGCCGTATTTCGAACCGCAAGCCGGCGCCTGGAGCGACAACCAGCCCGACTACCACTGGCTGGCGCCGCACGAGGTGAAAACCACGCACGACTACTGGTACCCGGTGCGGGACATTCGCGGCTTTCACAACGCCAACCGGGATTTTGCCGTCAACACCGACTATCGCGACGGCAAGGCGTTCGGCGGCGTCTATGCGACGGGCGTCGCCAAGGACTACCGTGTCGTGCTGAAGAACACCAAGACCGGCGCGGCGCTCCGGGACGCCGTGGTGGACATTTCGCCTGACAAGCCGTACACGGTCGAGGTCCCGGCGCCCGGCATCGAGGTCTACGACCTGCACCTGGCCGTCTACGACCCCCAGGGCCGGCTGGCCATTGAGGTGCAGCGTCATCCGCCCCGCAAGGTCGAGTTGCCGGAAGGACAGAAGGATCCCGGCGACCCCAAGAAGATGAACCTCGACGAGCTCTATCATGCCGGCGAATGGCTGGACCGGTTTCGACGCACCGACGAGGCGCTCATTTACTACCGCGAAGCGCTCGCGCGCGACGCTGGCGATTCCCGGGTCAACGCCGCGATGGGTTATCTGGCGCTCAAGCAGGGCCGGTGGAAGCAGGCGCTCGCGCATTTCGACACGGCGCTGAAGCGCGACGGGGACAACTCGCGGCTCTATTATGGCAAGGGCCTTGCTCTGCTCGGGCTTGGCGATTACGATGCCGCCTACCGCGAGTTCTACCGGTCTACTTACGGCTACGAGACCCTCGCGCCGGCCTATGTGCACCTGGCGCGGATCGACATGCTTCAAGGCCGTCACGCCGCCGCGCTGGAGAAGCTCGACGAAGCGGCCGCACAGAACCGGCGCTTTGCCGACATTCCGGCGCTCAAAGCGGCCGCACTCCGGCATCTGGGCCGGCACAAGGAAGCGCTCGCTTCCGCCCAGCGCGCGCTCGAGCTCGACGCCATGCACCCGATGGGGGGTTATGAGCGCCTGCTCGCTCAGGAACGGCTCGGCACAGCCGACCGCGAGTGGGCCGCAAGCTGGCGCGCTTCTATGCGCGACGACGTGCAGAACTATCTGGAGCTGGCCGTGGCCTATTCGAACGCCGGCCTGTATGCCGACGCCGACGAGCTGCTGGCGCGCTCGAGCCAGGGCCGGCCGGAAGAACGTCTCCACCCGATGGTGAGCTACTTCCGCGGCTATCTCAAGGAGCTGGCCGGCGAACGCGCCGCGGCGGCGAGCTTCTACGCCGCAGCCCGGAAGGGGCCGGTGGCTTATACAAATCCCCACCGGATCGAGGAGATCGCGGCGCTCGAGGCCGCGCTCCGCGCTGAGCCCTCCGACGCCCATGCCCACCTGTTCCTGGGCAACCTCCTCTACGCCAAGGGACGGCGAGAGGAGGGGCTGGCGCACTGGCGCAAGGCTGCCGAGCTGGCACCGCGGCTCGCCTTCGCCTGGCGCAACGTCGGCTACGCGGAGCGCTACCTCAACAACAACCTCGAGGCTTCCCTTGCGGCCTATGAGCGCGCGGCGGCGGTCGATCCGAACGACGCGCGCATCCTGCTCGAGCTGGACCGCGTGGCGCAGGCCATGGGCCGATCGAGCGCGGAGCGCCTGGCGCGCCTCGAGAAGAACCTGGACGTCGTTCGCACCCGCGACGATCTGCTGACCCAGTTGATCGACCTGCGCCTGGAGCGCGGCACCGTCGAGGACCTGAAGTTCGCCCACGAGATCCTGCGCACGCACCATTTCCACGTCTGGGAGGGCGGCTACGGGATCCACCACGCCTGGGTGGAGGTGAATCAAAAGCTCGGCGACGCCGCCTTCGAGCGCAAGGACTACGCTACGGCGCTCCGCTACTACGAGCAGGCGACGCTTTACCCGAAAAACTTGCAGGTGGCGCCCCGGACGCCGGACTTCCGCGCGCACGTCTACTGGAACCTGGCCAAGGTCTATCAGGCGATGGGAGAAGCCGCCAAGGCGCAGGAGTACCTGAAGCAGATCACGGCCGAGCGCTACCGCAAGCCGCATCTGGGCACCTACTATCAGGCGCTGGCCTACAAGTCCCTGGGCAAGACCGAGGAGTACCGCAAACTGCTCGAGGCGCTCGAGCGGGAGGCGCGTGAACGGACCTCGGGCCGGTTCGAATACCGCGGCCGGCCGGAGACGATCGGCCATTACCTATTGGCTCTCGTGCTCCGGGAGAAAGGCGAGACCGCGCCGGCCGAGAATGCGCTCCGAGCCGCCCTTCAGCGCGATCCTCACGCCGCCCGGCTGGCGATCACCGAGGCGCAGATCGACACCGCAGGAGCGCACCAGTAGTTCGAAGCGCTTTCACAAATTCAGGCCGAGCAGCCGCGCTGCGGCGTCCAGGCGTCGATCCAGAGTCCACAGGCGACAACCGGTCAGCCGGGCAGAGGCCAGCAGGTGCGCGTCAACCCAGCCGATGCCGCGCCCCCAAAGCCGGTGACGTTCGATCAGATGCAGGACTTCGCTCTGGCCGGCGGTAAGGGCCAGGGGCAGCGCCTGCAAGTTCCTCAAGACGGTGTTTCGGTTCCTCAGGTTGCCGCAGGCGATCTCCCCAATGACGAATGGATGGACCAGGACCAAGCCATCCGTCAGCAGGACCGCCAGGCGCGGTTCTGACTTCCGCAGATGGCTCACCCAGACTGAGGTGTCGACCAGAATCATCGGGAGCGCCGCGGCCGTCTTCGGGGAATCTTGCGGAGCCCTGGCTCAGATCCTCCCAACGCCGCCAGTCGCCGCGCGGATTCGCGGGCGATCAGGGCTTCTAACGCGGCATGGATCAGGGCCGTCTTTTCCTGGATCCCCGTCAGATGCCGCGCTTGCTCGAGCAGCTCCTCGTCGAGATTCAGCGTGGTCCTCATATGCACCAGTATGCACAAATCATGCAGACGATGATCTCCTGCCCGGGCGGGCTTTTCGTTGGTCCCTCGCGCCGCCGCGCCCCGGGGGGCTACCAGATCTCGATGGCCAGGATCCGCGGGGGACTGGGAACCAGCCCGACGACTTTCGTCTCGAGGACGATCTGGCAATTTCGGCGCTCCCAGCCTTTCGGCGCCAGCCGGGCGAACTCGCTCCAGTAGCGCCGCCCCGTCAGGAACTCGGCGGCCACCTGCGTGCCAAAACCGTTGAGGCCGGCAAAGGAGATCACGACGCGACCGCTCGAGCGGTCGAACAGCCGCGTGACGATCGCGTAGTCGACCGGTTGCGGGGCGTACGGCCAGAGCTTGTGCACGATCCATTCGGGCTCAGCCTGGCTGCGCCGGTCCCGCACCCAGGAAACCTCCCGGCTGCCGGTGCCGCGCGACTCGAAGGCAAAGCGCAGATCGCGCGCCATCTGCTCAGCCCAGGGATTGTGATAGGCCCCGACGAGGATGACCGCGCTTTGGCCGATATCCTCGAAGGCGACTTCGGGAATCAGGCGGAACTGGACCGTCTTGCGCCGCTCGGCGAGAAAGCGCGACAGACTCAAGATCGCGCGGACGTTCTGGACCGACATCTGGCCCTGCGGCACGGCCACGACCTCCCCTGGCTCGAGCTTCAGGCTGCGAGGTTGTCCAGGGCTGCGGCCTGCGTCGAGCAAAGCATCCCGCACGCGGTCGTCCAGGAATAGCCGCTCTCGCGCCGGAACGCACACCAGCACCGGCTGCGGTGCCGCCAGCACGGGCCCCCAGAAGCGTTCGATATCGGGCTCGAGCCAGGGCAGGAGCAGTATCGCTGCCACCACGAGAACAAGCGCCGCAAGCCACACGGCGGCACGAAGTTTCCTGCCCCGGGGCCATCGCTCGGTGGAGGCGGGATGCTCCGGCGAGGGGGAGACCGCCTCCGGCTCGCCCCGCTCAGCCTTGCCTGCCGCCGTCTCGACGGGGTTAAGCCAACTGAAACGGGGAGCATAGGAACCCGGGGGCAGGTCGATGCGCACGGTGTCGCCGGCGGCGTACCGCTCGTAGTATTGCGCCAGCCGTTTGCGAAGCTCGTTTGCCCGGACGCGGACAATGGCGTCGGCGGAAGTGTCGTATTCGAGATCCCTCCCGAAAACCTCGACGCCGATGGTTCGCTCCTTCAGCCCCGGCAGGTCTCCCGCCAAGGTGCGATCGACCAGATACTTCAGAAGCTGCTGGCTGCGCCGGCTGTTGGCAAACGGGGGTGAGATCAGGATACGGGCGAGTTGCTCTTCGATCGCGGCCCTCTCGGGGACCGAGGAGCCTTCAGGACGGACTCCGCCCGAATCCGGATCGTGTCCATCCCCCGATACCGCCACTCCAAGCATTTTATGACGGTGCGGTCTTTTTCGACAAGCGTACGCGCCGTTCGGGCGTTGCCGTCCGCCCGGAGCGTAACATCCCGGCCTAACGGTTACATAACGGAGAGCCGCCGGGCGCGTGCGAAGCCCCGGAACAGGCCATGTTACCTCCAATAACCGTAACGAACCTTGACGGTGCCGGAGGGTTTCAGGCCATCCTAAGTGGGGATCTTTTCGCCCGACAAGGCGGTAACCCACCCCTCATCAGGGAGACAGTGAGTATGAACATAGACAAGATCGAAGCATCCCGGGCCTTTCGGCTTCGAGCATGGCTGCCGGCAGCGGGCCTGCTGCTGCTGGCGCCTATCGGGTTGTCGGCTCAGGTCGTCACGGCGCGCATCGTCGGGACGGTGACCGATCCCGCAGGCGCGCTCGTGCCGGCTGCGCAGGTGAGGGCTCGAAATCTGGCGACAAACCTGGTCCGGACCACCGAAACGAACGCCCGCGGGGAGTACGAAATTCCGTTCCTGCCCGTGGGCTCTTACACGCTCACCGTGGAGGCAGCCGGATTCCAGAGGGCCGAAGTCCAGCCTTTCACCTTGGCCGTCGGCCAGGTGGCGCGAGTGGACGTCGCGCTCGCCATGGGTCGGGTCGAAGAGACGGTGACGGTGGAAGCTTCGGCGGTGGGCCTCCAAACGCAGAACGCCACCCTGGGCACCGTCATCGACCGGCAGAAGGTGGCGGAGCTTCCGCTCAACGGCCGCTCGTTCATCCAATTGGCGTTGCTCGCTCCCGGAGTCAATCCGGTGACGCCGGGCTCCTTGAGCGCCCGTAGCGCCGGAGGCTCGCTCGGCCAGGCCGTGGGCATGAACGTCAACGGGCTGCGCGACAATCAAAACCGCTACTACTACGACGGCGTGGAGGCGATGTCGCTCGGCTCCTACAGTTTCAGCTTTTCGCTCTCGATCGACGCCATCCAGGAGTTCAAGGTCGAAACCAACGCTTACTCGGCCGAGGTCGGCAGCGCCCCGGGCGGCCACGTCAACCTCACCACGAAATCCGGCTCGAATAGCGTTCACGGGCAGCTTTGGGAGTTCAACCGGAACGACAAGTTGACGGCGCTGGCGCCGTTCGAGGCCTACCGTCCCGGCGCCCGGCCGCCGCGGCTCAACCGCAACCAGTTCGGCGGCAACCTCGGCGGTCCGATCTCGATTCCCGGGCTCTATAGAGGGCGCGATCGCAGTTTCTTCTTTCTTAACGCCGAGTGGGGCCGCCTGATTACCGGCACGACCGGCTCCCGGCTGCTGGTGCCGCCCACGCCTTACCGTTCCGGCGACTTCTCGGGCGCCTCGGTTCGGATCATCGACCCGACCACCGGTCAACCCTTCCCCAACAACCGCATCCCGGCCAGCCGCATCAATCGCATCACAGGCGGCTATCTCAAGTACGTGCCGGAGCCGAATTTCAATGAGCCGGCGGTGAACTACATCAGCCCGGCCGCCTCAGCGCCCACGGATCAGAACCAGTATCTGGTGCGCATCGATCACCGCTTGAGCGAACGCAATCTGTTGTACGGAACCTATATCTATAACTGGCAGGTGTCGAACTCCGTGCCCAACTTCAAATTCGACACCACCGGCAGCCAGATCCGCTCGCAGCACGCCAGCCTGACGAACACTCATGTGTTCTCCTCAGCGCTGGTCAACGAGTTGCGGCTCGGATGGCACCGGCGCCGCCCCCACCAGTTCTTCGGCACGACCAATCGTAAGGAGTACGACATCGCCAACGAGCTCGGCGTTCCGGGTGTTTCCAAAGATCCGCGCAACTACGGTCCGCCGACCTTCAGCAACGCCGGCTACGACATCCCGGTGGTGCGCTACATTGGTCCGGCCGACCAGCACAACCAGATCTGGCAGGTGGGCGACACCCTCTCCTGGTACAAAGGGAGCCACTCGGTCAAGACCGGCCTGATGATCTTCCGGCGGAACTTCAGCTTCGACGAGGCCTTCAATCCGCGCGGCGTCTTCGGCTTCGACGGCCGCACCACCTCCGGCGGCGTCTCGCCGGTGCGCGAGCACGCCTTCGCCGCCTATCTGCTGGGCCTGGCGGTCAACGCCAGCCTCAGCCCGGACCCCTTCGCCAACCGGATGAATCACTGGTGGCAGTCCTATTTCCTTCAGGACGACTGGCGGGTCACCCCAAATCTGACCTTGAACATCGGCCTGCGCTATGACTACTACCAGCCGCCGGTGGAGCGGGGCAAGATCACGAACTTCGAGCTGTTGGGCGCCGTGCCGGGCTTCACCGTCTCTCGCCAGCTCTACGGCGGTTTTCCGCCGAGCGACAATCTGCCCGATACGCCGGGCTATCCGAGACGGGCACTGGTCTTTGACGACAAGAACAACCTCGGACCGCGTTTCGGCTTTGCCTGGAAGGCGCCGCGGATCGCGGACATGGTGGTGCGCGGCGGCTACGGCCTCTACTACACGCAGGAGATCACCAACTCCTTTACCGTGCTCACGCTGAACCCGCCCATCGTGCGCAACTTCACCTTCGAGAGCACCTTCGACAAGCCGCTTCCGGTGGACACCGTCTTTCTTGGAGAGGGCAAAGCCGTCGCGGGTCTGTTCGGCACGCAGTCGGTCGATCCCCGGCTGCGCGACGCCTATGCACAGCAATGGAACCTGACGATTCAGAAGAAGCTGCCCGCCTCGATTCATTTCGACATCGGCTACGTGGGCACGAAAGGCACGAACCTGGTGATCGGATTCGACGGGAATCGCCCGATTCAAGTGGTCACACCGGGGCCCGGCGTGCCATCGGTAGCCAGCCGGCGCCCCTTTGCGGGCTTCGGCGGCATGAGCGTCGCCAAGAGCGTGGGCAACTCTTCCTATCACAGCTTGCAGATGCGCGCCGAACGCCGCACCTCAAGCGGGTTGAGCTTCATCGCCTCCTACACTTGGTCGAAGGCCCTGAGCGGCATGGACCAGAGCACGGTGGGTGGCGGCTTCTACAGCGCTTCCGTGCAGGACATCTTCAACCTGCGCGGCGAAAAGTCTCATGCCGCCTATGACCTCCGCCACCGGTTCTCGCTGGCGCTCATCTACGATTTGCCCTTCTTCCGCGCGGCGGCCCGCCCGGCCTTGCGGACGGCTTTGGGCGGTTGGCAGATTGGCGCCATCGTCACCGAACAGACCGGCTTTGCCTCCACGCTCTCCGGCGTAGGCGACACCACCGGCACCGGCATCAGCTCGCGGCCGGACCTGATTGGGAACCCCAATCTGCCCCGCGGCCAGCGCTCGCGCGAGAGGTGGTTCAATACCGCCGCATTCGCCCCCACGCCGCTCGGGCGCTTCGGCACGGCGCCCCGCCATCCCATCCATCTGCCGGGGCTGAACAACGTCGACTTTTTGGCCTCGAAAAACTTCCGCTTCGCCGAACGGCACAACCTCCAGTTCCGCGCCGAGTTCTTCAACTTCTTCAATCACGTCAACCTGGGAACGCCTGGTCTGAACCTGCAAGCGCCAAGCACCTTCGGCAGGATCACCACGGCCAACCAGGGTCCGGGACACGAGAGCGGCCAGCGAGTCATCCAGCTCGCGCTGAAGTATTCTTTTTAAACGATGGCGTCCGCTCGAGGCCGACACGGGCCCGCTTGCGTCCTTCTCCTGTTCGTGCTCGCGCCGGCTGCCGCAAGCCAGCGCGGCCTCGAGCCCTTCCCGACCCAGCGGCTTTTCGAGGCGCTTGACCTCGAGCGCCCGGAGCTGGAACCCGTTCGCACCGCGGCCGCGGCCGGCGACTTTGAGCGTGCCATGACTCTTCTGGCCGCCTATTACGCCAAACGTACGACCGTGCGCTACGACAGCCGGCCGATCGCGGCTGCCGCCGGCCAGATTGCCCGAGCCGACGCCGTCCTCGATCACGTCTTCGATCTCGGCTTCGGTTATCCTCCGCAGCGTTACGGCCGGGAGATTGACTGGATGGCCGATCCGGTCAGAGATATCGAATGGGTAGCGGCCGTGCAGCGCTTCTACTGGCAGGCGCCGTTGCTCGAAGCCTGGGAAGCGACCCGAGACACCAAGTACGCGCAGGGCTGGGTCCGGCTGACCTCGGATTGGATTCGGAACCACCCCGTAGATCCCGAGCATTTCGCCTGGCTCGACATTCAGGTGGGCTTGCGGGCCGCCGCGTGGGCGGCGGCTTTCGACCGCCTGCGCGGCTCAGGGGCGATCGACGGCCCATTCCTGGCCGCCCTGCTCGCTGCCGTCGTCGACCATGGGCGCAAAATGTCGCTTTATCCGCGCCGATCGCCTCACAACAAGGCCGTAATCGAAGCCGTGGGCCTGCTGCGGCTGGGAATTATGTTCCCCGAGCTGCGCGAGGCCAGGCAGTGGATCGAGCGCGCCTGGGAGCTCCTCGCCGAGAACGTGCCCCGCCAAGTCACCCCCGAAGGCGTGCAGCGGGAATGGTCGCCTTCTTATCACATGCTGGTGGCCTCCCTGTTAGTCCAGGCGCTCGCTGTGGCCCGCGACAATGGCCACGAAGCCCCGCCATCGCTCCACGAATTGACAGAGAAGATGTTCGACTTCTGGCTTGCCATGACCGCCCCGGACGGCAGCACGCCCATGTTCGGCGACACCCAGCGCAGGCCCGGCGCCCGGCCCGATCCCGAGCCGATGCGGATCGCGGCGCGATTGTTCGGCAAGCCCGAACTCGCCGCCATGGCCGAGCGGCGTCCTGGTCCGCGCCCCGCCTGGCTGTCCCGCGCCTTTGCCGCGTCGGGCATGTATTTTCTCCGCTCCGGCTGGGATCCCGAGGCGGTCTTCGTGGCGCTGCATGCGAGCCCGCCGGCCATCTCCGGCCACGACCAGCCCGATAACGGCACCTTTGAGCTCTATTTCGGCGGGAGGTGGCTGATCGCCGACAGCGGTGCCTTCGCCTATCCAAACACGCCTTTCGCCGCCGAACGGGACTGGTTCCGCCGCACTGCCGCCCACGCCACGCTCACCCTAGACGGCGCCAACTCGACCAACGCGCCACGGCATCTGCTATTTCAGACCGGCCCTCACGGCGATGCGGTCGTCTTCGAGAATGAATCCTACCCGCGCCTGGTGCACCGGCGCAGCGTCTTCTTTCCCGAACGGCGCTGGGTCGTTCTGGTCGACGAAGCACTCGGAGACGCACCGGGCGTGCTCGAGGTGCACTTCCCCTTTGCACCCGGCGAGGTGAAAGCCGACCCCGGCGGAGCGGCCGTGCGCACCGACTTTGCCGGGGGCGGCAACCTGTTGGTGGTTGCCGCGGCGGAAACGGAGGCGGAGCTGCGGCTCGCCGAGGGCCAGATCAGCTACGAGTTGAACCGCAAGGAGCCCCGCCAGGTCGCTACTTGGCGTCTTCGCCGCCAGGCGCCCGCGGTTCTCATGACTGTGCTGGTGCCGTACGTCGGCGGCTCTCCCCCGGAGGCGACCGCCCGCTTGGCAGGCTCCTTCGCGCCGGGTGATTCGCGGCTTTCCGTCGAAGCCGCCGTCGCCGGCAAGCGCTGGCGCATGGTGCGGGATCTCGAGACCGGCTCGGCCTCGACCGAGCCGCTTCCGTAACCCGGCGCCCGCCCTACTCGAACGCCGCCGTGCCGCCCACCCGCGTCACGGCGCGCGCACCGGCTTCGACGCCGGCCCGGGCGCATTCCTCGAGCGACGCGCCGCGAACGAACCGGCTTAAAAAACCCGCGTTGAAGCTGTCGCCCGCACCCGTCATTTCGACGGCCTTCACGCGCACCGCAGGCACCTTGAAGATGCGCCCCCCGGTCGCGACCAGCGCGCCCTGGGCCCCGCGCTTCACCGCGACGATTCGCGCCAGCGCCGCCAGCTCGCGCGCCGCCTGCCGCACATCGCGCGCCCCGGTGAGGCGCAGCGCCTCGTCCTCGTTGGGAAAGAAGATGTCGGTGTGCTCGAGCACCCGGCGCAGGCCGGAGTCCCACCGCTCGGTCGGGTCGTAGTTGGTGTCGATCGAGGTGGTCAGGCCCAGGCGCCGCGCCCGCCGGAAGAGCGCGGGCGCCCCGGCGTGGAGCCGCTTCTGAAAGAAGTAAGCACCGACATGGAGGTGGCGCGCCCGGGCCAGGTAGTCCGAAGGCACGTCAGCGGCGCGCAGCATGGCGATCGTGCCCGGGTAGGTGACGCCTGCACGGCGCGCCCCGCGAGTCAGCCACACGGTGATGCCCGTCTTGGCCTTCCGCGTCCAGCGCAGGCGCTCCAGATCGACGCCGGCCCAGCGGAGCCGCTCGGCGCAGTAGCGGCCGAAGGTGTCATCGCCGACGACGCCGACGAAGCCCACGCGGGTGCCCAATCGCGCCAGGTTGAAGGCGGTGATCGAACTTGACCCGCCGAGGATCAGGTCCATGTCCTCAGCGAGCAGCTCCTTGTCGAGCTCGAGCGGCGGCGCCTCCCGCAGGATCAGATCGACGTTGATCTCGCCGGCGATGACAACGTCGAGCTTTGGCTCAGTCCTCATAGATCCTGACCCCTTGGACCACACGGTGGATGACGCCCGACGGGCTCGGATTGTCCGGATCCAGGCCGAAGCCCAGGCTTGCATGATAGGCCAGCATCTGGGCAAAGATGATCTCGGAGGGCGTGCGCAGGTAGTCCGCGAGCGACGACGCCTCTGTCGCAATGTGGACATCGAAGAGCGCGCCGTCGACATCGGGCGGCGTCAGGCCCACCAGGCGGCCCAGCTTCTTCGAGTGCAGCTCGTTGATCAGGTCGAGTTCATACCGGCGCCGCCGCGCTTCGGAGGAGACAAAGCAGAGGACCAAGGTGTCGGCCCGGAGAAAGCTCATCGGGCCATGGCGCAGGCCGAGATAGGTCTCCGCCAGCGTGGCGATCCTGCCCGCGGTCATCTCGAGCACCTTCAGGCACGCCTCGCGGGCGGCGCCGAGCAGAGGCGCCGAGGCCAGAGTCACCAGGCGCTCCGGGGGGCGCTCCGCCAGCTTCCGGGCCGTGGCCTCCTGCTCGGAAAGCACGGTCTCCCCACTCCGGGCAAGAATCTGCACCGCCTGCGCCACTTCCTCGGGGCGCGCCAATGCCAGGCCCGCCACCACGAGATTGGTGAAGGAGCTGGTCATGGCCAGGCTCTTGTCGTTGACGCGCTCGGAAAGCACAAGCGCTTCGATGCCGGGTAAGTTCGCCAGCCGTCCTTCGGCGTTCGCCGTGATCGCCAGATGGCGCACCGCGGGACGCGCCCGGCGGATCTTCTCCACCACCGCAATGCTTTCCGGACTGTTCCCCGAGCGCGCCAGCGAAACCACGAGGTTCCGCCCGGCGAGCGGTTCGGCGAAGTCCAGAAAGAGCTCCGTCGAGGGCACCGCGCGCGAGCCGGGCCAGGCCGCCTCGATCGCCATAGCGGCATAGGCCGATGTGCCCGCGCCGGTCAGCACCGCCGGGCCCAAATCGCCGAAACCCGCATGGCGGGCCCGCTCCACCGTGTCCAGCCATGTCTCGGGTTGTTGCCGGATCTCCCGCCAGGTCGTTTCTCCACGTGGCATCAGTGCTATTGTAAGCGCATGATTCTTGTAGCATTCCTTCTCCTGATGTGCGCCGGCGCCGCCAGCGGGCAGATCATCTTCACCCCGGAGCCGCCCGCTCCGCGCGACTTTCCGATCATGGCCTGGGGCACGGCGCCGACCGAGCCCGAGCAGCTCCGCCTGATGAAGGAGGCCGGGTTGAACATCGCAGGCTTCGTCCCGGTGAGCGCGATCGAGCGTGTCCGGCAGGCAGGACTGGCCTGCTTCGTCGGTGACAAGCGCGTCAACGGCTACGACTGGGAGAAGCTGCCGCCCGAAGAGAAGATCCGCGCGAACTTGCAGGAGCTCGCCCGCGAGATCGGCGACAACCCGGCCGTGCTCGGCTTCTACCTCCGGGATGAGCCGCATGCTTCCCTGATGCCTGGCCTCGGCAAGGTCGCCCAGATCCTGCGCGAGGTGATGCCGGACAAGTGGCCGTACGTCAACCTGTTTCCCTCGCGGGTCACCACCGACCGCGTCGGTGTGCCGACCTACGAAGCCTACGTAAAGCTACTGATCGATACGATCAAGCAGCCTTACATCAGCTACGACAACTACTCGCTGGTGGGCGGCGAGATGCTCGATTCCTTTTACGAAAACCTCGAGATCATCCGGCGCCTGGCGATCGAGGCGAAGCTGCCCTTCTGGAACTGCATCCTCGCCAACGCGCACTTCAATTACATGGAACCTTCCGACGCCACCTTCAACATACAGGTTTACGCGACGCTCGCTTACGGCGGGCGCGGCATCCAGTACTTCACTTACTATTCGCCGGCGATCGGCAATTACCGTCTTGGCGCCATCGATCAGTTCGGTGACAGGACGCCGACCTGGGACTATCTGCGGCGGATCAACAAGCAGCTCCACGCGCTCGCGCCGACGATGCTGCGGCTGCGTTCCAAAGGCGTCTACCACTATCCGGAGGCGCCGCCCCAGGGCCGCCCGCTCGCCGAGAGCCGCCTGGTGGAGCGCGTCGAGATGGTGCAGCGCTATGTCCGTCCGCCCATCGCCGCGCGCTTCCTGGTGGGCGAGTTCGAAGACGCGCAGGGCCGCCCGTATTTGATGCTGGTGAACAAGGACCTCCAACACAGCTTCCGTTTCACGATCCACCTGAAGCTGCCCGGACGCAGGCTGATCCACATCTCGCCCTACTCGGGCAAGGAGGAGCCCTTTGGCCGCGAGATGGACTGGCTCGCCCCGGGGGCCGGGACGCTGTTCCGCCTGGAATAGTCCGCGCGGCGGCGCGCTCCAATCAGCCGAGCCGCGACAGGCGCAGGTCGAGCTTCTCCTCCGAGCGCATCATCTCATCCCAACTGACGCGCGCGTTGCGGTAAGCGGCCATGCGGCCGAGAATGGCGGTGGGATTGCTGCGGGCGGTCTCCTCGCCGTTGTTGAGGAACTTCCCGCTCCGGATGCTTTCGACGAATGCCCGGATATTGTTCAAGGTGCCTTGCCGGTGCGTGTCCAGCTTCTCGGGGCCCTGCCAGGGTTTGGCGCCCGTGATCGCCGTCGAAGCGTAATCGTGCATCTCGGCGGTGCCGTCCGCGCCGTAAATGCGCGAGCAGATGTCGTTGTAGCCCTTGATGCACTGCGTGGAGCTGAAATCCACTTTGACCTCGCCGGGGAACCAGTAGATGACGACGAAGTGATCCCAGCCATCACCCACGTCGGTGCGCACCAGCCTTCCCCCGGTGCCATAGGCGGCCACCGGGCAGGAGCCCGGCCCCCGCCGAGGTCAAGAAGTTCCGCCGTCCTGCCGAATACCGCATTGGATGTGGGCCTCCTTCCGCTTCATTGGGAGCAGGCTGTCGCGCTCCCAGGCAAGGGAGGCAGCGGGAGGCGTTGCCTTTTCCGCCCTCCCGATGGGCAGCCAGGACAACCGGGCAACGGGGCGCCGGGCGTTTCGCGTGGTACCCGAAGCTTCCAGCGTGAGGCCGGGCTCTTCCCGCCACGCCTCCCTCCGCCACAGCCGGTCAAAGCTGTCCCGAGTTGATAGGACGGATTCGAACGCCGGATTGACATACCGGCGCTCGACTGCCGATACTTGCCTTGGAGGCAAATAGAAAATGCAGATCTGTTTATCTATTTTCTTATCCCGCCTTTCTCTTCTCTCCCTGGTCGCCGTTGCCGCTCCCTGGCAGGCCGCGGCTCAGACCGCTCCGCCGGTGATCAACCCGTCCGGAGTCGTCAATGCGGCCGACTATACGCCGGAGCTCGCGCCGGGTATGTGGATGTCGATTTTTGGCTCGAATCTGGCGCCGCGCCAGATCCTGGCCGACCGCGTCCCGCTGCCGGACGTGCTGGAGGGCGTCAGCGTCGAGGTGACTGACGGCTCACGGACCGTCCGCGCGCCGCTGTGGTTTGTCGCTCCCGGACAGATCAATGCCCTTCTGCCTTACGAGGTCTCGGGGGCGCAGGTTCAGGTCCGCGTCCGCACCGCGGCGGGCTCGAGCAGCCCGGTCAGCGTGCCGGTGCGGTTGTATCTTCCGCGCCTGTTCACCAAGGCCATGGATGGCAAGGGGGAGCCGCTGCTTCTCCACGTCCGGGGTGACCGTTATGTGCTGGTTTCCGAGGAGGATCCGGCAGCGCCCGGCGAGATCCTCGTCCTCTATCTGACTGGTCTTGGACCCGTCACGCCCCTGCCCGCCCTCGGGGCTCCGGCCGGCAACAACGCGAATCTGGGCCCGCTGAACCTTTGCGACCAGACGCCGGAGATCTGGGTGGGCGGAAACCGGGCGGAGGTGTTATGGGGCGGCCTAGCGCCAGGGTGGGTCGGCCTCTACCAGGTCAACCTGCGCATGCCCCAATTCCTTCCCGATGGGCGTCATGAGCTGCTTGTCCAACTGGAGGGGGCGGGCTCTCAGGGCGACGTCTGGGTGGCGGGCGGAACCAACTCCTGGCGCGAGGCGGCATCGGCCACAATTGGCCCCGGTGGGGGCGCGCTGTCGGCCGGCGGTGTCCGGATCGGGGTGCCGGCCGGCGCTTTTCGTGAAGAGCAAAGGCTCGCCGTGGCCGCTTCGACTCAAAGCGTCCAGCCTCGCGGCAACCTGGTCACCTCCATCTGGAGAGTCTCCGGGCTGCCAACGGAATTCTCGGCGCCGCTTACGATCAGCTTTCCGCTGGCTTCCCCGGCGCCCGCCGGAGAAGGGATCGTTCTGCTGAAGATCGGCTCGGAGCGGGACGCCGGGCTGGTCCGGTTACGGGCGAGGATCGCCGACGGCCGGCTCGAGGCCACGCTGCCGGCTACGGCGCCTCTGGAGAACCAGCTTTCCTCGGCGATGGCGGCGCCGGAGGCAGCCGCCGCGGACGATGGCGAGAGGCGCCGCCAGGCATTTATCATCCCGAAGTTCGTGACGGCCACCCTCTGGGGCATGGCGGGATTCCGGACCGAGCCTTCGCCGAACCGCAAGTTCATCGTCTGGTATCCGCTCGGCGAGGACGCGGACTATCAAGCGGCCATTGACACCGGCAAGATTCTCGAGGAGGCGCTTGGGAAGCTGAAGGCGATCGGCATCGACACCGACGGCAAGCGCCGGACGCCGATCGACGTTTATCTGTTCCGGTTTTCGGATCTGCCCGGCCAGATGATGGTCCTCGACGACGAAGCGCACGGCATGACCGAGAGCGAGATCTGGGGCCGGGATGACATGGGCCTGCAACTGAACCTGAACACCTATCACCGGAGCAAGGAGGAATTTCGCACCACCGTCGGGCACGAGCTGTTTCACATCTTCCAGAGCTACTCCGACCCTCGCCGCTGGGGTCAGCGCACCTTCTCCGGCGCGTCCTGGCTCTGGATGTGGGAGGCCGCCTCGACCTGGTTCGAGCAGAAGATGTCCTCGGCCGGCCGGAACTACCTTTCCGACAACACGCGGGCGAATGCGAAGTTCCTCTTCCAGGGGGGCCTCGAGCAACTGCCGAGCTCGTCGAGCGCGCTGACCGGCACGGCTGCGGTGCGCCGCCACGGCTACGGCGCGGCGACCTTCCTTAGGTACTTCACTCGCGGCAACGATAGCGTCATCGGCGATCTCATCAAGCTGAGCGAGGAGTCCACCGGGCTGATCTTCAAGGATTTCCGGAACACTCCGGTGGAGGCGCTCCACCGCAAGGACGTCTTTCTCGAGGACCGCTGGGTCGACTTTTGCCGGGAGTATGTCGAAGGCCGCGTGCATCCTGCGATCGACTTCAAGCTGTTTCGCACAAGCGACCGGGCCGGACAGAGCGCCGTCGCTGGTTCCACCTTCACGGCCGGCTCTCCTACGAAGTTCACCTTCAGCTGGGACGCGCCCGATCTTTCGGCCGCCCAGTATGAAATCCGGTTCGACGCCGCCAAGCTGAACTGGGCTGCCGGCACCACGATCGTGCTCCGGCTGCGAGACCCGAACCGCAAGGCGGTGGCGTTCGTCTACCGCCGCTCCGGCGCCACGCATGCGCTGATGCAGCGGTTCACGGACGAGTATCGGATCGACAGCGCCGAGTCGGTTGCCCGTTCGAACCCGTATCTCTACATCCTGCTGGTGAACCCGCGCGCGCAGCGGCCGTATACCGGCCAGACGCGGATCGAACTGGAGGCCGAGGTTCTCTCTTCCATCCAACCGTTTCGGTGCGTCACCATCAGCGTGAAGAATCGCACGCGGGTCTCCCGTTACGATGCCGCCGCGGACAACACCAAGGGAAGGGCGCTTCAGGCGGTGCCGGGCAACGCGTGCGATCTCCAGTGGAGCGGACCCGCCTTTCAGGCGAGCTGCCGCGCCGATTTCGGCAATCAGGAGACCACCTCGGTGCAGACCAAGGGGGCACTGACGGCCGACGGCAGCCGGCTCGTTTCCCTCGAGATCTCGTGGACCTACACGACCTATATGGCGCGCGCGACCCATTCCGGCCAGATCAGCGTCCGCGATCTGCCGAGCCTGCCGAGCTCCGGCGGAACGGTACCCACGCTGCGGTTCGGCATCATCGGCAACGCGGATCTGATCCGCCAGCATCTCACAGGCTGGCAGCCGGCCAGCAGCGAGGCGAACGACACCTTCGCGCTCGAGGTGGAATTCCATACCCTGCGTTGAGGCGCCCTGCGCCTAGTGGCTCGAGCCCCAACGCCTGGCGCGCCGCACGGGCAAAGCCGGAGTCGGCGGAGCTCACGGCGCGCCCGGGCGCTCAGTCTCATCGGTCCGGAGCAGCGCCGGCCCATCGTGAAGGGATACGAGACACAGGCGCTGCTCTTCCGAGCGCCTCACTCCTCGCGCACTAATCCCGCCACGGCCGGCCCCTCCTCCGGCACCAAGCGCACCGCCACGAGCGACGATGGACCGGGCACGGCGTTCTCCACTGTAGTCTCGATCAGCGCCTGGAAGTAATCCGGCAGGGTCTTTCCATCCGGCGAAGCGGCCAAGAGCGCGCGCCGCAGCTCCTCCAGGCGATCCGGGTTCGTCATGAACTCGATGGCCGCCTGGGATCCCTGCGTGTAGATGCCATAACTCAGCAGGATCCGCCGCTCGCGGTTCTCATTCGGCAGCATCAGCACGAGGGCGTAGTCGCGGCGGAGCTGGTTGGTCACGGGGTCGAACACAGGTCGATAGACGCTCAGCTCGCCCGGCTGCGGCCGCATGTTCTTGATCAGCCCCTCGTGAAACCAGAATCCCTCTTTGTAAAGGAAGATTCGGCCGCTCCAGGCCTGGTTGCCCCCAAGCAGGATCGCGTTCGAGGCTTTGACCTCTTCGAAGTCGACCAGGCGCGCCGCTTTGACGCGGACGCTTTGGCCGGCGCTGGCGAAGAGCTGAAACAGCCGCACCAGGCCGAGCGTCTCCCCGATGGCCGTAAAGTCCGTGGTCGACGGCACGAAGGCGAACTGTTTGAGTTCGCGATAGTGGACGGTGTCGCGGAACTCGGTGAGCTCGTCTTTGGGGATGACGTAACCGGAGGCGCGCGTGCGATCGCTGTCACCCTCGTGCGCCGCCCGCAAAATGGGGTGCACGGGTAGCACGATCAGCGGCGGCGCCGCCGGCGGCAAAAAGCGGCCCCAAAACCATTCCATCGCCGGGGTGTAGGAAACTGCCCAGGCCGGCTCCGCAGGTCGATAGCGGTAGAATTGAACGAGCGCGATGCTGAGCGTCGCCGTCGCCCCCAACAACAGGAGGAGAGCCAGGCGCTCCCACCGCCGCCCGGGACGGCCCGCGCGTGTCGCTTCTGCGGCCGGGGCTAGCGCCTCCTCCGGAGCACGGGTGAAGACCGGCATGTAGTTTCCCGGCGGCAGATCGATCCGGATCGGGTCGCGCTTGCCCTCTTGCTCGTAGTAGCGCGCCAGGGACTTGCGCAACTCGTGCGCCTGCACCCGCACGATCGAGTCTTCGTGGGGATCAAAATCCGGGCCCCGCTCGTACACCTCCATCCCGATGAGGTGCTCGTTGAGCTGCCCTCCGCGGCCGCTGATCGTCTCCTGGCAAACGAACTCGAGGAAGCGGCGCTTCTTGGGGGCCTTGGCGAAGTGGCGGCTTTGCAGGATCCGTTCGAGCTCCTGGCGGATTTCGTGATGGGAGATTGAACCCATCGCCGGCCGACCCGACACGGTAACCCTCCCGCTAACCGTTATTGTATCGTTACCGGCGAACGACTGTGGCCACCAACAGCGTGCGCCTTATGAGCGAAGCGGGGCGGTTGCGGGCGCCTTCCCCGGACAGGCGGCGCGGGCCGACGCTCGCCGCTCTAGCGCCTCATCCGCCGCAACTTTCTTCCCTTTCAACGACTTACCCCCGGCATTAGCCTTCCGGTAGCGGCAATAACCTTGCCCGGCCGGCTCCGGGGACCTATCATTGGAGCGGATGTTCGCTCTCCCGGCTCAGTTCGGGAGCCCTCATTCAGGGAAGTTTCCAACGGAGGTCTGATGTGAACCGCGATCGCAGCCTTCCGGCCACATTGCTCTGCGCCGCCCTGCTCGTCGCCGTCCCGGCAATCCTTGCTCAGCAGGATCGCGGCGCCTTTACCGGCATCGTGACCGACCCGACGGGCGCGGCCGTGCCCAACGTGCGGATCACGGTGCGGAATCTCGCCACCAATGCGCTCTACAACACCCGCACGAACGAGCTCGGCCAGTACACCGTGCCCGCCCTGCCGATCGGCACCTACAGCCTCACTTTCGAAGCCGACGGCTTCAAAACCATCGTGCGCGAAGGGCTTCGCCTCCAGATCGGGCAGGTAGCTCGCATCGATGTCACCATGGAGCTCGGTGCGACCACCGAATCGGTCACCGTGACCGCCGAAACCCCGCTCTTACAGACCGACACGCCGGACGTCGGGCTGTCGCTCGACAACACCCGTGTGATCGATCTCCCGCTAAGCTTCAGCGGCGGTCGTTACCCGGAGAACTTCGCTTACAAGCTCACGCCGGGCGTCGAGGGCAACAACTGGACCAGCCGGATCAACGGCAGCCCCGCCTTTACCAAAGAGGTGCTGCTCGACGGCGCCTCCGCCACCATTTACATCACCGGCCACTTCGGTGAGAGCTCGGTCTCGATGGAGGCGCTCGAGGAGTTCAAGGTGCAAACCTCGGGCATGAGCGCCGAGTACGGCCGCACCGCCGGCGGCATCTTCAACTTCGTCATGAAATCCGGCACCAACGACTGGCACGGCACCGGCATGTACCAGTTCCGCAACGAGTGGATGAACGCCAACTCGTTTGCCAATAACTTCTACGGCCGTCCCCGGCCGCGCGACCGGCGCAACAACTGGGCCATCTCCGGCGGCGGCCCGATCATCTTCCCCGGGCTCTATCACGGCAAAGACAAGAGCTTCTTCTACGTCGCCTGGGAGAAGTACCAGGACGCCAACCGCGGCGTGGGCACCCCGAGCGTCACCGTGCCGACGCTCCCCTGGTACGAGGGCGACATGAGCAACTACCTCACCGGCGAGGTGCTCGGCCGGGACGCGCTCGGCCGCACGGTCTATCGGGGGCAGATCTACGACCCGGCCACCGTGCGCACGCTGCCTGACGGGACCGTGGTGCGGGATCCGTTCCCCGGCAACATCCTGCCCAAGAGCCGCATGTCGGCGGTCTCGCAGAAGGTGGCCGAGATCATGAAGAAGCACTACGCTCCGGCCATCCCCGACGCGCTGATCAACAATGCCTTCTTCCCCGCCTTCAACACCGCCAAGTTCGAGCAGAAGCAGTTCTCCATCAAGGGCGACCATTACTTTTCGGCGCAGCACAAGCTGAGCGGCTCCTACGCCTGGATCGACCGGCCGCGGACGCTGCTCGACCAGGGCGGCGTCTGGGACTTTAACGATCCGGAGAAAGGCGGTCCGTTGTCGCGCGCCCGCCTTCAGAAGGTGGAGACCTTCATGGCGCGGCTGGCCTACGACTGGACCCTCTCGCCGACGCTGCTCAATCACTTCGGTGCGGCCTTCAACCGCCAGCTCAACCCTTCCACCTCCTGGCACGTCAACGAGCCGGGCGGCGAGATCCTCGGCCTCAAAGGCATCAACGGCAAGAGCAACTGGCCGCAGATCAACTGGGGCGGTGGCGACCGCGTCAACCTGGCGACGATCGGCTACCTGGCCAACGACAAGCTGATCGGCACCACCTACCAGATCCTCGACACGGTCTCCTGGATGAAGGGGCGCCACACGATCAAGTTCGGCGGCGACGTCAAGAAGCTGACACTCGCCGACACCGGCAATCCCGGGCCCGGCACCTTCAACTTCTCGGCCGACCATACAGGCCTGCCCGGCTTTGCGCGCACCGGCCACCCGTTCGCCAGCTTCTTCCTGGGCGAAGTGGCCAGCGCCAGCGTGCCGATCCTGACGCCGACCACCTCTCAGATGTACTCGATCGGGCTCTTCGTCCAGGACGACATCAAGCTGACGCCACGGCTCACGCTCAACCTCGGCCTGCGCTGGGACGGCCAGCCGGTGCAGACGGAGTGGCATGACCGGCTGCATCACTTCAACCCCCGGCTGACCGATCCTCTCACCGGGCTGCCCGGTGCCGTCGAGTTCGCGGGCTCCGGGCCGGGCCGCAGCGGTAAAAAGAAGTTCATCGAGGATCAGTGGAACGATTTCGGTCCCCGTGCCGGCCTCGCCTATCAGGTGACCGAGAAGATCGTCTTCCGGGCTGCCTACGGGATCTTCTACCTGGCGCGCGTTCCCAACGAGTGGTCGGGGGTGCCCTACGGCAACAAGTACGGCTTCACGCAGACCAATGTCGTGCCCAGCCGCGGCATCTATCCGGCTTTCAACTGGGACAACGGCTATCCCGGTAAGGTCGAGGCGGCCAAGCTGGATCCGTCCAACTCCACCGGCTCGCAGTGGAATCTCACCTATTGGGACCCGGAGGGCGGCAAGGTCGGCTACACGCAGCAATGGAACGCAAACTTCCAGTTTGAGCTGCCCGGCCAGATGGTGCTCGACATTGGCTACATCGGCACCACCAGCGTCGGCTTGACCTTCAACCAGGCTCGCCAGATCAACCAGGTTCATCCCCGCTTCCTGAGCCTGCGCGACGATCTCGGCAAGTGGGTGAACAGTCAGGCCGCCCTGCCCGAGTCGGCCCGCGCCCTGGGCGCCGTCTATCCCTACGAGAGAATTCCGGCGGCACAGAGGCCCGGCGGCGGTTGGGTTCCGGTGTGGCAGACGCTGGCCCCGTTCCCGCAGGTGCTTTCCTGGAACGTGCTCCAGGCCTACTATTCCCCGCTCGGCTATTCCACTTACAATGCCTTGCAGATTCAGTTCAACAAGCGCTACTCGCACGGCATCAGTTGGCTGGCCAACTACACCTTCTCGAAGTCTTTGGACAATATGGAGAACGCCTTCCACAGTTGGGTGAACTCGGGCCGCCCGATGGACTATTACAACCTGCGGCTCGAGAAGACGATCTCGCCCTACGACCAGACACATGTCGTCAAAGCGGCAGTCTCCTGGGAGATTCCGGTGGGCCGGGGGCGTAGGTTCGCCACCGCCTTGCACCCGGTGCTGGAGTTTCTGGCAGGCGGCTGGACCTTGCAATACATCGGCAACTACCGCAGCGGCATGCCGCTCGGCTTCGCTGGCACCTCGATTCCCAATTTCAATGCGGCCACCAACCGCGCGCTCATCCACAACCCACAGAATCAGCCCCTGATGGTGGACTTCGACCCGGCGAAGTTCGATATGGCCTCGATCACCCGGGTCAATCCGAACCATAAGATCATCAACACCGCGATCATTCGCGACCCGGCCGACGTCGACCGCTACATGTTCGGGAACGCCTCGTTCCGCATGAGCGGCGCCCGCGGCTTCCCGTTCTACGATGACGATTTCGGCCTGCACAAGAACTGGATCGTCAAGGAGCGTCTGCGCTTCCAGTTCCGCTGGGAGCTGCTGAATGCTTTCAATCGGCACCGCTTCTCGACGATCGAAACCAACCCGGCCCGGCCGTTGTTCGGGCAGGTGACCGGCGTCGATGGCGGCTATTACCGCACCATGCAAATGGGAGCGCGGTTCGAGTTCTGACCTCCCCAGAGGGATGTTTGCGGCCGGCCGCTGCTGTGGCGCCGGCCGGCCGCACCTTCACGTCACTTTTGAGTAGGCCGGAGGTGATTCGTGCTGCCAATTCGATTGCTCGCCCTGCTGGCGCCGCTTTTGGCGCTGGCTCCGGCTTCGGCCACCGACTACTATCTCAGCCCGCGCGGCGACGACGGCAACCCGGGCACCCTGGAGAGGCCATGGAAGACCCTGGGCAAGGTCAACTCCACCCGCTTCGCCCCCGGTGACCGCATCCTGCTCGAAGGCGGTCAGAGCTTCGCCGGCCCGCTCGAGCTCGCTTCCGATGACAAAGCGACTCCGACGCAGAACCTCGTTATCGGCTCCTGGGGAGCGGGCCGTGCCACCATCGACGGGGGAACGGGCCGCGCGATTTCAATCGACGGCTGCGATCACGTGCTGGTGGAAAACCTCCGGCTCGTCGGCGCCGGGCGCAACAGCGGCAACACGGCGCACGGCCTGTATCTGGCCCGCTCGAAAGGCTCCACCATCACGCGCGTCGAAGTGAGCGGCTTCCGCCACGCGGGCATTTACGTGACGGCCAGCGAGGACGTCCGCATCACGCACGTCCACGCGCACGACAACGGCTTTGCCGGGATCCACTCCGGCGGCGAGCGCGGCGGCGCGCGCTCGCGCAATCTCTACATCGGCGACTCGCTGGCAGAAAACAACCCCGGCGACCCCACCGTCCGCAAGAACCACTCCGGAAACGGCATTGTGCTCGGTTACGTCGATGGCGCCGTGATCGAACGCTGCGAGGCTCGCTATAACGGCTGGGACATGCCCTGGACGGGTAACGGGCCGGTGGGCATCTGGACGCACGACGCCGACCGCGTGCTCATCCAATACTGCATCTCCCACCACAACCGCAGCACGGCGCTCGACGGCGGCGGCTTCGACTTCGACGGCGGCGTCACCAATTCCATTCTCCAGTACAACTACTCACACAATAACTTCGGTTCCGGCTATCTGATCTGCCAGTACGAAGGTGCGCCGCGCTTCGCCAATAACGTCGTCCGTTACAACATCAGCCAGGATGACGGCCTGTTCGATCACAACGCCGGCATCTTCGTTTGGGTCGGCGGCGTGGGCATGGAAAGCACGCTGGTGCACAACAACACTGTCTGGAACTCGAAAGGCTCCGCGGTGGGCCTGGGCATCAGCAAGAAATACGCCGCCCACCTGCCGCGCATTACTTTTTACAACAATCTGTTCGTCAGTCAGGGTCCGCTCATCTACAACCGCACCGAAGAGGTGGGCTGGGTCGGGGAGTTTTTAGCCAATCTGTACTGGGCGCTCGGAGAACGCGGCTTCCGCTGCGGACCGCACAAAGAGCTCGAGGCCTGGGCGAGAGCCTCGGGGCAGGAGTGGCTCGACGGACGCCTGGTCGGCCTCTTCGCGGAGCCGCGCCTGGTGCGGACCGGACCGGCGCTACTCACCGATCCGCGAAAGCTCGACACGCTCGTCGATTTCCGCCTCCTGCCCGACTCACCCGCTGCGGCTGCCGGTCTGGACCTGCGCGCCCGGTTCAAGATCGATCCCGGCCCGGTGGACTTCTTCGGGAATCCGCTGCCCCGCCAGGGACCGCTCAGCATCGGCGCCCACGAGGTTCGCTCCGGGAGGTGAACCGGTGAAATGCCTCCTGCCTCTGATGCTGGCGGCTGCCGCCCTTGCCCCCGCCGCCCCGCCGCAGTTGGAAACGATCCTCTTCGGCGCCTCTTACTATCACGAATACATGCCGTACGAGCGCCTCGAACAAGACGTCGAGCTGATGCAGAAGGCCGGCATCAATGTGGTTCGAGTCGGTGAATCCACGTGGAGCAGCTTCGAACCCCGCGACGGGGAGTTCCAATTCGCCTGGATGGATCGGATTCTCGACCGGCTGCATCAGGCCGGCATCCGGGTGATCTTCGGCACGCCCACATACTCGATCCCGCCGTGGCTGTATCATAAGCACCCGGAGATTGCGGTGCGCCGCCTCGGCGCACGACTGCCGCTCGGGCCGGACCGCTACGAGCCGGCCTATTTCGCCTCCGAACCCGCGGGCGCCTATGGACCGCGGCAGAACGTCGACCTCACCCATCCGACCTACCGCTGGTACGCCGAGCGCCTGATCCGCCGCCTGCTGGAGCATTACAAGGATCACCCCGCCATCATCGGATTTCAAATCGATAATGAGACGCACCCGAATAGCTCGAACTCCCGCAGCATGCACGCCGGCTTTCTGGATTACTTAAAAGAAAAGTTCGGCACGGTGGAGCGCCTCAACCGGCTTTGGGGCTTCGCTTATTGGGGCCAGTTAGTGAGCGGCTGGGATGACTTCCCCGGGCGTGAGGGAATTCTCAATCCCGGCTACAAGCTCGAGTGGGAACGCTATCAGCGCAAGACGGTGACCGACTTCTTGCGCTGGCAGGCATCGATCGTGCGCCAGTACGCCCGGCCGCATCACTTCGTCACTCACAACTTTCCGGGCGGCCTGCGCACCGAAGTCGATCAGTATGAGATCGCGCAGCTTCTCGATGTGGCCGCGGTGAACCCGTACCATCCCGTCCAGGACCGGCTCGACGGCTGGCAGATCCATTTCTCGGGAGATCTGGCGCGTTCGCTCAAACGCGCCAACTATCTGGTGATGGAGACCAACGCCCAGACCATCGGCTGGGATTCGCGCACGCAGTTTCCTCCCTACGACGGCCAGCTTCGCCTGAACGCTTACAGTCACTTGTCCGCCGGAGCGAGCATGGTCGCTTACTGGCACTGGCATTCGCTCCATTACGGCCAGGAGACCTACTGGAAGGGTCTGCTCTCTCACGACCTGGAGCCCAATCGTGTCTATGAGGAGGCCGCCCGCATCGGCGCCGAGCTCAAGCGACTTGGGCCGCGGCTTGCCGATTTCGTACCTCGAAACCAGGTCGCCATTCTGGTCAGTCTCGATTCCCATCACGGCATTCAGTTCATGCCGTTTGACGACAGGGTCAACTACCTCACCATCCTCCATCAGATGTATCGGTCTTTATACCGGCTCAAAGTCGGCGTCGATTTCCTCTTCCCGCAGCAGCCGGACTGGGACCGCTACCGCATGATCCTGGTGCCCCCGCTCTATATCGCGGACGATGCGCTGCTCGAGCGCCTCGCCGCCTGGATCCACCGCGGCGGGCATGCGCTGGTGGCTTTCAAGAGCGGCTTCGCGAACGAACACTCGACCATACGCTGGCAGCGCGCTCCGGGACCGCTCCGCACGGCCGCCGGATTCAGCTACCAGGAGTTTTCGACTCTGGCCGAGCCGGTGGCATTACGGGGCGATCCGTTTGGCGCCGGCCCGGAGAACCGGGTGAGCGTCTGGGCAGAGATGATCCTGCCCGAAGGCTGCGAAAGCCTGGCCGTCTATGAGCATTCCTTTTTCTCTCGCTACCCTGCACTTACGCGGAATCGCTATGGACGCGGCACGCTCACCTATGAGGGGACTTACCTTTCGGACCTACTTCAGGAAAGAGTGGTTTTGAGCGTTCTCGCCCTGGCCGGCCTCAACGGCCCGGACCAAAAGCTGCCGGAGCCGGTGCTGGTCCGCCATGGCTTCAGCCGGGAGGGCCGCCCGATGCGGTATTACCTCAATTACTCCGGACGGCCGCAGAGCTTCGAATACCCCTACGCGCCGGCCAGGGACCTTCTCACGGGCGCGCCGGTGCGCCCGAATCAGGTGCTCAAGCTGGCCCCCTGGGATCTGGCGATTCTCGAAGAGGAGGCGGCTCAAGTGAGTGCGGGCGCACGTCCCGCGCGGGAACAGCCGGCTCGAGGAGTACAATGAAGCCGGCATCCCATGAAACGGGCCTTGGCGGCGAGCGGGCTGGCGGCGTTTCTCGCCTGCGCACCTGAGGAACGCCGGCCCCCGCCCGCCCCGGCCAAACCCGTAGCCGCCACGCCCGCGCCCAAGATTCTGCACTTCTACGCCCACCCCGGTCTCAGCGCACCCGGCGAGCCCGTGCTGCTTTGTTATGGCGTCGAGGACGCCACCGAGGTCACCATCGAACCCCGGGTGCGCGAGCTCCGCCCGTCCTACAACCGCTGCTTTTCCGTCACGGCGCAGAAATCGACCACCTACCGGCTGACGGCGACCGGCCCCGGCGGCACGGCGGCGGCCGAGGTCTCCGTCGTTGTACAGCGGGCGGCCGCCCCGCGCGCTGCGCCCGGCGAGGGCCGGCTCCTCGAGCAGCTCCTCGCCAGCCATCAGGAGGTTCAGCCCGGCCAGCCGGTGACGCTCTGCTACATCGTCACCGACGCCGTGGCCGTGGAACTCGATCCGCCGGTAGCGAGGCTGCGACCGGTGAGCAGTTGCCTCTCCGTCACGCTGTCGGAGACGACCACGTTCACCGTGACGGCCACGGACGCCCACCAGCGCAAGCAGTCCCGGCAGGTGACGGTGCGGGTCCGCTAGGCGGACTGGGGCGCGCCGGCCTCGACGCCCGTCGCGTAATGCGTGTTTACGTACTCGTTGAGGATCTCGATGAACTCCTCGACGATCCCCTCGCCTTTGAGCGTCTTGAGCAGGCGGCCGTCCACGTAGACCGGCGCTTTCGGCTCCTCGAACGTCCCGGGCAGGGAGATGCCGATGTTGGCGTGCTTGGACTCGCCCGGACCGTTGACAACGCAGCCCATCACCGCCACCTTCATCTCCTCGACGCCGGGGCGAGTCTGCTTCCAGACCGGCATCTGCTCGCGGAGGTAGGTCTCGATGCGGGCGGCCATCTCCTGGAAGAACGTGCTCGTGGTGCGCCCGCAGCCGGGGCAGGCGGTGACTTGAGGCGTGAAGGAACGCAGCTCGAGCGCCTGGAGGATCTGCTGGCAGACGATCACCTCTTCGGTCCGGTCCCCGTCGGGCAGCGGGGTT
Source organism: uncultured Bryobacteraceae bacterium (assembly GCA_938003835.1). Classification (GTDB taxonomy): domain Bacteria; phylum Acidobacteriota; class Terriglobia; order Bryobacterales; family Bryobacteraceae; genus CALKXJ01. Next base: position 104,936 of record CALKXJ010000001.1, on the reverse strand, counting down.
AACGAGGCGCGGATGGTGTCGCCGATTCCCTCCCGGAGCAGCACGGCCAGCGCCGCCGTCGTCGCCACGATGCCCTTCGAGCCCAGGCCGGCCTCGGTCAGCCCAAGGTGCAAGGGATAATCGCACTGCGCGGCGAGCTTCCGGTTGACATCAATGAGATCCTGGACCCCGCTCACCTTGGCGCTCAGGATGATCCGATCGTGCGCCAGGCCGTAGCGCTCGGCTGCCGCCGCCGACTCCAGGGCGCTCGCCACCATCGCCTCGAGCGTCACCGTGCGGGCATCGAGCGGCTCCGGCCGCCGCGCATTCTCGTCCATCATCCGGGTCAGCAGCGCCGGATCGAGCGAGCCCCAGTTCACGCCGATGCGCACCGGCTTGCCGTACTCGATGGCGACCTCGATCATCGTGCGGAAGTTGTCGTCGTGCTTCTTGCCGATGTTGACGTTGCCAGGGTTGATGCGGTACTTGGCGAGCGCCCGGGCGCACTCCGGGTATTTCGTCAGCAGGATGTGGCCGTTGTAGTGGAAGTCCCCGATGATCGGCACGCGCACGCCGAATTTCTCGAGTGTCTCGACGATGCGGGGCACGGCCGCAGCCGCCGCCTCCGTGTTCACGGTGACGCGCACCAGCTCCGAGCCCGCGCGGGCGAGCGCCATCACCTGATTCACCGTCGCGGTGACATCGGCGGTGTCCGTATTCGTCATCGACTGCACCACGATCGGGTGCGTACCGCCGATCTTGACGCCGCCAACATCGACAACGACAGCACGCCGCCGCACGATTTGCGCCATAGGCCTGGGAAAATCTCCGGAAAGCTCCATTCTAACAGCCGCCGTCTCCGGGGCCGCAGCCTTTCAGCGGCGCCCAAGCTGTGGTGCTAGTACTTCCGCAATCTAGACAAACAGCTCTGAAATGGGGTAAGATCGCAGGCACTACGGTTCACATGCCCCAAAAACCATCCCCCTCCCTGTTTCCCCTCCTGCTAGCGACGGTGCTGCTAGCCAGCGCGTTCCTCCAGGCAGGCGGCGCTTCCCGAACGGCCCACTTGACCGGCGCGGAAATTGACCGCGCCGCCGGTTCGCCGCGCCTCGGCGAGGCACTCGATCTCATGGTCACCGGTCCGTCCAAGTCTCCGCGCCGCGCCGCGGTGGGCGGCGTGCAGTTCGCCGGCGAGCCCGAGGAGGAGCTCTCGACTGACGACGGCTCGCCCGATGGCATAGGCATTCTCGCCGACGGGCTGATGCTGGTGAACCGGCTCACGCCGAAGGCCTATCCCGTCCGGCTCCTTCGCGTCCGGCTCTATTTTGTCGGCTTCCGCGATCAACCCAGTCCGGTCGGCCAGGAGGTCCGTCTGGTCGTCTTCGCCGATCCGGAGGGCAAAGGCAGACCGCCCGCGCGCCCGCAGTTTCTCGTCGATGAGCGCGTGCGAATTCCGAGCATCGGCGGCTTCGTCGATTTCAATGTCTCTGCTGTTCGACTCGAGCGCGGGGACCTCTATGTCGGCTACCAGGCGGCGCGCCCGCACAACGGCGTCGGCTTCGCCACCGACACCAGCAGCCCGCCCCAGCAGCGCGGTTTCTTCTCCGAGGACGACGGCGCCACCTTCGGCGGCCCGGTGGAGTTCGCTGACGGCCAGCGCTTCAACCTGCTCATGCGCGCCGTCGTCGAGCGCGAGGCGCCCGATGCCGGTGACGCCGTCGAGGAGCTCCGCGTTGACGACGGCACGATCGAGGCCGGTTTGCTGCGCGACGGCGCCATCTACGTCAACCGTCTCACCCCGCGGCGCTACCCCGCCAAACTGACCCGCCTGCGCTTCTACATGCCGGCCTTCGAAGGCCGCCCCGAGCCGGTCGGAAAGACGATCCGGCTGGTGGTGTTCCGCGATCCGGCGGGCGGCGAGCGCCCGCCGGAAAGCGTCGCCTTCGACGTGGACCGCGAATATCGGATCCCGGACTACGGCCGCTTCCTCGAGCTCGACCTCGATGGGCCGGTGATCGAATCCGGCGACGTCTATGTCGGCTACCAGGCGCCCAACCCGCACGATGGCGTCGGCTTCGCCGTGGACCTGGACGGCACGCCGGGCCTGCGCAGCTTCCGTTCGACCGACGGCGGCAAGTCCTTCTCCGGTCCGATCGAAGTCACCTTCCAGGGCCGCACCGGACCGGCCAACCTGATGCTCCGGGCCGTCGTCAGCTACAGCCCCGCCGAGGACGACGGCGAGCCCCCGAGCTTCCGACTTGAGGCAGACCCGCCGGAGGTCGATCTGAGCGAGGGCGACAGCACCGAAGCGAAGGTGGAGCTGCTGGTGGCGCCCACTGGCGACTTCGAGGGCGAAGTCCAGCTCACCGCCGCCACCGATCCGAAAGGCGTTCCCGTCCAGGTCGAGCTCTCCGAGGAGAAGGTGAAAGCCGGCGGCTCGGTCGAGCTCAAGCTCTCGCGCCTCGAGCAACTCGAAGAAGACCTGTTCCATGTCGTGGTGACTGCAACGAGCGGCGAGACGGGCGTGCGCCCCGCGCGCATCTCGATCCCGGTCTTTCGCTGGCGCCTCGTCGCCGAGGCGCCGATCGGCCCGGGCGGCGGCTCCATCGCCGGCGGCGGCATGGAGGTCACGCTGGCGCCGGGCGCCCTCCAGGATGCGACGTTGCTGCGATTACTGGCCGGCCGCCCGCAGACGGGGTTCGAAGGACAGATGGAGGGACCGGTCTACCGGCTGGAGGGACTGCCCGATGAGGTCCACGGGGAGATCCGTCTCTCCTTCCGCCAGTCCCAGAAGGCGGTGCTGCGGGCGGCTGAGGCCGATGCGGCGCCGGTGGCCGCCGTCACGCTTCAGCAGGTCGGCACCGACGGCAAAACGCAGTCGGCCACGCGCCTGCTGCCTGCCGCCGGCAATACGGTCGTCCTCCGGCCGGTCGAATTCAAGCTGGTCCGGCGCATCAGTGCGTGGACGCTGAAGGGTTACTATGTGGGCGACACCCCGCAGGGGCACTTCCGGATCTTTTATCCGATCGGCTACTCGGAGGCCGCGCGCCGCATCGGCGAGTGGCTCGAAGAAGCCTTCAACCTCCTGATCGCCGAAGTTGGCCTGAAGAACCTCGAGCAGGATCTGGCCGCCTATCTGCGCTGGTCGCTTCCGGGGGTGGACATCGGCTGGGGCGGCTATCCGATCCAGGTCACGCTCAAGAGGCTGGACGATACGCTCCACGGCGTCGCGGACCGCTCGACGCTGACCTTCAACATCGCCAAACTGGGCAGCGCCGAGGCGATCGAGGCCTTCCGGCCGACGCCGGCTCATGAGTTCATGCACCTGGTGCAGTCCGCGCACGGCGGTGTCTCTCCCTGGACCGCCACGAAAACCTTCGGCTACCCCTGGCTGTGGATGGACGAGGCGATCAGCACCTGGTTCGAGCCGATCGGCATCGGACAGCCCGACTACATTCCGTCGACCGTGCGGCCGAACTTCGGGCAGCAGACGAATCAGTCAGATAACTATCGAACCTTCCCGGCGCGCGGGCTGCTCCAAGTCCCGCCGTACGCCAAGGATCAACAGGAGCACGGCTACGGCGCCGCGCTCTTCCTCACCGACCTGCGCCGCCGCCACCCGAACCTGATCCGGGATCTGCTCGCCAAGCGCGAGCCTGCCAACGACCCCGTCGAGACGCTCGCCGCCGTCCTGGGCGGCCCCGCCCGGCTTGCCGAGGAATGGTCGCGATTCGCGGGCAACTACCTGCACGGCAACATCTACCCGGGCGTGCACTTCCCGAAACTGTTCGACCTGCTGCCTGACAAGGGCGAATTCAAGTGGCTGGCGTTTTCGCGCTCTTCCAGTGACTCCTGGAGGCGCTTTTACTGGGCCAACGAGGACCTCTCGCTCGAGACCTTCTATGTGAGCTTCCGCACCGTCAAGGAACTGCCCGAGCTCACCGACGGTGTGTATCTGGCGGCGACGCTCGACGCCCCCACCGATGAAGTCGACCTGCACGCATTCGCCTTCGACAGGGACTCCTGGGAGTCGCTGGGCGTGGCTCAGCGCGGCCAGCCCCTGCTGTTTCCCGAGGCCGGCGTGCTCGCCAGGGAGCGCCGGGGCGTTCTGCTCGTTGTCGTACGGCGCGGCGCCTCCATGAGCCGCGACTCCCATGCCCTGAATGTTCTGGTGGAGCTGGCGCCGCCGGAAGCCAAAATTCGCGGTCCGATCGGCATCACCGGCGTCATCGGGGCGACCTATGACTTCTCGACAAGGAACCGCAACATCGAAAAAGACGCCGAGTACATCTGGAGCTTCGCCGGAACAACGAAAACCGGTCGCAGCGTCCAGCACGCTTTCACCACCGCCGGCGATCACCTGGTCGAGCTGACCGTCGTCTCGGGCAAGCATCGCGTCACCGACCGGGCGATGGTCAAGATCGCTCCGGACACGGCGCCCCCGGAGAAAGCCGAGGTCCTCTTTGACGTCTACCGCCGCGTCCGCGTCGCGGCGCTCGGCGGCTCCTGGAGCAACCAGAAATGCAATTCCTACAAGATCTCGATCCTCAACGCGAAGAATCAGGTGATCGAGACCGGCGAATCGATCGCCCGCAACGGCGCCTACGACACGAGGCTTCCAGTCGCCGACGGCTATTCCTACGTCGTCGATTACACCTACACGACCATGTGCCGTGATAGCGGCCGCCGTACTGGCAAGTTCGACGTCAAACGCAACCAGGTCAACTACGTACCGGTAGAGACGCCGCCTTGCGAGCAGTGAGCGCCGGCCGGGCCCGCAGCCTGGGTGGTATAAGGGTGGAGTTCGGTCTCCGCTCATGCGAAGTCCCGCCGAGATCGCCTGGCGCCTTCGCCAGGAACTCGAAAATCTTTGGTTGTGGCTGAGGCCCCCGGCGCCGCCTGTGCCGCCTTATGCCCCGCTTGAGGGCCTGCCTGAGCCGCACAGGCTGGCCGGCGCCCTGCAAGCCTCGCCGTTCCTCGCCGAGCTCGAGGGGCTGGCCGAGCGCGTCGTCGCCCATCGGTTTTCTCTGCTCGGCCTGGAAATCGACACCGGAGGGGAGATCGCCTGGCGCCGCGACTATCTGAGCGGCATCGAAACCCCGCCCGCGTACTTCCGCCGCATCCCCTATCTCGACTACCGGCGCGCCGGCGATCACAAGCTCATCTGGGAGCTCAACCGGCACCAGCACCTGGTCGTGCTGGCCCAGGCGTGGCTGGGCACAGGCAAGCGGCGGTATCTCGAGGAGATCCGCAGCCAGATCGACTCCTGGCTGGCGGCGAATCCGTTTCAACGGGGCATCAACTGGGCGAGCGCGCTCGAAGTGGCCCTCCGCGCGCTCTCCTGGATCTGGGTCTACCACCTGGCGGGCGCCGAGATGGAAGAGGAATTCCGCCGGCGATTCCTCGTCGCGCTCTACCGTCATGGCCGTCACATCGAAACGAATCTCTCGATCTACTTCTCTCCCAATACGCACCTGCTGATCGAGGCCGTGGCGCTCCACGCGCTGGGCCGGCTGTTTCCGGCCTTTCCGCGAGCCGGGCGCTGGCGCCAGAGGGGCGCTGAGCTGGTTCGCGCGCAGCTTTGGGCACAGGTGCGCGACGATGGCAGCCACTTCGAACAGTCGAGCTACTACCACCTCTATGCGCTCGACGCCTTCCTGTTTCACGCCGTGGTGGAAGGCGCTGACGGGGCCTTTCGGGAGCGTCTGGCGAAGATGGCCCGGTGGCTGGCCGCAGTCATCGGCCCCGAGCGCGAACTGCCCTTTTTGGGCGATGATGACGGCGGGCGTTTCTTTCATCCGTACGGCCCGCGGAGCCGGTTCGCTCGCGCCACCCTGGCCACGGCCGCCATAGTCTCGGGCGGCGAGGTTCCCTTCGAGGCGGAGGATCTGTTCGAGCAGGCCCTCTGGTGGATCGGGCCGCAGGCGCTCGAAGCTCGCCCCAGGTCCGCCGAGCAACGCTCCGAGCTGTTTCCGGACTCCGGTCTCGCGATCCTCTCTCACAGCCCGCTGCACGCCGTCTTTGACGCCGGGCCGTTCGGGGCGGGTTCGGCCGGACACAGTCACTCGGACACGCTCAGCCTGGTGCTGGCGTACGATGGCGCCCCGGTCCTGATCGATGCCGGAACGTACACCTATGTCGCCGACGCCGCCTGGCGCGAACGCTTCCGCGGCTCAGCCGCTCACAACACGGTCCGGATCGACGGCCACGATCAGGCTGAGCCCGCCGGAGCGTTTCGCTGGCGAAACCCGCCCGCCGTCGAGCGGAGAGCCTTCACCTCCACGGCCGAGCACGACTTCGTCGAAGCGGTCTGTCACTGCCGCGGCTTTTCCCACCGGCGCAGGCTCGTGCTGCTCAAGGAGCCGCTCCTGCTGGTCGTCCTGGATGACATCGACGCCGCCGGGACGGATTCCCGGACGGTCCTGGTCGAACAGTTCTGGCACACGGGGCTGCCCGTCTTGCCCCTGGACGCCGGCCGAATCCGGTTGGGGGACCGCGCCGCGATAGCCCTCTCGGGCGGGGATTCGGTCGAGTTCTCCGAGGGCGGCGACTACGGCTGGCGCTCGCCCGCCTTCGGGGTCAAAACCCCCGCCCCTTGCGTGAGGGTCATCGCACGGCGGAAAGCCCCGGTCGCCTTGGCTGCCGTGTTTGTGTTCGAGACCGAGCCCCCCGGATTGACGCTGGAATCGAGCGACACCGGCTGGAGCGTCAGGATCCTGGCGGAGCCGCCCGTGAGGATCGAGCTGCCCCGCGGCGGCGGCTGGCGCCGGCTAACGCCGTGAAGCGGCCCAGGCTTCGATGATGTCGACGATCCGGCGGCCGGCCTGGCCGTCCCAGAGCGGCGGCCGGCGCACAGGGCGCGGAACCTCGTCGACGGCTGCCTCGAACGCCGCCCGGATCGCGGCAGCATCCGTACCCACCAGCCGGTTGGTGCCGTGCGTCACGGTCACCGGGCGCTCAGTGTTGCGGCGCAGCGTCAGGCAGGGGACGCCGAGCGCCGTGGTCTCTTCCTGGATGCCGCCCGAATCGGTGAGCACGCAGCGCGACTTTGCCATCAGCCCCAAAAAGGCCAGGTAGGGAAGCGGCTCACAAAGCCGCAGCGAGGGCGCGGCGGAGATGGCATGCTCGGCCAGCCGCCTGCTCGTCCGCGGATGCACGGGGAAAAGCAAGGGCAGCCGCGCCGAGAGTTCGTTGAGGACGGCGAGAAGCGCCGCCAGCGTCGCCGGCTCGTCCACATTCGAGGGCCGGTGCAGCGTCACCAGGCCGTAGCCGCCGGGCTCGAGGCCGAACTGCTGCCACGGCCGCCGCGCCACGGCGGCCTCGAGATGCCGATCCAGGGTGTCGATCATGCAATTGCCGGTGAAATGGATCTGTTCGGCCGGCGTGCCTTCCGCTCGCAGATTCGCGTTGGCGCTCTCCTCCGTTGTGAACAGGAGATCCGAGAGCCGGTCCGTGACGATGCGGTTGATCTCCTCGGGCATGGTCCGGTCGAAGGAACGGAGCCCCGCTTCGACGTGTGCCACCGGGATGGTGAGCTTGGCCGCCACGAGCGCTGCGGCCATCGTCGAATTGACGTCGCCGGCCACCACCACCAGGTCCGGCCGCCGCGCCAGCCAGACCTCTTCCAGGGCCATCATGATGCGCGCGGTCTGGCGCGCCTGGCTGTCGGAGCCGACGCCCAGGTAAACGTCCGGCTCCGGCAGCCCGAGCTCGCGAAAGAAAACTTCGGAGACGTTGGCGTCGTAGTGCTGGCCGGTGTGGATCAGCTCCTGCACCAGACCGCGGCGGCGCATCTCGGCGATCACCGGCGCCATCTTCATGAAGTTGGGCCGGGCGCCGACTACGTTGGCGATGCGCATGAGTGCTTTGGTTCGGGCACCGAGGGCCGGAGTCTCCTATGATAGACGCTTTGCACTCGCACCTCCGCGTTGCCGCGCGGCGCGGCCCAGAATTTCCTCGAGCTCGCGGCTGACGCGCCGGATCTCGAAGCGCGCCGCCGCGGCGCGAAACGCCGGGCCGACCTCCAGCCTGCCGGCCTTCCACCGCTCGAGGAGTTCCGCGACCGCCGCCCGAATCCCGGCGACGTCCTGCGGCGCCACGACGGGACAGCCGAGCTCGGCGAGCAGCTCCGCGGAGGCCCCACGCAGCGGCGTAATGCCGAGGATCGGCTTCTCGAACATCAGGTAGTCGATCAGCTTGCTCGGCAGAAACGCGCTCGCCTGTTGGCTCGGCGCATCGATGACCAGCAGCACGTCGGCCTCGCGGGCGAGCACCAGGCTTTCGAAGAAAGGCACCGAGCGGCGAAACTCGACGATCCCTCCGAGGCCCCGCTCGGCAGCTATCCGGGCATAATGCTCGTTGCCTGCCCCCACCAGCAGCACCTCGAGCTCCTCGCCAAGCGGCCGGCTGCGATTGAGCTCCGCCAGCGCCTCGAGCAAGGGTAACGGCGTGCGGTGCTGGTAGAAATTACCCGTGTAGACCATGCGAAGCCGGGCGCGAGATTCCGGCGGAGGCAGCTGCGCCGCCAGCTTCGGATCGTAGCCGTGCGGCACGACAAAGGCTTTGGCGCGCCAGGCTTCCGGGTACTTGCGCATCACCAGCTCGCGCGTGTATTCGGTGGTGAAGACCACGGCGTCGGCCAGCCGCATCACCGCCTCCTCCTGCTTCCGCCATTGGGGCAGGCGGCGTCTTTCGTGTTCCGCGAGCAGGGGATTGTCCACCCAGGGATCGCTGAAATGCGCCACCCAGGGAATCTCCCGGCGGCGGCGGATTTCGAGGCCGATGCGGTGATCGCTCCAAGGGTAGGCAAAGGTCAGCAGGACGTCGCAAGTCATCCCGCGCAGGCGCTGCTCCGCCTCACGCACGGCAAGCCGCTCCCAGACGGCTTCGGCCATCCGGGCCTTGCGTAGTAGCCGGTAGGTCCCGGAGCTGTCGAGCGGCCCTGGCAGGCCGACGCGCACCGCGTCGTAGCGCTCGCCGACCAGGCGGGCCAGTTCCGCATCGAGCGGGTAGCCAGGCCCGGCGAACCGCACGTCGGCGTGCAACACGGTGACGTTCCAGCCCGCCTCCGAAAGCGCGGTCAGCAGCCGGGGCACCTGCAACGCCCGCGGCGCAAGCAGCGGAGGCATGGCCCAGGAGACCGCCAGGAGGCGCAATCCGCCTTGCGCCGGCTCGGAACCCATTCTTCCCATTGTAGACAGCGGCTTTCGGCGGGTCGATCGATCGATGGGGGTATGGCATACTGGACCGGTATGGCGGAACAGGCGCGCGTGGCCGTGCTCGGACTGGGCTATGTGGGCTGCGTCACGGCCGCCTGCCTGGCCGAGCTGGGTCACCAGGTGGCCGGAGTCGATCGCGACGCCCACAAGGTGGAAAGCGTTCGCCGCGGCGTTTCCCCCTTTTTCGAGCCCGGGCTGGATGAACTGCTCCGCCGCAACGTGGCCCAGGGCCGGCTCACCGCCTCCTCGGACGTCAGCGACTGGTTGCCCGAGGCCGACGTGGTGCTGATCTGCGTGGGAACGCCCTCGCTGGCGAACGGCGACCTCAACCTCGAACAGCTCGAACGGGCCTGCCGCGAAGTTGCCTCCCACCTGGATGGGCGCGAGCGCCCGCTCGCCGTCGCCGTGCGCAGCACGGTCTTTCCGGGCAGTTGCGAACAGGTGGTGCTGCCGGCTTTCGCCCGGTATCCGTTCGTGCGCGTGGTTTCCAACCCCGAGTTTCTCCGCGAGGGCTCGGCCGTACAAGACTTTTTCGAGCCGTCGCTCGTGGTGGTCGGCGGCGACGAGCCCGAATCGGTCCGCACGGTCGCCCGCCTTTACGAAAAGCTGCCGGCCGAGGTCTGCCTGGTTTCGCTTCGCACCGCCGAAGCCATCAAGTACGCCTGCAACAGCTTTCATGCCCTGAAGATCGCTTTCGCCAACGAGATCGGCACCCTCTGTGAGCGCCTGGGCGTCCCCGGCGATCAGGTGATGGAGATCCTCTGCCGCGACCGCAAGCTGAACATCTCACCTGCGTATTTAAAGCCCGGCTTCGCCTTCGGCGGCTCCTGCCTGCCTAAAGACCTGCGGGCTCTGGTTTACCGGGCCTCGCGGCTCGACCTGCGCCTGCCGTTGATCGAGTCCGTGCTGCCGGCCAACCAGGAGCACCTCCGCCGGGCCATGCAGGCAGCTCTCGAGCTGCCGGCGCAGCGCCTGGGCATCTTCGGACTGGCCTTCAAGGAGAACACCGACGATTTGCGCGAGAGCCCGGTGGTGAGCCTGATCGAGTTCCTCATCGGAAAGGGACGCACGCTGCGCATCTACGACCCCCGCATCCAGCTCGATCAGATCTACGGCAGCAACCGCCGCTTCATTTTCGAAGCCATCCCGCATATCGAACGCCTGATGGTGCGCCGCTGGGAGGAGCTTGCCGGCTGGGCGGATCACCTGATCGTGGCGCAAAAGCCGGATGCCGAGCACGCCGAACGTCTCCGCGCCACGGCCCTCCCTGTGCTCGATCTGGTGGGCGCTTTTCCGGCCTCCGAGCCTCTCGCTGTCCTCGCCGGGCGCCCCGCTTCATGAAGATCGGTTATCTGGTCAGCCGTTATCCCGCCATCAACCACACGTACTTGCTCCGGGAGGTCCGATCGCTGCGGAGTTTGGGCTTCGAGGTCTTTGTGGTCTCGATCGCGCCGCCGGACCGGCCGCCGGACGAGCTTACCGGTACCGAGCGCGAAGAGGCCGCACTTGTTCGCACCGTGAAGACGGCGCCGCTTGGAGCCATCCTCGGCGCACACCTGCTGACGCTCGGCCGGCATCCGGTGGGATACCTTCGCGGCCTTGCCGCCGCGATCGGTCTCGGCGGCGATCTTCGCCGACTCGTCTACAACCTGTTCTACTTTGCCGAAGCGGTTGTCGCCGGCTGCTGGTTCGAACGCGCACAGGTCCGGCATTTCCATGTTCACTATGCTTCGACCGTCGGCCTGCTGATGAGCCGCGTCTTTCCCCTGACCATGTCGATCACGCTCCATGGCCGCGGCGAGTTTGTCGATCCGGTACGTTTCCGCCTGCGCGAGAAGGTGGCCGCCTCCGTCTTCGTCTGCGCCATCAGCCACTACGCCCGCAGCCGCGTGATGATGGCCTGCGAGCCGGCTCTCTGGGAGAAGATCGAGCTGGCGCGCCTTGGGGTCGATCCTGGCAGCCTGACGCCGGGTGAGTTCCGCGCCGCGCCCGACCCTTTCGAGATCCTCTCGGTGGGCCAGCTCGTGCCCATCAAGGCTCACCGCATCCTGCTCGAAGCCGTCGCGCACGTCGCCCGCGAGCTGCCTTGCGTGCGACTGCGCCTGGCCGGCGACGGGCCGGAGCGCAAGCATCTGGAGGAGTTGGCCATCTCACTCGGTCTGGCAGATCGAGTCCGCTTCGAGGGCGCTCTGGCTTTCGATCGCGTGCTCGAGCTCTACCGCCGCGCCGACCTTTTCGTCCTTTCGAGCTTCGACGAAGGCGTGCCGGTGGTGCTCATCGAAGCGATGGCGATGCAGGTGCCTTGCGTTGCGACGCGCGTCGCCGGGATCCCGGAGCTGATCCGCGAGGGCGTGGACGGCCTACTGGTGGCGCCCTCCGACGTCGAAGGCCTGGCGGAGGCCATTCTCAAGCTGGCCCGCGCGCCTGAGCTCCGCCGGCAGATGGGCGAGGCTGCCCGGCAGCGGATCCTGGAATGCTACGAGCTCGGCCGGAATACCGCCGCGCTCGCCGGAATCTTCCGCCGGCGCCTGGGATCAGGCTAGCGCGAGAGGAACTCCTCGTAAATCTCGCCCAGGCGCTGGGCGGATGCCTCCGCCGAGAAGCGGGAGCGGACGAAGGTTGCGGCCGATTCGGCCAGCCGTGCACGCGCCGGCTCGTTTTCGACGAGAAAGCGAAGCGCGGAGACGAGCTCTCCGGCATCGCCGGGCGCCACCAGGAGGCCGGTCTTGCCGTCCGCGACGAGTTCCGGGTTGCCGCCGACGCGGGTGGCCACCGCCGCGCAGCCGCATGCCATCGCCTCCATCAAAGCGTTCGAGAGCGCTTCCGAGCGCGAGGGCAACACGAATATATCGATTGCGCGAAGCAGTCCCGCCACCTCGCTCTGGGCGGGCAGCAGTCGGAAACTTTCGCCCAGGCCGAGCTGGGCGGCCTGCCGGAGGAGACTCTCGCGAACAGGCCCGTCCCCGACGACCAGCAGCACCATATCCGGGAAGGCATGGCGTAGCCGGGCAAAGGCCTCGACAAGCACGTCCAAACCTTTCTCCGGGCGGAGCACGCAGACGGTGCCGACCACCAGCCGGGCGCGCGCGAATTCGGCCGGCTTGCCTCGTCCCGCCGGCGAAAACCGGTCGAGCTCGAGGCCGTTGTAGCAGACGCGGATGCGCTCGCAAGGAACTTTTTCGTCCTCGACGAGATGCCGCCGGAGAAACTCGCAATTCACCACAATGGCATCAGTCATCTGGTCGGTGAGCCGCAGCAAGTGGCGGAGCCAGGATGGGGAGAGCTCCCGGTGGGCCCGCTGGCTGGCGAGCACTACAGGGGTCTGGGCGGCCCGCGCGACGGGGACCCCGAAGCGAGTCGAAGGCGAGTCGAAGGCGTGCACAAGCTCGATCTCCTGCTCGCGAATGTAACGGCCGAGGCGCCAGGCGGCCGCCACCAGGGAGGCGTTCCGGTAGGACCTCAACGGAACCTCGAGGATCGGAATGCTCTCCGCTCGAAGCTCCTCGGCTCGAATGCCCTGGCCATGAAAGCACGCCACCCGCACGTCGAATCGCCGCCGGTCGAGTCGCCGCGCCATGAGCGCCGCCTGGCGCTCGCTGCCGCCCAGCCCGAGCGCCCGCACCACCAGCAGGATTCGCGCCGGCTTACGCATCCGTCCCCTGGGGCTGCTCCTCAGGCACGAATTCCCGCAACCGGCCGCGCCCCCGGGCTATTGCGAGCAGCCTCCGGCGCAGGCCGGGCACCGCGGCGAGACAGATCAGATAGCAGGCCCCGCCCGCGGCCGAACGCCCCAGGAGCCGGCTCCAACCTGCTGGCAAGAGCCAGTCAAAAGGCAGCATCGCTACCAGGCATGCCACCGTGACGAGCACCGGGGCACGGAGGCACCTCCAGTAACCGCGGAGCGGCGCCCCTGTCATCTGAGCCGCCTGCTTGAGCAACCGGATTGCCAGCAGCGGATAGACCGTCATCCACGCCACGCCTACGCCCGCCAGGCCCGCCAGGCGGCAACCCACGGCAAAGGCCGCCGGCAACACGATCGCGTTCACCACGTTATAGCGCAGCACCGCCCGAGTCTCTCCGACCGCGGCCACAAGTTGCGGAATCACCACCTGCACCGCTCGCACCGCCTCGGCCGCGCACAGCAACTTCAGAGGCAAGACCGCCGGCAGCCATTTCTCGCCCAGCAGCACCAGCACAAAGTCCTCGGCGTTCATGGCCAGGGCCAGCATGGCGGGAAAGTGGATCAGCCCGAGCAGCTCCGTTAACAGGAACCAGTGCCGCACCAGGCGCTCGCGGTCATCCTTCATCGAAGCGAACGACGGGAAGCTGACGCGGTTGACGATTCCGAAGACCCGCTCGCTCAAGAACCGGGCCATGCGCAGAGCGTAAGAGTAAAAGCCGAGCGGGGCGCTGCCGAGCATCTTGCCGATGATCAGCGCGTCCGAGTTTAGATAGACCTGCCAGAGCAGGCGGCTGCCGGTAAGCGGCAGGCCGTAGCGTACGACGCGGCGGACCACATCCGGCCGCAGGCGCCGCGTGAACCGGCCCGGCTTGAGCCAGCGCACGGCGACCGCCTGGATGGCCGCGCCGAGCACGATGTTCACGACCAGGCTCCAGACACCGGCGCCCTGGAAGGCCAGCGCGACCGCCACCACGCCCGCCGTCACCCCGGCCGCCGTCTCCACGACCGACAACACCTTGAACCGCAGTTCCTTCATCAGCAAGCCCTGGGGCACCGAAGTCAGGCTGGCGAAGATCAGACTCAAGCCGAGCGCGGGCGCCACCCGGACGAGCTCCGGCATCCCGTAGAACCATGCCAGGCCCGGAGCGGCCAAAGCAGTGAGCAGGGCCATGAGCAGGCCGCCGAGGGCGGTCACGGTGTGATATGTGGGCAGGGTCTCCTCGGTCTCCTCGAAATAGACGACCGCCTGCCCGAAGCCCCCGTCCTGGATGACCAGAAGGATGCTGACGAACGCCAGCACGACTCCGATCAGGCCGTAATGGGACGGATCGAGCAGCCGCGCTAACAACACAGACAGCCCGAAGGTCAGCAGGGCCTTGATGATGTTGCCCGCGCCGGCCCACAGGTACGCCGCGCGAACCGTCGTCACTCGGGCCATGAGCTGCGATGCCTCAAGAAAGTCCGCCCGGCCGGCGCTGGTGGCGGATCTCCGCCCTGGGCCCTCCGTCGCAGGAAGGATCGAGATCGAGGAACGGCTCCGAGCGCCGGCTCAGCACCCCGCGTCGGGCAGGCGGCCGGCGCGGCGAGTCATCCTGGGTTTCCACAAGAGCTCCCTTCAGATCACTGTACGACACACCCTGTGCGAGTGTGCTCGAAGCAGTCGCTTGTGACAGCCTGCGGGCGATGACCCGCGGGCAACTTCTCCGCCTGCCCCTTGCCATTGCCTCCTGCCCTGTGCTCGAGGCTGCGCCGCGGCCTTACCCTGGGGTTGCCTCTCGCCGCCACTCGCGCTGCCTGCCAGACTATCTCCGCGCGCTGGCCCAGCGCGCCTATGAGTCTCGTAACCGCCAGCTCGATCGGCTGACCGACCCGGCTCGCATCGACGACCGGCGCCGGTGGGTGCGCCAGACCCTCTGGCGCCTCATCGGCGGCATGCCGGGGCGCACTCCCCTCAACCCGCGCACCCTCGGTGTCCTGGAACGCCCCGGTTATCGCCTGGAAAAGCTGGTCTACGAGAGCCGGCCCGGCCGGTTCGTCTCCGCCAACCTGTACATCCCTACACAAGGGAAACCGCCCTGGCCGGGCGTGCTGTTTCAGATGGGTCATGCGCTCGAAGGCAAAGCGGCTCCGGTTTACCAGAAATGCTGCCAGGGCCTGGCCCGCCTCGGTTTTCTGGTGCTGGCTTTCGACCCCATGGGCCAGGGCGAACGCATCGACTACCCCGACAGGTCCGGTTACCGCACGCGCTTGGACTCCGCTGACGAGCACACCCTGCCGGGCAAGCAGATGCTCCTGCTCGGAAACGCCTCAACCCGGTTCCAGCTCTGGGATGCTATCCGGAGCCTGGATTACCTGGCCTCTCATCCCATGGTCGATCCGGCACGGCTGGCCTCGACGGGCAACTCGGGCGGAGGCACGCTGACCATGTTCCTGGCGGCCGTGGATTACCGCCTCGCCGCGGCTGCCCCCTCCTGTCCGAACACAGAGAATCTCGCTTGCGCCGATTTCAACCCGCCGGGCTCGACCGACGATGCCGAGCAGAATCTGCTCGGTGGGGCCCCGCTCGGCCTCGACCGTTGGGACCTGCTCTATCCCTTCGCTCCCAAGCCGTTGCTGATCCTGGTGAGCGCCCGCGATTTTTCCGGTACCTACTCGCCGAACGACATCTCGAGCGGTTGGGAGGAGTACCAGAAGCTCGCTGAAGTCTACCGTGTCTTGGGCCACCCCGAGCGGATCGCCTGGCGGGACACACCTCTGCCTCACGGGCCCGACTCCGCCATGCGCAAGAGATTTACTACTGGCTGGCGCGATGGCTCCAGGGCCGCACCGAGCCGATCCCGACTGAATCGCCCGTCGCCGTCGCGCCGAGGGTATCCGCACTCCGGAGAAGCTGCCGGACCTCGGCTCCCTGCTGGGCGTCGACCTGCCGGCTCGAGGGCTCCAGGCGAGAGTGCTGGGACGAGTCGCCTCCCTGCGCGCCGACGTGGAGGTCATCGAGGTCGCCTCCGCCGAGCATGTCTGGCTGCCCGCCTGGGTCTTCCTCCCGCGCACGAGCGATCCCTCGCACCCGGTCCTGCTCGCGCTCGAGCCATCCGGGCGCACCGCCGGCTGGCGGAAAGAGGAGCTCTCCCCGACGCTCGCTTCTCAAGGCGTGCTCCTCGTGGTGCCCGACCTGCGGAGTGTGGGCGATCTTCGCCCGGAATTCCCGCGGTACTCGCCGCAGCATGCCCCCTCGCACCAGCAGGAGGAGGCATTCGCCTGGGCGTCGCCGATGCTCGGCAAGCCGCTGCTCGGCCAGCGCGTCACCGACATCCTCGCCGTTGCGCAGGCGCTCAAGAACCTCCCGGCCACCCGCAACCGGCGGCTTCTGGTGGCCGCCCGCGGGCAAGACCCTGGACATCGCCTCGGTGCGGCGCATCTGGGGACCCGCCGGCAACGTCGACCTCCGCGAGGCGGCGGCGTGGGACGTGGAGACGCTCGCCGCGCTCGCCTGACCGGCGCCGTGCGCGCCCGGCCAGGGATGGCCTTCCGGCCCCGGGTGCTATCATGAGGGACATCCCTTATGCTCGAGGAAAACATTCCCGAAGGTCTTACTTTCGACGATGTTCTCCTGATCCCGGCGCGCAGCGCGGTGCTGCCCAACGAAGTCGATACGCGCACGTTCGTCACGCGCGAGATTCCTCTCAATTTGCCGATCGTCAGCGCCGCCATGGACACGGTCACCGAGTCCCACCTGGCGATCGCGCTGGCGCAGCAGGGCGGCATCGGCATCATTCACCGCAACATGAGCATCGAGCGCCAGGCCGAGGAAGTAGACCGGGTCAAGCGGAGTGAAAGCGGCATGATCGTCGACCCGGTCACCATGGAGCCCCAACAGAAGATCTACGAGGCGCTCGAGGTGATGCGCCGCTTCCGCATCTCCGGCGTGCCGGTGACGCGCAACGGCAAACTCGTCGGCATCCTGACCAACCGCGATCTGCGCTTCGAGACGCGGTACGACCTGCCCATCGAGGAGGTGATGACCAAAGAGAACCTCATCACCGTACCTGTGGGGACGACGCTCGAAGAGGCAGAAAAGCTGCTGCACAAACACCGCATCGAAAAGCTCCTGGTGGTCGACGAAGAGTACAACCTGAAGGGGCTGATCACGGTAAAAGACATCCAGAAGCGGATCAAGTACCCCAACGCCGCCAAGGACAGCCAGGGCCGCCTGCGCGTCGGCGCCGCCGTGGGCGCCACCGGCGATTTCTTGGAACGGGCGCAGGAGCTGGTCCGCAAGAAGGTGGACGTCATCGTCATCGACACCGCGCACGGCCATTCCGAGCGCGTCATCCAGGCGGTGCTAACCCTGAAGCGGGCCCTGCCCGACACGCAGCTCATCGCCGGCAACGTCGCCACCTACGAGGGTGCCCGCGATCTGGTTTCGGCCGGCGTCGACGGCGTCAAGGTGGGCATCGGACCGGGTTCGATCTGCACCACGCGCGTCATCAGCGGCGCGGGCGTGCCGCAGATCACCGCCATCACCGAGTGCGCTCGTGCCACGCGGGGCACCGGCGTGGCGCTGATCGCCGACGGCGGCATCAAGTACTCGGGCGACATCACCAAAGCGATCGCCGCCGGCGCCGAGTGCGTCATGATCGGCAGCCTGTTTGCCGGCACCGAAGAGAGCCCCGGCGAGATGATCCTCTACCAGGGCCGCACCTTCAAGAGCTACCGGGGCATGGGGTCGCTGGGGGCGATGGCGCAGGGCAGCTCGGACCGCTATTCGCAGGACCCTACCGCGAAGCTGGTGCCCGAGGGCATCGAGGGCCGCGTGCCGTACAAAGGCCCGCTGGCCGAGATGGTCTATCAACTGGTGGGCGGTCTGCGTGCGGGCATGGGCTACTGCGGCTGCCGCACGATACCGGAGCTACAGCAGAAGAGTCGCTTCCTTCGCGTGACGCTGGCGGGCCTGCGCGAAAGCCACGTCCACGACGTCATCATCACCAAGGAAGCGCCGAACTACCAGGTCGAACCGTCCTGAGCAAGGCGTCAATCCGGAAGCCCGCTGCGCGCCACCTGGAAGTGGCTCAGCGTCGCGGCGTAGGCGGCCAGCCCGTTGTAAAGCGCCTCGGCCATCTTCTGGCGGTGATTTTCATCGCGCATCAGGCGCTCCTCCGCCGGGTTGCTGATGAAGCCCAGCTCCACCAGCACCGAGGGCATCTGCGCCCCGATCAGGACCACGAACGGAGCTTTCTTGACGCCCCGGTTGCGCGCCCTGGGATCCTGGTCACGCGCTAACTGATAGAGCGCATTCTGCATGTGCGCGGCAAAATCGCGCGACTCCTGAATCTTGTCGTCGAGCGCGATCTTCTGCACCAGCTCGACAAGCTGATGCAGCGACTTGCTCGAGCCCGCGTTCTCGCGCGCCGCCACCTCCAGATCCGCCTGCGAGCGCGTCAGGTTGAGGTAGAACGTCTCGACGCCGTTGACACCCGGGTAGCGGGACGAATTGACGTGAATGGAAAGGAACAGGTCCGCCTTCTCCTGGTTTGCCAGCTCCGTGCGGGCCTCGAGCGGCACACTGACGTCCTCGGTCCGGGTCAGGACGACCTCGGCGCCCAGGCGCTCCTCCACCAGCTTGGCCAGCCGCTTGGCGACGTCGAGGGCCACGTCTTTCTCCATCAATCCGGTCGGACCGATTGTCCCCGTGTCGCGCCCGCCATGACCGGGATCGATGACGATCTTGCCCATCTTCAAGCCCAGGGCGCGCGTGAGCGAGGTCCCCCCGCCACGGTTGCGCTTGGCGGGTTTAGCCGGGGGCGGCTCCTCAGCGGCGGGCTTCGACGCCGCCGCCTCGGGCGCCTTTTCCGGCAATGGCGTCGGGGATGGCGCTACGGTCTCCGGCACGGTGGGCGCCGCCGCGGGAGCAGGCGCGGGTGCCCTCGAGATCTCCACGCTGGACCGGGGCGCCTGCACTTCCACCATCAGGCGGCTCGGATTCGACAACCGGAAGACCGTAAGGTCCAACTTGCCCTCGAGATCGATGACAATGCGGACCACGCGGGGCTTGTTCTGGGCCACGCGGATCTGGCGAACCCGGCCGTCGCCAACGGGAATCACATGAAGCCTCTGCTTGGACACCCGCTGGCCCGCCTCCAGGATGTCGAAAAACACCCGGTCGGGGTTGGCGAGCCGGTCCCACTCATACTTGAAATCGCCGGAGGCCTCGATGGCGATGCGGGTCACCTCCTGGAGCGACCAGTGGCGGATCGCCGTCACGACGACCGGAGGAGGCGCGAAGCGTTTCGGCGCGGCCCAGACGGCGCTCGCTGACAAGCCCAAAAATAGCACCCCCAAACCGGCTAGAACGAGCCGGCGCACTGCGGTCACATCGGACATCCTCATGGGCTACCTCGTTCTGAGATGCAGTCTGCCGTCGGGCCCGAGCGCAACCTCCAGGGGACGGTAGGCCGGCCCGGTGGGCGGTTGGAGGCGCCGCGCGTGGCCTTTGAGCTCCTCATAGCGCCGCCGCACCCGCTCGACATAAGTCCGCGTCTCCTCGTACGGGGGAATCCGGTTGTGTTTGATGACGGCCCCCTCACCCGCATTGTATGCCGCCAGCGCCAGCCGCTCGTCGGAAAACAGACCCTGGAGGTACTTCAGGTACCGCACACCCGCATCGATGTTCTCCTGCGGAGCGAAGCGATTGGCCACGCCCAGGCGCCGCGCCGTCGCTTCCATTAACTGCATCAGCCCGGTGGCCCCCTTGGGCGAAACCGCAAACGGGTTGTAGCTGCTCTCCACTTCGATCACCGCATGGACCAGCAGCGGGTCCACACCGTACTTCGCCGCTGCCTGCTCGACGAGCTCATCGACGCGGGCCTGCCTCCTCCAGAAGCCGGGATCCCGGCGAGCCTCTCCGGCTGGAGCGACGATCTTCCGTACCAGGCGCCCGCTGGCGGCGTCCGCCCGGACCACCGCGCGCGCCGTAAGCCCGCCGGCCTTTGCCGCCGTTGGGTTGCCGAGGAAAACCGCGGCCAGGCTCGTCAAAAAACACAAACCGCGCACTCCGTTCTTGCCCATCATTATACAATGCGCCGCAAGATTCGCCAACTATTTTTTTCGCAAACGGTTAGATAGGGGAACCTCAGGTCGGAACTCATGTTTGGGCCCCCACCCCCACCCTTGCTAGCATATTAGTATGCTCTCGGCCGGCTTCGTCCTCGCCGGCGGGCAAAGCTCCCGCATGGGCCGCGACAAGGCCCTGCTCCCCTACCGCGATACCGTCCTGGTGGACTGGATCGCCCGGCAGGTCGAGGCCGCTGCCGGCTCGGCCACCCTCGTCGGCCCCCCCGAGCGCTACCGCTTCCTCGGCCGACCGGTCCTGGCCGATCTCCGGCCCGGCTGCGGGCCTCTGGCCGGCATTGAAACTGCTCTGGAAGCCACCACGGTCGAGTTCAACCTCATCGTCGCCTGCGACCTGCCCAACCTCACGCGTGACCTCCTCGCTGGCCTCCTCGAGGCCGCCATGCGCCAGGATGCCGACTGTACGCTGCCGGAAGCCCCCGGTATCGACCAGCCGCCGCTGTGCGCCGTCTGGCGCCGCCGCTGCCGCGACAAGGTCCGCCAGGCCCTCGACCAGGGGGAGCGCAAGCTCGCCCGGCTGCTCGAGCAGCTTCGCCTCAACCGCTGGACGGTTGCCGGCGCCGCCTGGGCGGTCAATCTCAACACCCCGGAAGATTACCGGCATCAGGTCGCCCGCAGCTCGGATGCGTGAACTTTACCCGCACTACATCGAATTCCGCCACGTCTATAAGACGTTCGACTACCCCGTCTTAGTCGACGTGAGCTTCCACGTCGACCCGGGAGAGACCGTCGCCATCATCGGCCGCAGCGGCGTGGGCAAGTCCGTCAGCCTGGCCCACATCATGGGCTTCCTCAAGCCCGACCAGGGCCAGGTGATCGTCGCGCACACCGACATCACCCACGCCGGCGAGTCGGAGCTTCGCCGCATCCGCAAGAAAGTCACCATGGTCTTCCAGTCCGGCGCCCTGTTCGACTCGCTGACGGTGGAGGAGAACATTCTGTTTTCGCTCGAGCTGCGCGAGGACTACAACGCGCAGAACAAGGAGGAGGTCGTCAACGGGCTGCTCCACCTGGTCGATTTGTGCGACGTCAAGCACTACTACCCGAGCGACCTCTCCACCGGACAAAAACGCGCCGTGGCGATCGCCCGGGCCCTGGCCGCGCAACCCGAGTGCATCCTCTACGACGAGCCGACCACGATGGTCGATCCGATCATGTCGGACCACCTGGCCGAGCTCATGCTCCGGCTCAAGCGCCAGCTGCATCTGACCTCCGTGGTGGTCACGCACGATCTCGATCTGATGCGCAAGGTGGCCGACCGTGTGGTGATTCTCCATCAGGGTCAGGTGATTTACTTCGGTACGGTCGAAGGGCTGGAGGCCTCCGATCACCCGCACATCCGCGAATTCCTGGCCATGGACCGGGTCGAGATCCTCTGAGGCCGGCCTGCCCGGCCTACTCGAACCAGCTTCGGATCCGGCGCCGGAGTCCCGGCAGACCGTCCCCGGAATCCTGCGGATGTTCGGGGGACTGCTCGACGATGAGCGGCGCCTGCTCGTCGGCCGGAGGATCCCAGGGCATTCTTTCGAGGAGGCGCACCCGGTAACCCGCAAAGGTGTAGGTCCTGCGCCAAAACCTGCCGTCCCGATCGCGCACGGTGAGCGTGAAGCGGACAGGTCCGCCGTCAGGGGCGCGTACCTCGACCGGGAAGAAACCCGTGAGATTGCGCTCGATGTGCGCCGTCTCGTAGCGGCGGCGCCGCGGGTTCCAGACGAAGACACGGAAGCTGTCGTAGTCGTAGGGCTTCAATGGCGCGGCCCGCGTGGTCCACAGCCAGTGGTGGCGCTCCTGGCCGCCGTCGCGCGCCGATCCGAGCGCGAAGTAGGAGGTGATGCGGTGCCCTTCGGCGTACTGGGCGACCTCGTCCGGGATCGCCATCACCAGCATGCGCGCCAGCACCCAGCCGGCGCGGCCGTCGGGAATACGCACCAGGGCCCATTCGTCGGCCCCCTCCGGCGGCGGAACCCAGTCGGCCGGCAGGAGCCAGGCCGGGCGCGGAAACAGATCCCGATCGGCGCTCGCAGGACGGTATGGCCCGCGGGCCTCCAGCCGGTAGGCCACCACCTCCACGCGCTCGCCCTCGCGGAGCTGGAAGAAACTGGGAGCCTGGCGGTGAGGCCCGGTGTGAACGTTCAATGTATCGAACGCGGTGGCGGCGCCGTGAGAGCTCAAGCCCTCGACATGGCGCGCCAGCCGGCGCAGGCGGCTCATCTGCTCGCCGCTCAGCAGCGCATGACCGTCGGCCCAGCCTTCCGCGCCGTCCTCCGTCCGCACTTTGACGAACCGGCGGCGGCGCTCCACCACGCGCAGTTTGTCGCCGTGGTGCACCCTGGCGACCACGTCGGCCTCCGGGCTCAGCTCGGCCAGCAACGCCAGCTCATGCGAGCCCACATAGACCGGATCGCCGCCGGAGGCACCGTCACCGCCCGTGCGGCAGCCAGGCAGCGCGAGCACCGCAACCGCTATGATGATCGGCGAGAGAGTCCGGACCATCCACAGGGCAACTCATTCCCCAGTCTATCAGCGGAGGTCTCGATGACCGAGAGCGTCTCAGAAGCGATGCATCTTTATTGCCCGCAGTGCCGCCGGGCGGTCGATGATCCGCTGGTGTGCGGCGACTGCCTGGCTGTGATCTGCCGCCGTTGCGGCACGCCGCTTGAGAGTTCCGACGAACTCGCCGTCGGCTGAGCCGGCCCGCCTAAGGCAGGCGCGTCCTCACGAGTTCGAGCGCGCCCGCGGGCCGGATTTCGAACGGCCGCGAGCCGGCCGGCACCCGCCAGAGCTCGCCGGGCACCACCGGCTCGCCGCTGAGCGTGCCCGCCCCTTCGGTGACGATCAGCAGGTGGTAGCGGTTCGGGTCCGGCTCATAAAGAAGCGGCTCGCCGAGCCGGAGCCGATCAGTGACAAAGAACTCGCACTCCACCAGACGGGTCACGCCGTCGCCAAGCTCCACCGGAGTTGACTTGCCCGGGTGCGGCTCGGCCTTCGCCACCGCCAGGGCTTCCTCCAGGTGCAGGCGTCGCGGCCGGCCGTAGTCGTAGAGGCGGTAAGTGACGGGGTAGTTCTGCTGGATCTCGCAGAGCACCAGTCCGGCGCCGAGGGCGTGCACCGTGCCCGGCCGGTTGAGAAGCACGTCGCCGGGCGCCACCGGGAACCACTCGAGCATCCGCTCGATCTCCCCGCTCAAAGCCGCCTCGCGCAGCCGCTCCTTCGAGACCGGCTCCTTGAGGCCCAGGGCGATCGCCGCACCCGGCTCGGCCCGCAGGATGTACCACATCTCGGTCTTGCCCGGCGGGTGCACCTGAACGGAGAGCCTCTCGGTCGTGAACAGGAACTTCACCAGGATCTCTTCGGCGGGAAACCAGACCTCGCCGATCTTCCGGTCGGAGTCGCGGAACCAGGGCTCTAGGCGCGTGCTGCCCCAGACCTTTTCGACGAACGAGGGTTCGAGGCGGACGGGACGATCGTTCATTCGAGCAGGCTTCTGACAAACTGCTCGATGCGGTCCAGGCCGCGCTCGAGCTCCTTCATGGAGGTGGCGTAGGAGATCCGGATGTGCTTGTCGGTGCCGAAGGCCTCGCCGGGCACCGCCGCCACATGGGCCTTCTTTAGCAGTTGCTCGCAGAAGTCCATCGAGGAGTGGATGCCGTTGCGCCCGAAGACCGCGCTGACGTTCGGATAGGCGTAGAAGGCGCCCTTAGGCTCGGCCATCTTCAGGCCCGGGATCGCCCGGATGCGCTGGACGACGTAGTCGCGCCGCCGGCGATACTCCTCGAGCATGCGCCCGACCTCGTCTTGAGGCCCGCGCAGCGCTTCGATGGCCGCCTTCTGGGCGATCGAGACCGGGTTCGAGGTGCTGTGGCTTTGCAGCTCCTGCGCCGCATCGATCACCGGCTTGGGCGCCAGGCCGAAGCCGATCCGCCAGCCGGTCATCGAGTAGGTCTTCGACAGCGAGCCGACCACCAACACGTTGTCCTTCGCGCCGGGTTCGGCCGCGATCGAGAACGGCTTGCCCTCGTAAACGAACTTGTCGTAGCACTCGTCGGTCATCAGCCAGATGCCGCGCTCGGCGGTGAGCCGCAGGATCTGGCGAAACTCCTCGTCATCGATCACCGCCCCGCTCGGGTTCGAGGGCGAGTTCACGATGACCATTTTGGTTCTGGGCGTGATGTGCCGCTCGATCATCTCGGCGGTGAAGGTGAAGCCGGCCTCCTCGTCGGTTTCGACGAAGACGCAGCGCGCGCCGGCGTAGTTGACCACATCCTTGTAGGTCACCCAGTAGGGCACCGGAATGATCACCTCGTCGCCGGGATTGAGCACCACCTGCGTGTAATTGAAGATCGTGTGTTTGCCGCCCACGTTCACCATGCACTCCGAGGGCTTGTAGCTGGTGCCGTAATCGGCGGCATGCCGCTCGCAGATGGCCTCCTTGAGCTCCGGAATCCCGCCGGTCTGCGTGTACTTGGTGAAGTTGGCATGGATGGCGTCGATGCCGGCGCGCTTGATGTGCTCCGGCGTGGGGAAGTCGGGCTCGCCCGCCCCGAAGCCGACCACGTCGATGCCTTCCCGCTTCAGCCGGGCGGCCTCGGCGGAGACTTTCATCGTGGCGGACATGCTGATCAACGAGACACGGTCCGCCAATCCGGGTGTTGCTTTCGTGGTAGCCACAGTTATGCTCCTTGAAACTTCCGTTTCAGCCGCTGCTCGACGACTGCCGGGACCAGGCCGGAGACGTTCCCGCCCAGCGCCGCCACCTCCTTCACCAAACGCGAGCTGATGAACGAGTAGGCCTCGCTCGCCAGCAGAAACACCGTCTCGATCTCCGGGTGCAGGCGCCGGTTCATCAGCGCCATTTGCAGCTCGTACTCATAATCGGAGATCGCCCGGATGCCGCGCAGGATGACCGACGCCCCCTTGCGTGCGGCGAAATCGACGAGAAGCCCGTCGAAGGCGTCCACCTCGACGTTCGGGTAGCCGGCGAGGACCTCCCGGAGCATCGCCTGGCGTTCTTCGACACTGAACAGCGGCCGTTTCTCCTCGTTCCGCAGGACGGCAACGATCAGCTTGTCGAACAGATGGGTGGAGCGCTCAATGAGATCGAGATGACCGTTGGTGAACGGATCGAAGGAACCAGGATAGATGGCGATGACCTCGCCCGCCGCTCTGCCCAACTTGCTTCTCGCACCGTCCTTGCGGGAGGTAAGTCAGATTGTATCAGAGCCGAAACACCTCGGGTGAGGCAACTCGGCGCACCCGGGCCGCAGAGGGCGGCATCCGTTAATTCAGAAGCACGATGGCCCTGCTCGAACTCGAAGAGGTCTCCAAGAGCTATCGCACCGACGGCGTCACCGTCGAGGCGCTGCGCGGCGTCTCGCTCGAGGTCGACGCGGGCGAGTTCGTCGCGCTGGTGGGCCGCAGCGGCTGCGGCAAGACCACCCTGCTCAACCTGGCCGGCGCCATGGACCAGCCCACCGCCGGCGAGGTCCGGATCGCCGGCGTCTCGACACGGCGCCTGAATGACGCCGCCCTGGCCCGGCTTCGGCGCACCAGCGTCGGCTTCGTCTTCCAATCGTTCCAGCTTCTCGGGACCCTGACGGCCGTGGAAAATGTCGAGCTGCCGCTGCTGGTGGCCGGCCAGGCCGGCGCGCGCCGGGCCGCGCTCGAGCGGCTGGATTGGGTCGGCCTTGCCGATCTGGCGAACCGCTACCCGCATCAGCTTTCCGGCGGGCAGATGCAGCGCGTCGCCATCGCTCGCGCTCTCGCCGCCTCTCCGCGCCTGATTCTCGCCGACGAGCCGACCGGGAACCTAGACTCGGCCACCGCGGAGTCGATCGTCGGCCTGTTGGGCCGCATCGCCTCCGAGCAGGGCGCCGCCGTCCTGATGGCCACGCACAGCCAGGAAGCGGCCGCCGCCTGCCACCGGCTGATCCGTTTGCGCGACGGGCGGATCGAGGCGATCGAAGAGACGGGGCGACGGTGAAGGCCCGCGCACTCCTCTTCTACCGGCTTCTGGTGCGGCCGATGCTGGCCGAGCCCCTGCGCACCGCCCTTACGCTGCTCGCCGTGGCGCTCGGCGTGGGGGTGGTGGTGGCCATCGAGAGCGCCGGACGCGCCGCCGCCGGCTCGTTTCGCTCCTCCCTCGAGACGGTGGCGGGCGAAGCCGACTACGAGATCACCGCCGCCGGCGGCCTTCCCGAGGAGCTTCTGG
This sequence comes from uncultured Bryobacteraceae bacterium, assembly GCA_938003835.1. Taxonomy (GTDB): domain Bacteria; phylum Acidobacteriota; class Terriglobia; order Bryobacterales; family Bryobacteraceae; genus CALKXJ01. The sequence continues at coordinate 78,721 of CALKXJ010000001.1, read as the reverse complement.
CGAAGCTGGCCCGCCTGCCGGTTCCCATCAGCCTGGCGCCCCGGGTGGAAGGCTCCGGCCGGCTGGCTGCCACCGGAACGCCAGTCCGGCTGGTGGGTATGGACCTGATTGCCGAGGGGGGGCGGGCCCCGGTGCGCGGCCAGGAGCTGTTCGAAGCCCTGCGCGAGCCGCACTCGATCTGGTGCGGCCGCGCCGTGGCCACGCAGCCGGGCCAGACGATCCGGCTGGTGATTCACGATGTGGCGCGCGAATACACCGTGCGCGGGCTCATCGAGGGCGCCGGCCTCGACTCCACGCTGATTCTGGACATCGGCGCGGCTCAGGAGGCGCTGCGCAAGCCGGGGCGCCTGGACCGCATCGAAGTGCGGCTGCCGGAGTCCGCCTCCCCGAAGGTGGAGGCCCGGCTTCGCGAGGCTCTCCCGGAAGGCGTCCTGCTGCGGCCCGCCGGGGCCCGCACGGAAGAAAACCGCAAGATGCTGGCGGCGTTCCGGTGGAACCTCCGGGTGCTGAGCTACATCGCGCTCATCGTCGGGGCGTTTCTGATTTATAACACGATCGCCATCTCGGTGCTCCGCCGGCGCGCGGAGATCGGCCTTCTGCGGGCGCTCGGCGCCACGCGAGGGCAAGTGGGGGCAGCCTTCCTGGCCGAGAGCGCTCTGTTCGGGGCTCTGGGCGCCGCCCTCGGCCTGCTCGCCGGGCGGCTGATGGCCGAGGGCGCCCTGCGCCTGATGGCGTCCACCGTGGATACTCTCTACGCGACCAGCAGCCCCGCGCCGCTTTCTTTCGATGCCGCCATCATCGGGCTGGCTTTCGCCGTTGGCCTCCTGGTCGCGGTGGCCTCAGCCCTTGCGCCGGCGATCGAGGCGGCGCGCGTCGCCCCGGTCGAGGCCCTGGCGCGCGGCCGCTACCACTGGGAGCGCCGCCTGGCCGTCCGGCGCAATCTCGTCGGCACGCTCGCGCTGGCTTCCGCGGCCGGTCTGGCCAGCCTCGGGCCGCCTCTCGGCGGCAAGCCGGTCCTCGGGTATCTCGCGGCCGTGCTGCTGATTGCCGCCATGGCGCTTGCCATGCCCGCGCTGATCGACGCCGTAGCGCGGCTGAATCTTGCCCGCCTGGCCGGCGTCGAGACGCTCATCGCCTTGCGCGGCCTGCGCGCCTCGCTCGGCCGCAGCGCGGTGCTCGCCGGCGCGCTCGCCACCGCCGCCGCCATGGTGATCGCTGTCGGCATCCTGATCGGCAGCTTCCGCGAAACGGTATCCTTGTGGCTCGAGCAGCAGCTCGCCGCCGACTTCTATCTGCAACCGGAGGCGGCCACCGGCGCCGAGCGCGATGCCACGCTCGATCCGGCCCTGGCCGCCGAGCTGGCCCGCCTCGACGAGATCGCCGAAGTGGAGCGCTTCCGCGCCTACGACATCAGCTTCAATGGCCTGCCCGCGTATCTGGCGGCCGTCGAGACCGATCTGGCGCGCCGCTGGGGCAAGCTGCGTTTTCTCGGCGGGCAGGACCGGGAGGCGATCCTCGAGCGTCTCGGAACGGGGAATTACGCCATCGCCAGCGAACCCTTCGCGTCCAAACACGGCCTCCGGCCCGGAGACATCCTGCGCCTGCCGCTCGCCGGGCGCGCCGCGGAGTTCGAGCTGCTCGGCATCTACACTGACTACAGCAACGAACGCGGCTACATCGTCGTGGACCGCGACGTCCTGCTCGGATATCTGCCCGATCCGGCGCCCACCAGCCTTGCCCTCTATCTCCAAGCGGGCGCCGACCGAACCTCTGCCCGCGCTGCCATCGAGCGGGCCTGCGCCGGCCGCGAAGTCCGCCTGATTTCGAACGCCGAGCTGCGCGAAGAGGCCTTGAGAATCTTCGATCGTACCTTCGCCATCACCTGGGCGCTCGAGGCGATCGCGCTCTCGGTGGCCGTCATCGGCATGGCCGGTGCGCTGCTGGCTCTGGTAATCGACCGGCGGCGGGAACTGGCTCTGTTGCGCTTCCTCGGCGCGGCCGGCACTCAGATCCGGCGGCTGCTGGTTGGGGAAGCGGCGGCGCTCGGGCTACTGGCTCTCGTGGCCGGAAGCGCGCTCGGCCTGCTGCTCGCCCTGATCCTCATCTTCGTCATCAACAAGCAGTCATTCGGCTGGACGATTCAATTGCACTGGCCCGCGGGCCTGCTCGCCGCGGCGCTTGGCCTCGTCTACCTGGCGACGCTTCTGGCGGCGCTCTACCCGGCGCGCTTGGCCCAGAGGCTCAACCCCATCGAGGTGATCCACGAAGAATGAAAGCACTCGCCGTGCTCGTTGCCGCGCTCAGCCTGCCCGCTGCCGAATTCCGTCTGGCGAAGCCGGGCTATGAATACCGCTTCCCGCAGGATCACTTCGCCCATCCCGAATTTCAGACCGAGTGGTGGTACTTCACCGGAAACCTGAGCGCCGCCTCCGGCCGGCGCTTCGGTTTCGAACTGACCTTCTTCCGGCACGCCGTAGCGCCCGAGGCCGCCTCGGCATCCCCCTGGAGCGTAAGGGACCTGTGGATGGCGCATGCGGCCCTAAGCGATATCGAGAAGGGCCGCTTCCTTTGGCGCGAGCGGATCAACCGCACCGGGCCGGGCCTGGCCGGCGCCGATGCCGCCACGGGGTGCGTCTGGAACGGCAACTGGCAGGTGTGCTGGCGGGGCGAGCGCATGCAGCTTGAGGCCGTCACCGAGGAGTTCATGCTCCGCCTGGAAGTCGTCCCTCAGAAACCTCCCGTCATTCACGGCCGCGATGGCACCAGCCGCAAGGGAGCGGGCGAGGGCCGCGCCTCGCACTACATCTCCTTCACGCGCCTCAGCGCCACGGGCACCCTCTCCTACGCGGGCGAGCGCTTCGCGCTCGCCGGCACGGCCTGGATGGACCATGAATTCTTCACCAACCAGCTCTCGGACGAGCAGCTCGGCTGGGACTGGTTCTCCATCCAGCTCGACAACGACACCGAGCTCATGCTGGTGCAGATTCGCCGCGCCGGCGGGGCCGTCGATCCCTTCTCTCACGGAACCCTGGTGGAGGTCTCCGGCCGGAGCCGGCATCTCGAAGCGGGCGACTTTCGCCTGGAGCCGCTCACCAGATGGAAGAGCCCCGCCACCGGCGCACTCTACCCGATCCGCTGGCGTATCCAAGTCCCCGCGCTCGAGCTCGAGCTCGAGGCAGCGACGCCGCTGGCATCGCAGGAGCTGGCCGGCTCGAAGGTTCTCCTGCCGTCCTATTGGGAGGGCGCGATGGACTATCGCGGCCGGCTCCGGGGCGGGCCGGTCACCGGCCGCGGATACCTGGAGATGACCGGCTACGACCGGCCGGTGCGCCTCAGCCCGCCTCCACCCGCACCCGGCGGCCGCGCAGCTTCGGCAACACCTCCGGATTGAGCACGCGCCCGACGAGGTTGACGGCGCTAGCGGCGCGGCACTCCTTGCCCTTGCTGGCCGGCGTCGGTCCCCAGAACAGGCACAGGCAGTTGCCCGCCGGCCAGTAGGCCACCGTGCCCGGTTCGACCACTTCCGTCGCGTCCGGCTCGAGCGCCGCCGCCACCGGCACTTCGAAGTAAAACTCGCCGCCCCAGTAGCTGCCGGCGGACTCGATTGGCAGCGCCTCCAGAATGGCGCGCGCCGTCGGCGTATCGCGCCATTCCGACTCGACAACAATCTCTCCGATCTTGAAGTTCACCTTGCTCATAGTCGCCTGGCTCACCGCCCGTCGATGATAGACTTCATCCGAGGAAGGAGACCATTGTATGCCGACTTTCCGCAGACAGTTTCTCAAGCGCATTCTGAGCGGCACACCGCTGGCCGGCCTCGCGCTGGCGCCCGCGCAGGCGGCCGCGCAAGCCGGCGCCCATCCGGGACTTGGCGGCCTGCCGAGCGGGCTCGGCCAGCTTTTCCTGGCGCGCGACGGCCGCCGCCGGCGTTCCTCGAGTTGGGACCGCAGCGGCCGCAACGCCGACCGCGTCGGCGTCGAGCCCGGCCAGACCGCCGTCATCGCCGACATCTCCGGCGCTGGCGTGATCCGCCATATCTGGATCACCATTGCCGACGACGAGCCGGACTACCTGCGCCGGCTCGTGCTGCGCGCCTTCTGGGACGGCGAGACCTCGCCGAGCATCGAAACGCCCGTCGGCGACTTCTTCGGCGTCGGCCATGCCCGCGTGTCCAACTACTGGTCTCTGCCGCTTAACATGGTGACCGGCGGGGGCGCGCAGGCCGGTAACCGCGCCGCCATGAACTGCTTCTTCCCCATGCCGTTCGCCAGGAGCGCCCGGCTCACGGTGGAGAATCAGGGCAAGCAGCCGGTGCGCTCGCTTTATTACTACGTCGACTATGAGGAATACCGCGCGCTGCCCGACAACGCGCTCCGCTTCCACGCCCAGTGGCGGCGGTCCAACCCCACGCCTTCGAGCATCGACCTGGGCGCCGGCAAGCAGGATTTCGCCAAGACGAACGAACTGGTGAACCTGGATGGCAAGGGAAATTATGTCATTCTCGAAGCCGCCGGGCGCGGCCACTATGTCGGCTGCGTCCTCTCTGTGGATCACATCAACCCGATTCCCAACTTCGGCTGGTTCGGCGAGGGCGACGATATGATCTTCATCGACGGCGAGGAGATGCCTTCGCTCATCGGCACGGGCACGGAGGATTATTTCTGCGCCGCCTGGGGCTATCCCGGCGGGCACAACTCGATGCCCTATCACGGCGTCTCGTTAGCCGGACCCACCGAAGGCCCCGCCCCTTACTCCGGCAAGTGGACCATGTTCCGCTTCCACATCGAGGATCCGGTGATGTTCACCCGGTCGATCAAGGTGACCATTGAACACGGCCACGCCAACGTGCACGCAAGCGACTACTCCTCGGTGGCCTACTGGTATCAGACCGAGCCGCACGCGACGTTCCCCGTGCTGCTCCCCGTGGAGGCGCGCCTGCCGATCCCGGAGCGCGACTCCTACCGGGGCTACTGGAGGAGCTTTTAGGGGCGACGGGCGAAACCGCCTTCGCGCCGCCGTGCGAAAGCCTATCCCGGCGCCATCGGCCGCCGCTCGAGCAGCCCCTGCTCCCAGTACCAGACGAGCGCCCGGTGGAGGCTCTCCCGCCACGGCCGGTAGCGAATGCCGAGCTCGCGGGCGGCCTTGGCCCCGCTCACGCGAAACCCATGCGCCAGCAGGCGCACCGTCTCGCGCGCCAGAAGCGGCGGTTTGCCCGTGAGGCCCGCCCAGAGCTCGGCCAGAGCAGCGTAGGCGCGCGCGGCCGCCACCGGAACGACGGGCGGCGGGCGCACGCCGGCGAGCTCCGAGGCCGCGCCCAGCACCTCGGCCGCCGAAACGATGTGCCCGGCCACGATGTAGTGCTCGCCGGCGCTTCGATCGGCCGCCGCCAGATGCGCCGCCGCCACCTCCTCCACATCCACCACGGTGAGCACGCCGGGAAACAGCCCCGGCAGCCGGCTCCTCGCCGCGGCGAGTATCGACCGGCCCGTGGGCTTGAGGTCTCCCGGACCCAGCACGGCCGCCGGCTTGATGAACACGACCGGCAGGCCGCGCGCCAGATAGCTGAGCGCCACCTGCTCGGCCTCGTATTTGGCCCGCTCGTAGCGGGTGAGGAAGTAGCCCCGGTGCCGGGTCTGCTCATCGCCCACCTCGCCCCGCCGCTCGCCGACCACCAGGCCCGTGCTGGTGTAGACCACCTTCTCCACGCCGGCCTCGAGCGCCGCCTCGAGCACGTTGCGCGTTCCATCGATCTCCGTGCGCATCAGCGCGCTTTCGTCGCGCAGGCCGAATTCATAAACCGCTGCCGCGTGAAAGATGCGCTCGCAGCCGTCGATTGCCGCGCGGAGGGAGGCCGCATCGAGGATGTCCCCCCGGGCGATCTCGACGCCGAGGCGCTCCAGGTGCTCCGTCCGACTCGAAGCACGCGCCAGAACGCGCACCTGCTCGCCACGGCGCACCAGTTCGCGCACGATGGCGCCGCCCACGAAGCCGGTGCCGCCGGTGACCAGTGCTCGCATCACGCGCTCAGTTGTGCGGCTTGAGGCCCTCCTGCGGTCCGAGGCCTCGGTCGAGCCAGCCGGGGTAGAAGCGGAAGACGTTGCCCGTCAGACTGCCAATGAAGATTTCATCCCTGGGCGTCACATGGATCCAGTGGCCGGGGCTTTCCATCGAACCCAGGATGCGGCCGGTCTCGAGATCGATCTTCATGATGCGCCCGGCCAGGGTGTCGTAGGTGAGATTTTCGATGTTGTTGCGGTGCGTGATCACCCAGAGCTCGTCCTTTGGCGTGAGGAAGAGGCCCTGGGTGGCGCCCAGATGGGTCCACATCTTGAGGAACTTTCCCTGGGCGTCGAAGATCTGGATCCGGTTGTTTTCCCGGTCGCTCACATAGACGCGGCCGCGGCTGTCCACCGCGATCGCATGGGGCGTGTTGAACTCGCCCGGCCCGCCGCCGTGCCGCCCCCATTCGAGCAGGTAGCGTCCCTCGCGTGAGAACTTCACCACGCGGGCGTTGCCGTAGCCGTCGGAGACATAGAAGTCGCCCGAAGGCGCGAAGGCGATGTCCGTGGGCCGGTTGAAATGCTCCCGATCCGCGCCCGGGCGGCCTTTGACGCCAAGCGCCAGGAGGAGTTTGCCGTGACGGTCGAACTTCATCACCTGGTGATTGCCGTTGTCGGTCACCCAGATGTTGTCCTCCGCGTCAGCGCGAATGCCATGCGCGTTGCCGAACAGGCCCCGGCCCCAGGAGCGCAGATAACGGCCCTGGGCGTCGAAGACGACGATCGGGTCCGCCCGCTTGCCGCGGTGGAAGACATAGACTTCGCCCCGGCTGTCGGCCGTCACCGCCGAGACGCGGCCGAAGCTCCAGCCCTCCGGCATGGTCTCCGGCTCCTGGCCGAATCGGATCTGGACACGGTATTTGAGCAGCCCGCCCTCGTGCGGATACCAGCCCTGCTCGGAGCCGCTTGCCGCAACCACCATCATCAGGCACACTAACACGCTTCTCACAGGCGGCGCACCTCCCTGGAAAGTATGCCACGGGCAGGCTGAGGCGGCCGATCCTGCCGGGCCATTGTGCCCGAGCTCGACGCTTCTCTAGGATGGAGAGGAAGGGAGGTCGAGATGCGCTTTGCTCTCGTCGCCGGCATCTACGGATTCTCGCTCCTTGTTGCGCTCGCGTTGCTCTACTTCTTCCGCCCGAAAGCCTGGTACTGGCACCTGCTCAGCGTGGCGGCGGCGTTGGCCATCGGACTGACTCCGTTTCCTGAAGGCTGGCACAGCCCGACGGCGGATCTGGTAGTGGGCGCGGTATTTCTTTTTCTATTTTTCTGGGGCGCCGGCGCAATCCTCTTCCTGGGGAGGCGGCGCCGGCCGGTCCGGCAGGCCTGAGAAGGAACCCTGACCCGGCGGACTACTAAAGTGTCGGCTTCTTGTTTCGCCGTGTATACTACTAAGATTGCGAACCGGTGAGAGCTAAGGGACCCATGTCGGCGACGCTTCGGGTTGGACAGTGAAGCGGAGCACTCGGCATCTGCCTGGGGAGGAGATGAGTTTCGGCGAAACAAAAACGCCCAGCCTGGCCTATCGGCCTGTGGTGGAACAAACCATTGCCGCCTGCATCCGTACGGTGCCCGGGGGACAAACCGAGGGCGCGCGGATCGCCGCCGCTCTCGAGCGGATGGGCTGCCGGGTGACGCCATTGGGCGCGCGACGCTGGAGTGCGGCCGACGGTCCCGTCCTGCTGATTCTGGGCAACGCCTCCTGGTACCCCGCCGTGTTGCGCCAGCTCTTGAGCGAACCGAAAGAGCGCCTCCCGCTGGTGGTCATCTGGCACTGGGAGCCGCTGCCGCCGCCGGACGCGAGCGGGCTGGCCTGGCCCTGGCTGACGCTGCGCGAGCTGGGTAAGATCGCCCTGCGCGACTGGCGCGCCAACGACGTCTACACCAACTACTGGACCCTGCGCAAGCTCTCCCGGCGCGGCGTCATCGATCTGCTGGCCGCCTCCACCCCTGGACGTGTCGAGTTCCTGGGCGAACGCAATATTGTCGCCCGATACCTGCCGCTCGGCTATTCGCCCGATCACGGCTACGACATGAAGCGCACGCGCGACATCGACGTGCTGTTTTTGGGCGACATGCGGCCCCTGCGCCGAAAGTGGCTGATCGCTCTGCTGCGCCGCCGGGGCATCCAGGTGCATGCGGCCGGTGACTGGGCCGACCCGGCCTACTGGGGCGAGCGCCGCACCGAGTTGATCAACCGCTCCAAGATTTTCCTCAATCTGCAACGCTTCCCAGGCGAGTATTCCGGCTTGCGTCTCATTATCGGCATGGCCAACCGGGCCCTGGTCGTCTCCGAGCCGATGTACCGGCCCGGCCCGTTCGTCCCCGGCGTCCACTTCGTCAGCGCCACCGTCGAGGAGATGCCGGGTGTGATCGAGTATTATCTAGAGAACGACGCCGAGCGCGAACGCATTGCCACCGAAGGCCATCGCCTGGTGACCGAGCAGCTTTCCCTGGACGAGTCGATCCGGAAACTCGCCGGCTGGATTCAGGAGACGCTCGGCGAGAACCGGGGCTGAAGAGAGAGGAGCGCCGAGCATCCATGCATATCCGCATCCCATCCCACCGCCCCTGTCTGGGGCCGGCCGAGCTCGAAGCGGTTCGACAGGTGCTCGAAAGCCGCTGGCTAGGACGGGGCCGCCTTACGAAAGAGTTCGAAGACCGGCTGGCAGCCTACCTTGGCGCGGATCACGTCATTGCGGTCAACAGCGGCACGGCGGCGCTGCACCTGGCGCTCGATGCCCTCGAACTCGAGCCGAACGATGAGGTCGTCGTCCCTTCTCTGACCTTCGTCTCCTCCGTGCAAGCGATCCTGGCAGCCGGCGGCCGGCCGGTTTTCTGCGAGGTCAACCCCGCGACGCTGAACCTGGAACCCGCCGATGCCGCCGCCTGTCTGAGCGAACGCACGCGCGCCATCCTTACCGTCCACTACGGCGGCCGCATCTGCGATATGGAGGGACTGCGCCGGCTGGCCGCAGTCCGCGAGATCCATCTGGTGGAGGACGCTGCGCACGCCTTCGGCTCTGGTCCGCCGGGCGCTCGCGCGGGAACCCTCGGCGACATCGGCTGTTTCAGCTTCGATCCCATCAAGAACATCACCTGCGGAGGCGGCGGAGCCGTGGCCACCAACGACGCTGCGCTGGCCGAACGCATTCGCGCCCGACACAACGTGGGGCTCGAGACCGATTCTTGGAGCCGGCTCACCGGGGAACGCCCCTGGTTCTATCGGGTGATCGAGCCCGGCTACCGCTACTACATGAGCAACCTGAACGCGGCCATCGGCCTGGTGCAACTCGAGCGCATGGAGGAGTTCCGGGCCCGCAAGCGCGCCATCGTGCGGCGCTACGACGAGGCCTTCTCCGCCGTCGACGGGCTCGCGGTCATCCGCCATGACCTCGAGGATGTCTTTCCGTTCAACTATGTCGTGCGGGTGCTCGACGGCCGCCGCGACGCCCTGATGCAACACCTCAAGGAGCGCGGCATCGGCACGACGATCCAGTTCATCCCCAACCACCTCCAGCCCGTCTTCGCCCCCTTCTCGAGACCGTTGCCCGTGACCGAGCAACTCTACGAAGAGATCCTGACGCTGCCCCTCTACGTCGAAATGACCGACGCCGACGTCGAAGAGGTCATCGGCGAAGTGAAGGCGTTCCTGGCGTCGCCGGTGGCCGCCTCGCGCGCGAGCTAACGTGATGGACCTGATTCCGCGACCCCTGCTCATCCTCGGCGCGGGCGCCTTCGCCGTCGAGGTGGCCGATCTGATCTCGGAAATACCCACCTTCGAGCTGGCCGGCTTCGTCCAGAGCGTCGACCCCACGCAGCGCGACAAGGAGCTCGAAGGCCTGCCGGTGTACTGGATCGAGGACCTGGCGCGGCTGGCCGAAACGCACTGGGCCATCTGCGCCGTGGGCAGTTCGCGCCGGCGCGCCTTCATCGAGCAGGCCGCCTCCTTTGGCATCCGCTTCGCCACGGTGATTCACCCCGCCTCGCGCGTTTCGGCCAAGAGCACTCTCGGCGAGGGCACCTTGGTCAGCGCGGGCGTCATGATCGGCGCCCATGCGCGCGTCGGCCGCCATGTCCTGCTCAACCGCGGCACCCTCATCGGGCATCACACCGAAGTCGGCGACTATGCCGTCTTCGGCCCCGGGGCCAACATCGCCGGCGGCTGCAAGATCGGCGAGGGCGCCTTCATCGGCATCGGCGCCGTGGTCCGGGATCATCTGACGATCGGCGCCGGCTCGGTGCTCGGCGCCGGCTCGGTGGTGGTGCGCGACGTGCCGAAAGACGTCATGGTGGTCGCGGCCCGCTCGGTCACCATGGAGTAAGCCCGCGGCCGCCGGCGGCCGCCGCCTCTCCTGCTATGCTGCCGGATAAAGATGGCTGAGGCGAGCCGTGTGGCCGTCGTTGCCGAGAAACCCTCTGTAGCCCGCGACATCGCCAAAGTCCTCGGCGCCACCGCGCGCGGCGAAGGCTATCTCCACGGCAACGGCTATGTCGTCACCTGGGCGATTGGACATCTGGTGGCTCTGGCCCAGCCCCACCAGATTCGGCCCCAGTGGCGCGCCTGGCGGCGGGACCTGCTCCCGATGCTTCCCGAGAGCTGGCCTCTGGTGGTGCTCGAGGAGACCCGGAAACAGTTCGAGGTGGTGCGCTCGATTCTCACCTCGCCGCGCGTTGCACGGGTCGTCTGCGCCACCGACGCCGGCCGCGAAGGCGAGCTGATCTTTCGCTACATCTACGAGGCGGCCGGTTGCACCAAGCCCGTCAGCCGTCTCTGGATCTCCTCGCTGACTCCGGAAGCCATCCGCGAGGGCTTCGCCAACCTGCGCGACTGGAGCCATTACGACCGCCTCGCGGAGGCGGCGCGGGGCCGCAGCCGGGCCGACTGGCTCGTCGGGATGAACCTCTCGCGCGCTTATACGCTGGCTTGCGGCGAGGAGCTCTCCGTCGGCCGCGTGCAGACGCCCACGCTCGCCATGCTCGTGGAGCGGGAACTGGCGATTCGAGCCTTCGTGCCCGAGGAGTATCTGCACGTCGTCGCCCGCTTCGCGCCCGGCGAAGGTCACGCGTTCGAGGGGACTTGGTTCCGTCCCGGCCTCCAGCCGCTCGAAGCGGCGATGCGTCTGGCGGCCGACGGCGAGGAGGCCGCTCGCATCGTCGAGCGCGTCAAAACCGGCGAAGCGCACCTGGAGGCGGTCGAGCGCGAGACGCGGCGTCTGGCCCCGCCGCTTCTCTACGACCTGACGGAACTTCAGCGCCACGCCAACCGGCTCTACGGCTTCAGCGCGCAACGGACGCTCGAAGCGGCGCAGTCCCTTTACGAGCGTCACAAGCTGATCAGCTACCCGCGCACCGACAGCCGTCACCTGTCCACGGAGGTGGCCGCGACGCTTCCCCGCATCACCGCCGCCATCGCGCCCGCCTACGCCGGACTCGTGGCGCCGGGCACCGGCGGGCGCCCGCTCGGCAAGCGGTTCGTCGACGACTCCAAGGTCACCGACCACCACGCCATCATCCCCACCGGCGTGTCGCCGAAGAACCTGGATCCGGCCTCCGACGAAGGCAAAATCTTCGACCTCGTCTGCCGGCGCCTGCTCCAGGCCTGGCATGAGGATCATGTCTTCGCGGTGACAACCGCAATCACGCTGGTGCGCAACGCCGCCGAGGCGAGCGAGGACCGGTTCCGCTCCACGGGGACGACCATCGAGCGCCAAGGCTGGAGGGTGCTAGAGCCCGCGCCGCGCCGCCAGGAGGGCGCCCAGGGCGAGGAGGGCGTTGCCGAGTTGCCGCCCGGTCTGGCTGAGGGCGCACCCGTCGCCGTGCTCGAGGCCGAAGCCGTCAAGCGCCGCACGCAGCCGCCGAAGCGCTTCACGGAAGCCACGCTGCTCACCGCCATGGAAACCGCCGGGCGCAGCCTCGAAGACAAGGAGCTCTCCGAGGCCATGAAAGACTCCGGTCTCGGCACGCCGGCCACACGCGCGCAGATCATCGAGACGCTCATCAAACGAGGCTTCGTCGTGCGCCGCGGCAAGAGCCTGGAGGCCACTGACAAGGGCATACGCCTCATCGAGGTCGTTCATCCCGAGGTCAAAAGCCCGGCCATGACCGGCCAGTGGGAGGCGTATCTGAAGCGCATCGAGCGGGCCGAGGCGCAGCTCGAACCGTTCCTCGCAGGGATCGCGGAGTATGTCCGCAAGGTGGTCGCCAAGGTAGGCCGCATCGAGGCCGCCAAACCGGCTGCTCCGCCACCCGCCAGGGTCGAGCTGCGCCCGCCCGAGCGCGTCGCCACGCACGATACGCGCCTCGAGGAGATCCTCCGCACCCGATTCGGCTTCGAGCAGTTTCGCCCGAACCAGGAAGAGGTCTGCCAGGCGCTGGTGGCGGGCGAGGATGTGCTGCTGGTGATGCCGACCGGCTCGGGCAAGTCGCTCTGCTATCAGCTTCCCGGCGTGGCCCGGGGCGGCGTGACGCTCGTCATCAGCCCCCTGATCGCGCTCATGGAGGACCAGGTGGCCAAGCTCTCCGCCCTGGGCTTCGCCGCCGACCGGATTCATTCCGGCCGCGACCGGGAGGCCCAGCGCGCCGCTGCGACCTCCTATGTCGAGGGCAGGCTCGACTTCCTGTTCATCGCCCCGGAGCGGTTGCGCGTACCGGGCTTTCCCGAACTGCTCGCCAGGCGCAAGCCGGCGCTTATCGCTATTGACGAAGCCCACTGCATCTCGCAGTGGGGGCATGACTTCCGGCCCGACTACCGCATGATCGGCCGCCACCTGCCGGCATTGCGCCCGGCGCCGGTGATCGCGCTGACGGCCACGGCGACTCCGCTGGTCCAGCGCGACATCGCCGAGCAGCTCGGCCTGCGCTCGCCCCGCCGCTTCATTCACGGCTTCCGCCGGGACAACATCGCCATCGAGGTGGTCCGGGCGCCGCAGGCCGCCCGGCTGGCTTTGGCCGAGGAAATCCTGCTCGATCCGGCGCGGCGCCCCGCCATCGTCTACGCGCCCACCCGAAACGACGCCGCGCGCCTGGCCGAGGTGCTGCGTCGGAGCCTGCCGGCGGCGGCTTACCATGCCGGCCTCACTTCGGCTCGCCGCGAGGAAGTGCAGAGTCTTTTCCGGGAAGGCGCTCTCGAAGTCATCGTGGCCACCATCGCCTTTGGTATGGGCATCGACAAACCGGACATCCGCACCGTCATTCACACCGCGCTGCCGGCAAGCCTCGAGGGCTACTACCAGGAGATCGGACGCGCGGGCCGCGACGGGGGGCCGGCGCGCGCCATCCTGATGCACGCCTGGGCGGATCGCTTCACCCACGACCATTTCTTCCGGCGCGACTATCCGGAAGCCGACACCGTCGCGCGCGTCTTCGAGCTTCTTGGCGAGACCCCCCAGCCGCGCGACGAGCTGCGCCAGAAAGGTCCCCTGCCGCCGGACATCTTCGACACGGCGCTCGAGAAGCTCTGGATCCACGGGGGCGCCGAAGTGGACGCCGGCGACAACGTCCGGCGGGGCTCGGGCGACTGGCGGAGCGCCTATGAAGCCCAGCGCGCCTACAAGGCCGCGCAGTTCGAGCGGATGATCGCCTACGCGGAGATGCCGGGCTGTCGCATGCTCGCGCTCATCCGGCACTTCGGCGACCTCGAGGACGCGCGCCGGCCGTGCGGCATCTGCGACTTCTGCGACCCGGCCGGCACGGTGGCGCAGCGCTTCCGTGAAGCGACGAGCGAGGAGATCGAACTCGCCCGGCGCACGCTGGCGGCGCTTCCCGGCTCCGGCTGGCTGGCTTCGGGACGGCTCTATGCGCAGGTGGCTCCCCCGGGCCTCTCCGACCGGAGGGGCTTCGAGGAGCTCCTCGCCGCCTTGGCGCGCGCCGGGCTGATCGAGGTCGAGGAGGCCGCCTTCGAGAAAGACGGCCGCCGCATCGAGTACCGCAAGGTGCGCCGCTCCGGCCGAGCCGCGGAGGAGACTTTGAGCAAGCTGCGGTTCCCGGCGGAGATCGAGGGCCCCGAGCGGCCGGCAAGGCGGCGGAGGACACCATCGAAGGCCGCCGGCGAGACCCCGACACCGGCGAAGACGGCCGCCCCGCCGCTTGCACAGGCCGCCGTCGAGCAAGCGCTGCGCGCCTGGCGGCTCGAGGAGGCCAGGCGCCGCCGCGTCCCCGCCTTCCGCATCCTCTCCGACCGGGCGCTGGAGGCGCTCGCGGCCCTTCAGCCGAAAAGCACGGGCGAGCTGCTCGAGGTGCCCGGCATCGGTCTTAAGATCGTCGAACGGTACGGCGGAGCGCTCCTGGAGCTGATCGATCGGGCCCAGCGCGGCGCCTGAGCTTCAGGCCGCGCCCACCGGCTGGGATTCGTCGCGCCGGATCCAGCGGTAGGCCTTGACCGAATTGCGCCAGAAGTATTGCTCGGCGACCTCGCCTCCCTTGCGGGTGAAATAGTCGCGGACGACGGCGAGCACCTGCCGGTAGTTGCCTCGCGGTTCGCTGTTCGGCCAGTCGCTGCCATAAAGCAGCCGGTCGGCCCCGAAGCGGTCGAAGATCTCATCCAGCCGGTCGCGGTAAAAGGCCGGCTCGTACGGCACCCGGTCACCGACCTGGCGCAGGACCGCGGAGACCTTCACGAAGACCTGCGGTCGGGCGGCCAGCTCTTTCATGATGGCCTCGTAACGGGCGCGCTCGACCGCTTCCTGTGGCACGGGGAAGGCCGGCAGATGGTCGATGACCACCCTCAGGCTCGGCACCCGCTCGGTTAGGCGCACCAGCGCCTCGAAGGAATCCAGCCGGAGCGAGGCCATGTCGAGCGTGAAGCCGCCCTCGGCAAACGCCTTGAGATCCTCCACCACCCCGGCGCGAAGCGGGTCTTTCCACATCGCGCCGTTGCGAAGGCCGCGAAACAGCCGGTGGCGGCCAAAGCGCTCGAGATGCTTGCGGAAATCCGCCCCTCCGGGTTCGAGATTGCCGACAACGCCCACCATGATGGGGTCCGAGTCGGCGACCTCCAGCAGCCACTGATTGTCCTCGAGCCAGGGGCTGCACTCGACCGCCACGGCGCCTACGACGCCGAGACCCTGGGTCACTTGGCGAAGCAGGGGAGGCAGCGTCGTGCGGTACATCACCGTGCCCTTGGCGGGCCAGGGCACCCCTTGCGGCCGTTCCGGGTCGAACAGGTGGACGTGGGTGTCGATGATCGGCACGCCCGGCCCGGCCCCGGCCGCATGCCACAATGCCGCTCCGGTGACGCCAAGAAACTCTCTCCGCCGCACGATCCGCCATTATAAGCCGCCCGTTGCCGCTATGGGAAAATAGGTAACGTGACCGGCCACGAGATCCGCCAGAAGTTCCTGGATTTTTTCGCCCAACGCGGCCACCGGGTGGTGCCCAGCTCCTCGCTCGTGCCGGCTAACGACCCGACCCTGCTGTTCACCAACGCGGGAATGAACCAGTTCAAGGACGTCTTTCTGGGCCTGGAGCGGCGCGACTACCGCCGCGCCTGCTCTTCGCAGAAATGCGTCCGCGCCGGCGGCAAACATAACGATCTCGAAAACGTCGGCTACACCCGCCGCCACCACACTTTTTTCGAGATGCTGGGCAACTTCTCCTTCGGCGACTACTTCAAGGCCGAGGCGATCGATTTTGCCTGGGAGCTGGTGACCAGGGATTTCGCTTTGCCCAAGGACCGGCTCTACATCACGATCTTCCGCGACGACGACGAGGCCTTCGAATTGTGGCAGAAGGTGGCGGGCGTGCCCGCCGACCGCATCTACCGGCTGGGCGAGAAGGATAACTTCTGGCAGATGGGCGACACCGGCCCGTGCGGTCCCTGCTCGGAGATCCACTACGATCTGGGGCCGGAGGCGGCCGAGCCCGGTCACGAGCACGAGCAGTTCCCGGAGGACTGCGGCGGCCGCTACGTGGAGATCTGGAACCTGGTCTTCATGCAATACGACCGCGATCCGGAGGGACGGCTCACCCCGCTGCCGCGCCCCTCCATCGACACCGGGATGGGCCTGGAGCGGGTCGCGGCCATCCTTCAGGGCAAGATTTCGAACTTCGAATGCGATCTGCTGGAACCCCTGGTGCTGCGCGCCTCCGAGCTGCTCGGCGCCAGCCCGGGTGTGGACGCGCGCACGGACGTGGCGCTGCGCATCGCCGCCGATCACGCCCGCGCCGCCGCCTTCTTAATCCATGACGGCGTGCTTCCGGCCAATGACGGCCGGGGCTACGTGCTGCGCAAGATCATGCGGCGGGCGATGCGCCACGCCCGGAGGATCTCGACCGGCGAGCCTTTCCTGTACAAGCTCACCGGCTATGTGGCCGAGATCATGCGCCCGGCCTATCCGGAGCTGATGGAGAGCGTGCAGCGCGTGGCCCGGGTGGTCAAGGACGAGGAGCACCGCTACGCCACCACGTTCCAGGTGGCCGAGCGCGTCTTCCATGACGAAGTGAAAGCGGCCTCGGGCGGCGTGCTTTCGGGCGCCGTCGCCTTCAAGCTGTACGACACCTACGGGCTGGCGCTCGACGAGCAGGAGGAGATGGCGCGCGAGTACGGCCTGCGGATCGACCGCGAGGGCTTCGAGGCGGCCATGGAGGAGCAGCGCGCCCGGGCGCGCGCCAGTTGGCGAGGCGGCGAACGGGTGGAGATTCCCGCCGTCTATCAGCAGCTTCGCGAGAGCTGGCAGACCGAATTCCTGGGCTATGAGCAGCTCGAGGCCGAGGGCGCCGTGGTGGCGCTCATTGCCGGCGGCCGCCAGGTGGATCGTGCCGAGCCGGGCCAGGAGCTCGAACTGGTGCTCGACCGCACGCCCTTCTACGCCGAGGCGGGCGGCCAGGTCGGCGATCGCGGCACGCTCGTCGATCTGGAAGGCCGGCCGGCGGCCGCCGTTCTCGACACCTACGCTCCGGTGGCCGGCCTCACCGTGCACAAGGTTCGCGTAGACACCCCGTTTCGCGCCGGACAGACCCTGCTGGCGCGGGTGGACGCGGCACGGCGCTGGGCCACGATGCGCAACCACACGGCGACGCACCTGCTTCACGCCGCCTTGCGCCGGGTTCTCGGCCCGCACGTCAAGCAGGCGGGAAGCGTCGTCGAGCCGGCGCGGCTGCGCTTTGACTTCACGCACTACACGGCGCCCGATCCGGACGAGCTGGCCGAAATCGAGCGGCTGATGAACCGCCAGATCCTGGCCGACGCCGAGGTCCAGACCCAGGTGCTCGATCTGGAGGAGGCGGTCCGCTCCGGCGCCATGGCCCTGTTCGGGGAAAAGTACGGGGACCGGGTGCGCGTGGTCTCCGTGCCCGGCTTCAGCAAGGAACTCTGCGGCGGCACGCACGTCCGCCACACCGGCCAGATCGGCCTGGTGAAGATCGTCTCCGAAGGCAGCATCTCGGCCGGCGTCCGCCGCATCGAAGCCATCACCGGGGAGGGCGCCCTGGAGCGCTTCCAGCAGAACCAGGAAAAGCTCAACCGGCTGGCGCAGGCGCTGCGCTCCTCCGAGCCGGAGCTCGTCGAGCAGGTGGAAAAGCTTCTGGCCGAACATCGGGCGCTCGAAAAGCAGCTTCAGCAGCTCAAGCTCCGCCTGGCCCAGGCGCAGGTGAGCGAACTCGAGCAACAGGCACGCCTGCTCAAGGGCGTGCGGGTTCTAGCTGGGCGCGTCGACGGCATGGACCGCCAGCAGATGCGCGCCCTGGCCGATTCGTTACGCAACAAATGGAAAACCGCCGTCGTCGTCCTCGCTTCCTCGGAAGACTCCAACATCGCCCTGGTTTCTGCCGTCACCAAAGACCTGACTCACAGGGTGCATGCCGGCAAGCTCATCGGGCAGGTGGCGCAGGCGATCGGGGGCCGCGGCGGGGGCCGCGCTGACTTGGCCGAAGCGGGCGGAAAGGATCTGGCGGCCCTGCCGGCGGCGCTCGAAAGCGTCTACGCGTCGGTGGAGGCCCTGTTGTGAGTCCTGCCGGCGCCGACTACGCCGTCGCCGTTGTCGGCGCCGGCCCGACGGGCCTGGCTTGCGCCATCGAGCTGAAGCGGCGCCGGATTCCGGCCGTTGTCTTCGACAAGGGCTGCGTGGTGAACTCCATCTACCACTACCCGACCTACATGACCTTCTTCACCACGCCGGAGCTGCTCGAGATCGGCGACATCCCGATGACGTCGCTCTATGAGAAGCCCACGCGCCTGGAGGCGCTCAAGTACTACCGCCGCGTCGCCGAACATTACGGGCTCGAGATTCACCAGTACGAGCGCGTCGACCGCATCGAGGGCCAGGACGGGCGGTTCACGGTGCGCACCACCGACCGCCACGGCTGCCCGCACGCCTACCGGGTCGCCAAGGTGATCCTCGCCACCGGTTATTACGACCGGCCCAACCTGCTCGGGGTGCCCGGCGAAGAACTCGACAAGGTCATGCACTACTACAAGGAGCCGCACCCTTACTTCGGCCAGGAGGTGGCGGTAATCGGCGGCAAGAACTCGGCGGCGATCGCCGCCCTCGAGCTCCACTGGTCCGGGGCGCGCGTCACGCTCATCCACCGCCGCGCCGGGCTGTCGGACAGCGTCAAGTACTGGATCAAGCCGAATATCGAGAACCGGATCGCCGCCGGTGAGATCCGGGCCTACTTCAATTCCCGCGTGACGGCCATCCGGCCGCACGAGATCGACGTCGAAACCCCCGGGGGTCTCCTCACGCTCCCCAACGACTTCGTCTTCGCCCTGACCGGCTACCATCCCGATATCGACTTCCTGGCCGCTCACGGCATCACCTTCGAGCCCGAAACCCAGCGCCCATACACCGATCCGGAGACCCTCGAGAGCGCGCGGAAGGGGATTTATCTCGCGGGTGTGATCGTCGCCGGCATGCACACCAACGAGATCTTCATCGAAAACGGACGGTTCCACGGCCGGCTGATCGCCGAGGCGATCGAGCGGGCGCTGCGGGGATAAGCGGCGCCGTCAACCACTCTCGGCTGTAACCCGAGGCGCCCCGCATACGTCATACGCGACGGATCGGCGATAGGGCCGCCGGTCCGGGCGGTGCGTCCGCGCCGCCCTCTCGATAACACCTGATTCCAAGGGAAAGGAGGTATGACGTGTATGCTGTTCAACACCCTGGCTGATGTTCGCAGCACGCTCGATCATTTCCGCCGTTCCTTCGATCAGATGTTCGAGAGTTTCTTCGGTTCGACCGCTTACCGCGGCCTGGGGACCGACGGGACCGAGTGGACCTTCACCCCGGCGGTGGAAACCGGTTGGACCGATGAGGCCCTGAACCTCCGGGTGATCCTTCCCGGCGTGACCGAGAAGGATGTCAATGTGAGCGTCCAGGGCAACCAGCTCATCATCGAGGGGGAGCGCAAGGCTCCGGAGAACTTCGGTGAGACGAGCTGGACGCAGCTCACCTACGGGAAGTTCCGCCGCACGGTGGATCTGCCCAATGGTCTGGATCTCGAGAAGGTGAACTGCCGCCTCCATGACGGGGTGCTCGACATTCAGATCCCGGTGACTGCGGCGATGAAGCCGCGCCGCATCCCGATTTCAAGCGGCGTCGAGCGCAAGGCCCTGGCCGCGTAACCGGCGCCCGCCGGCAGGCGGCAGTCCGGTTCTGGGGGGCTCCGCGAGGGCCGCCTGCCTCGGTTATCGCGGCCGGAGTCCGATCACCGCCAGCGGCGGCAGCGTGAGAGAGAAGCTCTGCGGATGGCCGTGGCTGGGGATCGGCTCAGTCGAGACCAGACCGCCGTTTCCCACATTGCTGCCGCCGAAGACCTCCGCGTCGGTGTTCAGGAACTCCTCGTAGAAGCCCGCCCGCGGAGCCCCCAATCTGTAATTGGGCCGGGGAACTGGCGTGAAGTTACAGACGAAGTAAAGAAAGTTATCCCGATTCTCTGCCCGTCTCACAAAGGCGATGATCGATCCCTCGACATCGTGAAAATCCACCCACTCGAAACCTCCCCAGTGAAAGTCGACTTCGTATAGGGCCGGCTCGCTCCGGTAGATCCGGTTGAGTTCCCTCACGAAGGCCTGGAGCTTCCGGTGGTAGTCGAAGGTGAGCAACTCCCAACGGATGCCGGTATCCCAGTTCCACTCCTCGTACTGGCCGATCTCCTGCCCCATGAAAAGAAGCTTCTTGCCGGGATGGGCGTACATGTAAGCCAGGAAGGCGCGCACGTTGGCGAACCTCTGCCACTCATCCCCGGGCATCTTGCTGATCAGCGACCGCTTGCCGTAAACCACCTCGTCGTGCGAGACCGGCAGGAGAAAGTTTTCCGTGAAGGCGTAGAGCAGGCTGAAGGTGATGTTCTGGTGGTGGTACTTGCGGTAGATCGGGTCCCGCGAAAAGTAGTCGAACATGTCGTGCATCCAGCCCATGTTCCACTTCATCGTGAAACCGAGGCCGTTCAGATAGACCGGATGAGAGACACCGCCGAAGGCCGTGGATTCTTCGGCGATGGTGATCGCGCCCGGAACACGGTGGGCCTGGATGTTGAACTGCCGCAGGAAATCGATCGCCTCCAGGTTCTCTTTCCCCCCGTGAATGTTGGGGATCCATTCGCCCTCCTTCCGGCCGTAGTCCAGGTAAAGCATCGAGGCGACGGCGTCCACGCGCAGGCCGTCGATATGATACTTCTTCAGCCAGAACAGCGCGTTCGAAATCAGAAAGCTGCGCACCTCGTTGCGGCCGAAGTTGAAGACCAGCGTGCCCCATTCCGGATGCTCGCCCTTTCGCGGATCCGCGTGCTCATAGAGCGCGGTCCCGTCGAAGTAGACCAGGCCGTGGGCGTCTTTGGGGAAGTGGCCCGGCACCCAGTCCATGATGACGCCGATGCCCGCCTGGTGGCAGCGGTCGATGAAGTACATGAAATCCTCCGGGGTGCCGTAACGCGCCGTGGGGGCGTAGTAGCTGATAACTTGATAGCCCCAGGAGCCGTAGTAGGGATGCTCGAGCACCGGCAGCAGCTCGATGTGGGTGTACCCCATCCGCTTGACATACTCCACCAGTGTTTCGGCCAGCTCCCGGTAGGTGAGCCAGCGGTTGCCCGGACCGCGCAGCCACGAACCCAGATGGACCTCATAGACCGAGATCGGCTCCTTCAGCCAGTTACGCCGAGCCCGCTCCTCGAGCCAGGCCTCGTCCTGCCATTCGTAGCCGTCGAGCGACCAGACGAGCGAAGCCGACTTCGGTGGGCACTCCATGGCGAAGCCGTAGGGGTCGGCCTTGAGCTGGCGGTAGCCGTGGAAGCGTGAGCGGACGAAATATTTGTAGGCCATGCCGTGCCGCACGCCCGGCAGGAAGATCTCCCAGACACCGCCGTCGCGCATCCGCATGGGATGGCGGCGCGTGTCCCAGTCGTTGAACTCGCCGACCACACTGACCACCTCGGCGTTGGGCGCCCAGACGGCGAAGCGCACCCCTGGAACGCCTTCGCATTCGGTGAGGTGGGCGCCGAGCGTGCGGTAAGCCTCAAAATGCGTGCCCTCGCCGTGCAGGTAAAGTTCGAACGGGCTCAGTTGCAGCCCGAAGCGGTACGGGTCCTCCTGTTCGACGATGCCGCCGTCCCAGAGCTCGAGGCGAAGCCGGTAGGGGCGGCGCTCGCCCGCTAGCTTCGCCGTGAAGACGCCCTCGGGGTGTCGCCGGGCCATCGGCACGGTTACGCCGTCCAGGAGCACGGACGCCGTGCGGGCCTGGGGCAGGAACGCCCGCACCTCCCAGCCGCCCTCGCCGTCGGTGGCCAGATGCGGGCCCAGGATGCGAAACGGATCTCCGTGATAGCCGCCGACGATGGCTTCGATTTCCTGGTTCGTCATCATCGGTATTATCGCAGCATGGGGGGCATTTACCGGTCGATGGAGAAGGCCGAACTTCATCTGCACCTGGAGGGCTCGCTCACCCCGGAAACCCTTTACGAGATCGAGCCGCGACTGCGCCCGGAAGAGGTCGTTGAGCGCTACTCCTACGCGGACTTCGAAGGATTTATCGCCTCCTATAAATGGGTCACTTCGCTGCTGCGGACACCTGAAAGCTACGCCCTGGCCATGCGGCGCCTCATCGAGCGCCTCGAGGCGGAGAATGTGCGCTACGCGGAAGTGACGCTCTCGGCAGGCGTGGCGCTGGTGCGCGGTCTTGATTTCGGCACTCTGTTTGAAGCCGTCGCCCGAGAGGCCGCCCGCTCCCGCGTCGAGGTGGCCTTCATTCTCGATGCTATCCGGCAACTCGGACCCGAACACGCCCTCCAGGTGGCGCGCCTCGCCGCCGAGCGCGCCTCCGACGGCGTGGTGGCTTTCGGCATCGGCGGCATCGAGGCGCTCGGGCCGGCCGAATGGTTCACGGACGTTTTCCGGTTCGTCAAGGAGCACGGCCTTCATGTCACGGCGCACGCCGGGGAGACGG
Organism: uncultured Bryobacteraceae bacterium; assembly: GCA_938003835.1. Taxonomy (GTDB): domain Bacteria; phylum Acidobacteriota; class Terriglobia; order Bryobacterales; family Bryobacteraceae; genus CALKXJ01. The sequence continues at coordinate 56,283 of CALKXJ010000001.1, read as the reverse complement.
CCGGGCCGGAGTCGGTCTGGAGCGCCCTGCATGCGGGGGCCGAGCGCATCGGGCACGGCTTCCGGGCGGTGGAAGATCCGGCGCTGGTGAACTATCTGGCTGAGCACGACATTCCGCTCGAAATCTGCCTGTCGAGCAACCTGGCCCTGAGGCTCGTGCCGAATCTTGCGGCGCATCCGGCGCGGCGGCTCTTCGAGGCCGGCGTGCCGCTCACGCTCAACACGGACGATCCGGCCATGTTCCACACCACGCTGGCGCGCGAGTTCGAGCTGGCGGAGGCCGAGCTCGGCTTCCGCCGCGACGAGCTGATCCAGATCGCCGCCAACGGGTTCCGCTACAGCTTCCGCGGAGCCCGTTTCGCTCGGGTTTGAGCGTTTCAGGCTGGCGCCCAGGCGCAGCTCAAAACCGCCAGTGCGGCGATCGCGGCCGTCTCGGCGCGTAAAACGAGCGGCCCGAGCGAGGCTCGCCGCCAGCCCGCTCCCAGCGCCAGGCTCCGCTCCGCCTCGGTCCAGCCGCCCTCCGGGCCGACCAGCAGCGCCACGGCGTCGGAGCTCCGCCGGCCCGCGGGCAGTTGCGAATACAGCCCGGGGGCAGTCTCCTGCTCATCGAGCAGGAACCGGTAGTCGGCGGAGCTGTCCACCGCCGCAGCGAACGGCACCGGCCCTTCGAGCTCCGGCAGCCTGGCCCGCCGGGCCTGCTGGCTCGCCTCGAGCAGGATGCGCCGCCAGCGCTCCATGCGCTTCCGCGCCGCGCGCTCCAGCCCCGCCTCGCACCGGGCTGCCTCCACCAGCACCACGCGCTCGGCGCCCAGCTCGGTGGCTTTTTCGAGCATCAGCTCCAGCCGGTCGAACTTGACGAGCGCCGCCAGCAGCACCAGGCGCGCCGGCAGCGCGCGTGGCGCCGCCGGCTCGATCAGCCGAAAGATGACCCTGTCGCGGCGCACCGAGGCGACCTCGGCCAGCCACAGCCGCTCGTTGTCGGAGACCTCGTAGCGCTCGCCCGGCTCCAGGCGCAGCACGCTCCGCAGGTGGTGGGCCCGCTCGCCGGCGATCTCGCACTCGCCGGCGTGGACGCGCTCGACGAAAAAAAGCCGTCGCGCCATGTTCCGATCTTGCCAGATCGCCGTCCCTGGACCGGCCGCGGCCCTTGGGTACAATGAAGGGCGCTTGCGATGATCGCCTGGCTGCGCGGCAGGCTGCTCGAAAAACACCCCAACCAGGTCGTGATCGAAGTCGGCGGCGTCGGCTATGACCTCGCCATCCCCATTTCCACCTTCTCGCTGCTGCCCGACCCCGGCGCCGAGGTTGCGCTCCACGTCCATACTCACGTCCGCGAAGACGTCCTGGCGCTGTTCGGCTTTCATTCTCGCGAGGAGAAGGCCCTGTTCGAGCGGCTGATCACCGTGAGCGGCATCGGGCCGCGGCTGGCCGTTTCGGTGCTGTCCGGGCTGCCGCTGGCTGAGCTGGTCGCCGCCATCCGCTCCGGGGCGGTCGATCAGCTTGTCCGCATTCCGGGCGTCGGGCGCAAGACGGCCGAACGCATCGTCGTGGAATTGCGCGACAAGCTCGAGGGCCTCGCCGGCAGCGAACCGGCCCGCCCCGTCGCGTCCGGCGCGCTCGCGCCCGTCGAACAGGAGGTTCTTTCGGCTCTGATCAACCTGGGCTGCGCGCGCCCCGCCGCGGAAAAGGCGGTGCTCAAGGCTAAGGCACAAGGGGCGCCGGCGGAGTTCGAGCCGCTGTTCCGGCGCGCTTTGGAGTTCGTACGATAAGCTGAAGAAAAATGCGCGAGAAGGGGATCATCTCGCCGGCACTGCGCGAAGATGAGCGCCTGTTCGAGGCCGGCCTTCGCCCCAAGCGCCTGGAGGAGTTCACCGGGCAGACGCGCCTCAAGGAGAACCTCGCCATCGCCATCGAAGCCGCCCGGCAGCGCGGCGAGGCGATGGACCACGTCCTTCTTTACGGTCCGCCCGGTTTGGGCAAGACGACGCTCGCCACCATCATCGCCCAGGAGCTCGAGGTTCCCTTCGAGCAGACCTCGGGGCCGATCCTTCAGAAAAAGCTCGATCTGACGGGGATTTTGAGTCACATCCGGCCGCGGCAGGTCTTCTTCATCGACGAGATTCACCGGCTGCTGCCCGACGTCGAGGAGATGCTGTACGCCGCCCTGGAGGACTTCCGCGTGGACATTCTGGTCGGCTCCGGGCCGGGCGCGCGCACCCACTCGCTGCCGATTCCCCGCTTCACCGCCATCGGCGCCACCACCCGTCAGGGACTTCTCAGCGCGCCCCTGCGCGGGCGGTTCGGGTTGGTGCTGCGGCTGAATCACTATACGGCGGTGGAGCTCGAGCAGATCGTGCTGCGCTCGGCCGGCCTGCTCGAGGTGCCCATCGACGCCGCAGGCGCCGCCGAGATCGCCCGGCGCAGCCGCGGCACGCCTCGCATCGCCAACCGCCTGCTGCGTCGTGTCCGGGACTACGCCCAGGTGCGCGCCGGCGGGCGGATCACGCTCGAGGTGGCGCGTGACGCGCTCGATCTGCTCGAGGTGGACCGCTTCGGCCTCGATGAGATCGACCAGAAGATCATGCTGACGATTCTGGAAAAGTACGGCGGCGGCCCGGTCGGCCTGAACACCATCGCGGCCTCGATCGACGAGCAGCCCGACACGATCGAGGAGGTTTACGAGCCGTATCTGCTCCAGCTCGGCTTCCTCGACCGGACCCCGCGCGGCCGCGTGGCTACGGCCGCGGCTTACGAGTATTTCGGCATCCAGCCCCGCCGGCTCCGGGGCGGCCTTCAGCGCGCTCTGTTCGAGTGACCCGCGCCTATCTCTCGCTCGGCTCGAACCTCGGCGACCGCCGCGGCTATCTTGCCGAAGCGGTCCGCCGCCTGGCGACTCCCAGGGTGATTGTCCGTCGCCTCTCTTCCGTCTACGAAACGGAGCCGCAGGATTTGCCCGACCAGCCTTGGTTCCTGAACCTGGTGGTCGAACTCGACACGACGCTCGATGCCCACGGCCTGCTCGAGCACGTTCGTGCAATCGAAGCGCAACTCGGGCGCCGGCGCCTAGCGCCGAAAGGACCCCGGACGCTGGATATCGACATTCTGCTTTACGGTGCGACGCTGCTCGATTCGGAAGAGCTTACGCTGCCGCATCCCCGGATGACGGCTCGCCGCTTTGTCTTGGAACCGCTGGCCGAGCTCGTCCCGGAGCTGCGCCACCCGGTAACTGGGCGCAGTGTGAGCCGGCTTTTGGGGGAGCTTCGCGGGCAGTCCGTTCGAAAGGTAGGACCGCTGTGGTGACGGTGCGCCTCAAGCCTGGGGCGCACGCCGCCGGAGCCGCCAGGCCACCAGCAACAGGCCGGAGCCGACCAGCGCGTAGGCGCCGGGCTCGGGAACAGGAGCGACCGCCATTGCTTCAAAGCCGTCGTCTGTCCAGAAACTTAAATGAGAAGGCTCCGGCTGATTGCCGCGGCCCACCACCAGCCCTGCGGTCGTCCACGTGCCCGAGCTCGACGGCGGCGAGAGCTGGTAAAGGGCAAACTGCGGCCCTGCCTTCACCGTCAGGTAGGCGATCGGCGTGCCATTCAGCACGCTCCAGGTGCCGGAAAGCGCACCGGCCGGCGGGTTGGGGCTAAAGGAAAACAGGCTGGGGTTGCCATCACTCTTCCCGTATAGCGTAAGATTTGCGGGAGCCGCTCCCGTCGCCTGCGTGATGGCGGCCAACACCGCCGCCGGATTGTCATTGCCGGGCGCGTAACACCCCTGACTGACTAAGTCAATCCCGCCGTTCGAACAAAGCACCAGCGTGGCGTTTGCCGGCAGCGCACCTGTCATGAAGACGGTCAGCGCAAAAGCGGCGGCAAATGTCCTGCCGCTTAGAAAACCAAAAAGTTTGTGCATTGATGCTCCCTATACCTTTCTCACCTGCTCAGAACCGATTTGAGGCTTGAGCCCCGACTTGCGGAGCCCGTCCCAACTCAAGCGTAACACTCCTAAGATGAAATTCCGGCGAACTTAAGGTCTAGTACCTCCGTAAAGAATACTGGGAATTAAGTAGCACCGCGCGGTGGTACCTGTTTCTTCAAAGGATCGCGGCGGCCCTCATCCCTCCCGCCGACCGGCCTCGCAGCGTCCCGTGCGACTGAGCCACGATCGCAACATGGCGACGAAATCCGCCACCTGCGGCGAGTTCTCCAGCTCCTCCAGGCTGTAGCGCATCTTGCGGCGCCAGTTGGGATACTGCGCCGTCGTGCCCGGCAGATTCTGCTGGTCCGGATCCTTGGTCAGGTCTTCCTGGTTGATCGCCAGCAGCAGGCAAGGGGTCATCGCCAGGAAACCCGCGATCCCGTTGTGGAGCTCCCCGGTAAGCTCCGGGATCTGGTCAGCCTGGCGTGGCGTGTGTTCCGGAACCAGCTTGAGCGCCCGCAGCAGATCCAGGATCTTCTGTTTTTCGGCGCGCCGCTGCTCGCGGGCCCGGCGGTAGGATTCCTCGTTTGGAAGGACGCCGGCTAGGCGCCGGGCCTCGATGTCGCGCCCTGTCCAGAAACCGGCCAGCGTCGGCAGATCGTGCGTGGTCGAGGACACCAGCGCCTGTCGCGGGTACTCTTCAGGCCGGAGAAAATCCCCGTGAGCGTTCTTCTCGAAGTAGAAGACCCGGTAGCCGAGGATGCCGAACCGCGCCAGCGTCCGGCGCACCTCGGGTTCGACCGTACCGAGATCCTCGCCGACCAGCACCAGCCGGCTGCGGACGCTTTCGAGCGCCAGGATCCGGATGAGATCCTCATGCCGGTCGCGGACATAGGTGCCCTGGGCCGGCGTAGCGCCCTCGGGGATCCAATACAGGCGGAAGAAGCGCATGACGTGGTCAATGCGCAGGGCGCCGCCCCCGCGCGCGACGCGGCGGACCATCTCCTGGAAAAGCCGGTAGCCGTCCTCGAAGTGGCGTTCGGAATTGGGCGGAGGAAAGGCCCAGTCCTGGCCCTGGGGGCTAAAGTCGTCCGGCGGGGCGCCGACACGGCAGCCGGAAACGAAGAATTCGCGGTACGCCCAGAGATCGCAGCCGAACACGTCGGTGGCGAGCGCCAGGTCGTGCATTAGGCCGATGCTCATGCCGGCTTGCCGTGCGCTCTTCTGCACCCCTTCGAGCTGGCTGGCGATCTGCCACTGGACGTACTTGTGAAACAGCACACTCCGCCAGTGCCGGGCGGCGAAGCAGCGGACGGCGTCCGAGTCCGGGTTTTGGAACTCGGCCGGCCACTGCCGCCAGGTCCAAACCTCGGGGTTGCGCCGGCGCATCCACTCGTCCAGGGCGCAGTAGACGGCATAGCGGTCCAGCAGCTCGCCTTCGGTTCCGACGAAGCGCCGGAACTCGGCGGCCCGAGCGCTTTCGCCGCCAAGCCGGCGCAGGAATCTCCGGAAGGCAAGCTTCAGGAAGATGCGTTTGAGCCGCGCCACGCGTTCATACTCGACGTACTGGGCCTGGCGCAGGGCACGAATCTCCTGGTCGACGCGCGGGCTGGCTCGCAGGGCACGAGCCCAGCTCGACTCGGCGAACTCTTCGATTCGCTCGACATCCAGATAGATGAAGTTCCGATAGAAGATGGAGTTGGGCAGGTAGGGGCTGGTGTTGAACGGCTGGCGATTGTGAATGGCGTGCAGCGGGTTGAGCAGGATAAAGGCGCCGCCCAAGCGGCGGGCCACCCAGAGGGCGAGCCGCTCAAGATCCGTGAAGTCGCCGCAGCCCCAGTTCCGCTCTGAGCGCAAACCATAGAGGCTGATGCTAAGGCCCGCACGCCGTTCGCCTTGCTCGAGTGCCGGAGGCAGCCAGGCGCGCTCAGGCGCGACAATCAATCGGAGCCGGGCGGAGACCGCCGCTTGAGCGGGAGCGCGCACGATGAGGGTGAGTTCATGGCAGCCGAGAGGCAGGCAACCCAAAGGGGCGCGCCGCTCAACAAAGCGCTCCCCGGCAAGATGGGCGCGCCGCAACAGGGGCAACTCCGCAATGGTCATGGGGAAGGAGCGCCGCTCGCCGCCCTCAAGTTCGAGCTCGAATTCCAGAGCCGCCTCTGTCATCGACTCCGGCAGCCTCAGCGGCACATCCGCCGGCCCCGGCCCCGAGACCACCGTGGGAGGCAGCGGCCGCCTCCACTCCGCAAGCAGCCGCTGCTCAAGCGCCCGGTTTAGATCCTCCAGATTCGCCGCCGGCACGCCGAGGGACTCAAGGATTTTGCGCAGCGCTTCCGGCGTCGCCTTGTGATAGTAGCCCCAAACGTCCCAATAGCCCGCGTCCACTCGCCACAGCGCTGCGGCGCGGCGCAGGGCTTCGTCGTAATTTGCCGCGGGGGTGAACCTCACTTCGGGGATGGACATGCCGGACCGTAATCTTTGATTGTAGCGACCGCATGAGATAATCAAAGAAAGAGGAACCTATGGAGCGCCCGCTGGAGCTGGAACCGATCGAGGGGCTGTTCGACCGCATCGACAGGGAGCCGGCCGGAGATTTCTCGGGCAGCGTCGTTCTGACTACGCTCGACAAGGCCATCAACTGGGCACGCAAGAATTCGCTCTGGCCGATGACCTTTGGGCTGGCCTGCTGCGCCATCGAGATGATGGCGATGAGCGCCTCGCGCTACGATGTCTCGCGCTTCGGCGCCGAGGTCTTCCGGGGCTCGCCGCGCCAGTCGGATCTGATGATCATCGCCGGCCGGGTCTCCAACAAGATGGCGCCGGTCATCCGGCGGCTCTACCAGCAGATGCCCGAGCCGAAGTGGGTGATTTCCATGGGGGCCTGCGCCACCTCCACCGGAGTTTTCAGCAATTATGCGCTGAGGCCGGTCAACCAGGTCATCCCGGTCGATGTCTACGTTCCGGGCTGTCCTCCCCGCCCAGAGCAGCTCATCTACGGCCTGATGCTGCTCCAGAAGAAGATCGAGCAGGAGACCGGCAGCGCCGCCAAGGTGCTCAACCTGGCCTGAGCGTTTCGTTTTTTCCCTCAAACTTCCTGCCCGCTTTCCGATAAGTGGTTGCGGAAGAGCGGAGCTCTTCCGTGTACGGAGACTGACCATGGAGATCAGCGGTGTCAAGCCCGAGCTGCCGCTTCCGGTCTATGCTCCGGCCTCCTCGGAGACCAAACCGGCGGAGATGCGCCAACTCATCCAGGCCATCAAGGCGCTCAACGCCGCCGAGCTGTTCGGCGAGAACAGCGAGCTGACCTTCGTGCTCGACCGGGATACGAATCGCCCTCTGGTGCGCATCATCGACAAGGAAACCAAAGAGGTGATCCGGCAGATTCCGCCCGAGTACGCGCTCGAGGTGGCCAAGACGCTGAAACTGGACGGCTGAGAAAGGAAGCAAGTTGCGTCCGATAAGAACCTGCGGGAGATAACAACGGATGCCTGAAGGCGGCCGCGGCGCCTATTTGGAAAACGAGATTCTGGAAGTTGACGGCTGGCGCCTGGTCGAGTTGATCTACCAGGCGGCCATCGACGCCATCGGCAAAGCGCGGGAGCACCTGCGCGCCGGCGCCATCCAGGCGCGCTCCCGCCAGATCACCCGCGCCTCAGAGCTGGTGAGCGAGCTGGCGCTCAGCCTCGATCATGAAGCCGGCGGCGGCTTGAGCCGCAACCTCGCCGAGCTCTACGACTACATCCAGCGCTTGCTCCAGGAGGCCAATTTTCGCCAGATCGAACCGCCGCTTGCGGAGGCGCAGGAGCTGCTCCGCACCCTGCTCGAGGCCTGGCAGCAGGCCGCTCCTCACGTTGCGCCCACGGCCTCCCCGGCGGCCTGGAGCCAGGAACCTGAGCACGTCCCGGTCGACTGTCTCGGCTGAAGGCCACCTCGCCCCCGCTCGGGCGTGCTATAAATATGCCCATGACTCAGGGACGCTCCCGACGCGCCTTCCTCGCCTCGGCCGCAGGCCTGGGCGGCATCTTCAGCCTGCGCCATCTCTCCGCTGCGGTACAGGCCGCCAGTTCCCCTTACCGCCGCCCCAGGCTGAAGATCACCGACATCCGCACCGCCGAAGTGCGCGCGCACGGGCTTCAGACGCACGTGCGCGTCTACACCGATCAGGGGCTCTTCGGCCACGGTGAGGCCACCGACGCCGCCCAGGGCGCCGCCGACATCATCCGGCGCGTCTTCCATCCGTTGATGGTTGGCCAGGATCCGCTCAACGTGGATCTGCTATGGGAGCGCGTCCGCGCCGGCGGCATCTTCGCCGGCGCTCAGGCCGGCCAGTTTGTCGCCGCTCTCTCGGGCGTCGAAATCGCCCTTTGGGATCTGGCCGGCAAGGCGCTGGGGCTGCCCGTCTACCAGTTGCTCGGCGGCAAGATGCGGGACCGGATCCGGCTTTACTGCGATGCGGCGCATCACGAACCTGAGGATCCGAAATCGCGCGAGATGCTCACCCAGATTCGCGAGATGGGCTTCACCGCGGTCAAAATCGACTGCGATGACGCCAACAATCCCTATCGCTGGGACCGGGTGGCCTGGACGGTGAACAACCGCGAGCTCGACCTCATCGTCGAGCGCGTGCGCTTCGTCCGCGAATTCCTTCCCCGCGAAATCGAGCTCGGCGTCGACGGCCACGGCCGCTTCGATATGGGCTCGGCCAAGCGCCTGGCCAAGGCCTTCGAGCCGTTTCGCCTGCTCTGGTTCGAAGAGCCGGTTCCGGCCGAGAATGTCGCCGCCTTGCGCGACGTGCGCGAGTCGACCTCCACACCGATCGCCTGCGGCGAAAATCGTTTCCTGCGCTTCGGCTTCACCGACATTCTGGAGCGGCGCGCCGCCGACATCATCCAGCCGGACCTCCAGAAGGCGGGCGGACTGCTCGAAGGCCGGAGGATCGCCGACCTCGCTCACGCCTACTACGTCCCGTTCGCACCTCACTGTGTCGTCTCGCCCATCGGCACCATGGGTTCCTGTCACGTCTGCGCGGCGGTGCCCAACTTCCTGGTGCTCGAATGGCACTGGATCAGCCGCCTGGACTACTGGCGCAACTTCGTCCAGGAGGGTGACATTATCCAGAACGGCTTCATCGAAGTGCCCGACCGCCCCGGCCTGGGCGTCACCATGAACGAGGAGGCGGCGCGAAGCCGACAAGTACCCGGCACGGGCTGGTTCGAGCCGGCCAGGAGCTGACGCCGGCTATTTCGGGTAGCTCCAGAGCAGCTCGACGTCCACGCCGCCCAGCGCGTGCGTGTCCATGTAAGCGAAACGTCCCGAACCGGGCTTGCCCTTCTCGCCCCAGCCACCCGACATCGCCTCCGGGAAGCCCAGCCGCGTCCATTCGGCAATCTCGGCGTCCATGTCCTGGACGCTGAAAGCCAGATGGTGGAAACCCTCGCCATGCTTTTCGAGGTGCTCCCGGTAGATGTCCGGACCTTTCAGCGACAGGATCCATTCGTAAGGAATCTTGCCGTGGCGCTGCCAGCCGAGGCGCATCTCGAAGGCGGCAGGCTGCCCGCGGTAGCGCCGGTCGTGCAGCGGGCTCTCGGTATAGCTCATCGCCGGGAAGCCCAATCGCGCCCAGTAGGCCGAAACCGGCTCGAGCTCGCGCACCACAAAAGCGTACTGCGTCACCCGGCGGCCGCTCGGATTCTCCGGCGGCACAAAGAGCGGGCCCTCGTCGCCGCCTGAGAAATGCACCAGCCCGAGCGAGTACTTGCCCTCGGCGACGGTGTCGAGAAAGGCGTAATAGATGTTCCCTCCCTCCGATTCGACGAAACCGCTTTGGAGCACCCCGACGCCCAGATCCTTCAGGCGCGCGAGCTCCTGCTCATAGGCTTCCTTGGTCGGGACCCGGTGCATCAGGCTGAAGACGCCGCCGCCCTTCTTCTCCAGGAACTCCTGGAAGGCATTCGAGCCGCCGAGCGGCTGGAGCCAGTGCACCGCCACGTCGGCGAAGCGCCCGGAAACCAGGCGCATCGTGCCGCTGGCAGGCCGGGCCCGGAAGGCCGTCCACTCCAGCTCTACCTCGCCCTGGTCGCGCAGATTGGTGAAGCCGAGCTTCTTCAATCCCGCCACCGTCGCGTCCATGTCCGGGACCACCCAGACGAGGCGATCCACCGTCCGGTAGTAATCCGGCAACTGGCCGAACAAAGGCGCCAGCGGCAGCGCCGCCAGCCAGAAACGCACCAGAACTTGTCGCATGGGCCTTTCCATTATCCACCCAACGCCGCCGGTGCCATAATGGCCAGGAGGTCAGCTATGAGCAAGCCCATGACCTTCGGAATCATCGTCGGCAACCGGGGCTTCTTCCCGGACCATCTGGCCAAGAGCGGCCGCGAGGAGATGCTCCAGGCGATCGAAGCGGCCGGTCACCGCGCCGTGGTGCTCTCGCCGGACGAGACCAAACACGGCGCCGTGGAGACCCGCCAGGACGCCTTGAAATGCGCCGCCCTGTTCGACGAACATCGCCACACCATCGACGGCATTATCGTCACTCTTCCCAACTTTGGCGACGAGCGCGCGGTGGCCGAAACGCTGCGGCTGGCGCGCCTCCAGGTGCCGGTCCTTCTCCAGGCCACACCGGACACCCCGAATCGGATGGGCATCGCCGACCGCCGCGACAGCTTTTGCGGCAAGATGTCCGTGGCCAACAACCTCACACAGTACGGCATCCCGTATTCGCTCACCCGGCGGCATACCGAGGCGCCGGGCTCCGACGATTTCCGCGCCGATCTCGATTGGTTCGCCGCCGTCTGCCGGGTGGTCAACGGGCTGCGGCGGTTGCGCATCGGCGCTATCGGCGCCCGCCCGGCCGCCTTCAACACCGTCCGCTACAGCGAGAAGTTGCTCGAAGCGAGCGGCATCGCCGTCGAGACCGTCGATCTCTCGGAAATACTGGGCCGCATCGGCCGCATGCGGGATGACGATCCGGCCGCCATGGCGAAGCTCGAGGCGATCCGCAACTATGCGCCCGTCGAGGGCGTGCCCGAGACAAGCCTGCTCAAGATGGCCAAGCTCTCCGCCGTCATCGAGGCCTGGATGCGGGAGACGGCGGTCACCGTGAGCGCGATTCAGTGCTGGACGGCGCTCGAGGAATATTTCGGCATTGTGCCCTGCACGGTGATGAGCATGATGAGCAACGAGCTGATGCCGAGCGCCTGCGAGGTGGACGTTTGCGGAACCGTGGCCATGCACGCGCTCGCGCTCGCCTCGGGCACCCCCAGCGCCCTGCTCGACTGGAACAACAACTACGGCGCCGAGCCAGACAAGGCCGTCTGCTTCCATTGCAGCAACCTGCCCCGGCACTTCTTCGAGAGCGCCCGCATGGACTACCAGGCCATCATCGCCGGCACGGTCGGCAAGTTGAACACCTTCGGCACGCTGGTGGGGCGCATCAAACCCGGCCCGATGACCTTCGCGCGGGTCTCGACCGATGACCGCCGGGGCGTCATCCGCACCTACGTCGGCGAAGGCCGCTTCACCGAAGATCCGGTCGAGACCTTCGGCGGCGCCGGCGTGGTCGAGATTCCGCGCCTCGAGCAGCTTCTGCGCTACATCTGCGAGAACGGCTTTGAGCACCACGTCGCCGCCAACCTCTCCTCGGTGGCCGGAGTGCTGGAGGAGGCTTTCCGGCGGTATCTCGGCTGGGAGGTCTATCGGCACAGTTGAGCATCCCGGCGGCGGAATTGGGGATTGAGTAGACTGTCCCCATTCAGGAGCCGGTCGAGGAGTAATTCCGCACGCCTCGGCTCCAAATCCATAGCGCCAGCAAGAAAAATGATGCCGCAACCAGCGGCACCAGATAAATGTAGTGACGGTAAAGATCCTCTTTCAAAAGGCTTGCCGTGGGATAGAATGTGGCAAAGCCGAAGGGCACGATCCAGCTCAGCAAAAATTTGACAAACGGGTTGTAGATATCCAGCGGGTAACGGCCGAAGGTGAGCATGTTATACACCGGCGGGATCACGCCCACCCGGTCCTCCATCCAGAACGACACGCAGGTAAGCATCAGGAAGATCGCCAGGTAAATCACACAGCCGCAGACCGTGGCTGCTGCCAGATAAAGCCACTCCCAAGGACCCAGCGCGAAGCCCAGGTGCCGGGCGCAGCCCACCAGCAGCACCACGCCCAGCACCATGTCACTCAGCGACTCCAGCCGGAACTGCTCGAAGAGAATCTGAAAGAGCGAATTGAGCGGCCTGACTAACACCCGGTCGAACTTCCCCTCCACGATGTAAGTCTCCCCGAAATAGTACAGGTTGATGCTCAGCATGTTGAACAACGACATCGGCAGCAGGGAGAAGCCGTAGAGGAACAGGATTTCGTAGAAGTCCCAGCCGACCAGCCGCGGCACGCGGTGAAAAATCAGCCACACGGTCGCCACGCCGAAGACCGTGGCCACGACCGTGGTGACGACGGAAATGAGAAAATCGCCGCGATAGGCCAGCCGGACCTTCGAGTACTGGATGAAGTATTCGACGAGCAGGGAAATGTGCCGGCGCATCTATCCCCCGTGGATCGTGATCCGCCGGCTCAGCAGCCGCCAGAACCAGGCGCCGAAGGCCAGCAGAAAGGCGATCCAGGCCCACTCGAGCAGGAAGGCGCGGCCGATCTCCGGCCAGCTCAGGCGGCCCAGATAGATCATCATCGGCGTAAAACCGATATGTTCGAACGGCAGCCAGGCGGAGATCTCTCGCGCCGGCGAGGGAAACAGCGTCACCGGCACCAGCAGTCCGCTCAGCAGCTCCTGCATCCAGAACTTCGCCCGCAGCAGGCCCAGGATCGACTTGAGCGAGACGGCGCAACTGCCGACGATAAAGTTCAGCGCGCCTACCAGCAGCACGCTGCCGGCGAGCGAAATCAGGAAGGCGCCGAAGTGCGCCGCGCTCGCCGGCGGCTGCACCGGGAAGACGAGCCCGATCACCAGGGCGTTCGGCGCCGTCAGCATCACCAGGCGAAAAGCCGACTCTCCCAGGGCGCGTGCAATGTAGCTCGACTGCACGCTCACCGGCTTGAGCATCACCATGCTGATCTTGCCCTCGAGGATATCGGCCGCCATCTGCGTGTCGATGTTGTTGAAGTACAGCGACCGGATGATCCAGCCCACGGCCACGTAGGTCACCATCTGGGGGAAACTCAGGCCCGCGTATGCCGGATCCGCCGTGTAGACGGCCTTCCAGATGAAGTAATAGACCGTCACATTGATGAAATAGGTGAACACGCCCGTGTAGTAGCGCAGCCGGAAGGCGAGCATGTTCAGAAAGCCGATGCGCGAGAACTCGACGAGCGCCGCGGGACTCAACGCCTGGACTCCTCAAGGACTTCGCCCAGGTAGATCCGCTTGACCACCTCTTCGATCGACTGCTCCTCGATGGCGATGTCGCGCACCTCGACCGCGTTGACCACGCGGCGGATCACTTCGGCCGCCGTCCATTCCTCGCGGGCGAAGTGCAGCCGCCAGACGAGCTCCTCGAGCTTCTCGCAGCCGATGCCGTGGAGGTTGAGCTGGCTGAGTCGCTGCCCTTGCTCCCGGTCCTTCAGGTACAGCCGCACCGCCGCCTCGCGCCAGAAGCGGTTCTTGAGATCGGCCAGCCCGCCGTCGAACAGGAGCCGGCCGTGGTCGAGGATCATCAGCCGCGCGCACAGCTCCTCGATGTCCGACAGGTCGTGCGTCGTCAGCAGCATCGTGGTGCCGTAGTTGCGGTTGACCTCGCGCAGGAACTCCCGGATGTGCTCCTTGGCCACGATGTCGAGGCCGATCGTGGGCTCGTCCAGAAACACCAGCGGCGGGTTGTGCAACAGCGCCGCCGCCACGTCGCACCGCATGCGCTCGCCCAGGCTCAGTTTGCGCACCGGCGTGTGCAGGTAGCGGCCGAGCTCGAGAATCTCGTCGAAATGCTTCATCCGCGCCCGGTAGTCGCTCTCGGAGACCTCGTAGATCTTCTTGAGCAACTGGAAGGACTCCACCACGGCGATGTCCCACCAAAGCTGCGTCCGCTGGCCGAAGACCACGCCGATCGTCTGCGTGTAGCGCGTGCGCTCCCGCCAGGGAACAAAGCCGTTGGCGAGGATCCGGCCCGAGGTCGGTACCAGGATCCCGGTGAGCATCTTGATGGTAGTGGACTTGCCCGCGCCGTTCGGCCCGATATAGCCGACCATCTCGCCGCGCCCGATCCGAAACGAGATCCGGTCCACCGCTCTCCGGTTGCGGTATTGCCGGGAAAACAGATCGCGGATGGCGCCGAAGAGCCCTTCACGCCGCTCGAAGGTGCGGAACTCTTTGACGAGTTCCTCCACCTCGACGACACCGCGCATCAATTCAATTGTGGCACGCGTGTTTCTTCACGGGCGAAGTCGCCCTCAGCCCGCCCGGGTGAGTTTGGCGAACAGGTCGGCGAAGACGGCATCGCGATCCACGCGCGTGGCCACGCGCACGCCGTGCCGGTCCGGCGCCCGCCGCCAGGTGAGTTCCGCAGTGAGGATCGGGCTCGGCACCATGGTCGTGGGCACCCACTCCGGATTGACAATCCAGGCCACCGCCGCAATGTCCCAGATGACCTTCGACCAGGGCTTCGACGGGTCCTTGTGGTGCTGGCGCTCGTATTCGACGAAGATCTCGTAGAGATAATCGCCGATCCTGGACTTGCCCCGGATGGCCCGCTCGAGCTCCGGCGTCGTGATGGCGAGCGCGTCCGAGACCGTGCGCGTGGGAATGTTCACCAGCCGGATGCCGGTGTCGAACATCACGCGCGAGGCGTGCGGGTCCTGCTGGAGGTTGAACTCGCGCGCGCTCGGCGAATCGTAAGGCTGGCCGCCCAGCCAGACCACGGTGATCCGCTCCTTCAGGCGCGGTTCCATCAGCACGGCCGAAGCGACGTTGGTCGGCGCCCCCACCGCCACCACGTGCAGCCTCTCCTCGCTCGGCGCCATGGCGCGCCGAATGAGATCCCGCGCCGCGGGGCTATCGACCGGGCGGCCCGCACCGGGCAGAAAGCTCTTCGAGCCCCGATAGACGAAGTCCCGCCGGCTCTCGCCTAGCGCCTCGAGCACCCGCAGAATCTCGGCGTAGCTTTTCTCCATGCCGTCGCCGGCGCTCTTGGACCGGGCATTGAGGAAAGGCGCGGCATAGATGGCCTCCACCGTCATCGCCTCGCGCGAAAGCAGCGCGTAGGCGACCGCGAACTGGTCGTCGATTTCGTTGTAGGTGTCCGTGTCGAGAACCACGCGGACGCTGTTCGAGGAAGCGCCCGCCTCTTGCGTGCGCGCCGCCCTGCCGGAAGCCGCCACCGCCAGAGCCGGCAAGCTGAGCAGGCGCCGGCGCGAAAGTCCATCTCTGGCCATAGCGAGCATCAACTTATCACTACGGGTATGCCGCCGCAACCCGGCTCAGCCCTGCCGCGGCGGTGAGCCTTCGCCCGGCACCAGCTCGAGGAAGGCGCGCGCGGCGTGGCTCAGGACCCGCCGCGCCGGGTAGACCAGGCGGATCTTGCGCTCCACGCTCAGCTCCTCGACCTTGACTTCGCACAAGATCCCCTGCTCGATCTCCTGCTCGACGCACATGCGCGGCAGGAAGGCGACCCCTTCGTTGCGCTGCACCATCTTGCGGATCGTCTCCACGGTGGGCATCTCGACGTCCATGTTGAGCCTCACCTTGTGCCGCTCGAAGGCGCGCAGAACGATCTCCCGGTACGGACTGACGACGTTGTGCGCAATGAAGGTCTCCATGCCGAGTTCGCTGATGGAAACCGTCTTGCGGCCCGCCAGGCGGTGCTCGGGCGAGACGACGAAAGCCAGACGGTCGGTGTAGATCACCCGGGAGACCAGCCCGTCGCTCTGCGGGTCGTAGCTGATCACGCCGAGCTCCAGGTCTCCATCCAGCAACTGCGCCGGGATGCGGCTCGAGAGGCTCCGCCGGACCTCCACCTTGACCCGGGGATAGAGGCGCCGGTAGCGCACGATGTGCTGCAACAGATAGAGCGTGGTCGATTCGTTGGCGCCGATGGTGAGCTGGCCGGCCGAGTTGTCGCGCAGCTCAGCCAGCGCGTTGGCGAGTTCGCGCTCGAGATTCTCGAAGCGCCGCGCGTAGTCGAGCACGATCCGGCCGGCGTCGGTGAGCAGCAGGTCCTTGGCCGAGCGGTCGATCAGCTTCTCGCCGAGCTCGCGCTCCAGGCGCTGGACGGCGAGAGAAACGGCCGGCTGCGTGCGGCGCAGTTTCTCCGCCGCGCGCGAGAAGCTGCGCTGGCCGGCGACGGTAAGGAAGACCTTCAGGGCCGCGTAGTCCACAATCCGGCCTTATTGTAGCAATCCTGGGCATAAATTTCGCTAATCAGGCGGCCTTTTCGCGCCCAAAGACACCGTGCCGCCCCTATTATGGATCTTGAGGTACGATTCTCCTATGTCGCGTCTCCCTGTGCTCCCTTCCTCCGCCACGCGCCGCCAGTTCCTGGCCGGGACGGCTGGGGCGGCCGCCGGCGCAGGCGGCTCTGCGGGCGCCTTCGCCGCTGCCCTGCCGGACTACGCCGAGGCGCTTCTGCCGAAGGTCAAGACGAAGCTGCTGCTCGTCTACACTCATCCGGATCCGAAGATCCAGGGCTGGCCCTATCAGGGCTACGATTACGAGACTCGCAAATCCCAGACCACCGCCCGGCTGCGCGCCGCCTGCCCGGAGGTGGACTTTGCCGTGGCCACCGCCAAGACGGCCGCCGAAGCCCAGGCCTTGCTCGAGTCACATCCGGCTGTCGATGGCTTTCTGGTCTATCTTTTCGGCATTCCCTCGGACGCCCCGGATGTTTTTGCCTACTCCGGACGCCCGGCGATCCTGGTGGACGATCTGTACGGCGGCACCGGCCGCTTTCTCGGCCTCTATCCGAGAGCGCTGGCCAAGGGCATGCCGGTGACCGGCGTCTCATCGTCGCGGTTCGAGGACGTCGTCGAGGCAGTAAAGAGCCTCGAAGCGATCAAGAAGTTGCGGAGCTCGCTCCTGCTCGACGTCACCGAGCGCGACGTGGCTCGTGCGGTCGTGCTGTTCCGAGAAACCCTCGGTCTCACTGTCCGCCCCGTCTCGGCCGCCGAGCTCAATGCGGCTTACGAGAAGGCCGGCCGTGAGCAGGCCGGCCGCTGGGCGTCGCAGTGGATCAGCGAGGCCGACCGGGTCGTCGAGCCTTCGCGGGAAGAGATCACCCGCTCCGGCGCCATGTACCTTGCCATGCGCGGGCTGCTCGAACAACACCGGGCCCAGGCCATCGCCGTGGACTGCCTCCATCTCTTTTACGGCGGCAAGCTCGGCGCCTACCCCTGCCTCGGCTTCTTCCAGCTCAACGACGACGGCCTGGTCGGGGCCTGCGAGGCAGATCTGGACTCGGCCGCCACGATGCTCCTGATGAGCTATCTGGTGGGCCGGCCGGGTTATATCTCCGATCCGGTTATCGATACCTCGAAAAACCAGGTCATCTATGCTCACTGTGTGGCGCCGAGCAAAGTGCATGGACCCGCCGGTCCGCGAAACCCTTACCACATCCGCGACCACTCGGAGGATCGCAAGGGCGCGGCCATCCGCTCGCTGATGCCGCTCGGGGAGATGACGACAACGCTGAGGCTGGTGCCCTCCCGAAAGATCGTCGTGCTCCACCAGGGGCGTGCGGTCGACAACATCGACGAGGACCGCGCCTGCCGCACCAAGCTCGCCGCCGAGGTGCGCGATGCCCGCAGGCTGATGGAGCATTGGGATTTCGGTTGGCACCGCGTCACCGTCTACGGCGATCACCGGCTGGCCATCACCCATGTGACCCGCCTGCTCGGCTTCCAGCTGGTCGAGGAGGGCTGAGCACGGCGCCTACGGCGCGGCCCAAGTGACGTAGCCGGGCAGAAAGGCGCTGGTGAGGTCCGGGTGGTTGGGAAGCACGCGGACCGTATAGCCGAGCAGGCCGCTGGTGGCGCAAGGCCCGTAGCAGCCCTCATAGAGCCAGAACTCGCCCTCCCGGTTCCCGGCCCGCATGGGCACGGTGACCGGTTCGACGAAGCGGCCCTCGGCGTCGACGCGGCCGCAGTAAAGCTCGACGACGACCTCTTCGGGCGAAAGGGATCCGAGAAAGATCCGCGCGCGCACGCGGAGCTGCTCACCCACTTCGAAGCGCTCGGGAAGATCGGCGGTGACTTCCTCGATGCGCACTTCAGGCCAAAAGGCCTGAATGCGCTCCCGCCAGGCCGCCTGCGACCGGGCACGCGCCGCGCCTTCGGCGGCCATCAGGGCCCGCTTGGCGTGCGCCACCAGGTAGAAGCTTTCCGTGTACTGGCGCACCATCCGGTGCGAGTTATAGATGTGACAGAGATTGGCGATGGCCGACTTCATGCGCGCAATCCAGCGCTTGGGCAGTCCTTGCGGGTTGCGCTCATAAAAGGTGGGGATCACGTCCCGTTCCAGTACCTCATAGAGGGCCTCCGCTTCGGCCGCATCCTGCTGCTGGTCGCTTTCGTAGGTCTCCCCCCGCCCGATCGCCCAACCGATGAAGGGCCCCTCCTCGCCGGCGTCGGCCCAGGCCTCGTCCCACCAGCCGTCGAGCGTGCTCAAGTTGAGCACCCCATTGGCGGCCGCCTTCATCCCACTGGTGCCGCAGGCCTCATTCGGCCGGCGCGGCGTGTTCAGCCAAACGTCGGAACCTTGCACCAGATACCGCGCCACCTCCATGTCGTAGTTCTCGATGAAGACGACGCGCTGGCGGAACTCGGGCTGGCGGATGAGACTGGCGATCTCGTGAATGAGCTCCTTGCCCTCCTTGTCCCGGGGGTGAGCCTTGCCCGCGAAGATAATCTGCACCGGCCGCTGCGGATTGTTCAGAATCGCCGCCAGGCGCGCCGGGTCTTTCAAAAACAGCGTCGCCCGCTTGTAGGTCGCAAAGCGCCGTGCGAAGCCGATGGTCAGGGCGCGGGAGTCGAGCACATCGCGCGCCGCTTCGATCTCCGCCTCGGGCACTCCCCGGCGCTTGAGTTGGGCGAGCAGCCGCTGGCGGGCAAAGGCCACCAGGCGCTCCCGGCGGCGCTCGTGCGTCCGCCATAGCTCCTCGTCCGGGATGGAAAGCGCCTTCCGCCACAGCTTCTGATCGCCCGGCTCCTCGCGCCAGCGCGGCCCGAGATAGCGCTCGTAGAGCTGATCCATGTCGTGTGAGATCCAGCTTTGAAAGTGCACGCCGTTGGTCACATGGCCGATCGGGATCTCCGCTGTCGGGATGCCCGGCCACATCGACTGCCACATTTTTCGCGTCGTCGCGCCGTGCAGGCGGCTGACGGCGTTGGAGGAGGCTGACAGGCGCAGCGCCAACGCGGTCATGCAAAATGGCTCGTGCGCATGGGCGGGGCGGCTGTGGCCGAGCCGGAGGAACTCCGTCCAGGAGATGCCCAACTGCTCGGCGTAATCGTGGAAGTACTGCCTCATCAGCTCCGGCGAAAAATAGTCGTGGCCGGCCGGCACCGGCGTGTGGGTGGTGAAGACCAGGCTGACCTCGGCCAGCACGCGGGCTTCGGCAAACGAAAGCCCGGAACGCGCCATCAGCCGCCGGATGTGTTCGAGCGCCAGAAAGGCCGAATGGCCTTCATTCATGTGGTAGACGGTGGGCTCCAGCCCCAGCGCCTCGAGCGCCCGATAGCCGCCGATACCGAGCACCATCTCTTGCTTCAGGCGCATCTCCGTGTCGCCGCCGTAGAGCTGGTCGGTCACGTCCCGGTCACTCGGATCGGCGTTGGCGCCGATGTTGGTGTCCAGCAGGTACAGCGGCACGCGTCCGACCTGCGCCCGCCAGACCTGCGCATAGACCTCGCGGCCGGGGAAACTGACGGCGACCAGCAGCGGGCTGCCGTCCGGCTGCCGTTCGACCGCGAGCGGCAGCGTCGCAAAGTCGTTGTCCTCATAAATCTCTTGCTGCCAGCCGGCGGAGTTGAGCTGCTGCCGGAAATAGCCTTGCTGATACAGCAGACCGACACCGACGATCGGGACTCCCAGGTCGCTGGCCGACTTGAGATGATCGCCGGCGAGGATCCCCAGGCCGCCGGCGAAGATCGATAGCGACTCGGTCAGGCCGAACTCCGCCGAAAAGTAGGCGACCAGCGGCCGTCCTGCCCGCGGGAAATTGCGCTTGAACCAGTTCGTGCCGGCGGCGAGGTATTCGCGCTCCTGCGCCGCCACGCGGTCCAGGTTTGCCAGGAAGGCCTCGTCGGCGGCGGCCGCCTCCAGCCGCTCCTGGCTGATCATGCCCAGCATGCGGATGGGATTATGGCCCGAGGCCTCCCAGAGGTCGCTATCCAGCCGGCGAAACAGTTGAAGGGTGTCGTGATTCCAGCACCAGCGCAGATTCACCGCCAGCTCGCGCAGCCGCTCGAGCGCCGGCGGCAGCTTGGGCCGGACCACAAAAGTGCCGATCGGTCTCATCGTCTTCTTCCCTGCGTCCTATCGACAGAGCTCCGGGGTTCGCCTTAGGGCAAACTGAAGCATATCACGCAGCGCCGCCCCCGGAGGCCAAGCGCCGGGGAACCACCTCCGGCTTGACCACGGCGACCTGGAGGGGCTTCATGACCTCGACCAGACGCGTGTACATCGCCTCATCCTCGTAGGTGCCCACGATGGCGCCGCCGGAGCCGGCGAAGTTCGCCGTGGCGCCGACGCTGCGCGCCGCGGCGACCATCTCCAGGTTGCCCTTGCTGAGCTCGTAGATCCTCGCCCGGAGGTCGAAGTTGGCGTCGATCAGACGCTTGAGCGTCTCTCGATCCCGCTCGAGCAGCGCCCGCCGCCCCTGCTCGGCGTAGCCGGCCCAGGTCCGCATCGCCTCGACCACCTCCGGATCGCCCGCCAGCCAGCGCTGCCGCACGTTGTTGTGGAACACCTCGGTTCCCTCGCTCAGGCTAGTCCGATAGGCCAGGTACAAGTTGGGCAGCAGCGACGGATCCAGGCGCTCGTAGCGGCCGTAGCCCCGGCTTTTCATCAGCTCGCGGTCGAAGTCCATGTAGACCAGGCCCTCATAGACCTGGATCACGCGATCCTGCGGTCCCGCCGGCACGCCCAGCTCTTCGGTTTCCGTCTCCAGGATCAGCTTCGCCTGAATCGGCAGCGGAATTTCGACCTGGAAGTATTGACAGAGGGCCCGCAAGGCCGCGGTGATGATCGCGCTCGAGCCGCCCATGCCCAGCCGCAGCGGGATCGTGCTCTCGTACTCGATGGTGAAGTTCCGGTTCTCTAACGGAATCCCCTTGTCCTCGCAGTAACGCAGGAAGCGCACGATCAACGCCTGGATGATGCGGATGCCGCCGTAGTAGCCTCGCCAGCGCGTCGTCTCGTAAAGGTCCCGCAGGCTTTCAAAGATCGGCATGTCCGCCTTCGAGGGTTTGATCTCCAGGCGCGCGCTGGGATACAGTAGGACTCTTGCGCGGAAGTTGCGCACGATGAGCGCGATCGTCTTGCCGTAGTAACCGTCGCTCGGGTTGCCGAGCAGGCCGGCCCGGGCGTAGGCGTAAGTTTCGATCATGGCGAGCAGGATGATTCTGGCACAGTTATAGCACATGAGGGCGGTCATCCAGCGCGTCTCGCGAGCAGCCGTCACGGTCGGCGGCGCCGTGGTGGGGCGGATCGGTCCGGGCTTGCTCGTCTTAGTCGGAGTAGGCAAGGACGATACCACCGCCGATGCCGACTACTTGGTCGAAAAAACCCTTGGACTGCGGATCTTCCGGGACGAACAGGGAAAAATGAACCTTGACGTGTTCCAGGCCGGCGGCAGCCTGCTGGTGGTTTCCCAGTTCACCTTATACGGAGATTGCCGCAAAGGCCGGCGGCCCAGTTTCGACCAGGCGGCCGAGCCGGAGAAAGCCCGCGCCCTCTACGAATACTTTGTCGAGCAGGCCCGCCGGCGGGGAATCACGGTCGAGACGGGAGAGTTCCAGGCCATGATGGCTGTCGAGCTGGTCAACGACGGCCCGGTTACGCTGCTGTTCGATTCCCGAAAGTTGTTTTGAGCGCCCGTGGCACCCCGCCGGCCGGCGGAAGCTCGACTTTTTCGCCGCCCGAGACTTGTGTTTTGCAACGCCGATGTAAGATACTCTAGCTTAAGTCACCGTTTTCAGGTGACCCACATTGGGAGACTACATGCCGAGAACTTCTCGAAAACTCGATGACACCGCTCTTCTCGAAGCGGCGCTGGCCGGTCTGGAGTTGCAGCGCCAGAAGATCGAAGAGCAGATCGCCCAGGTCAAGGCGAGGCTCAGCCGGGGGGGAGCCGCGCCGAGCCCCCGTCGCGGAAGACGGCCCCTAAGCGAAGCCGCCCGGAAGAGGATTGCCGCCGCGCAGAAGCGGCGCTGGGCGGAGTATCGCAAGCAGCAGCAACAGCAGAGTCAGGGCTAGCCGGCCGGAGCGGTCGCGCGGACGCCGGCGGAAGATAACCGAACTCGAAGTGTCGCCGGGCTAAGGTTCCGGCTATTCTCCACAGCGGCTGCCTAAGACCCGGAGGCGGCGCTGGTGTCCCAGCCGAACCTCTCGATTAGTTCTTCGACTGGGCCGTCAGAGACGATCCGGCCGCGTTCGAAAAAGACGGCGCGCTGAGCCAGGGCGCGGGCCAGATTGACGTCATGCGTGGCAATGATCTTGGCCTGAGGCAGGCGGCGCAGCAACGCCACTAAGTCCCGCTGGCCGGGAGGATCGAGATACGTGGTCGGCTCGTCCAAGATAAGAACCTCGGGTTCCGCAACGAGAACGCCGGCCAGCGCCACCCGGCGCTTCTCCCCTGCGCTCAAGTGATACGGCGCCCGGTCGCAGGCTTCAGCCATTCCCACCTGCGCAAGCGCCTGCCGCGCGCGACGAAGAGCCTCCTCCGGCGGCACGCCGGCGCTCAGCGGGCCGAACGCCACGTCCTCGAGCACCGAGGGCATGAAGAGCTGTTCGTCCGGGTCCTGAAACAGCAGCCCGACCTTGCGCCGGATTGCCGCCAGGTTCTGCTTCTCGACTTTGAGGCCGCAGACCCGGACCTCGCCCTCGCCTTGCAGCAGGCCGTTCAGATGGAGCAGGAAGGTCGTCTTGCCGGAGCCGTTCGGCCCGAGCAGCGCCACCGTCTCGGAGGCCGACAGCCGGAAGTCGACGCCGTCGAGCGCCGCCGTGCCGTCCTCGTAGCGGAAGCGGAGATTGACGACCTCGATCAGGGGTTCGCCGCACATCGCCGTCACAGTCCGAGACGGATCGCGAGGATGGCCCCGGAGGCGGCGCCCGCCGCCAGAAGGTCCTTGCCGGCCAGCCGGAGCGGCGCGACGGGCTCCACATGCCCCGCAAAGCCGCGGGCCAGCATCGCCTGGTAGACTGCCTCGGCCCGGCGGTACGATCGCGCGAACAGCACGGCCACGGCGCTCGCCGGCGCCCGGAGGCGGGTCCGTCTCGGGGCGCGCTCCAGCGCGCCCCGGCTCTGCGCCGCCAGGCGCATATGCTGCGCCTGCTCGGAGATGACGAACAGATAGCGATACAGGAACTGAAGCACGAGCACCAGGCTCCGGGGCGCGCCGAGCCGCTCCAGGCCTGCGAAGAGCCGGGCGACGGGCGTCGTACCGACCAGCACCAGCGCGGCGAAAACGGATAGGTAGCTCTTTAGGAGAATCGCCACGCTGCGTGCGACATCTCCGGCAAGCCAGTTCATCACGGCAAGAGCGCCTGCGAATGGCAGGACGATGCCGGCGCGCAGGGCCACACCGCCCGGCGGCAAGCCGGCTGCCAGCACGACGGCGGCGAGCAGGCCGGCATAGGCGGCAAACTGCGCTCCGCCCAGAGCCGGGCTGGTGGCGATGGCGATGAGCAGAAGCAGCGTGACGACAAGCTTCGCGCGCGGGTCGAGGGCGTGGACTCGACTCGCGCGCCGCGACCATTGCTCGAGCACGACGTGGTGCATCTAGCCGCGCCTCCGCCGTATCAGGAGCCTGCCGAGACTGACCGAAAGCGCGAAGGCGGCCGCCAGGCCCGCCAGGCCTGCCGTCGCCTGCGCCAGCCACGGCCAGGCGATGAAGCGCGCCTGGTAGTCGGCCAGGGGCGTCTCGAAGAGATGGCGCGCCCGCTCGGCCAAGCCTACCTCCTCGGCGAGCCACTCCAGGGAATCCGGCGCCGCCGAGGCCACCAGCACACCGGCGGTCACCAGCAGGAGCCCGGCGATCAGGAGGATCCCCAGGGCCGGCCGGGCCTCGGCCTCCGGCTTGCGCACCCAGCCCGGGCTCAGCCGCTCCAGCGCCCGGACAACCGCCAGCGTGAGAGCCCCCTCGATCAGCCCGTTCACCGCCAGAAGACCCAGCGACAGCCCGAGGATCGCCGGCGGAATGCGCACGCCGGAGAGCCCCAGCTCCGCCAGGGCCAGCCCTCCGGCGACCAGCACCGATAGGGCGCCCCCGGCAAACATGCCCGCGCCGCGTAACTGCGACCGCTCCAGATACCGGTAACAGAGGTGCGCCACCAGCACGGCCGCGAGCGCCATGTTCACGACGTTGGCCCCCAGGGCCAGGATGCCGCCATCCTGGAAGACGAGCGCCTGCAAAACCAGCACAGCACTCATGACCAGCGCCGCCGGCGCCGGCCCCAGCGTGTAGGTGAGCAGCGCCGAGCCGACCAGGTGCCCGCTGGTGCCCGCGGCGATCGGGAAGTTGATCATCTGGGCGGCAAAGACAAAGGCGCCCATCACGCCCAGGCGGGGCACCGCCGACTCGGCCAGCTCGCGCTGGACCCTGCGGCCGAGTAGACCCACGGCGGAGAGGCCCGCAGCGCCGAGTCCGGCCCAGACCGGGGTGGAAAGAAAGCCGTCAGGAATATGCATGAAGCCGTTAACAAGGTAGCACGAATCGAGAAATTGGTGCCACGCACGGCGCCTGTCCTTGCCGCCGCCGGCCCCCTCCGCTACCCTGTCAGTACGGATGAAATCACTCAGCCGAATCGGCGTCGCCATCGACTCCGACCTGCTCGAGAAGTTCGACCGGCTCATTCGGCGCCGCGGTTACACCAATCGCTCGGAGGCCTTCCGCGACCTGATCCGCGACGAACTCGTCGAGGAGCAGTGGCAGCAGCCCGACAGCCCGGTGGTGGGAACCGTCACGCTGGTCTACAACCATCACGTGCGGCTGCTGAGCGAAAAGCTCACCGACATGCAGCACGAGTTTCACCAGCACATCCTCTCCACCCTGCATGTCCACCTGGACCGCGACAACTGCCTGGAGGTGCTGGTGGTGCGCGGCACGGCCGGCCTGGTGAAGCGGATCGCCGACGCACTCATTTCCACCAAGGGGGTCAAACACGGGCGACTGACCATCACCTCGGCGGGCGATCAGCTATGATCGTCGGCACCGGCATCGATCTCGTCGAGATCGACCGCATCCGGCGCACCATCGCCCGCTTCGGCCGGCGCTTCCTGGAGCGCGTCTTCACGCCGGGCGAGATCGCCTACGCCCAGCGCAAGCGGGATCCGGCGGAACCGTTCGCGGCGCGCTTCGCCGCCAAGGAGGCCGCCATGAAGGCGCTCGGGACCGGCTTGCGGCGCGGCGTCCGCTGGCGCGATTTCGAGGTGGCCAACCTGCCCTCCGGCCGGCCGACTCTGACCCTCCATGGCCGTGCCGCGGAAATCGCCGCATCCCTCGGGGTGCGCCACATCGCCCTGTCGCTGACTGACACCCGGGATGCCGCCATGGCGCTAGTCATCTTCGAGGCTTGAGTGGAGCTTAATCTTGCTTGGACATCCGTGTCCGGGACGGTTGTGCTTTCCTGGCACGTGAAGAATGAACTTTGTATCCACGCAAGGAAGATCCAGGTGAGTGTCAGTTGAATCCTCCGGCTTTTCTTCGGAGGCTTCTCCAGCATGGCATCTGCCCAAAGCTGCGCCGGTCCCGACGGATACCTCCGCGATCCGCCAGGTGCCCGCGACGCCGGGTCGCGCCCTCCAGTGCAAGGCGTCGACGCTGATCTCCCGTACGAAGCGCTCACTGATGATGCCGGAGCTTTGCTGCTTCGGCACTTCCCCCTCGGACGCTACTCGCTCCCCGTCGAGCAGGCCGGCATGCCTCGCTATGAGCAGCGCGACATCCGTTGCGCGAGGCCTGGCGCTTGCACTTCCGCGCCGAGTTCTTCAACTTCAACCGGGTGAACTTTTCCAATCCGGTGGGCAATCGCCACAGCCCGAACTTCGGCAGAATCCTGGGTGCGGGCGAGCCGCGCATCACGCAGTTGGCGTTACGATTGGAGTTCTGAGCTCGAGGTCGTAACATGCGCAAGGCCTTTCTCGCGTGCAGTGTACTGGTCGCCTTCGGCAGCATCGCTCGCGCGGAGGCGCCCTGTAGCGATCGGCCCCGCCAGTCGGCGCCCTCCTATGCCAAGCCCGGCACGATCCGTTTCGCGCGCTGGGACGGCGGGCCGATCATGGCCAAGGGGTGCATCCTCTCGTTTTACCCGCCCTGGGTCAACGGCGACCGGCAGACCATCGAGGCCACTTCGCGCTGGTACGACCCGTCCACGATCGAACTGGCCCGGATGGGCAACCTCAACTGGGTCTACGCCACCTGGAGCTGGGGCTGGTCAATCCCGACCGAGCGCCCCCAGTGGCGCGAGCTCGCGCCATATATCACCGAGTGTCACCGCCGCAACATCCAGGTAATGGCCTACATGTCCGGGGCGAGCATGTACTGGGCCGACATGTTCGCCCATCATCCGGAATCCCGGGACTGGCTGCTGATCCGCAACGGCAACCCGGTTCCCTACGGGGCCGGCCTCTATCCCAAGGATCGCGGCTGGTACGTGAGCCGTTACATGGCCGATATCTCCAAGCCGGCCTGGGTCGACTTCATGAAACTCCGCATCGCGGCGGCCGTGGAGGCCGGCGCGGACGCCGTCTATCTCGACAATCTGTTCCCCGACCAGCCGGTCGAGCCGTTCCTCCAGGAGCTTCTTCGCTTCGGCAGGTCGCTCAAGCCGGACTTCCTGCTGGCGATCAACGCCAATGCCGGCCTGTACACGGCGGCGCGGTCGAGCAACTTCGTCTCCACCGAAGACGGCACCGAGCCCGGCTATTTCGACGGCCGGCTTGTCAACAACATCGGCCTGCTGCACACGCAGTGGGCTCTCTCCGACGGCTGGAAGCCGGTGGCCGTCGAATACGGCGGGCGCCGCAATAACGGCGACCGGTTTCTGATTCCCATCCGTCCGGCCGGGCAACAGATTTCGGCCGCCGAGGCCGCCGCGCACGGGGCCGCCTTCGAGTTCTATAGCCTCGGCGCATTCCAACGCGACCTTTACTTCCGCCGCCCGGAGGCGCTCGCTAACCTGGCGGCGCTGGGCCTCTACAACCGCTTCCTCGAGTCGCACGAGGACCTCTACACCGATACGGTTTCCGTCGCCCCCGTCGCCGTGATCAAGGACGATCGCAACTGGCGGGACCGAACGGCGACACTGCCCGAGCTCGGGTCGGACATCCAGTACTTGAACGCGCTCGCGGCCGAGCGGATCCTCTACGACGTCCACTACCTGAAGACCGTGACCGAAACCGATCTCCGGCCGTACCCGTTCGCTGTCCTTTTCAGCGCCGACCGCATGTCCGAGGGGGCCGCACGCATCCTCACCGAATATGTTCGGGCCGGGGGCACCCTGCTTTCGACGAAAGACGCCTCGGCGTTCGACGACGACGGCCGCGAGCGGCCGGACTTCGCCCTGCGGGAGCTCTACGGGTTCGGCCGGGCGGCGCGCCCGGCGAACAAACTGGAGCGCACGGCCGGCAAGGGCCGGCTGGTCTACTTCCCGGCCTATCCTCCCGTCGCGGAGCTGGCGGCGGAGCTGCGCCGGCTCGGGCTACGGGCGCCGGTCGAGATTGAAGCGCCGAAGCCGGTCCTCTACAACGTCCGTCGCAAGGACAGCCGCACGATCGTACACTTGCTGAACTACGACGACGATCGCTCCTACCCGGTGACGTTGCGGTGGCAGGCCGGTGCGCCCTCGAGCGTGCGGCTCGAGTCCCCGGACGGCGAGGCGAAGCTCACGATTTCCGGCAATAAGGTTCAGGTCTCAGCGGTGAAGCGTTACACGGTCCTCGTCGCCGAAGGATCTCCTCCACCGGCGACGCGTTGCTTCTGAAACGCCTCGCGAGGCCAGGCCCTCAGCTCGGGCGGGCCGGCTTGACGGGTGCTGCCTCCGCCGGCAGACCTGCGCGGAGCTGCGCATCCTCGAGCCGGCGCGTCTCCTGCCAGGTGTAGATCATCCGGTGGACCACCGTCAGATTGCCGAGCACGGCGATCACCCAGAGCACGGCCGCCATGCGGTCGAACAGCGCCCCGATGATGAACAGCACGATGCGTTCCGGCCGCTCCATGAAGCCGACCTTGCACCGCGGGATCACGTTCTCGGCGCGCGCCCGCGTGTAGCTCACCATGACCGAGGCAGTCATGACGATCGCCGTCAGCACCACGTAGAAGAAACGATTGATCGAGGCGTAGTAGACCAGCAGCCCCATCAGCAGCGCCAGGTCCGAGTAGCGGTCCAGCACCGAATCGAAGAAACCGCCGAAGCGGGTCACCCGGTTGGTCAGGCGCGCCACACGGCCGTCCACCAGATCGAAGACCGCGGCGCCCATGATGACGAAGCCGGCGGTGCGAAACTGGCCCGTGCCGAGCAGGGCCGCGGCCACGATGTTGATGGCCAGCCCGACAAAGGTGAGGACGTTGGGATGGATCCGGGCCAGCGCGAGCGCCCGCACGATCGCCACCACGATCTTGTCGCAGGCGGCGCCGATCGCACTGGTTATCGTCATCTCGTCCGATTTTACCGGAACGGCCCGGCCGCCGGAGTGCGCCGCGAGGGGGTTAGCCGGCGTCGTGGATCGTGGTCAGCTCGAGGATCTCGAGCTCGCGCACCCCGTTCGGGCTCTGCACGCGGACCGTGTCGCCCACCGCCTTGCCGAGCAGGCTCCGGCCGATCGGCGAGGCCGTCGAGATCCGTCCGGCGGAGGCATCGGCCTCCTCGCTGGTCACCAGCTTGTAGGTGATCTCCTCGCCGCGCGCCACATCCAGCACCACGACCGTCGAGCCCAGGCCCACCCGGTCGCGCGGAATGCGGGACAGGTCGATCATGGAAAGCTCGCGCAGGCGCTGCTTGAGCTGCGCCAGGCGGGCGTCCACCAGCCGCTGGCGCTCCTTGGCGGCATGGTACTCGGCATTCTCGCTCAAATCGCCGTGGGACCGGGCGCGGAGAATCTCCTTCGGCAGCTCGTGGCGCAACTCGTATTCGAGCGCGGCGATCTCTTCCTCGAGTTTCCTCTTCAGACTCTCCATGAAACGGTTTGTCCCCTCGAAGATGATTATAGAGCACGCGGTCCGCCCGGCCCGGCCGCGACGGCGCTCCCTCAGACGACCAGCCAGTCGATGCCCACTTTCTTGAGGGCGTAGCCGGTTTCCCGCAGGTAGCTGCCGTAGCAGGTCATCCAGTGGAAGCCTTGCATCTCCTGGGCGAGCTTCTCGCAATCGCCCTTGATCCGCACGTCGATCTGCGACCGGCAGATGGGCAGGAACGGGCTGTCGATGATCTCGCCTTCGAAGCCCACCCAGCGCCGGGCGCGGAAATCCGGGATCAGGTTGGTGACCACCTGCCCTTTGCGCATCTCCACCTTGGGCGCCGCCCCGAAATCGGACTCGAAGTGCGTCAGGATCCGCACCGGCTCCGGCCGCTCGCCGTCCATCTTCCGGGGCGCGGTGCAATGCGCCAGCGTCACCACGCCGTGATGCGGGTAGGTGGGGTCGTTTAGAAACACGGGCTTGCCCGAGATGTAATGCAGCAGCACGCCCGAGGGGATAACCACGAAATCCGACTCGCAGAAGGCCAGATAGCCCTCGTCGTTGAGCAGGCTCAAAGGCAGGCAGGCCGTGGTCCGGCTGATGGGCATGATCGTGCCCATGCAGTGGTTGATGGTGATGGCGTCGGTCGAGGCCTCGGCCAGCAGCGCGTGAAATACCTCGTTCAGCACGAAAGCGTTGCGGACGAACTCGGCGTCGGTCTCCAGCCGCACGCCCCGCTGGCGCAGGTAGCGGTCGGCCTCGGCATGAGCGCGGCTGACCAGCTTCTCGTCACGCCGGGCGGCCTCGATGCGCGCGCCCAGCTCCTCGTAGGGGACCGTCTGGAGGTCGAACTTCCAGACGCTCCCGGCCAGGTAGGGCGCCTGCTGGCCTCCCTTGCCCCAGCCGCTGGCCCCGCCGACGCAGACAATCCGCTTGCCGAGCGTGTTCCTCAAGCCCGCCAGCGCACGGAGCCGCCAGAGGAGGTCGTCGATCGAGTCGACCACCACGTCCCGCCAGTCCATGCCCGGCTCGCCATATTCGTCCACGGTCTTGCGCAGGTAGCGCGGATGGGCGATCTCGTACCAGAGATAGACCGGCCCGCTGCGGTGGCGCACGAACATGATGTTCCACTTGCCCGGCGCGTTCATGGCTTCATAGGCCTGTCCCGGGCCGCTGGCCGCATACATCAGCGCCACGTCATATTGGCGCCCGGCGATGGCGGCCGCCTCGGCTGCCGAGGTGGCCGTCTCGAGCCCGAGGATCTCCAGCGGGAAGTCCGCCGAGGCCCGCATCTGGTCGAGTTCCTTGCCGATCCGCTCCTTCTCGGCCGCAACGTCGCGCTCCTGCATCAGTCCGCCCCACGGGCGCCAACTGGTCTGCTCCCGGCGCTTGTAGAGCTGATAGACGAGCACCGGCTGCACGCGGAGCGGCTTGCGCACCAGGGGCTGGCGGGCGCCTTCGGGCGGCGCCGCCCACGTCCGGGCCGCCAGGGGCGCGACAGCCGGGCTTGCGAGCAACTGGCGGCGGCTGATCAGGCTGCCGCAACAACCGGAATGGACTTCCCCGGGATTCCGCATGGCACACCTCGCGAATTCGAAGTTCCAGGCCCCATTATCCTACAAAAACGTACGGGAGAGCGTTTACAAGACGATCAAGCCGCTCAAGGCGCCAGCGCGGCCGCTCGCGGCTGCGGAAGCCGCACGGCGGCCGTGGGCGCGGGACGGCTCCGCCGCACGCGCCGGGCGGGCCGCTTCTCGGGCGTATCCTTAGGCGTGGGATAGGCGACGGGGATCAACATCAGATCGCCTGACTCGAGCGAATCGACCCCTCCCCCGTTGGCGGCCAGGATGGACAGCTCCGAGGTCTGGTACAGCCGGGCGATCTCGGCCAGCGTCTGACCCGGTCCGACCCGGTGAACGCGCCAGGAGGCGCGGCGGCCCGGCGGAACGGTCTCGAGGGCCGCCATGACGAAGCTGCCCGTTCCCTTGGGCACGTGGACGGCATAGCCGGCCGGGGCCACGTCGCGCAGGATCGCCGGATTCAGCTCCCGGATCTCTTCGAGCGGGCGGTTCAACAGGTCGGCGATCAGACCGAGATGTGTCGCCTCGCGCACGTGAATGGTGTGGTACTCCACCGGCGAATCGGCCACCACATCCTCCAGGCCGTACTCCTTGGGGTTCTTCGCCATGATGGCGATGGCCAGAATGATCGGCACGTAGTTCTGCGTCTCGCGCGGCAGGGCGCGGCGGCGGCAGAACTCCCAGAAGTTCTGGCTGCGCACGCGGCGCTGCGCGCGCGCCACCCAGCCCGGGCCGGCATTATAGGCGGCCATGGCCAGGTGCCAGTCGCCGAACTCCTCATAGAGGTCCCGGAGATGGCGCGCCGCCGCCCGGGTCGCTTTTTCCGGATCCAGGCGGTCGTCGAACTCTTTCGTCTGCTGGAGGCCATACTCGCGGCCGCGGAACCCCACGAACTGCCAGAGGCCCGCCGCCCTTTTGCGGGACATGGCGCGGGGCCGGAAGCCGGATTCGGCCTGCGCCAGGTAGATCAGCTCCTGCGGCAGTCCCTCTTCGTCCAGGATCCGGCGGATCATCTCGCGGTAACGGCCCTGCCGCTGGAGCCCGCTGATGAGGATCTTGCGGCCCTTGCCCGAGGAGAAGAAGCGGATGAACTTCATCACCTCGGCGTTGATTACGAGCGGAAGGTCCGAAGCCGGAAGCTTGACGCCCTCGGGCGCCGGCAGGTTCGGATCCACCGGAAAGGTCGCCGCCAGCACGTCATCGAGCGGAGAGTCCTCGAATTCAGCGCCCGTGGGCTCCTCGCGGGCCTCCTCCGCCATCAGCGCGTAGATCGCCTCGACGAGCTCCTCGCATTTCGACTCGGCCCGGTGGCGGTCCCAGGCGCCGGCCGGGGCTAGCAGCAGCGCTTCGACGGCGCGATCGAACTCCTTTTCGGCGGCCGCCGTCTCACCCTGGGCGAGGAGCCGTTCTCCGGCCCGGAACCGGTTCTCCGCCTCGCGGATGGCCCGGCTGACGGCCTCGGT
Source organism: uncultured Bryobacteraceae bacterium (assembly GCA_938003835.1). Classification (GTDB taxonomy): domain Bacteria; phylum Acidobacteriota; class Terriglobia; order Bryobacterales; family Bryobacteraceae; genus CALKXJ01. The sequence continues at coordinate 23,997 of CALKXJ010000001.1, read as the reverse complement.
ATAAGAAGCGCGCTCGAGCGCCTGTCTTGCCAGAGGCGGCACATCCGGGTGTTTCGAACCGGTGGCGATCTCCGGCGGCTCACCCAGCGTGACCGCGGGCGCCGGCAGGGGAGCCGGAGTTGCGGCGGGCGCCACCCATGGGCGGATGCGTACTGCGGTGCACCCGCTTGCACCAAGCAGCGCCCAAACGAGAACGACTGCGGCCGTGCGGCGCCGCTCACCGGCTTTCATGCTTGCCCGATCCCGTCATGGAGTCCTCGTCAAGCACACAAAGCCTACTTTTTACCTGATCCTCTAACCGGATTGCAACCCGCCCCCCCGCCGCCCTCCGGCGACCGGCCTAGCCGGCCTGTGCCCAGTTGACCATGCCTTGGAAATCGACAACCACCACGGGCTCGTCCCCCACCACCCAGGCATCGTGACCAGGCGGCAGTGAGGAGACATCGCCGGCGCGGCATTCGAGTTCCGTGCCGTCGTCCATGAGGACTTTCAGCACGCCCGAGACGTGGTACTGTAGATGGGCCGACTGGCAGCTCGCTGTCTGCGCCACCGGCTGAATCGACGTCGACCAGCGCCAGCCCGGCTGAAGCGTGGCGCGCCCGACAATCAACCCTCCCAGATTGACCGTTTCCAGCCGCGCCAGCGGAAACTCCCGCACCTGGTCCGGCTGAGTGAACGCCCTGCGTTCCGCACCTGTCATAGAACCCCTCCGTCTGGTAAGCAATTCAGCGGAAAGCCCCGGAAGAGGAGAGAAAGAGTTGGAGCGCGAGTCCTTTCGCTGTGCCCCGGATTCTATCACAGAATCGCCCGGCTTACCGCGCCCGGGAGGCATGAGCGGCGGCCTCGGGCCTGCTCACTCCTCCTCTTCGGCCATGCCGGCCTTGGCGGCGCGCGCCTCGGCGATGATCTTTTCAGCGATCTGCTGCGGCACGAAGTCGTAATGGTCGAACTCCATGCTGAAGGAGGCCCGGCCCTGCGTCATCGAGGTCAGGTCGTTCTGATAGTTCAGCATCTCCGCCATGGGCACCTGCGCCCGGATGATCTGCGTGTTGCCCTTGACCTCCATGCCGGTGATGCGGCCACGCCGGCCGTTCAAATCCCCCATCAGATCGCCCGCGTATTCGACCGGTGCGTGGATCTCGACGTTCATGATCGGCTCAAGCAGCGCCGGCTTGGCCTGCTCCATCGCCAGCCGGAAGGCCTTGCGCCCGGCGAGCTTGAAGGAAAGCTCGTTGGAGTCCACCTCATGGTAGGCGCCGTCGTAGAGCTCGACCTTGAAATCCACCACTGGATAGCCGGCCAGATAGCCCTGCTCGGCCGCCTCGAGAATCCCTTTTTCGACGGCCGGAATGAACTGCTTGGGGATCGCTCCGCCGAAGATCTGGTTCTCGAAGGCGAACTTCTCGCCGCGCGGCAGCGGCGAGACGCGAATCTTGCAATCGCCGAACTGCCCGTGACCGCCCGTCTGCTTCTTGTGCCGCCCGTGCACGTCGGCCGTGCCGCGGATCGTCTCCCGGTAGGGGATCTTCGGCGCATGCAGCTCGACGTTCACCCCGTAGCGCTTGTTCAGCTTGCTGACGGCCACCTCCACCTGCTGCTGGCCGCTGCCCGCCAGCAGAAACTCCTTGGTCTGGGGATCCCGGTAGAACCGCAGCGACTGGTCCTCCTCGAGAATCCGCTGGATGGCCGTGCCCATGCGGTCTTCGTCCTGGCGCGACTTGGCCTTCACCGCAAAGGCGATGGACGGCTCGGGCAGCTTCACCGGCGGATACTCGATCGGCGCCGACTTGTCATAGAGCGTGTCGCCGGTCAGCGTGTCCTTGAGCTTGGCCACCGCCCCGATATCGCCGGCGTGCAACTCGATCACCGGTAAGATCTCCTTGCCCTGCAAGCAACCGATGTGCGAGAGCCGCTCGGTCCCCCCCGAGCGCGAGTTGGTGAGATTGGCGTCGTTCTTGACGATGCCCGAATAGACCTTGAAGTAGGAGATCCGTCCGGCGAACGGGTCGGCGATGGTCTTGAAAACAAAGGCCGAGGCCGGCTCGTCGTCCGCGACGCGCCGCTCCACGGGCTGCCCGCCCGAGACGCCGCGCTTGGGCCCCATCTCGGTCGGCGCCGGCAAATTGTCCACGATGAAGTCCAGAATCCGGTCCGTGCCGATGTTGCGCAGCGCCGAAGCGCACAGCACCGGGTAGAGCCGGCGCTCCCGGACGGCCTGGCGCAGCCCTTCGATCATCCGCTCCGGCGAGAGCGTCCCTTTGTCGAAGAACTCCTCCATGAGCTCGTCGTTGCCCTCGGCCACCATCTCCACCAGCGCCTCGTGCGCCTGTGCCGCCGCTTCCGCCATCTGGGCCGGGATCTCCTCCTCGGTTCCTTTGCCGTTGCCGTCCGGCGCGTAGCTGTAGGCCTTCATGGCGATCAGGTCGATGACGCCCCGAAAGTCACGCTCGGCGCCGAGCGGCAACTGCACGGGCACGGCGGCGCGGCCGAAGACCTCATGGATGCTCTCGAGCGCCCGCTCGAAGCTCGATAGCTCCCGGTCCAGCCGGTTAATCACCAGCACCCGCGGCAAGCCGAACTCCTCGGCGAACTGCCACACCTTCTCCGTCTGCACCTCGACGCCCGCCACGCCGTCGACCAGCACCAGCGTGGCGTCGGCCGCCACCATCGACGCCTTGGTGTCGTTAATAAAGATGTTGAAGCCGGGGGTGTCGAGCAGATTGATCTTGTGTTTTCGCCACTCCACCAGGGCGATGGCCGTCGAAATCGTGATCTTGCGCTGAATCTCCTCGTCGTCGAAATCGGTGAGGGTGTTGCCCTCGTCGACGCGTGTCAGCCGCGAGGTGGCGCCGGCGGCATAGAGGCATCCGGCGACTAAGCTCGTCTTGCCCGAGTTGCCGTGCCCGGTGACGGCGACATTCCGGATGTCCTTGCCAAGATAGACCTTCACGTGAGTTGCTCCTGGAGAAGGGCGGTAGCCGGCCCGCTGGCCGGCTCAAACACTGGATGTTAACACAGTCGGCGCGCGGCATTCAGGATGCCGGAGTCGGGGAAGTCAGGTCTCGGATATACTGGTTAACCGATCAGGAGATCTTATGCCGGAACCCGCCCGAGCGCTTTCTGTCGACGGTCCCGATGATCTGGTCTTCGGACGGGCTAGGAGGCCGCTCTCCTGCGGTCGTGGCCTCCTCGTCGGCGGCGGCGAGGTCTTTCCGGAAGTGAACTTTACCCTGCCGCCGATTGCGATCTCGGAATCGAGCTGGCGCGAAGTGCGGCGGCACTACGAGGAGATGATCCAGGCGGTGCTCCGCCGCGCCGTCGCCCTGCAGGCGCCGGGCCTGGTCGTCGAGTTCGAGCTTCTGCCGCCGATGACCGAGCGGCCGGCCTGGGGCGCCGAGATCACCGCTCTGCTGCGCGAGGAGCTCGAAAGAGTCTACGAGACCGCGGGCCTGCGCACCGCGCTGCGCGTTACCCCGGTCGATATCCGGGACCAGGGCCGGCCGCCGCGGCTGCGCGACGGCGCGGCGGCGGAGAGATTGTTCGAGTCCATCCAGGCGTGTCTCGAGGCCGGCGCCGAGATCCTCTCGATCGAATCCGTCGGCGGCAAAGAGGTGCATGATCAGGCCCTAATGTTCGGAGATCTGAAAGGCATCCTGCTCGGCCTCGGGGTGCTGGCGGCGCGCGACATGGCCTGGTTGTGGTCGCGGCTCGTCGACCGGTGCCGTGCGCGGAGCGCCGTACCCGGCGGCGACTCGGCCTGCGGCTTCGCCAACACGGCCATGCAGTTGGCGCATCAGCGCATGCTTCCTGAGGTGCTCGCGGCCGTCGTGCGCGCCATGGGGGCGGCCCGAAGCCTCGTGGCCTTCGAATGCGGGGCCGTGGGACCGTCAAAGGACTGCGCCTACGAGGGCCCGGTGATCAAGGCCATCACCGGCTGCCCCATCTCCATGGAGGGCAAGTCGGCGAGTTGCGCCCATTTTAGCCCCCTCGGCAATATCGCCGCAGCGATGTGTGACCTCTGGAGCAACGAGTCGGTTCAGAACGTGCGCCTGCTCGCCGGATCCGCCCCGGAAGTTTACACCGAGCTGTTGATCTATGACTGCCGGCTGATGAACGCCGCCGCCCGCAACGGCGGCGCGCGAGCGCTGCGCGACTGGCTGACGGCTTCCGACGAGTGGTTGAGCCCGCAGGCGGTGGTGCTTTCGCCCGAGGCCACCTGGGAGATTGCCCGCGCCATCGCCGCGGAAGACGACCCCTATCGGCGAACGATCGCCGCAGCTCGGACGGCGCTCGCGCTCATCCGGGGAGGCCTGCGGGACGGCCGCCTGACCCTGGCGGCGAAAGAACAGCAATGGCTGGTGCGGCTCGAGCGGGAGCTCGACGGGCTGCCCGCGACGGCGGAGCAACTCGTCGCCGACGCCGAGGCCGACTACGGTCCGTTCTACGATCGCGCCAGCTACGGACTCTGAGAGCCCGCCCGAGGCTCCTGCCGCACACCCTGCGGATGCCACAGCTCCACGGGCTTGCGCGCTTGGGTTGGGAACGGCAGCTTCACCCGGCAGCCCGTCCGCGCCGATTCATAGGCGGCGAAGATCATCTCGAGGACGGCGCGGCCGTCTTCACCGGTTTCAAGCGGCTCTTTGTCCTCGCGCACGCACTCGACGAAGTGCGCCATCTCCTGCGGGAAGCCATAGTTCCAGATCTCCTCGTAGACGGCAAAGGACCAGCCGCGCGTGGTGGAGGCCTTCTCTACCGCGTAGCCGTAGCCGGTCTCGCTGTAAGTCAAGATCGAGTTGCCCCGCAGCAGATCGGCGTAGGCGACGCCCAGGGAGCCGTAGACTTCGGCGCGGTCGTCCATGCCGCCCTTCTTCGTCCAGCTCTCCTCGGCGAGCGCGGTGATGCCGCCCTCGAAGCGAACCACGAGCAAGGCGTTGTCGTCGCCCCGCGTCCGCTCCCGGTGCACCTGAGTGCTCAAGTCCGCCCAGACCCACTCCGCGCGGCGCTTGCCGGTCATCCACCGGAAGAACTCCAGCGCATGACAGCCCATGTCCATGGCCACGCCGCCGCCGGAGCGCTCGACGTCCCAGAACCAGCTCGCGTGCGGCCCGTCATGCTTCTCGCTCTGCTTGATGAGCGTCAGCTCGCCGACGGCGCCTTCCTCCACCAGTTGCTTGAGCCGTACGTACTTCGGGGCAAAGCAAAGCTCCTCGGCGTACATCAGCTTGACGCCGGCCCGGCGGCAGGCCGCGATCATGCGGTCGGCCTCGGCCAGATTCAGGCACAGCGGCTTCTCGCAGATCACGTGCTTGCCCGCTTCGGCGGCGGCTACGGCGATCTCGGCGTGCAGATCGTTCGGCGCCCCGATGACGATCACTTCGACCTCACCGAGCTCGAGCAGGCGCCGGTAGTCGGTGAACCAGCGCGGGATGGCGTGCTCCTGGGCGAAGCGCCTCACGTGCTCTTCAGTCGGAGAGCACACGGCCGCCAGCCGCGCCCCCGGCACCATCCTCAGGGCCGCCGCGTGAATGGCGCTCACGAAACCGGACCCAACCAGACCGACACTGACTTCTCTCATGGCGGATGCCCCCTATCATAGCCGCCCGGGCTGGTGTAGACTGTTGTCGAGTTCGAGATCCGTTAGGCGGATTCCAGCTTTAGGAGCAGGCCATGACCCGACGCGAATTCGTAGGCAAGGCCACGCTGGCCGCCGGAGCCACTGTCATCGGCCCGGGCGGCGCCGGCGCGCGCGATTATGACCGGTCGAAAATCCTCAACTATAACCCCGATATGGAGTACCGCCGGCTGGGCAAGACCGGCTTGATGGTCTCCGCCGTCTGTTTGGGCGGCCACTGGAAGCGGGTCGGCGTGATGCTGTCGGGCGCGTTCAAGGGCGAAGGTTACAGCAAGGAGGACCTGGACAACCTGAACAACCCGGAGTTCATCAAGAACCGCGACGAGGTGATCAGTCACGCCATCGATTGCGGCATCAATTACGTCGACGCCTGCGCCGGGCCGGAGATCCTGGCCTACAGCAAGGTGCTCAAGGGGCGGCGGCACAAGATGTACTTCGGCTACTCCTGGCACGTGCGCGAATCGCGCTACAAGGAGTACCAGACCGCCGGGGCGCTGCTGCGCGGCCTGGAGGAAGGCATGCGCGAAGCGGGCCTGGATTACGTCGATCTGTGGCGCATCTCGCTGCCCATGGACCGGCTCACGAGCCTGGCCGAGGTGCTTCGCGTCGAGGAGGGCGCCGCGGAGGCGCTGGCCAAGGCCAAGAAGCAAGGCAAGGCTCGCTTCACTGGCGTCTCCACGCACAACCGCACTTGGCTGGCTTCGCTGATCCGCCAGTATCCGGAACAGATCGAAGTGGTTCTGTTCCCCTATACCGCGGCCAGTAAAGAGCTGCCCAACGACAGTCTCTTCGACGTCGTCCGCGAGTACGACGTCGGAGTGTTCGGCATCAAGCCCTTCGCCGACAACTCCCTGTTTGTCGGCGACAGCTCGCCGGGCAACCCGCATGCCGAAGCTGACGACCGCCGCGCTCGCCTCGCCATCCGCTACATCCTGGCCAACCCGGCCATCACGGCGCCCATCCCCGGCGTCATCAACCGGCACCAGATCGACAACCTGGTGCTGGCCGTGCGCGAGCGGCGCCAGCTCGACCTCAAGGAAAAGGCCGAGCTCGAAGCCGCCGGCGAGCGCATGTGGGCGAACCTGCGGCCCGGCTACGGCTGGCTCCGCGCCTGGCAGCACGTCTAGAAAAATCGGGGACAGTATACTCAATCCCCAATTTGGCCGCCCGCGCGCCCTGAAAAATAGGGAATTGAGTATACTGTCCCCAATTTATGCAAGCTGCGGCTCGTTTGCGAATCAGGGCGGCGCTGCACGTGGCGGCCGGCCTGGCGATCCTCGGCGCCATCGGCTACATCGGCCTGAACTCCGGACCCGCGGAGCGTGTCCGGGCCTGGTACCTCACCCTGCTGCTGATGATCGGTTTTGCCCTCATCGTCGGCCACGGCATCACCGGCTTCTGGACGGGCATCCTCATCGACGCGCGCAACAAGATGAGCCTGTCCCGGCTTCAGTTGGTCGCCTGGTCGCTGGTCATTTTGTCGGCCCTGCTGACGGCGGTTTTCACCAACATCGCCCTGGGCTGGGAGTCGCCGATGGCCGTCACCATCCCTTCGGAGCTGTGGTTTTTGATGGGTATCAGCACGGCTTCCATGGTGGCCTCGCCGGCGGTGCTGGGCGCAAAACGCGAGCGTCCAGCGAGCGCGAAGGTCCTCAATCGCACGCTCGAGGTGCTCGAGCGCCAGGGCTACCGGCGGGGCGCGGTCGACGTCGAGGGGCTGGTGCTCACCTATGTCTCGCCGGAATTCTCGCGCTGGGCGGACCTCTTTAAAGGCGAGGAGGCCGGCAACGCCGCCGCCGTCGATCTCGGCAAGCTCCAGATGTTTTTCTTCACCTTCGTGCTGGTGCTCGGCTACGGGGCAGCCGTGGCGGCGCTGTTCGGCCGGGAGGGGCCGGTCACCGCGCTCCCGGCGGTCGAGGACGGCATGAACATCCTGCTCGGCATCAGCCACACCGGTTACCTGGCGAACAAGGCGATCACGCACTCCCGGCCGGCCGAACCCGCTGAGCCGCAGGCCTGACCCAGCCGGGGATTCTCCCATGCCGAATCGAAACGCCGCCGTCGCCGCCGTTCCGCTCCTTCTCGCCCTGGCCGGCACCGCGCCGTTCGACCGCCCCTCGGGCGGGGATCTGGTGCGCGTGCGCCTGGCCCGCTATTTGCCGACGAGGACGGCGACGGCATCGTCGAGTACTACGCCATCGGCCGCCGCCAGGTGGCCGTGCCGACGCATTACTACCGGATCGCCGTCGCGTTCCGGCCGGGCCCGCAGGAGCTCGAAGCGCTGGCGTTTCTGGTTCCGAACCGGCCCACCGAGGAGCGCCTGGAGAGCTTTCTCACCTCGATCGACGAAATCGAGCGGCTCTCCGGCATCGACTTTCTGGGCGAGCTGGATGACGGCGTGGAGGAAGTGCTGGAGAGCGCTCGCGCACCCCGGATCTGGCCTGAGAATTGACCGGTCGGTTGCGCCCGGCCAGGCAGCGGGATCAAGATAGCTGCTATGAGCGCTTCCGCTTCTCGCAGGGATATTCTCGCCGGCGCAGCCGCGTCGCTCGCCACGGCTGGCGCGGCGCGCCGCGTACTCGGCGCCAACGACCGCATCCGGCTGGCCGCCATCGGCACCGGCCCGCGCGGCCAGCATTTGATGAAAGAGCTTAACCGCATCGGGGGTGTGGAATGGGTTGCCGTCTGCGACGTCTACAGCGTGCGGCGCGACCAGGCGGCCACCATCGCCGGCGGCGCCGTCAAGACCTACAACGATCACCGCCAGGTGCTCGAACACACCGACCTGGACGCGGTCATCGTCGCCACCCCGGACCACTGGCACGGCCCGATCACCGTGGACGCGCTGAACGCCGGCAAGGACGTCTACGTCGAGAAGCCCATGGTGCACAATCCGCGCGACGGGCAGGCGATCGTGCGCGCTGCGCGCGCCAACCGGCGCATCGTGCAAGTGGGCATGCAGGCCCGCGCCATCCCCCACTGGCAGCAGGCGCGCGAGAAGTACGTCGAGTCGGGTCTGATGCAGAAGGTTGGCCTGATTCGCACCTGGTACAACTCCAACCGGGGCTACGTGCAGAAGCCCCCGGCCGGCATGGAGCGGCTGCCGGACGGGCTGGACTGGAACCGCTGGCTCGGGCCCGGGCCGAAGATTCCGTGGAACCCGGACGTCTACTTCAGCCCGTATAAATGGCTCCACTACGACGGCGGCATGATCATGGGCATCGGCATTCACGTCATCGATTCCGCCCATCAGTTCCTGAAGCTCCGCAAGCCGCGCGCGGCGGTGGCCGGCGGCGGCATCTACCACTTCCCCGACCGCGACACCCCGGACGTGGTCAACCTGATCCTCGAGTACCCGGAGGGTCTCAACGTCACCTTCGAGGCGGAGATTCTCACCTGCGGCATGCCCAGCTCCTCGGCGGGCATCGAGCTGCGCGGCCGCGGGGGCGTGCTGCGCGTCCACCGCTACATACGGGACCTGGGCTGGGAGTTCATCCCCAACCCCGAGGTGAGCTCCGAGCCGCCGGCGAAAGCTCCGGGCGATCCGCCCAGCGCCGAGCACCTGTTGCGCAACTGGCTCGAGTGCCTCCGCAGCCGCGCCCGGCCCGTGGCGAGCGAAATCGAGGGCTACTACTCCTCGGTCGCCTGCTATATGGGCCTGGAGGCCTACCGCCAGAAGAAACGTATCGAGTGGGATCGCCGTTGGGATATTGAGGCCTGAAAGTCTCCTCCGAGGACGCAGAATCCTTAGACTGGGGTAACCCTTCGCACAGCATGCCTCGTCCTGGTAGATAAGCGCCGGTTTTTCCGCTGGCCAACAGGTCCGGCGGGGGCGCGCCCGGGGGAGTCTCGTGTTTGCTCTCGACCATCTGCTCCGACTCGTCGCATTCGCCGGCCTCTCGGTTCTCCTGTGGGGCCAGCGTGCCGAGCTGCGGCCCGCCGAACCGATCTCTTTTCCCGGAGCAACCGACTCGAACAGCCCCGTGCATTGGTGGAATGGCTCCTTCGCCGTGATTCAGTCCGTCGCCTTACCGATCATCAGCTTCGGGCCCGGACCGCTCGGCCCGCTCAAGGCGCGGGCGGTGGCGCTCGACAGCTACGAGCACACACCGATGTGGATCGAGGCGAGCTGGATGGATGACGATGGAACGCTTTACGCCTGGTATCACCACGAAAGGCCGATCTGCGGCGGCCGCTTGTCGATGCCGGCCATCGGCGCGCTGATTTCCGTCGATGGCGGTCTGACATTCCGCGATCTGGGCATCATTCTCGACTCCGGATACGCGCCCGATTGCAGCGCGCAGAACGGCTATTTCGGCGGCGGCCACGGCGATTTTTCCGTGCTGCCCGATCACGATCGGCAATACTTCTATTTCTACTTCACCAACTACAGCGGGCCCGAGCCGAGCCAGGGAGTTGCCGTGGCGCGCCTGGCTTATGCCGACCGCGCCAGTCCCGTGGGCCGCGTTCACAAATTCTTCCGGGGCGGCTGGCGCGAGCCGGGCATCGGCGGGCGGCTCAGCGCCATCCTGCCGGCCTATGTCGCCTGGCGCCATCCCAACGCCGATTCCTTCTGGGGTCCCTCGCTGCACTGGAACTCGGCCATCAACCGCTACGTGATGCTCCTGAACCGCGCCTGCTGCGAGCCGGGCTGGCCGGCCGAGGGCATCTATGTCTCTTTCAGCTACGACCTTGGGGCGCCCCACGGCTGGAGCCAGCCGGAGAAACTCCTCGAGCGCGGCGAGGCGGGCTGGTACCCGCAGGTGGTGGGGCTGGAACCGGGCATGTCGGACAAACACGCCGGCAGCGTGGCGCGCCTTTTTGTCGGCGGCGAGAGTCGGTGGGAGATCGTATTTCACCCCTAAGGGTCCGGAGGCCTGTCTAAAGTCGGTCGCCAAGCGGCCGATCTCAAAGGTGTGTGGGCGTGCCGTACCTCACTACTCTGTGTGTTGTCGGCCCTGGTCCCTGCTGCCGCGCAGCGCGTCGAGCTGAGACCGGCGCCCCCTCTGGTGCTGCCCGGCGTCTCCGACTCGAACAGCCCGGTCTTCTGGTGGAACGGCGCCTTCACGGTGATCCAGTCTGCCGCACTGCCCATCTTCAGCCGCGGAAACGAGCTGGCGGGCCGGCTAAAGGCGCGCGCCGTGGCGCTGGATACCTACGAGCACACGCCTCTGTGGATCGAGTCGGTCTGGCCGGATGATGACGGCACGCTCTACGCCTGGTACCACCATGAGATGCCGGCCTGTGAGGGACAACTGACGACGCCGGTCATCGGGGCGCTCGTCTCGGACAACGGCGGCGAGTCGTTCCGCGACCTGGGCATCGTCCTGGCGCCCGGCGAGGAACCCGATTGCGAGGCGGCCAACGGCTACTTCGCGGGCGGCCACGGCGACTTCACCGTGCTCGTGGACGAGCAGCGGCAGTATTTCTACTTCTATTTCGGCAGCTACGGCGGCCCGGAGGCCAGCCAGGGCATCGCCGTCGCCCGGATGGCTTTCGCCGACCGCGCCGATCCCGTGGGTAAGGTCTGGAAGTTCTTCGAAGGCGCCTGGGAAGAGCCGGGCCTAGGCGGACGCGTCACCGCCATCCTGCCCGCCCGCGTGCCCTGGAGCAGGCCCGATGCCGACGCCTTTTGGGGACCTTCGCTTCACTGGAACACGGCCATCAACCGGTACGTGATGCTGCTCAGCCGCGCCTGCTGCGAGCCCGGCTGGCCGGTCGAGGGCGTCTACATCTCCTTCAACCCGGATATCGGAAACCCCCACGGCTGGACTCCTCCTGAAAAGATCCTCGACCGCGGCGAGGCGCGCTGGTACCCGCAGGTGATCGGCTTGGAGCCCGGCGGCACGGACCGGCTCGCCGGCGCCGTGGCGCGCCTGTTCCTGGGCGGCGATTCCCACTGGGAGATCGTCTTTCACCCGTAAAGGTTCGCTCCCCGTGTACCCGCCGGCGGCGGCGGCTTCGTATAATGAAAAGGGCGCACGAGCGTGGGCGCTCCCAGGCTCGCTTCAGGTGCCTGATCTTCCTTGTTCTTCAGTCCGATACAAGCAGATCTCGATTTGCCATGACAGGCCGGCTCAATCGCATTCGCCCGCTGTTAGTCTTGCTGCTTGGGCTTTCCTTTTACGGCGCCGCCGCTGCGCAAACCGACGAGCGCACACCCTTTTACCGGCGCTTCTGGCTGGGAGTCCGGTTGGGTGGGGTGCCCACGGACGGCATGACGACCACCGAGTTTCGGGTGAACACCACGGGCACGACGCCTCCGGAGACGGTCAACAACAACGTCAAGTCGGCCGCCAAGCGCTTCACGATCGGGCCCTCGGTGCATTTCGCGCTTTCGGGCAGGCTCGGTCTGAACGCGGATTTTCTTTATAAGCGCTCCGGCTACGATGCACGCATCACTCGCAACGTCCAGAAAGAGGACGGCACGGCCGGCGACTTCCTCGGCGAAAGGTTCGAGCGCACGCGAGCGGACTTCTGGGACATCCCCATCCTCGTTCGTCTGTACAACGTCGATGCGGCCGAGGAATCGCGGCGCTTCTTCGTGGCCATTGGTCCTTCCCTTCGGACGGTCACCGGAATAAAGACGTACACGGAGTTCGTCAACCAGCGCCGGCTGCGCGATACGGCGAGCATCCCGATCAAGCCGGCGCACAGCCCCGCCACCGGCGCCGTCTTTGCCGCCGGCCTCCAGCTTCGCGACGAAATCGGCATCAAGCTCGAGCTCGAGGGACGCTACACGCGGTGGTTCCAGCGCGTCTTCGACGCGAATCTGGGGCGCATGAACATCCAGCAGGCCGAGGTTCTGGTCAGCCTGACTTTCTGAGGCAATGGCGGCGGGAGTAATCCGATCATGTCTTTTTTCCGATCCGTTCCCTGGCTGATCCTTTGGAGCTCCGCCCTCTGGGCGCAGGACACCGCGACCATTGCGGGCGCGGTGGTCGACTCCCGCGAAAGCGGTATCTCAGGCGCCGAAGTCTCGCTCCGTGACCTTGGTCGCGGCGCGGTGCGCCAGACGACGACCAACGCCCGGGGCCGGTACGTCTTCGACGCCCTTCCAGCAGGCGACTACGAGCTCGAGGTCAGCAAGGACGGGTTCCGGAAGGTGAAGGTCGAGCCGATTCGCCTGGCCGGCCGTGACCGCCGCACCTTCGTTCTGGAAATGCCGGCGGCGCCGGGCCAGGCGGACAATCTGGTGGAGGAGGCGACCTCCGGTATTTCGTTCGACCCCGGCTCCTCGACCGGCCTGGATCGTGGCTTTGCCGAATTTCTGCCGCTGGAGTCGCGCCGCATTTCTTCCCTGCTGTTGCTTGCGCCCGGGCTGTTGCCTTCAGGGCCCGTGCCGAGCGCCAACGGGCTGGCCCCGGCAGCGAACTACATCACGGTCGACGGGGCAAAGACACCCGCCGGTGAGTTGGCCGGGCTTGCCTTCGACGCGGTGCAGGCGGTCGACGTCCAGGCATCGGCCGCCGCTCCGGAGTTCGGCCGCACCGCGGGGGCCCAGGTGGCCGTCACCACGCGCTCGGGCGCGAACGCGTTCCACGGCTCGTTTTTCGGCCTGTTTCGCAACCGGGGCTGGGCGGCCAACGACTGGCTGGCCAACAGCCTGGCGCTCGAGCGGGGCGAGTTGCGACATCGCAATGTCGGCGCCGCCGCGGGCGGTCCCCTGCTGAAAGACCGGACTTACTTCTTCGCCGCTTACGAAGCCCTGCGCGCGGATTCGCCGCAGACGGCCTTCGCTGCCGTCCCATCGCTCGAAGCGCGCCAGGCAGCCGCCGCCAAGCTCCGTCCCTTTCTTGAGGCCTTTCCCACGCCCAACCGGGCTGCTGTTCCCACGCAGGCGGCGGTATTCGCGGGGATCTACTCCAACCGAAGCGAACTCGACTCGGCCTCGGTGCGCCTGGATCACTCGCTGAGCTCCACGCTCGCCCTGTTCGCCCGCTACCAGCACGCACCCCGCTCGGAGTCCAGCCGGGCTCCCGCGGCGCCCAACGTACTCACCAACGGGGATCACCGCTCAAAGTCCTTCACCGCGGCTCTGAGCTGGACGCCGGCGCCGCGAGCCACGCACGACTTCCGGGTGAACTATTCCCTCTGGGATTCCGAGACGCTCTCCTCGGCGGACTCTTTCGGCGGCGCGACGCCTCTTCGGCGCGACCTCTGGCTACCGGCGGGCGTCCGGGACGGGGCCTTGACGCTCAAGGTGCTCGGCGCCGGCGGCTACATGATGAACGCGCGGACGCGCACGCGGCAACGCCAGCTCCACATCGTCGACACGCTTTCCTACGCCGGCGCCACCCATCAGTGGCGCTTCGGCGTCGACTACCGGCGTCTGGCGCCGACCGAGTACTTTCAGCCTTACCAGACGCTGTTCACCTTTTATGGTTTCAACCCCGCCACGGGGGGACTGCTGTCAGGCACCGCGGCCGCCGCTAACGTCATGAGCAACGAGCCGGCCGTCTATCCCCTGCACATCAATTTCTCCGTCTACGCGCAGGACACCTGGAGGGCCACCAGCCGGACCACGCTGATCTGGGGCCTGCGCTGGGATCTGAACCCGGCGCCGGACGTACGCCGCGGCGCCCCGCCGATCGCCTTCAAAGGTTTTGCCAACTTCCCGGAAGTCAGCCGGATCGACCCGCTCTACCGGACGCGCTGGCGTGACATCGGGCCGCGCTTCGGCGTCGCCTACCAGCTCGACACCACGCCCGGCGCCGAGACGATGTTCCGCTTCGGCATAGGCATCCTGTTCGATCCGAGCTACGCCTTCGCACTGAACTCCTTCCGCGCCACCCCGTATGTCAACCAGCGGAACTTCGTCGGAGCGGCCTTCCCGCTCACCGCCGAGCAGCTCCAGCCGCTGGTGCTGCCCGCGGTGCGGCCTTACGGGATGGTGGCAGGCGCCGAATCCGACCTGCGGGCCCCACGCGTGTGGGTCTGGAACGCTTCGCTCGAGCGGTACTTTGGCCGCTCGCAGTCTCTGGTGCTGACTTACGCCGCGGCCAAGGCCCGGGACCTGCTGAAGCTCGAGACACGGCGCTCCTATTCGGAATTGCGCGACGACGGCTCGGCCGACTACGACGTCATCGAAGTGATTTCGAACAAGCCCACCCACAACTACCAGTCGCTCCAGCTCCAGTTCCGCCGGCGGCTGTCGGCCCGGGCGCAAGCCCAGCTCAGCTACACCTACAGTCACGCCATTGAAGCCGGCGCATTCCGCCGGCCACCCCGGGGCATGAACTACGTCTTCGAGGATACGCGCCAGGATTCGGAATACGATGTGCGCCACACGCTCAGCTTCGCGGGCTCTTTCGCTTTCCCCTCGCCCGGCATCAACGGACTCAGGCAGCTTTTCGGCGGCTGGGCCGCGGACTGGCACCTGACGGCGCGCAGCGGCCTGCCGTTCGAGGCCGCGGGCATGGTCACGATGCCCGCCCGGCGCGTGACCGTGCAGCGGCTTTATGCGCTGGTGCGGCCCAACATCGTGCGCGGCGAGTCGCTGTGGCTCGATGAGGCGGGTATTCCAGGCGGGCGCCGGCTGAACCCGGCCGCCTTTACCTTGCCCACCGATTACGCCAACGGCACGCTGCCCCGCAACGCGCTGCGCGGCTTCGAGCTTTTTCAGGCCGACCTGGCGATTCGCCGCCGCTTCCCCTTCCGGGAGCGGGCGCGCCTGGACGTCTTCGCTCAAGCCTTCAATGTGCTGAACCGGGCCAACTTCGTCGACCCGGCGCGCGAGGGCACCGCTTTGCTTTCGAGCCCGCTGTTCGGGCTGTCCGCCCCCTGGAACGCACCCTGGCTGGGGCCGGCGCCGCGCTCGCTCCAGGTAGGGTTCCGTTGGGAATTTTGACGGCTGAGGTGATGATGAGACACTCCCCTGCTCAATTCCGGATCGTCTCGACGGCGGCCGTCCTCGCCGTCGCTCTGCTTGCGGCGCCGGCGGCGGCTCAGACGGACACCCAGGCCCAGGATTCGCCCGCCAAGCCTTATTTCAACCGGCTGCTCGTCGGGGCGCGCCTCAGCATCCTCTTCAACGACCTGATGAATACGGAGACGCTTTCGAGCTCCACCTCCGAGCCGGTTTTCCAGCTCACCAATGCCACCACCTCCACTTCGAACCAGTTGGGCGCGGGCGGCTCGATCGAGTTCGCCCTGCTCGAGCGACTCTCGATTGCGCTCGATCTGCTTTATCGCAAGGCCGGCTACAAGTCGAATCTCGAGACCAGCCTCGGGGAAACCGATCCGGTGGTCACCCGGAAGTTCGAGCGCACGCGCACGGACTACTGGGACTTCCCCGTTGTGCTGCGTTTCTACGACGCCTCGCGCTCGGAGCGGCCCTCGCGCACGTTTCTCGAGGCCGGCTTCGCCATCCGTCGCGTCACTCACATCCGCACCTTCTCGGAAGTGCTGCTGCCGGACAAGACCTCCGCGATCAGCGAGGCGCCCGCCGTGCCCAGAAACACGACGCTGCCCGGCATCGTGCTCGGCGGCGGCTTTCAGCTCGCCGGCTCCTCGCCGGTGAAGGTCGTTCCCCAGATCCGCTACACGCGCTGGCTTGGCAACACCTTCAACTCGCCTCCCACGCTTTCGCGCCGCAACCAGTTCGAGCTGCTGTTGGGCATTGCCTTTTAGGTCGGCCTGAAAACAGGGCCACGAGCCGGGCTCTGCTGTAGTTGAATCTGGTCCCTTACGGGTCTTAGAGCAGGGCGGCTGTCCAGCGGCTTGCTCGAAAACGCCAGGGACCGCTCCCGCAGGCGGCCGCGGCTCAAACCAGCTCACAACGGCAGGAGCCGAGCGCGCGGGCAAGCAAGCGCGCAGCGTTTTCGAGCAGCCCCCCACAGTGCGGCGTAAGCTAGGAGATGTTGTCGGACGCGCTCGAAGACGGCTATCTCCACGTTGCCCAGAGGCGAAGCGAGAGCGCTCTCCAAGAGCGCGTCGAACGTCTGTTCGTCGAACTCCGCTCGGATGTCTACCGCTACCTGCTGAGCTTAGGCCTGTATCCGCCCCAGGCCCAAGAGGCCACCCAGGAGGTCTTCCTCCGCCTGTATATCGCTCTGCGGGAAGGAAAGGAGACCATCCGCAACCCCAAAGCCTGGATCTTCCGCGTGGCGCACAACTACGGCCTCAAGGTTCGCGCCCGCACGGCCTGGGAACAGCCCTATGATCCGGAAGTGGCCGCGCGCCTGGCCGATCCGGAAATCACTCCCGAGATGAGCCTGCTCGAGCGCGAGCGCGCACGGCGCTTCCATCAGGCAGTGGAAAACCTCTCCGTGCAGCAGCGCCGCTGCCTTCTGCTGCGCCTGGAAGGGCTGCGCTACCCGGAAATCGGCGCCGCGCTGGGCATCAGCGCCTCGGCGGTGGGAGAGTTTCTGCGCCGCGCCATCGCGCGGCTGAGGAGCCTAACGGATGCCTGACGGGCCCCTGCTGCATCCGGATGAGGGTGAGCTGCTTCGCTATGCCGACGGGGAGCTTTCCTTCTGGCGGCGGCTGCGCCTGCGAAGACATCTGGCGGCCTGCTGGCAGTGCCGCGCCGCGTTGGCGGAACTCGAGCGCACCATCGGCGAATGCGTGCGCTACCGCCGGCAGGTGCTCGCGCGCTGCGTACCCGAGCCTCCCGAGCCTTGGTTTGACCTGAGGCGCCGGATCGAGCAGTGGGAGGCGGAGCGGGCCGAGGTTTCGCTCGCCAGGCGCCTCTGGGTGAGGCTCGCACCGGGTGCGCTCACCCCGCAACGGCTGGCTGTCGCCGTCGTACTGGCAGCCTTGGTCTGGGCGCAGGCGACCTTGATTTTGCGCAACCGGGAGGCACCCCGGCCGGCGCCGGTGGAGGCGGCGCCCGCGCCCGCGCCGCTCGCCAGCCCGCCCCCGAGGGCTGAACCGCCGCCGGCTTCGCCTCGGCCAAAGGCCACCGTGGCCGGGCCATCGGCGGCGCCGGTCGAGATGGCCACCGCAGGCGACGAGTTGCGGGTCTTCGCGCTTCTCCGCCGTCTCGGCGCCGACCTGGGCGAGCCGGTCGAAGTGAGTCGCCAGGGAGGACGGGTCGTGGTGGCGGGCACCGGCGTCAGTCCCGAGGTGGAGCGCCGCCTGACGGCCGAACTCGGCACGGCGCCCCGGATCACGCTCCGCTTTGCCGCCCCCGCATCCGAGGTGCCGCCGCCGGCCGCTCGCGGCGTCGTCACGGCGGAGCTCCGGCCGGAGACGGCCCGCTTGCTTGCCGGGCTCGAGCAGCAGCTCGGCGGCCGCGCCAACGCCGAGCAGGCCCTTGGCGAGCTTCTCGAGGCCAACGATACACTGCTGGCGCACCTGCATGCGCTCCGGCGACTCGCCGAACGATTCCCGCCCGAGGTGGAGGCTCAGCTCGCCGTGAGCGAGCGCAGGCTACTCGCCGGCCTGCTCGCCGAGCACGGCGCGGGTGCGGCGGCGCTCGCCGCGTCGCTCGAGGCGCGTGCCCGGACACTTTTCGCTCCCGGCAGCCTGGCCGCGGTGGAGAGCTTTCCCGGTGTTGGCGTTTCCTGGCAGGAGGCGGCTGCCGAGCTGCTCCGCCTCGCCCGAGGCGCCGAGTCCCGTCTTGCTACCATGCTCGAAGGGGCCGCCACAGAAGAATCGCCCGGCGCGCCGGTTCGCGAGTGGCTCGCGGAGCTGGCGCGCCTGAGGGTGGAGACCGAGGCATTCCGCCGGCGCTTTGCCGAGTGAGGCCAGAGGGAGAATGACGCTCAGAGGCGCTCTGGCGCCCCTGCTGATGTGGTCCGTGGCGGGGGTGAACGCCTACGCCCAGCAATACGCGCACCTGTCCGGCATCATCCGGGACCCCTCCGGAGCGGCGGTTCCGGGAGCCACGATCACCTTGACCGGCGAGGAGACCGGCTTTCGCCGCATCACGCAATCTGGCGGTGACGGGGCTTATCTGGTCGCCTCGCTCTATGCCGGCGTATACAAAATTACGGTCCGCAAACCGGGTTTCCGTACCCTCATCCGTTTCGGCGTCAAGCTCGAAGCCGGCCGGAGTCTCCAGCTCGACTTCATGCTTCCGCTTGGCAGCATCGAGGAGGAGATTACGGTCACGGGGGCGCCCGCCGTGCTCAACGGAGAAGATGCGGCGGTGAGCACCCTCCTCGAGCGGGACCGCATCGAGCGGCTGCCCCTGAACGGGCGCAACCTGCTCGGCTTGCTCGAGCTTGCTCCCGGCGCCATCGTGACCCCGGCGACCCGGGGCGAGGCGGGCCAGTTCACCGTCTCCGGGCAGCGTCCCAACGCGCACTATTTCGCCGTGGACGGCGTCAGCGCGAACACGGGGGTGAGCGCCGGCGCTCTGCCTGCCCAGTCCACCGGGGGCGCCTTGCCCGCGATGACCGCGCTCGGCAGCTTGCACAGTCTGATTCCGCTCGCCGCCGTCGAGGAGCTCCGTATCCAGACGGCGGGGGCAGCGACAGAGTTCGGCCGGCAGCCCGGCGCCCAGGTGCTCCTGGCCAGCCGCTCGGGTTCGAATGAGTTCCACGGCTCGCTCGCCCACCTCTTCCGCAACGGCGCGCTCGATGCCCGCGACTGGTTCGCCAACCGTTCCGGGCTGGCTGTTTCGGGAGTCCACCTCAACCAGACCGGCGGGGGATTCGGAGGCCCGATCCGGCGCAACCGGACTTTCTTCTTCCTGGCCGCCGACCGCCTGCGGCTCAGCGACCCGGTGGCCTGGCGCGCCGCCGTACCTTCGGAAGCCATCCGCGCCACCGCCCCGGCATGGGTCCAGCCCGTGATCGATCTGTTCCCGGCGCCCAACGGGGAGCCGCTCGGCGCCGGACTGGCCGAATGGATGGGCCTTTACCGCCGGCGCGCTCGCCTCGATGCGGCCAGCCTGCGTCTTGATCACGCGCTTACCGGCAGGCTGACGGCTTTCGCACGTTTCCACGAAGCGCGCTCCTCGAACGAATTCACCGCTCTCCAGGTGAACGATCTCGGCCTGCGCCACCGCAGTCTCACAGCCGGTCTCAATATGCGCCTCACACCGGGGCTGGTTGTCGATCTGAAGGCGAACCGCTCGGCCTCCCGCGGCGCTTCCGAGTGGCGGCTCCCCCCGGCCCTCGCCGAGGAGTGCGCCCTGGCGGCTCTTACCGCGTACTTCTTGAGCAGCGCCTCCTGCGGCTATCTGTTCCGGTTCTCGGTTGCCGGCCTCGGTCAAGCCGTCGCCGGCGCCGAACCAGGCTACTGGCAGACGCAAGAGCACCTGCTGGCCACCGCCGAGCTCAACTTTCGCCGCCACCGGGTGCGCCTCGGCGGCGACATTCGCCGCTTTGTCCTCAATCGCCGGGACAAGCTCGGAACCTTCAGCCTGATCGCAGACGGCCTGGAAGATCTCCTGGCCGGGCGCGAGCTCTGGATCGCCATCGCGCCCGCGCGCCAGCTCCGCTCCCGCCTGGATGAGTTCTCCGCCTTTGCCCACGACTCCTGGCGGTTGCGGCCGGATCTCACGGCTTCGCTCGGCCTGCGCTGGGAGTATGCCCCCGCACCCGCTCTGGCGCCGCCCGGCGGCGCGGCAGCGCCCCTGATCGCCTACGCCTTCCCTGGACAGAGCCGACTTTGGAACAGCGGTTCCGGGCACTTTGCGCCCCGCCTGGCAATAGCCTGGCGGCCCGTGCCGCTGCCAAACACGGTGCTCCGTGCCGGCTGGGGCGTCTTCTACAACTCGACACTCAGCATCGCCACCGATCTGGTCAACGGCGGCCCGCTGAGCATCGCGCAATTCGGCCGCCGCCGGGCGGTCCCTTTTTCGACGCTCCTGAGCTTCGGCTTTGCTCCCGGCCTGCGCCTGCCCGCGGTCCACCAGTGGAACGTCACGCTCGAGCACGCCCTCGCCGGCCGCCAGTTGCTCTCGGCGAGCTACGTCGGCTCCTCGGGAGTTCGCCTGCTGCGGCGGGAGTTTGCCGGAGACGGCTCGAGCCAGACCCTCTGGCTCGCTCTGGCCACCAACCACGGCGCCTCCGCCTATCACGCGCTTCAGCTCCAGTACCGCAGGCCGATGGCGCGCGGTGTACAGGCCTTGGCGGCATACTCCTGGTCCCACTCTATTGACAACAGCTCGAGCGACGCGCTTCTGCACTGGGCGGGCGCGGGGCTGCCGGTCGCGCGCGATCGCGGCCCATCGGATTTCGACGTCCGGGGCGCCCTCACGCTCGCCCTGACTCTGGAGACGGCGCCGAACGGCGGCGGCTCGCTACTCCGGCAGCTACAGAGCGGCTGGAGCCTCGACACCGTCTTTCGCGCCCGCACCGGTTTCCCCGTCACGATCCTCGCGGGCGAGTACGCCCTGGGGCTGGGCTTTGCCAATGCCTTCCGGCCGGACCTGGCGGGCGGCGAACCCGTCTGGCTCGAGGATCCCAGCGCTCCGGGGGGCCGGCGGCTGAACCGGGCCGCCTTCCGCTACCGGCCAGACGCGCAGGGCACGCTGGGACGCAATGCCATCCGCGGCTTCGGGATGCACCAGCTCGACGCCGCCCTCACTCGCACGCTCTTCAACCAGGAACGTGTTTCCCTGAAGGCACGCCTGGAGGTCTTCAATCTGTTCAATCACCCCAATTTCGCCGATCCCGCCCGGTTCCTTTCGAGCCCGCTGTTTGGCATGGCGCCCTCGATGCTGAACCTGATGCTGGGTACGGGCAGCCCGGCCAGCGGTTTGACGCCCGCCTTCCAGGCCGGCGGCGCCCGCGCCATGCAGCTCTCGCTCGGCGTAAGCTTTTGATCGTGGGAAGACTCGGCCGGCTCGCCTTGCTCGTCACTTTCGCATCGAGCGCCCCTGCGGAGCGGCTAATCCCGGTCGAGGAGGGCGTTCCGGCTGAGTTGGGCGGTGCCGTCCATGCCGAGCAGCGCGGCGGCTCGCTGTGGCTCGAGGCGCGCTTGCCGGAGCCGGGCGGCAGGGTGCTGGCCCGCTCGATCGGCAAAAACCCAGTCTGGGAGCGCGATGCGCTCGAGTCGCCCGAACTCGAAGACCGCGTCCGCTGGGAACTGGAGTTTCGCGATATTGAAGGCGGAAGGCGCCACCTGGCAATCGAAGTCAACCCTTGGGCCGCCTGGCGCATCGAGGAGGCCGGGCGCCTGGTGGACAATCTCCCCGTGCGCCGCACCGCGGTGGTGAATGCCGCCGGCTGGAGCGCCGTCGTCGCGGTCCCGCTCGAAGCGCTCCGGCTGGACTGGAACTCGCCCCAGGTGCGCCTGCAAGCCGAACGGATCCGGTCGCGCCGCGCCCTCGCGCCCGAGTTCCGCTGGAAGGCCGATCTGGGCACGGTTCACCTGCGGCGGAGTGCCGACATGCGGCTGCCGGAACTCGCCGAGCCCAAACTGGGCAACACGGAACCGCCTCTCGAGGTGGGCCGCCTGGCGGCGCTCCCGCCGCTCTCGGCGGGCTGGGACGATCCGGCCTGGCAGAGCGTCGCGCCGTTCGAGCTTTCCCGCAATGAAGCTTATCCGCGCCTGCCGCGCTACCGCACCCGGATCCGGTGGGCACACGACGGGCGCACGCTGGCCATCTTTGCGCGAATGGAGGAGCCCGAGCCGGTCGTCGCTCGCTCGGGCGGGCGGGATAGCGCGGTTACGGGGGACGATCACCTGGCCGTGTACCTGGCCACCAGCGGCTCGAAATTCCTTCAGATCGCCGTCGGACCCGCAGGCACGCTGCTGGACGCTTTGGGCTCGGGCCCGCGCATCA
Source organism: uncultured Bryobacteraceae bacterium (assembly GCA_938003835.1). Taxonomy (GTDB): domain Bacteria; phylum Acidobacteriota; class Terriglobia; order Bryobacterales; family Bryobacteraceae; genus CALKXJ01. The sequence goes on along the minus strand of CALKXJ010000001.1, from coordinate 1,678 downwards.
CGCGCCCGCAGAGCTCCTTCAACGCCCGCATCGAACGGCAGGCCGAGATTCTTCACGGGCGCTGGACAGCGCGGATCGACATTCCGCTCGAGGAGTGCGCCGCGGCGCTCGGTGAAGCCGGGATCCCGCAGCAATGGAGGATTCTCCTGGCGCGGCACCGGGCAGCACGGCCCGGCGAAGCGGCTGAATGGAGCACCCTGCCGACCGCGGGCGGCGCGACCAGCTTCTATGGCCCGGCTCGCTACAGGGCTGCCGTGCTGCGCCAGGAGGCGCCGGAGCTTATCGCCCCGCCGCAGCCTCTCGGGCGGGATCCACTGACGGGGCTTGCGGCCGAGCTGGCCGCGCTCCCATCCCGGGTCTGGCCCCCTCTCTACCGCCGGTACCACTCCGTGCGGACCATGGTTGCGGACCACCTTCGGAAAAAGATCGAGCAGGCGGTGCTGGCCGAGCGCCGCGCCTGGGAGCAGGTCGCCACGCGCCAGGACTGGGAGCGCTTCCGCGACGAGCGGATTCGCCCGTTCCGCGCCTCCCTCGGCGCGTTTCCGCCGAAGCGGCCGCCACTCGAGGCGCGCGTGACGGCGCGCCACACCGGCGAAGGCTACCAACTGGAAAACCTGATCTGGCAGAGCCGGCCGGGCTTTTGGATGACGGCGAATCTCTACCTGCCCGCCGCTCCCCGGCCTCCTCTGCCAGCCATCCTGATCGTTCACAGCCAGCATTTCCCGAAGACGCAGGGCGAGCTCCACGACATGGGTGAACTATGGGCTCGCACCGGCTGCGCCGTGCTGATCATCGAGCGGCCGGGTTACGGCGAGCGCACGGAAACGCTTCCCTGGTACCGGCAGGCCTATGGCTCGCGCTTCAACTTCACCAAGCAGCTCTTCCTGGCGGGCGAGAGTTATTCGGGCTGGGCGGCATGGGACGTGATCCGTTCGGTGGACTTCCTTTACGAACGGCCGGAAATCGACCGCAATCGCATCATCCTGCTGGGCGCGGTCGCAGGCGGCGGCGAGATCGCCGGCGTGGCGGCCGCACTCGATCCGCGCATCACGGCCGTGGCGCCCTTCAACTACGACCAGGGCCACGTCCGGGTCCACGGCGACCTGCCGGGGCAGATCGCCGGCGAGTTTTCTCCCTGGCTGATCGCCGCCTCGACGGCTCCGCGAAAGTTCGTCCGGGCGTTCGAATTCGGCTGGGAAGGCGCCGAGGAGCCGGACTATCCCCGTCTCTGGGTGGACGGCATGGCACGGTCGGAAAAGGTCTGGGGCTTCTATGGCGCCCGTGACAACCTCGCCTCCTCGCAAGGCTACGGGCTGATCCGGCTGAGCATGGAGCGGGTGAGTCACTGTTTCAGTATCGGCCCGCAGCAGCGCGAGGGCCTTTACCCCATCCTCGAGCGCTGGTTCGGCATCCCCTACCCGTCGGAGAAGGATCGAGCGATTCTCCCCGACTCGCAGCTTTCGACGAATCCGTGGCGCGAAGAGGCCCGCAGGCAGGAGTCCGTGCGCCGGCGGCCGCACCGTGATCTGGTGAGCCTGCCTCCCTCGGTCTGGGCCGCAATCGAGCGGCGCCCGATGCACCGGCTCGTCCACGAAATGGCCGCCCACCAACTTGAGGCGGCACGGAGCCGGCCCCGGGCGCTGGCCGCAGAGCTGCGCCCGCTACTCGGCGAGATCGA